>JAGXGA010000056.1 GCA_024636975.1 Mariniphaga sp.
AGTCAGGCTTCTCAAACTTTATTTTAAAATCTTCAAATAGTTTCATTGGTATTTTTTCCTAAATTTACAAAGGAAAAGACTTTTTAAGAAGCAAATAGAGTGCTAGTTATCAACATTTTATTGTTTATTGACAGACACTAGTTAGATGGATGTATCTATCCATTATGTTATACGATGACTGTCCTACCCACTTCAATATACTTTTCCAATTAACACCTTTTGTAACCGCCAATGATATAAATGTATCTCTGAAATTGTGGCTAGTGTGGTCGGTTTTGAATTCTAAATGTTCAAATTCATCTTTATTTGAAATTGATTTCAGTAATTCTTTAATGGTTCTATTATAAGGTTGGTTTTGCATACTATAACATGATGTATCAAAGTTAACTTCTTCAAGTAATTCTTTTGAATATTTATTTAATGGTTGTTCAACAACAACATCATAATTATCTGTTTTTGTTGGTGTGAAAATCAAAAAATTTTCTTTAATGTTTTCTGGTTTAATCCTTTTGATGTCACCATAACGCATTCCAATAAAGCATTGTAATAATATCATTTTCCTTACGGTTTCAAAATGATTTTCTGTAAACGTATGATTATATAATGCCATTAGTTGTTCTTCGGTTATGGGATTTGGTTTGTTTTTACTCTTTTTTCCTCTTTTGAACTTTTTAGATTGAAATTTATCAGTCATCTCAATATTTTGTTCATCCTTAACTTCCCAGTAATGGTAGAGTACAGTATTTAAAATGGTATAACATTTTTCAATTGTCCCATCAGCATAGTTCTCTTTATTTAACCATACTTCAAAATCATCAGACCAACTGATATTGATGTCTTTTAAATATGTTTTCCTATCGTTACTATCATCGAATCTTTTAATTCTGTTCAATACAGTTTTGAACTCTTTAATTGTACCTTGCCTATGTCCTAATTTCTTTCGTCTTTCATAGTATTCTTCAATATAATCAGCCAGTGACTTTTTATATTTTAAAAACTTTTTTGAGGGAAATACTTCCTCAATTAAAAGGAATTCTTCTTTGCTTAGCATAGCAAATTGATATTCCAAATTGGGATTATTTATATAATTACTTATCTGGCTTTCTTTATCCTTAATGAATCTGTTTTTCTGTTGGTAATTAAAATCGCCTTTTAACACTTCCCCTTTCTTGCTTGACCAATGTGCTGGTTTTACTCGAATATTTGTAGGTACTTTCTTCTTCTTTAAATCTTTTTTTTCAATTGGACTATATCTTCGAAGAAGTATATAAACCATTGCTTCACCGTTTTTATCCGTTTGTTTTGGAATGATAATTCTTCTAATTTTAGCATCCCTTGGAGTTATATATGTATTTACGTATTTTGCTATTTGGTCATCTGTGTAATGTGACATATTAGTGCAAATTTCTAAGATTTGACAAATGAATATTTATTAATTGTAAATTAAGTATTTAGAAGCCTAAATTAGTGCAAAAAGTATAAATACCAAAATTTTTAGTGCAAATTTGCATATTGATTATCAATTGAATAGCATGATATTATAGTCCTGCTACCCCGACATTTAAAAGGATTAAGTAGTTGAAGAACTGCTTAATCCTTTTTTTTTGTGTCCTGATAAAATTTCGGCATTTGATACCAATTGTATTTTATAACTCTCTTGTAACTGCCTTCTGTTTTTGCATTAAGGATGGATAGTTCTTTAACTTAAATTACACAAAAAATCATATCACGCTTGTGCTTCGGATTATTCAATAAAATAATGGTATGAACTTGATTTCTATTCGTATGTATGTAAAGATTTTTTATGTAGGTTTGTTTGTACTTTTTTTTAAGCGACCTTTAGATAAAGCAAAAGAATTATGACTTCTCTGAAATAATCTTTCCTGGATTTATTGAATATAGATTTTTGTTCTAACCGAAAACCATTTTATGAATAAAGTAATTTCCCAGTTGCTTGTTTTGATCTTTTCAGTTTTTATAAGCTGCCAGTCAAATAAACAACCAATAATAACCGATGCCGTCTTCGGCAAATATGTCCAGGCTTTTACCAGTGGAACTGTTTCAACTGAGGCGATCATCGTTGTTCATCTCGCACAACCGGTTACAGAAAAGTATAAACAGGGGGTGACCCTTTTCCGATTTTTACCGGAGATTAAAGGTAAAACCGTTTTGGTTGGTGACCGTATTGTTGAATTTCACCCGGATCAACCAATGGATCCCGGAAAGCTTTATACAGCCGAATTCTTACTGGAGGAAATTATAAATACCGATGAAGCCCTAAAGCCGATGCCGTTTCAGTTTACCACCCTCGAACAGTCGTTCTCTATAAATTTTGATGGGCTAAAAAACTATGATGGCGGACCCTATAACAAAATGAAACTGGATGGTTACCTGCTTACCGCCGATGTTGCTAACTCTGTAGAAGCAGAAAAGGTCATACAGGCATCTTATGAAGGGAAAGAGATAGTCTTGCAATGGATGCACGAACCCGACCGGCGAAAGCATTTTTTTACTATCGATAGTTTGTTGCGGCCGCAGGACCGTTCCGGTGAACTAATAATTGAATGGAATGGTAATTCGTTAAACGCAGATAAACAAGGCAGCGAAACCTTTGAGATTCCTGCAGAGAATGTTTTTAATATACTGGAGGCCAAAGTATTACAGGAACCTGAGCAGCACATTCAGATCCGCTTCTCCGATCCTTTAATGAAAACGAAGGACCTGACCGGATTGGTTTCTCTTGATGACGGAACCGCTCTCCGGCTTACGATTGAAGGCAATACGATAAAAGGCTGGCCTACGGACATTCTTTCCGGTGAAATAAACCTGGTCATTTCAGAAGGCATACAAAGTATCAATTATACCAGGCTAAAAACAACAGAAACCTTCCGGCTGCAGTTCCGCAGCATAAAACCGGCTGTCCGTTTCATTGGGAAAGGAAATATTGTCCCGCAAAGCGGATCACTTGAAATGCCTTTTGAGGCAGTGAACCTGAATGCCGTGGAAGTACGCGTTGTGCAGATTTATAAAGACAATGTTTTAATGTTCTTTCAACAAAACCAATTGGAAGAAAGTGACAACCTGAAGAAAACAGGAAGGCTGGTTTATTCAGGAATTGTTACGTTGACACCACCCAGACCGGGTGGAATGGAGCGATGGAATACCTATAAAATTAACCTTGCACAGCTATTAGTGATCGAACAGGGTGCCATTTACAATGTAGAATTACGTTTCAAAAAAGAATTTTCTGTTTACAATTGCGGCGAAGAAAATAACCATAAACAGCTTCAGGAAACCAGGCTTCAGGAAGACGAACCCTATCAGACAGAATGGGATCAGCCGGGCTGGTATTCCGGTTATTATTATCCTGAAGGCTACAACTGGGAGGAACGCGATAATCCATGTCATATTTCCTATTACAATTCTAACCAATTTATGTCGCGTAATATTTTTGCATCGGAGCTGGGAATTATTGTCAAAGAAGGCCGCAACCACCATCTCGATTTTGCGGTTACCAATTTGCTTACCACCGACCCTGAACAGGGGGTAGAACTTCATTTGTACAATTTCCAGAACCGGTTGATTGAAACTGTAGTGACCGATAATAAGGGGTTCGCCCGTGTCGATTTGAAGAAAAAACCGTTTTTGCTGATGGCGCAAAAGGGAATGCAGTTTGGTTATTTGCGCCTCGACGACGGATCTGCACTTTCAACCAGTAATTTTAATGTTACAGGCCAGGAAATCACCGACGGGCTAAAAGGTTTTATCTATGGCGAACGTGGTGTTTGGCGCCCGGGCGACACGCTTTTCCTGAATTTAATTGTGGAAAAGGAATATGCAGGGCTTCCTGAAAATTATCCTGTAATTTTCCAGTTAACAAATCCAAGCGGACAGGTTGTAGAAAAAAGGGTACAGACCAATAATCAAAACGGATTTTATTCTTTTATCATAAAAACTGAAACAGATGCGCCTACCGGAAATTGGCTTGCTGAAGCAAAAGTAGGTAATGCTACATTTTCAAAACGGTTAAAAATAGAAACGGTAAAACCCAACCGCCTGAAAGTAGAGCTTGGATTGTCCAAAACACCGCTTACAAAAAAAACAAAACAGATTCCGTTGGAATCGTCGTGGCTTTTTGGTACGCCTGCCCGCTTTTTGAAAACAAAAGTGGATGTACTTTTTGTAAGAGACAAAACCTTATTTGAAGGTTTTGAACATTACTCTTTTACCGATCCGGCTTCCGAATTTTCACCTGCTGAACAAACTATTTTTGAAGACCGACTGGATGAAAATGGCAAAACAGTTATTCCTGTCGATTTTCATTCACTCAACAATGCACCGGGAATGTTAAAAGCGTGGTTTACCAGCCGGGTGTTTGAAGAGGGTGGCGATTTCAGTATTAATGTGTCACAGGCGCAATTTGCTCCTTTTACCAATTTTGTAGGGGTAAAAATGCCCGCTTCGGAAGACAATTGGTATAAAACCGATACGGATTATTTACCTGAGATCGTATTGGTTGATGAAAACGGGCAACCGGCTTCAGGTGCCGATTTGCAGGCCAAACTATATAAGATCGACTGGCGCTGGTGGTGGGAATCGGGCGATGAATACCTTGCACAATATGTCTCCGGCAGTCATTACCGGCCGGTGGCTACCTGGAACATCAAGGAGGCCGGTCATAAAAATACGATTAAGCTGAACTTAAAGTACCGCAACTGGGACGATAACGGGCGCTACCTGCTTTGGGTGAAAGACAAGAAGGGCGGTCATGCAGCAGGCGTTACTTTCTACATGTCGAAATGGGGAAGTTGGCGATCGGATGGAATGGCCGACGGCGCCACTTTGCTCACGTTGCGTACCGACAAGGAAAAATACCAGGTTGGTGAAAAAATTGAAGTTATCCTTCCTTCGTCTAAAGCTGGAAGAGCATTGGTAAGCCTGGAAAACGGAACGGAAGTTACCGATTTGTTCTGGGTAGAAACGGAAGAAAAACAAACCCGGTTTACTATTGAAGCAAAGCCTGAAATGGCGCCAAACTTTTACATTCACATCAGTTTAATCCAACCCTACGGACAAACTGAAAATGATGCACCACTCAGGTTGTATGGTGTGACTTCAGTGCTGGTAGAGAATCAGGAAACTATTTTAAAACCTGTTATTATTGCACCGGCAGATATTGAACCGGAACAAAAATATACAATCAGCATTTCGGAAGCCAACAAAAAGGAAATGACCTATACGCTGGCAATAGTTGACGACGGTCTCCTTGGACTGACCAATTTCAGGACACCCGATCCGCACACTGCATTTTATGCCCGTGAAGCATTGGGAGTTAAAACATGGGATTTATATGATTATGTTGCCGGAGCATATGGTGCAAAACTTGAAAAAGCCTTTGCCGTAGGTGGCGACAGTGAAATGCTGGCATCAGGTAAAAAGGAAGTAACCCGCTTTAAACCGGTGGTGCAGTTTGCAGGGCCATTTACACTGAAGAAAGGCCAAACAAACAAACACGATTTTGTTATGCCCAATTATGTGGGGTCGGTCCGTGTGATGGCAGTTGCCGGAAACAATGGGGCTTACGGCAATGCAGAAAAAACAGTTCCCGTGCGAAAGGGATTGATGTTGCTGGCCTCGTTACCACGGGTTTTGGCACCTGAAGAAGAAGTGAGCCTCCCTGTTAACATTTTTGCTATGAAAGAGAATGTGAAAAATGTAACTGTGCGGGTAAAAACCAATGACCTGATGGAACTGTCGGGTGAATCGCAAAAGAGCGTTGAGTTTTCCACCTTAGGTGAAAATATGGTTTATTTCAACCTCAAAGTGAAATCAAAAACAGGCATTGGGAGAATAGAAATTGAAGCCGGTAGTGGCAGCGAGCGGGCAACCTATGAAGTGGAACTGGAAATTAGAAACCCCAATTCGGCCGTTACCATTGAGAGTTCGGAAATGGTGGATGGTAAAAAAAGCTGGACAACCTCTATAGAGGTACCTGGGGAAGTTACAGCCGGTGAGGCATGGGTTGAAATCTCAGGATTTCCGCCTTTGAACCTCACCAAACACCTGGATTATCTCATTGGTTATCCCCATGGATGCATCGAACAAATAGTTTCCGGAGCTTTCCCGCAACTGTTTTTAGCTGATTTAACTGATTTGTCGGCTGACCAAAAACAGGAAACCGAAGACAACATTCGCAGCGTTTTGCAAAAACTACCGGCTTTCCAGTTACCCAATGGTGGATTTGGTTACTGGCCTGGGGCAACAGTGGTAAACGAGTGGGGAGCCAGTTATGCTGGTCATTTCATGCTGAAAGTAGAGAATGAGGGCTATTCCCTGCCTGTTGGATTAAAGGATAAATGGCTGAATTTTCAACGAACATCGGCGCGAAACTGGAATCCGCAAGCGAATTCTGTCAACGATATATACCATCGCCACTACGATTTTGTGCAGGCTTACCGTTTATATACGCTTGCGTTGGCCGGTTCACCTGATTTGGGAGCCATGAACCGGTTGCGTGAAAAGAGAGAGAAATCAGCCGAAGTATCTTGGAGGCTGGCAGCAGCCTATGTATTGGCCGGTCAGCCTGAGGCAGCCCGGCATTTGATTGCCAATACCACAACAACCGTGGACGATTACCGCGAAATGGGCGGCACCTTTGGTTCAGCCCTCCGCGATAAGGCGATGATATTGGAAACACTGATCCTGATGAAAGAAAAAGAGCAGGCATTTAAAATGCTGCAGAATATTTCAAACGAGATAACCCGGCACGAGTGGCTGAGCACTCAAACAGCCGCCTGGTGTTTGTCGTCGGCTGCCGGCTTTGCCCGTGAGTACTTTAGCGGGGATACCGAAACCCGTTTTGAAATGGTTGTAAATGGAGAGAAAACAAGTCTTCGCACAAAAATCCCGGTGCTTACGTTTCCTGTAAATATTAAAAACGATAGCAGCATCCGGGTTGAATATACAAACAAAGGTGAATCACCTGCATTTGTAAAGGTGTTTGCCCGCGGAATCCCTGTTGGGGTGGATTCTGTTCCGGTTTCCAGTGAATTACTGCTGAATGTCAGATATATCGATCCTGCGGGTAAAGATGTCAATCCGCAGGCATTAAAACAGGGCGAAGATTTCCGTATGGTGGCAACTGTTAAAAATCCCGGAACGTTAAAAGACTACAAAGAGATGGTTTTAAATACGGTGTTTCCATCGGGTTGGGAAATCATCAACAAAAGGATGAATGATATCCCTCAGGAACAGAATTCGGCGTTTGAATACCAGGATATTCGTGATGATCGGGTTTATACCTATTTTGATTTGGATATGAATCAGCAAAAGTCTTTTATTTTTTATCTGAATGCCGCCTACACCGGACGTTTCTATCAGCCACCGGTAAATTGCGAAGCCATGTATGACGTAAGTGTCCGTGCTCAAAATGCTGGCAGCTGGGTGGAGGTGAAAAAATAATTAGCTACGGTATTTTTACCAGGGGCATGGAATGAATCATTCTTTTTAGTTAACAGATCAACACAATTGGGATTGAAAAATATATGTAAAAAATACAAACTACTATTCAAAAAATGGAAGCTGCTGCTTCTTATTGTTGTTGCAGTTTCTTTTTTCATCACCTTTTATTTTATGGTTCCCCGGCCACTGTTTGATGTACCTTTTTCAACTGTGGTAGAAAGTGAGGAGGGCAGGTTATTGGGTGCACGAGTTGCTGCCGATCAGCAGTGGCGCTTTCCCTCCCCCGATTCCATTCCTTTTAAATACGAAAAGTGCCTTATCCTGTTTGAAGACACTTACTTTTACCTTCACCCCGGAATAAATCCTGTTTCATTGGCCAGGGCAGCGGTTCAGAATATTAAAGCCGGTAAAATTTTAAGTGGCGGAAGCACGGTTACGATGCAGGTATGCCGAATGGCAAGAGATGATAAAGCACGTTCATTCAAGAACAAAATTATTGAAATGATATGGGCTTTAAACCTGGAACTCCGCTTGTCAAAGAGGGAAATTTTAAAAATCTATGCTTCACATGCCCCGTTTGGGGGGAACATTGTTGGACTTGAAACGGCCGCCTGGCGCTATTTTGCCCGTCCGGCTTCCGAGTTGTCATGGGGCGAATCGGCTACGCTGGCTGTTTTGCCCAATGCACCTGCGCTAATCTATCCCGGAAGACTTGATCAGCGGTTAAAGCAAAAACGCGATCGCCTGTTGGCGAAGCTGCTGGATAATCGCACAATTGACAGCCTCACATTTCAATTATCGGTTGCCGAACCTTTGCCTGAGAAGGTTAACCCACTGCCTATAACTGCCTACCATTTGGTGGAGAGGGCTGCGGAGGAAAAACACGGAGAGCGCGTCCTGTCAACAGTTGATGGATTTTTGCAGGAAAAAGTGGCAGAAGTGGCCTGCCGGCACCGAAAAATACTGGAAGCCAACCACATTTATAACCTGGCAGTTGTGGTTTCTGAAGTGTCGTCAAAAGAGGTAAAAGCGTATGTGGGGAATTATTTCGACGGAATAGAGGACAACCACGCCAACAATGTAGATGTTGTGCAGGCGTTGCGAAGTACCGGCAGTATATTAAAACCATTTTTATACTGTCAGATGCTTGACGACGGACAAATTACACCACAAATGTTAATTCCCGACGTTCCCACCCGGTTTGGTGGTTTTACACCGCTTAATTTTGACCAGGATTATAGTGGCGCTGTGCCCGCCGCCGAAGCGCTGGCACGTTCATTGAATATTCCGGCAGTGAAAATGTTGCAAAATTACGGAGTTACGCCCTTCTATTCTTTTCTGAAAAAAGCAGGCATGAATTCACTCACCCGTCCGCCCGACCATTACGGACTATCACTCATCCTGGGTGGGGCAGAAGTTTCGTTGTGGAACATGGCAGGAATGTACACATCACTGGTTTCTATTCTTAATAATTACTCTTCGCACGATGGTTCATATGTTTCTGATCCGTTTTCACCGCTGGTCTGGAACAAAGCAAATGCACAGGTAAAAACTCTGCAGGAACAAACCGATCAGCCGGTACTTCGTGCTTCTGCGATCTACCTTACCCTGCAGGCTTTGCTAAAGGTGAAGCGCCCGGAATCGGAGGCTGGCTGGCAGGAGTTTGCATCGATGCGAAACATTGCATGGAAAACAGGGACTAGTTTTGGTTTTCGCGATGGGTGGGCTGTGGGTATGACAAAGGATTACGTAGTGGCCGTCTGGGTTGGAAATGCCGATGGTGAAGGCCGCCCGGGATTAACCGGAGTAGCTGCCGCTGCACCGCTGATGTTTGATGTTTTTAAGTTGCTTCCTGCCTCCGGGTGGTTTAGTATGCCCGTTGACGAAATGGAACAGGTTGAGATCTGCCCGGAAAGCGGCTACCGCCCCGGAATTAATTGCGATTCCGTGAAAAGCGTCTGGTTACCGGCTGGTACAAAAGCAGAAGTGTGCCCGTGGCATCGTACCATTCACTTTAATGAAACAGAAACACACAGGGTGAATGCCGATTGCTATCCGGTATCAGAAATGAAACATAAAAACTGGTTTATTTTACCTCCGGCAATGGAATATTTTTTCAGGCTCCGAAACCCGGTCTATTCTCTGTTGCCTCCGCTGTTGCCTGGTTGTTCCGATAAAATTGAAAACATGGAGTTTGTTTATCCACGCGAATGGAACAATCTTTTTATTCCCGTCGATTTGGACGGAACCCCGGGAAGACTGATATTTGAACTGGTACACAGGGGGCATAACTCAGAGGTGTACTGGCACCTTGACGAGCAATTTCTGGGTGCTACCTCCGGAAAGCATCAGATTGCCATTCATCCTGAAGGCGGCTGGCACATCCTCAATGTAACCGACCAGGTAGGAAACAGCATCACCCGACGTTTTTTTGTGGCCAGTAATAACAAATAAAAAAATCCGGAGTGTTTCGCCTGTGATTCCTTCATGTTAATATCGAATGCTACTGGTTCTTCTCCATTTTCATCAATATTGCTCCTTTTACCTGACGGAAACTCAGTACCATAACCATCAGGAAAAATACCAATAAAGGAAATACCCGCATTATCGTAAATGGTAAGCGGTAAATCCAAAGAGTCGCCTGCATTGTCTGGATAGATGTTAATAATCCTCTGATTGTATCCAACTTTAAATACTTCTGATTTCCATTTTTCGGGAAATTTTAATGAAAAATCCGAATCTTCAGAAATATATGTTTGTCAGTCAATTTCATTATTAATGCTGCCAGATTTTACCTCATCGGCATATTTAATCCTGTCGGAGGATACCTTTTTTTTATTTTGCTTTTGAACACAGCTGGTAATAAAAACAAAAACTTTTAGTAAAGGTAGTCGTGAACTATTCATCTGTTCGGATTAACTATAATGTATTGAACAGATTGTTAAAATAAAAGTTTTAGTTAATTCAATCGCTTAAATGGATTGCAAAAATAAAAAAGTGAACAAAAGCTTCTATGAAGTGTTTTTAATATAAGCCCATTTTTTGTCTTTTATTAAACCTTAGTAAATCTGAACGCTTGGTTTGTTGGGTATTATATGATAGTGTGGCATTTTTTTTGTATATTTAATAGTAATCATATAATTAATCCTTAAAAACATAAAATTTATAGCTATGAAATATTTTATACTATTTTTTGCGGTTCTGTTCTTATATTCTTGTGAAAATCATAAACAACAAGCTGAACAACTGGAACAGAAAGTTGATAGTTTGCAGGCTGTAACTGCTGAAAGAGATGCTACAATCGAAATATTCAGGGAAGATTTTTCCGCAATACAGGCCAGCCTGGATTCGATAAGAAGACTGGAGCGCATGATGCCCGAATCGGGAGAATCAGAAAGCAGGTTAAGTGGCAATCAAAGGAATCAAATTGTTAATGATATTATTTCCATTAACTCCCTCCTGGAAGAGAACCAGGAGCTTATTGCGTCTATGAAACGACGGTTAAGCACTTCAAATGTTCAGTCAACCAAGCTGCAGGCAATGATAGAAGATCTGGAAGAACAATCCAATGAATTGCAGCAAAACCTTCAGGCGAGGGATACTGAAGTTGGCGAGTTAAGTCAGATGGTAAAGGAACAGCGTGAAAATATTGACATGTTGCAGCAGCAGGTAACAGAAGCAACTGAATACAGTGCGCTTCAGATGGATACTTTAAATATGAGGACCACTGCCCTGAATCGGGCTTATTATACAGTTGGTTCAATCAGCGAGCTTAAAGATGAAGGAATCGTTGAGCGACAAGGAGGTATCCTTGGCATTGGAAGTACGCCCGTGTTGAGAAGTGATTTTGCCCGGGAGCAGTTTACTCCTGTCGATATACGTGAGATTGAATTCATTCCGCTGGAATCAAAAAAAGCTGAGCTTATTTCTGTGCACCCCGGTGAATCGTACCGTATCTCAGGAGATAACCAGGCCGATACCTTGTTTATCGAGGACCCGAATCTCTTTTGGACGGCAACAAAATTTCTTATAGTAGCAGTAAGGTAACTACTGCTACTACAAGATGATTTTAGTTGATGAAGGTTAATGCTTTATCAACAGCTGCCTGTAACCCTGAGGCATCTTTTCCCCCGGCAGTGGCATAAAAGGCCTGACCGCCTCCGCCTCCCTTTATTTCTTTGCCCGCTTCCCTTACAATCTGCCCGGCATTGAGACCTTTATCGTTAACCAGGTTCTCTGCAATCATTACCGTAAGGTTTGGCTTGCCTTCTATATCAGCACCCAGCACCAGGTAAAGATTATCCACCTCATTTTTTAACTGGAAAGCCAGATCTTTGATCATGGCTGCATTGTCAACATCCACCTGACCGGCAATAATATTAACACCATTCTCTGATAAAACCTTACTCTTCAGATTCTCTTTGATAACTTTTAATCGTTCGCGGCCAAAAGCTTCAATTTTCTTTGTCAACTCTGTATTTTCTTTTAGCAGGTTTCCCACGCTGGCAAGGATGTCATTAGAGCTTTTTACTATCTCACGGATGCTTTTAAGGGTTTTTATCTGATCGTTTACGTATTTTTCTGCATGCTTACCGGTAATGGCTTCAATCCGACGAACACCGGCAGCAATAGCACTTTCTGAAACAATTTTAAACATTCCGATCTGGCCTGTAGCAGTAACATGGATTCCTCCACATAACTCAACCGATTCACCAAATTTAATCACACGAACTGTTTCTCCATACTTTTCACCAAACAGCATAATAGCCCCCTTTTTCTGGGCTTTTTGCATTGGGAGTTCCCGTTCCTCTTCACGTACTGAATTCTCCCTGATTTTTTGATTTACAATCTCTTCCACCTGCTCTATCTCCTCGTCCGATAGTTTCTGGAAATGGGAAAAGTCAAACCGCAAATGGGCGGAGTTAACCAACGAACCTTTTTGTTCCACATGAGTTCCCAATACCTCGCGCAAAGCAGCATGGAGAAGGTGTGTAGCAGTATGGTTGTTGGCTGTTTCAACTCTTTTTTCATGGTTGACCACAGCATGGAAATGAGTTTCCGGATTCTCAGGTAGCTTTTCTGTTAAATGAACAATCAGGTTGTTTTCCTTTTGGGTATCGAATATCCGGGTTTTAACTCCATCACTTTCAATGTATCCTGAATCACCAACCTGACCTCCCGATTCTCCATAGAAGGGGGTCTGGTCGAATACCAGCTGGTAAAACGACTTGCTTTTCTGAGATACCTTCCGGTAGCGGGCTATACGAACCTCGGCCTCATTCTGGTCGTATCCCAGGAACCTGGTCTGATCGGTTTTTCTAATTTCCACCCAGTCGCCTGTATCAAGCTGGGCTGCATTACGTGAACGGATTTTTTGTTCCTCCATCTCCGTCTTAAACCCGGCTTCATCTGTTCCCAACTCATTTTCGCGGGCAATTAAAGCTGTCAGGTCGAGCGGAAATCCATAGGTATCGTATAGAACAAAGGCATTGTTTCCGGATATTTCTGTACCCTGTTCATTTTTTGTTTTCGTTATAATCTCATCAAGCAGTTTAATGCCTGTTGACAATGTCCGCAGGAATGATTCTTCTTCCTCTTTCATTACTTTTCCGATAAGCGTCTGCTGAGCTGCCAGTTCAGGGAATGTTTCGCCCATTGTGTTTTTAAGTACTTCTGTCAGTCTGTAGATAAACGGTTCGCGGAATGAAAGGAAAGTGTATCCGTAACGAACGGCACGCCTCAGTATACGGCGGATCACGTACCCTGCCTTATTGTTTGAAGGCAGCTGTCCATCGGCAATGGCAAACGCTACAGCACGCAAATGGTCGGATATCACACGCATGGCAATATCTGATTTTTCACTCGTGCCGTACTTTATTCCGCTCAGCTTTTCAAGTTCGCCAATGATGTTTTGAAAGATATCGGTATCGTAATTTGATTTAACACCCTGCAATGCCATACATAGCCTTTCAAATCCCATTCCTGTATCGACATGTTTTGCAGGCAACTCCTCCAGTGCACCGTTTGCTTTACGGTTATACTGGATGAATACCAGGTTCCAGATTTCAATTACCAGCGGATTATCTTTATTCACAAGATCACGACCTGGAATTTTAGCCCGTTCTTCATCAGAACGTATATCGATATGTATTTCAGAACATGGACCGCAGGGTCCGGTGTCACCCATTTCCCAAAAATTGTCTTTTTTACTCCCGTTCAAAATCCGTTCTTCAGGCAAATATTTCTCCCAGAACCCGGCAGCTTCGTCATCTCTGGCAAGATTATCATCACTGCTCCCTTCAAAAACAGTGGCATAAATATTATCTGCAGGAATTCCCATCCGGTCAACTAAAAACTCCCATGCCCAGTCGATGGCTTCTTTTTTGAAATAATCACCAAACGACCAGTTGCCTAGCATTTCGAACATTGTGTGGTGATAAGTATCAAGTCCTACCTCTTCAAGGTCGTTGTGCTTTCCGGATACACGGAGGCATTTTTGTGTGTCGGCAATGCGCGGCCACTTTACCGGCTCGTTTCCAAGGAACAGGTCTTTAAACTGGTTCATGCCGGCATTGGTAAACATCAGGGTTGGATCACCTTTTACAACCATTGGTGCCGAACTCACGATCTGATGTTCTTTCTCTTTGAAAAAATTCAGGAATGCTGCTCTTATTTCTTGTGATGTTTTCATTCTCAACCTTTTTACTGCAAATTTGTTTTTAATTCCCCAGGCATATAAAAACTATTCATACCTATGGAAGTTAATAGTTTATAATTAAGTGTGAAAAATTTCACAGCTTTTTTAAAAATTCTTGCAAAGTTAGGCGATTTAATTAATTTTGTTTGCAGGAGATTATAAAAATAGCCTTTGTTATATGATGAAGAAGAAATATAAATTTAACCCCGATACATTAAGCTACGAGCGAGTGGGCATTTCTATTAGGGAAAGGCTTGGAAAAATTCTTACTTATCTGGCCAGTAGTTTAGGCGTTGCGTTAATAATCGTGATTGTTTTCCTTAATTATTATGAAACGCCCCGTTCAAAAGCATTGAAAAGAGAAAATCAGCAACTGCTTAGTCAGTATGAACTGATGTCACGTGATCTTGACCTGGTGGAAAAAGTTCTTGAAGATTTACAGCAACGCGACGATAACATTTACAGGATAATTTTTGAAGCAGATCCTATTCCATCCTCTGTGCGTAAGGCCGGGTTCGGTGGTACAAACAAATATTCTCATCTTGAGGATTTTAGCAATTCATCCCTTATCATTGAAACGGCACGCAAGCTCGATGTAGTGTCGAAAGAAGCTTACATTCAGTCAAAATCATACGATGAAGTGCTGAAGCTGGCCCTGAATAAGGAAAAGATGCTGGCCAGTATTCCTGCCATTATGCCCGTAGCCAATGAAGATCTGAAACGTACTGCCAGTGGCTGGGGCTACCGGATACATCCAATATACAAAGTAAGAAAAATGCATTACGGCATGGATTTTACCGCTCCTGTTGGAACACCCATTTATTCTACCGGCGACGGAAAAGTTATTGAAACCGGCGGCTCAAGTCGCACACGTGTCGGGTTTGGCCTTGTTGTGAAAGTAGATCATGGTTATGGATACGAAACTCTTTATGGCCACCTGAATTCATTTGCTGTAAAAGTGGGACAGGAAGTTAAACGAGGTGATCTTATTGGATATGTAGGGAACACCGGAGGTTCAACTGCTCCTCACCTTCATTATGAGGTGCATCGCAATGGAAGCGCTGTGAACCCTCAGCATTACTACTTTAAAGACCTTACCCCGCAGGAATATGAGCGGATGATTGCCATTTCATCAAATATTGGTCAGACACTCGATTGATACCAGGTGCCCTATAAAAAGCAGAAAATAGAAAAGATATTCTTTACTATTGGCGAAGTTGCCGGTATGCTTGGAGTTACTCCATCTTCAATCCGTTACTGGGAGAGCAACTTCAATGAACTTGCTCCGCACAAAAGCAGCGGTGGTACCCGACTGTTTTCACAAAATGATATTGAAACACTTAAGCTGATAAATTACCTGGTTAAGGAAAGAGGCCTTACTATAAAAGGAGCCCAGCTTAAATTAAAGCATAACCGCGAGGATACTGTAAACACATGGGAAATAGTTAACCGGTTAAAAGTGGTCAGGGAAAAGTTGGTTGAACTCAGGAATGAAATGGAAAGTTGATGGTTAAATTAAAAGAAATAGCAAATTGTTTTGAATTGGTGGCTCCAATGGCTCTGCAGGAATCGAATGATAATACCGGCCTGCTGGTTGGAAACCCTGACGCAGAAGTTGCATCAGCACTACTTTCAATAGATGTTACTGAAGATGTGGTTGATGAAGCCATTCAAAATAAATGTGGATTAATTATAGCACACCATCCTGTAATTTACAAAGGCTTAAAAAAACTTACAGGTCGAAACTATGTTGAACGGGCAGTTATAAAAGCAATAAAAAATGATGTGGCTATTTATGCCGCCCATACCAATATTGATGCAGCAAAAGGTGGAGTGAGCGCCAAAATCTGCGAAAAGCTGGGTTTGAAAAATACCAGGGTGCTGCAACCGGTAACCGGGCAGCTTAAAAAACTGGTTACATTCATCCCGTTAGAAGCTGTTGAAAAAGTGAGGGAATCAGTTTTTACTGCCGGAGCAGGGCATATAGGAAATTACGACTGGTGTGGATACAACATCGAAGGCGCAGGTAGTTTCAGGGGAAGTGAGCTGACCAATCCTCATGTAGGAGAAAAGGGCAAGGTGCATTACGAGAAGGAGATACGGTTTGAAACCATTTTTCCTGGCTGGCTTCAATCAAAAGTTGTACAGGCACTTCTAACGGCTCATCCCTATGAAGAAGTGGCATATGATATTTATTCGCTTGATAATGCCCTGGAATATGCCGGGATGGGTATGGTGGGCGAATTGCCTTTGCCAGTTGATGAGAAGGAATTCCTTTTGACACTGAAGCAGGTTTTTGGCAGTGCCTGCATTAAACACACTGCGCTAAAAGGCGAAAAAGTATCGAAAGTTGCCGTATGCGGCGGCGTTGGCTCATATTTGTTAAACCATGCAATTTCAGCAAATGCCGACTTTTTTGTTTCGGCTGATTTCAAATACCATCAGTATTTTGATGCCGAAGGTAAGATTGTTATTGCTGATGTCGGGCATTTTGAAAGTGAGCAGTTTACTAAAGAACTTTTTTATGAAGTACTTGTTAAAAATTTCCCTAAATTTGCAGTCCGAATTTCAGAAGTAAATACCAATCCGGTTTTTTGTTTCTGAATAAAGCGGATACCTGTAAGGCGTTTAAAGCCCTAAGGATGAGTCAGCATTAAGAAAAGAAGTAGAATTTAAAGAGTAAAAACAATGAATACATCAAATTCAAGGCAGGAAGAAAGAGACATTACCATTGAAGATAAATTACGTGCAATGCATGAGTTGCAAAGCGTGGTTTCTGAAATCGATAAAATTAAAACATTAAGGGGTGAATTACCGCTTGAGGTTCAAGACCTTGAAGATGAAATAACAGGTTTAAAAACCAGATTGGTAAACCTTGAGGATGAAATCAAAACCCTTGAAACGGCAATGAAGAATAAAAAAATTGCCATTAAGGACTCAGAAACTTTAATTGCCAAATATACTGAACAGCAAAATAATGTTAGGAATAACCGTGAATTTGATTCTTTATCAAAGGAAATTGAATTCCAGACTCTTGAAATTGAACTTTCAGAAAAAAGGATTAAAGAATACAGTTCTGAGATGACAGAGAAAAAAGAAGTTATCGATACTTCAAGAGAATTACTGAAGGAACGTGTTGAAGACCTGGATAGAAAGAAAAGCGAACTGGATGAAATTACCCAGGAAACCCGTATTGAAGAAGAGAAGCTAAGATCAAAATCAGAAAAAATTGAATCGTTTATCGAACCACGTCTTTTAACTGCATTTAAACGTATACGTAAAAATGCACGAAACGGACTTGCAGTGGTTACAATTCAGCGTGATGCATGCGGCGGTTGCTTCAATAAAATTCCTCCACAACGGCAAATGGATATTGCCAATCGCAAAAAAATTATCGTATGCGAATACTGTGGTCGTATTCTGGTCGATAAAGACATTAACATGGTAGAGGCAGAATAAACCGGCTTTTTTATATACTATTAAAAAAAGTACTGCAATTACTGCAGTACTTTTTTTTGTGGCACAAGGAAGAATTTGTTACATAGTACCTTTTTCAAAAGCACCCAAAAATCTTTTGTTTTTTAGTTCCTTTACTGGACATTAGTTACACCTGTTTTTCGCTAAGGTTAATTTGTATTAAATTCGTAATTCATTCATATTAAATTCGAAAAATCGCGAATTTGATACGAAGAAACCACGAAGAAACCACGAATAAAAATCGAATATAACAAGGAGATAACCCTGACGAATACACAGCCATAACTCTCGATTGACACCTGCTTCTGTGAATATACATATTGGGAATTAGTTGTTATACGATTTTGGGTAAAAGAGCAGGCCGGTTGTTGTTAAAACTGAAAAAAGAATTTGCCACTGTTACTACACTTTTTTCTTATATTTAAGCCATGGGTTACTTGAACCCATGAAAACCTTTTTCCGTTATTTATACCATCAGTTAGTGATATTCTAATTCTGAACAATTAAATGACAACTTAAATTAATGAAAATGAAAATGATTGGTTACTTTAAAAAAGCAATTCCTTTAGTTATACTGCTTTTAGCATCTACTCCACTATTTTCCCAGGGAATTCAGGACACAACCTACTGGACAACTTCAGGGCAGGCGACACTTAATTTCAGCCAGGTTTCGCTGTCGAATTGGGTAAGCGGTGGAAATAGTTCGGTTTCGGGTATTGGTAATTTCGATTTTAATGCCCTATACCAAAAGGGACGCCTGCAATGGGACAATACTTTAAAAACTGGTTATGGGCTTATGAAGGAAGGTGAAAATCAGGTCGTCAAAAATGAAGATAAACTGGAGATGAACTCAAAGCTGGGACTGGAGCTAAACAACGAACACTTGTTGTACTCATCATTTGTTAATTTTCAGACCCAGTTTGCTCCGGGTTATAAATACCCGAATACTACCGACAAAATTTCAGATTTCATGGCTCCGGCATACCTTACCCTGGCTACAGGGCTTGATTATCAGCCTTCAGAATCATTTTCCCTGTTTTTTACGCCCCTTTCAGCAAAATTTACGATTGTTACAGATGAGTTGCTTTCCAACGAAGGAGCATTTGGTGTTACACCGGGTGAACGGGTGAGGGCAGAAGTTGGAGCTACAATTAAAGGCGAATACAAAGCTACCGTAATGCCAAATGTTGATTTAACCACCGGCTTAACGCTGTTTTCAAATTACTTCGATAATCCTCAGAATATCGACGTAAACTGGGATGTTACACTTAATATGAAAATCAATGATTACCTGTCGGCGAATTTCAGCACCAACCTGATATATGATCATGATGTTCTGATACCCATTGATGATCAGGGAAACACAGGCAGAAGAGTGCAGTTAAAGCAGGTACTTGGAGTTGGCTTTAGTTATAAGTTTTAAGTAAGGGAGGTAGCTGGATTACCAGCTTCCACCGGCGCCCCCTCCGCCAAAGCCTCCGCCACCGAAGCCACCAAATCCTCCTCCTCCGGATGAAAAATTACCGAAGGAACCGGAATGTGATCTTCCTCCGGATAACAACCCCAATGCCAACCAGAAGGGTAAGTTTTTACCTGGAGAGTAGTGCCTTCGACTTCGCCCGCGCAGAATAGGCAGGATAACGAAAATAAAAAAGAAGATTATTAATACCGGTAATATACCTCCGCCCTGCCTGGCGTAATTTTCTTCATAATATTCGGCGGTATATTCACCCCGGGTTATATCCATAATTACGTTGGTGCCGCTTTCAAGCCCCTGGTAATAGTTATTCTGCTGAAAATGAGGAATTATTTCCGTGTCAATAATGGTACCGTTGACTGTTGCATCGGGCAGCACGCCCTCCAGTCCATAGCCTGTAGCTATAAATATCCGGCCCTGATCGTTCCCTGTTTTAGGTTTAACAAGAATAACAAGTCCGTTGTCGGTTCCCTGCTGACCAACTCCCCATTGTTCTCCAATCCGGAATGCATAATCACCCGGATCATAGCCTTCAAGGTCTGATACAGTTACAATGACAATTTGGGTAGACGTTTCCCTTGAGAATTGTACAAGTTTATTTTCGAGTTGTTCTGCCTCACCTGTACTCAGTACACCGGCAAAGTCGTTTACAAGCCGGGGAGGATTTGGCCGTTCCGGAATCTCAGCCTTTATTGAATACACTGCAACCATTAAGGATATCAGTAACAAAAAGGCATATTTTACTGCCCTCAAAACATGGGTTTTAATTGCATTTGCATCCAGACTTATCACTGTACTATGAGAATTCATATTATTTTATTCTATTTTGAGCCGAATGATATTTCATCAGATAATTCATTAACATCATCTTTTTGCCAGGGAAAATGCTGTTTTAGTTTTTCTCCTGCTTTTAGTATCCCGGTGGTTAATCCCTGGGTAAAATGGCCTTCCCTAAAACTGGCAGCCATCTCTTCTTTAATTTTTTCCCAGAAGTCATCCGGAACTTTTTGGTTTATTCCCGCATCTCCCAAGATAGCAAAACGATGATCTTCAATAGCCAGGTAAAAAAGAACCCCGTTTCTCAGTTCTGTTTTATGCATTTCGAGCTTTTCAAATATATATGCAGCCCTATCAAGAACATCTTCCGTGCAATGTTTTTCGATGTGAATACGTATCTCCCCCGATGTGTTAAATTCGGCGGTATGAATGGCATTCTTTATCTGCAGCTTTTCTTTTTCTGTAAAATACTTTCGTACATTCATATGTATTTTTTTAAAACTGTACTTCCGGAGCACGCTCTGCGCCGTCCTGTGCTTCAAAATAATCTTTCTTTTCGAAGCCCATCATTCCGGCATAGATCAGCTGGGGAAATTTGCGAATGTATGCGTTGTATTGTTGAGACACCTCATTAAATTTTCGCCGTTCAACAGCAATCCGGTTTTCTGTTCCTTCAAGCTGTGCCTGCAAGTCTCTGAAGTTCTGATTTGCCTTCAGGTCGGGGTATTGTTCAACAACTACCATTAAGCGGCTTAAGGCTGATGTGAGCCCCTGCTGGGCCTGGTTGAACTGCTCGATTGCCTGTGGTGACAAATTATCGGCATCAACATTCACTGAAGTGGCTTTAGAACGGGCTTCCACTACTTCCACGAATGTTTCCTGTTCGTGTGAAGCGTAACCACGTACTGTATTTACCAGGTTAGGTATTAGATCAGCGCGGCGTTGATAAACGTTTTCAACCTGCGACCACTGTGATGTTACCTGCTCTTCAAGATCAACCATTCTATTGTAACCACAGCTCGAGAGGAACATTCCTGCCAAAGCAAGCACGATTATAATTCTACCGTTTTTCATATGTAATACTTTAATAATAACTTTAATATGTAACTTTCAAAGATCGGTAATCTGAAACAAATAGCTTCCCATATTTCGGGGAAATGTCTGTTTTTGTCGTTGGATTATATCAAAAGCTGCGCCAACAGTAAAATGCTGACAAAAAGTACATTTTGCCTGTTATTGAATTTTGAGAAAAATATTCTGAAAATTATTCTGAAAATATAAGGGAATATGGCCTTTTTATCTCACGGATGAGTTCATCAATGGAGAATGTCCTGACTTTACGAATGAATTCTTTGCCTTCGAAGAAAACCAATACAGTGGGAATTGTAAAAACACGATGCTGCCCTGCAGTTTCAGGTAATTCATCGGTTTTTACATACACCATTTTCATGTTCGGAAATTCCTGGTGAACGGTCGTTTCAACTTTCGGCTTCAATGACTTGCATACATTGCAGCTATCGGCAGAAAAATAAACAAGCATCGCTGCTTCGGAATCTTTCAGGCTTTCGAGCTCTGCTGATGAATTTAATTCGGTAAACATTGTATGAAGTTTTTATTGCCCTGACAAGAACTGTTGTATATTCTAAAAATCTCCAGAGCGAAGCATTACAAGGGTGCAGTCTTCAACAGTTTCAATTCCATTACTTTCGAGCAGGATCTTTAGTTCTTCATTAAAAGTCCCGGGGTTGAAAATGACACGCTCAGGGTTCAGTTTTAGTAATAGGTTATAATATTCCGGCTGATGTTTCGGCCTGACATATAAAGTTACAGTATGTACCTTTTCACCTGCCGGAAATTCAGTGCGAACAGGTATCCCGTTCACAAAACCTGCCCTTTTGGCAAGTGGGATAACCGGATGACCAGATTCCTGCAGCAATTTAACTGCTGCATTTGAATAACGCTCCGGCTTTGAGCTTGCTCCTATAACAAGTGTAATTTTGGATGAGGGTTTCATTGTTGCTTTTTTTGTTGAACCAGCACTACCGCCTGTGCGGACATTCCTTCTTCACGGCCTTCAAATCCAAGCTTTTCAGTAGTTGTTGCCTTAATTGAAATTTGCTCTGTTTCGATATTGAGTACCCTGGCCAATGTTGCTTTCATCTCAGGGATAAATGGCTTTAATTTCGGCCGCTGAGCACTTATGGTAGAATCGATGTTTACTATCTGGTAATTTTTTTCCTTGATTAACTTATTTGTTTCAGCCAGCAGAATTTTGCTGTCGATGTTTTTAAACGCTACGGAAGTGTCAGGAAAATGAGTTCCTATATCACCCAGGCTGAGCGCTCCCAGCAGTGCATCACAAACAGCATGAATCAATACATCGCCATCGGAATGTGCCACGGTACCTTTGGCATGTGGTATTAAAATCCCTCCAAGCCATAATGTTTCACCTTCAGCAAGGCGGTGCACGTCGTATCCCTGTCCGATTCTGTACATATATTAACGCTGGCTGCTAAATGCTTCCACATCAAACGAGAGGGTAAATCTCAATGTATTTGCCAGAGGATGGTTCTGTTGAGTTGGCAACAGATACGAGAAGTCAAGAGAAAAAACATTCATCTTGAAACCTGCGCCTGCAGTAATGAATTTCCTGTTTCCTTTATTCTCATGCTCCCAGAAATAGCCTGCACGTAAAGCAAACTGATTATTATACCAGTATTCAATACCAGCCGAAAGATTAA
This sequence comes from Mariniphaga sp., assembly GCA_024636975.1. Classification (GTDB taxonomy): domain Bacteria; phylum Bacteroidota; class Bacteroidia; order Bacteroidales; family Prolixibacteraceae; genus Mariniphaga. Next base: position 22,631 of record JAGXGA010000056.1, read on the forward strand.
CCTCCTGCATTTCTTCCTTAAACCCACCCGGAGCATCGGCAAATGAGGAAAATATACCTGCAATTTCTGATTTGTCGGAACTGAAGGGGTCGGTTATTATTTCGCCATCATCAAATGTAGTAGTGTCTCTTGGTGGGGTCGGAACCAGTAGTTTATTTGCTTCAACAGCAAACGTAAATGAATTGTATTGATCGAGTTCAGTTGTGTATGCTGCTCCAAGTTTTAATGTTGTAGGAATGAAATATTCTTCTGCTCCCTCGGTGTAGGAAACCTTGGCACCAATGTTCTGAATATTAATACCTGCTGAAAACTTGTTATCCTGCCGGTTGGCCCTGAATTCACTGTAATAGTAGAAAGCCACATCGGCAGCGTAGGAATTACCTGCAGTTGTTTCTACTCCGTTTACCAATTGACCGCTATATATGTCGGAGCGGATATACCTTATAGTTACTGCGCCGGAGAATACATCGGAAAGTTTTCTTGAATAGCCAAAGTCCAGTGCAAATTCATTGGGATTCACCTGGGTTGTTATTGTACCTACATCATCAGTAAAGATGATATCTCCAAGAGAGAAATAGCGTAGCGAGCCACTTAAGGTCTGTACATCATCCAGTTTTTTATATCCCACCAGGTAAGCCAGGTTAATGTCGTCAACTAGGGCACGTAACCAGGGTGAGTAGGAGAGACTGACGCCCATTTCACTTTCCATGAAGGCATATTTGGCAGGGTTCCAGTGCTGGGAACTTAAATCGGGCGTTGTTCCTACACCGGCATCTCCCATACCACCTGCCCTTGAATCGGGTGTTATTGAAAGAAAGGGGACTGCGGTGGTAATGGTGTTGGCTCCCGATACTGAAGACTGACCCTTAACATTTTCTGCAGTAAAAAATAATAGTGCAAAAGCAAAAAGTAAACTGACTATTCTATTCATAACCTATATTAAAAATGAGCGTTGCAAATATACAAATTGTAGCTAAGGCCGCAATTAATCTAAAAACAGAGAACGGAGTTATTGGTGAAAAAGTACATTAGATTTAAAAAATTAATGTGCTACTATTACTTTTCCTGAGCCAGACGCAATTGCTCCATCTGAATTTTGCACAGTAATACGATAGGGATAAACGCCGCTTCTTAGCTGAACCTGCGATTCAAATAAATCCCATCGGACCGGATTGCTGACTCTACCATTAGAACCAACTTGTGTAACAAAATAGTCGACACGATTTCCGGTTTGGTCAAATATCTCATAGATAGCTTCAAAGGTTGCATCTGCCTGGTTGTGTTCAAACGTAAAAAAGGTATAGTTGTTCATTGGGTTAGGATAATTCACTATGTTTTCAATGTGAAAATCACCTGTGACTTCAAACTCAATTTCTGCTTCGGAAGAGTTGTTTGCTACATCCCATACTTTTAACCGAAGAGTATGTTTCCCTACCGGAAGATTTCTCAATGGAAACCTAACGGTGCCACTGCTGTAATCACCGGCATTGGCCTGGTAATAATTATTCAGTATCATAGTATTGCCAAAATCATCGTTCAGAACTGCTGTTATGTCATGCCCAATTCCTGAGCCTACCATATTTATTCCATTTTCATCAGAAAGGAATGCCAGCAAGGTAGGGTTTTTGCTGACTTTTTCACCTGAAGTGAATTCCGGCGTATCGAGATAAAGCTCGATTTCGGGTCCCTGGTTATCAGCAAGGCCCGAGCCTGAACCACTAATTATAAAGTTTTCAAAAACTCCATGTGCATCGGTTTCTCCATTATCGGCGTAATATACAATCTTTCCATTTCCGGGATTGTAGGAGATATCTTTTGGGATCACAAAACTAAATGAAAACTCCCCGTTTACCACTTCAGCAAGCCCTTTATAGATTATATTTTCCTGGACTTTGAATTCCATTGAGGGTTCACCTCCGTTCCCTCTTGTTTTCTTTATGGCAGCCTTATCGTAAACTGTTGGAACTATTTTTCCTGAGAAATTACTTAGTTTATTTTCAAACTCATCAGCAACGTAACCTGTTATGGTAATTTTTTGCAAAGCACCTATGGTGTCAGGCAGTTCAGAAGGTTCGTTGCCATTTATTGATGAGGTAATAACTTTGTGCCGGGGATAGGAAAGTTTCAATGCAGGATCGGCAATCAGGGTAAAATTTCTTTTATTGACAACATTGGCATTTGAGGTGTTTATTTTTGCAAGCCTCATGATATCGCCCATGCGGTATTGTTCTCCATTTGTGTCTTTGGCAAAAACAAACCGATAAAAACTTTCGCTTATTAATTTATTTGAATTGGCATAAACCAGACGGGTGGTTGAAAATAAACCAATTCCTCCGCCATTGGGATTGAAGAACACATATTCACCTGCCGATTTGTCATCGGAATCGAAACGGGTGAATTCACAGGTTGCCGTAACAAAAATGGGTAACCGGGTGGTGTTTGCCCAGGAATTAATATGGCTTATATCCAGCACTTTTTCATCGGCCATGAATCGATCGTTTGCATGACCTACGTAGTTAAGAATCAAAACGCCCTCTTTTACCCGGTCATTAATTGCCTGGGTAACTTCAGGGTAGCTTTCACCTCCCGGTCCTGTAATTTGCCGGTAGGCATCAAAATAGATTTTATCAGTAATAAATTCGCCATGATTTTTATTAACCTGGTTTGCCAGATCTTCCGAATCTCTCATGTGCAGGCTGTTATCCTGGTCATCACCAATAAAACAGATTATATTTCTCCAGTCGCCCAACGCTTCCCCTGACTGGTAATTTTTTATTTTTCTCACTGCCAGTTCTGCTTCAAAGCTTGAGGAGGCAGGAATTCTACCCAGACCTAAATCAACAGCCCCCCTTAGAATACTTTCCCCGGCATCGAGTAATACGAAGTAATCGTCGGTTACAAATGACTCTACCGGACTCAGCGATGATTCAGACTGAAAGGTGGGAATCAGGTTTATTGTTCCGGGTTTATTGCCTTTATTATCGTAGCTGCCGTCGCCAAATAAAAGAACATACTTCAGCCCTTCATTCCGGTCATAAAACATCTTTATGAAGTTGCGGATTCCGGCAGCATCTTTATTCCCTGAACTGAATTCATTATATACTGCATTAGCCGAAACAACTTCTACTGTCATTCCATCAGTTGATTTGTGATAATCAGCCAGTTCTCTTGCCTGGTTTAGGAAGTTCGGGTGTGAAACAATCAGGTATTCAGGAGTACTTAGCCCATGCAGGTTTTGGTTCTCTATTTCTGCTATATTTTCAGGTTCAGGAAAATTTCCATTCATTTTAAATGTTACATACTCTTTTAATTGCGAAGCGGGCCGTTTCCCTTTGGCTACATTTCCGGATATCTCAAGTGATATTTCTTTTACGTCAAAGGGATTGGAGATATCCCAAACTTTCAAATCAGCAGATGCATTTTGAACAGAAAATTCAAGAATATTATTCAATCCGGTGGAATTCATATCACGAAAAAACAAGGCTTCATTGCCTGCAGTAAGTTTCCTACGGTAATTCAGCTCAATGTAATCAAGCCACGCCTCAGTAGTTGTACCGCTTCCTGTATATTGCAGGCCCACGTTAAGGTTTCCGGAAGAGGCCGGTGAAGTAAAAAGGGCTGTACGTTCATTTGCATATGCTGTTGTACTGCTGGAAGTGTTTACACTTGTAAATTCAATTTTTCCAATATTTGTCTGTCCCGCTAAAACATTCATCTGAGACGATGCAGATGAACGGGCAACAGCATTTATGCGGAGGGAAAAGTTGGAATTATCCTCTGCATTGGAAAGATCAAATGCAAAATTACGCGTTGAACCATGGGTAAACTTATCACCAAACCATTGTTTCCCCGAATGTAAAAGGTTAACTTCTTCAGTTTCAACCAACGCATACTCATCGAACGATGATATACTATGTGTGGGTACATCTGTGGTTAGGGGATAGGCTTCAACTACTTTATCGGTACCCGAATTCTCAGTTAAAAATAGAAATCCACCGGTGGCATAATGGTTCCTGCGATGCTCCAAAAAAGTGTTTGCCTCACTGGGATTCCATTCAATAGTACCGGGGGCATAAAAGAAAATGCAGTCGGTGCCGTTATTCTTCCCATGTTCTAAAGGTAGCTGAGGTAAGTCATCGTATTCAATATCCCCCGGATTTTCCGATAATATCATCCCTCCTGCACCAAATATTTTAACATTTGCCGGATTTGAGAATCCCCATCCCGACAGGGTGGCGTAAGGAATTTTATAAATTCCCTTTGTAGGGGTGCTGATTTTTATCCATCTCCCTTCCCGAAGCATTGATTCCTGTTTCCATGGATATTCTTGTATTGTTGCTGATTTAAAATTAACAGGAATAAGTTTTATTTCAAATCTTTTAAGAAGTAGAACTTTATTGTTTTTTTGAATTACCGCCGGTAATTGTATCTCGATTTTATGAACATCGCCTGATTGCAACCTTAACTTTTTTACATTCAATTCATGAGGCAATCCGGATGTAATAAAATCCTTATTATTCAGCTCAACTTCTTCATAAACCGGGTTTTCAAGAACGAACCGGAAGTCCTGATCAGGATTCTCAATAGCATATACTTTACTAAACAGAGGTATCATTTGATCACCATACCCTTCGTATCCAGCGTTTTCAAAAGTATATCCCAGTTTATTTTCAGGCTCGGAAGAGAAATACCAGTCGATAGCAATAATTTCCCTGCGGATATCGTTTGAAGTAAATCCGGTAAATAAAATCAGTGCAAACAGGAGGTATTTGTTCATCTTTGCCATGCATTTATATTGATAACTGTTAAACGTAGTGTAAAAATAATTATTGCAGTCCTACATCATTTACAATAAAACAATTATTTTTGACAAATATGTGCCAAAAAACAAGCTATTGACAGAAGAAAACTTAAAAATTTATAAGTGTTAATACAATAAGAGTTTCACAAATCAGTTATAATTGTGACAATCGAAAAAAATATGAAAAACACCAATTTATTGAATTTAAGAACATTATTAGTTTTGTTCTTAGTAACATTCCTTTCAGGATGTGGTTTATTTCGCGGAGGTACAGAATCTTCGCGTACTACAGGATGGGAATATAATTCAGAAGAAACAGGTAACATACCCTACCTATCGGGATACGAACAGGAAACCGGTCCTGGTTTGGTTTTCATCCAGGGCGGTACATTTTCAATGGGCCGGGTAGAGGAAGACGTAATGTACCAATGGGATAATCATCCGCGCAGGGTAACAGTTGCATCCTTTTATATGGATGAAACGGAAATATCCAATCAGGATTACCGTGAATTCGTTCATTGGTTAACCCGTGTTTACCCAGGCGACCGTGAGAAAATAAATTCATCGCTTCCCGATACTTCTCTTTGGAGAAGCGAGCTTGCCTATAATGAGCCTTACGTAAATAATTACTTCAGGCATCCGGCATATAGCGACTACCCGGTAGTAGGAGTGAACTGGGAGCAGGCAAATGCTTATTGTTCCTGGAGGACAGACCGTGTAAACGAACAAATCCTTGTTCAAAGAGGTATACTACAACACGATGTAAGCCAGTCAGGGCAGAATGTATTTACTACCGATGCTTATCTGGCAGGTTTATATCAGGGAACTTCAGGCGATGATGCACAGCAGGTAAAAAGGGAAGACGGAATATTACTTCCAAGTTACAGGTTGCCCACAGAAGCAGAATGGGAATATGCCGCTTACGGTTTGATAGGAAATGTTGAAGGGGAATTACTTACTGATCGCCGGCTTTACCCCTGGGATGGGTCTTATCTGAGGAAAGATGACCGCAAGGAAAAAGGGCGCCTACGGGCCAACTTTGTCAGAGGGCGTGGTGACATGATGGGGATGGCCGGTGCATTAAATGATAATGCCGATATTACTGCTCCGGTTTTTTCTTATGATCCAAACGATTATGGCCTCTACTGCATGGCTGGCAATGTGAACGAATGGGTGTCTGATGTATATCGTCCGCTCTCATTTCTTGATGTGAATGAGTTTCAGCCTTTCAGAGGAAATGTAATCACTGAGTACCGTCGCGGAACCGATGGAGAGTTTGTTCGTAATGAGTATGGTGAGTTGGTAAAAGATACCATCGCCGACTACCGCAATTACAGGGACGGCAGTATTGAATCGCAGGTGGTGGAGTCGGGTAACTGGAATGCTGAGGAAGAAAGGAACACTTCTGATATGTATATTGTCGATGATGGTCCGGGTGCTATCTCCTCATTTATTAACGATGAGGTAAGGGTTTACAAAGGAGGTTCATGGAAAGACCGCTCATACTGGCTGGTTCCCGGAACACGCCGATACCTGGAACAGGCAAGATCTCAGAACGACCTCGGTTTCCGTTGCGTGATGGATAGAACAGGAAGTCCTCAGGGATTCTAAAAGATATTGTAAAATTTATAAAGCCTCATTTTTACTAATGAGGTTTTTTTATTGCAAAAAATGACTACCGAGCAAATATATTCATTGTACTCACAGTACCCTAAAGTTGAAACCGACAGCAGGAAAATAGAAGAAGGCTGCCTGTTTTTTGCACTAAAGGGTGAAAAATTTAATGGAAATCAGTTTGCGGCTGAAGCCCTTGAAAAGGGTGCCGCATATGCCATTATTGATGAAAAGGGTTTTTACCTTGATGAAAGGACTGTATTGGTGGATGATGTTCTGGAAGCATTGCAGTCTCTGGCTCATTATCACCGGCAACAATTGGGAATTCCTGTGCTTGCTATAACAGGTTCAAATGGAAAAACCACAACCAAAGAACTTATAGCTTCTGTACTTTCAAAAAAATACAAAATTGCATATACAAGGGGAAATCTGAACAATCATATTGGTGTTCCGCTTACCATACTTCAAATGGATTGGGACACCGAGATTGGTATAATTGAAATGGGTGCCAATCATGCAGGTGAAATTGGTGAGCTTTGCGCTATTGCCGATCCGGATTTTGGCATTATTACCAACATTGGAATTGCACACCTTGAAGGGTTTGGATCATTTGAGATTATTAAGAAAACGAAATCCGAACTCTACTGGCATGTGAATAATAAAAAGGGTACTATATTTTATAATCGCGATAATCCTGTTCTTGTTGAACTTGCAGAGAAAGTTGAGAAAAAGATAAGCTTTGGTATTGATAATGCTGATTTTATTGGTAAGTATATCTCTTCATTACCTTATATTCATGCACAGCTATGTTTCCCTGAAATAAATCTGGACATTAAAACCAATCTGATTGGTGATTATAATTTTGAAAACCTTTTGGCGGCTGCCTGTATAGGCAAATATTTTGATGTTGCCCCACTTGATATTCAATCTGCTCTTGCCAGTTACCAGCCCCAAAACAACAGGTCCCAGTTGATTGAGAAGAACGGTATTAAAATAGTTATGGATGCTTACAATGCCAATCCTACCAGCATGAAAGCATCCATAAATAGTTTCCTTTCTGCATTCCCGTCTTCCCGTTATCTAATACTCGGCGATATGCTCGAACTGGGAGACAAATCCTTTGAAGAACATACAGCTATTCTGGAAAAGATTTCCAGCTATGCACTCGAAGATGTTTTTCTTGTTGGACCGATTTTTAAGAAAGTTGCAGAAAATTATGCTTATAAGGCTTTTCTCAATTATGGAGAATTAATCAGTTATCTGCAGCAACATCCGATAAAAAAAGGTGCAATCTTAATCAAAGGATCCCGTGGGATTCAACTTGAAAAAGTAATAGAATATCTTTAATTTGCTGAAGGTTTTTCAACATTCAGGACATCTGCAATAGCTTTTTCAAAAGTATCTTTAGGCAAGGCCCCCATTGCCATTTGCGGCTGGCCATCTACCGGAACAAACAATAATGAAGGTATGCTTTGAATGCCAAACATTCCGGCTAACTCCTGTTCCTGTTCCGTATCTACTTTATATATTACAAGGTTATTACCGTATTCTTGTTGTAATTCCTCCAGTAAAGGTGCAACTATTTTACATGGGCCACACCAGTCGGCGTAAAAATCAATCAAACACGGAACCTCTCCTTCGTACTTCCATTCTTTATTTTCTTCAAAGTTGAATACCTTTTCTTTGAAGGTTTGTTTTGTTAAATGCTCTAACATATGAGTAAATTTTAAATTAATGTATCTATATATTCATATATGTCTATTCAAATACGATGCCATATATTCTAAAAAGAAATTAACCCTGTATTAGTTCAAATAATTGTAATTTTGTCACAATTTTTAACACAAGATGTCAGAGAATGAAATTTTTGACAGTAAAAATACATAAAATATTGAATAACAAAATATTTGAATCTGTATCGAAGGCTTCGGATGACTTAAATCAGGAATCATATGTAATAGGAGGTTATGTTCGGGATCTTTACCTTGAGCGGCCTTCACAGGATTTTGACATTGTTACGTTAGGCAGTGGTATTGATCTTGCCGAAAAAGTTGCCGCCAGTTTAAAGCCCCGGCCTAAAGTTACTGTATTTAAAAATTTCGGTACTGCTCATTTCAGATTTAAGAATATTGAAGTTGAATTTGTAGGTGCACGCAAGGAATCGTACAGAAGCGATTCGCGGAATCCTATTGTTGAAAACGGTACAATTGAAGATGACCAGAAAAGGAGAGACTTTACCATAAACGCACTTGCACTTAGCCTGAATCCATCGGATATGGGAACTCTGGTAGATCCCTTTAATGGATTGGAGGATTTAAAGAACAAGATCATTCGCACACCGCTCGATCCTTCTATTACCTTTTCAGACGATCCACTTAGAATGATGCGGGCCATCCGTTTTGCTGCCCAACTGGGATTTGAAATTGAAACCAAAACGCTTCAGTCTATTGCAGGAAACAAAGACCGGATTAGAATTGTATCGGTTGAACGGATTACTGAAGAGCTTAATAAAATTATACTTTCCCCCAAGCCTTCCGTTGGGTTCAGATTGCTTGAAGAAACTGGTTTACTTGGCATCATCCTTCCAGAGTTAACTCAAATGAAAGGTGTTGACGTAGTTAAAGGGGTCGGTCATAAAGATAATTTTTACCATACACTTGAGGTACTCGATCGAATCAGTCCCCATACCGATAATCTTTGGCTTAGATGGTCTGCCCTGTTGCACGATATTGCCAAGCCAGCCACAAAGAGATATATAGAAGGGCAGGGGTGGACTTTCCACGCCCATAATTTTCTTGGGGGAAAAATGATTCCAAGGATTTTTAGTAGGATGAAACTCCCGCTGAATGATAAAATGAAGTACGTGCAGAAGATGGTGATGCTTCATATGCGTCCCATTGTGCTTTCTGAAGAGGAAGTATCCGATTCAGCTGTTCGGCGGCTTTTATTCGAAACCGGCGATGATATTGATGACCTGATGACTTTATGCGAGGCCGATATAACCTCCAAGAACCCGGAGAAGGTGAAGCGGTATATGAAAAATTTCACAATCGTTAGGCAAAAACTGAAAGAGATTGAGGAGAAGGATGCCGTACGTAATTTCCAGCCCCCCGTATCGGGAGAATTGATTATGGAAACTTTTGGCATTCCACCTTGCAGAGAGGTGGGTATCATTAAAGATGCAATAAAGGAAGCAATTCTCGAAGGGGAAATCCATAACGATTACGAGGAAGCATACCGGTTTATGCTTGAAAAGGCAAAAGAATTGAACCTAACTCCTGTTAAAGGGGCTGACTGATTTTTAAAAGTACCGGCAGGTGATCGCTGAAACCGCCCTGGTACTTGTACCCATAATAGGTTCTGAATAGTCTCATACCCCCGTATCGTTCATCTTTTTCAAGGAGAAAAGGCAACTTTACAATCTTCGCCCATTCCGGTTTTGTGTAGAACCCCTTTTCCGGTTCAAGTAATGACCCCGATACAATTATCTGATCGAAAACCGACCATTGAAGCTGATACTTAAGCGTTTTTATATCGTCTCTTAACCAACCCAGCGAAAGACTGTAAAGATTATTTTGGTCAGGCAACCCTTCCGGGTCCAAAGCCTTTAGGTAAAGCATCATACTTTCATTGGTTGGTTGGTCGTTGAAATCACCTGCAATAATAATCTTTGGATTTACATGTCTTTTCTGTACCGTTTCAATGCATGTACGCAAGGTTTGGGCAGCAAGGTGCCGGCCAGACTGGCTTTCAAGAAAGCCTGAATACCTCGATGGCCAGTGGTTGCCAAATATATGAAGGGTATCGCATCCGTTTAGGATACCCGATACATACAATATTTCTCTGCTTTTAATTATAGTGCCGCTTTTGCTTACCAGCGGGTAATATTTATAATCCAGCGGATAAAACACTTCTGAGTTATAGAGTAGGGCTACATCAATGCCCCGGGTATCGGGCGATTCCTTGTGTATAATTTTATAAGGAAAGGTTTTTAGAGGCGTATCCTTCAGCAATCTTTCAAGTACAAACCTGTTTTCAACTTCACAAACTATAATCAAATGCGGAGGAGTCCACCCTGCAGCGTTTAATATTACTTTTGATGTATTGAGCAGCTTTTTGTTAAAGCGTCTGTATGTCCATCGCCTGGCTCCTCGTGGTGTGAATTCTTCATCGGATGTTTCAGGATCATCCCGGGTATCAAAAAGATTTTCCACGTTATAAAACATGAAATAAAAATCCTTTTCCGTTGTTTGAGAAAATACTTTATTGTTCAGAAGAAGGAAAAGACAAAAAACAAACGTTTTAATCTTCATTTATTCTTTCGATTCGCTCAAAGGCTCCCAAATCAGGCCCTTCATCTGCCAACCGATTTTTATTCAGAATATCGAGCGGATACATTCTTCCGTATTCTATTTTCCCGATATCTTTTGCAGCCGATAAGGTATCAAGAGCATAATTGTAATCTTCGTAAGGGTCAATGAACTCGGGATCAAATTCGGGGCCTTTCAATACATTCCGGTAATGATCTTTATTGGAAGTGTTAAATGTATCAGGAACCTGAATTATGCAATGATCAAAAAAATAGTTGAAGGCATTTTCTTCGTTGTCCCCCAGTTCAAGTTCAAGCTGATTATTTCCATAAATAATACTGTTCCCAAATATGGCTTTCTCCAGGTCACCATTGTACACAGTCCTTGAACCATCCGAATTATCGATAACAAGCGTATTGGATATAACAAGCGATGCTGTTCGTCGTGCACGGGTTGAAAAGCCACCCCAGTAATTGGCAATGGTAGTATGGTAAAATTCGTAATTACCTCCTACGAGCAGGGCAGCTGCATAAAACCCGCAGTTGGCTATAACATTATTATACCCAGATACTCTTGACTTAATTGCAAATAACCCTGCATATGCCATGTTTTCAATGCGGGAATTATTTAATTCCAGCGATGCAAAGCCTTCGTTTTCAATGGTACCAACCTGCAATCCTATATTGGCATTTTTAATTGTTGTGTAATCAAAAACATTGCCTTTACTGCCAGAAAATAATATAATACCGTTCCATTGATCTGGTATATTTTTATAGGTTGCATCCAGTCGGTCGGATGTAAAAAGAATCGGGTTCTGGAAGTTTCCTTCCGCTTTTACAGTACCCCGGACATATAATCCGGCACCTTTATGGAAATGAATGCGCGTTCCGGGTTCAATGGTCAATACAGAAGTTGAATCTACGTAAGCATAGTCGTATACCAGGTAGGGCTTATCAGCTGTCCAGGTAGTTGTTTCTATATTTTCACGTCTGACCGGGTTGAAATCCTGCCCATAAGCAATAAGCTGAACTTTCTGTAAATTGGCATTGGTGACGAATTCAATGGAATCATGGACTACCATGGGGAGATTTTGACCATTGGGGTCAATGGTAACCTCCACAAAAACAAATATGCTGTCTTTGGCCGGGACTTCAACATCATACGTTTCATTGGTCAGCTCCCCGTTAATGTTCAGCCTGAAATTTGAGAAATCACCCCCTGCCACTCGTATCCGTGAAATCAGAATGTTTTCGTTATAAGGATTATAAATCTTCAGGTTTTGAGTAGTAGACCCTATTGTAGTAAAAATGGTATCGAACATGATTGTATCGGCAGAAAACCCGATATAGGCATCAGGAGAATTTACATATCCTTCATCTTCGCATGAATACAATGAAAAGAATAGTACAGCTATAGTTAGTATATGAAGAAAATATCTGGACAATTTACTGTTTTTATATTTGATTTTTCGCTAATCCTGAACTTCGCAAAGATAAGAAAAAATCGTTTACAAAAATTAACATTTATTAGCAACTATTTGTTTTTGATTTTCAGCTTATTTTGAGTTTTTATAGATAAAAGCAGCAAACCCGCCATTGTTATCAGCCCGTTTAGTATTAGTATCTCAAATCCAAATTTATAACCCCATAACAGTACTTCCGAATATTTCGATATAAAAAAACTGATCACAGGGGAAGCAACTGCCACCATAGGCACCCATTTATCGATCACCGTCTTTTTCGTATACATACCAAATACAAACAATCCCAGTATGGGGCCGTAAGTGTACCCGGCTACAGTAAATACGGCAACAACCACACTTTCATTGCTGATAGCCCGGAATCCCAGAATAACAAGAATGAGTAAGGCAGAAAACAAAAGGTGTATATTTCTTTTTATTTTTTTTCTTTTTACTTCCTCGTACTGGTTAATGTTCAGGAAATCCATGCTAAAAGAAGTAGTCATTGCAGTAAGGGCAGAATCGGCGCTGGAATAGGCTGCTGCTGTTATGCCCAGCAAGAAAGCGATCCCTACAGGCAGGCTTAGATGGTTCAGGGCAATAAGCGGATAAAATTCATCGCTGTTTTGAGGAATTGTTATACCTGTTTCCCGTGCAAAAACTATCAGTAATACACCCAGGCATAAAAACAGAAATACAGCTCCTAAAAACGACATGCTGAATACCACCATGTTTTTCTGGGCTTCTTTTTGATTTTTGCAGGTAAGATTTTTTTGCATCATATCCTGGTCCATACCTACCATTACAATTGTGATAAACATTCCTGCAAAAAACTGTTTAAAAAAATTATTTTCCGATCGCCAGTCCCAGAAGAAAATTTTCGAAGAGGATTCGGAAGCAATTCTTTCTGACAATGTAAAAAGATTTAAATCAAGCGACTGGCTAATTGCCGAAATGGTAAAGATTACTGCGCTTAATAAAAAAACAGTCTGAAGTGTATCGGTCCATACTATGGTTTTAATGCCGCCTCTGAAGGTATAAATCCATATTAAAAAGATGGTAACTACCACCGTAACTGAAAAAGGAATGTTGAATGCATCGAAGAAGGCAATTTGCAGAACCCCGGCCACCAGGTAAAGCCGGAAGGCTGCCCCAATGAGTTTTGAGATCAGAAAGAAGAACGAACCGGTTTTATAGGAACTCTTCCCAAACCGCTGGTCTAAAAACGAATAGATGGATACAAGGTTTAGCCTGTAATACAAGGGTAATAGAATTCCGGCTACCAGCCAGTATCCAACAATATTCCCAAACACAAACTGCAAATACGAAAATGCGGTGTTGGTTACCTCTCCGGGTACTGAAATAAAAGTAACTCCCGATAAGGTGGCTCCTACCATGCCGAATGCTACCAGAAACCAGGGAGATTTACGGTTTGCAGTAAAAAATGTAAGGGTATCGGCATTTCGTGATGTCAGCCAGGAAATGACAATCAGCATAAAAAAGTAGCCCAGCAGCAGGCTTAAGACCAGGTAAGGATTCATCGGCTAATTAAAATCGGGGTACAGTAAATATTTTTTTCTCATTTGTTGGTATTGCTCCAGCTCAGGCTGCCAGCTTGCCCTGATTTCAGCTTCACTTAATCCCTCCCTTATTTGCTGAATCAATTTACTTGTGCCCGCTAAACTATTGAGCCAATTTTCGCGGGTAAGGAAATCTTTTTCATGCTCGTATTGATGGTAAAAATCCAGAAAATATTTCAAAGTAAAGGTGGGTATTTCTTCCAGCATTCGTAAATCGACTCCATAACATACCTGGTCTTCATTTAACGGTCTGATTGGCGAGCCGGGATTACGTTCAGGCACAAATCGAAAATCGCCGAGTTCAGGTTTGGGGCCACCAATTACCTGGAATGGAAAATCGGTTCCCCGACCAATGCTTACGCTGGTAGCTTCGAAAAAACAAAGCGAAGGATACAGTCTTACTGCCACATCATTGGGTAGGTTGGGTGAAGGTGGTACAGGCAATGAATACTTCATGTTATGCGAATAATTTAGTACAGGGATAACTGTAAGATCGCACTGTTCATTGGTATTGAGCCACTTTTCCCCGTTTATCATTTGTGCCAGTTCACCTATTGTGCAACCATGAACTACCGGAATCGGATGCATCCCGACAAACGACTGGTATTCTGGTTCACGCACCGGACCGTCAATGTAATCGCCGTTTGGATTGGGCCTGTCGAATACAATCAGTGGCTTGTTGTTTTCGGCACAGGCTTCCATTACCAGGTGCATGGTAGAAATGTAAGTGTAAAACCGGGCGCCTACATCCTGAACGTCAAAAATCAATAGATCAACATCTGTCAATTGGGCCGGAGTAGGTTTCCTGTTTTCGTTGTAAAGCGAAATGACCGGGATACCGGTTTTTTTGTCTACCCCATCTTCAACAATTTCCCCTTCCAGGGCAGTTCCCCGAAATCCATGTTCAGGAGCAAGGATCTTAACCACTTCCATCCCTTCCTGTAATAAAAAATCAATAAGGTGAATTTCGCCTACCATAGATGTATGGTTAACAACCAATCCAATTTTTTTTCCCTTCAGAAGGGATAAGTATTTATCCGGCTGGCTGGCTCCTGTGCGTATATCATTCGACATATTTCCTGTGCAGGAAAGAGCAATGAGGATAACTGCCAGAAATCCTGTTATTTTAAACATATTAAATTCGTTTTTCCTGCGCTAAAATACCAATTGAAATGCAGAAATCCCAGAATTAATTGTTTTTTCCGAAGGGAATTGTAAACCCAAGCCAGGGTATGGCAACAACTGTACTAATACCAAAACCCACTGGAACGAAAAGGCCAAAATCAAGTGCAGCCCTGTTAATAATCCAACGTGCCCCACCGCTGATTAATCCGCCTGATTCCCCTGCTACGCCTATAAAATAGTTTTCTGAAAGGAAATACCATCTGGACGACAATCTGGTCATAGCGCTGAAATTAACCAATGGAGAAGAGGCCCATTCTCCGCCCGCAAATCCATAGCCCAAACCTATACTGACATTACTGTTGGGTGAACCAAATGTAGAAACCCCATAAACAATTCCAAATCCTGTTTCACTTTCACCCAAAACGGTTCCTATAAGAGCTCCGGCTCCCAGATTAAGTTTGTTTTTATTAATGGGAAGAGATATTTTGGGATTAATTATTACTGGAGTAGGTGCTCCTCCAAAAAGGAAGAGTGGAATTACGGTACCGCCAATAGAAAAATTATCAGTAATTCCATAAGCAACCTGGTTCCATAAAATCCATACATTCTGGAAGTAGCCTTCTCCTTTTTTTAGTCCGTAGCCATTTGGTGACCAGAAATAACGAGTTGACTGGGGATTATCTAACCACCATTCCCCGTTTTTTTGCTGGCTGGCAAGTACAGTTTTACGAGATTTAATTGAAGACAGCTTAATTTCTATTTCCCCTAGGTTATCTGTAACAATAGTCAGTTTTTCGGAATCCTGGTTGGTAATTTTACCGGTGAAGTGGTTTCCGTCAAGGGTTTCTATTTGCACCAGCGTTGAATCGTTTTCCGTCTGGGCAGATAAATTTGTGCAGAAAAAAACAACAAAAGCCAAAAGCAGACCTACTTTAATCGTTTTCATAACAGGACAATCAGATTATTAATATGAAGAAAGGTAATTAATAATTGATTACCTGCAACTATTGTTGATCTGATTTTTTACGAAGGGTAATTTTTCCGGAAGGTTTTCCTTTCTTCTGTTGTTGCCCCTGTCCTTTGTTCCGGCTCTTAAAGTTTTTGCGGGCCGAACTTCTTCGGTATTTTACCGGGTTCCACTCCGGACCCGTGCCAATTTGCCCGGGTAGGGGCAGCTTTATTACTTCTTTTTCGATCAGTTTTTCAATCTGTTCAAATTTCCCCATATCATTATCACTAACAAGTGTAAGGGCAACTCCGGTGGCGTCGGCCCGGGCTGTGCGGCCAACCCGATGCACATAATCTTCGGCATCATGCGGAACATCGTAGTTAATAATCAGGTTAATTTCCTTGATGTCGATACCCCTGCTTAGCACATCGGTAGCTACCAGGATGCGGGTCCGACGGGCTTTGAAACCCTGTAGTACTTTTTCCCGCTCGGTTTGTTCCAGGTCTGATGATATAGGCTCAACTGACAATTTGTTTTTTTGAAGCGCACGGGCCAGTTCAGTCACTTTTTTCTTTGTGGAACAAAAAATAAGTATACTGTTATAGTCGGGCTTATCGGCTATTAAATGATTAATTAATGCGGTTTTCTGATTGTCGTAACACAAATAAGCCGCCTGCAACACCCCTTCTGCCGGTTTCGACATCGATATATTAATCTCTTTGGGGTTTTGCAGGATCTTCGATGCCAGCATTCGTATTTTTGGTGCCATGGTGGCACTGAACATAAGGGTTTGCCTCTTTTGAGGAAGGAACGATATGATTTTAATGATGTCTTCATAGAACCCGATGTCCAGCATCCGGTCGGCCTCATCCAGTATCAGATATTTAATTGTATCGAACTTTACATACCCTAAATTCAGGTGGGAAATCAGTTTTCCGGGAGTTGCAATAACAATCTCGGCACCTTGTGTGAGGGCACGTTTTTGCTGACCCCAGTCGTCACCGTCGCTACCGCCATAAATGGCAATAGAATGAATACCCAGACCATAAGAGATGCCCTGCACCTGCTGATCGATCTGCATTGCCAGTTCGCGTGTGGGAACCAGAATAAGCGTAGTTGTTTCGCCTGCCGGATGTTCCAGGATTAAATCAAGCAATGGAATAACAAACGCAGCAGTTTTACCCGTTCCAGTCTGGGCGCAGGCTATTAAATCATTTCCGGAAAGTATTTCAGGAATCGCCTGTTCCTGTATGGGTGTTGTAGTTTTAAATCCCATATAGGATATAGCATCAAGTATATCGTCGTGAACTCCTAATTCTTCAAATTTCATCTATAATAATATTCCTTTAAGTGTCTTAAATGTTTAAAGCACAAAGTAAAGGAATTTTATCGATATAGCAGATTTTAAAAAGAAGTTGAAGACTTTTTCAATTCCTCCTGCCGAACTGATTTATAATCTTCCCAGTCGAAATCCCTTATAAATTCAAGCGCTTTTGCAGCTCCGAGCAGAAATAGTTTCTTTTTCTTCTCATCGCTCATTTGAAAATTAAGCCAGTTAAATTCGACATCGGCATCGATAAAACAAATCAGTTTCTTAAAATCCTGGTTACGCAAGAGGAACTCATTATCGGCATCATGACGCATGGTGCTTATCATCGATCCGATAAAGCCTCTCAAATCATCAACGTTTGCACATTCCCGGCGGTAAGAGCTTAGCTTCACTCCAAAGGTGGGTTTTCGGGGAAGACGGCCCGATCGGGTGTGGAATACATTTATTGGGAAATTGGAAATCATACCGCCATCTACAAACTTAACCTTTTTGGGAATTGTGCCAAAGTAATAGGCTTCAGTTATCCATTTTGAATTGGCCGGTTTGCCAGCGTCAGGAATATTGTCAATTTCGAAGGGAACAAAAAAGAAAGG
The DNA here is from genome assembly GCA_024636975.1 of Mariniphaga sp. Classification (GTDB taxonomy): domain Bacteria; phylum Bacteroidota; class Bacteroidia; order Bacteroidales; family Prolixibacteraceae; genus Mariniphaga. The sequence continues at coordinate 40,392 of JAGXGA010000056.1, forward strand.
TACCGACATGGAAGCCCTTACCATTTTTGAAGGTGAAGTATCGTCGGTTTTATTACCCCAGTACAAATGCCCCATCTTTGGGAACAGGACTTTTGTTTGGGTGGTAAGTTCAGCTGCAATAATGTATAGCTGGGCCATATCATCGTTTAAAAGTTCACCGGTAACCCTGTGTCTCAATCCTTCCGGAAAAAATGCTTTCCCACGGCGCTGCATCAACTGGCCGATGGTTTTTATCTGACCATCCGATTTTTCAAGAACCTCATCAATCCATTTTTCAAAATCCTTACCCGGATTTAATCCCAGGTTAACAAAAAGCGCCTGCTTTACTTTACGAATATTCCAAAGCAACTTTGTAAGCATTTTTTTAAATGGTGTGCCGTCAATTATTTTCTGCATAATCTGCTTAAGCGCGGGGTCGCCATCCACAAATTCAAACAGATCCTTTCTTGCCAGTACATCAAGTACTTTCTTCGATTTTTCTTTATCTATAGTGTCAATTCCCGCTAATACAAGTGTATTGATTGCCCCGGCTGAGGTCCCTGCCAGGTGAAAAAAACGAATGCCTGCGCTTTCCAGTATGTAGGTATATCCTACAAGTGCAATGCCAAGAACTCCTCCGCCTTCCTGAACCAAATCAACATACTGGTGGCCATTGCTGTCGATGACATCTGAAAAAACCTTATTTTTCATTTCTTTTGCTTCTGCTTCCATTTGCAGAAATTCGGGTTGTTGTATAAAATCTTCGAAAGTCATCATAGATGAAAGTTTAATGGTTTATAATACAGACAAAAAGATACAGATTTCTAATGAATTGTATATGCCTGGAGCACAATTTTTTTTTAATTTTATAGAATAACAGGTAATTTGTATCCACAGGAAGTGCAGTTTCCCTGAAATCCAGGCTCTGTCTTTGCATTATATAGGCTGCGGTTGATCAGTAATTTTTCGCATTCAGGACAAAAAGTATGGGAATAATTACCTGCATTCATATTTCCGATATAGACATACCTGAGATATTTCTTTGCAAGCTGATATAATCGTTCGAGCGATTCAGGTGGAGTTGCCGGAATATCCATTTTATATTGAGGGAAATAGCGTGACAGGTGGAGTGGTGTATCGTTTCCTGTTTCGCCGGCAATCCATTTTACCATTGTTTCAAACTGGCCTGCATCATCGTTTAATCCTGGAATAACAAGATTGGTGATTTCCAGGTGTGCCTTACTTTTTGCAATTGTTACAATAGACTCTACCACTGGTTCCAGTTTTCCCTTGGTTTGCTGCTGGTAAAATTTATTGTTGAATGACTTTAAATCGATATTGAAGGCGTCAATTAGCGGCAGGATTTGTTTTAAAGGTTCCGGATTTACATATCCGTTTGAAACCACAACGTTTTTTAAACCGTTTGAATGCATAAGCTGTGCAGTGTCAAACATGTATTCGTAAAACATGAAAGGTTCATTGTAGGTATAAGCAATGCCAATATTGTTGCTGATTTCCCTGGAGTTTTCAAGAAGTTGGTCGATTGTTTGGGAAACAAACCCCTTGAAAGTATCAGCCCCGCATTGCGATATGTTGTGGTTCTGACAAAACGTGCATTGAAGGTTGCAGCCTATATTTCCAATCGAAAGAATATTTTTCCCCGGGTAAAAATGATATAGTGGTTTTTTCTCAATGGGATCGATGCCAAAGGCAGCAAGTTTATTGTATACAAGTGATTCGAGAATTCCATCATTATTTTTGCGTACTTTACATACCCCAATCTGGCCAGATTTCAGATCACAATACCAGGGGCAAAGCAGGCATTTAACACTATTGTCTTTTTCTGTTCTATAAAAAAGCGCTTCCCTCATGAAATTCTTTTTTTCAAATGTACAAAAGTGATTTTAAGGATAAGAGTCATTATGTAAAAAAAAGCGGCAAAGGGGTTTTTTATATACAAAATACCTACATTGAACAGGCCAAATCCAGTGTAAACTCAATGTTAATTCAGTATTAATTCAGTATTAACTCAATGTAAATTCAATTTTAATTGAATTTACATTGAGTTAATACTGAGAATACATTGAGTTTACATTGAGTTTAATATGGCTCAGGTAGGTGGAATTTATAGTCTGTAACTGTGGTTTTGGATAAAAGATGTTAAATAGAGGGCACATGTAAATAAATTTACCGGTTGAATTGTATCACGTGATTAAAATAGCAGTAATTTCGCTGCATGGAAAAGCCATTTAAAATAATGATTTCGATTATTGCTGCTGTGTTTATTAGCCTGGCAGCTAGCGGTTTTTCCAATGGTATAAGTCACAGTGCGGTGGCCGGTAGAAATGTTGAAACTATCGGTTCCGGTATATTTGTGGCTGAAGAGCTTCCTTATTTAGCCAGCTTTGCCGTTAAGGAAGTTGCAAGTTATTTCTCTGCAGGAAACGTAAGCCAGATTACATTTAAGCAGCAACAGGTTCAAAAAGCTGTTATTCATGCTTTGGGTGTTCAGGTAGCTTGCACAATTTTACAATACATTTCACAACTTCACAATAATCCTGTCCGGGTCAGAAAATCGGACATGCTTTTCCCGTTCCATTATTTTTTTGAAACAGCCAGGGCTTAATACTACTGTTTACCAGAACAGTGCTTTGGGGTTTACAGGCCATGTGGGCTTGTAATGATTTATTTCAGTTTCAATTAAAAAATTATACAATGGATTCAGGGACAATTATTATTTCGGCCATTCTATTAGTCTTGGCAATATTGCCTTTTATATTTACAGGCAAGAAATATAGAAAACAAAAAAAACAAATGGTTTTAACGTTAAAAGGCCTGGCAGAGCAGCATCAGGTTAAGCTTTCAAATTATGAAGCGGGTGGTAATTTTGGGATAGGGTTGGATCAGGATTCCCGTTACCTCTTTTTTGCCCGGAGTGCGCAGGATGAGATTTCAGTCAGGTCAGTTCTTCTGGCAGAAATGAGTCGCTGCAAGGTGAAAACTGCCAGCAGGATGCTTGAGGATGGAGAAAAGGTTATCGACCGGGTTGAACTGGCGTTGTATCCGGGTTCTACTGCCCAGCCTGAGGTGATGCTGGAGATGTACAACTCGGAATATGATACACTCACCATCAGAGGTGAACTTCAGGCAGCCGTTAAATGGGAGCATATAATTGGCGAAGTATTGAAGAAATCAAAGCGAAAAGAGCATAAACAGGTTCTTTCAAAACAGGTTGCTTTTGCATAAAAAAGAAGTTGTTGTTTGAATATAAAAAAGCTTTTTCTGTTTCAGAAAAGGCTTTTTTTTTGTAAATTACTGAAGCATCGGCAATTAATGTTTCGGATTGAAAGAATAATATATTGTTGGTGGAATTATCGGTAGCTCTTGGTTGCAGGTTGCTCAGGTGTTGCTATTTTTGCGAAACATCAATGGTTCCCGGCAGGTGATTTTTTTAATGTAGCTAATTGCCGTGATAAGTATGAATAGGATGATTAAAACGATTGTGATATTACTTATACTACTGTTTGTCAATACTCATGTATTTGCTCAGAACGAAAAGGAGCTTTACCTTTTTTCCTATTTTCAGGGAAACGGTGAAGATGGTCTTCACCTGGCTTACAGTTATGACGGATTGAAATGGGAAGCACTGAAAGAAAACCGCCCGTTTTTAACACCAGCGGCAGGAAAAGATAAGCTGATGCGCGATCCTTGCATCATCAAGGGGCCTGATGGTTTATTTCATATGGTTTGGACGGTAAGCTGGAATGAGAAGGGGATAGGGTATGCATCATCTCCCGACCTTGTCAACTGGTCGGAGCAGAAATACTTTCCGGTTATGGAATATGAACCGGAAGCTCGTAATTGCTGGGCTCCGGAAGTGTATTTCGATGAAGGTTCAAACCAATACCTGATATTTTGGTCAACTACCATTCCGGGGCGGTTCCCCGATACTGAAAAGGCGGGCGACGATAATTACAACCACCGGATGTATTATACTACTACCAGTGATTTTAAATCGTTCAGTAAAACAACTTTATTTTACGATAGGGGCTTCAATGTTATTGATGGTACGTTGGTTAAGGATAATGGGAAGTATATTCTTTTTTTGAAGGATGAAACACGCATTCCGGCTGAAAAGAACATCAGGGTTGCAACCGGCGATAAAGTCACAGGTCCTTTCAGCAAGCCATCGGAGCCCATTACGGGGGATTACTGGGCTGAAGGACCCACTCCTGTAAAAATTGGTAACTACTGGGTGGTCTATTTCGATAAATACACCGAACATAAGATGGGGGCTGTTCGGTCGGCTGATTTAAAAGTTTGGGAAGATATTTCCGATCGGATTGAATTCCCTGAAGGGACCAGGCATGGGACGGTTTTTAAGGTGCCCCTGCCAATGCTGGAAAAACTAAGATAAAATCAATTATTTAATATTAATATTTTGGCTGAAATTGGAAAAACAAATGTCCTGGATGTAATCAGGGAAACAGATAACGGCGTTTATCTCGACGGGGAAAACCTGGGTGAGATATTGATGCCGCGTAAGTTTGTTACGCAGGAAGTAAAGGAAAGTGGCCGGGCGAAGGTGTTTGTCTATTCCGATTCGGAAGACCGGCTGGTGGCAACTACCGAAACACCTTATGCTGAAGCAGGGGAATTTGCCTGTCTGGAGGTTATAGAAACCAACAGGTTTGGGGCATTTCTCGACTGGGGCCTGCCTAAGCATTTGCTGGTGCCGTTTAGTGAGCAGAAAGCCAAAATGATTGAAGGAAGATCATACCTGGTGTATATTTTTACCGACACCAAAACCAACAGGGTGGCTGCTTCTGCGAAGGTTGGAAAGTTTTTGAGCAATGACCTTCCGGATTATGAACAGGGTGATGAAGTAAAGCTGCTTATTGCTGAAGAAACTGAAACCGGATACAGGGCAATAGTAAATGGCCGGCATTGGGGAATGCTATACAAAAACCAGGTGGTTATGTCGTTGTCAATGGGCAACAAATTGACAGGTTTTGTAAATAAGGTGCGGGAAGATGGAAAAATTGATCTGCTGGCAGAAAAACCAGGTTACGAAAAAATTGATGCCCTTTCTGAAAATATATTGCAGGCATTGAAGGATAATAATGGATTTATAGCGTTATCAGACAAATCATCCCCGGAAATGATTCAATCGATGCTGGGAATCAGCAAAAAGAATTTTAAAAAAGCCATTGGCAACCTTTATAAAAACAGGCTTATTGATTTTAAATCAGACGGGATAAAATTAAGGGATAAACAGGGTCATGAGTAACGTTTTAGTGATACGACTCCGGCCGGAGTCGAAGATTCCAATGGTAATGGCATTGCTATAAACATTTGACCTCGCTGAGGTCGTGATGTTTGTTGAAGCATTTGATGGTATAAACTTATTATCTTGCTATGGTTGTGGGATAGGTTCTTAATCCCTGAGGGATTGCATGTTTGTAGAATAATTATCGTACAATGGGTATACGACTATGGCTGGAGTCGAAGATTCCAATGGCAAAGGTATTTCTATAAACATTTGACCTCGCTGAGGTCGTGAGTTTCGATTGGAAACCTGCACTTTTTAATTTATTTTGAATAAAAATGAATGTATTTCATACTTTTTATTTATTTTCAATATTTAATTCTTTTTTCAATAAATTGTAGAAAATTTTTATAACACTATAAAACCACTATAATGAAACTGAAACTATTTTTTAGCAGTGTATTTATTTTTATTTTGCTGGTTACCTCGGCACAAAACAAGATTGTAGTAAATACCGATGCGGGTAAGGAAAAAATAAGCAAGCACATTTACGGCCATTTTTCAGAACATTTAGGGCGATGCATTTACGGCGGGTACTGGGTTGGAGAAGACTCAGGTATTCCGAATACCAACGGAATCAGGAACGATGTGGTGGATGCGCTGGTTGAAATGGGCATTCCCAACCTGAGATGGCCGGGGGGCTGCTTTGCCGATGAATACCACTGGATGGACGGAATAGGTCCGCGTGACGAGCGCCCTACAATGATAAATACCCATTGGGGAGGAGTAACCGAAGATAACAGTTTTGGCACGCACGAGTTTATGGAACTTTGCCGGCAACTGGATGCTGAGCCTGTGGTTAACGGTAACTTGGGGAGTGGAACCGTACAGGAAATGTCGCAATGGGTTGAATACCTTAATTCCGATAATATCAGCCCTATGACCGACCTGCGTAAAGCCAACGGCAGGGATGAAGCATGGGGGGTAACCTACTGGAACCTGGGTAATGAAAACTGGGGCTGCGGTGGAAATATGACTGCGGAATATTATGCCAATGAAATGCGCAGGTATTCAACCTACACCAAAAACTATGGCGACAACAGGTTGTACCGCATTGCCTGCGGACCTAACAGCGACGATTACCACTGGATGGAAACACTTATGAAAGATGGCAATCCGGGGCGCAGTTTCCAGGGAATCTCCCTTCATTATTATACCGTTACCCATAACTGGAGTAAGAAAGGATCGGCCACCGATTTTGATGAAAGCGACTATTTCCTGACCATGAGCAAGACATTGTTTATGGATGAACTGCTGAGAAAACACATTAACATAATGGACCGGTACGATCCTCAGAACAGGGTTGGTTTGCTTGTCGATGAATGGGGAAGCTGGCATGATGTTGAGCCTGGAACTAATCCTGGTTTTCTTTATCAGCAAAACACACTGCGCGATGCGCTGGTGGCCTCGGTAAATCTCGACCTTTTTAATAAATATGCCCGCAGGGTGAAAATGGCAAACATTGCCCAAACAGTTAATGTGCTTCAGGCAATGATACTGACCAAAGACGATGAAATGGTGAAAACGCCCTCATATTATGTGTTCAAAATGTATAAAGTGCACCAAAATGGTACTTTACTTCCATCTGAAGTAGAAACCGAAGGTTATGAATATAATAATAATAGCATACCGGCCATATCTACTTCTGCATCACGGTCGGAAGACGGTAAAATCCATCTTACTATAAGCAATCTCAATCCGAACAAGCAGGTAAATATAACCTGCGAATTGAGGGGAATGGAAAATGCTACATTTGAACGGGGTGAAATCATTACTGCCGGGGAATTAAATGCTTACAATGATTTTGGTATGGAAGAAGAGGTACCCATGAAAAGCTTCAATGATGTAAAAGTTAAGGGGAACCAGCTATCGGTGACACTTCCATCCAAATCAATTGTAATGCTGGAATTAAACTGATACAAAGAATTAGCCTGCAGAATTGGTTGTAACGTAATTTCCGTTGCAACCAATTTTATTTTGTTCCATAGAGATCGCGGGTGAACTGGACATTAATTTGTTTTATATCCAGTTTTCGCTGTGTCAAAACCTGGAGGTAATTTTCACAAATTTCCTTATGAACCGGATCTCTTTTTTCTAAAAGGTGATATGATCTGACCAACCAGTCAATGGCAGCATCTGTCTGATTTTCCATTTCGGCAGCCAACGCCATGTTATACATGCTTCTTGCAGCTGTCCTTTTGTTTTTGTCATTGGTATAGATCCTCCAGTATCCGGCAGCTTTTTTCCATTCTCCTTCAGAAACAAGTTCTCGGGTAACTTTTAATTCCTTTATCCAGGGACGGTAGTAAACCCGTTCCACCTCTATCCAGTTAGGAACGAGGAAGTCGGCAAACTGGGCACCTGAAATTTCAGAAGCCATCAGTAAAGCATCTTTTCTGGGTGGAATCTTAAGCTGTCCGTCAGTTAACCTCCATGAGAATGTGTCCACCCGGTTATAAAAATAAGGTAATATCGATTTATTAAGATCATAAAAGTTCCAGGAAGTCACGACATAAACATCTGTGCTTAATGCTTTAACCTGAGCATCAAGTACAGCAAAGTAATCGAGCGACAGGAGCATGTCTGCTCCGGTAGAATCTGCTATATCTGATAAATCTTTTAATGAGTAGAGTCCAAACGCCGGGTCAATAAATTTTGTTATGGTTTTATTTTTCTGTTCCGGTTGGAATTTTGTGGTCAGCGCCACAAAATGTGAAACAGCTAATGGAATTCCGGAATGAATACTATCTTCATTCAAGGGATATTTTCGGTGAACTAAAGAGTCGGATAACCAGATTTTTGAATAATTTCCTCTTTGAATTTCACTTATCGTTTCAAACAAGAGGTTGTTTTTTATTCTTTCCGAAAAACTTTTATAGTATATCTCAGATGATACACTGTCGATGTTGGTGGTGTCGGCAACAATTTTATCAGCTACCAGGTATTCTGCAAAGTGTGGATTGAAAGATACATTGCTGTTGTTATAACGTATGGCCAGATTACTGTAACCGTCAGGAAAAATGACTTTAGCCGGAACCAGCACTTCAATGTTGGTTGATTTTAAATACCAGGCAGAGCCACAGCTTGCCAGTAATAAATATATCCATAAAATGCCTGCCAGTTTAAGGCTTGTTTTCATGGTTGAGCTGTTCAAGAATTAAAATATCTCGTTGCCTTTTATCCAGAGCTTTTTGATAAAGCTGGATCATTTGTATATTACTTTTACTGCGGTAGCTTTTTGCTAATTTATGAGCAGCGGCGAGCCATTTTTCTGCAGCTTCCAGATCATCCTTCATTTCATATGCAAGTGCCAGGTTATACCGGGCATCGATTGCCATTTTTCCATTTCTGTCGTCGGTATATTTCCTCCAAAGAGCTATGGCTTCATCCCATTTTCCTTCTTCAAGGTAAAAAGCTGCATCCGAAAAATCGGGAAGGGGAGGCACCGAATACATTCTGTTTTCGGTTTGCCAGGAAGCATAAAAACGTTTGGCAAAGTTTTCCCCTGCCATTGCTGAAGCAAGCTCAAGGGCTTTTAACCGGGGTGGGGGATTGTAATTTTGCTGAGAATTTCCTTCTTCATTGTACCCATTCCAGTAAATTGTGTCAATCATAGTTTTTCGTTCAATCAGGGCACCATCTTTTGGATTATAAATTCCCCACACAGCTACACTTACCACTTCATTGGTTTGAGGTGTGCCAAATGTTACCGGAAAAGTTGAAAAGAACGAGGAATAGGTTTCCAGTGTAATGAGCAGTCCGGCGTTGGCATCCTCCGATAACCTCGATACAAGATTAGCTGGTAAATCTGGTAAATGCTCTCCGGTGTGCCTTTCAAAAGTATAATAGGGGAACACGGGTACTTCACTGAATGTGTTATTGTTTTTCAGGTTAAATGCCAGTTCATTGAGGCATGAACTGATCAACAGGCTGTCAATGTTGGCAGGGTTTTGTGCTTCTTTAAGCTGGGAATTATCTTTGTAATAGTTTTGGAGGGTGTCGCCCGGGTATTTGAAATTACGGTAAACAACTGCGGCATTTTCTATATTTGGAGGAATTAACAATTCCCCAGGCTTATATACTTCAATTTGATATTCATGATATACTGTACATGAGGAATACAGCAGCACGAGCAATAAAGCCGGCAGGTATTTCGGATTCATTCCTTTTGGTTTAATTCACTTTTTCTTCTTTTCAGGGTTTCCAGGTATTCATAAGTTAACGGCCTGTACATTGTTTCATACGATTCCAGCGCCCAATCGATTGCCTGCTCTAAATTACCCAAGATTTCGTAACCCAGTGCAAGATTAAGCTGAGCTTTACTTTTTACTGATTTCGATCCTGCTTCCCGGGCTACTTCTTCCCAAATGGATATCGCCTTCTGCCAGTCGCCGCTAACAGCAGCCTGGTCACCTTGCCGCAACTGGGAATTCCCGGATATGAAATATCTTCTTCTTTCAGGCCTCCAGCGGACTGCAATTTTTTCTGTAAGGTCTAGAGCAATGGTAATGCCGGTTTCGGTAAGCGCTTGCTTAACTGGAGTAAACCTGTTAAACAACCCCCTAACCGTTTCGTCGGCATCTTCCCAGTACAGGGTATCTCTGATTTGTTCACGTAACAGTATTTGTTTTTGTTCAGGGTAATAAAGCCTGAACAGCGCTTCATACTCTATTTTCATACTGGCTGCTACCGAAGCATAATAACTTTCATCATTGGGTCTGAAGTAAGTGTCATTACCAAAATCTGTTACCACATTTGTCTTCAGGTAATCGAGCGACAATACAGCATCTGTTTCAAAAGTTTCTGCAAGGGCAGCAACATCCTGCCAGCTTAGTTCAGGTGCCGGCCGGGCATTTGATGAGGCTCTCAGGAAGCGGGCTTCAGGGATTACATAATCGTATCTTCCCGATTCGTAAAGCAACTCTCCCAATGCTTTCAGTGTAGTGTCGACCATTTGCACATCGTAAATTACTGTATCGAGGTCAAAGCGTTTTTGGTAAAATTTTTTTTGAAGCGAATCGGCCGGCAGGTCACTAAAATTTTCATCTACTACCTGTGAAACCAGGGTAATGCTTTGTACTGATGCCGGAAGTTCCTTTTGAGCAGGTTGAGGAATATCAATAATTATACTACGTGTTGGCATACAGGAATAAGACAACATCGCCAATATAATAAATGTGCCAATATATGTTATATGTTTCAACCTTGGTTTCATATTGTTACAGCCTCCGCTAATATATTCCCCAGTATTTCCTCAAAAACCATTCCACACTTAACAATAAGATTAAAACAAAGAACACCCAGCGCAGGTTTAAAAGTTCGGTTATCATTTCCTGAAAGCTGCTTACCGGCTTCAGTTTATTGCTGTCTTTTAAACTATCGATGAGCTGGTCGGTCTGTATTCCCGCAAAGAATGTTCCCCCACTTTGAGAAGCCAGCTGAAAAAGCATCCTGTGGTTTGCTTTTGTAATTACATTTTCGAGATTCATCTCGGTAACAGCAAAATTTCCTGTTTCGGTGTAGGTTGTTCCACCCAGGGTTACCTCAGCGGTAAAGCTGTAATTGCCAACCGGCAGGTTTCCTGCGTTCAGGTAGTACCCGTTACCACGCACATCAAAAGTAAATTCAAATTTCTCTCCCTGTTCATTTTCAATTTCTATGGTTACTTCCTCAGTTGTTATAATTTCGAATGCATCGTTATACACTTCGGCAGTTAGTATAACGTCATCGGTTTCGGCGTAAACCGGTTCGAAATCGATCATGAAGTTATCTTCATTTTCACGAAGAGCCAGGTATTGTACCAACTGGTTAACCAGCTCATTAAACTGGTCGTGGTTTTGATCTGCCAGGTAATTGTTAAGACGCCACCTCCAAATGCCTTCTCCAAACAAAAATCCTGTTTTTCTTCCGTTCAATACCCCTGTGGCCAATAGTGGTTTTCCGGTTTCAATGTTTTTTATTTTTTGAAAGAGCAATGGTGTGAGTGCGGGATCAAGCGTATAATTTGCAAATGGAGCATACAGGGGTGGAAACTTTGGAAGCATTTCCCTGAGTTGTTCACTTAGGGTAAAAGTTCCATATCCCGGGTTTACAACTGCCTGTACTTCTTCGGGCGAGCCGGCAAGTGGTTGTATATCAACTCCGGTAGTCAATGCATTCAACTGCGGAAGAAATGTTTTTGCCCCAATTATGTACAAGACAGGAATTTTTGCCAGTTCCTGATTCTCTATAACAGCAGCCATTGATTTTCCTGCGCTTGGTAACTGATGCAATATAACAAGGTTGAAGTCTGAAAAATTGGATGGATAGGGTTCCTCGCTGAATACCTCCACTTCATACGATTTTTGCTGTTCCAGGGTATATTTTATCGCCCCGATATCGGGATGTGGACCACTGGAGAGAATCAGTATTTTTTGTTTGTCTTCCAGCACATTGACAATAAAAGTAACCTTATTGTTTTTAATGTTTTTTTCGTTTTCTGCTGTTTCAATTTCAGCGGTAAAATGTTTTAATCCTTTCTCTCCGGCATCGAGAATGAATTGCCGGGTGATAAAATAATCATTGTTTGCAGGTGAAATAACTGTTTGGGCTACCTCTTTTCCATTCTCCCTGATGATAAGCTGCAAGGGGTTTCCCTGTAGTTTGGAAAAAGCTGCATCGATTTCAACAGGAAAACGATTCCCCGAAAAGGAGGTGCGGTTTACCCGGATTCCCTGGATACGCGCATCAGTAATTTCAGTTGTGTCTCCCAATCCTACTGAATAAACAGGAAACGTAAGGTTGTTGGTCATATTCACCGGGTTTTTACCCTGGTTGTAAATGCCATCACCAGCCAATACCAATGCCCCGATATTTTCGTTAAAATGATTGTTTGTTATGGTTGAGATAAGGTTGCTGTAATCCGATTTTTTTTCGCTAAAATTCAGGTCGCCGTCAAGAGTTGATTCCTGGCCAAAAGAATAATGAACCAACCGGTAATCACTACCAAGTTCTTCGGATATCTTCTCTTTCATTTGCATGATTTCTTCAGCCCTTTTTAGTGAATCGCCTGAAGATACTACCGACCCAGAATTATCCCATGCTGCTATGATTAACGGTTGCTGAATACTTTTCTTCAAAGTTTTTAAAAAGGGAGACAGCAGCAAAAATGCAATAATGCCAAATGACAGGAACCTAAGAGCCATAAGTATCCTCCGTTGACTTTTGGAAAGTTCGTTGTTGTCTTTATTCCTGTAATACAATAACAGCATAATCCCAGCTGCTGCCGCCACTATTAACGGCAGAAAAAAATACCAGTATTCTACTCCAAATGAAATCAATTTCCTATTTTTTATTTAATGTTCAAATATACACATCTCCGGTTAAAGTGCAGAATTATGCCAGCTTCATGTGGGAATCATCTTTTGAATAATAATATTTTATTCTACCTTTACTTTAGTTTCTGATGTTTAACATGTTTTATATTACAAATAGTATGGCAAAACTGACTTTTATTTTAAAACCTGCGATGATTGTACTGGCAATTATTATTACAGCCTGTGGTTCGGGAAAGCAATCAAGTGAAGAAAGCGAAAAATCGGCTCAAACGGCAGACACCGAAAACTGGATACAGCTGTTTAACGGAAAGGACCTGAACGACTGGCAAATAAAATTTACCGGTTATGAACTGGGTGAAAACTTCAACAATACATTCAGGGTTGAAGATGGTCTGTTACGGGTTCGCTACGATGATTGGGATCAGTGGGATAGCCAATTTGGACACATTTTTTATAAAGATGAATTTTCACATTACCGGCTGCGGGTTGAGTACCGCTTTGTGGATGAACAGGTAAAAGGAGGACCCGGTTGGGCTTTCCGTAACAATGGGCTCATGCTCCACGGGCAAACCGCTGAATCGATGGAAGTGGATCAGGATTTTCCTGTTTCAATTGAAGTTCAATTACTAGGAGGGAGTGGTGAAGGTGAACGTTCGACAATGAACCTTTGTACTCCGGGAACCAATGTAGTTATGGACAGTATTTTGGTTGAAGAACACTGTATAACATCAGATTCGGAAACATATCATGGCGACCAGTGGGTGACGGTTGAAGTGGAAGTAAGGGGAGGTGAGGTTTTGCGTCATTTCGTTGAAGGGGAAGAGGTTATGAGTTATGAACAGCCGCAACTCGATCCCCGTGACCCGTATTATCAAAAATTACTTCCTGCCGATGGAAATAAAATCATTTCTAAAGGATCCATTTCTCTCCAGGCTGAAAGTCATCCGACCGATTTCAGGAAGATCGAACTACTTGTGCTCGACGAAGAATAAATTATAATAATTTCAAGAAACCGGTTTCTTTTCAAGTGACCGGTTTTTTTTTCGTATTTCCAATTGATTGGAATAGTTTAAGGCGAGCAGTGATATGGCAATTACGACCATTCCTATCACAGAGATTATATCGGGATTCTCATCCTCAAGAATCAGCCAGCTAAGAACAGCACCTGAGACCGGAATCAGAAATTTCCATACATTCAGGACAGAGACTTTTACGTCCTTCCTTTTCAGCAACACAAACCATATTGAAATGGCAGCAGCCGACAAAAAGCTAAGCCATCCCAGTGCAGCATAATATTTGAGGGGAAAAGGCCCCAGGTTAATTCCTTCAACAGGCAGCGACACGACAATCAGCATAAGGCCCCCGATTATCAGTGTGGTTGAACTTAATGTAAGGGGTGATATGGTTTTGGGCGACTTTGATACCAACACGTTGGCATATCCCGAAATGAGGTTATTTACCAGTAAAAGGCCAATTCCGATGTATTCAAGCTCATTTTTCATCTCAACCTGTGAACGTCCCAGTGTTATGATGGCAATGCCTCCTACACCAATAAGGATGCTGACGGTTTTCATAAGGGTCATTTTATCATTAGTGAAGGCAAAATGAGCTACAATAGCTACAAACAGAGGTGAAGAGCCAATTATCAACGCTCCCAAAGCTCCGGGTACCAAATCGAGTCCGCTATAGAACAAGGCATACTGCATGAAAACCTGGACCATTGCCACCCACAGGATAAACTTCCAGTGATTTTTAATTTCGGCAAAGAAGCTTTGGTATTTACCTAGAATGAGCAAGATTAAGATTCCCGAAATGAAAAAACGTATTCCGGCAAATTGAAGGGGAGTATGGTATTCAAGCCCGATTTTAACGCCCACGAATGCAGTTGACCAGAGCCAGGTAGCTACAATAGCCAGAAAGGTGGTGCTTTTGATTAAATTCTTCATTGGAATTTTGAAAAGTAATGCAAAGTTGAGAAATTTATCGGGATTAGCGATAATTGTACGTTTAGAACATTTCGGCAAAATTTTCCGAAGGATGCATTAAAATGAGAAGGTTTTTTTCCTTTCCTTTTATTTTTCTTACATGAGCCGGGAAATTTGGCTTATTTTTGGGGCCAGTTAAATCAAGCTTTTCAATGGAAAGAACTATTATAAACAATTACCAGGAATTTGAATCTTTCCTTGGTAAGGAGATTGGCGTTTCAGAATACATCGAGGTAACCCAAGATCAAATCAATAAATTTGCGGATGCCACTCTCGATTATCAGTGGATACATACCGACCCGGAACGGGCAGCCAGTGAATCACCTTTTAAGACTACCATAGCTCATGGTTACCTCTCCGTGTCGCTGCTAACGTACATGTGGTATTCGATCGTTGACGTGCGTAATGTTAAAATGATTGTGAATTACGGTATAGAAAACCTTCGTTTTCAACAGCCGGTGCTGGTTAACGATAAGATCAGGGCAAGGGTTTCATTAAACGATATCCGTAATCTTAGGGGAATTACAAAGGTACAGGTAAAAATTATTGTGGATATAGAAGGCCAAAAGAAGCCTGCATACGATGCTTTGATTACTTTCATTTATCATTTCAACGATTAATTCAGTATATACTATTTAATTTCTTCAGCAGTTACTAAACATTGGCTTTGAACTTACTGTTTCAATAATTTTGTAAATTAGGGAGACAAATTTGAAAGTTATGGAATTTTTCGACTCAGTATTAATGGCTGAAGACATAAACTGGAAGACATCACTGATACGAATACTGATAAGTTTTTTTGCAGGTGCCCTGGTGGGGTTGGAGCGCGAATTGAATAACCAGCCTGCTGGTCTGCGTACGCATATACTTATCAGCATTGGATCAACGTTGGTTATGTTGATATCCATATTTATTACCCAGGTATACGATTCTCCCGGTGACCCCGGACGGATAGCCGCACAGGTGGTGTCGGGTATTGGCTTTTTGGGTGCAGGGGCAATATTAAAATTTGGGGCCGATATAAAGGGACTTACTACGGCAGCATCAATATGGGCCATGGCAGCTGTAGGGTTGGCAGTAGGTGCCGGAATGTACAGCATTAGCTTCATTGGAGTGGCTGTCATCTTTTTTGCACTTACGGCTATGAACATGATTGAGAAACGATTCTTTAAAGAACGTACCCAGCGTAAAATAGAGGTTGTTGTAAAAAAGCGGTTCTCAAGCCTGCAAGAAATTACAGGTGTTCTTCAGCAACACGATGTGCAAATATACTCTTCGGGATTCGATAGAAATGTAAATGATGCCACCGATAAATTTATCTTCATTGTTGCGGTAACCCGTGAATTAGATGTTCAGAAATTTGCCGATGACATGGAGCAACATCAGGGAATCGTATCGGTATCGGTTGGGATCTTAAGGTGAGTTGTTTAAATTATTTGCTTGTGGACTCAAGCAGTCCTTCGCATGCATCTTCAAGCAAGTCAAGCACTAATTCAAATCCTTCGTCTCCTCCATAATAGGGATCGGGAACTTCAGTATACCCCCATTCCTTGCTGAAGTCAGTCACTTTGTGAATTTTCCTGAAATCATCCGGGGTGCGTGCCATCTGCTTTAAATCGGCTACATTCTCATCATCCATTGCTACAATCATATCAAACCGGTCGAAATCGGAATCCGGATCGAATTGCCGGCCTATGCTTGTAAGATCATAACCGCGCCGGACGGCATGCTTCTGCATTCTTTTGTCGGCCGGTTTTCCGACGTGCCATCCACCTGTGCCCGCCGAGTCAATATCATACTTTTCTGACAACCCGTTTTTATTTACCAGGCCTGTAAATACTGCTTCTGCACTGGGTGAACGACATATATTTCCCATACAAACAAATAGTATTTTTTTAGTGGTCATTTTTAATGAATTTTGTGTATTCCCCATTTCAGTTTAATACTGTATAATAATATTTTAGAGTTGCCAGATTTCATATGAACGGATGGCTTGCCCCAGTAACATATCGTAACCGTTTTTAACTGATGCGCCTTTTTCTTTTCCTTTTTCCATAAATTTTGTTGTTTCAGGATTGTAAACCAGATCGAACAACAAATGTTTTTTGGTTATGGATTCATAAGGAATGGCGGGAAAGGTTTCTGTTTTTGGATATGTGCCCAGTGGTGTGGCATTTATAATCAACAGAAATTCTTTCATCAGGTTGCTATCGATATCTTCATACCTGATTTCATTCTCTTTTAGTTCTTCTATTGAAGCTGAAACAAAGGTAATTCCCAGCTTTGTCAACACAAATTTAATGGCTTTTGATGCACCGCCTGTACCCAGTATCAATGCTTTTTTATGGTGATCTTTTAATAAAGGTTTTAAAGAACTTTCAAACCCCCAGGTGTCGGTATTGTATCCTTTTAAGTGAATCCGATTGTTTTTGTGTATAATTTTCACCGTATTAACCGCTCCAACCTTTTCGGCTGCCTCATCAATTTCATCCAAAAAAGGAATAACTTTTTCTTTATACGGTATGGTTACATTCAGTCCAATCAGGTCCGGATTATTACTTATGATTTTAGGGAATTTTTCAATGCTTTCTATTTCAAAATTAAAATAAGCAGCATCAGTATTTTCTTTTTCAAATTTTTCTGTGAAAAATTTCTTTGAAAATGAATGCGTCAGCGGATATCCAATTAAACCGTAATGTTTCATCTGTCTTTGATATTTTATCTGATATTGACAATAAATTGAAATTGTTTGAATCACCTGCCAGGAAAATAATTTAATGCTTTCATTTTTTTGATGTCAAACCTTCAATTACAAAAATAAGGGCAAATCCGGCAATCGCAAGTATAATTGCTCCCATCAGAAAAGGGCTGTTACCCGTAATTTGTTCATATGTTCCCGGCAAAATGTTGGTTTCAGCAAGCGACTTCACTTCACCATGGCGATCGATAAATGTTTCGGTTATTTTTTTCCAGGGCCATACTTTATTGAGCGATCCAACCATAAATCCTGCCAAAACAGCAACAGTAAGGTTATGGTAATTTTTCAACAGCCACGACAACAGGTTTGAAAAGGCAATAATACCAATAGCGGCGCCAACCATGAAGATGCCTAATACCGCGAAATTCAGATCACCCACTGCATCCAGGATAAAACGGTACATGCCAAGCAACACCAGTATAAAACTGCCCGATATACCGGGTAAAATCATCGCACAGATGGCAATGGAACCCGAAAGGAATATGAACCACCAGGTAGTGTTTGCTTCCGCAGGTGAAATAATGGTAATGTAAAAGGCTACTGCAATGCCGGCAATTAATGCAATAACACTTTTCCAGTCCCATTCTTTTATGGCACGGGCAACATAAACTGCTGAGGCAACTATAAGTCCGAAGAAAAATGACCATACCAGGATGGGGTAGTTATGAAGCAGGTAACTCAAACCCTTCGCCAGTGAAAATATACTGATGGCAATTCCCAGCAGCAATGCAGCCAGAAAGTTGCCATTTACGGCTTTCCAGAAGGCAGCAAGTCTTCCTGTGAACAGCAGTTTCACTGTTTTCAGGTTAACTGATTTTATGGAATTAATAAGTTCCTCGTATATGCCGGTAATAAAAGCAATGGTGCCTCCCGATACCCCGGGGACCACATCTGCTGCTCCCATGCCCATTCCCTTTAAAACCAATACCAGGTAGTCTTTTGTAGAATTTCTTGTTGTCATTATTGTTTTTGAATTGATTCTTGGCTATCCAATGTTTTTGTTTATCAAAATCTGGAAAGACAAATTAACAAAAAGTAGAGATAGATTGTTAAGAAAAAAAACTGAATGATGATTCTAAGAGGAATATTTAGCATTTTTTTCATTTCAATATTTTATGGTATGAATGCACAGGTTAATACAAACTCACAGGTAAATTCATTGTCATTGGCAGAAAATGGTCTATTTCCCAATAATTCTGAATTGCCTGTTTTACTTTATAAAAACATATTCGATTTTGATGATTCAGACCCGGCCTCCACCATCGAAAAAATTTTCTCACAAAATAATTGGGAAGGTTCCTGGAGGAATGGTATCTATAATTATCATCATTATCACTCCACCGCTCATGAAGCACTGGGCGTTTATTCAGGCTGGGCTGAGGTACAGCTTGGTGGACCTGAAAATGAAACAGTACGTATTGAAAAGGGCGACCTGGTGATTCTACCTGCCGGCACTGCCCATAAACGTATCAATTCAGGTGACGGTTTTGCTGTGGTGGGAGCATACCCTGATAACCAAAGCTGGGACATGAACTATGGCAAAGAAGATGAAGCGGATAAAGCTAAGCAGAATATTGATAAGGTTCCGATGCCAAAAAATGATCCTGTATTTGGGAAAGATGGCAAATTGTTTTCGTACTGGAATTAATTTCTCCCTGTTCGTGTATATTTCTGCAAGTACTTAAGCCACCTGTTGGCAAGAGTCAGTATATCAGACTTTATAAGGGTTTCATTTTTGACAGGCAGTAAGCAGAGATAAAAGATGCATGTTTTTTGTCAAAAACCGAATTAATTTGTTATTCTTGGCAAGGCATGGATAAAAAAAGTTATACAACAGAAAACAGCAGGTGGCTGCCTACCTCTAAAAAAGAAATGCAGTCGTTAGGGTGGCAGCAAGCCGACGTAATTCTTTTTACGGGAGATGCTTATGTTGATCATCCTTCATTTGGAGCTGCAGTTATTGGCCGTGTTATGGAAGCCGAAGGTCTTAAAGTGGCTATTGTACCTCAACCCAACTGGCAGGATGATTTGCGGGATTTCAGGAAACTGGGTACACCCCGATTGTTTTTTGCAGTGACTGCCGGCAACATGGATTCAATGGTTAACCATTATACCGCAGGTAAGCGCAAACGGTCTGATGATGCCTATACTCCTGCAGGCAGGGCTGGCCAGCGCCCCGATTATGCTACTGTTGTTTATTCGA
Source organism: Mariniphaga sp. (assembly GCA_024636975.1). GTDB lineage: Bacteria > Bacteroidota > Bacteroidia > Bacteroidales > Prolixibacteraceae > Mariniphaga. Next base: position 59,962 of record JAGXGA010000056.1, read on the forward strand.
ATATTATTAAACAGCAGTATCCCTCTGTTCCCCTGGTGATTGGGGGCATTGAAGCTTCGCTTCGGAGGGTTACCCATTATGACTACTGGTCCGACAGCCTGAAGCCATCCATTCTTGCAGATTCAGGTGCGGACCTGCTGTTTTACGGGATGGGCGAAAAGTCGATCGTTGAATTTATCCGTCTTATTCAGCGGGGGGTTCCTTTTAATAACCTTACTACCCTTCCGCAGACGGCTTTCATTGTTGATAAGGAAGAAAACTATCCCTCAAAAAAAGAATGGGACGAATTTGAGCTTGCCCCTCATGAGGAGTGCCTGGCGGATAAGAAAAAGTATGCCCGCAACTTCATGCACATAGAGGAGGAATCAAATAAAATGGAGGCCAAAAAACTGGTGCAGCGAATTGGTAATAAGCAGGTAGTGGTTAATCCACCCTGGCCGGTGTTTCAGGAACATGAAATCGACAGGGTATACGACTTACCTTATACACGATTGCCTCACCCGCGTTACAATGGCAAAGGTACCATTCCGGCCTATGAAATGATACGGCATTCAATAAATATACATCGTGGTTGCTTTGGTGGCTGCACCTTTTGCACCATTTCGGCCCACCAGGGGAAATTTATAGCCAGCCGTTCCGAAGAATCAATACTTAAGGAGGTGGAGCAGGTTACCAAAATGCCTGATTTCAAAGGCTACATTTCCGACTTGGGAGGCCCCTCTGCCAATATGTACCGGATGAAAGGCATACATTTGGAAATATGCAAAAAATGCAAACGCCCTTCCTGCATTTATCCGAAAGTGTGCAAAAATCTGGATACCAGTCATAAGCCAATGCTCGATTTATATGATAAAGTACGTAGCAACCCAAAAATTAAAAAGGCATTTATAGGCAGTGGCATTCGGTATGATCTGATATTTGAAAAATCGGGGAATGATGATACTGATAAAATTAACCGGCATTACCTGCGTGAGGTAATAAAGAATCATGTTTCGGGCAGACTGAAGGTTGCCCCTGAGCATACATCAGAGCAGGTGCTTAAAACAATGCGAAAGCCTTCCTTTAGTCTGTTTCAGAAGCTTGCGCAGGAGTTCAAAAAAATAAATGCCGAGGAAAATATTGACCAGCAGCTCATACCTTATTTTATATCAAGTCATCCGGGAAGTACCCCTGAAGATATGGCTGATTTGGCTATACAAACAAAAAATATGGATTTCCGGCTTGAGCAGGTGCAGGATTTTACACCCACCCCGATGACGCTTGCAACCGTGATTTATTATTCAGGGTATCATCCATACACCCTCGAAAAGGTATATACTGCCCGCAATCAAAAAGCAAAACTTGAACAACGTAAATTTTTCTTTTGGTATAAACGGGAATACCGGAAATCAATCATTCAGGAGTTAAAAGCAAAAAAAAGGCAGGATCTTATCGATCAGCTGTTTAAGTAAATATAAAAGTATAAAAGCATGAATCGCAAAAAATTAGTAATCGTTCTCTTGTCTGTTATGGTATTTTCCTCATGTGCCGAATTAATGCAGATTGCACAGGAAGCAGCGGGCGGAGATAAACCATTAACCCAGACTGAAATTATTGCCGGGTTGAAGGAGGCGCTGGTAGTAGGTACCAATAAATCGGTAAAGACCCTGGGTGTTACGGATGGCTATTACCGTGATGAAGCTGTTAAGATACTGCTTCCGCCTGAAGCCAATGTTATTATTGAGAACATCGGTAAGATACCTGGAGGGCAGGCTTTGGTCGACGATGTTTTGCTACGCATTAACCGGGCAGCAGAAGATGCCGTTTCTGAGGCGGCACCGATATTTGTAAACAGCATAAGAAGCATGACAATTAATGATGCCTTTGGCATTTTAAGGGGAGAAAACGATGCTGCCACCCAATATCTGCATCGTACAACCTACGACCAGCTTTTCAAGTTGTATACTCCCAAAATTGAAACTTCACTCGACAAGAAACTGGTGGGTAATATTTCTACAAGCCAGAGCTGGAATACACTTGTGGGAAGATGGAATGATGTTGCGCGATCGGTGGTAGGACAGGTGGCCGGTCTTAAGCCTGTAGACGTAAAGCTGGAAGAATACCTTACAGCAAAAGCGCTTGATGGCCTTTTTCTGAAAATTGAAAATGAGGAACAGCTCATCAGAAAAGATCCTGCGGCCAGGGTAACCGATATCCTAAAGCGCGTATTTGGCTCAGTTGATGCTTCATGATCTCTTTTTATTGCTGACGGATATTTTTTTTGTTGTTGGTAATTTCATTTTCGATTTTAATTACTACATTGTTTAGCAGGAATTGACTCACTTTTTTAATTATCATTCCTGACATAAGTGTTTCATATACAAAAATTAACTACCATGAGACTTGAATTCCAGCGTATAGAAGAGGCCAACGATTTGGTAAACCAATTAATCGAACACCATCCCCATGCTATATTTTTGACCGACCACGATTTTAAAGTTAAATATTTTAATAAAGCTTTCCAGGAACTTACCAAAAGCGATAAGGGAGATATTCTTGATCATGAATTTTGTGAAATAATGGGGTGCACCGAGCGTGGAATGGCAATAACCCGAAGTGATAATTTTTGCAAGGTTTGCCAGATGAGAGAATTGCTGTCAGGTTCTAATCTTTCGGAACTTACAATGATTCGCGATTTTTACATTCATAATAAAGTTGTAACCAAGCATTTACACATAGATGCACACCGCTTGGTGATGCGGGGGCATAAATACCGGTTGGTGGTTATTGAGGACCGGACCCAAAAGCATTGAGAATTTATGGGAGAATAACCACAGTTCAATGTAAAATTTTACTGGCAAAAAACGGAATTCGCGGTAAGAATTAAAAAGAGACAGCAAGTTAGCCTTGCCTTTACTCCTTAAACTCTTAACGCGAATTCCTAATTAATCCTATTTTACACACTATTTATCCTTTTTCCTTTAAGGCAGCCAGCACCCGTTCAGGGGTTACCGGCAAACGGAAGACCCTTGCACCGCATGCTTCAAATACTGCATTCGCAACTGCTCCACCCATGCAGATAATGGCTGGTTCGCCTCCTCCCTGTGGCGGCTCATCCATGGCATCAACAAATGCAGTTTCAATAACCTCCGGGATGTCAGAAAATAATGGAATCTGGTAGTTGCTGAAGTTGTTTGTTTTAACTTCACCCCAATCAAATTCTATGTCTTCCATTAATGAATACCCGAGCCCCATGTTTACACATCCCTCGGCCTGTATTATTGCTCCCTGTGGGTTCACTATCTGTCCCATGTCCTGACCAACCACTGCACGTTTTACCTTCACTTCGCCATTTTGAGTATTGACATCCACTTCAACAATAATGGTTGCAAAAGTACCGGCATCGAAACCAACAGCAATTCCCCGGCCTGTACCTTTGGGCGGTTTTTCTTTAGTCCAGCCAAATTTATCAGCAGCGACTTTCAGCGAATTAATTGCACGTTGATTATTCATGTTTTTTAAACGGAATTCAAGGGGGTCCATGCCAACGCTGTGGGCCATAATGTCGATATGCGATTCCCGGGCAAACGTATTGGTGCTGTTCCCAGGGGCTCGCCAGGCTCCTGTGCCGAAAGGATGCACATCTTGTCCGTTTAGATTGGTGGTACGGTGGTTCGGAACTTCGTAAAACAGTTCTGTTCCCCGGTCACCTGCACAATAGATGTCGAAGTCCCACAATTTGATAGCCCCATTTTTTGTAATGCCTGAATTTACTTTTATAACGGCTGCAGGCCGGAACATATCGTACATAAATTCTTCGCTGCGATTCCACATCAGCTGAATGGGAGTGCCTTCCACCATTTTTGCCAGCCGTGCAGCTTCAACAGCTTGGCGGTTATATATTTTACCTCCAAAACCGCCACCCAAAAATATTTGTTTGATGTGAACGTCTTCTTTTGGAATTCCTAGCTTTTCTGCCACTTCCTGACGCGTACCAAAGGGAGTTTGCGATGAGGCCCACATAGTTATTTTGCCGTCTTCATAAATGGCAGTTGCTGAATGCGGTTCTATGGATGCATGCGCCTTATAACCATCGTGGTATTCATGCTCAAAAGTTAGTTCCGATTCATTCTTACCGGTTTCCAGATCACCTCCCTCATATCTTACCCTTCTGTTGGTAGCAGTCTTTTTTATATGCTCAAAAATACTTTCATTATCAGCCTTTGATGGAAGTTTCTCCCATTCGGCTTTCACCAAAAATCGTGTACGCTCTGCTGTTTCAGGATTCTCATGAAGGATGGCAATCAGGTCATCATCTTTTTTTATCTGGATGCCTTCAATCTTTTCGGCTGCCGAAGTATCTACCGAAAGTAGCTTTGAACCGTGGGCATCAGGCCTGATAATGGCTGCATACAGCATGCCGGGCAGACGCATGTCAGCACTGTATAAGGCTTTACCTGTTACTTTCTCAACTGCATCTCTCCTGTGAAATGATTTTCCGATTACATTAAATTCATCTGACTTTTTTAGCTCTGGTTTTTCTGAAACCGATTGAATGATCTTCTGACCGTTTGTAAGTTCAGCATAGCTGATGCTTTTGCTGCTGTCGTTCTTATAGGTTATTTTCCCGTTAGATGCATTTAATTGGTCAACAGGCACTTCAAGTTTTTCTGAAGCCAGTTTTTTTAATACCTCCCGTGCTTCGGCAGCTGCTGCCCTTATAAGCGGTTCGTGGAACCGGGTGGTGAGCGAACCCCAGGTGCCATCATCATGTGGGCACAGGTTGGTATCTCCCAATATCATATCCACCTGGCTGATGTCCACTTCCAGTTCATCAGCAAGCGCCTGCGCAAGTGAGGTGTTTATTCCCTGGCCCATTTCTATTTTGCCGGAGTAGCATTCAACTCGTCCGTCTTCCTTTACCCTGAGAAAGGCATTAAACTGCGGGATGTCATCTTGATCAAGGCTTTTATAGCCCACCCGGAAAGCCAGCTGGCTCAACGAAAAAACAATGATAACGCCGCCTCCCAGATTCTTCAGAAACTCACGCCTGTTTACCTGTGTCGGTGGCGTATTCACATCATGGAAATAGAAACTGTCAATTTTATCTGCTTTCATGGCTGAACTACTCCTTTCTTTTTATCAGATACAGAAGCAATGGCATCGATTATACGCGTATGCGCACCGCATCTGCAAAGATTATCCTCCATTCCGTCGATTATCTCCTGGCGCGAAGGATTTGGATTCCTTTCCAGCAACCCTACAGCATTCATAATCATTCCCGGGGTGCAATAACCGCATTGAAGCGCATCGTTATCAACGAAAGCCTGCTGTACAGGATGAAGTTCCCCGTTTTTGGCAAGCCCTTCAATAGTGACAATTTTGGTTCCTGCAACATCTTCCATCATGATGCCGCATGATCGCACAGGGTCATTATTCATTAAAACTGTGCATGAACCACAGTAACCTAAACCGCATCCGTATTTTGTACCGGTAAGGTCAAAATGCGAACGCAACACCCATAGTAAAGTGTGGTCGGGTTCGACCTCAACATTCACTTGTTTGCCATTTAATTCAAACTTAATTGTCTCTGCCATATTTATTTGTTTTTATTGATTTCATATTGATAATCATCCGGAGTGTCAATATCTCTAATAACCTCAGGAGCCTGACATTCAACTTCAAGGACATCATTGCTGAACTTTTCCATAAGTTCTTTCAATCCTTTTTCCGGATTAAGCTGTTCAATTTCTTGTTTATATTTAGTTTCTATAAGTACCGGGTGGCCACGTTTTCCTGAAAAGGTTGGAATAATAATGCCTTTTTTGGAGTTGTTCCAGGCTACAATTAATTGTACGGGAACACTGCCGGGGATGTGAGGCTGGTCTCCCAGAAAAAGCATTGCAGCCCCTGCTCTTTCGGGCAATGCACTGAATCCACAGATTACTGAAGAAAGCATTCCTGTTTCGTAATTCGGATTTAAAATGAATTTCAGATTAGGGTTATTGGTTTGTTGACGTACTTCGTCACTATGAGAGCCAAGGACCACTACAATGTTAGAGTTCACAGCCTGCATTGCTGTATTTATCACCTTTCTGATTATGGTTTCGCCTTGAAATGGCAGAAGCAGTTTTTGCTTCTGCATCCGGGTGGATTTGCCCGCAGCAAGTACTATTGCATAAACGCTTTGCTTCATTTGCATTTATTTAACTTATGGCGAACCTGGATAAGCTGGGCAGCAATGCTCACAGCTATTTCTTCCACAGTCTCCGAACAGATGTCCAGCCCGATGGGGGCATACACCTTTTTCCATTGCTCTTTTGTAGCCCATCCTTCAGCAAGGAACTGGTCACGCATGAGGATTGTCTTTTTTCTGCTGCCAATCATCCCGATGTATCCGGCAGGAGAACCTATGAAAGTTTTTAGTACTTCCGTATCGTTTTTATGACCTGTAGTTACAGCCACAACATAGGTGTGAAGGTCTGTTGCGATTTTGGCCAGGGTATTATTTATGCTTCCCGTAAGGACAACATCGGCATTGGGCAGGTTTTCTTTGTTGGCGTACTCGCAGCGGTAATCCCAGACAATAACTTCAAAGGCCAGCATCTTTCCCAATTGAGATAACGCTTTTCCTATATGGCCTGCCCCGGCAATTATAAGCAGCGGGGACGGAACAATGGATTCCAAAAACACTGAATGTCTTTGTTCTTCTGCAGTTTCATCTAAATCAATTCTCCTGAAATCACCTTTTACCGGGTTTTCAAGCATTGCCTTTATAAGGTTAATTGCACCCGGTTTAATTGAGCCGGCTTTTGCTTCTAAAGTTTGAACGGTAATCCACTCCCGTTTAATTTCCAGATGACCGCTGGATTCAGGCCGGCAGTTTATTAACATTACTCCCGCTTCCCTTTTGCTGAGCGACTTATTTATAGCATTAAAAACCGGTATATGTTTTTCCGGTTCAGCATCAAGCAAAACTTCCATGTTTCCTCCGCAAATTGATCCTTCCTGAGCCGCCAGCTCATTGGCAAGGTTAAATGAATGAAGTGCTGAATGATTATTGCGAATGGCATCATCCACAATCTTCTGTACGGAAAATTCCACAAATCCACCACCAATAGTTCCTGTTATTAGCCTATTTTCGTTAAATACAGCTGAATTCCCTGTCTTTTGAGGTGCAGAACCTTTAGTGCCGGAAACTGTTGCCAGCGCTAAACCGGTATTTTTTAATAAAAGCTGTGGCAGCTCAGCATAAATGTTAAAAGCGGCTGAACTTCCATCCACTAAAGGTTTTTTGTTACTCATCCGGTTATTTTTTTTTCTGAATCATCCTGTGTTTTAAACCAGGTTTCAGATCAACTACCAAAATAATCATTTTGAAACCATCCGGCAAAAAAAATGAATTGATATTTTACCATGTTGTGCATTTTAACGCTTATTGCCTATAATTAGTACCAGTCAGAAATTTTACCCTCATGTACAACCTTCCCTATAGACAGACAAAATATCCGGGACATACCAGGCCCTTATTATATACGGTTAAACGCGAATTTAATATGGACAAGGTATGTCGCGGGTAAGATCTTTGCAGGAGCCCGGAGTATGGCCCGGTAGGGGTAAATATTCAGATACAACTGAATAGACTTTATTGTAAGCTATATTTTTTCCCCTGCCAGGTATCTCGTTCTTTTAGCCTTTTCTCCACTTTGGCTACAAATTCAAAGTTTTTAAGGCCCCATTTAGGGGCAATAAGCATGTCGGGAGGGGCCTGACTGATAAATCTTTCAACAATTATTTGCGGGTTGAGCAATTCCAGATAATCTACCACCAGCTCAATGTATTCTTCAGCAGAAAACAAAGGAAACTGATCGGGGTTGGTGCTGTATTGTTTTTCCATGACAGTTCCTTTATGAATTTGCAGCTGGTGCAGCTTTAAATTTTTTACAGGAAGCGATGAAATGACCCGTGCCTGTTCGAGCCAGTCGTTGTACGATTCGCCCGGGAGACCTAAAATAAGATGTGCGCAGTTGTTTATGTTGCGTCGGGTAGTTTGCTCCAGCGCCCATACCGATTCAGCAAACGTATGGCCGCGGTTCATTTTTTCAAGCGATGAGTCAAGGTGCGATTCAAGGCCAAGTTCCACCATTACATATACTTTTTTGCTAAGTTCTGCCAGGTAATCAAGCAGCTCTTCATCTACGGCATCAGGGCGGGTAGAGATAACCAGCCCTTCTATTTTCGGATGCTGCAGCGCTTCTTCATAGAGCAATTTAAGGTCATCCAGGGGTGCCCATGTGCTTGTGTAGGCCTGAAAATAGGCCAAAAACCGCATTGAGTTATATTTCTTTGCGAAGAACTCAATGCCTTGCTTTACCTGTTGGGAAACGGAAGTTTCGAGATTGCAGTAACTGGGACTGAAGGTCTTGTTGTTGCAATAGGTACATCCCCCGCGCCCCTTGGTTCCATCGCGATTGGGGCATGTAAATCCGGCATCAACCGAAACCTTTTGCACACGTTCTGAAAAAAGGTTTCGGAAGTAGCTCGGAAAATCGTTGTACCTCTTTTTATGTCCCCAGCTGAAAAGTTGCTCCATCTTTAAACTTCGGTTTGAGGATGTAAAACTACAAAAATAAAAAGGTCTATTTCAGTGATGATTCTTAAGGGGCGTTGAGGATCGATTAGTTATTTACATTGGTTAATTTAATGCATATTTCTGCATGTTTAAAAATAGTTGAAAACTTTGCCTGATTTGAGTTTGTTTCAGTTTCATAAATAAAATCTTATTTCTATTTTTAGATATGGAATCAAAAGACACAAATATGTTCTCACAAAAAGATGAAATCCAGATTAAGGAACGAGGCAGCAAGCTGGATGAGGTCAGGAACCAGGTTGAAAAATTCAGGAAAGGGTTTCCCTTTCTGAAAGTGGAAGAAGCTGCCACTGTGGGGCATGGCATCATCGGTGTAGCTGACGAAGAAGTTAAGGAATACGGCGATCATTATGACCAGAAGGTACAGAATGGCATAATCCCGCTAAAGTTTGTACCTGCCTCAGGTGCCGCCAGCCGCATGTTTAAATCACTGTATGAAGCATTGGAAGAGTGTAAAAAGGACAGCGACCCGAAAACAGCGTTGGCAAAAAACAGCAGCGCAAGGGATTTTTTAGTGAACAAGGAAAGGTTTGCCTTCTTTGCAGATTTGAAAAACCAGATCGATGAAAGTGGAGCCGAAAATACATGTGTCAGCTGGATTGATTATCTTTTAAATGAAAAAGGACTGAATTACGGTTCCCTCCCCAAGGGCCTGCTTAAGTTCCACAAGTATGAAGACAGTGAGCGTACACCTTTTGAGGAGCACCTGGTAGAGGGGGCTTCCTATGGAAAAGATAACGAGGATATTTCAAGGATACATTTTACAGTTTCACCTGAACACAAAAAAGCATTTGAAGAACTGCTGGGAAATATAAGGGAGCGATATGAAGAACATACCGGAGTCCGCTTCGATATATCGTTCAGTGTGCAAAAGCCCTCTACAGATGTAATTGCCGTAGATCCGGAGAATGAACCTTTTCGGGAACAGGACGGAAGTCTGCTTTTTCGTCCGGGTGGTCATGGTGCATTAATTGAGAACCTGAATGATTTAAATGCCGATGTTATTTTTATAAAAAATATTGATAATGTAGTTCCCGACCGGTTAAAACCTATTACTGTTGAGTATAAAAAAACGCTGGCCGGAATATTGCTTAAATACCAGGAGAAACTATTTTTCTATCAAAAACTACTGAATGAGAGACATCCGGCAGGCCTCGAGAGTGGATTTATGGCCGAAGCAGCCAATTTTCTGGAAAATTCATTGAATACCAGGCCTCCTGCCAGTCAGTATTACACCGAAAAGGAGGAACTCTATCAGTATTTAAAGGAAAAGTATAATCGGCCGGTACGTGTTTGCGGTATGGTTAAGAACGAAGGGGAGCCCGGTGGTGGGCCATTTTGGGCATTAAACCCCGATCACACCATTTCGCTTCAGATAGTTGAAAGTTCGCAGATTGATCCGGATAGTGTTCAGCAACAGAAAATATTGAAGCATTCAACACACTTTAATCCGGTTGATCTGGTGTGCGGAATTAAAAACTACAAGGGAGAAAAATACGATTTAACACAATATACCGATCCGGCAACAGGCTTTATTTCTCGGAAATCGAAAGACGGCAGAGATCTTAAGGCACAGGAATTGCCGGGTTTGTGGAACGGAGCTATGAGTAACTGGATTACATTGTTTGTAGAAGTGCCTGTTGAAACGTTTAATCCGGTAAAAACAGTGGTCGATTTGTTAAGGGAACAACACCTTTAACCCAAACTGTTTCTTATTTCAGTATGAATTGCTAATTTCGCTGTTTCATTTTTGGAGGTTGAATGAATAAAGAAGATTGGAGCTATTTAAGGGAAGAGGGCATTCAGGAAGCAATTAATCGCTTTAAGAAATCGCTTGTTTCAGGTAGGAAAAGCTATTTCGATGTGTCTGAATTTGAAGGGATAGTTGAATATTTGCTCGATGAAGGTGACCTTAAAACTTCGGAGATCGCTGCATTGCAGGGAATTCAGATTCACCCCGGAGCGGTGCCTCTGCAGCTTAAATATGCTCAGGTTTTATTGAGCAAGGGTAAATATCAGAACGCGTTGAAATACCTGAACCTGGCCGAACAGGTTGAACTTACCAATCCCGATGTGCACCTGATGAAGGGCTCGGCGTGGCTTGTGATTGGCAATGAAAAAGAAGCAGAGAAATCGTTTAGGAAAGCATTGAAGAATGCCGGGCATGAAAAGGATGACATACTCTATCATATCGGTACTTCATATGTTCAGGCCGGGGATATTGATAAGGCTGTAAGCTATTTTGAAAAATCATTGAGGGTAAACCCTGAAAACGAACTTGCACTTTACGACCTGGGTTTTTTCAGCGATCAGGAAGGTTATTACCAGAAAAGCATTGAATATTATAACCGGTACCTTGATATTGATCCGTTTAATTTTTCAATATGGTTTAACCTTGGTATTTCATACAATAAATCGGGAAATTTTGAGAAAGCAATAGATGCTTACGAATTTGCACTGGCTTTGAACGATGAATTTGACCAATCGTTATTTAATATCGGAAATGCGTATGCTAATGCCGGTAAATATTATGAAGCCATCGAAAAGTATCAGGAATACCTGATGCTGGATGCTGAAAACGATGATGCCATGTGCTACATCGGAGAATGTTACCTCAACCTGGAAGAACATAGGCAGGCAGAAATATATTACCAAAAGGCTGTTGAGCTGAATCCGGATAACGATAACGCCTTCTTTGGGCTAGGCCTCATTATGTGGGTACTAAAGAAATGGAAAAAGAGCATTAAGTTCATCAAAAAAGCTTTGCAGATTGATGATATAAATGTGGAATACTGGATTACCCTTGCAAAGGTATACAACGACACCAATCAGCCAGCGGAAGCGAAAAAAGCGCTAATAAGAGCAGCCGATATAGAATCGGAAAATGCAGAGGTATGGCTTACGTGGGCAGAAGTATTCATGAAAAACAAAGATGTTGATGCAGCTATTGACATAATGAGAACCGGCATTGAAAAAAGCGATGATGCCGTTTTGAAATACCGCCTGGTAGGTCTGTTGCTTGAAAAGAAGCAGGAAACGGAAGCCTATGTTTTACTTAAACTGGCAATGAAACAGGATTTTGTAAATATTAATTATTTCTTTGATATTTACCCAAAGGCAATGAAAAACAAAAAGCTGCGAAAGATTATCGACGAATTTCGTAAAACCAACAACCTGTAATTTATTCCTCCATAATTTCAAAAAACCAGTTGATTGCATACAACCCTGAGGGGATAATTCCTTCAATGTGAGTGTATCCAGGCAAAGGTATCAGTTTAATGTCATCATTTGAACTACTTGTTTCAGCCAACTGCTGATACATATTCTGTGAAACCTGGAAGGGAACCAGATCATCTGCCATACTGTGAATTATATGAGTAGGTGTGGTTACATTCCATGCTTCAACGCTGTTGGCTTCCAGGGCATTTATAATTGAAGCATAGTCAGTGTTGGTATCGTAATTCATCCGGAAGTCTTCGGTAAATAGTTCCGACATGTCCAGGGTAAGCTTATCGTTAATTTCTTCCCCCGACAACGACCCATCGTATAATACTGTAACAAGTGAATCGTAGGGAGCATTGAATATTTTGTCAAGAGGGGTATTAACCAGGCCTAAGTTTTCATAACTTCTATACACAAACCCCATATAGTAGGGCATAAGGTATGTTTCCTGATTTAAAATATGATCATTAATGAAATTCAGATCGTATGGTCCGGCACCTGGAGCACTGGCTTTAAGGTTGAATTCACTTGAATGGTTGGTTTCGATTTCCTTCTGGACCTGCATGGTTGCCCATCCGCCCATAGAGTAGCCTGACAGATAAAGGTCATTGGTAACATCAAACCCTCTGAGTTCGCCAAGTTCCTCTACTGCCCGCAACATATCAAGCACAACCGGTACTGTAGATCCGGTATGTAGATAAGGATGAAACATGTTATCGGTTGAACCGAACCCCAGGTAATCGGGCAGGGCCATAACAAATCCGGTGGAAGCTACAGCTTCAAGCAACATGTAAAAGTTGCGGTCGGGGTTTACCGATGGTGCTTCCCTGTGCAGGGTATTGGTGCCGTTCTGGTAGCTTATTATAGGGAACGGGCCTTCCCCGGTAGGGGCACTTACCAGTCCTGATGCTATAATGGGTTCTCCTTCAAAAGTTGTTTTGTAGGTAATTTTATATACTACCATACCATGTTTTACCCTTTCCTGAATTTCTTCCATCACAGGATAATCGCTTACAAGTTGAGAAAACAGGGTTTCTACCATAACTGGCAGATACGACCTCATAATTTCGTAATTTACAAGGTAAATGGGGTCAGGTTTATCATCATCTTTATTAAATAAATTATGACATGATGAAAAGATAACGATAAATAATGCAACCAGTATTTTTAAATAATTCTTGTTTGTATTCATGATCATATATTTTTTCAAAGGTACAAAAAATTGACAAGTTTGTTCAAATGCCAATCACTTTGGCAATGCCTGTATACAGCGATTTCCACCAAAAGTTAATAATGGATCTTTCCTTGTCCCGTTCATTTGAAATGCTTACCGGTTTAAGATATTCACCTCCTGTATTCTGTGAATTTATTTTCAGGCTGTTTGCCATAAAAGATGAAAACCAGTCTTTGTTAATTTCATCGCCACTATAATCAAGTACAGCTATTCTCAAATCATTATATTCCAAAAACATTTCTCCCGCTGCGGATTCTTCATTGAACGATATGTTGAAATCCAGCCTTTTTATCCTTCCTGACTCCACTGTTAAAGGGGCAGCTTTCATTATCATAGCATTAAAGGGCTTCACATTCATGGGGCTTAACGATCCTTTAACTGTATGTTTGTACTCCCTGCTGTTTAAATCGAATTCGAAACGGGCAGAAAGTAAACCTTCACCCATAAGCCGGGCTTCAGCATCAATACGGAATGGCAGTTTGTCGATTTCTTCCGGAATGTTTGAAAGCCTGTTACCGGTAAATTTGAAATCTGTAAATTCTATATATCCAGGTTCATCAAAAATGGTAAGCAATTCGCTGTACTGTATGTTCGAGGGCATCAGTCTTACCGAATCGAATACAAAAGGTTGTTTAATTTTTTGGAGTAAATCCTGCGGCCATTCAGGACGTTGACTGTGATCAAACGGAAACCGTTTGTTCCTGTATATTTTAATATCCGCAGGTCCGATAATCAATGCCCGGGCATCGAGAATGTTTTCCCCGAGCCAGCGCCGTTCATTAATTTCCCTGAATTCAAGGTAATCAATTTTTACTTCTGCCACATCAGTTTGCAGCCCTTCCTTCAGTGAAAATTCCTCCTTATCGACTGCAGGCGTTATGCCAATGTTTTTCATTCTGACCGTAGAGCTGGGCGATTGGTACATAAAAGTGTCAATAGTATATGAATACATTCCGTCACTACTATTGGCAGCCAGCTGTGTTGTGGAAATTGTAAATGCCTCTGAATTTAAAAGGTTATGAGGTGACTGGTTTTCACTCAATAAGATTCCATCAAATGACAAGTCCAGCCGGTTATTGAACAGCTGCTTCTGCTGTAAGTTGATGTTGAGGAAGGCGTTATTAATATCGAGGTTATTTACCTGAACAGAATTGACCAGATGCTCAACGTATGGGTACAAATCAAGTTTTTGCAGGAATTCAAGCGTGTCGTTATCGATTTTGTTGTTAACAGTGAGTGCTATTTTGGGATCATTTGCCACGATACTTTCGAATTCAAAATCATTATCAGCCAGGGCTGCATTAAAATCAAAACCCCGGAAACTAATAAAGGGTGCAGTAATAGAAAATTTGTTATGTGAGTCATCGGAGATAAATGGCAATAACCTCAGGTTGAGCACCTCAATCATCTTTCTTTCCCTGTTGAAATCAATAGATCCGATCTGCAGGTTGTGAATATCATCGAGAGGAACAATAAAATCGGAAACTGAAAAATGAATGTTACTGCTTGTTACCTTCACCTGGTTTTTATCATTACTATTTAGAACCAGTCCGGGAAGTGATAATTTGAAGAAGAAACTGGCCATAGGACTGTGTTGTGAACCTTCTTTTTTATATGTAACAGCCCTACCATTGGTGATTGCAAGTTCAGATACTTTAAGCGATTCAATAAAAGTTGGCATTGGAATACTGTATGCTTTTAAATCAAGTCCTTTGGTTTTAGAAGGCTGTGTATAAACCTGAAAACGCGGACTTATTATCTCAAGTCTTTTTATTTCGGGTTCCTGCGAATACCATGCTTTTTGAAAATCGAATCCTTCAATGTTGACTTTGGGTATGGCTATTTGCCAGGTTGTGGACAGCTCATTGTAACTGTCGGAGGTGATCAGTGGAAATAAAAGTGCATCGGTAATCTGTATCATCGACCGGGAGGATGAAAACCTGATTTCACTTCCCTTTAGCACATGCACATTATCCGACAACTCGAACTCCTGATCCTTAACAGTTAAATCAAAATTATCGGAAAAAAGTAGTCGTTTATTTTTACGTTCCGTTTCATTCAGCCTGAAATTTTCAAGCGATACAGAAAATTCATTATCGAACGATGTGGTGCGTCCTTTGCGTGTATGATTAATCCATGTTAACAATCCGCCCGATATGCTGAACCGTTTTACATTTATATCTTTAATATAGCTGAAAATTAGTTCGTAAATATCTGTTAACTCCTGGCTGTCATCCTCTGAATTAAGTGCGCTATAGTTTTCAAAATAAATCTGCGGACTGGAAATATTGAAATTTTCAATTGTTATTTCATGGTTAAAAAAAGCATTTTTTAAATCCACTCCATTGAGCATGATTTGTGGTACCGAGATATTAAATAGTTCCGAATTACCAGAAGTTACCATATATTCCCTTCCTATATCATCGTTCACAGGTTTAAGCCTGAGGTTTTCAATTTCTATCTGGTTGTGATGGCTGGAAATGGAGACAGTATCCACTTCAATCTTATGCAAATTGTCAATAAGGCGCATATTGTAGTCGGAAAAGAGCAGGTCGAAATTAGATGCATAAAAGAAATTGCCGCTGTTATTCACGCTGGTTGAATCCAGTCTGAACTCTGCAAGGTTAAAGTCGATATTGGTTTCAAAATAGCCTTTTACTATTTCCTGGTGACTGTTCGTAATTTCCAACCTGCCATCTATCACCCGGACAGAATTTGCATACACACCTTCCAGATAATCGGTCACCACTTCAAAGAGCAATCCTTCATCCGACTGTTTTTTCTGTTTCTTTTTTTCAAGCTGGTATAACAAGTGCACGTTGGGCTCTGTTACTTCAATTAAATTAGTGGGCAGTATACTTTTATGATACAGATCGAGGAAATTTACCTCTTCAAGGTTGAGTGATTTACATTCAATATTGATTACATTCCGGATGTTGTGGTTTTGTGTGTTCTCCGGATGAATTTCTATATCGGCTGCATTCAGACGGTTCGCAAATGTAGAGGCAAATAACGAGCCTGCCCTGAAATGATGTACTTCATCCTTCATCTTCAAGTGGTAACCTTTCACTCTCATCTCCAAATCATTGGCATGAAAAAGCTTCTCTTTGTTTAGATACGAGGTGGAGTCCAGCACAAAACCGTGTAAAACCACATCAATTGATTGAAATTGCTGATTGTAACTTTTTGTGTCGGGCTGCCTGAACAACTCTACATTAGCTTCATGCAGGTAAAAACTATCCACTTCTGCTTTAATAAACTGATTTTTAATAAGGGAGTATAAATCAAAATCTTGAAAGTCTTCCATAACTATTTTCCTGGGTTGAGCTTTTTGAAAAAACCTGATGCTGGGCCTTGAGAATTCAAGAAAACCGATCTTCAGGGAATCACTCAGGGCAAAATGGGTTATGCTGCGACTTTTAACATAAACTTCCGGTACGTTCACCTCATAAATGTTTTCTTCCTGTTGGAAGGTAATTGGCAGGAGGTGGAGCCCTTTAATACGTATGTCGGTGGTTTTTAATGAATATAGCAGTGTGTCGATGGTTAATGTATGCAGGCTGTCGCCCATGTCGTTGCGAAAATCATTCAACCTGACAAGTATATCTTCAGTTTCAAAATACTTATCCGGAACACTGGCCATAGCTGAACTGGTAACAAAATTGAGCACATCGACGGATACTTTTTCTGCCTTTGAAATAAAATTGGAATCGCCTGCCGCACTATAGAAATTAAAATTGGCCTCTTCAAATTCAATTGTATTTAGTTCAACTTTTTCTACGAATCCAAACAGTGGCCACATTGTTTTAAAGAACTCTGTCGAGATATTTAATGTATCAACTTTCAGTAGTTCTTCTCCTGCCAGGTTTATTTTAGGTTTGGTTATTTTTACTTTTTTACCTGAAAGGATGTTTTTGGTTAGCAGTAACCTTAGGTTTAATCCCTTTAGCTGAATCTCGGTTGCGCCGAGGCTGTAAAGGATTTCCTCAGGGATAAGTTCCGGGTCAGATATATTTAATGCTGCTGGTTCAAGGTTGACTTCTTTAAGGGTTACTGAGAAAGGAAAGAGGCTGCGGTTGATATCAGAAATAGAAAGTTCGTATTTGCCTTCCGATTGGTTATGGGTGTAATCCTGCAGCCGGGTGATCAACAGAGACGGAATTCTGATCCAGAATATCACCAAAGCAATTACCAACACCAACAGAATTGATGGTAACAGCCAGCGCTTTAACTTTCGTATGTTTCTTTCTGAAGTCACCGGGCAAAATTGGTAAATTTTTTTAACAAAACTGAGTTTTTACAATATGTGGTAACGTATTGAATCCGAGGTTTATTTGAAATACGACAAAAAAATATACCGAGGATTTTGTCGGTTGGTTTATATTAAAAGTGAATAAAATTCATATTTTTACTTCTTAAACAAATAAAGCCGATACCATGAAACCTATCCTGTTTGTTGCAGCCCTTCTTGCAATAGGCTTTAGCCTGAAGGCACAACCTGTAAAAGTAATGCTGGTAACAGGTGGCCATTCCTACGATACACTTCAGTTTTTTCAGATGTTTGAATCTCTTGGTGAAATTGATTACGAACATTTTTCGCAGCCGCAGGCTAACAAGGCAATAGCCGGGGGTGATGCCGATGGTTTCGATGTGCTGGTATTCTACGATATGTGGAGGAATATAACAGAAGCTGAAAAACAGGGTTATATTGATTTGACCAAAGCAGGAAAGCCGTTTCTTTTTTTACATCATTCCCTGGTTTCCTATCAGGACTGGCCCGGGTTTGAAAGACTTTTGGGAGGGAGATATGTAGAAAATTCCGACTTGAAAATAGAAGAACAATCCACCTATAAACACGATGTATGGGTGGAGGTGGAAGTTCTGGATGACCGGCATCCGGTAACAAAGGGAATGGATGATTTCAGAATCTTTGATGAAGTATACGGTAATTATAGAGTGTTGCCTGGTGTAAAGCCCTTGCTTAAAACAAGTCACCCTGAAAGCACATCAGTTATCGGTTGGGAGAACCGTTACAATGAATCAAATATAATCTACCTGCAGTCGGGACATGATTCCCATGCCTTCAAAACGGAAGCGTACCGAAAACTTTTATTGCAGACAATTACCTATTTAGCACGTAAATAATAGCGTTGGTAAACTAAATATGAACTGAATAATCAAATAATTTCATCATAAATTCTACTAAAATTAAAATCAGGTTATGAAAAATGTGAATCAAAAAAGGCTCTTCATTGCAAGTTGTCTGGCCCTTTTAGTTACAGCAATTACCTTTGCTATCAGGGCAAGAATTGAAGGTGTATTTACCGATGAGTACGGTTTGACATCGGAACAGGTTGGTCGTGCTTTTGCACCTGCATTCTGGGGGTTTGCCGTAGCCATGTTTGCCGGAGGTTATTTTATCGATATTATTAAAACCCGCACTGTAGTGTGGATGGCGTTCGGCATGCACCTTATTGGTATTGTACTTTTGTTGATGGCAAAAGATTATACCTCGTTATTTATTGCCAACGTATTTATTGGTTTGGGAAACGGAAGTGTGGAAGCTGCATGCAATCCGTTGGTTACAACTCTTTTTCCAGAAAAGAAGTCTAAAATGTTAAATCGTTTCCACGTATGGTTTCCAGGTGGAATTGTAATTGGAAGTTTACTTGCGGCTCTGGTTATCGATCAGTTGGGCTTGTCGTGGCAGGTGCTGGTTGGTTTACTTTTCATACCACTTGCTATTTACGGATTTATGTTTGCAGGACAAAGGATTCCGGAAACCGAACGTGTTGCTTCCGGTGTTAGCTATAAAGAGATGATGAGAAATGTGGGTGCTCCCATAACTATTACCCTTGCAGTTATTTTTATGATACTGGTGGCCAATGTTCCGGCAATATCGCATGCCATTACCGGAAGTTATGAGTTGCCATTGATTATTGTTGGGGTTATTGCGGTACTAATTTTCATCGAAGGCAAGGCAGTGAACAAAATGACTTTGTTGTTTCCGTTTATTTTTGCATGTATGCTGCTAACATCTTCAACCGAATTGGGTACAACTCAATGGATCAATGCATTATTGGCCAATAAAGGTGTTCATCCAATGATTATACTGGCTGTAGTAACCGGGTTAATGGCTGTTGGCCGTTATTTTGCCGGAGGATTAATCCACCGTTTAAATACTCCTGGGGTACTGCTGGGATCAGCTGTATTTTCAGTTGCCGGGTTGTTGTTGCTGAGCATTTCAAACGGAGCTGTTATGACAGTGCTATCTGCTGCTGTATTTGCTGTGGGAGTATGTTATTTCTGGCCTACAATGATTGGTGCGGCAGCTGAATATGCTCCCAAGACCGGAGCTTTGGGAATGTCAATACTCGGAGGTGCAGGATTTGTAGCCACTTCTATGGTTCTGCCTATTATGGGTGAATCAATCGAAACAGCAGGACCACAGATGACATTGCGCAATTTGGCCATCCTGCCGACAATCCTGGTCGTAGCATTTATTATTCTTTCTTTCTGGATAAAGAATAAAAGCAAGAGTGAAAAAGACCTGGACAAAGGTGCAGTGGTGCGTTAATAAATATATGCAAGCAAAAAGGCTGCCTCTGGATAAGGGGCAGCCTTTATTGCTTTTGATGAATACAAAGTCACAGGTTATCCATCCAAAAGTTTCCAGCCAGAGAATTTATTGATCCAGTTCTGATGCTTGATACATTTAGTCTTTATGCTGTTTAAGAACAATATGAACGGATATTAATTCCAATACCGGGCAATTACCACACTTGTCTTTATACCTTATACTACTAGTCTTGATACTATTTGAAAATGTTTTTTATACTACGGACCCTTTTTCCGGTATGATTTTGTAAATTAACGGAAGAATTCAAATTCATTCATTATGTTGTATGTTCTTTTTGTTGGTCTCATAGCCGGAGCAATTGCAGGGCTTATTGTTCACGGCAGGGGTTTAGGTTGTCTGCTGAACATCATTGTAGGTGTTGCTGGTGCCTGGTTTGGACACTGGCTGTTGAACGAACTGGGAATCTTTGTCTACAGCGGATTCTGGGGTAACCTGCTCACAGCTGTTATTGGTGCAGTTGTGCTGCTTGCTTTGCTGGGCCTTATCCGTAAAATTGTAAAGTAGCAGCAGTGTCTGGTATGCAGCATTGACATTGTTATAGCTCATAATTTTCCTTTTACGTTTCAGGTTTTTTGATTCCGCATCCCCGCCAAAATGCTTCTTTTGAATAGAAATGTCTGGACTATTCCACGGGAAAACATGAAAAGCACCATTGCCAGCCAGAGGGCATGGTTTTCCCAGTAAGGATTCAGGAAGTAATATACTGGCGCGAATACAACTACAGTGGCCGTAAGTAAAGTGTTCCGCATGGCGGCCGAAGCAGTTGCCCCAATAAAAATGCCGTCCCAGATAAATGACCCGAAGCTGGCCAGCGGAATGAATATAATCCACAAAAGGTAAGGGCGGGCGCTTTGAAGAACATCCTGCTGTGAGGTCAGCAGGGTTAAAATATAGTTGATTCCCAGGCCGTAGACCAAAGTAAAAGCAAGAGCCAGTCCCGTGCCCCATATAAAAAGCAGTTTCACTACTTTTTTGAGCAGGCTTTTTTGCCTTGCTCCAAAGAATTTTCCAACCAGCGCTTCGCCAGCGAAGGCAAACCCGTCGATAAAAAAGGAAAAGAACATCAGCAAATGAATGAGCAGTGAGTTGACAGCCAGTATGGTGTCGTTGGTATTGGCCGATTCAGAGGTGAAAAAGGTAAACACCAGTATAATGCAAAAACTCCGGATAAAGATGTCGGTGTTTACCCTGAAGAAATTGGTCAAGCCACTGAAATGAAAAGCATCCCTGAAATTAATTAATTTAACCAGGTTGCGGTATTTCTTCAGAAAAAGAATAACTGCCAGGATCAGCCCAAAGTACTGCGAAACCGCTGTTCCCAGGGCAACCCCATCGGATTTCATATTGAGCCCAAACACCAACAGCATGCTCAGCATGATATTTGAAACGTTGGCCATCACGGCTATAATAAGCGGGTAACGGGCATTTTGCATTCCAAGGAACCATCCGCTGAAGGCTAGCATGCTCAAAGCTGCCGGGGCAGCCCAGATTCGGATGAGAAAGTACTCCCGGGCAAGGGCCTTTACCTCGTGGCTGCCGCCAATAAGTTCAAAGCCCAGCCAGGCAATTGGCAGCTGCAGCGCAACTATGATAAGGCCTGTGGCAGCGGCAACTGCCAGTGCCCGTATCAGCACAGTGATAGTCTCTTTTTTATTCTCCCCGCCAACAGCCTGTGCGGCAAACCCTGATGTGCTCATGCGCAAAAAACCGAATCCCCAATATATGAAGTTGAATATGACCCCACCCAGTGCGATGGCACCAATATACAATTCTGATTTTAGGTGCCCCATCAGCGCCAGATCAACCAAACCCAGCAAGGGCACGGTTATGTTGCTTATAATATTCGGAACGGCAAGCCGGAGTATGTCGCGGTTCATTCTTGTCAATTTGCGCAGGCAAAGTTAAAAGAATTAAAAATTAATATTAAAAACTACCTCTGGTGAACAATAGCAGAAAAGAATATGTTTTTATCTTGAATATATTTGGAGCGTATTGAAACACGCCTTATATTTGCAATAAAGACTTAAAAGTATTTTACTCACTAAAAAAGAAAACAAAATAATATGGCATTTGAACTACCAAAATTAGGTTACGAATATTCAGCATTAGAACCTCACATTGATGCAAGGACTATGGAAATACACCATACCAAACATCATCAGGGTTATACCGACAAATTGAATGATGCAGTGAAAGGCAGCAGCCTTGAAGGAAAAACAATTGAACAGATATTGCAGAATGTAAAAGGTCAGTCGGCTGCAGTGCGTAACAACGGAGGAGGTTATTACAATCACAATTTATATTGGAAAATATTAGCACCGGGCGGCGCTTCCAATCCCGGAGGAGAATTGTCCGATGCGCTTAAGGAATCATTTGGTTCCGTGGAAAAATTTCGGGATGCTTTTGTCCAGGCTGGTTTAACTCAGTTTGGATCTGGTTGGGCATGGTTGGTTCTTCAAAACAATAAGCTGGTGGTTTCGTCCACACCCAACCAGGATAATCCGCTGATGGATGTTGCTGATGTTCAGGGAAAGCCCATTTTGGGAGTAGACGTGTGGGAACATGCGTATTACCTGAATTATCAAAACAAACGCGCTGATTATTTAAATGCATTTTGGAGTCTCATCAACTGGGACGAAGTCACCAGGCGGTTTAAAGGTTAGTTGATTTTTGGTTTTTTTCCCCGGGATACAGATCCCGGGGTTTTTCTTGCTCTTTTCTATGACATTATGTTAAACTAAAGATGCCTTAAAGTACTTCTTTTCCTTACGGCTATTTTTAGTTCGGATTCATTTGTCTAATTTTATCCTGGATTTTTAACCGATAACCAGGAAAACCGGAGAAGAATGGCTGAAAACAATCATGCTGCGCCAGCCGAAGAACGTATTCGCGAGTTGGAGCTAACTATTTCAAAGCTGCAGACTGAACTGGAGGATGCTCGTGCTATGCTCCATATGGAACAGGAGCAGAAACAATTCTATCAGCTTGTGGCCGATTTTACATTTGGCTGGGAGCTCTGGTTTGATCCATCGGGCAGCATTCGTTATTGTTCTCCCTCATGTCACGACCTCACAGGTTATACTGCCAATCAGATTATTAACGCACCTTCGGTTTCCGAACTGCTGATTTATAGCGTTGATCGTGAAAAGTTTGATGCGTTTGTTGCCGATACAATCAACCAGTTGCTTGTGAATGTTACCCTGGAATTCCGGATAATAACCCGTACACGGCAAATCCGCTGGTGCTCATTAAACGTTCGCGGGGTTTATAATATGCAGGGCCGCTACCTGGGCATCCGTGCATCGGTGCACGACATCACCCGTCTGAAGGGAGCCCTGGGGCACATCAGCGACATGTCGGCAGGCAAGGAACTGGAGAACCGCAACCGCCAGCGACTGAAATCGGAAATTGATATCAAGGAACGTGAACTGGTGGCTTTCCTCATCCAGGTATCACAGAAAAGTGAATTGATAGCCCTCATAAAAAAGCAGTTAAGCGCCATGCTGGGTGAGTCTTCCAAAAGCCAACGCGATAAAACAGAAAAGTTATTACAGCAGCTCGAAAATGAACCGGAACCGGCAATGAACTGGGAGCTTGTTGACGTACAGCTCGAAAAACTACATCCTGGATTTATGAACCGGCTGATGGTGAAGCATCCCCGGCTATCGGTTAAGGAAAAAAAACTCTGCGCCTGCCTTCGTCTGGGTCTTACCAGCAAGGAGATTGCCGGGCTGAACAGCCAGCTGCCTCAAAGCGTTGAGATTGCCCGCGTGCGCCTTAGGAAAAAAATAAGGCTACCGCATGAAAAGCGCCTGGTGAACTACCTGATGGAGATTTAAGCTACCTGCCTTTTCTCTGCATAATCTTCCATATGTACGTTTTTTTTGTGCAGGCTCGCACAAATTACCTGATTTCGTGTTGTTTTTCTTAAACAGGTACGTACCTCAAAGGGATGCCTGCATACGATTGCACCATTCATGTTGAAGCAAAAGATATACTACATCATAGAAAAGGGATCACACGGTTCAAAGCTGAACCTGCTTTTCGACTATTTCATAATGACCCTGATTCTCCTGAATGTGGTGGCTATCATTCTGGAATCGATTCCTGCTGTCGACCGGCAGATGCACTATTTTCTTCTGGCCTTTGAAATCTTTTCCGTCGTGGTGTTTACCATTGAGTACCTGTTGCGGATTTATATATCTGGCATTACGCATCCGGCATCAACGAGGCTAAAATCGGCCTTCCGGTTTATTGTTTCAACCTATGGCATCATCGACCTGCTGGCAATACTGCCTTTTTATCTGCCTTTCTTTGTGCGGATCGATCTCCGTTTTCTTCGAATATTAAGGCTGCTGCGGTTTATGCGGATTCTTAAAATTACCCGGTACAACAAATCGCTGTATCTTATATGGAGTGTTGTCAGGGAAAAGCGCAACGAACTGGCCATGACAGGCTTTCTAACGCTGTTGGTTCTTATAATTGCATCATTCCTGATGTACTATATAGAGGGAGATACCCAACCCGACGAATTTCCCAATATACTTTCAGCTTTTTGGTGGGCCATTGCCACTCTTACCACGGTGGGGTATGGCGATGTGGTACCGGTAACAGCCATGGGGAAATTCATAAGTGGAATTATTGCCCTTTTGGGAATTGGAATTGTTGCTCTGCCAACTGGAATTATCAGTGCAGGTTTCAAAGACAGGCTCGACAGGAAAAGGCGCCGCCCAAAAAAATGCCCCCATTGCGGAGAAAAAATTGAGGAATAAGGGGTTTTCAGTTGAAATGCAATTAATGTTGGATTTAGTAGAAGTGTTTTTTCCGGCTAACTTTTAGTTAAGCTTTGAAGATAGGTGCATATTAAAAGATAATTACATGTAATGTTTCATTTAAATGTAATTATCTCATAATATAAAAGTTACATTTTAATAGTTAAGTATTTCATTTTAAATATAATGGTATTGTTAGGTTTGTAAACTTGACTCCTGCCGAAATGCAACTTATATTTGACTTATTAAAATGTAATAATTATGACTCAACCACTCAATGAAAAAGAATACTACAGGGCTTTAACCGACGATGAAATAGGGCAGCTGGTTTACCAGGGGTGCTCATCAACCGACTGGAACCTGGTGAAGGTTACCGACGGTTTCTCTCCCGACCACATTGAAAACGCAAAGTTCACCGGGCATATCCGTTTGAATAGTTTCAACCGCTCAGTCAACCTGGTGGGAGGGATCACTTTCCACACCGGCATTTACAACGCCTGGCTGCACAACTGCGAGGTGGGCCGCGATGTGCTGATCCACAACGTCCGGAGTTACATTGCCAATTATAAAATCGAAGAAGGTGTTGTTATTCACAACGTAACCACCATCGCTACTGATGGCGAAACCACCTTTGGAAACGGTACGTCTGTAGAGGCGGTAAACGAAGACGGCGGACGGGCCATACCTATATACGACTACCTTTCCACGCACGTGGCCTACATAATGGCTCTCTACCGCCACCGGCCACAGGTTGTATCGGCATTGAAGCAGATGGCAGAGGAATATGCCCTAAGCATAAAAAGTACCACCGGCACCATCGGGCCCCACTCACGCATCATCAACTGTAATACAGTGCTGAATGTGAAGATGGGGCCATCGACTGTGGTCGACGGAGCAAAAAAACTACACAACGGCAGCATCAACAGCAATCATGAAGCTCCTGTAATGATTGGTGAAGGGGTCATTATGGACGATTTTATAATCTGTTCAGGTACCCGGGTAACCGACGCCACACTTATATCGAAATGCTTCGTGGGGCAGGGGTGCAATCTCGACAAACACTATTCTGCCGTTAACTCCCTTTTCTTTGCAAATTGCCAGGGCTTCCATGGGGAAGCCACCTCCATATTCGCCGGACCATACACTGTAACCCATCATAAATCAACTCTGCTAATTGCAGGCTTGTTTTCGTTTATGAATGCCGGCAGTGGCTCCAATCAGAGTAACCACCTTTATAAGCTGGGACCAATTCATCAAGGCATTATGGAGCGGGGAGCAAAAACTACCAGCGACTCCTATTTGCTGTGGCCTTCACGCATCGGGGCGTTCTCACTGGTAATGGGCAGGCACTACAAACATTGTGATACTGCCGATTTTCCATTTTCTTACCTCATCGAAAGCAACGACGAAAGTATCCTGGTGCCCGGAATCAATTTAAAAAGCATCGGGACCGTGCGCGACAGCCAGAAATGGCCGCGCCGTGATAAGCGCACCGATTCGAACCTTCTCGATCTGATTAACTTTAATCTGCTGAGCCCCTATACGGTACACAAAATGATGAACGGCCGCGAAAAGCTGCTGGCCATTCGTAAAACCTCGGGTGAATTTGCCAGCGAATACAGCTACGACAAAATGAAGATCGAAAAGCGGGCGCTTGACCGAGGCATCAAGTTGTACGAAATGGCCATCTGGAAATTTCTTGGAAACTCGTTAATATCACGCCTGCATGGCAAGGATACTTCTTCCGATGAACGTATCCGCGAGATAATGAAACCCGATACTCCGTTGGGCAAGGGCTACTGGGTCGATCTTTCGGGGTTGATCTGTCCGTTTGAGGCGCTCGATAATGTCCTGAAATCGATCGAAAACGGCGGTATAACCACCCTGGAGGAGGTTAACGCGGCCATGCTGGCCCTGCATAAAAATTATTATAACCATGAATGGACATGGGCTGCCGATGCACTGGAAAATTTTTACGGATGTAAGATTTCGGAATTCACAGCCAGCGATGTTGTGGCTGTGGTAAAGAAGTGGAAGGAGAGTGTGCTGGGAATCGACAGCTTTTTGTATGAAGATGCCCGCAAGGAGTTCTCGCTTACTAAAATGACCGGCTTTGGTGTCGATGGACAAAACGGCGCCCGGGAGCTCGATTTTGCACAGGTGAGGGGAGATTTTGAAAAGAACGAAACAGTCAGGGCAATTAATGTGCATATGCAGAATAAAGAAGCGCTGGGAAACGAACTCATCAGCCAGGTAGAAAACATACCATCTTTCACTCAAAGCAGGAACGGGAAACAGCTTTAAAAACCCGATGAAAATTTAAGCGATCAAATTGGATTTGAAATTTTAAACGAAAGAAATTATGTGCGGAATCATCGGATACATAGGAAAAAATGAAGCATTGCCTGTTTTGCTGAACGGGCTGAAAAAACTGGAATACCGGGGATACGACTCGGCCGGGGTTGCATTGCTGAACGGTAGCCTCGAAGTGTTTAAGAAATTGGGAAAGGTTTCCGAACTCGAGGAATTTGTAAAGTCAAAAAACCTGAAGGGAAATATCGGAATAGGTCATACCCGATGGGCTACCCACGGTGAACCCAGCGATGTGAACGCCCACCCTCACCAGTCGCAGAGTGGTATTTTCTCCGTGGTACACAACGGCATCATCGAAAACTATTCGCAGCTGAAAAATGAATTGCGGGAACATGGATTTGAATTTCAGAGTGAAACTGATACTGAAGTGCTGGCTAACCTTATTGAGTATTTTTACAACCAGAACGATGAGGTAACGGCTGAAATCGCAGTGCAGCTGGCGCTGTCGAAGGTAGTGGGCGCCTACGGCATTGCTGTTTTATGCAGCCGCGAAGACGACAAGCTTATAGTTGCCCGCAGGGGCAGTCCGCTGGTGATCGGTCTGGGCGATGGCGAATACTACGTTGCCAGCGATGCCTCACCTGTTGCCGGAATCACCAGTCAGGTGGTGTACCTCAACGATAACGATATGGCCATCATTCAACGTAATAACTTTACCCTGAAGAACCTCGAAAATAACCCTGTTTCACTCACCATTACCAACCTTGATATGAAAATCGGGGAGATGGACAAGGGTGAGTTTGAACATTACATGCTCAAAGAGATTTACGAACAGCCGCAGACCATCGAGGAAACTTTTAAAGGCAGGTTGAATCCCGATTATCCCGACATTGTACTGGGCGGACTGATAAATGTTTTTCCCCGCATTGCCCAGGCAGAGAAAATAGTCATTGTGGCTTGTGGCACTTCATGGCACGCAGCGCTGATTGCCGAATACCTGTTCGAAGAATATGCCCGTGTGCCGGTTGAGGTGGAGTATGCTTCCGAGTTCAGGTACCGAAAGCCGGTACTTGGAAAAACCGACGTGGTAATTTTTATAAGTCAAAGTGGTGAAACAGCCGATACGCTGGCTGCCTTGCGCCTGGCAAAGGAATTGGGCGCACTCACCCTTGGCATCTGCAATGTAGTTGGCTCTTCGCTTGCCCGCGAAACCGAGGCGGGGGTGTTTACACATGCCGGCGTGGAGATTGGCGTGGCCTCCACCAAGGCCTTCACCGCACAGGTAACTGTTCTAACTCTGTTTGCTGTAAAGCTGGCAAAAATGAAGGGAACCATTGGCGAAGAGGAATACAGGGAACTGGTAAGGGAACTGGCCGATATTCCTGCCCGTGAACGGCTCATCCTTGAGAGTAATGAACACATAAAACAAATTGCCGCTAAATACAAGGATGCTGTTAATGCCCTCTACCTGGGGCGCGGCATGCTGTTCCCGGTAGCCCTCGAAGGAGCCCTCAAGCTGAAGGAGATTTCCTATATTCATGCCGAAGGCTATGCCGCCGGTGAAATGAAGCACGGCCCAATTGCCCTTATCGACGACAATCTCCCGGTGGTAGTCATTGCCCCACGAGATGCCTATTACGAAAAGATCATGAGCAACATACAGGAGGTGAAGGCGCGCAAGGGAAATGTTATTGCAGTAATTACTGAAGGCGACACTGCCCTGAAGGAAATGGCCAGCGATGTGATTGAGATCCCCAGGTCGCATCCTGCGGTAGCGCCTTTGCTGGCCGTAGTACCGCTGCAGCTGCTGGCTTATCACATTGCTGTCATGCGTGGCTGCAATGTCGACCAGCCCCGTAACCTCGCCAAATCGGTTACTGTGGAGTAAAATGTCCAGCTTTTTCCTTGCGTAAAATAGTTCGCCAGCTCAGTTTGGCGTTAAAAAATAAAGGGATAGCGAAAATATTTTGTTAAAACGGGGGAATGAAGTAGATTAGGGGGCAAAAACAGGCTGACCGGATTATGAAGACCATGACGGAGGAAAAAAAGAAGATTTCTAAAATAGTTTATGCCCTGGCTTTTTCAGTTGTGGTGATCATGATCATTTCATTTACGGTCGGAAAAGACATATATGAGGGTCGCAGTCAGACACTTACTTCTTTTTCGCTGATCCACTTCTCGGGCTACCTTTTTTTCCTTCTCATGCCGGTGGAAATGGCTTTCTTATATTACCTTACATGGTACGATGAAACCGTGCTCATATGGTTTGCCATTGTTACCGCACTGGTTGCCCAGTACATCGATTACATGATCGGCTACACCATCAACAGCCAGGTTGTTACCCGGATGGTAAGTGAAAAGCGCATAATGCGCGCTGAAAAATACATCCGCAGTTATGGTAACCTCACCATCTTCTTCTTTAATTTCCTGCCCCTCTCATCACCTTTAATTGCCCTGGCTGCAGGTGTACTTAAATTCAACCTGCGCGACCTGTTTATTTTTAGCATTCTGGGGCTCTTTCTGAAATACCTCATCCTTAGCTTTATTGCCGGTTGGTTTGTATGATGCAGCATCTGCAGGAGTAATATTTCATTGGCTTGTACTTACCGGTAAAGGATAACCCAGCTTTCCTGTCCTGGTTTTTCCTATAGGTCATCCATTGAACGTTGAGATATTTACAGCTTGTTTCATACGGTTCTTTTCCATACCTGGTACAGAGTAATTCAATTGAAACCGGAGAAAGTATGCACTTGAACCTGACCAGGACCGGAATTGAATGCTTATTGGCAACAACGATTCAATAGCATGAATACTTACCACCGATAATGATTTGTTTTCCTGCCCCCTTTTTTCTATTGTATCTTTATATTAAATTTTTGAACATTTAACCGGCATTATATGTAACAGGATTATCTGGAAATAATTATGGAAATACTTGTTATAGCCATCCTTATATTAATAAACGGATTTTTTGCCTTATCTGAAATTGCATTGGTGTCAAGTAAAAAAACAAGGCTCGAACAAAAAAAAGCGGAAGGGAGCAATGGGGCAAAAACTGCGTTAAAACTTCTTGAAAATTCTGAAACCTTTTTATCAGCCATACAGGTTGGCATTACCTTAATTGGTATCCTGACAGGTGTATATGGTGGTATGCGTATTGCTGATAATATTGCCCCTTTGTTTCAGCAAATAAGTTTAATAGGAACGTATGCTGATGAGTTGGCTGTTTTTTTAACGGTTGTTGTTATTACCTATTTTTCAATAGTCATTGGTGAACTGGTTCCTAAAACTGTTGCATTAAGCGACCCCGTTAAAACAGCCATTCGTGTGGCTCCGGTAGTGTATTACTTTAGCAAGGCCTTTTATCCATTTGTTAAGCTGTTATCTGCATCTACAAATCTGATAAACACCATCCTTGGCATAAAAAAGCCAACGGAAAATATAACTGAGTCAGAACTAAGGCAAATGATGAGAATAGCTTCCAGGGAAGGGGTTATTAAGATGGAACAGAATGATATACATGAAAAAGTTTTTTACTTTTCTGATAAAAAGGCAAAACATATCCTGATACACAGATCAGAATTAGAGTGGGTAGATGTAGAGAAGCCTCTTACTGAAATAAAGGATATTCTGGAAAATTACAATCATAGCAGAATAATCAGTTGCAGGGGTAACCTTGATAATTTTGTTGGGGTATTATTTCTTAAGGATTTTTATAAAGCTTTATTCCGCAGCAAAGATTTTGATATATCAGATGTTATTGATGAACCTCTTATTGTACCCGAGAATTTAGATGCACAAAAAGTTCTTGAAGTGCTCCGCAATGCAAAAAAAAGTATGTGCTTTGTTGTAAATGAGTATGGCGGATTCGAAGGAATAATAACAATGCATGATATTATAGAAAACATTGTTGGAGAAGTACCAGATGAGTACGATGTTGAAGAACCGGATGTATTTACCCGCGAGGATAAATCGGTTCTTGTAAATGGTGATGCACCTGTTGAGACATTAAGTGAATTAATCCAGAATTTCACAGTTGATTTTGAAGAAATTGAATATTCATCTGTAGCAGGGTTCGTGATTAATCATTTGGATAAAGTTCCGCATGTAGGCGATAAGTTTGATTACATGGATTACAGTATAGAGATTGTTGATATGGACAGAGGAAAAATTGATAAGATATTATTGGTGAAAAAGAATCCTTAAATTTCGGGTGAGGATATAAATTAGTTCCCTTTACCGTTCTTAGTCAGGAATAGAAATGTATCGAAAGCTGCCAGTCAGATTTCGTGGAAATAAAATCAGAATATGTGTAAATTTAGTTGTTTTACCAGGAGAAAGTACAATGTATGAACTGGGTAATATTAATCATAGCAGGGCTGTTTGAAGTAGCCTTTGCATTTTGCCTTGGTAAGGCAAAGGTTACCACCGGAAATGAAATGTACCTGTGGTATGTCGCTTTTCTTATTTCGCTCGGCATCAGTATGGCTCTGTTGGTTAAGGCCACCCAAACCTTGCCAATCGGGACAGCCTATGCGGTATGGACAGGAATCGGGGCTGTAGGTACGGCGTTAATAGGTATTCTCGTGTTCAAAGAACCGGCAACTGTTTTAAGGATCTTTTTCCTCACTACCCTGATCGCTTCCATCATTGGATTGAAGGCGGTGACTCAATAGTAAGGGGAGGTATACAGTTCTTAAGGTACAGTTTATCGGGAAAGTAAACAGTAAAAAAGCAAAGAGCAAAGAACAAAGGGCTTAGGGCATGGAGCGAAGGGCATGGAGCATAGTTCACAAGGCAGCATTGCGCCTGAATCGGTTAGCGGGAGCAGCGAGAGCGGGTGGAGATTAAGTAGAGATCAGGAAGATTGTACTTTAACTGATTTTCCTTAAATTAGGAGTATAGAACAAATAGGGAATTCATTTATTAAAACTCAAACTAGTGTTAAGTTAATTTTGATATGACGGTTTTATTGTATATATTTACCAAAAAAAGATGGTACTGTATACAATTAAACTAAGTGAATCCGAGGTAGAAGAACTCAGTAAGGTAATTAATAAAGGCAGCCATACATCA
>JAGXGA010000057.1 GCA_024636975.1 Mariniphaga sp.
CAACCAGGATTGCGCTCGTCCTCGCCTAAGGCGGGAACAGTTCTAAAATCGGTCTTACAAAGAGCAATACAAAGATAGAAAGTCAGGTGGAACCTCATACCGTTAGCTGTGGAAGTCAATGCTTGGTATAGGGAGGATTGCCCGCAACGCGATGAACGCCTGGGCTGGATGGGCGATGCCCAGATTTTTGCTCCTACTGCCAATTTTAATATGCACCTCGACCGCTACTGGTCGAAGTGGATGTTTGACATTACCGACGGTCAGGATGAGGAAGGCTGGGTGTACGATGTAAATCCGCCCATTGTGGTCGACGGTCCGTCAAAACCGGGCTGGGGTGATGCTGTTGTAATAATTCCATGGCTAAATTACCGGTATTATGGTAACAAACGCATCATTGAGGATAATTACGAAGGTATGAAAGCATGGGTTGAATACATGCGCAGAAACAGTGAAAACAATATTTATTTCTGGGAAGAAAATGGCTGGTATGGCTATGGCGACTGGATTGCTGTAGAGCCTTCCCCGGGAAAACCAATCGGTTCGGCATATTACTTTTATTCAACTAAATTACTGTCAGAAATGGCAGAAGTGATTGGCAGAACAAATGATGCAAAGGAATATGTGGAATTGTCGCAGCAAATAGCAAAGGCTTTCCATAATGAATACTGGGAAAGCGACAGCCTGAACTATCCAGGCGGTACACAAACGGCTAATCTGCTTCCGCTGGCTTTTGGACTGACACCTGCAGAACTTGAAGACCAGGTGGTAAAGAATCTGGTAAACAGAGTAATGGAAAAAGATGTACATCCTACTACCGGATTTCTGGGAACCGGATACATTTTACCTATGTTGAGCAAATACAACCATCACGATCTGGCATATGAAATGATGAATCAAATCGATTATCCAAGCTGGGGATACATGGTGAAGCAGGGAGCTACCACAATATGGGAACTATGGAATTCGGATGTTGAACCACCGGAAGGAATGAATTCACGTAACCATTTTGCCCTTGGATGTGTTGGAGAATGGATATGGAATACTCTGGCAGGGATAAACATCTCGGATGAGCAGCCCGGATTTAAACAGGCAGTTATAAAACCGCAACCGGCAGGTGATTTAAAATGGGTTAAAGCAGAATATGAAACCAATTACGGCTTGCTTGCCGTTGACTGGAAACTGGAAAATAATGTGTTTACACTTCATTTGACAGTTCCGCCAAATACAACTGCATTGGTTGAATTACCTGGTGTGGAAGAAAGCTCAGTAATAAAAGAGAGAGGAAAACAAATAGATTCAGAATCGATTGAAGGTATCACCAATACTGATTCCGGCAAAATATTGGCAGCCGCCGGAAGTTATGTTTTTACCGTTGAATGATTTTTCTTATCTTTAAGGGAAAGAAAAACAGGCCTTTATGAAGTTGTTTAACAGTGGAAGTCCGGTGGAGGAAGAAGTACGAATCCGGCTTTCAGAAAAGTTGGGCATGCAGGTTGATATTATTTCGTCCGGATCACTGGGAGGCGGATGCATCAATCATGCTTCAAAAATAAAAACCAGTGAAGGTGTTTATTTTTTAAAATGGAATGCCGAATGTCCGTCCGATATTTTTATCCGTGAAGCGGAATGTCTTGCAGAGTTAAAAAAAGCTGCGGGTGATATGCTTATTGTACCTGAAGTATTTGCTGCCAAAGAGGCGGATGAAACCCCTGGTTTTCTGGTGCTGGAATACCTTGAGCCGGGTCATCCTATGCAAAATACAGATGAAATGCTTGGCCGTGGTCTGGCAACAATTCATAATTACAACAACGACAGATTCGGGTTTTTTAACAACAACTATTGTGGTTCAACACTGCAGAATAATACCTGGAAAAACAATTGGGCAGAATTTTACAGGGACAACCGCCTTAAATTTTTGCTTGATTTAATCAGGAAAGAAAGACCTTTGCCTGTTGATGAAGATAAAGTCTACCGGCGTTTGCTTGAAATGATAACAATTTTAATTCCCGAAGAATCAAAGCCGGTTTTAATTCATGGTGATTTATGGTCGGGCAATTATATGATAACGGCAAAAGGTCCTGCTTTAATCGATCCGGCTTCCTGTTATGCCGATTGTGAGATGGAAATGGGTATAATGACAATGTTTGGGGGATTCTCTGATCGGTTTTATGATGCTTATAACGAAATAAATCCTCTTCGTACGGACTGGCGGGTGAGGAACAGCCTCTATCAGTTGTATCATGTATTGAACCACTATTATTTATTTGGAGGCAGCTATCGTAATCAGGCATTACAAATTGCAAAAAACTATCTTTAAATAGTATATTCAGTTATCCATCTGGTAATCATATAAAAGAAAATAAATTTTAAATTGAAAATCGGGATGCTGTCGGAAAGGGCAAAAAACATTAGTCCGTTTATAGTAATGGATGTTCTTGAACGGGCTTCTGAATTGGAACGTCAGGGAAAACATATTATTCATCTTGAGGTGGGAGAGCCTGATTTTGATGTACCCCAGGTTATTTCTGAAGCTACACAACAAGCTTTTTCTGAAGGAAGGTCACACTATACCCATAGCCTGGGTGATCCGGAATTGCGTGACGAGATTGTAAAAAAATATGCGCAGTTGTACGGAGTAAATATTTCATCCGGACAGGTAATCATCACCTCGGGCAGTTCTCCTGCTTTGCTGCTGGTTTTAGGTGCTTTATGCAACGTGGGTGATGAGGTAATCATTTCCGATCCGGGGTATGCCTGTTATCCCAATTTCATCCGGTTTATCGGAGCAAATGCAATCAGAGTTCCGGTTTATGAGGAAGGTGGTTACCAATTCAGGCCGGAGGAAATCTGTAGAAGCATAACGGAGAAAACCAGGGCAATTCTAATTAACAGTCCGATGAATCCAACCGGAAATCTCTTATCGGCAGATGTAATGAGGCAACTGGCGGGGTATGACATTCCGGTTATTTCAGATGAAATCTATCACGGGTTGGTATATGAAGGCAGGGCACATTCCATGCTTGAATTTTCGGATAAAGCGTTTGTGGTTAACGGATTCTCAAAACTATATGCCATGACCGGGCTCCGGCTGGGATACATAATAGCGCCTCCTGCCTATGTTCGTGCATTACAGAAAATTCAGCAGAACCTGTTTATTTGTGCCAGTTCAGTTGCTCAACGCGCAGCTATTGCAGCATTACGTGAGGCCGGGAGCGATATTTTAAAGATGAAGGAAACTTACAATGCCAGGCGTATTTATATGATAAAACGGCTGAATCAGATGGGTTTTATCATAAAAGCAGTGCCAACAGGCGCTTTCTACGTTTTTGTGAATGCCAGGCACATTTCTCCAAACAGTTATGAACTGGCTTTCGATATTCTTGAAAAGGCACACGTTGGTGTTGCCCCTGGAATCGATTTTGGTGAAAACGGGGAAGGATACCTGCGTTTCTCTTATGCCAATTCCATTGAAAATATTGAGGAGGGAATGCAACGTCTTGAAAAATACCTCCGAACGGTTTAGTTTTTTTAAAATTATTTCCTATTCAGAAAATTTTAATCGGTTTCCGGGGTATGCAGATTACCAGAATGATCCAGGCTTTCCCAATGTACAAAATCTTCCAGGGGTTTACGCTTTTTGGCAGGGACTGTATCATCTTCAGGATAACCTATCGGGATCAACGCCACAGGGGAAATGTGCAGGGGAAATCTAAAATATTCAGCGCACCGTTCAGTATCGAAATTACAAACCCAACAGGTTCCAAGTCCCAGTTCAGCTGCCTGTAGCATGAGGTGATCAACTGCAATGGCTACATCGATTTCAGCTGAGTCCTTCCCGTCGATGCTCCTTTTCCACGACTGAGAATGATCGGCACAGGCAATAATTACAGCCGGTGCTGCTTTGAACCAATCTCTGGAATAGGTTTTATGTAACTTTTCAAGATTTTCTTTCTTTTGAATTATAACAAAATGCCATGGTTGATAGTTTACTGCCGATGGCGCCATACGGGCTGCATCAAGAACTTTTACGATGTCGGACTTTTTAACAGCCTTCTCTTTAAATTTTCTGGTTGAAAACCGCCTTAATATAAGTTCATTAAATTTCATTTATTTAATATTTTCAGTTTTCAATGTTATCGTCAATTTTTCTAAAGTAAATATTTGTTTAGGCTACTCAATATCCGTTTTAACTCTTTTTGATTACTATAAAAATGTGTTTTTATTGTCCATGATCATAATTAACAAATAAAAATGCATTTTTTTTTACTTTTTTTTACTTATTAAACTGAAATCGGAAATTCACTTTTTAAATCAAAAAATATTATTAAGGATATAATAAGGTTACAGTTACTTATGATAATTGAAAAAAAAGTTATTTTTTAATATAATCAAGAGCAGATTCAGTATTCGTAATGTGTTTTTTAACAGGTATTTTGGTGTAACACTAATATAAATTTGCCGTCGTATAATTAGAAATAAGTTCAAAAAGCAAAAAACAATGTTTAATTCAAATTTTAAAACCATGAAAAAATTCAAAGTTATTACAGTATTTGTCGTTTGTATTTTTATTGCATCTGCTTATGCAGGCGCTGTGGAAACCAAAAAAGGAATCCGCAACTATGAGATTGAGTCGGTTGATAACGTTCAGATGGGAAAGAGCGTTGAAAAAGTATGGACCCTTACCTATGAAGGTAGTGATAATCCAGTTACCGTTATTAAACGCAGTACCCTTGACGGGACTTTTTACGTTGTGAACTCAAAGTTTTTTGAAGTATGTTACCTGGCATCTTCAAATGGTTTTGGGACCCGTGCAGTTAAAAAAGCATGGAGCAATGTTCCAGTTCAGATAAACAATGCAGTGCTTAACGCTGATGAATTGAAAAGACAGAAGACGTTAACACCTGGCAATGTTGATGATGAAAAAGCATTGGGTTTGATCGCAAGCTATCTGCCAAACTTAATAAATGAACAATACGAGCACCTGTTAAATTAAACAGCACTTATAAAACAGAGTAAACAGAAACCGCAGGCAACTGCGGTTTTTTGTTTATATACACCCGCAAACAAATCCTTCTGCCAGGCTGTCAAGATATTCCTCAACCTTTTTCTTTTCGTGATCTGTACCTTTGCATCCTGAACACACCGGCAGCAGAATTTCCTTATTCATTTCCAAAGGCCCGTCAGGGATCTCATTATTACACACAAAACAGCAGGATTTTTTTATCATTGATTAAGATTGTGGTTTTTAATGTTAAAATGGTATATAATTTCGTATTGTTTAAATTCATAGCCAGAGTAAATTCCTACCTGATGAAATAATAAACAGGAATAAATTTTTTTCTTATATGTGCTCACCAGACAATGTTTATTTTATTTTTTGCTATTATCGAATATGAGGCAAAAATAGTCAAAAATTCCTAAACACATAATTGCTTGTGATTGTTTGGGTTCGGGATCAATTTTTACATTTTTTAATTTTTTTTGTAAGAAATGTTATAAAATGTTATCTCGCAATGAATGATTTTTTATGTTTGTTGTATGAATCGTTGCATATTTATCGGAATTTTTTTCCTCCTATTTGCAGGTGTGACTACTGCGGGCGACTTTCGGTATTTATTAACTGAATATGGATTGCCTGATGGGGAAATCAATTCAATTGTGCAGGACAGCGAAGGTAATATGTGGTTTGCAACGTGGTCGGGATTAGTTAAGTACGATGGCTATCAGTTTGAATTATACCGCCCTGAACTGGGAAACCCTCAAAGCCTTCCGGAGAAAAAAATCAAACAGCTGTTTGTTGATTCTTCTGATAATTTATGGATTGCTACATCAATGAACCTATGTAAGTATAACAAAAGTAGTAATACATTTCATACATACCGGTTTAATGATCTTAACAGCCGTGGAATTAACATTTCTTATTTAAATGAAATTCAAAAACATCTTGTTGTTCATGCTGTAGAAGGAATTTTTCTGATACCCCTTTCTGAAGCAGACAATATGCAGTATGTCTTATCCCGGCATGAGGTTAGTTACTTAAATGAGCCTGTTGAATTTTATTGCAACTTTTCAAAGGGAGTCGGGAAAAATCTTATTTTAGTTGCCAATGAAGGAAATAAAAGCAGAATCTGTTTTGCAACACTGAATAAGGAAGATGCAAAAATAGCTCTTACAGTTGATACCATTGTTGATTTAAATGAAACTGTTAATGACATTGAATATGTTGCTTCGGAAAATACATATTACATTGCCACTTCCCAGGGAGTGATTTTATATGCTCCTGAAAATGGAGGGATTGTTGAAAATCGTTTTTTTCAAAATCTTGTTATACGCAATTTATTATATACAAGCAATAATCGTATTTATGTAGCATTGTATGAGCCAAAATTATTATACCTTGATTTACATACAGGTTTAACTGGAACATATTTTTCCAATCCAAATAAAATAGGCTCCTTGCTTGATAATGAAATTCATACCATGTATGAAGACTTCTCAGGCAATCTTTGGATTGGTCATCAGGGGCAGGGAATCAGCATCCTCAACCTTTATCAGAAAAAATTTCATTCATTTCTACGTGATCCATTTAATGAAAACTCACTTAGTTCAAATACTGTAATGTGTTTTGAAGGCACAGAAAATGAGATTATTATCGGGTGTCGTAATAATGGATTAAACATCGTTTCAAAAAAACAAACACTTGAGGATAAAATCTACTATCAGCAGATACCTATTGTTTCGGGACATAACTCCGGTTCTTTCAGTGATGGTATCTGGGATATTGCCAGACAGAGCGATTCGCTTTTTTGGGTGGGGACAGAAATGGGATTATATTGTCTGGAAAAAACTAAGGCTGGCTGGAAAATAAGCCCCTTTGAAGGTAAACCATCTATAAATCATTCCATTCGTAAAATATTTATCGATTCAAACAATAACATCTGGTGCGGTAGCCATGGCTTTGGCATTTTCTTCATTCCTAATCTGAATCATAATACGGAAGGTGTCAATTATCAGTATGAGGCGTTAGCAGAAAGTCCTTCAACACTTTCTGATGGTGTTATACTGGATATTTTTCTTGATAGCAAAAAAAGATTTTGGGTTGGAACAAACAAAGGTTTTAACAGATTGACGGTTGATTATGAATCGCTGGATCTATCGGGAAAGAACAGGCCTGAGTTAAAATTTAAAAGATATGTGGCAACTCAACCATTGGAAGGTTATTTAAACAATAATGAAATCAATTGTTTTTACGAAAATTATGACGGAAATTTATGGATTGCAACTCAGGGAGGTGGTATAAATATACTAAATCCTTTGACTGATAAATTTAATTATTTAACAGTTGATGATGGATTGCCCTCAAACGATGTGATTTCAATGGTTCCTGATGATGATGGAAATTTATGGATCAGTACCAATAAGGGCCTGGTTCGCTATAACCGATTCGGAAAGGATCCCTTATTATCAGTTTTTGATTCTTCAGATGGTGTTCAGGGAGAAATCTTTATGATTAATTCTTCATATAAGGCAGCAGATGATCAGATGTTTTTTGGTGGTGATAAGGGCTTTACCAGTTTCTATCCGAGGGACATAAAAATAAATGAAATAAAGCCGAAGATAAGTTTTACAAATTTAAGGATAAAAAATAACCTTGTAAATCTGGGTGATACCCTGTATAAAAGTATTACTCTGAAAACTGTAATGAATGAAACAAGTGAAATTGTTTTGCCATATAAAAGCAATGTATTTAGTATTGGTACATCCGCTCTTCATTTTCAGAACCCGGAATCAAACAGCATCGAATATATGCTGGAAGGTCTGCATAAAAACTGGATTACTGTCCCTGCAAATCATCGTAATATATATCTTTCCAATATTCCAGCCGGAAAATATACTTTACTTGCAAAGGCAGTAAGTTCAGATGGTCTCTATTCAGATGAAATAAAAAGATTAAACATTGAAATAAATCCTCCCTGGTACGGGAAAAGTTTTTTTATATCGATGTATGTCCTGTTGTTTATATTATTGAGTTATGGGGTTATTTATTACATTATTTCCAGGCAAAAACTGATTTATCAGAAGAAACTTGATAAAATAGATATTGAGAATAGCGAACAAAAAATGTTGTTCCTTACTAATATTGCACATGAACTCAGGACTCCAATGAGTTTAATCATAGCTCCCGTAGAGGATATGGTTCAAAATGTGCCGGATGACAATCCCTGGAAGGAACACCTGAAGCTTATTTCAAGGAATTCAAAATTTCTGCTTAGGCTTATCAATCAGATCATTGATTTTAGAAAACTAAATGCCGGTAAGATTACATTTCAGCCCCAAAAAGCCGATATCGCAAAAGTAGTTAACAATGTAGTCCTTAATTTTAAAGGCCTTGAATTATCCAGAAATATTGACCTTCAGTTACATCTGGCAGCCGGATCAATTTTCGGTGTTGTTGATGTGCAGAAGTTTGAAGAAATTTTATATAACCTGTTATCCAATGCATTTAAGAATACTTCAGATAATCATTCAATTATTGTGAGGCTGGAAGTTATTAATGAGGAACAACCCGGAGAAAATAAAAGCATTAAGCTAACAGTATTTAATGAAGGAAAGGAAATAAGTGAAGAAAACAGGGAACGAATCTTTGAACGGTTTTACAAAGTTGACGAATCAACTGAAGGTGCAGGAATAGGGTTATCGTTTTCAAAATCACTGGTGGAAATGCATAAAGGTACTATTTCAGTAGAATCGATCGCTGGAAAAGGTGTTGCATTTCATGTTCTGATTCCAGCAGGAGAAGTTGAAATTAAGAATGAAGCAGCAGATATTATTATTGATAAAACTGAATCCGCCTATGTCTCTGTTTCAGAAGTGACTGGTTTACAGTCCAATGGGCAGGAATCGGTTTTAATTGTTGAAGACAATACTGAATTGCGGGAATTTCTTGTAAAGATTTTCTCACGACATTATAAATGTTATACTTCAGATAATGGGGCCGACGCCTGGGAGCTGGTGCTGAAAAAAACACCGTCTGCTATCATATCCGACATTGTTATGCCCAAACTGGATGGTTTGCTTTTGTGCAAAAAAGTGAAGGAGAATAATAAAACCTGTCATATTCCGGTAATGTTGCTTACTGCAAAAGACGCGCCGGAACAAATTGCAGAAGGATTTTCTGTGGGAGCCGATTCCTATGTTGTAAAACCGTTCGATGTTGAACTTCTGATTTCACAAACCGCAAGGCTGATACAGAACCGGGAGCTTATACGGGAAAAATACCGTACACAGAATTTTATGGTTGAAATACAAAAAGGTATTTCCTCACGCGATGAAGAATTTTTAGAGACTGTAAGAAAGATTCTGGAAGAGAATATATCCGATCCGGAACTAAATGTGAATAGTCTTTCAAAGCAGTTAAATATAAGCACTACCCAACTTTATCGAAAATTAAAAGAATTAACCGGGCATTCACCTGTGGATTTTATCAGGACATTAAAACTACAAAAAGCATATGGACTGTTAAGCAACCGGAGCAATACAGTGAAAGAAGTGTGTTACCTGACAGGATTTAATAATATGTCGTATTTCATTAAATGTTTTCGCAAGCAATTTGGTGTGACTCCTGCTTATTTTAGGGATAATGGTAAAGTTGAAAAAGCAAAAGAAATTGCAAATAATGTGCAGACTTAGAATTTTTGTAAAAAATACAGTAATTACCAGCTCTTTGTATGTTTTGTGTTATTTATGGTTGGATTTGTAATATAATGTAAGCTTCATTTTTTATATGTTTGGCCGCGAAAAAAGGAAAAGTTTTATTTTAAAATTAATAAATAAAATGATAAAAATTAAATCAATCTTACTACCTGCCCTTCTGGTGCTGCTACTGGTTTACAGTTGCCGTAAAGATATGGAAGTTGATAAGTATGCAAGGCCCGAATGGCTTGCCGGCAAACTGTTCACGCAGATTCAGGAAAATCCTGACTTATCAACCTTTACGCGGGCAGTTGAGCTTACCAAGTATGATGAGCTCATAAATGTTTCGGGAAGTTATACGGTGTTTGCCCCTTCCGATGAAGCCTTTAACGCATGGTTTGCCAGTAATCCGGATTATAACTCAATTGATGACATGCCATTGGCTGAACTGGAAAGACTGGTAAGATACCATATTATACAGAATCCCTGGTCAAAACAGCAGTTGCGTACACTTGATGTGTATGGCTGGATCGATACACTGGATATTAATAATAACGAGCCGAAGGGTTTTAAGCGTGAATCACTTTTATTTGAAAAGAACAGAAAATATGGGGTGGTAAGCAGAAATAGAATAGCACAGTTAACTGATACGCTCAATACATCCTGGCATCGAAGGGTAATTACTGATTCACGAAAATTTGCTCCGGTGTTTTTCAGTGAATACTTCAATATATATGATTTATCTCCCCAGGATTATGAATTTTATTTTAATCGTCCCTTTGGTGGTCCAAATGATATACATTATGCCAATGGACGCATAGTTGGTGAAGAAGTTTTTGCTGAAAACGGTTTTATATACGTCATCGACCAGGTAGTTGAGCCACTTAAAAACGCATATCAGTTTATAAGTGAAACAGGAGGTGAACATTCCTATTCGCAGTATCGTGATCTGATTAATATTTTCCCGAATTTTGAATACAATGAAAATGCTACTAATGAACAGCCAGGAGCTGATTTAGGACTGGCAGTCGACTCATTGTTCGATTTATCATTTCCTCAACTGGCATTTAATTTAACAAGTGAACAGACAAAACCTCCAACAGGTACATTTGGCTTACCGCAAAATGTAACTATTCGTTATCATCATGGACTTCTGGCTCCTACCAATGATGCTTTCGACAGATTCATTACTGAATACATTCAAATACCCAGAGGTTGGGGAACTTTAAACGGAGCTCCTCAACATATAAAAAGGATTATTGCAAACAGCTATTTGTCAGTCAACCCGGTTTATCCAAGTGATTTTTCCACAGGATTCTATAACGGAGAGATGGATTTGGTTACAATTGATCCATCCAATATTGTACAAAAGGAATTTGGCAGCAACAGTACTTTTATTGGTCTGAATGAAGCCATTGTACCACGTGCATTTAGCAGTGTTACCGGACCGGTTTACCTGCAGCAGGGTTTCCAAAAGGTTATGTACGCCATTGAAGAAACCGGTTTGCTCCCTTCCTTAAAAAGGAAAGACCAGGACTACATGTTTTTTGTGGAATCCGATATGAATACTTCAATGGACTCCTCATTTGTGCTACAAAGGATTAGTGGTACAAATAACCAAATCATTAACAGGTTTTCTACATTTCTTATTTCACCTGGAAGCTTTACCCAGTTCGTGCTTTCTAAAAACGATTTAAGGGTTATGTTGCTAAACCATATTGGTTCAAAACAGCCAGTTGGAGTTGCAAGAAAAGAATTCATTCCCAACCTTGCCGGCAACTATTTAATTATAAACAATGAAACGGGTGAAGTATCCGGAACCGGAACCACCACTATAGGGTTCAGGGGAAGCATACCCGCACCTGAATTTCCAAGGGTATTAAGTGAAGCGGACAATGGAACAACGTATGAAATTCAAAACTGGCTGAGCTTTACTACATCGTCATTATTTGCCCGGATTTCAACTGAATATCCTGTATTTCATAACCTGATGAGAAAAGCCGGCCTTTCAATCGATAAAGAATACCGATATAATTTTATTTCCAACAATGAATTTTACACTGTATTCATTCCGAGCAATGAAGCTATTCAGGAAGCCAATCTGAACGCATTGCCTGTTGCTGAATTAAGGAATGTACTGCTGTTTCATTTCGTTCAGGGAGATTTGATCTTTACCGATGGCAATAAATCTCCTCAATATTATGAAACCATCCGTGCCGATGAAAAATCAACACCATTTGCTACTGTATACACCAAACTTTTTATTGAACCTGGAGTTGATGTGATCCGATTTAAAAATGCCGATGGTGCTATTTA
The DNA here is from genome assembly GCA_024636975.1 of Mariniphaga sp. GTDB lineage: Bacteria > Bacteroidota > Bacteroidia > Bacteroidales > Prolixibacteraceae > Mariniphaga. Next base: position 12,010 of record JAGXGA010000057.1, read on the forward strand.
TACTGAAGTTATCGAATCTGAAGCGACCAATAAATTGGTAGGAATAAGCCTGGGTACCGGACAGGAAGTTTTTCCAGGATCATATAATAATGGTGTGATTCATCAGATTGATAAGGTACTGAATGTAAATGAGCTGGATACAGAATAAATTGATGATTAAATTGAAAATGTAAAACCTAAGGTTTGTGAACGAGATGAAAAAAATCAGGATTAGCATAATTTTTATAGTAGCACTTTGCAGCTTCTTCATTTCAAATGCCCAGGATGGAACAATCCTCAGGGGCAGGGTCATCGATAAATCGGATAAAACTACAATTATTGGGGCCAATATTGTTGAATACGATACCGATGAAAGGGTTGTAAACGGAACTATTACCAATGTAAACGGCGACTTTGTGCTGCAGATGAATGACCCGGCAAACATTGTCAGAGTGAGTGTAATTGGTTATAAACCTCAGCAGATTGCAGTTGACCCAAGTAAGACCATTATGGTTGAACTGGAATCATCGGATGTTGCACTTGGTGAAGTAACCATAACAGCAGAAGCCAAATCTTCGAATAGTCTGACCAATATTGCCGACAGAGACCGGGCATCTTCTTCAGTGAAAGTGGATTTGATGGATATGCAGGACGTTGGTGTGCTTTCAGCTGCCGATGCTCTTCAGGGGAGAGTATCCGGATTGGATATTATTTCTGCATCGGGTGACCCGGGTTCAGGCTCTCAATTGGTAATCAGGGGACTTAGTTCAATGGGAAATGCCCAGCCACTGATTGTTATCGATGGTATACCACAATCAAGGGTTGAGAGCGGTTTTGATCTGAGTTCTGCTGACAGTGAAGACATAAGTAACCTTATTAATATAGCCCTTCAGGATATTAAATCGATTGAAGTATTGAAAGATGCTGCTTCTACGGCTGTATACGGATCAAGGGGTGCCGACGGTGTTCTGTTGATAGAAACGCATAAAGGTCGTATGGGAAAGGTGCAGTTCGACTACCAGTATAAAAACAGTTTGAACTTTCAGCCTCCGGCAATACCCATGTTGAACGGTGATGAGTACATCATGCTTCAGCTGGAAGAATGGCATAATGCCCGTGGTGTATTCGAGATTCCACAGGAGATTGCCTATAACAGGGATTATGTGGATTTCTACAATTATTCACAAAATACCGACTGGATTAAAGAAATTACTCAGAATGCCATGACACACGACCACTATTTCAGTATCTCAGGTGGTGGCGAAAAAACAAGGTATTTTACTTCTTTCAGCTATGTTGATGAAGGGGGTACTACAATTAATACCAATTCCAAGCGCTTTTCCACACGTATTAATCTCGACTATTTTCTTTCACGAAATCTTCTGTTCCAGGTGAAGTTTAACTATTTCAACAATAATACTGAAGGAAACCTTGAAATTCAGGGAAGCCACTGGGAACCCAGAAACATCCGTGAAATGGCATACATTAAGGCACCAAATATGAGTATATTGGAATATGATGCCTATGGGAATTTAACAGGTGAATATTTTACACCTATTAACAGTTATCAGGGTGACGGTGTTACTTATTTTAACCCGGTTGCTGTTGCAAACCTTGGCTTTAACGACAGAATTTCAAACTCGCTGGAAAATACTTTTGTATTGCAATACAGGTTTAATGACTGGTTAACTTTTAATGAAACCGTTTCTTTCCAGTTTGGAGGAGAAAAAGCTAAAAACTATTTACCTTATAATGCCATTGGCGCCGATTGGCTGCAATGGAATGTCAATAAAGCAGAGGAGGGCAATAGCCTGTATCAAAACATCCGCATGGAATCGCGTTTGTCTTTTAATTCTCCTTTTACATCGGATATACATGAAGTTACAGGTGCAGTTACCTGGATTACCGACCAAAAGCAAAGCGAATGGATGAGCATTCAAAGTAACCGGACACCAAGTACTGATATTACTGACCCTGCCATTGATGCCCAGATTAACTGGATAGGCACTGGTTCCACCGAAAGCCGCCAGGTGAGCGGATTAGGTAACTTCAATTATAAATTGCTCGACCGGTATATGGTACAGACTATTTTACGGGCTGATGCACACTCGTCATTTGGGTCCAATAACAGGTGGGGGCTTTTTAAAGGAGTGTCGGTAGGCTGGAGATTTTCAAGCGAACCGATTTTGAGTGGCCTGGATTTCCTGGGTGAAAGTATGCTGCGTCTTAGCTGGGGGGTTTCCGGTCGTCAGCCAGGCGATGTATATGCTCGTTTTGCAACTTATGAATCGACCGGTACAGGTAGTTACATTCTTAATCCTGCTATTGCACCTACCAAAATGCAGTTAAATAACCTGCAGTGGGAAAATATTACCTCTTATAATGTTGGTGCAGAATTCAGTCTGTTTGAAGACAGGTTGTATTTTGAAACCGATATTTATGAAAAGGTTACTACAGACATATTGTTTCCAGACTATGAAGTTCCCTATTCCAGTGGTTATGACGAACTGAGATACCTGAACGGTGGTGAAATGACCAACAACGGATGGGAACTCATGGCTGATTGGCGGGCGATCCGCACAAAAGACTGGTTGCTTTCGTTCAATTTTAACACTTCACAAAACATAAATACTTTTAATAAGCTTCCTGATAACTTTAACCCGGAACGTTCTACTTCAATTGGAAACGGGCAGTATCCTAGAAGAGTTCAGGAAGGTGAGGCCATTGGTTCATTCTTTGGCTTCCGCTACCTGGGAGTGTATGCCAGTGATGCTGATGTTATTGCCTATGATGCCGATGATAATATAATCCTTGATAGCGAAGGCCGACCTATTCCAATGCGTTATGCTGATTCCTATACATTTAAAGGAGGTGATCCTATATATGAAGACATTAACCACGACGGTAAAATCGATTTGAACGATGTGGTACATATCGGTGACTCCAACCCTGATTTTATGGGTGGTTTTGGATCTAACCTGCGGTATAAGAATTTCGATTTCTCTGTAGCTTTCCATTACCGGGTTGGATTTGATATCATAAACCAGGTGGCTTTAGATTCGGAGGGTATGAATAACCGAAACAACCAAAGTAAGGCTGTTCTCAGCCGCTGGAGGGTACAGGGGCAGGAAGAAGCCGGTATTCTGCCAAGGGCTTATATGAACCATCCGGCCAACAACCTGGGGTCAGATCGTTATGTTGAAAAAGGAGATTATATGCGTCTGAACAATTTAAAGTTTGGATATCAGTTAAGCCAGGAATTGGCAAACAAATTGGGTGTAAGGAAAGCCAGTTTTACAGTTAGTGCCCGTAAGCTTTTAACCTTTACCAATTATTCGGGACAAGACCCGGAGGTAGGTCAGAATGCCAGCGACCCATTCTGGATTGGCGTTGACAGAGCAAATACTCCTCCTCCCAAAATTATTACATTTAGTATAGCTGTTGGATTATAATTTATTAAGGATATGAGAACAAAAATAAAATACTTACTGATTGCCTTAATGGTGCTAATGCAGGTATCGTGTGATGACTGGCTGGAACTGCAACCTCCGGGAGGTTTGATACGGGAAGAATTCTGGAAAACAAAGGAAGATGTTGAAGCAGTACTTATGGCTTCATATGAATCATTTGCATCTTTGAACAGAACTTTGTTTGTTTTTGGCGAGGTACGGGCCGACCTTGTTGAAGGGGATTTTAACCAGGGCAGGGATGAGCAACTCCTGATGGAAAACAATATTTATCCCGACAATGGTATCACCAACTGGCAGAACTTTTACAAAGTGATTAATTATTGTAACGAAGTATTAAAAAATGCACCTGAAGTAAGGGAAATTGATAATACATTTACTGATTTCCAGATGTACAGCTATATGTCGGAAGCTTACTTTTTAAGAAGTCTTGCATATTTTTATCTTGTACGGTTATACAGAGATGTACCGTTGGTACTTGAACCATCAGAAAGTGATGATACTGATTTTTATATTGCAAAATCCGGTGAAGAGGAGATCCTTAACCAGATAGTAAGTGATCTGGAAGAGAACCGAAAGTATGCGCCATCAGGAGGTTTTCCTACAATTTCTGAGAATAAGGGAAGGGCTTCCAAAGCAGCTTACGATGCCTTACTTGCCGATATTGCCCTTTGGCGGTTTCAATACCAGTCGGCGTTAGATCATATTCGAAATATAGAGCAAAATATTGAGATCGTTCTGATGCCAAGTTCACGCTGGTTTGAAATATATTATCCTGGAAATTCGCTGGAAAGTATTTTTGAATTCCAGTTCGATGGTGGAAGAGGTCAGAATAACGGTACCTTCGGGGCAACAGAACGTAACAGCAATCAATACGATCCCAGCCAAAAGGCTCTTGAAATGTTTTCTTTTGAATATTCGAGTGAATTGGTTCGCGGAGAAGGTGCTTCCATTAAAAAATATGGTGAGGATGATTTTATCATCTGGAAATATGTCGGGATGGCTCCTGATGGACAAACCACCCGGTCGGGTGATGCACAATACAGTGCAAACTGGATTGTTTACAGGCTTGCTGATGTCATGCTGATGAAGGCAGAAGCTTTATCACAATTGGAACAATACAGTGCAGCATTAATGATAATTAATCAGATCAGGCAAAGAGCTGATGTTCCAGCTGTGAACCTGGCAAATACGCCTAATGCCTTTGAAGATGCCATTTTGGAAGAACGTGCGCTTGAACTTGCTTTCGAAGGAAAAAGATGGTTCGATCTTCTCAGAATGGGGAGAAGAAATAATTTTTCACGGAAGGATAAACTTATTGAGGTAATTGTAAGTAATGTGCCATCGACACAAAAACGTATCCTTGCTGCGAAGCTTACAAATCCGCTGGGTTGGTATCTTCCGATTTACGAAAGTGAAATTGAGCGGAATAAGGAAATGGTTCAAAACCCTTATTATGATTTTTAAAATGATTTATTTAAATGCAATGAAAAGAGGAACGTATATAATCGGATTGTTGTTGGTTGTGGTATTGTTCTCATGCAAAAGGGAACCCATTGTAGCCAACTTCGAGGACGTGGAGAAATCATCCATCTACGATTACCTAATGGAAAACAAGGAAGAATATTCCAGCTTTATTTCTATTCTTGAAACCGGAGGTCTGGTCAAAACTTTGAGTGCCTATAATCCGGATGGTATCGGATATACATTGTTTTTACCCGATAATGCTGCAATAAATAACTTTATTGATGAGAACGACCAGTTTTCCTCGTTAAATGACATTTTAAATGATCAGGCTTATGCTGCTGCATTCTCAAGATACCATGTTGTAAATCTGGGAGTGCACACCAATCAGTTTCCGTTTGGGGCATTTTCCGAACCAACTTTATCGGGCGATTTTCTTACAGTTAGTTTTATTATTGAACCCGATACATCCTACTATAAAATTAATAACCAGGCTTCAGTTATCTTTCCGAATATCGAAGTGTCAAACGGTTTTGTTCATAAAGTGCAAACTGCTTTGAAACCTATAACCTTTACAAGCTATCAATGGCTGGAACAAAATCAGGGTTATTCTATCTTTAAAGAAGCCATCGATCTTACCGGGTTGCGACCCCTCATTGATTTCAATTTAAAAGTTGATGAGAACAGACAACCGTTAACCATGCTTATAGAACCCGACAGAATATATAATGAAAAAGGAATTAATAATGTAAATGATCTGGCTGCTTTTATCAGCCCGGATGATACAGATTATACCAGTTCCACCAATCCATTGTATAATTTTGTTGCCTATCATATTCTGAACGGGCAGTATTTTGTCGACAATTTTGAAGGCACCAGTACCAATTACATAACCAATTCTGAAATTCCCCTTAGCATTAATGGACTGGGAATAGACCTGGCCATAAACAAAGGAAAAGAAGATACTATTTATGTGGGGGAGAATCCTGTTGATTACATTGGTTTTCTATACGACGAAAGTAATGTAATTACTCAAAGTGGCGCTATGCATTTCATTGACAGGGTAATGGTTCAAAGGGCTCCGTCAAGAGCAACCAGAACTTTTGAATTTTATGAAGAAACACTGCTTAATGAATACAGACAGGAAATAGGTACGTTTCTGATTGAAGACAAGGAAGCTTTATCAACGATTGAATGGTCGGGCGCTGATTTATCATTTGTAGAGTTGGGTGAACAACAATCTTCTGCATGGGGGGCCGATTATCTTGAAATAAATGGTGACTTTACAATTTCGTATACCATTCCCAGAATTATTCAGGGACGATATATGGTATTTTTAGGTGCCGAAGCATATAATGAACAGAATGCCCTGGTTGAAGTATTTATTGATGGAAAGAAAATAGGCAGCCTTGTTGACTTGTCTACCGGGGGTACTTCCAATAATCCATTTCAAAGAATTGAATTGGGTACTATTGATTTTACACGCTATTCAACGCATAAAGTTGAAATAAGACCACTTATTCCAGGTCGTTTCCTTTGGGATTATATTCGTTTTGAACCGTTTTAATTAAATAAGATATGAAACCTAGAAATTTAATTATATTATTTGCACTGGCAGTTTTCGGTTTTACTGCATGCGAGGAATATTGGGAGGAACATTACGATGTCTATCCTGAAACTGTGGACCAGAATGTATGGGAAGCAATGCAGGGCAATCCGGAGATATCTGAATTTGTGGCAATGGTTAAACAATATCAGTTTGATACATTATTTAATTCTGATAATACTTATACTGTTTTTGCCCCAACGAACCAGGCCATTCAGCAGTACAGCACAGGGGACTTACCTGATACTTCGGTTATAAAATATCATATTTCCACACATTTTATCCAGTCGAACCTTATTACCGGTAAACAAAAAATTCAAACACTTTCCAAAAAGTATGCTTTTTTTGAAAGAACCGGAAATGCGGCAAAGCTTGATGATATTCAGTTAAAGTATGAAAGTCCGCTGTACCGGAATGGTAAGTTTTTTGTGATGGACCAGATCGCCAAACCTCTTCCAAATTTATATGAGTATTTTATCGTAAATAATACTTTGCTTAGTGACTACATTGATAGTCAGGACTCAATTATTTTGGATAGGGAACGCAGCCGGCCAATCGGATTTACAGAAGATGGAAGAACTGTATACGATACAGTATCAATAACGTTCAATAAGTTTGAATACTTTTATTTTCCGGTTAAACAGGAATTTAGAAATACTATGGGAACCATTGTATTTCCCAAGCAGGTCGACTATTTTGAAGCGCTTACTGCAATGGCCCAGGATATGGCCATACCGGGGATAAATGATTACAACGATGTTCCGTTGGATTGGCAAAACGATGTATTAATTCCGCACCTGCTTGACCAGGGAGTGTTTTTGAATATGCTCGAACCGGAAGAGTTTGTATGGAAATCGCCAAATGATACTTTAAAATTGCAGAATATCCGGGGCGACAGTATCCCAATTTTTTATACTCCTGTTGAAAAAACATTGCTGAGTAACGGATATGCCTATAATTATGATAATTACCGTATTCCCGATTCATTGTATATGGGAGGTGTATTGTTTGAAGCTGAATGGCTGCTCAGAGCAACCGGTGTAAATAAATACGGCTGGACTACTCGTGCCAATGTTCAAAGTACTATTCCTTTTGCACCTATAAGAGAATTAATTACAACCGCTTCCAATGACAGTATAGTCAGGGTTATTTTCCCAAAAGGTTATTCCGGTGATTATTCGCTGGAATTTGAATCACAGAAATTATTTCCCCGTAAATATGTTATGGTTGTTAATACACACATGGACATTGGTGGTATCTATGATATTTATGTAAATGATGAACTTGTGTCCACATTTGACTACTATACTTTTGTTCGGTTTCGCGGATTGAACTTTAGTGTGACTGGTGCGCGCTATTTACCTGTAGGTCGCTTTAACAAATTCGACATGTATGTTGATAATATTCCGGATTACAGCAGACCAAAAATACGATTTGAATACAAGGGGCCTGGTTTTGCGCCCTCTAATGGATTGGTAATTGATTACGTCGAGTTTATTCCGGTAGAAGAATAAATAAGGCAGGGCAATTAAAATTAAATATCGAATGAAAAAAACATTCAAAATATCAAGAGCTAATAGAATGGACAACCGATTAAACTTAAGGACTGTTTCAAAAAGCGCCCTTATTTCAGCATTCCTGATTTTGTGGGGCATTTCAGTGCAGGCTCAGGATACCCTTGTGGTCAGAGGTCAGGTACTAAATGGATCTGGCGATCCTGTTTCCAATGTTTCGGTGGGCGTTGAACAATCATTTGAATTACCTGCAGTAACCAACGAACAGGGGGAGTTTACAGTAAAAGCATTGACAGGAAATGCATGGCTGAGCATAAATCCTACTTCCGAGTTTAAAGACCAGAGGGTGTTTCTGAATAACCGCACCGAGTTAACTATATACCTCACCCGAAATGACCTGACTTCAGGACATGATCAACTATCGGTTTTATCAACACCCATGCTGAAGCGAAACATGGCTTTTGCCTATTCAGAGTTGAATACTGAGGATATAATTCATACACCGGTACTTTCAGTCGACCAATATATGCAGGGCAGAGTGCCTGGAATGCATGTAGTAAACCGTTCAGGCGACTGGGGAAGTGGCGCTGTTACTTTATTAAGAGGGATCAATTCGTTGAATTCGAATAACCAGCCTTTATATGTTGTAGATGGTATACCGATTGCCTCAATGGGATTATTTGGATCAAATCTCGATGGATTTTCCTACAACCCCTTGTTAAGTGTAAATCCACTCGATATTTCTGCTGCTACAGTAATAAAAGATCCCACTGTCACTGCTGCTTTTGGTTCTAAAGGTTCAAATGGCATTGTGCTTATTGAGACACTTGATCCCAGTGCTACCCAAACGGTTATTGAACTGGATTTAAGAGCCGGATATTCCATGGCTCCAGATCGCTTTATACCTCAGATGAGTGCCGGTCAACATAAGACATTGATCAGTGAGGTGTTATTCTCATCAGGTATGAGAGAGGAGCGAATCAAACAATTGTATCCTAACCTGTTTTTATCTCAGCAAAGTGATCGATATATCGACTATCAGCATGATACCGATTGGCAGAATACAATTTTCACAAACTCTTTTTTTAGAAACTTAAATGTGAATGTAAAAGGGGGAGATGAAATTGCCCGGTACGGCTTGTCGTTTGGTTACTTTAGCGGCGATGGCATCATAAAAACAACCGGGTACGATGGATATAACCTCAGATTTGTCAGTTTGTTGAATATTTTCACCTGGCTTAAAATGAATGCAGGTGTATCATTAAACTACAGTTCTGCCGAATTGAAAGAATCTGCCCGGATCTCACAAACAAGTCCGATCTTAAGCAGTTTGGGTAAATCTCCCATGTTAAATCCTTTTCAGTATGATGAAAATGGTAATGAATTGACCACACTCGCTATGGTTGATGAACTGGGGGTCAGTAATCCGCAAGCAGTAATTGATAATTATTCAGCTCAAAATAATAATTTTAATTTTACATCTACTCTTGGATTCAATGCTAACCTGAAACCAGGCTTAGATTTAAACACTAATTTCGGGTTGAATTATAATATTTTGAAAGAACAGCTATTCATGCCTAACAGAGGAATGGAGCTTTATTATAACAAAGCCGCTGTAAACGTTTCAAAGGCTTCCAATAACAGTCTTTCTTCCTTCTACAACAATACCCATCTGGTTTTCAGTAAAGATTTCGGAAGCGGGCATTATTTCTCTTCCAATACTGGTGTTAATGTTCAGATCAATAGTTTTGAATTTGACTGGGGGTTAACTAAAAACGCCCACGAAAACGACCAGTACAGGATGTTGCAGGATGGCACAAATCACATGAGGGAAATTGGCGGTGATAACCGTGACTGGAACTGGTTATCAGTATATGAATACCTTACCTATGTTTACAGGGATAAGTATATGATTTCAGGGTCAGTTTCTGTTGATGGATCATCCAGAGTAGGTGTTAATGCTACCAACACTTTTGATGTCGCCGGTTCACCTTTTGGATTATTTTATGGTGCTGGTGTTGGCTGGAGATTATCCAATGAGTCATTTTTGAAGAATATTGGCTGGCTCGAAGATTTTAAATTGCGCGCTTCTTATGGCCGTAGTGGTAACGATGACATTGGTGAATCGAATGCAACAAACTACTACAATGCAATTAAATTTCGTGAAACTGTAGGTTTATATCCTGCACTGATTCCAAATGATTCGCTTACATATGAAATAGTGACCCAGTTAAATGCAGGTGTCGATATCTCAATATTTGGTAACAGGCTTCGTGCCAGCGTAGATGTTTATGAGTCGGTAACCGATAACATGTTAATTTACACGCCGTTAAAAGCTTATTTAGGGTACGATTTCAGACCTCAGAACGGAGGAAGAATGCAAAATAATGGAATCGATGTGGGTATGTTTGTTCGTTTGGTTGAAAGACCAAAATTTAAATGGGACATCAATGCTTCATGGTCGGCTATAGAAAACGTTGTTCATGAAATAGAGGGCGATAAGCTGATAACACAAATTCCGGGTGGAGAAACAGTTATTTTGGTAGATGAATCGGCCAACAGTTTCTACGGTTACACTTATGAAGGTGTTTATGCAACTACTGAAGCTGCACAAGGTGCAGGACTGGTTAACGAAAAATTTGTTCCCTATCGTGCCGGAGATGCGATCTTTAAAGATATATCCGGACCGGATGGAAGTCCTGACGGGGTGATTAACCAATATGATAAAAGTGTCATAGGTTCTTCGCTTCCTGAATATTTTGGAGGTGTATCAAACACCTTTAGAGTCGGTAAATGGGCTTTAACTGCATTTGTTCAGGCATCTAAAGGAAACGAGGTATTCAATTATGTACGGTTTCAAAATGAAAGCATGGACGGATTGGAAAACCAGAGTACCAGCGTTCTGGGCAGGTGGCAGTACGAAGGGCATGTTACTGAGATACCAAGAGCTTTATATGAGGATCCAATTGGAAACTCCAGCTTTTCAACCCGCTGGATAGAAGATGGTTCCTTCCTGAGGTTAAAAAATGTATCACTTAGCTATACCATTCCAAATGAATTCCTCACTTTTAAAAATGCACAATTTTATGTGACCGCCAGCAATGTATATACATTGTCGAAATATCTTGGCTACGACCCGGAATTCGGTTATTCACAAACGCAGTTGGACCAGGGTGTTGATTATGGATTAACTCCTCAGCCACGGCGGGTTATGGTTGGTATAAAATTAGGTTTATAACTTTATTATTTTGTACAAGATGAAAAGACTAAAAAAATATTTACCGATAATCTTTTTACTGGCAGTTCCGTTTTTGTTCCTTAATTCCTGTAAAGAATTTCTGGACCCGGAGCAGGATATTAATCTGACGGAAGATAAAATATACGACGATTGGTATGAATATCGGTCAGTAGCCATGGGTATGTACGGTATACAACAACAATTGGTTGAACAGTTACTTATACTGGGTGAGCTAAGAGGTGATCTGCTTACTATAACTGAGAATGCCGATGCCGACATGGTTGAAATCTATAATTTCAGTATCTCTCCTGAGAATAAATATGCATCCCCTACCAATTTTTTCAAATTGATTGCTGCAACTAATAATTTCATTAAGGTGTTGGAGGAAAAGCGTCCGGAAATAAAGGATCCCAAAAGCCCGATAAGTAATTATGACCGTTTATACGGGGAAGCATTATGCATGCGGGCCTGGGCTTATTTTAATGCAGTAAGGATTTATGGAAAAGTTCCTTTTATTCATGAGGGACTGACTACTATTGAAGAAACCGAAGCATTTCTCAATACTGAAGGTGTTTATATCGACAGTCTCAGCATTACTTACGCCAAAGACGGATATAGAAATGATACTGTCCGGATTAATCCTGTTCAACTTGAAAAACAGTATTACGATCAACGCCTGGTTATTGATTATTTCACAAATGAACTGGAAAGAAAAGTAAAAGCAGTTGGTGTAAATCATTATATGGAAAATAATGACATTTCATGGGAGGTTTCAATTTGGAACACTCATGCAATGAATTCACTTCTGGGACATATGTATTTAACAGATGGTGATCTGGCAAAGGCTGCACATTATTTTGAGAAAATTATTTATTTGCCTTCTGAAAATTACAGGTATCAGCTCGATGAGAGCTTCGGCTTTACAAACTGGAGAAATATTTTTGGGAATATTGACAGCCGGGAGCATATTTTTACTTTATGGTTTAATAAAAATTATTTTCAGCAAAACGATTTCCAGACCTTCTTTGAACCACGTACGCCGCACAGATATATGCTCAAACCAACAAGGCAGGCTATATTGAACTGGGAAACAATTTTCGACAATTATACCATTTCGGCTAATCAAAGCCAACCATGGAAAAGCAGGCTCAATTTTAAAGGGATGCCTGGAGACTTTCACAGAGGTTATGGAGTTTCATATGCATACCTTCGTGATGGAATGCCAATAGATCCAATGATGATCCGTGGCATGCTTTATCTGAAATCTGAAAATGATCTTCGTACTGCTGCTATTATAACTGAAAACGTGGATACTGTTGTCTGGAAATATTCCTGGAATAAGGATGTGTATGATATGGATGCAAACTATATTGTATACAGGGCTGCCGGTATTCACCTGCTGTTGGCAGAAGCTTATGTGTATTGGGCTTTCAATCGGGGTGGGGTCGTACTTACCTTTACATCCAATGCAGTAAATATTGTAAATAATGGAGCCAATTATTCACAAAGTTCAAACCGTGAACAGTTAGGAGTTAGAGGCAGAGTTGGCTTCGGTGGTTCAAATGATGGTATTAAAGTTGGAAATATAAATTATGTGCACGATCCTTTTAATAATGAGATCGTTGATTATATTAATTTAACCGGGAATTTCTCAGGCCTTCAGGAACTTCTTGAAGATAAGATTATAGAGGAGAAAGCACGTGAAATGGCATTTGAAGGTGAAAGATTTTATGATCTGATGCGGGTTGCCAAGCGGCGAAACGATCCTTCATGGCTGGCTGAAAAGGTATCTCAGAAATATCCGGAGGGTCAGAGAGAACAAATTTATAACCTGCTTTTGGATGAAAATAACTGGTATATTAATTATTTCGAATAGCGGGAATAGGGGTTCCTAAACCAATTAATTGTGGAATGACATGTAATTTTATTACCTGTCATTCTTTTTTTGTGAGTATGGAGTTGTTGTTAATACTAAACCATAACAAGTACTAAGGATCATTTTAGAATCCAGTTCGTTCCTTTGAATTACTAATGAAATTATAAATATCAACAGATGAAAAACCTAAAACTGTATTTAATTGGCTTAATCTGCTGCTTCATTTCACAAACAGCGTTCTCAACGGATATCGTTAATGTGTTTGCATTGAATAGCCGGATTATAGTGGTGCATTTCGATGACGGATATGTTAAGTACCATGGGAAAGGACAAACCAGGCAGATGGATCGTGCCGTATCAGAGCCTCTTGATTATTCTTTGGCAGAAGACCTTCAAAACTATTCAATCATAGCCGACAGCGGTTATTATGAAACAGGACGTAATCCAGTTAAAATTGATCGTAAGTCAAAGGGGACTGAATTTACCTGGCTGTGCCAGGGATGGTCTCAAAGTACAGGGTGCATCAATTCGATTCCCGATCATGTAAAGGAACACTGGGTCTACCTGCATTTGTCAGAACCTCTGGAGATGGGACAAACCTATACCATATCTACCGGTGCCATGGCCGGTAATGGCGATAAATGGGAAGTTGATTTCTCATTACTTGAGAACCGGTCGGAAGCCATTCACATCAACCTTGTGGGATATGATCCGCGTGCTCCCAAAAAATATGGGTACGTTTACCATTGGAGTGGGGTTGGGGGCAGTGTTGATTTCTCAGACTATGCAGGAAATTCGTTTTACCTTATCGATATAAAAACAGGTGAAAAAGTTTATACTGGCACATTAGCGTTCAGGAAAAGCAAAGCAAACATTGAAACCATGCAGCCAAATGATACACCTGACCAGAATTTTCTTGGCGCCGATGTTTATGAATGCGATTTTTCTGAGTTTAATGCACCTGGCGAATATGTCCTTGCTGTTGATGGAATTGGCTGTTCCTTTTCTTTTCGCATTGAAAGTGATATCTACAGGCTTCCATACTATACATCTATAAGGGGATTATTCCATAACCGTTCAGGAATTGCGCTTGAAGAACCATATACCCGGTTTACCCGGCAAGCCCCTCATAATCCTTTACTGACACCTGGTTTTGAAGGAAAACTGCTTTACACGTCATCCAGGTTTATCGACTGGAATGATCTTAACCATTCTGCTTCCGACTTGCCGGCAATTGAAGCAGGAATAAAGGGCCCCATTGATACCTGGGGGTGGTATCAGGATGCAGGCGACTGGGACGGCTATTTTACCCATTTGAAAATACCTGTGATGCTGATGCTGACCTGGGAGATTGCACCCGGGAAATTTGCCGATGACGAACTAAATCTGCCGGAGGGTGAAAATGGTATTCCCGATATCCTGGATGAAGCCGGATGGCTGATTTGCTTTTTTCATCGTACAAGGCACGAGCTATTGGATAAAGGATACGGTACAGGTGGAGTAGGGTCCCGCGTGGCACCCGACTGGTACGGCCATGCTAAAGAAGGTGTTCCTTCTTCTGGAGACAACGGAAAATGGATCATCTCCGGTGAAGATCCTTTTACGACTTATTTTTATGCCGGACTGGCTGCCCATTATGCTTTAGTTTTAAATAAACTTGGAATTGAGGATCCGGATAGTACCAACTGGCAAAGGGAGGCAGAAGAGGCGTATGATTGGGCGCTTGAAAATACACTGGAAGGTGATACCGATCCTTCTAAAAGGCATAACTACGATTTGATGAATTTCAGGTATTATGCTGCTGCGACCTTGTTCAGACTTACCGGTGAAGAAAAGTATTCGCAAATTATTTTAAATTATTTATCAAAAATAAGCTCAAACACCATATTGGATGAAGACATGAAATGGGGTACCTATTCATTGGTCACTGCCAGTGAACGGGAAATTGGAAGCACCGATTTGATAAATAAAATCAATGGAGCTGTTCTGGCTACTGCTGAACAGAAATTTACCAGCATTGAAAAACGTGCCACCAGGTATGGTGGTAACATCTGGCTTCCAATGTTGATTGGGCAGGGGACAACACCACGTGTATTCGAACTGATGCTGGGCCATTATGTGTCTAAAACAGCTGCTCCTGCCAAAACTGAAGCATATCTTGCCGGTTTATATACAACCGCCGATTATTTCCTTGGGACCAACCCGCACAATATGACCTGGATTACCAATGTAGGTGTTCGCTATCCGGAAAGGGTAATGCACCTCGATTCGTGGTACAGCGAAACGGGTGAAATTATTCCGGGAATTACTCCTTATGGTTCGTGGAAAGATCAACCCGAGGGGTCTGCAATTGGACCATGGAGTTTGAACTGGCCATACAAAACACTCTATCCTGAAGGTATAGAAAAATGGCCGGGCCACGAACGGTGGTTTAACAATTATACCACCCCTGCAAATGCTGAATTCACTGTGCATCAAAATACAGTACTTTCAGCTGTTGTATATGGATATTTAACCGATGAGCCAGATGGTACGTTTCAGCCTAACCAACATCCTTCTGTTGGAATTATTTCTCCTTCTGCCAACAGCGAACATGACGATGACTTGACTATAGAAGTGGATGTTTCAGATCCTAATGGTAATGAAGATATTGCCTGGGTTGAATATTACAACGACTGGCACAAGATTGGTCAGAGCAACGAGGCACCTTATTCCTACACCTGGAGAAATCCAAAGGAGGGAACGGTTAAACTCATCGCTAAGGTGGTTGATAAAAGTGGTTTTTCTGCTAAATCAGCTCCTGTTACTGTTGAAGTGACTCCTGCAACCGGTTCCAATAAACCGCTGTTCAACAGCAGTAACTTGCTGAACATTTTTCCGAACCCCGTAACCGGCCAGTTGCATATAGAGACCTCTGCAGAGGTAAAGAGGGTTGAAATATACAGTATGACCGGCAGCAGACAAATAGCTTCCCACAATCAGCGGAACAATTTAATTCTAATGGATCTATCTCAGCTTAAACAGGGCATCTACATTGTAAGGGTGGAATACCCCGATGGAACGAATCATCAGGAGAAAGTGGTTAAGCAATAAAAAGTAAAAGCCATGAAAAAGATGTAGTAATTCTTTTTCATGGCTTTATTTTAAAATTTAAGTGTATTAACCGATTCCGGTTCCAGGGTAAGCCGTAACAAACCGTTGCTGCTTTTTGCTTTTGTTTTTTGTTCATTCCAAAGGTTTACTTCAACAGTGGATACCTTTTCAACAGTTGAGCCTTCAAATCCCGATATTTCTATTTCCACAGGCTGTTTTTTCATATTAATGACCTGCAGAACTTCTTTCCCTTCAGGAGTAATACCTGCAAGCGGAAGGATATCCTCATCGGAACTAATGGAATGAACAACCTGCGTTCCGGTATTAAAATATCCCGTTTGGTGCCGGGTCACAAAATAAGATGGATATTTGGTTTCAGTGTCGGCCGACATAATTGAATAATTGTTTTGCCAGGTCCAGTACTGCGATACCTCCACTTTGGCATATTTCATCATACGGTGCCATATTCTGGCAAAGCGAAGGGCATATTCCCACGAAGCATTCATTCCTTTTATTTTCCACGACATGGCATCGAATCCCAGCTCACTGCACCATACTTCCCGGTTCCATGCCTTTGCAAATCCGGCAATACGTTCGAATTCACTGTTGGGTATATTTTCCGACCACCAGCTGTGAAAACATACCGGCCCCAGGTATTTCCAGATGGTGGAATCGGCAGCTATCATTGTGGCAAATTCTACGGTCCCTATAGTCTGGGCAGTGTCAGCCCACAGGAATTTTGTTTTCAATCCTGCTTTACGGAAACGTTCACCGGCCATCTTAAAAAAGCGGATAGTTTCCTCAGGGGAAAAAATGGTCATATACCCGCCATCCGATTCGTTGAATGAAAAGAAATCGGCTTCCACACCATACTCTTCTTTTGCTTTCACCAGAAAGGCAACAATCATGTCGATTACCTCTTCATATTTATCGGCTTTAATCCGGCGTTTGTTATCCCGCTCCGGATTTTCTACCAGTTCATCTGGTACACGCCATACCGATACGGTAAAATTGGAAACGCCATAGTCCTCTTTCATTCGTTTCATTGTTTCATGAAGCGAAACCACAGCAGACTGTTCATTAATTTTATCTCCCCTGTAGGTAGAATAATCCTCTCCCCGAAACTGAAGCGGTAATGCCAGCCGCACATGGCTGGGCCTGAATTCTTCCAGTGTAGCTTCTCCCACTGCATCCCACGCGCTGTTTGTGTAATTGGCCTGGGCATAATTGCCTCCCATTGAAACAATTTTCTGCTTTTTAATTTCAGGATAAATTTTTATACTGACGGGTTGAGCGAAAGAAGGAAGGTACGCAAAAAGAAAAATAACAATAAAAATTACGGATTTAATGGATTTCATATTACTAACAGTTGATTAAACGTTCTTTGCAAAAATAACATTATGCCCCAGGTAACCCCTAATTTTTTCCATATTCTTACGCAACCAAGGCTATATTAAAAGCATCTTGTTTAATAAATTGAATGTAAGTTTACTTTGTGTTGTTGATTATTACTTCCTTTACAAAAAGTACTGAAAATGTAAACCTAAAAAAAATTGATGCCAGGAGCCAGGAATATATTATTTTTTTTGCCTGCATTTCTTCTATTTTTAACACCGACAACAGTTTCTGCCCAAAATGAAGCTGCAGTATGGTTAACCGGAAACGGACAGCAGTTAAATTTTCAATCGGGACAGCCTGTATTGACTGAATTCGAAGGGAAGTACAATGCAATTGCAAGCATATGTGATAAGGATGGTAACTTATTGTTTTATACTGATGGGAAACAGCTTTGGAACAGGAAACATGAACTGATGATGAACGGAGAGTCGCTACATGCTAACAACCATCTTTTTCTTAACCGGCCTGAATTTATCCCTTGGCCAGGCAAAAACGGACATTATTTGTTGATTTATGAAAGTGTGTATATTCCCTCAGGAACAGGTACCTATAAATATAAAGACAAAAAAATTCTCTATGCTGTAATTGATGCCAATGCAAATAACGGAAGCGGAAAGGTTATCAGTAAAGGAAATAAAATTCATGTAGATTATCATTCCAGCCCTACAATTGCCGGGTACTGCAATGACAGCTATTTCTGGCTGATTATAGATGCTAATGAAAATGTAACCGATTATCGCAGAGACGGGATTTATGCCTATAAAATTGATGAGAATGGAGTTAATTACATACCTGTAATAAACAGGGAAAATAACTTTGGGAATTCCAACAATTATAAGTTTTCTCCAAATGGTGATAAAATACGTTTTACCCTGGCAAATAATGATTATGAACGTGAAGATCTTATAGCTGATTTTAATTTTAAAACCGGAGAGTTGTATAATTTCCGGTATATAGGCTTTCAAATTTTTACAGAAGGTGAATTCTCTCCTAACAGCAACCTGTTTTACTGTTTCGATGGGATGAATATTATACAGTTTGATGCCAGATACGTTAACCTGAATTCATCATCCAGAACTTATGAGATAATTCATACATTCAGCACAAACGATGAAAATATGTATCCTGGTAACGATTTACAATTGGGTCCGGATGGCAAAATATATTTCACATGGCTGGATGTATCAGATGGTAAAACGAAACTGGGGCGAATAAACAACCCCAATAATATTGGAAGTGGTTGCGATGTTGACCCTGAATTTTTTATAACTGATAATTTTTTCTGGTTCCCTGATTTTGTAACCAGCTTTTTTAGGGATAAACAACCTGAATATATTGATGAAGTTCCTGCCCTGGCAGGCAAGAATATTGAGGTTTGTCCGAACACATCATTGATTATAGGAGAAAATACAGAACACGATGCCTTTTACCATTGGTTTCCAGAACAAAAAATATCCGATCCTCTCATTGCACAGCCTGAATTTACCTCTCCTCCCCGTTACGGTGAGCCTGAAGATGCAGTATTTACGCTGAGGGCCACCGATGGCAACTGTTGGGTTAATTTTGACCAGCTAACTATTACTCAGCTTCCTTTTCCTGCCAAATTACATGTTGAAGGAAGCTGGTCGGTATGCCCTTTTGTGGAAGAAGTGGATTACTGGTCTGAAGATAAAGGAAACGAAATACACTGGCTGGTTGATGGAGGAGAAATTGCGGACGGAAATGGAACCAGCAGCATAAAAGTCAACTGGATGGAGACCAATCCCGATGCTTCTGTAAAGGTTTTTTCTATTAACAAATACCAATGTAATTCCGATACAACAAAATTTGCTGTAAGAATAAATGTGGAGCTTATTACTGAAACTCCAAAAGGACCGGAAGAGTTGTGTATTGCTGACCGAAACAACCTAATTTACAAGATAAGAAGAACCAATGGATCGGTTTACGATTGGAATGCCCGCGGAGGAGAAATAGTAAGCGGACAAGGGACTAACCAGGTTGTGGTGAACTGGTTAACTGATGGAATGCATTCACTGGTTGTAAATGAAACAAGCACCACCATCGACACGATTTGTTTTGGAGAATCAGAACCTTTATGGGTGGAGGTGATAAACGACAGCCTGGAAATTGAACTTGAGAATGTTTCCTTTAATCTGGATAACAATGTGGATGTTATTTACAGGTCAGAAAAATTAAATCAGGACATCCATCAAATAACCATACTTACCGGTGAGGAAGGAAGCACTGTACAAAAGGAAGTGGGAGCTCCTGGTTCATATGATGGCAGTACTGTTTATTTTTCTGATACAGGAAATTTAATACCTGAAACAATAAGGCTAAAGGTAATGAATGCTTGTAATGAACTCTTTATTTCCAATCCTCTTGAAACAATTGTACTTAAGGCACAGCCGGTGATTGGGCAGCAGGTTCGCCTGATCTGGAATCCTAACCGTTTTTGGCAAAACAACCGGGTAACATACCAGGTGTGGCAAAGTGAAAGTGAAAAGACCGGCTGGAAGTTGCTGGCTGAAAATGTCAGTGAGGGATTTTATGATTTTACAAATACAGGTATGGCATTAACCCATTTTTTTAGGGTTAAAGCAGTGAATGCTGATAAAAATATTGAGTCGTGGTCGAACCGTATCAGGATTGAACTGGAAGACGATCTGGAAATTCCTGATGTTTTTACACCCAATGGAGATGGTTACAATGATGTATGGAATATAACAAACATCCGCTTTTACGAAATGAAGCGGGCTACTGTTTTTAACCGGTACGGACAAAAAATGTATGAATGCGTGAATGAATTCATTCCATGGGATGGACAATATAATGGAACGGTTACACAAGGTACTTATTTGTACGAACTGGAATTCAACGATGGAACTGTCAGAAACGGACAGCTGACCCTACTGAAATGATGAGGCTAAAAATTAAAATAGTAGCTCTTTTTATATCTTTTGCACTGCACCTGCAGGCACAGGATTTCCCGTATCATTATTTTACTCACGTTATCCCGGAAATAAATAATCCGTCGCTGGCAGCTGCCAGTTCTGATATGAACGTTGCTTTTGGTGGATACAATCTGTGGGCAGGAGGTTATAAGCCTGTGTCCAACTACCTGGTCAGCCTCTCTTTTTCTCCGGACTTCAGGAAACGAAGAAACTACAACCGCAATGCAACAAGGGTAGGAGTAGGGGTAAATCTGCTGAAAGAACGGACAGGCCCTTTTAATCAGCACATTTTACACCTTATGTATGCATACCATATTCCGGTTTCGGGAGATGCTCAATTATCGCTTGGCATTTCCGGAATTGCAGAGAACCTATTTATTGATATTAATTCCCTGTCACCAGGTCAGCCTGATGACCCCCGGCTTACAGGAGGAAACAATCAGTCGTTTCTTTTAGATGGCGGGTTTGGCGCTTCCATAATTTCCGAAAAATTCCAGATATCTTTTTCTGCCCTGAACCTGGCACCGGGAACCTACAGGTTATCTGAACAAAATGCTCAGGAGATTACATCATACCGGAAGTTTTTTCTAAATAGCATGTACTTAATACATTTTAGTCCCAATTTTTTTATTCGTCCACAAGTAACCCTTAGAAACTCCCGGTTAAACCTGTTGAATTACGATGCTTCATTCGATTTGGGATTGCATTACTTCGATGTGGGCGCCGGATACCGAAGTGAAAGCTCACTGTTTGCATTTATCCGTGTACCGCTGGCAGGATTTACTTTCTCATGGACATCTGAAAATCCGCTGCAGGCAAGCCATATGGCAGGCTATGGCCATTCAATCACTGTAGGATGGAGTCCGGGATTATGAACCTTACACATAAATCATTTTCCGAGTCATTCCCCCATCTATAACAAAATTCTGACCGGTAATGAAACTGTTTTCAGGGTTCAGCAGGAATAATATCATTCGGGCTATGTCATTTGCCTTGCCTATCCGTCCTGCCGGATGCTGCATATGATCTTCATCTGTTGGCTTATACTGCTGGGCTTTCGATTTTTTCTTTACTCCCGACACATCTATCCACCCGGGGCTGATGCAGTTTACCCTTACTTCCGGGCCCAGACTTACAGCCAGGGCATGGGTGAAGGCAAATATTCCCCCTTTGCTGGCCGAATAAGCCTCGGTATCAGCTTCCGACTGAAAGGCCCGGGTGGAACAGAGGTTTATGATGCTGCCGTTAGTCTTCTGTAAAAAAGGAGTTGCATATTTTGCACACAAGAAGCTTCCGGTGAGGTTTACCCCAATCACCTGGTTCCATTCGTCAAGTGTTAGCTCTGTTACAGGCTTATTGTTGTTAATAGCTGCATTGTTTATCAACCCTGAAATGTTGCCAAATTGTTCCATTGATTTGCTTAGGGCTGTCTTAACATCGTTTTCTTTGGAAATATTACACTGATAAAAAGCCATGTCGTCCGATGAATGCTCTTCCCGCAATTCATCAATGGCTTCCTGATCAATTTCCAGTACCGACACTGTGTAACCTTCTTTTATCAACGTTGTCGAAACAATTTTTCCTATTCCCTGGGCGCCTCCAGTTACAATTATATTCTTTTTCATGATTTTATTTTTTTTTATGTTCATTATCCCGGATAAAATAGCCAAATTTTTTGAAACCGGAACAATCAGCATTGATCAAATTCAGGTGTCTTAGTTACCGAGGCTGCTTATAAAATCTCATTTGATATAATAATAAAAGATGTTGAGCGGTTCAGGGAAATACGGATAACCATATGGAGCTGTCAAGTTGTTTATTAATTCTTAAATTATGACGAATATTATTTGCAGGGTAGGAAACTGGCATTATTTTCGCTAAAAAAACATAATGTATAAAATAATATTAGTATACCTGTTGCTGGCAACGCAGATTGTTATTGGCCAGCAACAACAGATGACACTTGAAGATGCGGTTCTGGGCCGTTCGACATACCTTAAGCCGGAAACTTTAAAGGACCTTGTCTGGAAAAATGATCGGGTATATACCTGGGAAGAAAAAGGAGCCATCAGGGCAGAAGATGCAAAAAATGATGTTAAATCTACCCTGTTGACTATTGAAGATGCAAATGCGATATTAAAGCATGAAGCGGATAACCAATTAAGAAGTTTCTCGGGTTACTCATGGACTGAAAACGAAGAATTGCTGTTACAGCATGGTGGCAGGTATTATGCCCTTGATATCGAAGATAAGAAGGTTGTCTGGAATATCTCAATTCCGGCAGAAGCAGAAAACGCAAAGTTGAATGAGCAAGGAAAATTTATTGCCTATGCCATTGGCGATGACCTGTATGTATCCTTTGCTGACGGTAAACAGGTCAGGATTACCAGCGATGGCGGCAACGGAATTGTAAATGGTAAATCGGTTCACCGGAATGAGTTTGGAATCAGCAACGGAATCTTTGCTTCTCCCAAAGGAAATTACATTGCATTCTATCGGATGGATGAGTCAATGGTCACAGATTATCCTGTAGTTGATTTCATGACACGGGTAGCGAAGCATACCCCCGTTAAATACCCGATGGCGGGCATGAACAGTCATCATGTAACGGTTGGTATATTTAATCTAGCATCAGGAAAAACTCATTTCTTAAATACAGGTGAACCACTCGAACGATACTTTACAAACATCTCATGGTCGCCCGATGAAAAATCGATATTCATTGCTGAACTTAACCGTGAACAGGACCACATGATGCTTAACCGGTACGATGTTGCTTCAGGTGAGAAGGTTCAAACCTTGTTCGAAGAACAGCATGATGCTTATGTTGAACCATTGCATCCGCTGCTTTTCTCAAAAGTAAACAATGAGGAATTTTATTACCTGAGCCGCAGGGATGGCTGGTTTCATATTTACAAATATTCGGTATCGGGTGAATTAAAGGCACAACTAACTAAAGGCGAATGGGAAACAGCCCGTATTATAGGTTTCTCTGAGAATGAAAAATACCTGTTTATTGAGGCCCATAAGGAGAGCCCGCTGGAATTGCACATTTACCGTGTGGAAACTAAAAGCGGGAAGATTGAAAAACTTACCGATGTGGAAGGAGTGCATAAGGGCATTTTAAGCACTAACGGAAGCTATGTTATCGACCGGTTCAGCGCTCCTGAAATTCCTTTACAAACCGGACTGATTTCTGCAAATGGTAAAACCCGCAGGACACTGCATGTTGCCGACAATCCGCTAAAGAATCATCAGCTGGGTGAAAACAGGCTGGTACCTGTACTATCGGCCGATGGTAAAACCGAATTAGCCGGGAGGTTGATTCTGCCTGTTAATTTTGATCCGGCAAAAAAATACCCTGTAATTGTTTATGTTTACGGAGGACCGCATTCCCAGCTGGTCGATAAAAGCTGGCTGAACGGAGCCAATTGGTGGCAGTACTACATGGCCTCGAAAGGCTACATCGCCTTTACAATGGACAACAGGGGAACGAACAATCGCGGACGTGCGTTTGAATCATCCGTTCACCGGCAGCTTGGTGTACTTGAAACTGACGATCAGATGAAAGGTATTGAATACCTCAGGTCGCTGTCGTATGTCGATGCTGAGCGCATTGGTGTGCATGGATGGAGCTATGGAGGTTTTATGACCCTTAACATGATGCTGCGGCACCCTGGAGTGTTTAAAGTGGGTGTGGCCGGAGGACCTGTTGTCGACTGGAGTATGTATGAGATAATGTACGGTGAACGTTACATGGACCGGCCGCAGGAAAACCCCGAAGGGTACAGGGAAACCAACATGCTGAATCGTGTGGAAAACCTTGAAGGCGATCTGATGCTGATTCATGGCGTTCAGGACGATGTGGTGGTGATGCAGCACAGCATGCAGTTTTTGCGAGAATGCGTAAAACAGGAAAAACAGGTCGACTTCTTTGTCTATCCTACACATCCGCACAATGTCAGAGGTAAAGACAGGGTTCACCTGATGGAAAAAGTAAGCCGCTATTTTATTGAGAAATTAAAAAAAGAACATGAAGCGGCAGAGGCTGCGATGAAATAACCCTGTTTGGTATCGGAATTATTTTAAAATGGTCCCTATAAATATGCCCAGATATGATCCGAAAGCAAAACCCAGGATGCCAATTGTAAGGCCGGAGATAATAACCTCCTTGTTTTTCAATGCTCCGGCTACAGCGGGCACAAACGGCGGCGAATAAGTTAATGCTGTAATTGTAATGATGGTAGTATCGGCATCGACTTTAAAAACCCTTGCCAGAAGTACATGAATAAACATAGAGCCAAATATCACCCACGATACATACAGAAACAACTGAAGGAACTCGAGCTGAAACATTTCCCGCAGATTGGCCATTGATGAAAGGGCCAGGCAAAATACAATTATAAAATACATTCCCAGGGGGAAGCTTACCTTCAGTTTATTTAATCGTTTGATTAGGGACGCCAACAACCCAAGGGTAGTAATGGCAAGTATTACAACAATTGTTTGTGTTGATTCATCCTTAATGAAGAGGCTCAGTCCGCCTCCAATGGCGACAATAATAACAGCCACCCCAAATGATTTCAGCATCGCAGGAATGTTCCTCCGTTGAAAAAGACCATCAAAATTATCCATGTCTTCGCTTTCATCAGGGGCTTGCAAAACATTCTCAGCCTTTCGTATGGTAAAGCGGGGAAGGAATGTATGAAAAAGTCGTTGGGCAATGGTCATTAAAAATAATAAGGCTACAGAACCGATAATCAAATCATAGGTATGTGTCAAAATAAACAGATCAGGACTTACATTCAATGCCTTGCCTATTGCAGCAAGATTGGGTGTGCCGCCTGTATAAACACCTATTAACATGCCGGTAACTCCTGCCGATTCAGTTATTTCATCCGCAAACCAGTAATACCCTGAGAAAATAGCAACCATAAGAGAAATAAGGGCGAGTACCAGCGATAAAACAGCATCTTTTGCATGCTTAAGCCATTTCTTCAGGTCAAGCGAAATTAACAGCAATGGTAACGCCAGCAGAATGGTATAAGTCATCATATTTTGCTGCAGCTGGGCTATCTGATTGAAAACAGCATCACTTTCAGCAAAACCAGGCAGCGACATAAAGTTAATGAATTCTTCTTTTGGAAGAAATGAGCGCCTGCCGCCAAGTGCTTTTACCAGATCCCCGGTTGGAGAAGGTATAATGCCTGTATTTCCTAAAAGCAATCCAACCGCATAGGCAAGCACAACTGCTCCAATACGTTTAAGCGTTTCTGAAATCTTGGTGAAATAAATAAGTAATACGGGAATAAGGAGGTAAAACAGGACCAGCAACAGGGTAATCCACATAAGTAAAATTTTAGCTAATGTACAATCAAAAGTATAAAAAAAAATAATCAGTTAGATTGGATAAAAAAAATACACGCGATTGATATTGCTAGTGGACAAAAAAAAGACACAACCTTAATGGCTGTGCCTTATTATTATTTATTGTATTTTCTAAAATTTAAAGCCCATTGTAAACATTACTTTATGTTTTTCATTATTGAATGCTGCAATTTCAGGCTGAGCATAAATTTCGGAAACTGGAGCGGGATAAAGCAAATCAAAATCTTCCATAAATGAATAACGGTAAGCTATATCAAAGAAGAAACCGTCAGTCTTAAATCCCAGTCCGCCTGAATAAGTTATTTTGTCAGCATCGGCATTGGGTTGTGTAATTTCAAAAGCTTGTGACCTATAAGGTGAGGGATAGTATTCATATCCTGCCCGTATGCTTATATTACTGGAAGCTAGTAGTTCACCACCAACACGTATATTTCCAACTGGTTTAAATACTTCCTCAATGTCTGCGTTTTCATCAATAAACTGGTGATCATCGCTACCTCTCCTTAATTTGGCAGAACCATAATCTACATATTCATAGTCAACACTTACCAGACCTACCTTACCAATAACTAAGGCACCGCTTAGATTGGCACGTAAAGCCGACTCAATATCATAATCATATGTTAACCATGGTGTTTGGATCTCATAATCTTCATCACCTCCATCTTCATATGATAACCAAGATGACATAGTTCTCTGTATCTCTTGGTTCATATTGTAAAAGGTTGGTGAATGTACCGATGCTCCCAGTCTTAATTGCTGTATAGGTTTGAATATCAATCCAATTTTGCCATTGTACCCAATTCCAGAAGTAAGAAAATGATTATTATAGGTCATCGAATTGAATATATCAGTGTTTTCTTGGGCATCCCATTCATGCAATTCCGAAAACTCTCTGTAAAAAACATCAACTATGCCTAATGAAGCACCAAGATAAAGCATGTGGTTAAAATTAACACCCAAAGCAAGTGAATATTCATTAATTGAACCTTCTTTAGATATACTTTTTCTGAGACTTTGATCATAACCTGCTTTTTTTAAGTCATGAGTATATTCATCATCTTCTATAAAAATTAAATCTGCTTCCCAAGCTAATTCTTCATAATATTCATCCAAGATATTATCATTGGCATTAACAATTATATGATCAAGGAATGAGCTGTTCATATTATGGGCTCCCCCTAACATGGTGGTGTTAAAATCCTTCAGCCGGTTGTAACCAATCCCAAAATTTACAGATATAAGTCCTGTTTCACTTTGATTCCTGGGAGTCATTGCAGCCACATAACTTATATTATTAAAAGCAAAGTGGTATTCATTTTCAGTCATTAAGTTATCACGGTAGGTTGTTCCCACCTGGGTCTGACTGAACATAGGAGTAAATACGAACTCCGAAGAGCGGTAAAGGCCGAGGCCTGCGGGGTTAATGCTCACGGAGGTAAAATCCCCGCCGAGCGCACCAAATGCATTACCCATTCCACCTGCCCTGGCTGTTCCCTGAACCTGGAAGTTCGAATAACGTAGGGCGTCAGCTGGTTCTTGGCCATGGACATAAAATGGAACGGTGAATGCAATGGCTAACAGTATTATTAATCTTTTCATGGCTAATATCTCTTTTCGTTAATAATTCGGTTAAATGGTTCTCTTACCTTCTGCCTGAAGATGAAGAAGACGATCTTCCTGAGCTGCTGCCTGAACTTCTGGAGCCGCCTGAACTACTAGGTGAATAGCTCCTTGAAGGAGACGAAGATCCACTGTTGTAACTCGGGTTGCTGCTTCTGACAGGAGCACTTCTCTGATAAGAATTTCCTGAGCTCGAAGAAGGCGCCCTGTAGGACCTGGTTGAACTGTTGGTACCTGAACTCCTGTTATACGTGGAATTCGACCGGTAAGCACGGTTATAACTTGAACCTGACCTTGGAGCTGAATACCTTACATTGCCGCTTTTGCTCTGAGGTACAACAACCCTCGGTGAGGTAGATACTCCTGTTGAAGGTCTTGTATAACTCCGGGTAACAGTGTTCCCTGGCCGGGTATATGATTGCGACCGGGTAGTACTGCTGGCAGAACTTCTTACGGTACGATTGGCTGTGTCAACCCTTCTTCTTTCGGCTGCAACATTGCTGTTGGTAGCTGCACGCTGAGGTGTCTGTGTACGGCTGTCGGCTACCCTTGCATTTGAAGTTGAACTGCTCCTGCGATCGGCACTACTGCTTTCGTTAACTCCTTCACGGGCGCTTTTTGTGGTAGTGGATGATGTGCGGGCCGAAGAATTTGTTGTTCTTCCTTCAGAATTGCTTCCATATAAAACTCCCGAACCAGTAGAGCGCCTTTGTCTATTGGTATAGCTATCCAAATTATGATATTTTGCATTGGAATTTCCGTACCATGGGTAGCCACCATAGTAACCACCGTAGTAGCCTCCATAACCTCCGTAGTAGCTTCCATAACCACCGTAGTATGGGCTGTACCATGGCGAATAACCATAACCCCAGCTAAAGTAGGGTGAATACCAGCTGTGACCCCAACCATATCCAAAGGACCAGGAAGGGTAATAATATGAAGAATAGTAGAACGGATCGTAGTAAGGATCGTAATACCAACTGTCCCAGTAAAACGGATCATAGAAATGCGGACGGTGGAAACGACGGATGCGGTAAGCATAATCTATTTCTTCGCCATCATAGTAGTTATTGATAACATACTTTACATCGTCTTCGTTATAATAAACAGTGGTATCGCTTGAATACATATCGTATTCATCCATGCTGTACGAAAGGGCATCTGCATCTTCCTCAGTACCATCAAAAATGTAGTTGTTCATTGTTTTTGAACCTTCTTCATTTTCTTCAATGCTGCTGATAATTACCCGGTTGCCTGCTTTAAGCTCAGCCTGTTCTTTTTCGGATGATTCTTCAGCTGCGATGGGTGGCGGAACATCTCCAGGGTTAAAATAAATGTCATCACTATAGTATCCAGTGACGTAGGACCCTGAGCTGCATGCACCTAAAAACAGTGCAGCCATCATTAAAATTGTCAATTTTGATTTCATAACTCGTCTCCCGGTTTATATAAATTCAAGAATATTTACTTTCTTTGTGACCTCTAAAACATATCAAATAAAACAAAATTTGTACCAACAAAGTAAAAATGGCGAAAGAATTAACATCGCGCAGCGAAAATTATTCCCAATGGTATCAGGATCTGGTAATTAAGGCCGATCTGGCAGAAAACTCTGCAGTCAGGGGTTGTATGGTAATTAAACCTTATGGATATGCTATCTGGGAGAAAATGCAGGCCGAACTCGACCGGATGTTCAAGGAAACAGGGCATGTAAATGCTTATTTCCCTTTGTTTATACCAAAATCTTTTTTCAGTAAGGAAGCCGATCATGTTGAAGGTTTTGCCAAAGAATGCGCAGTGGTAACACACTACAGGTTAAAGAACGATGAAGTAAACGGCGGTGTAGTCGTTGATCCGGATGCCAAACTGGAGGAGGAACTGATTATTCGACCTACCTCCGAAACCATAATCTGGAACACATACCGCAACTGGATTCAATCGCACCGCGATTTGCCCCTGCTGATTAACCAGTGGGCCAACGTTGTTCGCTGGGAAATGAGAACGCGCCTGTTTTTAAGAACAACCGAATTTCTATGGCAGGAAGGACATACTGCGCATGCAACAAAGCAGGAAGCTGTTGAAGAAACAATCAAAATGATTAATGTATATTCCGACTTTGCGCAAAATTACATGGCTATGCCGGTAATTAAAGGGGTGAAATCGGAAAATGAACGGTTTGCCGGCGCCATTGAAACCTACACAATTGAAGCGCTGATGCAGGATGGCAAGGCATTGCAATCGGGCACTTCCCATTTTCTGGGACAAAATTTTGCAAAAGCTTTCGATGTGAAATTTGCCAATAAAGAGGGTAGGGAGGAGTATGTATGGGCTACCTCATGGGGTGCTTCCACCAGGCTGATGGGCGCTTTGGTTATGGCCCATTCCGACGATCACGGACTGGTGCTGCCTCCAAGGCTTGCTCCCATTCAGGTGGTTATTGTGCCTGTTTATAAAAACATGGAGCAACTGGAGAACATCCGCAATAAGGTGGACGGTATTGTTGCAGGACTGAAAGCCAAAGGCATATCGGTGAAATTTGATGACAACGATAACAAGAAACCCGGCTGGAAGTTTGCTGAATACGAATTGAAAGGGGTGCCTGTAAGGCTTGCCATCGGCCCGCGCGACTTGGAAAACAACACAGTGGAACTGGCCCGGCGCGATACCCTTGAAAAAAATACTGTTTCATTCGATGGTATTACAGACCATATTCAGAGCCTGCTGGAGGAAATTCAAACCAACATTTTTAATAAAGCATTGAATTTCAGATCGGAGAATACGCTTAAGGCCGATACCTGGGACGAGTTCAAAGACCTGATAAAAAATAAAGGAGGTTTTGTGCTTGCACACTGGGACGGCACATCTGAAACCGAAGAAAAAATAAAGAACGAAACAAAGGCAACCATCCGTTGTATCCCGCTCGACAATGAACAGGAAGCAGGAAACTGTATTTACTCTGGTGCCCCATCGAACCAAAGGGTGCTGTTTGCTTTGGCGTATTAGAATGCAGTTGAGATTTCGGCCAGACAATCCTATCCGAATAGAATAAAGAATAATGAAAAGGCTGTCATTACATTGGTAGCCTTTTTTTTGGTGGTAAACAACCTGGTGGTTTACAGGCATACGATTCTGACAGGAATCCTGGATTGAACAGATTTGTGGTTACCCTTTTAATTAAGACTTTAATTTCTTTTATTTCTTTTCCCTGATACTAATTATTCGTCTTTAATAGTTTGTATTAGAATATGTTGAAGCATAAAATTTAATTTTACTCAATGGGCTGAGTAAAAATACTCAAGATATCATAAATCCACTTCTTTCGGATTTTTCTGTTAATTGCCTGTGTATGTTGCGGAACGGAATTTTAAGGTTAAAATAATTTTTTTATGTCAATAGAAAAGTTAATCTTAATTCCAAAATAAGATTTCGTTCTATATTGTTCCAACCAGTTATCGGTAACCTCGCCCCCAATGTTGGCCGCATTTTAGGGCAAGTACTTATTATTCTTTAATCATGTATATTGTCCCTCTATTTTTTCCAATCGAAGCAATTATCTGTTCAGTTTTTAAATATTGCAAATCCTTTTTTAAAGTATGTATCGAAATTTCAGGAATTGCTTTGACTAAATCTGCTAATTTGATTGGTTGTTCTATTTCTATGAATTCTTTAATCCTTTTCTGTCTATCGTTAAGATATCCTCCTTTCGATTTAAATACATCATATTTCTGTTCAAGTCTCTGTATCAAAGTCCCTAAGGAGGACAGGAAAAATATAATCCAACTATTTATTCGCTCATTATCGGTATACCTATCTTTCTGTCCATCCATTAATGCCTCATAATAGGATTTTTTCTTTTGCTCAATCAAATTTTCAAACGAGACATATTGAATAAATTGATAATCATTTTTAAGCAATAGTAAATTAGTTAACAATCTGGATAATCTTCCGTTTCCATCTTGAAATGGATGAATTGAAAGGAATTCATATATAAATAATCCTATAATCACTAATGGATGAATCTCTTTTATTTTCAATTGTTGATTTGTCCAATCAATCAAGGCAGTCATTTCGTTCTCAACCAAGTGTGGCTCAGTTGTATTAAAAATCACCTTTTGAGTGCCATCAGGATAATTTGCTATAACTTTATTCGATAGATTTTTATAATTACCCCGATGTCTGTCATCTTTGGTACTATATTTTAATAATCGTTGATGCAACTGTTGAATAAAATTTTTTGAAATCGGAATGTCAATAAAACTTTCATAAATAATCTCAAGAACATCATAATATCCGACTACTTCTTGTTGGTCTCGTGTTTTAAGTTTCGTTATTTCAAAATTATCAAGAAGTTCTTTAATCTCCTCATTAGTCAATTGAGCACCTTCTATCCTGGTTGATGAGCCAATTGATTCAATAGTGGCAATCCTACGAAGCTCTTTCAGGTAAACATTTTCCTTTTGTTCAACTATATTCCACTTACCTTTAAATGAATCAATATAACTTATCAGTTTTAATATCTGCTGATTAGCCTTAAAATCAAAGTTTAGTTTATTTTGAAATTTATCCATTGACTATTTATAATTTATCTATTCAAAGGTAAGTCAAAATATCAAAATATCTATTACTTATCTATAAATTATCTATTTGCAGTGTCGCTCCAGCATTTGCCCTAACGTTATAGTAATTTTATCCATCGTTTCCGCAAACCCTTATGTTCAAGATTTAATATAATTTTTGGACATAGAAAAAATGCCGGTTAAAAATGATGGATAAAATATAGTGTGTGTGAGAGCTTATCCCTGTCAGTGCAGGCTACTCGTTAGTTGGGGTAATTTATCATTCAAATATGAAATTGTTACAATATTCATTCATATTTAAAGCGTTTTGATATTTTGTAAATGTAAATTTCTCCAAATTAATCAATTCTTTTTTATGTATGAATTTGCCAGAATAATTCATCTCTTTTAAAAATTCAATAGTTTCCATAACCTTTTCTTCTCCAATGTGCCGAGCTTCAATTTCCACCAATATCTTGGGTTTTACAGTACTTAAAAGACTTTCTCCTCCTTTAAATATATTTAGTTCATTACCTTCAACATCAATCTTCAGAAATGTGGGATTCAATTGGTTCTGATTTATATAATTATCTATTGTCTGTGTATTTATTTCTTCCTTTCTATGTATATTATTCATTGAAGTTATATTTAGTAAACTGGCTCCTGGAGAGGAATCTTGTTTAACTTTATTAGCAGGAATATATAATTTTGATTTTCCTTCTTTATCGGATAGTGCCAAATGTTCAATTTTTACATTGGACCAATTCAACGACTTTTTAATAGAACTTAAATACTCATATAGAACGTTTTGGGGTTCAAAGCCAATAACTAATCCTTGATTTCCGACACATCGTCTCATTAGATTTAAATATCCACCCTTGTGTGCTCCAATATCAAAAGCTGTATCTCCACTTTTCAAACTGCTTTTAATGAAGTTCATACCTCCGATGTCATTTTTATATTGATATCGAAAAGTTCTATACCATAATCTTAACTTATCCATCATTTTGTTATTATCCCAGCTAACGTTCAGGTGCATGTGGCGTAGGGCCCTTCAGCACTCTGTCTGTTCAGATTCCTAAACTGTTGATTAATATTTGTCAGTTGAAATTTGCTCCAGACTGCCCATTGCCATGTGCACACATTTATGGTTCGTTTTAAGCATTAATTGGACTTATTTTTATTTGTCCTCCAATTGCTCTTAATACTTTCATTATTGTTTCAAATTGAGGTTTTGCTCCATCTGATAAGGCTTTATATAAACTTGGTCTGCTAAGTCCGGTTTCCTCTGCAATTTTGGTCATTCCAATTGATTTTGCAATATGTCCGATTGCTGTAATCACATCTGAATTATCTCCTTCTTCCAAAACAGTATTAAGATATTCAGCGATCATTTCATTATTATCTAAATAATCTGCTATATCAAATTTTGAAGTTTCCATATGCGTATATTATTTTAATTTTTTGAATATCATTTTTGCCTTTTCAATGCCTTTTTGTTGAGTCGATTTTTCCCCACCAATAAGTAAAAGAATTATTTTTCCTCTTTTTTCTGTATAATAAATTCTGTATCCTTTAGCGTAAACTATTTTTAATTCCAAAATTCCATCACCAACGGGTTTATAGTTTCCCAAATGTCCATCTCGCTCAATTTTTTGAATGCGAAATAATATTTTAGCTTTGGCTCTCAAATCCCTAACTTTTCTAAGCCATTTATCAAACTCAACTGTTTTTTCAATAAAGTACATTTAAAATGTATTCATTTGGATACAAAATTAAGAAAATATTTATTACTGTGAAATAAAAGCCGGGTAAAAATGATGGATATAATATAGTTGGACGATGCCGCAGCATAACGTTAAGGTGCAAAAATTCGGGGCGCATTTCATGTGATTTCCAGTCCAAAGCTAAAAATGATAACCCGGAAAACCACTCCAATGAGTTTCGACGAACGAATCGGGAAACTCAACGAAGTTCTGCGTGGATAGGTAAATGCCTTCCGAATCAGCAAGCATCCAAAACAAACTCAATGAACTGGACGGGTGGATTCGTAACCGGCTCCGCTACTGGCGTATGGACCCGATGCATCGGGAGAAAAAATCTGAAAAGAAAAGGCGTAGCCTGATCTGATTAAAATTACTGTTGAACGATTGAAGAAACGGGGTTTCGTTCCTTTACCGGAACTCTACAATCAAAGTAAACCTGTTAATTGGGATGGGACTATATCCCTCGGTTTCCTGATGGCTTGACGAACCGTCCCGCCTTAGGCGGGATGGTGTGAGAGCTTTTCCCTGTCAGCGTTTGCTGACAGTGCAGGCTGCCCGATTGTGCCTGGTTATTTATGTCAGTCTATCTGATTTTAATAATCTTGCTGAATGATAAACTCTTAATATATCAACCTGAAATTCACTGATTATTTTGTATACTATCCTATAATTTCCAGAAATCACTTCTCGGATGACATTAACATTTATCTCTGGAACAATACGACCAACGTAAGGATTATCAATTATATCCTGAGCCCGGTTATAGATTTTATTAACAGTAATTGAAGCATATCTGGTAGAATCCTTTGCTATATAATCGAAGATTTCTTTTAAATCTTCAGTTGACAATTTAGTCCAGACTATCTTGACCATTTTTCAATCATACTTTTTACTTCGTCATTTGATATAGTTTTACCGTCATTCGATTGTTTTATGCCATCTTCAATCTTTTCAACAAATATTAATTGTTCGATGAGCTCATCAATTGTAAACGAATCAGGAAGACTGTCAATAGATTGCCTTACAATGTTTTTAGTCAACATATCTTTAAATATTTAATTAAATTCAAATATAATCACAAATGATTGCAATTTTATCAGCTTTATCTAAATTAACAGTAAGATGATAAAGAAAAGTTGAAATCAGACTTACTCTGCCGATAATCCAGGCTAAATTTATCACCAAAAAAAGTTTCTTTTTTTCCTTGTCATATAAGTTTGAAATCAATCGGGTTACTTTAAAATTCAGATTTTTCATATCACTATTTTTTAATTGTTTATATTATGTAGGATGATTCTTGCAATTATGCACAAAGTGTGAGCCTGGCATAATCATTTACATACTTTACTGAAAGATCTAAAAATGATGAGAAATACAAATTTTCGGGAATAATCATTTAAATAGCATGAAATATTTCTAAAGGGTACAATCAAAGTAAACCTGTTAATTAGGATGGGACTATGTCCCTCGGTTTCCTGATGACTTGACGAACCGTCCCGCCTTAGGCGGGATGATGTGAGAGCTTCTCCCTGTCAGCGTTTGCTGACAGGGCAGGCTACCCGATTAGCGTGCGTTTTGAATTATTTTAATTAGAGGTTCAATAATATAATTATTCTCATTATCAACACTAATTGAATTGTCAAAATCTAACTCAAAACAAATTGAGTGATTTTTATCTTCAGTAAAATCAATTTCTTGAAGAACCTCTATGGGTGTTGTGTTTACTTCAGTAATTCTAATTTTCTCGCCGTCTTTGAAAACAAAAAATTCGCTAAGCGAGATGTCGTAACCATTAATTATTCCTGGTTCAATATGTGAAGATCCAAGGTTATATTCGGAATTGTAATTGTTCATGGAAAAATTTAAATCTTGAGACTCAAGATATACTGTACGGACAGCATTTTCATTTCCATTAGGTTGAAAGGCTCGTATATGTAGGAAAAGCAATTCAACTGAATCATATGATTCTGATGTTTTAAGTTTAAAACTGTAATCAACTGTTACATTTTCCAAATCTCTTTCGCATGCAAAAAAAGTTGCAGCAATTAAAAAGAACAAAATCGGCTTAATTTTCATGTTATTAAAATTGTAAGTTTTTAACGTTATAACATGGAATTCGCATGAGGATTTTAATAATTCTCTGTTGGTGTGTATTATTGCTCAAGCTCATTTCATGATGTTATTTTTATTATTGTTTTAGTAATCACTTTTGTGAGCGAATGCATCCTAACGGTCAGGTGCTAAATTTCGTAGCGAATTGCGAAGCACGGTCCTTTCCTCTAAGATGAAACTGTGAACGGAATCCATGGCTGAGATAAGCACCGGCATCGCTATGAAATTTGCACATTGTTAACGTAAGATTATAGTTTTATCGATAAATCAAGTTTTCCACCCAAACCCAATTGAACTATTTTCTGCAATGTTGAAAGCCTTACTTCTTTAATGTTATTTTCAATTTTGGAAATATAAGATTTAGTAGTACCCACTTTTTTTGCCAGTTCTGATTGTGTCATCCCTTTTTCAATACGGGCCTGATACAGTAAAGCACCAAGTTTAAAGTCTTCATATCCATTTTCTAATTCATCCCGTTTCTGGGTTCCTTCAATTCCATAATGTTTATCTTTAAATTCATTTAGAGTCATTTTGTTATTACTTTTCATTTTTATATTCCTCCATAATTTTAAGTGCTTTTTCTATCTCCTTTTTAGGTGTCTTTTGCGTTTTCTTTTGAAATCCATTTAGTAATATTATCAGCTTTCCCTGGTCAAAAAAACATAAGATCCTAAAAATATCACCGCTTTGTTTTATACGAATTTCATAAAGACCATCTGTTGCCTCAATATGCTTTAAATAAATCTCTGGTACCCGTTCAAGTTCTTCAATCAATTGAATAGTCCAGATTATTTTCGCTTTGGTTTTTTCAGATTGCTTGAGAAAAAATTTATCAAAATAGTCTTTGTAGAAAATTGCGGTACTAAATTTCATATTTGTTTTTCACGATATAAAGATAGAAAAAGTTTCACTAAAGGTCAACTATGTAATGAAAAATTTGTATTAACGGTTGGCGGTATGAAATCGTTGGGGATTGCGGGCTACTTGCCTTTCCAGTTACACCGAACTTGATGTGTGGCAGAATGCTTGAATAACCACTTAAACCCCAATGTTTTATACCGCGTGTGTGTGCCCAGCATGAGCATGTGCACACTTTTGTGAAAGCTCTGAATAAATTCGAAAAATACAAATTTTTCATTGCAATGAACATAAGTGGAGCATGAAATATTTCCAGAGGGTGTAAGTCCCTTACGGGCGGGGGTAA
>JAGXGA010000058.1 GCA_024636975.1 Mariniphaga sp.
AGGCTTCTCAAACTTTATTTTAAAATCTTCAAATAGTTTCATTGGTATTTTTTCCTAAATTTACAAAGGAAAAGACTTTTTAAGAAGCAAATAGAGTGCTAGTTATCAACATTTTATTGTTTATTGACAGACACTATTTAGAATAGACGGTATGAAATTGGCTTATTTAACTAAAAAAAGATATATTAAATATGACTCAATGAGTACCGATGATATAGAAATAATGATGAAATCTATAAATGAATTAATTAACGAAATGGTTATTTAGGATATAAATACAGGGTTTCTGAGCTGTTTAGGCAGCAAAAAATAACACTGGGTATGATAGGAACCTACAGTATGTGGATGAATCAAAGTCAACTTGCTGAACTTTTAGACACCTCTAAGCAAAACATTGGTCAACATATATCCAATGTGTTGAAAGAGGCAGAATTACATGGAAATTAAGTTGTAAAGAATTACTTAACAACTGCCGCTGATGGCAAAAAATATGAAGCTACTTGTTACATCCGCGGAATGATTCCTGTTGAAAACGTACACCGATTCCTGCTGAAAGCGGAATGTCCCTTCTCGCAATAAACCTACAACCACCCTATCAAATCCATCTTCTTCAAATCTCTGCTCTAAAGCACCATTTCTTTACCAATTCTTTTTTATCTTTCCCCTAAAATAAAACCAAAATGAAAAACCCATCCCTTTTTCTGTACAAAAATTACAATAAGCTGCTGCGTGTATTGTTAACCTTACTCGGGTTTGGGACAGTATGCAGTTTGGGCTGCTGCATGTACGGTTCACCCGAAGTAGAATACGGAACGCCTCATGCAACCTTCAGGGTAAATGGAAATGTGAAGTCGGAAGCCTCTTCTGAGGTATTGCCAAACATCAGGGTGGTAATGGGTAACGATACTGCTTACACGGATGGCGCCGGCAACTACCAGGTCAGCAACGAGGAATTTCCCCATAACCAGGCCTTCATGCTGGAGTTCGAAGATGTTAACGGTGAAACGGGTGGGGAATACCAGGCGCTCGATACCATTGTTGAGTTCATTGATCCTGAATTTACCGGAGGAAATGATGTATGGGACCACGGAACAACAGAAAAGGAGTTCAACATAAAACTCAAAGACAAGGAATGAGTGCAACAAAGCTTTCCCTCAAAAAGAAGATTGCCCTAAAACTTCATAACCGGTACCGCGACAACGAAAAGAAAATCCATCAGCTCAACTACATCTTTTGGGAATGTACCCTCCGGTGCAATTTAAACTGTCTCCACTGCGGAAGCGATTGCCAAAAAGATGCCGGGGTTAAGGATATGCCCCGGGAAGATTTCTTTAAAGCCCTCGACGATATTACCCCGATACTCGCACCGAACAATACAATGATTGTTTTAACCGGGGGAGAGGCCCTGCTGCGTAAAGATCTGTCTGAAATAGGAACTGCGCTTTATAACCGCGGATTCCCTTGGGGACTGGTATCGAATGGAATGGGAATGACCCGGCCTGTGCTGGGTAAACTGCTGGATTCGGGCATCAGGGCAGTAACAATAAGCCTTGATGGTTTGGAAGAATCTCATAACTGGCTGCGGGGGAATAATAAAAGCTATCGGAATGCAGTGAATGCAATAAGCCTGCTGAGCGAAACAACCGGTGTACGCTATGATGTTGTAACCTGTGCCAACCGGAAAAACCTGGCTGAACTGCCCGAATTGTATGCTTTGCTGGTAAAACTCAAACTTAAGGAGTGGCGTATTTTTACAATATTTCCTACGGGCAGGGCCAAGAATCAGGATTCACTTCAGCTAAACCCAACGGAATTTAAAGGATTGTTCGATTTTATAGAAAAGGTCAGAAAAGAAGGAAAGATTAAGCTAAGCTACGGTTGCGAAGGTTTCCTTGGCAACTATGAAGGAAAGGTAAGAGACAATTTCTTCTTTTGCCGGGCAGGAATCAATGTAGCCTCCGTTCTTGTGGATGGCTCCATTTCTGCCTGCCCCAACCTGAGGGATAATTTTATACAGGGAAATATCTACCATGACAGTTTTAAAGACACCTGGCTCAAAAAATATTTAATCTACAGGGATCGAAGTTGGACAAAAACAGGGATTTGTGCCGACTGTAATTTCTTCAGTTACTGCGAAGGAAACGGAATGCACCTGCGGGATGAAAAAACTGGCGAATTGTTGTTTTGCCATCTGAAACGGATTGAGGAAGGGGAAACAACTGATTCCCCCAAAAAGTTGCCTTCATAATTCTGCTGCAAAGCATCAGCAATACAGCAAATGCATAATTTCCAAAACAAATATCGCATTCAATCTGCCCGGCTGCAAAACTGGGATTATGGGTGGAATGCATCCTATTTTATTACCATTTGTGCAGCAAACAGGGAATATTATTTTGGTGACGTTTGTGATGGTAAAATGAATTATTCTGAAATAGGGGAAAAGGAATACTAATGTTGGTTGGAAATACCTGAACATTTTCCATTTGTAATATTGGATGTTCATGTTGTTATGCCAAACCATGTTCATGGAATTATTGTGATTGATAAACCGGATGATATCCGGGACCATGAAAAAAACGATAATTGTATTACGGAACGAAACATGGGTTCTAACGTAGAGACGCAATATTTTGCGTCTTTGGGGAAGACGCAAAATATTGCGTCTCTACAGCCTCCGCCACCACCATCACCCCCGCCACCGCCGCCACCACCAAACGAACAAACCCCAAAACCAAAAAATCAATTTGGCCCCCAATCCCAAAATATGGCATCAATTATTCGTGGATATAAAACAGGGGTAACAAAATATGCACGAAACAACAATATCAATTTCGCCTGGCAACCCCGGTTTCACGACCATATAATCCGAAATGCTGCGGAATATCAACGGATAAAAGATTATATCATCAACAATCCCAAAAATTGGAATGATGATAGATTTCATAATAAATGATTATTGAATTCGTAGAGACGCAATATTTTGCGTCTCTTTTACAAATACGTAATATTTCTTTTCTATTGAAAAGGCGCAAATATTTTTGTTTCTATTGAAAAGACGCAAATATTTTGTGTTTCTGCCGAATGCTGCCTGGTATTGCCCTGAACACTCTTTGAACCGGTGCCGATATTTCAGGGCTGGGTGAAGATTTAAAATAACAGCATGCAGGGTGTGGAGCAAAAAAAAACCGTTCCGCGGATTTTCCACGGAACGGTTTTTTATGAGTAAATGAATTATTTACTCCAAATATTTTGAATAGGTAATTACAAGCCTTATGCCTGTTTCGCTGGTGCTGCCCTTGAGCACTACCCGGTTGGCTTCGCTGTTTTTGCGGGCCGTGGTTAAAAAGAAGCCGTTGTTGGGAACGGTACCTTCCACTATCTGCTGCAGGTGCTGTGTAATATTAAACCGATAGGTATAATTGGTGGTATCGAGAAACCCCCCGTAGAATCCGGGATCGACATCAAAACTGAACCAGTAATCGGCCGGCAGGTTCTCCTGCCCATCTTCATTGATGTAAGTATACAGTAGCCTTGATGGCGGTGGGTACTTGTCCACCTCAGAAGCGAGCGTATCGATCTGGAAGATCAACTCGGCCTTGTTGATTTCCACGGCTGCCGAATCGCGCCATGAAGACAGCTGGTCGATGTATATTTTCGATTTCAATCCACCCATTGTCTGCACATATATCAGTGAATCCTCACCGGTATCCATATTCAGATCATCGAAGAATGCCGTACCGGAATAGTCGTGGTCGATTGAATTTACCCGTGCGCTGAACGGACTTATTAAGTAAGGATTCAGCAAGGTATCGGGTGTGGCAGCATTTCGGTTTGAGTCGTTGTTGTAATACACCACCAGGGCAGAACCCTGCCACGTGCTGCTGTAAACTGTTTCAAGGGTTAAAATGCTTCCTCCCGTTGACGTCCGGGCTTCCGATTCTATCATCAATCCTTTGAAATACTCCAGGAATTCATCGTTATCGGCCATTGCAGAATCAGGGGCATTAACAAGTTTTTCGCCCAGTGAAATATCAATAGGTATTGTAATAAGCTGGTAAAAGGTATCCTGTGATGCCGAGTCAAGCCGCACAACCGGGGTATAAATTTTTTCTCCCAGCAGGAAATCGGAGGAATATGCCTGCAGGTTTATGTCCTGACGGTAAGCTGCATCGATATCCAGTGGTGATTCCAGTTCATACACCCTGAAGGTTTGCGGTGTTACCGTATCGCCGTATACATGGCGGTAGTATAAAAACAGTTTAACCGAATCGGCTACCGCATTAGCGCCATAATCGGGAAAATCGAACAGCCTGAATTGCGTCGCAAAATTTATGGTAGTCAATCCAAACTCCGGATCGTAAAAACTTCCCAGCAGGCTTTTGGATGGTTCATCTGTGCGGATTGAGTCCTCGCTATAGGTAAATGCTGAAAAGCTGCTCTTTTCCACCAGGTTTTTTACATCGATTAAGTCGCTTGATGGCAACAGATCCATTCCCAGGTCGCTGGTTTCGTTGCAGGCAGTAAGTAGAGCCAAAAGCGCAACTACAGGGGCCAGAAAGCGGAATTTCATTATTATTCTTTGTTTCACTGAATACTTGTTTTAATGTATTTTTTCCTGATTACCGGAAAATTAGACAAACGTATAAAAAATCGATGAGGGAGCTGATCT
This sequence comes from Mariniphaga sp., assembly GCA_024636975.1. GTDB lineage: Bacteria > Bacteroidota > Bacteroidia > Bacteroidales > Prolixibacteraceae > Mariniphaga. Next base: position 4,670 of record JAGXGA010000058.1, read on the forward strand.
ATTCATCGCAAATTTGATCTTTTTAGAATAAAATTTGATTTTTTAACAACTACCACACCTTTTGATAAAAATTGTCGTAGGCATCGATGTATGTTTCTTTGGGCTGAAATTCAAGAAAAGGCTTTCCGTTCGCTTGTGCGTATTTCTGAACTTCGGCATTTATGGATTTGGTTCCCTGGATCACTGCATCGGAATAATCGATGGCCTGCTTGCTGTAATTCACGAAATCGGGTTTTTCCAGAAGGGGAACATCTTCGGGTACCATTCCTTCAAACAGCACTTTATCCTTCAGATCGGAGTTAAGAGTTTTTTTAAAATCGTCGTTGTAAACGGAATAAACCACTTTACTTTGGGCAAAAAGCGGGTTATTGTAATAATATTTCTTGATAAACAGCGGTACCAGCCCTGTGAGCCAGCCGTGGCAGTGAATTATATCGGGCGCCCAACGGAGCTTAATTACCGTTTCGAGCACACCCCGGGCAAAAAACAGGGCACGTTCGTCGTTATCGGGAAATTCCTCCCCTTTCGAATTGGCTACCACTTGTTTCCGGTGAAAGTAATCTTCATTGTCGATAAAATAGACCTGCATGCGGGCAGCCTGTATCGAGGCCACCTTTATGATGAGCGGGTGATCGGTATCATCAATTACAAGGTTCATCCCCGACAGGCGAATCACTTCATGCAACTGGTTCCGGCGTTCGTTAACACATCCGTACCGTGGCATAAAAGTGCGTATCTCGCGTCCTTTCTCCTGCACTCCCTGTGGCAGGTTACGACCTATTTCCGACATCTCACTTTCCGGTAAGTAAGGGGTAATTTCCTGAGCTATGTAAAGGATCTTTTTCTTTTCCATTGAGCTGTAAGCGCGCTTTATAACAGTATGCAAAGGTAAGAAAAATATCGTGAATAATCAATTTAAGGCATTTCTGCAGTGTTAAGCCTGCTGTGATAAGAAACTTTGCGGGCTGTATTGAAAAGATTATTTATTTACTTTGCAGTGTCAATTTTTATAAAAATGATTCTCGTTAAAACAAGGAGTGCGCTTAGTGAGCAATTGCAGCTGACAGGTAATGAAGTAGAGGTTGGTTTTGTGCCGACAATGGGAGCGTTGCACCGTGGTCATCTGACATTGGTGGCGCGGGCAGTGGCGGAAAACCCGGTGGTGGTGGTAAGCATTTTTGTAAACCCAAACCAGTTCAACGATCCCGATGACTTAAAACGCTATCCCCGTAATCTGGAGGCTGATCTGAAACTGCTCGAAGGCACAGGCTGCCACATGGTTTTTGCTCCTGAGGCAGAGGAAATTTATCCCGGGCCGGATAACCGTAAATTTAACTTTGGAAAGCTTGAAACGGTAATGGAGGGGAAACATCGCCCCGGGCATTTTAACGGAGTTGCACAGGTGGTTAGCAAACTATTCGACATTGTACAGCCCCGGAGAGCCTATTTCGGGCTGAAGGATTTTCAGCAGCTTGCAATAATTAATGCAATGGTAAAACAACTTAGTTTGCCGGTGGAAATTGTTGCCTGTGATATAGTCAGGGAAGAAAGCGGACTGGCTATGAGTTCACGCAATGAACTGCTTTCGCCCGAAGACCGGAAAGAGGCAGCCCTTATTAATCAGACACTTAACCGGGCTGCAGAACTTGCTGGTGAAAAAACCGTTAAAGAGATTGAAAATTGGGTGACCGAAACCATCAACAATAGCCCGGCATTAACTGTTGAATATTTTGAAGTTGTTGACAATGAAAGTCTTCAACGCATTGGCAACTGGTCGGAGGAGGGTGAAAAAACAGGATGTATTGCTGTTTATTGCGGAAAGATACGATTGATTGATAATGTTCGTTTTTAATTGAAAGGAACTGTGTTATGCAGATAGAAGTTTGTAAATCGAAAATTCACAAAGTTACCGTTACTGAAGCCAACCTGCAGTATGTTGGCAGCATTACCATAGATGAGGATTTAATGGATGCCGCAAACCTGATTGAGAACGAGAAGGTGCAGGTTGTAAATATAAATAACGGGGAACGACTGGAAACTTACGTAATCAAAGGTGAGCGCGGGAAGGGGACTATTTGTCTGAATGGCCCGGCTGCTCGTAAGGCCGCTGTTGGCGATGTGGTTATTATTATTTCATACGCACGAATGGATTTTGAGGAGGCAAAATCATTCAAGCCCTTCATTATTTTTCCCGATGTGGAAACCAACCGGCTGGTGTAGGCCTGGTTTCATTTTCCGGTTAATGAATTATAAACCTGCTCAAAGTTGTTACGGTAACCGGTTTGTTTAAAATGATCCGGGATTTTCATATCAGTTGTTGTCCCTTCGATTAAATTATCCGCTTGTTTTCCTTTATCAAACTCCTGGTTTTTAATGTTATTGTAAACATGAAGCACATCCTGCCTCACAGTATTGGTATAGAACCTGTTGTTGGTAAACTCCGTAATTCCGTTGCAATTGAAGTATTTTTGAAAAACAGGGTTCAGGCTTTCTTTTGCAATAGCGCCCTTTTCGCCATTTGGACCAGAAAACAATATTTCACCGGCGACAAATGTGTTTCCCATAAATTCGAGGTTCGAGCTTAAAGGGTAACTGATTTTCTGGTGGCCCTCATCGATGAAAAGATTGTTGCGGATGGTAATCCCGTTGGCCATATGGTGGTGCATGGGCACAATGGTATTAACGGCCAGGTTGTTTTCCATGATGCAGTTTTCTGAAAGCTCATCGAAGTAATAGCTCCATTTTTCGGTGGTGTTGCCGCTGCCTGCAAGCACGGCATTGTTACGGTAGATGGTGGAATCGCCTCCATAGCAATAGATGGCGCCACCGTCAACCATCATCTGTTTAAAATTATAAATGAGGTTGTTTTCGGCAACCGATTTTTTCCCCAATCCGTTAATGGCGCAATAGGGCAGGTTGTACAACTCGCAACCGGCCACCCGGTTATTTTCTCCGCCCCCCATAATGCCCACTGCACCAAAGTACAGTTTACCCATATCATGCAGTCCGCAGCGGCTGATTTCGATATTTTTGCCCCTGTACGACAATCCACCGGCCCCTGTATAGGAAAACCCGCAATCTTCAACTGTAATATTTTCTCCATCAATTTTAGCCGCCCAACCTGCAACATTTTTTATCTGCAGGTTTCTGAGGACCAGGTTTTCAACTTTATCGGCCACTATGGCTCCTGTAACTGCATAGGTTCCATACCCGGGATTAATGATGGGTGCTCCGGCACACGACAGCAGCAGGTTTTCAACTGTGATGCCTGAAGTACCGTTTTCAATATGAAGCAGGTGGGTTTGAACCGGGATCACAGCCGTTATTTTTTCTGCCGATTCATGGGGCAAGGGCCAGTACACAATTTTACGGTTGGGACGGTCGAGGTACCATTGTCCCGGGCGGGTCATACCCTCACGGATGTTCCATACAATGTACTGGTGTGTTTTTTCGCCTGCCCAGGAGGCATAAGCGCCCGGCGGATGGGTTGTTTTATTTGAAAATGTAAGTCTGTGGTTTACCGTATCGTTTGCTGCCACGCCTGCATAGGAGTCGTCCCAGGCATGGAAAACAGTAAGTTCGGCATTGGCTGGATTTAGCCACGGTCCCAGATCATCCGGATTGTAGTAGAGGGTAGTCAGGTCCTCCTCAGTGGGTGTTTGCGACCATCCGCCCTGGGAGCTTTGCCATTGGTGCGGCCATTCGTTCCGGTGATTGAAGGCCCCCTTTTCAGGCAACCTCGCCCGGTCGCGCAAGGTGTCGTTTATTGTAAGAATCCTGAAATCAAGAGATACATCTTCCGGTATTTCTGTTTCCAGCCATTCGCCGGCTGTCTGCCAACCCCGGAGCGGGATACCTCCATAAAGCTTCACGCTTTTGCCGGGTTGGCCTGCTATAAGTATACCGGAATCTTCTTTGGATATTTTTACTGATACATTGTAGTAGTTGCCTTCGCCAACAATTATTTTTTTCTTTTCACGCCCCCTTGTAAGTTCAACAGCCCGCTGCAGAGTGGCTACAGCTTCCGATTTTGTACCCCCACAGGTGTCATTTCCTGTAGGAGATACATAAACTGAGCTGTTGGTACACGATGCAATTAACAGGATTATCAGAACAAGGGGCAGATTGATTTTTACGAAAAACGGCAGCCGGGAATATAGCAGATGATAACTATTATCAGGTTGAGCAGGATTTGTTTTCATAGTCTGATTCTTTCAAAAAAGTGAAAGATAATAAAAAAACAACTCAGCTCACCCCGTTATCTGTCAGTATTGAAGTTCTTATACAAACTTCTCCCTCTTCTGCAGGTTATACAATCCGTAAAGGATGAATACGATGCTGCCGATTCCCAGGAAGATACGATTTTTAGTGATAAGCCCCTGCCAAATGAATTCATTGAAGTTGTTTGGAATCTGAAAAGGATTTAAAAACACATTCCACTGGGTCCGTTCCACCATTTCCTGCGTTATCAGGAGGGCAACACCAATAAGCACCAGCAGCACGGCAGTGCCGTTTCCGTTCTTTATTACGGTGGAGAACATGAATGCCATTGAACCCAGGAAAACGATGGGGTACATCAGCTGGTAGGCCATTTCAACGATCTCTATCCTGTATAAAAGGACTGAAGCGGCGGCGGCAAAGAGCATAATAATTATAAAAATGAGGACATATATCAGCATCAACCGTACCAGCCATACCTTATACCTGTAGTTGGGAATTCCAAACAGGATTTCAAGCATCCTTGAATCATCATCGTTTTGTATTCCAAACACCGAAGGGTAAAATATAAGCAGCATGCCCGGGAATAAAAGTAATTCGTAAACAGTGCCTTCACTTAAAGTACCTCTGTTCCACACAACCTCTATTGCAAAGAACAGGAAAAATGCAAAAGCGGCCATCAGAAACCAGAAGAACCTGCCTGCAAAAATGATTTTAAGGTTATAGCGAATCATTATTGCCTGATTAAAAAGCCAGTCTTTCAGTATTAATTCTTGTTTCATGGATCAGGTATTTTTTGCAAAATCTTTTAGTAAACACAAGTATGCATCTTCCAGGTGCGGCGACACATTAACCGCATCGGCTGATGGTTTTTCCTTTGCAAGCACCCTAAGTTTAATATTTTCGCCATCACGCATATGATGCACGATAAGCTGCTTGTTGGCAAAAGTATCGAACTCTTTGGCCGGCAGAGTCATCTGCCATACAAATCCGTCGCCCATACGCAGCATGTCGTTGGGTGCGCCGAAATACTTCAGGTCGCCCCTGTTAATAACAGCCACCTGGTTACACGAACTGGAGATGTCTTCAATTATGTGGGTAGAGAATATAACGATGCGTTCGCGGCTCAGTTCAACCAGCAGGTTCCGGAAGCGTATGCGTTCACGCGGGTCGAGACCGGCCGTGGGTTCATCCACCACAAGGATACGCGGAAGATTGAGCAGTATCTGGGCAATTCCGATTCGCTGCTTCATCCCTCCTGAAAACGACCCGATGTTGTCGTCTTTACGGTCGTACATGTGTACACTTTTCAGAACGTACTCCATCCGGTCGTGCCGTGTTTTAATGTCAGTAATTCCTTTTAAAATGGCCTGGTAATCGAGGAACTCCCATGCCGACATGTTTTCATAGGTGCCGAAAGCCTGTGGCAGGTAACCGATAAGTCCCTGCAATTCCTCACGGTGCTTCTGCGTATCGAGCCCGTTGATCCATATCTTGCCGTAGCTTTGTTCCAGTATGCCACATATTATGCGCATCATGGTCGATTTACCTGCTCCATTGGGACCCAGCAGGCCAAACATACCGGTATTGATTTCGAGGGAAACCCCATTTAGCGCCCTGAACGGAACTTTCCGCTTTCCTATTACAGGAATCTGGCGTACCATAGTGAAATACCAACGCCGGAAACCACTCAAACGGCCTTCGATGCGGGCAATGTTTAATTTTTTACGGTGAATGTAATCACCCGAACGGTATATTGCAAGCAGCAATATCCAGATAATGCCTACAAAGATTACCATTCCCATATTGTCCCATTCAAGAAAGAAAATGAACAGGAACAGTGCAGGTACTCCCCAGAAAAGAATATTATTTATAATCCTGTCGAGCTTTGGGTAAACTGGTTTGGAAGTATCTTCATATTTATTTTTCAATACCTGGGAGAAGGGTACCCACAGCAAAAACAAAAAGAAAAAGACAAAATGCGACATTATCCACATCCACACGTGGCTTTCAATATAATAGAAAGTAAAGTAGACAAGAAAACCAAAAAGAGGAATCTGCCACACCAGGTCGTAAAAATCGCGTGCTTTGCGGTAGTCTTTTGATAAGCCTGCATGTTCCCTGATTTTGATGCCAGACTTCCATTCACGGGCAAAACGGCTATCACGATCGTATATTTTAACCAGGTTGCGCACTTCAATACGGATGGATTTGTTTTCATCGATAACCTTCGAGCTGGCCTTGCGCAGGCTGGTGAGCACAAAGGCTGTGACTCCGGGAACCAGAATAAATATCAGCATAAACCCGATCAGCTTCCAGACAAAGGAATCGACTTCGAAATAGATGTAAGCCGAAGCGGCCACCAGTAATACAATTTGCATAACCTTCAGCGACCAGTGGAGCGATTTAAGCCAGTTCATGGCATTCTCCATACCAAAATACAGCGTGGGCACAAATACCAGTGTAAGCAGGGTACTTACCGAAAGGCCACCAATTACAGTGATTGCGAAAGGCGCTCCTATGGCTCCCACGTATTCCGACTGCCCCATTGCCAGTGGCATCATGGCTACAATAGTTGTAATGGCTGTAATCAATATCGGCCGCACCCTTGAAAGGCCAGCTGTTATCAGCGCCCGCGATTTCCCGTATCCCTCCTTTCGCAGTATGTTGGTGAAATCAATGAGAATAATGCCGTTGTTTACTACAACACCCAGCAATATCAGAAAGCCAGTAAGGGTATTTGCATTAAACAGGCTGTTGCCAGTAAGGATTAAGGCAATGAAGGAGCCGATTGCAGCCAGGGGTACCGAGAACATAAGTACTACCGGAGTGATGAGCGACTCAAAGACAGAAGCCAGTATCATCAGGATCAGGATAAATGCTGCCCCGATGAGAAAATAAAATTCAGAAAACTGGTCTTCTTCATGAATTACTTCAACTGCCACACCGGGAGGCAATTTATAATTACCTACAATTTCATCTATTTCCAGCCGGTATGCCACCAGAAGATCTTTCGATTGCTCGGCTTCCTCGGCAAAGCGATAAAAAAGTTCAATCTGTTTTTCCTGGTTAATTCTTGTAATGCTGGCCATGCCATCGGAATAAACCAATTCAGCTATATCCTGCAGGTCGTAACTGGCGCCCTGATTGTTGCTTACCTGAAGGCGCCGTAAATCGTCGATGTCTTTTTCCCTTTCCTCTTCTTCATCAAAAAGTTTCTCCTTTATGATGATCTCATATTCTTCATTTCCCTGCTTGAAATTTACACCTGATGAAAATTCATTGGTAAATGAGCCAAGTTCAGAGGCTATATTATTCAGGTTAAGTCCGAACTGAGTTAACAGTAATTGGTTAAAATGGAGATGCAGCTCGGGTCGGTTGCTGGCAACACTCACATTGGCACTTCTGATTGACTCGAGGCTTTCAATGTAATATTGCAGGTCTTCAGCAACGCCTTTCATGGAAGTAAAATCCTCGCCTTTAATAACAATGCGTTCCTGGTTCTCACCGATTCCAAGGAAACGGCTGAAATTCTGCATCCCTGCACCGCCGCCTCCACCTCCACCACGGAACCGTGCACTGGAAGCAGGGGCTGTAAGGCTTATTTCGGCCTGTGCAATGTTCTGCACGAGCCCTTCTACCTGTGATTTGATCTCTGCTATGTTGCGGTCGCTAATCTTTTTGAAATCCTCCTGCATAACAACAGTCAGTACTGCCTCTTCCTCCTGTATGTTGGAAATGACATCCTGCCTTTCTTCCACCCCTTCCAGCCTGCTTTCCACCTCGGCTACCACAAGGTCGGTAGCCTCAAGCGTTGACCCCGTTGGCATGGTTACATAAATTGAAAACCGGTTTTCTTCCACCTCTTCCAGGTTGTTTATACTTACAGCAAGTACAATAAAGATGGTTATGAAAAACACTACAATGGCTCCAATTACGGTAGCTGCAGGTGATCGCATGCTGGCTTTAAGCAGCAATATATAAATTTGAATGATTCGGTTGTTGGTTGTTACCTTTTCGTAAAAAATGTTGTGCGACGATTTTCCCTTCAGCAGGTAATGAGCTGCCATGGGGATGAGCAGCAACGCAACAAATAATGAAACCGTAAGGGTTGAAATGATTGAAACTCCTATATGGTTGCCAAGGAGTTTTACCATGTATTCCGAAGAAAAAAGGAATGGCAGGAAAACTGTTACGGTAGTGAGGGTAGCGGCAACAATCGACCGCCATACTTCGGTAGTTCCCTGCACCACAGCGACGTCGGGACTGTATCGCTTTCCCGAAAGGCGGTAAATGTTTTCGAGCACCACCACACTGTTGTCGAGCAGCATACCTATAGCCAGCACCAGTCCTACAAGTGTCAGGCTGTTTATAGTAACATTGAATGCATAAAACAGGTTGAAAGCAGTGAATACCGACACCGGTATGGCCAGGGCAATGATGGAAACAATGCGCACGTTTTTCAGGAACATCCACAGTACAAAGATTGCCAAAAGCCCACCAACCAGCGCAAGGTCCATTATCTGATCGATATTCTTTTCCATGGTCTCAGCAAGGTTGGTCTGAATGACCAGTTCTACATCTTTTACCTCCAGCTTTTCATTAAGGGCAGCTATCCGGTCCTGTACTTTCTGTGACAGTTCGATGAGGTTAGCCTGTGAATCACTGACAAGGGCAATGGAGACTGCATCAAGACCATTCACCCGGCTGATGCTTTCTTCCTCTTTCACACCAAAAAACACATCGGCTACATCTTTAAGATAAATGGGGCCTTCCGCAACGATTATATTTTCAATATCATTAACCTGTTCGTATTCAGCTGTTACATGTACAAAATATTGTTTCTGGTTTTCGTGCAGGTAACCTGCAAATGTGCGGTTTGCCGAATTGGTAGTGATGGCATTGCGTATTTGTGCCGGGGTGATGTCATATGCCTCCAGTGCGCCCTTATCATATGTAATTTCGATTGAGCGTTCTTTTCCTCCAAACACGGTAACTGAAGCTATGCCGTCGATGTTTTCCAGCTCGGCAGCAATTTCCTGGTCTACAATGTTGCGCAAACGGTCGGTTCCGCCTTCGCCCCTTATCTGCAGTTCCATAAACTGGTTGGTGAGCTGCTGTATATCGACCCGGTTCACCGATACAATAAAGTTCTCATCCAGGTTATCGGCAGCCTGCTTAATACGCTCCTGCAGTTTAAGGAAGGTGTATTTGAAGTTTACATTCTGATTGAAGTTAACCTGAATTGATGCCGTACGGTTATCCAGATACGTTTCTATGCTCTCTATCCCTTCCATGGTACCGATGGCTCCTTCAATGGGTATTACCGCCTGGTTTTCCATGTAAGCGGGATTAACTTCAATGCGGGAGTTAATCTGAACAAACAGCATTGGCAGTTCGGCGTTGGGCATAAGCTCCACCGGCAGTTGTTTATAGGAGATATACCCCAGAAGGGTAAGCCCTGTAAACAGCATGCTGATGAATATTTTTCGGTTAATGATGAACTTCATGTTATTTCTTTGCAAACAAGGTTTTTGTCCTGTCTAAAATGTCATATACACATGGAATCACAACGAGTGTCAGGAGCGTTGATGTAACAAGCCCGCCAATTACAGCAAGGGCCATAGGCGACCGCAGTGAAGCGCTTTCCCCAAAACCGAAGGTAAGTGGCAGCAATGCCAGAACGGTTGTAAGGCTGGTCATAAATATTGGCCTGATACGTTGTTGCCCGGCCTGCAGAATGGCTTCCCGCCGATCCATTCCTTCACGTATAAGCTGATTGATCCGGTCGACCAGTATGATGGAGTTATTTACTGCTATCCCTGCCAGCATGATAACTCCTATCAGCGCCATAATATTCAGTGTTTTTCCAAGGGCAAAAAAGATGATGATGCTGCCCACTACTGCAAGCGGGATTGTAAGCAGAATAGTAAACGGATGTATCAGCGATTCAAACTGCGAAGCCATTACCATATAAACCAGTATAACGGAGAGCAATAAGGCAAAGCCGAGGCTGCTCATTGATTCCTGTCGCTTTTCTTCCTCTCCCGTAACCATAATCCGGTAATTCGGCAGTAGTTCGATGGATGCTGTTTCCTGCCTGATTTGATCAGCAATCTGGTTAAGGGCAAGGTCTGTATCCATCTGGGCGGTAATTCTGCCGGAACGGTTTTGGTTCTTCCGGAGGATTTCCCTGGGGGATTCTCCGAATGAGATGTCGGCTATCTCGCTAAGCCTGAAAACCTGGTCTCCTGAATTAATTGTAAGATTTGATATTTCATTTAATCCTTTCTCAGGTACTTTAATGGTGATGTCGCGCATTTCACCGCCTTGTTCCATCTGCCCTGCAGTTTTTCCTTCCAGCTGGTCCTGCATCTGTGAGATAACCGTATTGATATCGAGGTTATACATGCCAGCCCTGATCCGGTCGATGTGAATCTCAACCTCGGGTGCGCCATCCTCAACTGAGGTCTGAATGTTGAACAAGCCTTGCATATTCATCATCCGGTCTTTTACCTGGTTCACCACCGATTCAATTTCGTCAAGCTCCTCTCCTCGAACCTCAACTACAACCGGAGCTTCATCTGTACCAAGTATTGATTTCAGGGCACTTTGTTCTTCTGAAAAGGTAATATCCAGACCAGAAATGTTTTGGGTCAGCACATTCATTGTCATTATCACATCGCCTGTTGTAACAGTTGAATTCTCAGCAAGAATTACCCTGATCTGGGCAGTATTTTCACCCTGGAATACCGAGGTAGCATCACCGGCTATGCTTGTGGTGGGACCTGAGTGAGAATAGATCTTATCGAGATTACTTCCGAGGTATTCAGTGAGAATGGTTTCCAGGTTATTTACTGTAGATTCTGTACGTTCAAGCTTTGTTCCTTCCTGAAGCTTCAGGTTCATTGATAATTCCCGGGTTTCAGTTTTAGGCATAAACTCAGTACCGATAAATGGAACCAGCATAAATGAACCTGCCACCAGCACAGCGGTCAGAATCAATACCAGCCATTTCATTTTAAGTGTCTTATCGAGGAAACGCCCGTAACCGGTCATCTTTACCGACTTGCGTTTTACCGGTGCCTTTTTATTCCTATAAAAGCGATGGTAAAGCATTGGGATTACAAATATTGCAACAAACAAAGAAGATAAAAGCGAGAAGGCAACCGTCCATGCCTGATCCTTAAACAATTCTCCCGATGCACCATGAAGGTATACAATGGGAAGAAAAACGACAATTGTAGTCAGGGTGGAAGCAGTTATCGCTCCTCCAACTTCTGCAGTACCGCTCACTGCGGCCTCCTTGACACTCATTCCGTTTTCATGGTTTCTGAAGATATTTTCAAGTACCACAATTGCATTGTCAACAAGCATACCGGCACCAAGCGCCAGACCTCCCAGTGTCATAATATTTATGGTGAGATCGTTGAAGTACATCAGGTTGAAGGTGGCAATAATTGATATCGGAATAGCAATACTTACAACAAGTGTTGTACCCACCCGGCGCAGGAAGAGAAATAATACCACTACGGCCAACAGTATACCCAGCAGGGCAGTATTTTGTACTTCAGCGATGGCATTGCTGATAAATTTTCCCTGGTTGGTTACCTGCTGCAGTGAATAACCGGGCAGCGCACGTTCAATGTTAACAAGTGCTTCATTTATCTGCTCTACTGCTTTTACTGTATTGAATTTTGTCTCTTTGTAAATGGCAAGGCCTACACTTCGGTTGCTGTTGAAATGTACAATATTTGCAGGTTTTTTATTGCCGGTTGAAACGGTAGCTACATTCCTGAGGAATACAGGGGCCATTTCTATCCGGGCACCGGCATCGGTTTCCAGTCTGGTGGCTTTGTATCCTACGATGAGGTTTTCAAAATCGCTCACCTCGGTAAGCATTCCTACTCCTTTTACGATATACTGGAGCCCCATTTCACTAATACGGCCACCCGATACATTTTGGTTGAAGTTTTCGATGCGGGAACTTATGTCATCAAGAGATAGTCCCTGTGCTTCGAGCCGGTAATGATCGGTTTGGATGATTATTTCACTTTCTTCCTGACCGGATAGTTCAACTTCAGCCACACCTTCGAGCCGGACAAGTTCGTTGCGGATATAATTTTCAGCCACCTTCCTGATTTCATTCATGTCGGTGATTTCATCATGGCTAACCGCAATCAACATTACCGGTGCAGTATTCGGATCGTGTTGTGTAATCCTCAGGTCATCGATTTCAGCATTTTGGGTTAATTGATTTAACGCTTTTTGAAGGTCGAGGAAAGCCTCGTCCATATCTTTATCCCAGGCATATTCTACTGTAATCTGAGCAGTCCCTACCCTTGTAACTGATGATACCTGGATGACATCGGACTGCCGGATGGCCAGCGCTTCGATGTTTTCCACAAACTGCTTTTCCATTTCTTCGGGAGGACGTTCACCCGATTTAATCTCAACAAATATCCGTGGTGTGTTGAGATCGGGAAACAGGTCAACCCCCAGCTTGTCGAATGAGATGTACCCCAGCAGAATAACTGCAAGTACTATCATCAGGATGGTTACCGGGTAATCGACTGAAAATTGTGTTAATTTCTTCATTTTATTAACTTTCAAGTAGTAGCAGGGAACGTTCTATCGTATGATTTTAACTTTTGAGTCGTCGCGCAGTGTTTCAAATCCTCTGATGATCAGCCGCTCGTTGGCTTGCAGACCTTCTGTTACCTCCACATAATCCTGATTTTCAATACCTGTAGTAATCACACGGTCATCAGCAGCACTGTTACGGCCAACAACAAATACATATTTTCCACGGCCCCCGGTCATAATTATGTCTTTTGGGATTACAACTGTACTGTCTTTCTGGTCGGTAATGATATCGGCTTTGGCAAACATTCCCGGACGGAATTTAAGATCGGGATTGCTAATCTCAATTTTTCCGGAGAAGGTGCGGGTTTCGGTACTTATAGCAGGTGAAATTTCTGTTACCTTACCAATTAGTGTATCCTCCGGGAGGGTATAGTTGGTTACCAAAACTTCCTGTCCGAGCTTCAATTCCGACATGTTTTTTTCAGGGAGATTAATATTCAGGTACATGTTGTTGTAGCTCATCAAAGTTGCCACCGGTGAGCCCGATGCCAGCCGGGTACCATTGGTATAGTATGGCAATTCAACAATTACTCCCGAGAAAGGAGCTTTAACACTCATTTTATCAAGCTGAATGCGCACATTTTCATAATTGTACTGGGCATTTGTTACCGAAACTTCTGAGTTGCGAAGCTCGCGAAGAGTAACACCCCCTTTTTCATATAATGACTGTTGTTTTTCAAATTCCTGCTCCGAAATTTCAAGATTGAGTTTTACCGCATCCACTGCCAGGTTGTTCTCGTATTCCTCATTTTCAAGTTTAACGATGGTTTGCCCCTTATTTACCCGGTCGCCAAGTTTAAAAGGCCTCCCTGTTGCAGGGTTATTCAGAAGGTAATAATTTCCCATCATCTCTGAGTTAAGCACAATTTCAGAGGTTGCTTTCACTGTTCCGGTGGTGCTTACAAATTGTTTTATGCCCTGTAGTTTGATGTCTTCTACGGATACTGGCACAGCCAAATCGCTGCTTTCAGACTGGCCTTGCTGGTTGCAGGAGGCAAACGCTGCTATAATAAGGAAGAGCGGCAGGAATTTGATATTTTTCATCGTGATATATTTTTCTAATTTGGTTAATCTTATTTATACAATTCTTGGGGAATGATTGACTGATTGTTTTCAAAATCGAACAGGCTCTGGATTTTCAGGTTCAGCAATTCAATTTTGTAATTAATGAGTGCCTGTGCATAAGCAATTTTCCGTTCCGATAACTGTGCCTGGTAGAGGTTTAGGTCCATACCTGTAAGATCGCCGTTTTCGTACCTTTCCAGATTAATTTCATAGGTAAGTTGTGCGTTGTTTTGGCTTTGCTCTGCAATTTGTATCTGGTTTAACTGATTTTGCAGGTTACGGTATGCTTGCCTGATGCCGATAATAATTTGATTTTGTTCGTCTGAAAAGTTAAGCTTCTGCACTTCAATAGCAGCTTCCTGGGCTGCAATCCGTGCCTTTTTTTCACCCCAGTCGAAGAGCGGAATATTAAAGCTTACTGCAACCGACGGACTGTTTGTCGGAGTTTCAAATATCTGATCCAGTTGCGGGTTATCTCCAGAAATTCCCAGCCGAAGGTTCACGTCTCCCCTGAATTCATTTAATGAACGTGTTCGTATCAGGTCGAATTGACTGGTTTCAACATCTATTTCCCTCTGGCGCAGTTCCATTCGCAAATCCAGCCCAGATTCTATGGCTTGTTCAAGATCGACTTCAACCGGGTTGGCTGCCACATTGGCCAGGATAGAGAAATCCTGGTATAAATCCATACCTAAATAAAGTTTAAGCTGGTCTTTTGCATTCTCAAAACTTACTTCTGCATTCTGCAGTGTTGATTTTGCCGTTGCCAGGTTCAGCTCGGCCTGGTATAACTCCTCGCGGGCAGCCAGTCCTGCAGCTACTTTATTCTGTATGATACCAAAACTGTTTTCAGTGTTTTTGAGCTCTTCCCTGGCAATGTTCAGGTTCATTTGGGCCATATAAACGTTGTAAAAAAACTGGGTAACGTTTCGTTCCAGGTTCAGGCGTTGCATGGCATAACTGATGTTTGCATTCTCAAAGTTAAGCTCAAGTTCCTTTAATTCCAGTTTTTGCCTGTTATAGGTAAACAATGGCTGATTTAAATTGAGATAAAGGTTGTTGTAAAATACCTCGCTCTTAACATCTCTTGCACCAGAGTAATTGCTCTGCCATCCAAATTCGTTTGTGAGTGAAATGGTACCATCGGTAGGCAGAATTGGCTGAACTATGCGGAATACAGCATTGGTATTAAAATTCTCGCTGGTATACCATTCTGAGGCCCAATCATCAAAAGTACGGCTTTTATTATATGCCACTGGCGTTACATCAAGTGAAAAGCGCGATTTCAATGCTGCCCTTTGGGCTTCCAGTGACTTTGAGAAACGCAGCAGGTTTAACCGTGAACGCTGGAGGTCGGGACTGCTAGTTTCGGCAAATTGCAGGGCTTTGTCGAGAGTTAGAATTTCCTGCGCATGGGTTGCTGTTACCATCAGCAGGATTGCTGAAAACAGAAGTATCAATTTTCGCATTTGGTTTATAGTTTTTAAAGAATTCATATACCTGATTACCTTTTAATTACAATTTTACCAGACGCACAGCATCGGCAAATACCAGCCTGGATTCTGATTGGTTAGTTAACTCAATTAGCGCTGTATCGGGTGAGAAATAAAAAGATCCCAGGTGGTTCCACCCTTCATCGGCACTTTGTATGGCAAGGGTTTGTTCTTCTACCCCGTCATCACTATGAATGAAGAAGTGGTATTCCCCATTCTCATCATCTCCCCCTCTGCGGCCACCCCGGCGTGGCTTGTATAAATGATAATATACATCGTAAAATCCTGGCTCAGTTAAGGGCACATTCCATTTTGCTTTCATGGAGCCATCGCCTGCCTTAATATAATAAGCCGAACGAATGTATTCACCAAAGAAGTCGGAATTTGTAACGGCTGTCCAGTTTGAAGGTGGTCTCCAGTGATATATGCCTGAATATTTTTGGACTGCCGCCTCTTCATCAATAAGCCATTTCTCGAGTAAACTTATTTCTTCGTTTACAGTTATTTCAAACTGAGGATCTTCATTATCCACTATAATTTCCCCGGGCAACTGTTTGCTGACGGGGTTGTCGGAAACCAGTTCTCCTTCGGATGCCACTGCCCTGGGGTCTTCTTCTATATTCTGCATTCCCTGCATAATTAACTGAGGGATGTTTTGAGAAGTCATTGTATTGATCATCAACATCCGGGGGTCGGCATTGAGCATGTAACTCAGGTCTTTGGTCTGATGAGGTTCCATGTACACCAGTTTGTTTATCATTTCTTCGGAACCGCGCCCGCCTCCAAATCCCCGTCCCGGGCCTCCGCCACCACCTAACCGGAATGAAAGCTTTACAATCCCGCTGGTTTCTGAGAAGTTGGTTATTTTAAGTGACACCTTTGTTCTCATGCGATCACCCGATTTTACTTTAACTGCCTCAATGGGGGAAAAGATATAACCGGGAAGCGCCTTTGCCATAAACCATTCATCCATAAGCGGAGTTAACTCCACTCCAAACTGCTCTTTAATGCGGCTGTCGAACTGTTCAAAGCTGATGTTTTTAAACCGGTACTCCCTGAGCAGTTCACGCAGGAAATCCTCAAATGCTTCCTGCCCGGCTTTCCATTGAACTGTAGAAAACAAAACTTCCCCTTTGAGTTTAATTACGTTGCTGATTACGGGTTTTTGCTTCGGATCAGCCAGAATTTCTTCAAAGGTGCTGTCCTGCAAGGCCATATTAGCCTTTTCATCGCCGCTGAGCCCCTGCATGTTTTGCATCCACATATTGCCCATATCATTCGACTGGCTTTTCAGATAAGCCTCAAATATACGGTTGGTTATCGGCCATTCATCCGATTGGATATTATTCTGAAAATTATAGAACATCGGGAAAATAAAATATGGATTGGGCACTTCCTCAACGCTGAAACTTCCCCTGTTACTTTGCCAGTCCGTGCCGTTTTCATCTGCAAAAACACCCAAAAAATCATAGAGTATGCGGATTTCAACGTCCTGGTCAGTCATGTTGTTATCACCCCGGCGACCCCAGCGTTCCATTCTTTTTCTGGAACCTACCAGATCGGCTTCGCGAATCATAAATCCTTTTTCAGGTATCAGTATCTGTTCGGGCTGAACATATTCCTGCATGCTGGTCCAGATGCGTTCGTAGGTTTTAAATTGGGCAGGTACTTCTACCAGAAACAAACGATCAAATTCATATTCCAACTTATAGGTTCGTTCAAAATCCTCCAGTCTTTCTTTAAGGGATTCAGTAAGAGTATCTTTTATTAAAGGCAATTCATCAGAAAAATAATCGTGTCCTTTAGTTATCCATATACCAAATTCGAGGCTGTCGCTTTTAATGGTTTTCTTCTCATATTCGCCAATAGCCAGTGAAAGCTGGGTTAACGGTACATTGCTGCTGAAACTAAACCTGCCGGGTGAAACTTCGGTTATTTCTCCCTGCGACACAGCCTGAAGGACGGGCCGGGTTGTAACATCGAGGTCGAAATCGATGAACTCCGGCTGATACCAGCTCACATCGGTTGTACTGTAGGTAACGCCTGCTTTTGGATACCAGTTGATTTCGGGTGTAAGCAGAACATAATCAGGAGTTAGAAATGCATGGCGTTTATCAACATTCAAAACAAAACGTCCGTATTTCTCAACACGTTCTTCTTCAGTAATATCAAGATAACTGGTGGTTTCATCAACTGCACCGGAATAGGATATTTCAATTTCGGCCTGCTGTCCCGGTTGAATGGATATCCCTTCATTGGCAATAATCAAATGGTGCTGACGGCTGAAAGGTATGACTGTACCATTCAGCTTCACTTCATTCACTTTAAGTCCATTATTCAGGCTGAAGATAAGCTTGTTCAATGCATCATTGTGCTGATTGTTAATAGTAACTGTTGAGACGGCACTCAGCTCTTTGCCCTCGTGCTTAAGCATGATGGAATGTGCTACAGTGGAGGGTATCTTTTCCTTTACAAATTCATTGTTCAGAACAATTACCTCTTTTCTTAGATTATCGTTTGATTTAAATTCCGATATGTGGCGGTACCCCAAATAACCTCCGGCCCCAAAAAACAGGATGGTAAATATGAGTGAAAAAACAGTCATCGATTCCGACTGAGGAAGTCTTTTTAAGAGGTATATAGTTAAAAATATGAAGCTGACACCCAATGAAAAATAGATTCCCCGATGGATAAGTACCTTGTCGAGGTTGCCCATACCGGCGATATCGGAAATGAGCATGGGAATGTTAAATGCCATGTAATCGAAAATGTAGTAATACTTGGCTTCAAGCAGGAAAAGCGTTATTCCGATGTAACCCAGTACCAGAACAAAAGTAATTGCCTGGTTGCGGATTACGCTCATCAGCATAAACGACAGGCCCATAATAAATACAAGTGTTGGTATACTGATTAACAATAGGTAAATTACATAGGACGCCCAATGAACAGAAGTGTCCTTTGCCAGCAGGTTAAAAATAAGAGCCATTACTATTACGGCAATATTCAGTACAAGGAATACCTGAAGGTTACCCCATGTTTTGCCGATGACATATTCACCATTGGTCATCGAACGCATATAAATCACCTCGGTGGTATCAAGTTTTTTATCGCGCTTTAAGAAATCGGAAGCCAGGAATACTGCAATAATTGCCTGGGCTACGTTAAGTATTAATAAATTAAAATAGGGAATGGCAGCTGGTATACTGCGGATGGCCCATCCTTCCTCACCTCCGCCTTCTATAACCATCCCAAAATTCATTCCGAACAGAATAAGGAGGGAAAGCACACTGAATATTCTGAAAAACCAGCTTCTCAAAAGGGTTTTACGCTCATATTTTGCAATTGAAAATATATTATGAAATGAAATCATTGTTTTGCCCTTTTATAGTTATGTGTTCGACCATTGATTTAGTTTATTTTCCATAAAATGAACGTATGCATGTTCCAGGTTCGGTTCTATAGGTTTTCCATAGTATCCGTTAACCTCAGGGGCAACTACCTGTACCTCCCAGCCTCCTTCAATCGGGATGGTTGAAATTACAGGATATTTTTCATTGATTTCCATATATTCGGCCTGGGTAGCATTTATAACCCATACATTCCCTTTGGCTTCTTCAACCAGCTGCTCGGGCGATCCTGCGAATGCCAGTTCTCCCTTTGAAAGAAGAGCCATATTGTTGCACGTACTGGATATATCACCAACAATATGTGTGGAAAGAATAATTATAACATCCTGGGTGCTGATATTCGACAGCAAATTACGGAAACGAATACGCTCTTCAGGGTCAAGTCCGGTTGTAGGCTCATCAACTATTATTATTCTGGGGTCATTTATAAGCGCCTGGGCAATACCCAATCTCCGTTTCATCCCGCCTGAAAGCTTATTGGCATTCCGGTCACGGGCTTCATACAATCCCACTTCCTCAAGCATTTTATCGACTGCTGTTTTACGCTTTGCGCCGTTCTTCATACCTGCAAGGCGCGCAGCATAATCCAAAAATTCATATGTTTTTAGTTTGGAAAAAAAACTGAAATCCTGGGGAAGATATCCCAGCATCGAACGAATTTCCCGCCTGTTTTTTAAAAGATCGAGGTCATCAACCATCACTTTCCCCGAAGAAGGCTTCATTAACGTTACCAATATCCGCATCAGCGTCGACTTTCCGGCCCCGTTCGGCCCCAGCAATCCGAACATACCGTTGGGTATCTCCAGGTTCAGGTTTTTGATGGCATAATTCCCATTGCGGTAAACCTTGTTCAGATTTTCAATCTTGATTTGCACGGTTCCTTTATTCAAATTTGTTATTCACAGGCTTGGACTCATATCCCTGTAAATGGTTTAAAATTCCCGGATATTTTAATTAATTTATCCTGTTGCTGGCAGTCCATATCAGATTTGTATCGATTTTTATAAATAATTACCCCTGAACAAACATAATAAAAAAGCCCCGGTTACCGGAGCTTTTCTGAATCAGAATCCTTACCGTTTTTATTTGCTTACGGTAAATAAATATTCATTATTGCTGCTGGTTAATACAATTTCATATTGTCCGCTTTCAAGTTTTGAAAGGTCAAATGCCTGCTGAATGCACATCTCTTTTCCCAGTCTTTTGACTGCTACATGCTTGCCGTCCTGATAAATGTTCATAAGAACATTCTTCTGATCGTTGTTCAGGTAGGATACCTTCAAAAGATTGTTTTCTAACGTACAGTAAGGATCAAATGCCCTTTCTTGTTTTCCGACACCCGCCAGTTGATTTCTGGCTATGGTAACTTCACGGTTGATTTTACAGTTGTTAAAATCAAGGCTAACATCGTAAACACCGTCTTTTAAATCCCGAAAATCAAAAACCATAAGCATTTTGTCAACAGGAGTTTCTGATTTTTTATAGTACAAAATTTCTCCTGCGTTGTTTTTTACTGAAAGTTCCACTGCAGATGGCTTGGCAGTTTCAAATGCTACCATTGCTTTCTGGTTTTCTACCGGAATTACATTAAGGGTAGGAATTTTAGTGGCTGATACTGTTGCTGTAACAATAAGAGCCAATGCTGTTAATACAAAGTTTCTTGTTTTCATCGCTAATTGTTTTAATTGTTCATACTATAGACTGCAAAACATGTAATGAGGTTACAAGATTTACAGTAAATGTCGACAAACAGTTAAAATTTAGCGGTAAACGTCAGGAAAATTAAGATGTATTTTAAACCGGTAAAAAGTTGAAGCGGTTTTCTTTACAAAGTTGATTCAAATTGTTTCAGGAAACGGAGGTCATTTTCAAAAAAGTGACGAATGTCTCTGATACCATAGCGAAGCATAGCAATGCGCTCGATTCCCATTCCGAAAGCAAATCCGGTGTATTTTTTGCTGTCGATAGAGCAGGCCTCCAAAACATTGGGGTCGACCATGCCACAGCCCAGTATTTCGAGCCATCCTGAATACTTGCATACATTGCAACCCTTACCACCACAAATCGAGCAGCTGACATCCATTTCTGCGCTGGGCTCAGTAAACGGGAAGTAGGAGGGGCGCAGGCGTATCCGGGTATTTTCTCCAAACAGGTCACGGGCAAAATACAACAGCGTTTGCTTTAAATCGGCAAACGAAACATTTTCATCTACATAAAGGCCTTCTACCTGGTGAAATATACAGTGCGACCGTGCTGAAATGGCTTCATTTCTGAACACCCGTCCCGGGAAAATAGCCCTTATCGGTGGCTGGCTACGCTCCATAACACGAATCTGTACACTTGATGTATGGGTGCGTAACAAAACATCCGGATTCCTGGAAATGAAAAAAGTATCCTGCATATCGCGGGCAGGGTGCTCGGGCGGAAAATTAAGCGCGGAAAACACATGCCAGTCGTCTTCAATCTCTGGCCCTTCGGCTACAGTAAAACCCAGCCTTCCGAATATCCGTATGATTTCATTTTTTACAAGCGACAGCGGATGGCGGGTACCTGCTTTCAATGGTTCTCCCGGCCGGGTGACATCAGTCTCCCCGCTTTCTGATTCTTTTGATAAGAACCCTTCACGCAGCATGTTGATTTTATCAAGAGCAGATGTCTTCAAATCATTGAGCGCTTTCCCTACTTCTTTTTTCTGATCGTTCGGGACATTTTTAAAATCGGAAAACAGCTGGCTGATGCTTCCTTTTTTACTGATGTATTTAATGCGTAACATTTCCACCTCATCGGGTGTGGAGGCGGTGGCATTCTCAATTTCCTGCTGCAATGCTTTAATATTATCCAACATGTTGTCCTGCGTATTGAAATTTAGCCCCAAAGATAATCATTCGTTGAAAACAATATGCCCTGAAGTTGTTATCTTGCACAGAACTTCGCAGAAATACGTTTGCAGTTTGTTCAATAAAATCTAAAAAGCATATTAAATTTACAGGAAAAGGAAATTGTGGTACAACAACCGAAAATACAGATGAAACGGATTGGATATTCCAATTGTACATTAATTGTGAATGGCAACAATTCTATTTTAATCGATACAGGGGTTAGAGGTTTTTTAAAAAGTATAACCCGGATGATCAGACAAAACCGGCTATCTCTTTCAGATATAAGGCTGATCATATTAACGCATGTACATTATGACCATACGGGAAATCTCCACCAGCTCAAAAAGCTTACAGGAGCAAGGGTGCTGGTTCATAAAAATGAATTTGAGAACCTGAAAAACGGTTACATGCCCATACCCGGTGGGCAACGTTTTCTGGTAAAGCTGGTTTCTGATCTGGGAAAGATGTTCGTTTCAGGCTTTGCTTCACCCAAACCATTTACTGCTGATATTGTTAATGAGAATGAGTATGATTTGTCATCGTATGGCATTAACGGGAAAGTGATTTCAACACCGGGTCATTCACCCGGATCCCAGTCGGTAATCGTGGGAAAAAAAATTATTGCCGGCGACTGTTTTATGAATATGAATTATGGAGTAGTGTTTCCTCATTTTGCTGAAAATCCGCTACTTCTGCTGGATTCCTGGAAAAGCATTCTTGACAGCGGAATAGAGGAAATCTATCCCGGACATGGCAATATACTAAAAGCGGAAAAGGCTTACCCTGTTTTCATGAAATGGAAGAAAAAACTGAAAACTGATTCATATTAAATACAGGTTATAATTTTTTGGAATGTTCTGTTATCAAAAAAAAGCGGCATCTCTACAAGATGCCGCCGGGAATTAAAAAGCCAACGATAGATGGCTGATTTATTTAGTAGTAACTAAACGAATCTGTTACTTTATTATTATGTATGCAAATAATATGCCATCTTAAAATAGTGGTATAATATTAAAAAATCATACGTTTGCAGAGCATGAACTATTTAAATACCCGATAATTAACATTAAGTAGTAATGAGTAATATGAAAGTTGTTAAACCAGACTTATCTGCCATCCGGAATATCATTTTTGACCTGGGGAATGTGTTGTTAAACCTTGATTTTGATGCTTCCATAAATGCCTTCAGGGAACTGGGTCTGAACGGGAAAGTAGTAAACAAGGAACAGGCTTATGCCGATCCGGTGTTTTATAGCCTGGAAGTAGGGCGTGCCACTCCTGCCGCTTTCAGGGCAAGAGTAAGGGAAATTGTAAATAATCCACAGGCAACTGATCAGCAGATAGATGATGCCTGGTGTGCCATGATCCTTGATATCCCGGCTCCCAGGGTGAAAGTTGTAGAGGAATTGGGCAAAAAGTTTAATGTTTATCTGTTTAGCAACACCAACCACATCCACATCACCCGCCTTCACAGGCAGTTTAAGGCAGAGCACGGGCTGGAATTCTCCTCACTGTTTGTTAAGGATTATTATTCTCATGAACTTCATGAGCGGAAACCTGATTTAACATCTTACAAGAAAATGATTGAGCTTTCGGGTATTGAACCCACTGAGTCCCTTTTTATCGATGATCTTGAGAAAAATATAAGGGGGGCACAGGATGCAGGCCTCAAAACTTTCTGGTTAAAAAACGGAATGGAAATGACCGGATTATTTTAGTATTGTCACTTTTTTAAGCCTGATATCTTCCAGGGGGCGCCAGTCGTCATCGGTTTCAACAGCAGCAATTTTATCAACCACGTCCATTCCCGAAATCACTTCTCCAAAAACGGTATAAGTGCCATCGAGATGCGGTGCACCTCCTGTGGTTTTATAAACCTGCCGCTGTTGGGCGGAGAACGTGTAATCATTTTGTTGTTCAAGCTCATCCAGTTCTTTGTCGGAATACCTGCGCCCTGAAACAATGTAGAACTGCGAGCCGTCGGAACGGCGACGCTGGTTATGCGTATCGGGTTTTCGTGGCGAACCTATCATTCCCCTCTTGTGATACAGGCCGGGTACAATATGTGCCGGCAGGGTATAGCCCGGTCCTTTCCACCCTATCAAATCGCCTTCTTCAGCATACCGGGTATCGGCGGCCCCGCTTTGGATGCCAAAATTGGCAATTACCCTGTGGATTAACAAACTATCATAATAGTTTTCCTTTACCAGCTTAATGAAATTATCGCGGTATTCCGGTGTTTCATTAAACAGCCTGATGGTAATGTTTCCCATATCGGTTTCCAGTAACAGACCTTTTATGTTGCGGTTTTCGGCAGCTGTCTTTTCATTCGTTCCCGAACGAAGCGACTCCAGCGATAGTAGTTCTTTATTACTGTCTTCAAGCAGACGGAAGATGTAGGATGAAGGAATTACTAGGCTTTGAGTTTCATAATTAACCACATCGGCAAAAGCAATCCCAATGGCTTTCTTTGAAGAAACAAAAACAGGGGCCCCAAAATTGGCTTTTCGTATCCGGTTCGATATGCGGTATAGTTTTGTTCCCTGAACGGTAGCCCTGTTAAATAGCTTACCTGTAAATAATTGAATGGTTTTCGCCGGAGAAAGGGTCAAATAAATGGTCTTTGCGCCATCAGGTACTGTTCCGGTATATAGTTCCACCGGCCTTCGCTTCACTCCTTCTGCCTTTAGTAAAATGATGTCGTTTATGCGGTCAACAGCCACATACTGGCTGCTGCGGAATTTCTCATTGCTGTTAATTGGAGAAATAACCACATGGTCGGCCTGACTCACCAACGAATACCGGGTGGCAATTACGTCCCCGCCAACAAAAAAGCCCTGCCCGGTTTCAAGTGTCCGGGCACCGTCAAACGATTCCAGGTTTACTACGGCAGGCATTACATCTTCCCAGCCGGTTTCTGCAGATTTCTCTTTCTGAACGGCAGTATCCGTAGTTTTTTCATCCTCATTTTGCCCGCTGTTGGTGCAGGAAAAAAAGATGAGTAAGAAAAATAAGGCAGGTATGTTTTTCATTTTACTCATTCAATACGGTTACAGTCATTTTAACATCGGTGAAAGGCCGGTTGTTTTCATCAGTTTTAAGGGATGCAATTTTATCAATCACATCGAAACCTGAAAGGCATTCTCCAAATACAGTATACTTTCCATCCAGATCGGGGTAACCTCCAACAGTGGTATAGGCTTTACGCTGTTCATCCGAAAATTCAAGTAAGCCCGTCTGCAGGCTGTATTCCGTTTCAATTTGTTGTTTCACCTCGTCAGCAATTTTCCGGAATGCCTCTACTTCTTTCATTTCTTTAAGTACATCCAGTTCAGCCCGCACCTCATCGGTCAGATACTTTTTTATAATTTTATTACGGATTGGCCTGTTTACCGCTATTTCCATGGTATCAAGTTCGCCTTCAGTATAAACCCTTCCCTTTACAATAAAAAACTGTGATATATCGGATTGTTTAAAAGGATTTACCTCGTCGGGCTGCCGGGGAGCACAAAGTGCTCCTTTTTTATGAAAATAGTGAGGTAAAATTTCATCATCCACTGTTTTGTCAGGGTCACCGTAACCGATGCGTTTACCCGGTGGCGCATTTCTCGAACTTTTTGATCCTCCCTGGATGAGGAAATCCTGGATGACCCGGTAAAACAGTGTTTCATTGAAATACCCTTCTTTTACAAGTTCCATGAATGCATCGCGGTGTTTTGGGGTGTCGTCATAAAGCACGAATGTCATGCTGCCCAATTGAGTTGAAACCTTTACCTTATTCGACTGGGAATAACCACTCGCTAAAAAACAAAAACCAAATACGAATACAAACCAAATACGAATCATTAATTTATTTAAGCATTTCCATCGACATATCAATATCTTTCAACGGGCGGTCATTGCTGTCGGTTTCCTCCGAAGTAATTTTTTCCACCACATCCATTCCTTCAACAACCTCGCCAAAAACGGAATATTCACCATCGAGCGAAGGATAACCGCCAACAGTGTTGTAAACTTCCCGTTGTTCGGGGGAAAATTTAAAAGTAAGATCCCGGGCGATAATCAGGCTGTCGACACTGTCTCTTATTTCCATAACCTTGAGGGCGAAACCCTCGTTGTCGTTATTGTTTCTGAATACCTGAATCTCGTCGTCTGCCGCAACCAGGTATTGCCTGACAAGTTCATTTTTTATCTGTTGGTTCCTCATTATTTCAATGGTGTCAAGTTCACCTCCTGAATAGGTCTGGCCTTCAACAATGTAAAACTGTGAGGCACTCGACCGCCTGGCAAAATTGGTTAATCCTCCACGACGTGCGGCAGCAACTGCTCCTTTTTTATGATAATATTCAGGAACAATCTCAGCCGGCAGGGTGTAATCAAGAGCACCACCGCCCAGTTTGTCGCCCGGTTTGGCATCTTTTGATTCCGGATCACCCCCCTGAATCATAAAATCGGGAATTACCCTATGGAAAAGCAATCCATTGTAAAAACCTTCCGAAACCAGCTTTTCAAAATTCTTTTTGTGTTCCACTGTTTTATCGTACAGCCTGATCTTGATATTGCCGTGTGGCGTTTTAATCAAAATCAGGTCCTTTTCCTCTTGTTTCTCATTACCCCCACAGGAAATGCCTGTCCACAATAAAATCAGGAGTGCAAATATTCCCCATTTCTTCATAGCTTTACAATATTAAAAACAATTGATATTTTTGGTGTAAAGATAATAAGTTGAAAAAAACCTGAAACAAGCCGGAAAAATTTCTGCCGGAGCATACATAAACATTATGGAATACATCCAGGTAAATACAAAAACACATCTTGAGGCCATCCGGCTTTCGGCTGCACCTGTTATTTTTGAGACCATCAACCGCGACCGCAATTACCTTCAGAAATGGCTTCCCTTCGTTGATGCCACCCGTTCAGTCGCCGATACAGAGTTGTTTATTAAAAGCCTGGTGCGGCAAAAAGACAAGAAAAAAGATGATGTGTTTACTATATGGTATAACTTTGAGTTTGCCGGGTTGATCGGTTTCAAGGATACCGACTGGGTAAACAATAAAACGGAGCTGGGCTACTGGCTGGCTGAAAAAATGCAGGGCAAGGGGATTATTACCCATTGCACTGCTGCACTTGTAAGGTATGCTTTTAAAAAACTTAGTATGAACAGGATTCAGATTAAAGTGGCAACTGGGAACTCCCGAAGCGAGGCCATACCTGTAAGAATGGGTTTTAAGCTTGAAGGAATTGAAAGGCATGGCGAGTGGCTGAACGGTACATACCATGACCTGAAAGTGTTTAGCCTGCTTAAATCAGATAAACCTACCTTTATGGTCTGAATATATTAAGTTACTGCTAATAATTCTTAATGATAATTCACTTTCCGAACAATATTCATATATTTGACCCGTTAATTCGTTTGTTCAGTTTTTGATTATTATACAGATCTACTGATTAAAAAAGTTATGGAAGAAAATAAGGTACGCAGAAACCTTTACCGTGTATTGCGCAAAACGGGTGTCGGAAAACAAGATATCCGGCCCGGGGCAACCTATACCTCCGATTTAAATTTTGATTCGGTCGACTGGAAAATCTTTACTTTTTTCCTTGAAGGAATCTTTGATATATCTGTTCACGACGAAGAACTGTACAACCTTAAAAATGTTAACGACACGGTTAATTTCCTGAAGCACTCAGCTTAATTCCCCTTCCTTATATCTGATATCTTCTTTTTCGCAATTTGAAGTTTCCTGAATTCTCCCGTCAGCTAAGTAAAAAGCAATACTGATTAACAGGCAGAACTTTCGCTGATTTAATTCGTTTTGGTATTACCACTTGAATGATCAATTAAAGAAATTATGAGTCTGTACATTAAACGGTTTGCTAAGTTCGATAAATCGGTAACTGAATGGATGGCCAAAGTCGGGTTGAAATTTCTGCGCATCAGTATCGGCATTATATTTACCTGGTTTGGGGTTTTAAAATTCTTCGAAGGGATGAGCCCTGCAGAAGGAATTGCTGTCAGAACCATCGAAACTTTGACAGGTGGCATTCTTGATGATCAGATTATACTGATCGGACTGGCGGTATGGGAAACGCTTATTGGGCTTGGCCTTCTTTTCAATATCTTTCTCCGGGAAACTCTTTTTCTGCTATACCTTCAGATGGTGGGTACTTTTATGCCTGTTTTCCTGTTTCCATCCGAAGTCTTTTTTAGAATTCCCTATGCCCCAACCCTTGAAGGGCAGTATATTTTTAAAAACCTTGTAATTATCAGTGCCGGAATTATTCTGGGAGCCACCGTCATGGGAGCAAAACTTAAAGTAGTTGATTCAGACATTGATAAGGGAACTGAATAAACAATATTCGGGAAATATTCTAATTTATCTCTTAACTTCGAAGTAATCAAGGCTATATTTAAATCGGATTAAGTTCGGGTTAAGTTCGTAGTATATTCGTATCAAACTCGCGAATTCTCGAATTTGATACGAATATACTACGAATATACTACGAATTAATTGCGAAGTTAATAGGGTGAAAGCATATACCAGGGATAGGGAAGATTTGTCCGGTATGGGTCGATTGTACATGATTTCACATTTGGCAAACCTGGATATTTCTGTAAAAGAAAAGGCTGCCCTTGCAGGACAGCCTCTTTACTAAACTTTTCTTTGCTCTTAATGGCCATGGCCTTCGTGACCCTGCATCTCTTTTGGGGCTTCTGTGCGGTCGTATTGACAACAACCCGGAAGCTTATTGTATACTTCATCTTTTGCTTTATGCATTTTGGTATCGTAACCTGCTCCGGCAATTGCTTTTTGTACCTTATCGACTGAAGTTTTTTCATCGTTAAATACAACTTCCATTTGTTTTGTTTCTTTATTCCAGTCGGCTGTTGAAACACCATCAACAGAAGATGCTGCTTTTTCGATTGTTTTTTCGCACATGCCGCAATTTCCTTTTACTTCGAATTTTTCTGTTTTCTCTCCTGCAAATACTGCTGTTGTTGCTGCAAGCAGAAAAATGAATATACCTGTAATACGTGTTTTCATGTTTTTTAAATATTAAAATTCTTAATTAGTAATTGTTTCGCTATTGTACAAAGATACAGTACGAAGGAAAACTTCATGTTACATTATTTTTGAAAAGGTTTGCATGATTATGAGCTATATGGATGGCATCCCTGGATTTTAGCTGTACGTCCGTTGAAATGAAAAGCAGGGATGCCATCCTTCAAAATTAATTACTGTTCTGTAACTAATCAGGCCGAAGATTAGCGGCGCATGGAAAGGATGTATTTCATTCCAAGATTGGCAGTTGCGCCGTGGGAAGCCCTTGGCATTTTTACCCGGGGCGCTGCCACCGGGCTGAATTAAGCTGGGCTTTCAGCCCGGAAGAGGACTATATTGCACCCTCTTACACCTGACGTACGACTCTTTAATTTGCTATCGCGGTGTACTTTCTCATGTAATTGCAATTAGAGGGACAGCCTGCTGCTAACTGCTAAAACTACTTTTCCTCTTAATTCATCAGAAGCTGATGGCAGCTTCAACCACTACTCCGTTAAATTCGGCCCCTGCAAATCTGCCGGTCCAGGCATCGCCGTTGTATTTTTGTTGTACATATTCCACTTTGGTAATAATGTTTTTTGACAGGAACCAGCCGGCACCGAGATTAAACCTTGAGATTTCCATTTCGGGTTCAGCATCTTGAAGCTGAGTACCGGTTACAGTATTGTAGCGTCCTCCCACATAGAATTCTTCATTCATGCCAAAGCGGTAAAGCAGTTCGCCGGCAATCTGGGTAAAAGCTCCTTCTGTTCCGCCCTGCACTTCATTGCCGCCCATGGCACGTTCGAATATTCCAAAGAATTCAAGGCCATAAAATTTAATGAATGGATTTATCTGCAAGGCAGTAAGTTTTTGAAACCTTGGGTTGAAGCGGCCTTCAAAATCGTTTCCCTGGGTGGCTCCTGTTTCGTCGGGAGCTGTATGAAGCACAAAGTAGTACCTTGAACCCGCCCGGTCACCTCCGTAAAGGTAGGTTCCCGTTGAGGTGCCGTTGTTCATGTACCACGAGCCGGTCAGCCTTACCCTGAGGTCGGAATTCAGTTGTTCATCGAAACCCAGTTTTCCGTAGAAGGAAGGTTTATTGTCGCTGTTGGGGTTCAACCGCACGTTTTGGTTGAGCTTTCCATTGGTAAGCCCGACAACTGCCAGCAAAGCGCCTGTCTGAAGGGTGAGTTCCCCATATGCTTCCGTTGAGAATGCATCCATAATATAGTTTCCTACAAAAGGATTATGAATGGTACGGGCATTGTCGCTTCTGCGAAAATGAGCGTCGCCGTAATTGAATTCATCAAGACCTATCCTAATGGAAGCATACTCCATTACATTTTCCAGGAAACCGGGGGTGATGAAATTGAGCTTATCAATCTGCATATGACCTCCTTTAATCCATGCCTCGTTATGATGCCTGGAGGAAAGATAGGTGGTCAAATGCATTCTTACACCGTCAAGCAGCTGAACATCGAGGTTCAGGTTGGCCGAGGGCAGATTGAAATCAGTACCCAGATCTACCAGGTTGCCCTGAGTGTTGCTTTGGGTCAGTGCCTGGAACTGCATGGCAAAATCGCCACCTACCCTGACTTTTAAACCTTCGTAGGCAACAGTATCTTCTTTTGGTGATTCAAATACATTTAAACCTGTTTTATTATTGGGCCTGTAAAACTGTAATGATGGTTGTTGTGCGAATAAACTTCCCGACATCAAAAATACCAGTGAAAACAGTGTGATTTTAAGCGTACCTAACTTTTCCATAATTGTTATCTTTTTTGTGTTCATAAATCCAGACCAATTATATACCAGAATGTTTAAAAGAATTCTGCTATCAAAAACCAGTGTTTTTTTATTTCGGCACAAATAAAGACATTTTTGTCTTAAATGGAATGGGCAACTGATATCAGGTGCCTGAAAATTTTCATTAAATTCACATTCAGAAACAAATGGCAGGCTGTCCATCCTTCCATTTTTACTTCCTGTTATGAATTACTTCCCCCACAGCAAGTTGCAGTTCCGGTTCCCTGAGAGCAGGGCACCACTGCATTTTTTGAACCTGAACTTCCAGTTTTAACTTCCTCCCTGTTGTATTTAAAGCAACCATGAAGTTTGCTGTATGTTTCATTGCTGGCCCTGTGCATTTCAGTATCGTGTCCTGCTTTGGCAATTGCGAAATGAACTTTATGAACATTGGTTTTCTAATCATCGAATTTTAAATAGTTCCTTTTTGATTGTTCGTAAATCAAAAAAAATTATTATTACGCCTTTTTGTCTTTATATTTGAGAAACCATTTCTCGCCAAAAAATATAACAACCATCAGTCCAAAGGCAACAATTATCAGGGGTAAATCGACCTTAGCTTTAGTCCATATAAATCCGGTTAATACAATTGCATCAAGCAGAATAGCCACTATAACAATTGTTTTAGAAAACTGCACCTTGTTTTTTAGATTGCATAATAAATTTCCGGATAATTCGGCAACTTGTCCGAGCAGTGCAAATATTCCTGCGCCAATCATTACACCGGTCCCAAGTGATACAGCACCGGTTAATGACAAACTATTTTTTTTGTAATCGCTCATTTTTTAATAAACAATGGTGAAACCAATTATTACATCAAATCTTTTTTGCGTTTTTCAAACTCTTGTTTATCGATTTCGCCTTTTGTATAACGCTCCTTCAATATATCGAACGCTGATTTTCAGGGACTTTGAGTGGAGCCGGTGTTCTGGTTCATTGATTTTACAAAGATCCAAATAACAGCAATAACGATTATGAGGCCGATGATCCACCACCAGCCCATTCCCCAGCCGTGTCCTCCAAATTCTCCAATCATAATAGAATCAAAATCTTATTGACAATCCTCCTCCAACCCCAAAAC
>JAGXGA010000059.1 GCA_024636975.1 Mariniphaga sp.
AGTAAACCTGTTAATTGGGATGGGACTATGTCCCTCGGTTTCCTGATGACTTGACGAACCGCCGTATACGAGACCCGTACGTACGGTGGTGTGAGAGCTTCTCCCTGTCAGCGTTTGCTGACAGGGCAGGCTACTCGATTGGCATTTCGTGCTTTATAACTCTCCTTTCAACCTTTTAATTTCCTTATCAAAATCAGATTCATAGTTTTTATCTTGAATCATTCTGTATTTGTCAAATTCTTGCTCTGCTTTTAATTTTGCCTCTAATGCTGAAATTTCACCTTTGTCCTTAAGAATCGGAAAACTTGATAATTCCAAAAACTGATGTAAAAAATTAATCCAATCTTGCATAGTAGTTGGAATTTGTCTTTCGGCTCTGCTCTCAGCTAAATCAAGATATGCAGAAACAATCCTATTGAGTTCTTTTATATGCTGTTCATTCAAATAGTTCTTGGCAATTGAAACATCTGATTTTAGAATTTTCCCATCTGGAGCATGTTTCCAATTGGTTAATCCCATGTACAATTTCTTAGCATCTGCTGATGTATATATTATCTCGGCAGCTGTTTTTCCAGTTATAGCCCAATGAAGTTTATTTTGGACTGTGGCAAAGAAATCCTTAGTCAATAAATCAGAATTGTCGTAATCTATTGATAGCGAATAAATGTCAGTTATTTTTTGGTAAAATCGCCTTTCACTTGCTCGAATTTCACGAATCCTTTCAAGTAGCTCATCGAAATAATCTTTCCCAAAGTGTTTACCTTGTTTTAAACGTTCATCATCTAATACAAAGCCTTTCGTTATAAACTCTTTCAAAACTTTTGTTGCCCAAATTCTAAATTTTGTTGCTTTGTTAGAGTTTACTCGATATCCAACTGCAATAATGGTATCTAGATTGTAAAAGGTTGTATTGTATTTTTTTCCATCTTCAGCAGTATGTTCCAAAATGGAACTAACTGAATCTTCTTCTAATTCCCCCTCTTCAAAGATATTTTTCAAATGTTTTGTTATCGCAGGTCTCTGAACACCAAACAACTCAGCTATCTTCTTTTGGGTCATCCAAAAAGTCTCATTGTGATAGAAAACCTCAATTTTTACATTTCCATCATCTCCTTTATAAAATATGATTTCAGATTCTTTTGGCATTCTTTTTTATTTCAAAAATAAACTTTTTCATCGATGTTTTTTAATGCACTGCTGTTTCTCAGCATGAATGCCAACGGTTTATGTAAGTGGAGTGCGGGATTGAAAGTGATGAACTTTCAATTCTGCACGGAGCCAATTCGTTTATTCAATATTACTAATTTTCCGTCAATCGTCAAAGACGAATTGGCGGTGTTGCAACGAAGAACTGCGGTTGAAATACCCGCTGAAACCCGCATTACATTTACATTTTGTTGTACACCGTTTTTAGGACTCATTTTCCATATATTCTTTTTAAACCAGTTGTTAAAGCTCGAGGATATCCTGAGAAATGAGTCTCATTTTCATAAAACTCATAGATTAAGTCAAATCCTTTATATTTTCTACTTTTCAAGGAGTCAACCAAAGTTATAGTTGGTTCAATTATTAAATCTTTTGAATCTTCAGATGAAATTGAAATGAAAGCCTTTTTATCAAGTATTTTCCCAGAATTATAAAAGTCATTTTCCAGTTTGCATACCAAGCAATTGTCCCAAACAAGACCAGGAGAAATAATTATGTAATTATCAAACAATTCAGGTCTCGTAAACATAGTATAAGCAGCAAATAAACCACCGAAAGAGAATCCTATTATTCCTGTATTTGTAGTATCTATATTGAATTTATTTTCAATTTCTGGTATTAAATCCATTTGAACAAAGTTCAGAAAATTAACTGCCCCACCAGCTTTTGACCAACGCTTACCAAACGCACTTAATGTATCCTTGGTAGGAACAAAATCTCGGGAACGATTAATCCACCACGTATTATCATCTTTATTATAAGAAATACCAACAATGATAATGTCCTGAATCTCTCTACCAAACGTTAACCAATCAGCTATTTCTTTTGCCATCCCAATTGATTTGTCGGCATCAAGTAAATATACAACTGGATATTTTCTAGTATTATCGTATGCTTTCGGTAGGCAGACTTGAACTGTAAATGGTTCATCCTTATAAAATTCAGATTCAATAACAAATTGTTCAGTATTCTTCAAGCTTACCAATTCAGTCTTTTGAGCAATGGATAAATTTGCAAAAAACAATAAGCAAATAATTAGTTTTGTTTTCATAGTCGTATAATTGGTTTATAATTATTGCAACTAATTGTTAGATTTTCAATCTTTAATTCCTTTAAAATTAATTCATTATAATCAGAAATTAATTAGAAATTCTGTTTTTTTCAAATGGTGTACAACATTTGGCTATATGTACCAGGTACATATATATCTCTATTAGTTAATTCAAGCATAATGCTTTGGTTTTTAACAATATATTCGTTTTAAACGTTTATAAACGCTTAAAATCCCCATTTTCCAGGACTAAATTAACAAAGTTCATTCAGATTCTCTAAAAAATGTTCAATAACATATAAGCAGTGTCAGAGATAGAAGCGGCATCCTTTTAAGAAGCGAAACCGGGAATAAAAGATACAGCGCCTAACCCGCCCGGACGCCCAAAATATTTCCTCCCTGTTCTTTTGGATACTTTGAAGTTATCCCTTTAATCTCTTTCAATATTCAAACCAATCTCATCCTACCACATAAACAATTGAAACAATTACCCAACAACCTCCCTATTCATTCTCAAAAACAACGGCAGGTACAGCAATATTGCCACCATCGAAAATATCAATCCTCCAATGGCACCCGATGAAAATGTAAACCAGAATACTTCGGTCTGGCCTCCCCCACACAAAAGGAATGAGGCCAAGCACTGTCGAGACAATGGTTAATGCAATGGCCACAATTATTTGGTTGGAGGCTTTCAGGTATGTTTTTATTGTGGTGGCTTTTCCTTGTCATTCCACCAAATTATTAAAGTCATTGATGATGTAAATGGCTGCATTTACCACCAGACTGCTCAGCAGGATGAACGATGCAAAGCCCCCTGATCAAAATTAAAGCCAAACAGGTTGAAAGTGAGAAAGACTCCGATGAAGGTGATGGGTATCAGGTTGATTACTGCAAGTGGTTTTAAAAGCGACTCAAACAAAATAGCTGTAATGAAATAAATAATTACAATGATGAGCAGCAACAGCCAGTACTGCTTTTTATCTTTGGTAAACCACATATAGAATGATTCTGGCTCTTGTGCCTTGTATCCCAATGGCAGAATTTCATTCAGGGCATCAATTTCCCGTTCCTGCACCATTTTAGCCAGCGGTCCGGGTCGGATAAAGTTGTAGTTGAGGTACACCTGGTACCATCTTTATGATCTTCATTTTATACAACATGCGGATATTTAGGGCTTTCGGGATTGGAACTACAATTACTGTTGAACGATTGAAGAAACGGGGTTACGCTACTTTGCCGGAACTCTACAATCAAAGTATACCTGTTAATTGGGATGGGACTATGTTCCCCGGTTTCCTGATGACTTGACGAACCTTCCCGCATTAGGCGGGATGGTGTGAGAGCTTCTCCCTGTCAGCGTTTGCTGACAAGGGCAGGCTACTCGATTATAAAGCGTGGTTATTTTAATTCTTTTCTCAACTTATCTGGATTCATTCTATTATCAAAAATCGTTACAACTTTAATTGTTTTAGAATCGAAACGATAAAAAATTGAGGTTTGCTTTGTTACTACAAGCATATGAAGTCCATTTACAAAATCAGTGTTAGGACAAGACTCTGGGAATTTTTGAATCTGATTTAAGGATTTATCAAGTTTTTTGATGAAATCATCTTTCACTTTAAGAGACCATTCTTGTTCCAAATATTCAAGCAGTTTGTCAAGTCGATTGGATGCTCTTTTCGAAAGAATTATTTTTCTCATTATCTGTGCTTTTTCATGAAATCTTCATAATCCACAACTTCTCCGTTTTCAATTTCCTTTATTCCCTGAAGTATATCATCTTTTTGCTCTTGAGAAATAGTCTTCCAGAAATCAGTTTCTTTACTTTCTCTAAAGATATTCTTTACTGATTCTATAATCTTTGGATTGTTAGTTTCCAAAATCATTTTCATTATCTCTATTTTTTCTGCTTGAATATTCATCTCTTTTTTTCTCAAAGTTAATCATTTTATTTTTTAGATTAAATTGTTATTTTGGGCTTCGGATTCCGATGCTTTATTACTTATATATGAAATTAAGTTACTATTTAAATAACTTAAGGGAGACTTTGTCTACGGCGTAAATGTTGCATCAAATAAGACGATACTTGTCTAGCCATCTTGTGTCTAATTCTGAATTGATCGCTTCAATCATATGGATAAGGATAATTTCTATAGTGAACAAGAAGTCTAACAACATTAATATTCAATGATAATTCGGTATATTTGTAAAAATGAAGAACAGCAGATAATGTATTTTAGCGATTACCATTTACATAAAGATGCCCGGCTCCGAATGTCGTTGTTGTGGGAATACGATATAGAAAATATCGATTGGCTCAGGATGCGTAATATTATAGTGCAAAGGGTTATTGAACGTGGAAGGCCGGATGATTTTTATGCAATTCTTAATAAATACAGCCTCGATGGTGTAAAACAGACCATCAGGCAAATACCTTATCTAAATAAAAAAGATATGTCGTTTGTTTGTACCATTTTTGAAATGAAAAAAAATGAACTTAAATGCTCTACTACGGAACGGTTGAAAAACCAACACTGGAAATCCTGAAAAAATTGATGATGACAAATTTCTGAATGACTTTGTTCTTGTAGGCGGCACAGCATTGGCACTCAGATTTGGTCACCGCATCAGTGTAGATATTGATTTATTTACAAACAAAAAGTTTAATTCTTTAGCATAAAGAAACAAGCTTAATTTTTAAATAAGCTGGTCTTTTATTTAAGAAATTTGATGAATAATTAAATAAGAGCTATCTTTATTTAAAAATTTTACCATGAGACAGTTTAAGTCTGGTCAATACATTAGTCAAGGTTATTATAAAAGCTTTCAACCTGAGTTTATTAACAGGCAGTTGCAAATCGAAAACATGGAAATATTGCAATTGTTAAGCCAGGCAGATAGAGAATTAGGGCGATTGGACATGTATTCAAAATATATTCCCAATATTGAATTGTTTATCAGTATGCATGTATTGAAGGAAGCGACACAGAGCAGTAAAATTGAAGGGACTCAGACAAAAATGGATGAAGCTCTTTTAGAGAAAGAAGACTTGCCATTAGATAAACGAGACGATTGGGAAGAAGTTCAGAACTACATTAAAGCAATGGAATGGGCTGTGGAGCGCCTTGATAAACTGCCTTTTTCATCACGATTAATAAGAGAAACGCATCGCGTACTGCTTCAAGGAGTGCGAGGAGAAAAAAAACAACCTGGTGAATTTCGGACTAGTCAAAACTGGATTGGTGGGGCAACAATAAATGATGCTGTATTTATACCTCCGGTTCACAGCTCTGTACCTGAACTGATGAGTGATATTGAGAAATTTATTCATAACGAAGAATTTCATATACCTGAATTGCTTAAAATAGGGCTGGTTCATTACCAATTTGAGACAATTCACCCTTTTCTTGATGGAAACGGTAGAGTAGGCCGAATAATAATTCCGCTTTATTTGGTAAGTAAAGGAATATTACAAAAACCAGTATTGTATTTGTCTGATTTTTTTGAACGAAACAGGCAATTATACTACGATAATTTGACGATTGTAAGAAAAAGAAATGATTTAGGACAATGGTATAAATTCTTTCTTGTAGGAGTGATTGAAACTGCAAAAAATGGAATCATCACTTTTGACAATATACTACAACTTCAAAAACAAATTGATATTGACATCCAATCATTAGGCAGTAGGGCCTTAAAAGCTAAGATAGTAATAGACTATTTATATAAACGTCCAATAATTACAGCAGACAAGGTGAGTGAGATTGCTTCGGTTTCTATGCCCTCATCTTACAAATTGATTTCAGATTTGGAAAAACTTAAGATATTGAAAGAAAATACTGGTGGACGAAGAAGTAGAGTATATGTATTTGAGAATTATTTAAAATTATTTAGATAAAGCCCGGTGGGCACTGTGGTGTTTAATGAATTGGGCTGATGGTGTTGATTAAATGGGTGTTGCATGTAATAAACTTTGCTGCTGTCTGATAGGTTCTTGCTTTGAAGCACCAAACGACACTATACAATTAACCGGTTTCTAATATTCCCCCAGGTTATGTTTTATCAGATTTGTTTTTGCATTGATGTTGTCAATTGCGTTTTCAAGCCTTTCCCGATTTGCTTTACTTTTATTTAGGTGCATCGTTTCCTGCATGTCATTGTATTCTGTTAATGACATCATTACTACACTCTTACCTTTAGGGCGATGAACAATAAAAATCTCTTCATTTTCGGATACGGCATCTAAATTTGCTTTTAGATTTTGTCTCAATCAACTGATTTTGAACTCAAGCCTATCATCCTATACCTAGGTCTATAGTTTATATGTATTTTCTTCATTGTTTCTTCGAAGTTTCTTCGTGTTAAATTCGTAGAATTGCGAATTTAATACGAATTTAATACGAATATAACACGAATTAACACTGAAATTAAAATGGAGGAGGCCTTGTTCAGAAGTATGGAATGAACAGGGAACAGATAGCTGGGCCCGCGGCTGGCTGATGATTTTATCCGAAAGTCGGACTTTCCCAATTTGAGGGTGGTGCAAAATTAATTTCCGCTTTATTATTAATATTTCGGCGGGTTGTGTATTTTAGTTCAAAATTTAGACCATGACTGAAAAGGAGATCCGAGCTGCCCTGCTTGAGGCTTTTGTGATAAAATCGAATGTTAAGCAAAAAGTTTATGCCAATACGCTGCAGTCGTTCAGGATATTAAAGAAAGTACTGAAGCTGCTCGAAAAAGAATACCTTTCTACTGTAAAAGAACAGGTTTCTGCAGCTGCCCTGCCGGCTTACAGAGAAAAGGGGCCTTTTGAGGCGGAGTTTGAAATTGGAGGCGATCTGCTTATTTTTAGCATGCATTCAAATGTGTTTGAATTCGATAACAAACACCCGGTTCTTAAATCGACCTATATTAAGGACGATCCTTTGCGTTCGTACTGCGGTATGATTAACATTTACAATTTCCTGGCCGATTCGTTTAAGTACGATCGAAATAAAGACCTTGGCTACCTGGTAGCACGTATTTTTATTAACAAGGACAACCATTTTTTTGTAGAGGGCAAACGGCAGACAGAAGAAAATGTAAAAAGCTTTGCCATTGATACCATTTCCCCCGGTGTGCTGCGGCAGATCATTGAAACAGCCATCGGTTACTGCATAGAATTTGACCTGCTGGTGCCGCCCTACGACCAGGTAAAACTGGCTACAGTTGAACAAATGCAGCAAAAAATGACGCATTCAAGAATGATTACCGGTAAAAGGCTGGGGTTTGTATTTAATTCGGATGATGTGTGATTTGTACGGTATAAATCCGTTCCAGCATTGTCGGTGTCAGAATAAAGTACAAAAGATGTCTGTGACAATCTGAGCTATATGCATATCGGATATCTAAGGTATTTTCGGAAACCTTTGCATCATTTAAATAAGGTAATGAGGTTTCGGGTGTAGTTTATAGCGGGCTGATTACTAAGGTTGACAAAGAAAATAAGGTTTTTTTGCATCGATGAGGACTTAAATGTACTACTCCTGACAATAATTGCTGTAGGTGTTGCATAAAGGCATTGAAAACAAGGGGTTTAAGTTTTTTTATTCTTATATGAATTGTTGAAAAATAAGCTCCTAAAAACCTTATTTTCAGCAACTAACCTTAGTAACCAGACAAGTTTTCCTTACCTATCCTCTGACCTTATTACCTAATTTTGTATCTTTAAGAACATATAATTGAAACAAGTTAATATTTTCTTAGATTCCATAAAATAATATTAATATGAAAATTGAATATAATAACCTTTACACACATTTTGTATTTGTAACACACTTGAGAGTATCTATGATTAAACCGCAATCCAGAGAACGAATTGAAAAATATATAACTGGTATTGTGAATAATAAAGACTGTAAAATGTATGCTATTTATGCAAATCCTGAGCACGTTCATTTTTTAATCTCACGCTC
Source organism: Mariniphaga sp. (assembly GCA_024636975.1). Lineage (GTDB taxonomy): Bacteria > Bacteroidota > Bacteroidia > Bacteroidales > Prolixibacteraceae > Mariniphaga. The sequence continues at coordinate 8,218 of JAGXGA010000059.1, forward strand.
TCCTGCTATTTCTGAAGAAACTATTGCAACAGTAATTGCAAACAGCTCAACAAAATTTATTAACGACAATAATCTGAGCAGCGGTAAGTTTGCCTGGCAACAATCAGCTTCTGCGTTTTCAGTGTCTAAAGGAGATATAGAAAACGTCTGCAAATACATATTAAATCAACCGGAGCACCATCGTATAAAAACGTTTGAAGAAGAGTATAATGAGTTTATGAAATTTTATCAGAAAACCTTAAATCCTTCTAATTAGGTAATAAGGTTTTTGTTTCGTGGCATGTCAGGCGTGTTACTAAGGTTGAAAAATAAAATAAGGTTATTTGGCTTTCTGCAAGACTTCACTGGTTTCAGGCAGTCAATAATTTCGGCAGGTGTTGAAAAAAAACATGGAATAAAAGGATTATTCTGCTTTTTATGAAAAGATGAATAATGGAAATTTATGCTGCTAAAAACCTTATTTCCAGAAATTAACCCTAGTAACCTGATCGTACTGCCCTTAACCGAGTTCTGACCTTATTACCTGATTTTGTTTTGCTTAGGTTATAAAATCATGCCTGGTGAATGGTACGTTCCTAAATTCTAATATTATCAGAAAACCTTAAATCCTTCTAATTAAGTAATAAGGTTTTTGTTTCGTGGCATGTCAGGCGTGTTACTAAGGTTGAAAAATAAAATAAGGTTATTTGGCTTTCTGCAAGATTTTACTTTTTCTTGTATTTTGTATACCAGCCTAGGGTATAGTTTGTCATTAAAATAAAATATTATTAGAAAACTTTAATTCCTTCTAATTAGGTAATAAGGTTTTGGTTCTGTGGTAAGTCAGCCTTGTTACTAAGGTTGTTAAATAAAATAAGGTTTTTTGGAATTCTATATAACTTCATTTTTACCCGGCATTCTATTAATGTGGATGGAGTTGCAAAAAGACAAGAAAAACAAGAGTTTATAAATTGTTTATGAAAATATGAATTATGCAGGCTTAAGCTGCTAAAAACCTTATTTTCAGAAACTGACCTTAGTAGCCTGAACATGCCTCCCCTGATGGGGTACTGACCTTATTACCTGATTTTGCTTGACTAAGCCCTCCCTCGGTATTCAACCGAATATCAAAAAGAATAACTTTAATCGTTAATTAATCATTTTTTCAATTGAAGGCCGCTGCGTGTTATCGTGAGATTGCTTTTCCGCCAGCTGGTCGGAGCTGCAATGACGGCTTCGTGGCGAGGTCTCTTTGCGGGGTAACAAGTATCATGATAATATATATAACATTTAGGCCGCAGATAAAAACTCCCGTACTTGAGTTATATAGTGGTTTATTAAATAACATCGGGCTTTTATGGTTATCGTATGACATTCATTTCCATTCTTCGCATCGCTCCATAAATTTGTATATTTGTGCATAATGAACGTAAGAAAGTTTTAGTTTTATGGAAAAAGCAATTGAACGATTTATACGATACGCCAGGGAGTTTACTACATCTGACCCGGAAAGCGACAACACCCCAAGCACAGAGGTGCAGTTTGATTTCATGAGAAATCTGGAGGCCGAACTGAAAGAGATTGGCCTGCAGGAAGTGGAGCTCGATGAAAACGGATACCTGATGGCTACTATTCCGGCAAATAACGGTGAAGATTCTCCGGTGGTGGGGTTCGTTGCCCACGTGGATACCAGTCCCGACTTTGAAGGGAAAAACGTGCAGCCCCGGATTGTTGAAAAGTACGACGGCGGAATTATTCACCTGAACAGCAGTGTATCGATCGATCCGTCGGAATTTCCTGATTTGCTGAAGTACAAAGGGCAGGATATTATAACTGCCTCTGGCGATACCTTGCTGGGAGCAGACGATAAGGCCGGGGTTGCTGAAATAGTTACGGCTGCCGAAATCCTGTTGAACGACACGCAACGGAAGCATGGGAAAATACGTATTGGTTTTACGCCCGATGAGGAGATCGGGCGGGGTGCCGATAAGTTCGATGTAAAAAAATTTGGGGCTGATTTCGCCTATACCCTCGATGGAGGGGAAATCGGTGAACTGGAATACGAGAACTTCAATGCGGCCGGTGCAAAGATTACCATCCAGGGGCGTAGTGTACATCCGGGGTTTGCAAAGGATAAGATGATCAATGCCTCACTGGTGGCCCATAAAATGATTGCTATGCTTCCTGCCGTTCAGCGGCCTGAGCATACCGAAGGGTATGAAGGGTTCTTTCACCTGTTGTCGTTTAAGGGTAACGTTGAGAAGGCTGAGTTGCAGTACTTGATACGCGATCATGACATGCAGAAGTTTAAGGAGAAGAAGGAACTGCTTTTGAAAGTTGCAGATTTAGTAAATATGGAGTACGGACAGGAACTTGTTCATATGGAATTAAAAGACCAGTACTTTAATATGAGGGAAAAAATTGAACCCGTTATGCATGTGGTGGATTTGGCGCATGAGGCAATGATAAAGGCGGGCATCACTCCCGATGTGAAGGCGATTCGTGGCGGAACCGATGGTGCGCGGCTTTCCTTCGAAGGATTGCCCTGTCCGAATGTATTTGCAGGAGGCCATAACTTTCACGGGCCGTATGAATTTATCCCCGTGCCTTCAATACTTAAGGCGGTGGAGGTAATATTGAACATTGCGGAATTGGCACAAAAAAGAAAGTGAATGCTTGAAAGATTCAGAGACTTCATTCAGAACAAACGACTCTTTGATCCGGCACACAAAATATTGCTGGCTGTAAGTGGTGGCATCGACAGCATGGTTATGCTGCATCTTTTCGAACGGTCGGAATTTAACTATGGTGTGGTGCATTGCAATTTTCAGCTGCGCGGCGCCGATTCTGACGGGGATGAACTATTTGTTGAAGAACAGGTTCTGAATCATGGAGTTCCTTTTTTTTCCACCCGGTTCGATACGCTGGAATATGCCTGTATAAACGGCATCTCCATTGAAATGGCGGCAAGGGAGCTAAGGTACAGGTATTTTGAAGAGGTGAGAAGTGAACACAACTTTGAGTATATAGCTACTGCGCATCATAAAGACGATTTACTGGAGACGTTTTTTCTGAACCTTTCCCGGAAAACGGGCATCAGAGGCCTTACCGGAATCAAAGAACAAACAGGGCGCATCATCCGTCCCATGCTTTTTGCAGGTCGCAACGAAATTGAAGACTTTGCACGTGCGAATTTTATTGAAAAGCGTGAAGATGTAACCAACAGCGAAGTTGTGTACCAGCGTAATTTTATCCGGCACCGCGTGTTGCCTGTGCTTTCCGATCTGAATCCTGCGTTTAAAAACAACCTTTACGATACGATAGGCAATTTAAGGGAAGCAGAAGAGGTTTATTCGTGGTTTATTGATGCAGAAAAAAAGAAAGTTGTATCAATCCGGGAGAGTGATCCGGTTATAGATGTTGAATTGCTCCTGAAATCTCCGTTTCCGAAGGTTCTGCTTTTTGAAATTCTATCGGAATATAATTTTAACCCGAAAGTGGCAGAGCAGGTTTTTACCGGGCTTAACAATGAATCGGGCAGGACATTCTATTCAAAAAGTCACCGGATAGTGAAAGATCGAAGTCAATTATTTATTACTTTGCTTAGCGGTCAGGAAGAGCGGATTTATTACATCGAGGAAGGAGATATGGAGTTGTTTACCCCCTTTGATTTGACAGTTCAACAGATTAATGCGGAAAATTTCATGTTAGATAAATCGCCCTTAGTGGCCTGCATCGATTCTGACAAAGTTGAATTCCCGTTGCTCATCCGGAAATGGCAACAAGGTGATTATTTTCAGCCTCTGGGAATGTCGGGTTTTAAGAAGTTAAGCGATTTTTTGATCGACCAAAAGGTACCGCTTCACCGGAAAGAAAATACCTGGCTCCTGTGCAGCGGACAAAAAATTGTGTGGGTGATGGGGCACCGGATCGATAACAGGTTTAAGGTAACTGCTGAAACAATGCAGGTTCTGAAAATTGAAATGTTAAGAAGTTGACTTTATAAGGTGCAAATAAATTAATATTATTTTCTTCAGAATTTTTTGGGTTTGGAGTGCGTTATAATAAGGTTAAATCGGTTCTTTTATTCAAAATTTTTAAAAAAATCGTCTGAAGTAAACTTTCGTACGACTTTTTGGTTTTTAGAATTGAGGATTGGGAATATTTAAGTCATTTATTAAATGAAAATATATTATTTTATAGTTTTTACGCTCTTGTCTGTGGTATATCCATTTTATACCTATGGGCAGGAAATAATCAATCCGGCTGTTTCACCCGATGATGTTGAAATCGGGGTAGTGGAGCATCTGGATGAATATTTGCCAAAGGATATAACTTTGGTAAATGAACGAGGCGATACCGTTCTGCTGGCTGATGTAATAGATAAGCCCACTGTGCTAAACTTTGTTTATTACCGGTGCCCGGGTATTTGCAGTCCGCTAATGGAAGCTGTTGCCGGTGTGATGGAAAAATCGGAACTGGTGGCAGGTGAAGATTACCAGGTGCTTACAATAAGTTTTGATCCGAGGGAGACTATTGATCTGGGAATCCGGAAAAAACAAAGTTACCTTGGATTGTTATCGGAGCAAAAGGCTGAAGAAGCAAAAGAAGGCTGGAAGTTTTTTGTTGGCGACAGTGCCAATACTTCACTTTTAACGAATGCTACAGGGTTTAAATACAAAAAAACAGGTAATGATTTTTTACACGCAGCATCACTGGTTGTTGTCAGCGACGAAGGAAAAATAACCCGTTATCTGAACGGAATGTATTTTCTGCCTTTTGAATGGAAAATGGCCATTGTGGAAGCTTCAAAGGGAAAATCAGGAGCTACTTTAAATAAAGTTTTAAATTTTTGTTATACTTATGACCCGGTAGGGCAGGCGTATGTTTTGAATATTACGAAGCTTGGCGGGATAATTATTATGTTTTTTGCAACCATTTTATTACTATTTTTAGTTCTGAAACCAAAGAGTAGTAGCAAAATCTAAACGATTCATATGAGTTCAATAGCAATTGAAAACGAAGCAAACTATCTGAAATACAAAGGAAGGTACAAGGGTTTGCTTGGGTGGATACTTTCCACCGACCACAAACGCATCGGGCTGCTTTACCTGTATTCCATGGCGGTAATGTTTCTTATTGGCGCCGGTTTAGGTCTGGCCATGCGGTTTGAATTACTTGCTCCCGGGAAAACAGTGATGGATGCACAGGCATACAATGCTACTTTCACAGTGCACGGGGTTATCATGATTTTCATGGTAGTAATACCCGGGTTGCCTGCGGTTTTTGGCAATTTCTTTTTACCACTTATGATCGGAGCCAAAGATGTTGCCTTCCCGCGACTGAACCTGTTGTCATGGTGGTTCTTTATAATTGGGATATTCCTGGTACTGTCGGCTTTGCTGTTTGGCTCGGGAACACCCGATACCGGCTGGACATTCTATGCCCCATACAGTTTCCGGACGGGTACAAATTTGTTACCCGCCATATTCGGAGCGTTTGTTCTGGGCTTTTCCTCCATTCTTACAGGCCTGAACTTTCTTGTTACCATTCACCGGATGAGATGTCCCGGCATGAAATGGACCAAAATGCCGCTGTTCGTCTGGACACTCTACGGAACCGCCTGGATTCAGCTTTTGGCTACTCCGGTTGTTGGAATTACATTGGTTTTGGTAGCTTTGGAACGGTTGTTTTCAGTGGGCATTTTTGATCCGGCCCTGGGTGGCGACCCTATACTTTACCAGCACCTGTTTTGGATCTACTCGCACCCGGCAGTTTATGTGATGATATTACCTGCCCTGGGAGTCATTTCCGAAATTATACCTACTTTTTCACAGAAACATATATTCGGTTATAAAGCCATTATCGCTTCTACAATGGCCATTGCATTTGTGGGTTATTTGGTCTGGGGGCACCATATGTTTACTGCAGGCATGAGCGGTACGGCACAATACTATTTCTCACTGCTTACATTTCTTGTAGCTGTACCCAGTGCCATCAAGGTGTTTAACTGGATATCAACTATGTATAAGGGATCTATTAATCTCCAGACTCCTTTTCTGTGGGCGGTGTCGTTTATATTTGTTTTTATGATTGGCGGATTAAGCGGCCTTGTACTGGGAGCACTTGCTGCCAATATTCATGTGCATGATACAGCTTTTGTTGTAGCTCACTTTCATTATATAGTTTTTGGGGGTACAGGCTTTGCCTTCCTTGGTGCGATACATTACTGGTTTCCGAAAATTTATGGCCGTATGTACGATAAGTCTTGGGCAAACATTGGATGGGCAGTGTTTTTTATTGGGTTCCTTACCCTTTACACTCCTATGTTTTATTTGGGTTTGATGGGACAGCCCCGCCGGTACTACGATTACCTGGCAGAATTTCATGGAGGGAATATCCTGGCAACAATTGGCTCTTGGATTTTGGCAACAGGCATTATAATTATATTTGCCAATTTAATCCGTTCGGCAAGCCGTGGAGAAAAAGCAGTTATGGACCCATGGCACAGCAAAACATTGGAATGGACTGTTCCTTCACCACCTCCTGTTGAGAACTTTGACGAGATCCCCGTTCTTGAAGAATCCGATGGACCTTATAACTATAAATAATTGTTAAACTGATGGAACAGGTAAAACAAATCGTTCACGAACATTACGATCCTGAAGCCTCGAAAATTGGTATGTGGCTTTTTATATTTACTGAATTATTATTGTTCGGTATTTTGTTTGTTATTTATGCCGTTTACCGGTACATGAACCACAGCGCCTTTGAACTGGCTGCCGAAGAACTGGATGCATTTGTTGGGGCTGTCAATACGATTATACTGCTGATAAGCAGTATGACCATTGCCATGTCGACATCAGCCCTGCAAAAAAAGAATGTTAAGTTTGCTTTACTGCTTATAGGAATAACTTTGGTGTTAGGGATTGTTTTCCTGATAAACAAGTATTTTGAATGGGGTGGCAAATTTGATCACGGTATCTTTCCGGGATCGGCATACCTGGTAGAAAATTTCAGCCAGGGAGAAATCCTCTTTTTTGGTCTTTATTTTATTATGACCGGATTGCATGCACTGCATATTATAATAGGGTTAATACTTATTAGTGTAACAATGTGGAGAATATATGCAGGAAAGGTTCATGCCGACCGCCCGGTGTTACTTGAAAATACTGGCCTTTACTGGCACCTTGTGGATTTAATCTGGATATTTCTTTTTCCTTTGTTTTACCTGATCATCTAAATTAATTTTATATGTCATCTGAAAGAAACCATATCGTACCTTACAAGACTTATGTTTTTGTTTTACTCGCGCTTATTGCATTAACACTTTCGTCGATTGCCATTACAACAATAGAGCTGGGTGGTCTGGCATATGCCGGAGCGCTTGTTTTTGCAATTGTTAAATCGTTTTTGGTGTTAACCTGGTTTATGCATCTGAAATACGATAAGCTCTACATTATTCTTTGGGTAGTATTTGTTTTTGCAATCTTACTTGTTACTGTAGTCGTCACTTTTCTCGATTATTTATACAGATAAAAAACCATGTACAGTTCTGAAATTACACAGGCCTCGAATTTTGTAAAGGGAGTGGATACCGCTTTCCTTGTTATACTTGGGATATCATTCTTCTTTCTGATTTCAATCACAATTGTGATGTTGATTTTCATTTACAAATACAACCGTAAAAGAAATCCAAAAGCAACACAAATTGAAGGGAACACAAAATTGGAAGTAGTATGGGTTGTTATTCCTTTTTTAATTACTCTGTTAATGTTTTACTATGGCTGGGCAGGCTGGAAACCTATGACACAAGTACCTGATGATGCCATGGAAATTACGGTATACGGGCGAATGTGGAATTTTATGTTCGAATATGAGAACGGGAAAATGGTGGATACCTTATACCTTCCCATAAACCAGCCTGTGAAGCTTAACCTTGTTGCAATGGACGTATTGCATAGTTTATACATTCCGGCCTTCAGGGTAAAGCAGGATATGGTTCCGGGCAAGAAGAACAACTTTATGTGGTTTGAGCCGCAAAGGGAAGGCACCTATGAAATATTTTGTGCTGAATATTGCGGCCTGGAGCACTCCTACATGTACTCTTATGCAAAGGTAATGGAAGACAGTGCATTCCAGGCATGGGTAGCCGATACAACGCTTGTAACCAGGGAAGTGGAATCACCTACGGCCACCGGCAGGCGGATTATGCAAAACATCGGGTGCTTTGCCTGCCATTCAGTTGATGGTTCAAAACTGGTAGGACCTTCCTTTCAGGGAATATGGGAATCGGAGCGCACGGTTGTTACAGGAGGTTCTGCACGACAGGTAATTGCCGACGAGGAATATATACATCGATCGATAATGGATCCGAATGCCGATGTTGTTGAAGGTTTTGGAAGGGGTCTGATGCTTTCATACAAAGGAATGCTTACGGAAGAGGATATCGAATACATTATTGAGTACCTGCAAACCCTGAATTAATACAATTTGAAAGGTATCTTCAAAACACTCGCAGAACTGGGTAAGGTACGTATTTCACTTCCTGTGGCTTTATCAGCCCTGGCTGGTTATGCCCTGTATTCGGGTACTATCGATACGCAAGGTGGTTTTCTGGCACTGGGTGTATTTTTAATGTCGTGCGGATCGGGTGCGTTAAACCATTGGCAGGAACGGAAAACCGATGCTCAAATGCCCCGCACACGCAAACGTCCTATTCCTTCAGGGAAGATTACTCCCACACAAGGTTTTCTTATTACAGCCGGATATTTAATTGCCGGTTCACTTGTTCTGGTTTTTAGCAATCCTGTAATAGCACTTGTATTAAGCTGGATGACGCTGGTTTCTTATAACCTTGTTTATACCCCTTTAAAAAAAATAACAGCATTTGCAGTTATTCCCGGTTCAATGGTAGGGGCATTACCTCCGGTAATCGGATGGACTGCTGCAGGAGGCCTCATTGGTGCAGAATCGATAATTATTGTTGCAACCTTTTTCTTTATTGGCCAGATTCCCCACTTCTGGCTCCTGTTAATGCTTTTTGGCGATCAGTATAAACTGGCAGGGATGCCCAGCCTGACTGATATATTTTCCGAAGTTCAGATTAAAAGGGTAACTTATGCCTGGATTCTTACTACAATTGCTTCGGCATTCCTCGTGTTGGTATTTGTTCTGCAAAACCGGGTGCTGATTTTTTCGTTACTGTTTTACATCATCTATGTGCTTGTTAAACTAACGCATTCTGTGTTTTTTGAAAAGGAGTTCAGGGTGCTGCCGGCATTTTACAAACTTAATTTTTTGTATTTGTTCATGATGATCTTTCTTATAGCCGATGGCTTGTTGCGGTAAATTGTGTATTTTTTATCCTTCTTTTTAAGTAAGTCTTAGGTCGTTGCCGGACTTTTGGGAGTGTTGTGGATTCTCCTTAACCGAAATGTTATTTTAGATTTGTAAGTCTTATTGACCTGAATTTTTGGCCTCACTTTTCATTAAGTCGTATAATACTCCTTCCCGTAAAGCAAAGTCGGTTTGGATAATTTTTGTTATGCCCGTAAGTTTTACAAGGTGTTCAATAAATATGACAGCAGGGACAATAAGATCGACACGCACATTGTCCATGCCTTTTAATTCAAGTCGTTGTTTATGGGTGGAGTGGATGAGGAGGGTATGTACCCTGTAAAATTCCTTAAGCGGGATTTCGTAATGCACCCGTTGCTTTTCTCCTGGCTCTGTCTGATCGATTATATCGGCAATGGTATCAAACGAGCCTGAGCAGCCAATAAGGGTGTTTATTTCCTTATTTTTGCACTGCAGGAAGGCTGCCTGGTGCCGGGCGGAAAAAAAGTTTTGCAAAATCTGAATCTCCATTGGCTTCAATGGGTCGGAAAGCACAAACTGGTTTATTATGCGGGCCATGCCGGTAGGTTGACTTTCCTGCCAAAGCATTTCTTTCTTATGCGCAAGGATTAGTTCATTGCTTCCACCTCCTATATCCAGAATAACTGACTTTTCTTCCAGAGTATCCAATGCCAGCAGTACGCCCTTGAAAATTAGTTCCGCTTCTTTTTCGCCAGTTATCGTTTCTATCTGACAGTTCATTTTTTGTTGTACTGCCTGCAAAAATGCTTCTTTATTTTTTGCTTCCCGGACGGCTGAAGTGGTAAAAATCTGCAATTTATCAGTTCCGGTAGCCTCAATTAGTTTTTGCTGTTCATCCAACACTGCAAGCACACGGTCAATTGCTTCGCTGCTGATCATGTTATCCCTGATTTTCAAATCACCTAACCTTACCAGTTGCTTGCTTTGGTGCAATATTTTAAAATCGGTTGCTGTGTATTCTGCTATCAGTAAATTACAGGTATTTGTTCCCAAATCTATTATTGCGGTCTTCATTTATTTCTCATTTAATATGATACAACACTCCAAAATCAAAAGGAGTCCACACGGCTGTTCTTATTTCAGCCTTTTTTAATGCCCTGTTTACCCAAACGTTGCAAGTTTTAAATAAAGAAAAGCTTCCTTTGGCATCAAAGAATGAATCAAACTGATTATAACCTTCAAAATCCATTTTCACAAGCTTTCCATTTTCATCTTCTGCGAATGAGTTATTAATGTAATCAATCAATGGCATTAATTGTTCGTCACAAAGTGGCAATAGTTTCCATGAATCGACTTTTCGTGAATAAAAAGTAACATGCATTGCAGTACTGCTTTTTAGAAATAGTGCCTTAAAAGCTACCCTGAAAGTCAGGTCGGACCATTCAGGAGTTTTTAGGTAAAAATTGCGGTCGCCCCAGCCAAAAGCTACATATTGGGTTGCAGGCATACTATCGAGCTGTTTCCTGAAAGAAGAGTCAAGGTAATCAATGGGAATTATCAGATCAACATGGACCCCATTTGTGTTTAGAAAAATTTCTTTCTCGGTAACACATTTTTTATCAGGAGGGTGCGTTGGCAAAAAGGAAAACAGAATGGCGAAGGTAAAGTAAAGAATAATCACTGAAAACAGGGTCAGGATGGAGATTTTAAGAAGAAACAAAACCTTTTGCAGGAAAGATCTTTTTGATGCCATGTATTAAAGATAAAAAGAAAATCGGGAACATATAAAAGGATAAGTTACATCATGATCCTTTATATGCGCCCGATAATTCTCTTCCTGAAGGCTGTTTCTTTTCTGCTGGCTTAATCAATACTTAACTGCTTTGCGGTTCATCATGAAAAAGTAGATGAGGAATCCTAATGAAATAAACACCAGCAGGATCCCTGCAGGCAGGGCTGCGTTGTGAAAATCGATTAATTGCGGGTTAACCTGGCGCATGACCTCAATTACTATAAATCCCAGACCGGTCATCAGTGCCACAAGGCCCCATTTTAAGGAAGGGTATTTATTTACTTCCTCACTGGGCTTTGGCGGTTCCAAAATGCCTGCTTTGTCGATATGGCCCGCTTTGATGATTCTTCCTTTCAGAATATGTTCTGAAATAAGTTTAATGATGTGGTAAAAACCAAAGAAAACTGCTGCTGTTGTGATTACATCTGAATACATAATTTTTTATTTTTAGTTTTTAAATTCTGACCATTTGACATCGGCTGACTAAAAAATGTTGCAGAAAAAGAAATATTTTTTTTCACAGGTGTATTATCCTTCCGATGTATATAAATGACACACTTTATTAATTGCAGAAATTAATTACCAAATATTGAAACATTTTTCTATATGCTGAGTCTGATAGGGTAATTTGGTAATTATGAATGATGCTGAGCTTGTGAATCAAATTTTAAACGGAAATGAAAATGCATTCCGGTATTTGATAGCCACTAATCAACGGTTGGTAATGCACGTGGTTGGGCGCATAGTCATACAGCATGAGGACGTTGAAGATATTTGCCAGGAGGTATTTTTGAAGGTATTCCGTCAAATAAAGAAATTCAGGGGTGATTCTAGGCTTTCAACCTGGATTGCAACAATTGCATACAACACAAGCATAACGCACATCCGCAGTAAAAAGCGAAGAAATGAAGTGAATGTTGAAGAAGATGTTCTTTCGGGTTTTGAAAAAAGTGATAACGGGCAACTGCAACGGAAAATTGAAAAGGCTGAGGCAAAAAAGCTGTTACTGGAAATGATTGAAAAACTTCCGTTAAATTACCGCACTGTACTTACATTATTTCACCTTGAGGAGTTTTCCTATAAAGAAATTGAAGAAATAACAGGTATGCCTGAAGGAACTATTAAAAGCTATCTTTCACGGGCGAGAAGTTTGTTGAAAGAGAAGCTGGAGCATGTTATAGAAATTGAAAAAACAAATATATTTGTAAGCTATGCAGAATGACGATAAACATATGATTGCAGATAAATGGGTGGATGAAGCCTTAAAAACCCCGCCGGCATTTACATTCTCCGATGATTTTGCTGAAGTTGTTACAGCAAAAGCTGTAAGACGTTTTGCATGGGAGCAGTATTTCAGGGAGTTCCTGGTTTATCTGGTTGCATTTCTTGGATTTGTTGCAGTAACTGTAGCCCTTGCATTTTTATTTCTTGGAGCCGATTGGCAGGAATGGAAGAATTTTCTAATAAAGAACTTATCTCTGATAATCAGTTTAAATGTAATCGGCTTGTTTGTGTTGTTCGCCGACAAAGTATTGCTTCAGTACTTCTTTTTTAAGTATTCACGAAAGCTTTATTCCTGATAACTAAAACCAGGTACGAAGAGAAATCACAAATCAGCACAAAAGAAGTAAAAGCAAATAAATTTAACTCAGGGTTCATTTCACGGTCTCTTTTTTCGGAGGTAAATTACTTCGCCCGGCGAGGGTTGCTGGCCTGGCTCCAAACGGTTCCTCCGATAGAGCGGCTTTAATTTTACACCGTACATCTGTGAGATGAAATGCATTGTTTCTCCGTTACCAACTGTATGGAACTGGTTTTTACGTTTAGCTTTCCTGTTTTTTGATTCAATGTAAATTACTTCATTAGGTTGAGGCACATATCCAGACGGGCGATCATTGAATTTATACAATTCCCATGCTTCAATACCCAATGCCTGTGAAAGTATTTCATACGTATCGCCTTTGCCGGCAATAACAGCCTCAAGGTTGTTTACTTTAATTACCTGTCGGCGGTTGTAATGGTTGATGGTCATTTTATCAGAGAAGCCTTTATTTAACGGTGTATTCTGAGCCGCCAGAGGTTGAAACGACTGTTTGTAGTCGAGACGGTGGAGTTTATTATCTTCTATAAGTTTAATTAGCGTCTGGTCGTAATGCCTTGCGGTCGCATAGCCGGCCTGTTTCAGGCCTTTTGCCCAGCTTTTATAATCATCGGGCGGGAGTTTGAATAGAAAAGCATAGCGGGGACTGGTCATTAAAAAATTGGTATGGTCGATATACGAATCATGCACCGACTTATATTTTCTGAAGCATTCACCTCGTTCATCATCATCGTAATAGACCTTTTGACCTTTCCACCCGGTTTTGCATTTTATTCCAAAATGGTTATTTGATTTACGGGCAAGCTCACTGTTGCCATTTCCCGATTCTAAAAGCGCCTGGGCCATTTTTATACTGGCCGGAATTCCGCTGCGACCCATTTCTTCAATTGCCAGCAACTGGTACTTGCGGATGTATTCTTCCCTGGCATTCTGGGCCTGTACATTTAATCCGGTAGCCAAATATAGAAGAACAATAAAGCTGTATTTGATGTATTTTATTTTCATCGGCAAATAACTCTCACTCATGTAACAATTTTTATCTGGAATTTTGGGGCTAAATATAGTCTCTCGCCTGAATTAATTCATTATTTTCTTCTAATTTTATGAACATCTTTACGTGAATAGTGCTCTATATACATAATTTACTTCATCTTTGATTTTATATAACAGTAAGTTAGTATTTTTGGCATAAATGATAATATAATGCGAACGAAGGAATTACGTATTTTCGTATACGAATACAATACTGTTTGGGATTTACCTGAGGCTGATCAGCAACTTGTAATGGCAGCCCGGGAAGCTGCAAAGGATGCATATGCTCCTTATTCTGGATTTTTTGTAGGGGCTGCTCTACGCCTGGCTGATGGAAAAATTGTAAGTGGCAATAATCAGGAAAATGCTGCTTTCCCGACTGGTTTATGCGCAGAGCGTGTAGCTCTCTTTTATGCACATGCAACTTATCCCGGCTTATCGGTTCAGGCTATAGCTGTTACGGCATCCAACATAAACGGGATTGTTGACGGGCCTGTTTCTCCATGCGGCTCATGCAGGCAGGCGCTAATCGAGTCTGAGGTAAGGTACAAACAGCCTATCCGGATAATTCTGGATGGTAAGAAGAAAATACAGGTTTTTGAAGATACAGGCAACTTGCTGCCCTTTGCATTTAAACCGGAGTCACTGGACTGAACTGATTTTCCCTGAACATTTTAATAAACTCATTCCACACAGGGTCGTCAGGTGGTTCTGCCAGAATAGCTACCTGCGTTTTTTTCACAGGATGAACAAATACCAGTTTTCTCGAATGCAGGTGTATTCCCTTATCATCGTTGGCTCGCTGAAATCCATACTTTAAATCACCTTTGATTTGAAGGTTAATGGTTCCCAACTGCACCCTGATCTGGTGATGCCTTCCGGTAAAAAGTTCTATTTCGAGCAGGTGGTAGCGTTCGATGCTGGCCACATGCCGGTAGGAAAGACGGGCAAATTTTGCTCCCGGCGTGGGTTGATCGTATGCATAGCTCTTGTTACGCTCCTGGTTCTTTTTCAGGTAATGTTCAAGTGTATCTTCATGTTTCGGAGGCCGCTTATTAACCACTGCCCAATATGTTTTTGTAATCTCATCCCTTTTTGAAAACAGCTTATTGAGGCGTTCCAGTGATTTGCCTGTTTTGGCAAGAAGCATTATCCCGCTTGTGGGCCGGTCAAGCCGGTGGGGGAGTCCAACATACACATTGCCCGGTTTATTGTATTTTAACTTCAGGTAATCCTTCACATCATCAACAAGCGTGCGCTCTTTGGTGATGTCAGACTGTACCAGCTCACCACAGGCTTTGTTGACAGCAATTATATGATTGTCTTCGTAAAGTATCTGCACAAACTTGAACTTAAATTATGAAACTCATTAATACTGTTCTTTTTCATTTGGGAAATCACTGGATTTTACATCCTGTATGTAATTGCCAACTGCACCCTTTATTTCAGCAGCCAGATTATGATAACGGCGGAGGAACCGTGGCGAGAATTGCTGCGTAATGCCCAGCATATCGTGAATCACCAATACCTGTCCATCAACACCATTACCGGCGCCAATGCCAATTACAGGAATCTTCAGTTCGGAGGCAACCTGACTGCCAAGCCGTGCAGGAATTTTTTCCAGTACGATGGCAAAACAACCTGCCTCTTCCAGCAGGCGGGCATCATTCAGCAGCTTTTCTGCTTCGGCTTCTTCTTTTGCCCTTACAGAATAAGTGCCGAATTTATGGATGGATTGAGGCATCAGGCCCAAATGGCCCATAACAGGTATGCCGGCAGATAAGATGCGGTTGACCGATTCAATGACCTCAGATCCTCCCTCCAGCTTCACTGCATCGGCGGCTGCTTCCTTCATAATCCGGATGGCAGAGGTAAGCGCTTCCAGGGAATTTCCCTGGTAGGTCCCAAAAGGCATATCAACCACAACAAGTGCCCGCTTTACCCCTTTAACCACCGAGGCACCATGGTATATCATCTGATCAAGTGTTATGGGCAGGGTGGTTTCATTTCCTGCCATTACATTTGAGGCCGAGTCGCCTACCAGCAATACATCGATACCTGCGTCATCAACCAAACTGGCCATACTAAAATCATAGGAAGTGAGCATGGCAATTTTTTCACCCCTTAATTTCATTTCCGATAACCGGTGGGTGGTTACCTTTTTTACTTCATTATGTACCGACATGTGCTGTTATTATTAATTCTCCCGCAAAAGTAACTAAAGGTTTTCTCCCCTGCAAAATAGTTATAATCTGCCTTTATTTAATCGGTCTTATACTTTTTATTTGTCATAATCCGTTTTCCTTTACAGAAGTTTCCTTATTTTTCGCAATTAATATTCAACAAAGAAAGATGTATTATTCATTCAGTTATAGAATTATAATATTCACATTCGTTTTTCTATTTGCTGCTTTTTTTTCATCCGGGCAAACTGCATTCGGGGAACCGGAAGCTACAACATATATAAAAAGGGAATTTAATGCCGGTTTAAAATTTAAAGTGACACCCGAACGGGATCTAATTAAAACAGATGAATCCTTGTTCTCGGTTGAACAGACTATTGGAACAGCAGCAATAGAACTTGTCAGTAAAAATTTGATTTACCTGCCCGCGCGGCAGGAGCAATGGAGTTACCGCTTCGAATTAGGGCCGTTTATGGGGAATGGTAACCTGGCCGACATCACTGCAAAAGAATACATCGATGCAGAATTATCTCCATCGGGTATCAGGGGCAATTTGCAGGGCTCTTATTTCAGCCGCTTTTACTGGGACAGCAAAAACTACACAATTGTCAGTGTAAACGCCTGGGGTTTATACGATATATACCGGCGCAATGCTGAAGGTACGGTCATTGATTCAAACAATGTGTCTCATCCATACGAAGATGATTCAAATCTGAGGAAACTCAGGTATGGGTTCCAGGCAAAGGCAGGGTGGGGAATAGGAAGAATGAATCCCGTGAACCATTTTGCAACGGCACAGTACATGCTCGAAAAATACTATCCCGGAAGGAACTTCTCCGAAGAGGAAATCCGGACAGTAGCCCGCGAAATAGGTCATATTAAACATCAGCGGAATATGCGCACCGGGCATTCAGCCGAAAATGAAACCAAACAGCTTGCAGCTTTTCTGAACAGCAAACTGTTCCTGGAATCTCCGGCAGGAATGGAAAGTGACTGGGAACTGACTGAATTTCGTCCCCGCTTTCAGGGCAGCCGCCTTGAGTTTGGACCGTTCTTTAACTACTACAGCCGGGAACCCGATATGGTTTACGGAGGATACATCCGCTATGAAAATCAAAAGTATTGCAGTCTGAAACTTAACCGGATACTTAGCGCCGGTATGAATTACAACGGCTATAAAAAAGACGACTGGGTTACCTTTGAAGCAACAGCTGGCTGGAACTGGTACCCCTCAATGAAGCATGAAATAGGTTTTGGTGTACGTTACCTGCCCGGTATGGTGGTTAAAAGCCTTGATGACCTTCAACCGTTACGCCATGCTGTAATTCCTTACCTCGAGTATTTTACCCAACTTAATTCCAGGTACCGTATAGAAACTGCATTTGCATATCGCATTGCCAATGAGGATGAGTTTGTTATGCCTGGTCCGGAGCTTTCTGTATCGATTTACCGAAGCAGCTACTGAGGTTCAGATAAATTCTGCATGAGTACGGCAAATAGTTGAAGGTCAGCCAGGCGATTTTCAATAATTTCCATAACCACTTCCATGTTAATCGAACTATAATCATGTACAGCAATGTTTCTAAAACCTGTCATTGCCTGCAGATTTTTACTTAATTCAGGTGTTATAAGTTGGTTGGATTCAAGCTTGATGAAAATATCCCTGTTGCTTTGAGGTAAGCCTAATTTGAGGTGCCTGATTATCCTGCTACCAATGTCAATTGCCGCCTGACAGGCACGTTCAATATTTAAGACTACTGAATCCTGTTTGGTGAAATTTGATTTAAAATCATCCTGATAATCTTCCCGGATTCTTTTAATACACCTTTCAATCGTTGTTTTTTTATTTTGCAGAATCTCGTCCATAACTGGATTTAATGTCATTAAGAATATCCATCCTGGTTTCGTTTAAATCGGCATACATGGAATAGGTTGTTGTTTCAAAGTTCTCACATTCATACTTGTTGCCGGTGAATAACCGTATGCCATTATCAATAACCTCCACACGCAGTATAACGGATGCATCCTTTAAATCAACCAGATCGACATCCTTATCTAATTCTGAAGCAAGCTCTTCCTGAATATTCCATCTTTCCACAGCTGTTAACTTTGTACCGGTTAATATGGCAACATCTATATCACTGTTTGGACGATAGGATCCATTGGCATAACTGCCAAAAAAATAGATACCAAACAGGGCCGGAATTTTATCTGTTAATTGTCTTATAATTATATCTTTAATCGGTTTTTCTTCCATTGCTTTAAATTCACCCCATTAACACCAGCTGGTTTTCGTTCAGTCAACCCGAACCTATAAGCTTAATGCATCTTGTACAAAGATAATCAGAAAATTATACTTGTTTCAATTTGAGAGCACAAGTGCAATTAGAATCTACCTGAAGGAATAAGAGTTGTTTCTGTTTATATGCAGTTTTTTCATGTGCACTCTTTAAGTTACACATAAAAAGTTCAGATAACACATGTTTGCTATCCCTGCCTTTTTGTCACCGGTTTTGACAGATAGTAATTCTATATCCCCCTATTCCTGTGTCAATATTTCGCATTGTGTGCGAATTCTTAGGGTGGCACAGTCATTGATTAATGTGGTCGTGGAAATTAGAAATCGATACGAAAAAAACATTTATATAAAAACGAAACATACATCACTATGGGAAAAATAATTGGAATCGACTTAGGGACTACCAACTCATGCGTGGCAGTAATGGAAGGCAATGAACCTGTAGTAATCCCCAACAGCGAAGGGAAACGCACTACTCCTTCAATTGTTGCATTTGTGGATAACGGGGAACGCAAAATTGGCGATCCTGCAAAGCGGCAGGCAATCACCAATCCTTCAAAAACTATATCTTCTATCAAACGTTTCATGGGTGAAACTTTTGACAGGGTAACAAAGGAAGTGGAACGGGTTCCGTTTACAGTAGTAAAGGGAGACAATAATACGCCAAGGGTACAGATCGACGATCGTAAGTACAGCCCTCAGGAAATTTCGGCTATGGTTTTGCAGAAAATGAAAAAAACCGCCGAAGATTACCTGGGACAAGAAGTAAGTGAAGCCGTAATCACTGTACCTGCTTATTTTAGTGACTCACAGCGTCAGGCAACCAAGGAAGCAGGCGAAATTGCAGGCCTCAAAGTACGACGCATCATAAACGAGCCAACTGCAGCATCGCTGGCCTACGGGTTGGATAAGATGCATAAAGACATGAAAATCGCTGTCTTCGATCTTGGTGGTGGTACCTTCGATATCTCCATCCTGGAATTGGGCGATGGTGTATTCGAAGTTAAATCGACTGACGGGGATACCCACCTTGGAGGTGACGACTTCGATCAGGTAATCATCGAATGGCTTGCCAATGAATTCAAAAAAGACGAAGGGGTTGACCTGAAACGTGACCCGATGGCCTTGCAGCGGTTAAAGGAAGCAGCTGAAAAAGCCAAAATCGAGCTTTCAAGCTCTACTCAGACTGAAATCAACCTGCCATACATTATGCCTGTTGATGGCATTCCAAAGCATCTTGTAAAAACTCTTACACGTTCCAAATTTGAACAGCTTTCCGATTCGCTGATAAATGCAACGATCGAACCTTGCCGCAAAGCACTGAAGAATGCAGGCATGACGGCTAATGATATCGACGAGATAATTCTTGTTGGTGGTTCTACCCGTATACCGGCAGTGCAGGAAAAAGTGAAAAACTTTTTTGGCAAGAATCCTTCAAAAGGGGTTAACCCCGATGAGGTGGTGGCTATTGGCGCTGCAATTCAGGGTGGTGTGCTTACCGGTGAAGTTAAAGATGTGCTCTTGCTTGATGTAACTCCGCTCTCATTGGGTATTGAAACCATGGGTGGGGTAATGACAAAGCTTATTGAAGCAAATACCACCATTCCAACAAAGAAGGCGGAAACCTTCACTACAGCCGCCGATAACCAGCCTTCGGTTGAGATTCACGTGCTGCAAGGGGAGCGCCCGATTGCTTCCGGCAACAAAACAATAGGCAGGTTCCACCTCGACGGAATACCACCGTCACCAAGAGGTATACCGCAGATTGAAGTAGCTTTTGATATCGATGCCAACGGTATTCTGCATGTTCATGCCAAAGATAAGGCAACCGGAAAATCACAGTCTATCCGTATTGAAGCCTCCTCAGGTTTGTCGGACGATGAAATTAAAAAGATGAAGCAGGAAGCAGAAGCCAATGCTGAATCTGACAAAAAGGCAAAAGAGCGTGTCGATAAGCTGAACCAGGCCGACAGCCTTATTTTCCAGACAGAGAAACAGCTTAAAGATTACGGCGATAAAATACCGGCCGATAAAAAGAAACCGATTGAAGATGCCCTGGCAAAATTGAAAGATGCCCATAAAAGCCAGGATGTGGCAGCTATTGATACAGCCATGAATGAGCTGAATACAGTTTTCTCTGCCGCATCGCAGGAAATGTACAACGCAGCTCAGGGGCAGCAGGCTCAGCAGGGTGGACCGCAAGGCGGACCGCAGGCCGAACAGCAGCAGGGGCCAACCGATGGCGGTAAAAAAGGTGGCGGCGACGATGAGGTTACCGATGTCGATTTTGAAGAGGTAAAATAAAAAACTATATACTCTGGATATTAGTCTGAGGTGAAAGCCCTGCCGGAAAACGGCAGGGCTTTTTTTTCCATTTGTTTCCGGCAGAGGATTTGTGAAGTAAAATAAGTGGTTGGAATGGCCGGCTTATTAACTCTTATTATAATTTTCATCACAAACATCTCCTGAAAATCCTATAATAAAATGGTTAATTTTGCAGTTTCTTAAATAAAAGAAATGAGAACAATTGTAGTTACAATAATATCGCTGCTTATTTTTCAGCTGAATCTTTATTCTCAGTTAAACCAAACCGACACCAATGGCCTGAGGCAGGGGAAATGGCAAAAAAGTTATCCTAATGGCAAGCCTATGTATGATGGGTACTTTGAAGACGGAGAACCAGAAGGTGAATGGACCCGCTACTATGAAGGAGGCCAGGTGAAAGCTAAAATTAAGTATGATCAGAATTCCGATACGGCATCAGCAGTTTTATTTGATCAGTTTGGAAAAAAAATGGCCGAAGGAGCTTATGTCGATGAGAAACGGGCAGGAAAATGGCAATTCTATTCCGATAACCGGAAAGTATCTGAAGAAACGTTTGCAAATGGAGTGAAGCATGGTATTTCCCGTACGTATTATCCGACAGGTGAGGTGCTGGAAGAAACAGATTGGCAAAACGGACAGCAGGATGGCAGTTACCGGGTATATTATAAAGACGGAAAACCTTACATGCAATGCAAGTACAGCAATGGAAAACGTAATGGATTGTGTCTTTCCTATTTTCAGAATGGAAGGGTAGAGATGGAAGCCCATTATTTAAATAACCTGCGCCATAATGAGTGGAACTATTATGATGAGAACGGACAAATAAAGTATACTCTGAAGTATGACCAAGGTAACCTCCTGAACCCGGAAGTGCAGGACAGTATTGATAATCAGGTTCAGGATCAGTTTGAAAAAAACAGAAATCCGGTCACCGATCCCGAAGATTTTATGCAGGACCCGTCGGAATACATGATGCAAATGCAAAAGATCAGGTAAATTCGGGAGATTTTCTTAATTTGTGCCGTTTTTATTCCTTACTCAACAAAGCAGGAACATGGGACGACTTTTTATTCTGATTCTCCTTACCAATTTGTTGGCATCATATAATGGATGGTGCCAGTCTTACTATTGGGTGGGATTTACCGATAAAAACAACTCCCCCTGGTCGCTGTCCAATCCCTCGGAATATTTTTCCCTGCGTGCCCTTGAACGTAGGGTAAAACAAAACATTGCCATCGATTCGCTTGACTTGCCCGTTAACCCATCCTACATCAGTCAGGTGCTTCGTCCCGGGGTTTTGCTGGTTCATTCCTCTAAATGGATGAATGGAATTACAGTGCGTTCAGAAATTAGCTCATTTGCTGAAGATGTCACACAACTTTCTTTCGTGTCAGAGGTTCAGCTTACTAAAAGAGATATCGGACAAAAAAGCATAATAAGCAAGTTTATTGAACCCAATTTTAAAAGTGGTGGGGTGGCTATTGATACACTGCTTTACGGTGCATCCTCCCACCAGGTATTTCAGATAAACGCACATTATTTACACGATCTGAACTATAAGGGACAGGGAATGCACATTGCAGTTCTTGATGCCGGTTTCTATGGAGTCGACCAGTTTGCTGCATTCGACAGCCTGCGACAGGAAGGACGTATCTTGGGAACCCGTGATTTTGTGGAGGGAGACGAATATGTTTATGACGGCCATTTCCACGGAATGAGTGTACTGTCGACTATGGCAGGAAACGTACCTGGGCAGCTGATTGGAACTGCCCCTAAAGCATCATACTGGCTTCTGCGTTCGGAAAATGAAATGACGGAATTCCTGATTGAGGAGGACAACTGGATAGCTGCAGCTGAATTTGCCGACAGTGCAGGAGTGGATGTCATCAACTCTTCACTGGGTTATTCCACCTTCGATGACCCTGAAATGGACCATACCTATGCTGATATGGATGGGAATACCACCCGTGTCACCAGGGGAGCAAATATTGCAGCTACCCGCGGAATGCTTGTTGTTTCAAGTGCAGGCAATGAAGGCCGGGCATCAAATCCCTGGAAATACATTATTGCCCCTTCTGACGGAGAGAAGGTAATTGGTGTGGGAGCTGTTAACAAAGAGGGTGTACCTGCCCCGTTTACCAGCTATGGTCCTGCTTCCGACGGGGATGTAAAACCCAATGTTGCCGCCGTTGGATGGAATACAATCCTGCAACGAAGCAACGGGGAGATTGGCACCGGAAACGGTACATCATTTTCTTCCCCTGTAATGGCTGGTGCTGCTGCCATATTGTGGCAGGCCAATTCGCATGCCACTGCGGAACAGGTAAAAGCAGCCCTGGAACAAAGTGCCCATCTGTACCTGGCGCCTGATTCTCTGTTAGGATACGGAATTCCTGACTTAAAACTTGCCGACAGATTTCTAAAAGCGGAAGATCCCGGAAATGACGATAGTCCTTCAACCTGGAGGGTATATCCAAATCCTGCAACCGATTATATTGTTCTGCAGAAAAAGGTAAATACTTCCTTTGGGAAATTAATGCTGACTTTTTATTCCCTTGATGGTAAAATGGTTTACCAAAAAGTAGTACCTGATGCATCAAAAATCATATTGACAAATCTGTACCGGTTACCTCCGGGTTTATTAATTCTGCAAATCCGTTCAGACGATGTAACGGAAGTTGTGAAAATCAATAAAAGCCGTTGACAAATGGAGCAGAAACTAACACTCTTTGAACTGAATCAACAAATAAAGGATGTCCTTTGCGAGGCCATACCGGGTGCGGTTTGGGTAACGGCTGAAATAAGTGAATTGAAGGAAAACCGGAACGGGCATTGTTACCTTGAACTGGTGGAAAAAAAAGGAGAGGAAATTGTTGCACGTGCACGAGCCACTATTTGGTCATATACTTACCGCATTTTGAAGCCTTATTTTGAAACCACCACAGGCCAGTTTTTCTGCTGCGATATAAAGGTTCTGGTGAAAGCCTCTGTTGAGTTTCATCCAACGTATGGATTAAGTCTTAACATAAAAGACATTGATCCGGCGTATACCATGGGAGATATGCTGCTTCACCGCAAGGAAATCATTGAGCGGTTGCAGCAGGAAGGAATTTTCGGGATGAACAAGGAACTGGAGCTTCCGTTGGTTCCGCAAAAAATAGCTGTTATTTCATCGAAAACAGCTGCCGGATACCAGGATTTTATGAACCACCTGGAATTGAACCCACATGGATTTAAGTTTTACACACATCTTTTTGAAGCCTACATGCAAGGAGCGGGGGCTGTGCCCTCAATTATATCGGCCCTGGAACGAATTTTTGAGTACGAAGATTTTTTCGATGCTGTTGCAATCATACGCGGTGGTGGAGCTACAGCCGATCTCAGCAGTTTCGATAATTACAACCTGGCTTTTCACATTACCCAGTTCCCGCTGCCTGTGGTTACCGGAATCGGCCACGAAAAGGACGATACAATAATCGACATGGTTGCCCATACACGCCTGAAAACCCCTACAGCTGTTGCAGAGTTCTTTATTAACGGCTCTGAACGGTTCTACGAACAGCTTGTCTTTCTTGAGGAAGGGGTAGTGAGAGGTTGCCGAGAAACGCTGGACGATAAAAAAGAACAACTGGAAAATTATGCTGCAGGAATTCAACGTCTGGTAACCGATTTTGTGATTGTAAAAAACAGGCAGCTATTAAAGAAGGGAAACATTCTCCAGCAACGGGTAAGCAGTTTTGCATTCAGTAAAAAATATGAATTGAATAATTTGGCACACAACCTTCAATCATCTCTCTCGGTTTGGATGGTCCGGCAGGACAACCTGCTCGGCAGTCGCCGGAAATCCTTTAAAAAAGCGGTGCAGGAAGCCCTTTTGAATGAACAGGCTGAAGTGGGTAATATTAAGGAGCGATTGAAAAACAATGTAAGCCGGATGTTAGCTAAAGAGCAGGAGCGTATAACCCTGAATGAACATGCCATACGATTGCTCAATCCGGCCAATGTATTGCGCAGGGGATATACGCTTACCCTAAAAGAGGGGAAAATTGTAAAGTCGGCTTCCTTTCTGGAAACGGGTGATGAAATTGAAACCCATTTTGCCGATGGAAACGTAAAAAGTAAAATAACTAATATCGAATACAATGTCAACAAAGAAGATAAGCTATAACGAGGCCATTGCCGAAATTGAAGAAGTTCTCGAAAAAATTGAGAATGAAGAACTCGATGTGGATGAACTTGCTGAAAAAGTAAAACGCGTGTCTGTGTTGCTGAAAGTTTGTAAAGACAAATTATTCAGTACCAACGAACAGGTGGAGCAGATATTAAAAGAAATGGAAGATTAAAATAGTCATTATGTATACAAAAGAACAGGTTGCACAAACAATTGACCATGCTGTGCTGAAAGCTGAATTTTCAGTTGCCGATTTGCAGATTCATGCCCAGATGTGCATGAAGAAAAAGGTTTACAGCATGTGCGTTAAACCTTGCGACATTGCCATCGCCAAAACATTGCTTGAAGGCTCAGGCGTAAAGGTTTCATGTGTGTTAAGCTTTCCCCATGGAGCCGATACTAAGGAGGTGAAGGCTTTTCAGGCCCGCCAGGCAATTGAGCACGGAGTTGATGAAATAGATATGGTCATGAATATCGGGAGGTTCCTGGGTGACGATTACCACTATGTAGTGGAAGATATTAAAGCAGTGGTGGAGGTTGCACACAGGCACAATGTGCCGGTTAAGGTGATACAGGAAAGCGGGTTCCTTACCCTTGAACAGGTTGCTAAAGCGTGCGAGCTTGCTTACATGGGAGGAGCCGATTTTGTGAAGACATCAACCGGTTTTGGCCCGGGTAAAGCAACCCCTGAAGTGATTGATGTGATGGTAAAAACAGTTGGCGATAAAATGAAGGTGAAAGCATCGGGAGGTATCCGTACCTGGGAAGATGCCGTGGGTTTCCTTGAGCAAGGGGTCGACCGGCTGGGAATTGGCTCCACCGAAGCAGTGCTGAACGGCACCAAAGCCGACGGAGGTTACTGATCATTATTACAAGGCATTAAAGGGCTTTTAGAGAGGAAGATTATCTATGCATATTTTAAACGGGGGCCGGATATACATAAAACCTACCCAACAGTGCCATTCTCCGGAGGAGCAATTGGCCGATTGCATTTTGCAGCTGGTGCATTTTTCGCTGAAAAAACGAATTTACAAGCTGAATATTTTTGCAGACACAACTTCCCCCGATGATTACGTAAGGCTGAAAGAACAGGTTGAAAAGCTGGTTTCAGCTAAATTGCCGGCACCCGTTCTCTGCAGCCTCATTGCACAGGCGCCACTTACCTGCCGCATCCTTGCCGAGGTTTTTTATGCCGGTGAGTCGCTTTGGAAGCAGGAGTTGCATTTATCTGACAATGGTTCCGCCATAGCTTTTGAAAGGGAAAGAGCCAGGGTCCTCATCGGGCAGGTGCAGGCAAATACTGCAGGTTCATGCAGCACGAATGCTTCGGCCGTCTTTCATTCCATACAAAACCTGCTCGATAAAGCCGGTTTTTCCTTAAGTACGGTTATAAGGCAATGGAACTACATAGAAGACATCCTGGGATTTGAGGGCAGCAAACAGAGGTACCAGGAGTTCAATAACGTCCGTTCGGAATATTACAGCAATCATTTTCATGAAACTGGTTTTCCTGCCGCAACCGGCATTGGCATGAAACACGGCGGCATCATTATTGAGTTCGTAGCTGTAAATGCCCCTGATGCCATAAGCCTGCCGCTCGACAACCCCGGGCAGGTAGCTGCACATGCATACAGTCCCGTTGTACTGGCCGGTGAAAACCACTTGCCAAAAGCAACCCCCAAATTTGAGCGCGCCCGCTACCTCGAGCTTTTTGGCCAAAAACAACTGTTTATTTCCGGTACCGCCTCCATCCGCGGAGAAAAAACTGCAGGCATCGGAAACCCCGAAGAACAAACCTGGATTACAATCGAAAACATACAGCGTTTGTATTCCGATGAGCGCATTCACCCTTTGGCTGGATATTCCGTTAAGCCAACCTACGGGCATGCACGCGTGTACCTGAAAAACCGCAAAGATTTCCCCGTTGTAAAGAAGACTTTTAAAACCTTTTATGGTAACCTGCCTGTGGTTTATTTAATTGCCGATATCTGCCGTAATGACTTGCTTGTGGAGATTGAAGGTAAAATAATCCTGGAACAAGGTTAGTCCCAAAACTTGTCACATTTTTCATAAAACTCCTTTGTGAATTATTCTAAATGATTATACATTAGTGTAATGTGAGGGATTTTTCCATTGTTTGGAAATAAACATTTCCGGTTATTCAGTACAATTTCCAGTTTCATTTCTTTTTAAATTCCGGGGACCATCCTCATTCAATATAAACCCCAAAAAGTAGCAAATTTTAATTTGCCAATCGACCTGTTTTCTCCCTGGCTGGTATATACCTTCGCCTGACTAAACTCAATGTTAACTCAATACAAACTCAATATTAACTCAATGTAAATTCAATTATAATTGAATTTACATTGAATTATTACTGAATTAATATTGAGTTTACACTGAGTTAAGTTAGGTTTTGGTAGGATGAGAGTAAAGGGAAATCATATAACGATCAATGATCTAAACAGGTAATGGAAAACCAGTATTATCTGACAACTATAGAATTATTGTTGGGGCAACTTTTCATCTCTGAGTAAATCATCCAGCTTTTCTTCAGTCAGCCCCTGTTTTGCAGCATATTCTCCAAGCTCTTCCATCGCTTGTAAGATTGGTTTTGGTTCTGAAACCCATAAGTCAATCATCTGCGACAACTGCATCCTTTTGTTCTCGGGTAACCGCTCAATTTTTTCTGCAGTTTCGTTTTTAACTTTTATGCTTATTGTTTTCATATCAAAACACTTTTATTTACTGTCATTAAAAATATAAAAAATCCGGGTATGTTTTAACACCAAAAGTGTTTCAGAAATTCAACACTGGTATAGAAAGAGTGGTAAAAGTTTTTTGATTTTTATTTCTGAAGATACATTTTACTGAAATCATATCTTTTAACTGGTAGTTGGAGAATCAGAAAAACCCGAGATGTTCTTAGGGAAAATTGGATCCATGAATCTGAAAATGCTCTTACTGTGCATGTATAAACCCGGGGCATAAAATAGCCCCGGGTTTGTATCCATAAATTCTAAAACTTAATATTCAATCCGGCCATAAAGTGTCGGCCGGCTTGCGGGTAATACCCATCCATTTTGTAGCGTTCGCCACCGAGGATATAGGAATAAACCCAGGCATTGTTTTCATACATTTCGTTGAACAGGTTGTTTACCATCAGGTGCAGCACCATCTCATCGAAGAATCTTGATTTGATGGTGTAATCGATTTTCAGGTTATTGATAAAATAGGCATCCAGGCTGCGGTCGTCGCTGGAAGTGTTATCGATGTATTGCTTTCCGACATAGGTGGAAATGAATGACAGTTCAAGGTTAGAAGCCGGATGGAAAAGCAACTGGCTGTTGGCAATAACATTGGGTGAGAAAGCTATGTCGGTATTACCCAGATCAAAGGTTTCCTGGCCCCAGGTATCCCAGTTGTCGACATACTCGGTGAAGTTTTTAATCTTGTTCTGGCTGAATGTGGCATTTGCATTCCACTGCAGGTTTCGGGTAAAGGCAACGCCATACTGCAATTCGACACCTGCCCGGTAACTGTCGTCGGCATTCACCATGATGGGCGATCCTACATCGTTGATTTCACCGGTCAGCACAAGCTGGTTGTCGTAATTCATGAAGTAGAAATTCAGACTACCGGAAAAGATAGCCGATTTGTAGTTATACCCCAGTTCCCAGTCGTACAGGGTTTCGTATACCGGCGAATCCCTTTCCGGATCGGCATCCACATAGGCAGTACGGTTGGGTTCACGGTTGGCTGTGGCATATGAAAAATAAATTTCCTGGTTGTTAACAGGCTGGTAAAAAATTCCAAGCTTTGGATTGAAGAAATTAAACTGGTGTTCCTGGGTCAGGATACGTAAATCATCATCAATCCCTTCAATCGTGTAGTCAATTTTCCGGTACTGAAGATCGGCAAACAGGTTCAGTTTCTCAAAGAGCTGAAAGTTATCCTTGACAAACAGGTTTAAATCGTTTTTTAAACCCTTGTTGCGGTACCATTCATGTTTGGGATCAACCTCTCCGAGGTACTGACCCCAGATTACGTTTCCGTAGTGGTGGCCGGTGTAGTCGTTCCAGCCTCCTCCAAGAGTAAAATCATTCCGTCCTGTACTGTAATTCATTGAAAAAGTAAGACCGTAAAAATGGTTGTCGAGCCATTTCCTGTTTACCAGATCAGTTGACTCTATGGTTTCTTCACCAATTGTAATTACAGGTATCTGATAGTCTTCCAAATCTTCCCCTTCCTTGAAATTTTCATAATATCCCTTTCCCCTGATATAAAAGCCGGATACATTAACATTAAAGCCGGGAGAGAATTTATGTGAGAAATGCAGTTGATAATGGTCCTGCTGATAATTATCAACCTGGTTTTCGTAGGTGTACAGGTTGTAGGTCCTGCTGTCGGAGTTGATCATTTCCTGTGTTTGCTGGGGTGTGTAAAGCCAGTGCTCTTCGTAGCGCTGCATGCCTTCCAGGTCGTTGTTCAGCCGTACCGACGGCACACCATTCCAGGCCTGGTAGGTTGTTTCCAGGCCGGAGAATACATTGGCTTTGAGTATTGTATTTTCCGAATAATAACCTCCCGCCACAAAAAAAGATTTTAAGTCGGCAGATGCCCTGTCGATGTAACCATCTGATGTAATTTTGGAGAGACGGGCATCGACCGAGAATTTGCCGTTGAGCAGTCCGGATCCTGCCATTACTGAATTCTTCATGGTATTGAAGGAGCCGGCAGCTGCCTGGTATTCTGCATATGCATCCCTGTTTAGTGTGTTGGTCTGCAAATCGATGGTAGCTCCAAAAGCGGCCGCACCATTGGTTGATGTGCCCACACCCCGCTGAATCTGTACATTCTCGAGCGATGAGGCCAGGTCGGGCTGGTCGACAAACCACGTTCCGTGAGATTCGGGGTCATTAAGCGGGATACCATTCACCGTTACATTGATGCGGTTCAAATCGGTACCGCGAATGCGAAAGTTAGTATAGCCTACACCTGCACCTGCATCGGAGGTGGCTACAAAAGAGGGTGTAAGCTGGAGCAGGTAGGGAATATCCTGGCCCATATTCCGTCTGTTGATTTCCTCGCCGGTAACATTTGTATAGGCCACCGGGGTTTTGTTGCCGGCACGTGTTGCCGAAACAAGGACCTCACTGGTAAGTATAGAAACAGGCTCCAGGTTAATTATTATTTCCTTTTCAGCAGGAGCTGTAACTTTTCTTACCACCGGTTCATACCCGATAAATGAGGCGGTAATGATGTACTCACCTTTCTTAAGGTTTCTGAACTCAAAACTGCCGTCGTTTTGTGCTGATACACCATACTGCGTATTATTGATGACCACACTTGCACCGGGGAGCGGCTCATTTTCTCCGGTTACCTTACCTTTCATACTGTATTGCGCTATCGCGGCAATACCCATCAGCTGCAAGAGCAGCCAAAAACTTAATCGTTTCATTTTTAGAAATTTTGGTTAATAAACTAACCAATGGAGTGGGACGTGTCCCATTTTGCCCTCCCTTCGCCGGCATTACCCGGATCAGGTTCTGTGGGTATAATCTCAGCCCTTGTATTAAGGCACCCCCATTGCATAAATCGCGACAAAGTTAAAAATGAATTTTGAAAAGGACAAATTTTGATTAAAAGTTACCGGGGAAGTTGAACAACGAACAGATTTTGTTAATCTGGCGAATGCCAATCATTATTACCTATGTGTTTGTTTTAAATTATCCGGCTAAACTACTAACAATCAGAAGAGGGCAGGGTAAACGTGACGGTTGTTCCCTTGTTGGGTTTACTTTTAGCCCAAATTTTGCCACCGTGCATTTCTACAAATTCTTTACATATTGCCAGTCCAAGGCCGCTTCCCTTTTCGTTTTCAGTACCTCTCTGCGATTCATTGAATTCGTTCACAAATAGTTTTTTTAGCACTTCCTCCGGCATGCCGGTCCCATTATCGGTTACTGATATTTCTAATTCATTATTGAAATGCCGGGTTGTTATTTTAATAAAACTGTTCTGAGTTGAGAATTTTATGGCATTGGTCAAAAGGTTTCGCATGATGCTGGTAAGCATGTTTTCTTCTGCGGTCCATTCAATATTCTCCGGAATTTCTGTTTGTATGGTTATATTTTTTTTTGATGCCTGTTCGTTAACCAATTCAAGAACTACCTCCAGAACCTCGCTGACTGCCAATTTTGAGGGGTTAAATCGGGTAAATTCACGTTGCAGGGAAGCCCATTCCAATAGATTTTCGAGTAAAAAGTAGGTGTTATTTGTCGATCGATAGATATGATTGGCATAATCCTGAAGTTGGTTATCAGTCAACTCATGAATGTTTTCCTTTAAGATTTCAGCAAATCCAAGTATGCCACTGAAAGGGCTTTTTAAATCGTGAGCAATAATAGAGAATAGTTTATCTTTTTGACGATTTGTTTTTTGAAGCTCCCCATTTTTCTCATCCAGCAGGGAAAGTGCATTTTCCAAATTTCTTTTTTCGTTAATTAACTGTCTTTGCAGGTTATTTATTTCACGGTTAAGCTGATGTAAATTTTTATTTTGCTGTTGCAGGTTTTCAAAGTCATGGCTTGTTAAAACCAGCAGTTCATTTGAATGTCGGTAAACGACCGCCGGGAATGATTTATTCACTGCGGAGTATTCACCTATGGTAAGAAATCCTTCAAAAATTAACGAAGAACCAATTGTTGGAAGCTGGCACAGTTTTTCGAAAGATGGGTTAATTAACTTCTGGTGTGGGATACCATCTAACAGTTTTTGTAAAGGATCGTTTGCAAAAATTAAGGATTTATCCAGAGAAAAAATTGCAATGCCTAAAAAGCTTTTATCAATTCCTGCATGCATTATTTCATTAGACCATCGGGCAATATTTTTATTTTCCAAAAAGGCTGTCATTGTTATTGCAAAGAGTTTTCTTCCTCTTTATTAATAGTTGATAATTTTTCTAACAGAGGGATGTTTTCCTGGATCCATTTATAAAGCGGGAGAATTTGATTATAGGCCTCTTCACTTAACTGGACCTTTAAAATATCTTGCCACGCGTTAATTTGTTCAACCCAGTAATTAACTGAAAATCCATGACTGCGGTATGTTTTGAAAACCCAAAGCAAAGTATCCACCAGCACTTCAGAGTTAGGATACTTGAGAATGGAATGAATAAACAGCATATGGTTGGCATGATTGTTTTTCATCATGGCCACATTGTTTTTACCAATTAGTTCTTGCAAATTTTCCAGGGATGTCATATGCATATTTATGGCGGCAACCAACGATTCCAATTTGATGTGGTATTCAGATATAGCATTATTCCCGACCGGTGGTAATTTTTTTGCAGTAGTATTAAGGTATTCGTAATTCATCAGTTTGTTGCATTTAAATAATTTTCCAATGATGGCAGGTCAGACAGATAATGAACATTTTTGTATTTTAAAATGCATTCTCTTCCGCCTCTTGTAAAAGCCTGCCCACCGGTTAAAACGGTAAGGTCAGGAAACTGATCCGTGATATCATCCAACATCAATTGGAGTATGGGAAGATTAAAATAGATACTCAATGATATGCAGACAACCATGGGACTGGTTTCCTGAATATATTCCAGAAGGTCCTTTTTCGGGGTGTTGGCACCCAAAAATAACACATCCCAGCCTTTTAGCTCAAAAACGTCGGACACCATCCGGGCGCCAATTTGATGGTGCTCATTTTCCAAACAGGTAACTATAACTTTTTATTAGATTTTTCAGAAAATTTAAGGCTGAGATAGATTTCATTTAGCAGCGATTCAACGATTGCCGATGCCAGATGTTCAGTGGCTACACTTATTTTATTTTCCTCCCAAAGTTCCCCTATACGATACATGGCAGGTTTCAAAAAGCTTTCATAAATTTCTGCAGGGGGAACATTTGCAGTCAGCAAATCCTTTATCAATCCTGAGCTGGTTTTATGATCGCCAGCAAGTAAAGGTTTTAATACCGGATTATTTGTAATTGCCACCATGGTTTTCTGTTTGGCATAAATATAGTATATGTGTTTAAAATACTCGTTATTTTTCAGGATTAAACTTCAACTTTGAAAATTTCCGAATTCTTTGAAAGTAAAATTTCCACATAATGCTTTTGTGGTAAATCTCCGGATGATTTGATACAACCCGGTATTTTCTCAGTTCCCTTCTTTTTCGGTAAAGAGGGTATAAATTGGACAGTAAAGAAATATGCGCCTTAAATACAGCGCTAAACCCTGAAAAGTAGAATCCTGCCAGAAATTTAAATGCTGCAACCTGATCAAGAACGATACGCGTTAGTAATATGCGGTGAAACTGATCTCTGTGAAGGTTTTTATACAACATGAACAGGTTATTTCGGAAATTCAGATAAATTTTCTGTGGGCTGCTGTATGGAAGAGTTCCGCCACCGAGATGGAAAACAGTACTGGCAGGTTGATACATGATTTTGTATCCCTGATTTTTTAGTCGCCAGCAAAGGTCTATTTCTTCCATATGGGCCCAAAAGCTGCCATCGAAGCCTTCGGCCCGGTTATAAACACCGGCATTGATAAACATGCAGGCTCCGCTGGCCCAGAAAATGGGTGAAATGCTGTTGTATTGTCCAAGGTCGGATTCCATGCGGTTCAGTATCCTGCCCCGGCAAAAAGGGTAGCCGAATCTGTCGATATATCCTCCTGCTGCCCCGGCATACTCAAACTGGTGTGGTTTTGAATAACTTAGTATTTTTGGCTGAACAACAGCTATACGTTCATCTGACTCAAGAAGGCTGATGCACGGTTCTAGCCAGTTGGGTGTGACTTCCACATCTGAATTCAGCAACACATAGAAATCGGCATCGACGTATTTTATGGCTTTGTTGTAACCATCAGCAAATCCATAGTTGTGTTGCAGAACTATGAGTTTAATCTGGGGGTAATTATCGATCAAATATGCAATGGAATCGTCGGTCGAGCCATTATCGGCAACATAAATTTCCACACCGGGAGCTTGAGAATTTTTTACTACTGAAGGAAGAAAAGTATCGAACAGTTTTTTTCCGTTCCAGTTTAGAATAACAATTGCAACAGAACTATTGGCCATACTATCATTATTAAGCAGTAAGCAAATTGGCCAGTATAGCAGCCAGTTTTTCTTGGGAGAGCGATTCCAGTATTTTCATAACTTCTTCTGCTTTATCGGAACTGTCTGATCGCAGCAGAAGTTTAATCTCCTTTATTTGTTTGCCGGTCAGTTCATCCTCAAGCAGTTCCTTTAATTTATATTGATCTTCCTTTTCTTTCGGAAGCCCAAGCATTTCCAGTTCGGCTATGGTTGCTTCGAGAATGTCTTTTGCCTGGATGCGTACCGGGTCCTTGTCTTTTGCTGATCCTCCGGCTGCCGTATCGCGCAGGCTCCAGCTCGAATAGTCGTAATGCAGTTCGCTTATCATTTTCAATTTTGGGCTGTCGTTCCCAAATATACGTTCCAAAAACAGGATGGTCCTGTTTTTCCAGGCGCTGAGGTCAAACCTGTTTTCATCGAGTCGTTCGATCTGTTGTTTCAACAATGTAATTTCCTTTTCTGCCATTTCAACTGGTTCTTATATTGAGGTGCATGAATTAGCAGGATAAATATAATGGAAGTACCTTTAATAACAGTGGTTTTATCCCTAAAATCCGCAGGATTGAAACTTATCAATAAATCATCAGAAAGTAAGTCATCCGATGATTTTTTATTTTAATTCACTATGTTATTTATATCTAATCCATAACTTGATGACTATTTCCGGCATTCATGCATATTGCGGATTTACTTTCCCAGGTGTTTATGGATGATTTCATAAAAGGTATTAAATATTCCTGTGCTACCGGCAATAAGCTCTCTTCCAAACAGCCAGTTTTCTCCGCCGTTGAAATCAGATATTCTGCCGCCTGCCTGTTTCAGTATTAAGGCTCCTGCAGCTACATCCCACGGATGGAGTCCATGTTCATAAAAAGCATCGAACCTGCCTGCTGCCACATAAGCAATATCCACAGCTGCCGAACCCATGCGCCTCATTCCACGTGTATGCCTCATAAGGTAACGCATGGCATCGATGTAATCTTCAACTTTGTCGAAATCATAATAAGGAAAACCTGTCCCAATAAGTGTGTCTTCGAGCCGGGTGGCAGTGGCTGTTTTAATCTCTTTTTCGTTTAACCAGGCCTGACTATCTTTCCAGGCATAAAACATTTCATCCTGACCCACTTCATACACTACGCCAACTACAATTTCACTGTCTTCCATAAGTGCAATGCTTACCGAGTGGGGAGTAATCCCATGGATGTAGTTTGTTGTTCCATCCAGCGGATCAATAATCCACTTGTACTTTTCATTGGTATGTGTGGCAGTGCCTTCTTCGGTAATGAATCCGCTTCCGGGAATCAGCTGTCGCAGTTTTTTAACAATGGCTTTTTCCGTTTCCTTATCAACATAGGTAACCAAACTGGCTACACTCTTTAATTCCACGTCTTCTTCCGAAATTTTACTTCGTTCTTCCCTTATGAAACTTCCTGCATCACGTGCTATTTTTTTTACTTCCACGCAAATTGACTGGTAATCATTTGGCTGCATTTTATATCTTTTTAAAGTATTTTCTTTGAACGAATGCTAATATTTATGCAAAAGATAACAGTTATCTCCGGTTAATGTTGGGTATTTAAAAAAGAACCGGCTATTTCAGATAAATTCAAAGTTTGCATGTCCATTTGGTAAAATGTCCTTCAGCCTGATTTTTTGCAATTCGTTAATCAGTTCATCCCTGAGGGATGTTTCCACCCTAATATAATTTTCAGTGAACCCACTCATATTTGTACCTTTTTTTTGTGACTCGAACAATACTGTTTGTTCAGTACCGAGGTGCTTTTGATAAAACGCACGTAATTTTTTTTCTGAGAGGTTGATGTACATCTGGGTACGCCGCTTTCGATCTGAGATATCAACTTTCCATGGGATTTTCAATGCCTGGGTGCCACTACGTTCCGAGTAGGTGAAGGCATGCAGCTGCGAAACTTCCAGCCGATTTAAGAAATCGTATGATTCCTGAAAAAGATCCACTGTTTCCCCGTTAGTACCTGCAATAACATCAACACCGATAAAGGCATGTGGAACGATGCTGCGTATCTGCTGAATCCGCTTTTCGAACAACCCGGTAGAGTACTTTCGTTTCATCAGTGAGAGGATTTCATCCGATCCCGATTGCAGGGGAATATGAAAATGCGGCATTATAACCGTTGAAGCGGCTACCAGTTCAATAATTTCATCTTTCAATAAGTTGGGTTCAATGGAACCTAGCCGGAGCCGGTAAAGGCCTTTTACCTGTTCCAGTGCTTTTAGCAGTTCAAGGAAATTTTCACCTGTGGTTTTTCCATAATCGCCAATGTTTACTCCTGTCAGCACCACCTCCTTATATCCTTTTTCAACTGCTTTCTGTGCTTCCTTTACTGTGTTTTCAACCGAATCGTTTCTGCTCTTTCCCCGTGCATATGGAATGGTGCAGAATGAGCAGTAATAATCGCAACCATCCTGGATTTTAAGAAAACTGCGGGTGCGGTCACCCCAGGAAAAGGCTTTGTGATAGCTTTTTATATCGGCAAGACGGGTAGTTATTATTTCGGTTGCCGGACGTTTGGAAAGATCGCCAAGGTGTGCCGGAATGTGAAATTTTTCCTGTGTGCCCAATACAAGGTCAACTCCTTCAATGTTGCCCGCTTCACCGGGTTTGAGCTGGGAATAACATCCTACGACCACTACCATGGCCTGCGGGTTTTGTTTTACGGCCTGTCTTATAATATTTCTGCTTGCTTTATCTCCCTGGTTGGTTACCGAACAGGTATTTATAACATAAACATCGGCTTTCTCATCAAACCCGACCCGTTCGAACCCAACTTCTTTCAATGCTCCCGCTATTGTGGATGTTTCTGAAAAGTTGAGTTTGCACCCCAATGTATAGAAAGCTGCTTTTTTCCCCTGGTAATTCATTTAAAATCATTCTAAATAATTTGCAAAAATAGAAAAAAGCCTGCTTTCACAAAAAGTATAATCAAAACAAACAAACTAAGTATGCTGAAATTAATACAGATTACTTACAAAAGGTTGCTTGCCAATTCAGCAAGGTAACTGCGTTCGCCTTTCAGCAGGTTGATGTGGGCAAACAGTTCCTGGTTGTGCATGTGGTCGATCATGTAAGCCAAACCGTTTGATTTAATATCAAGATAAGGGGAGTCTATCTGTTGCAGGTCTCCTGTAAATACCATTTTTGTTCCCTCTCCAGCCCTGGTGATAATGGTTTTTATTTCATGGGGAGTCAGGTTTTGAGCTTCGTCAATAATGAAAAACGAGTTGGAAAGGCTTCTTCCCCGGATGTATGCCAGCGGAGTTATCACGAGCCTTTCTTCTTTCTGCAGCTCTTCAATTTTCTGATATTCCTGACTACGTGGATTAAAAACGTGCTTTATTACGGAAAGATTATCGAACAGGGGTTGCATATAGGGATTAATTTTTTCTGATGCATCACCCGGAAGATAGCCCAGATCGCGGTTGCTCAAAGCTACAATAGGCCTGGCCAGCAGAATTTGGTCGTACGATTTGTGTGTTTCAATTGCAGCAGCCAATGCCAGCAGAGTTTTGCCGGTTCCTGCTTTTCCGGTCAGTGCCACCAGTTGTATATCGGGATTTGTAAGCATGCTCAGGCTAAATGTCTGCTCTGCATTGCGTGGTTTGATGCCATAAGCTGGTTTTTTTTCCACCCGCCTGATGTTGTTGTTTTTTTTATCGTATCTGCCCAGAACGCTTGAGCTTATCCCTTTCATTATCAGACATTCATTGGCCTCTAGTTGTAATTCTTGATTCAGTTCTGTAATTTCTATTGTACCCTGATCGTATAATTTTGCAATTATATCGTCGTTCAGATTTTCATAAGTAGTGATTGTTTTATCAAGCAAACTTTCATCCTTTATCTGGTCGGTTTTATAATCTTCTGCAAGGATGCCCAACGATTTGGCCTTTAACCTTAAGTTGATGTCTTTGCTTACTAGTATAATATTTCTTCGGGGGAATTTTTTTGTAGTATGCTCGGCTATTGCCAGGATGCGGTGATCAGCTATATCCTCCCGAAACGATGCTTTCATTTCTTCTGAAAAAGGCTTACCCGTTTCAATACGCAGTTTGCCTTTACCTTTCCCCAGGGATTTGCCCCCGTTAAACAACTTGTCTCCTGTAAGTTCATCAAGGGTACGCACAAATTCACGTGCCTGGTAATTTATAAGTTCGTTTCCTTTTTTAAATTTATCAAGTTCCTCCAGCACCACAATCGGGAGAATTATATCATTATCCTGAAACTGGTAAATACATGTGTGGTCGTGTAAAATGACATTGGTATCGAGAATGAAAATTTTGCTAGGCATTTTATCAAATTAGAAATTTGCGAAATGTATATAATTTAACGGGAATTTAACTGTTGTATTTTAAATTTTAATAAACTTGCACCGGTTAATAAATTTATTGTTTAGAATTGGATTATTCTGATACACTTGACTATTTATTTTCCAGGTTACCAATGTTTCAGCGGATTGGACCTGCCGCATATAAAGATAATCTGGATAATACGATTTTACTTGGGAGTTATTACAACAATCCGCACCGAT
Organism: Mariniphaga sp.; assembly: GCA_024636975.1. Taxonomy (GTDB): domain Bacteria; phylum Bacteroidota; class Bacteroidia; order Bacteroidales; family Prolixibacteraceae; genus Mariniphaga. Next base: position 46,603 of record JAGXGA010000059.1, read on the forward strand.
TGTTTAAAACCATTCATGTGGCAGGTACAAACGGAAAGGGCTCCGTTTCGCATATGTTGGCGGCTATATTACAATCGGCAGGTTTTAAAACCGGGCTTTATACCTCTCCCCATCTTTCCGATTTCCGGGAACGTATTCGCATTAATGGAGAAATGATTTCAACCGATGATGTGATGGAATGGGTGGAAAACTTCAGGGAGAAAAATGAAGAGTGGGAGATTGAGCCTTCCTTCTTTGAGCTTACTGTGGCTATGGCATTTGATTATTTTGCCGCGCAGCAGGTTGATATTGCAATAATAGAGGTAGGCCTGGGCGGACGACTTGATTCCACCAACATAATTAATCCTGAAGTGAGCGTAATCACCAACATAGGTATGGACCATACTGCTCTTTTGGGCGATTCGCTTGAAAAGATTTCATTTGAAAAAGCGGGCATTATAAAGGATGGAGTTCCTGTAATTGTTGGGACAACACAACCTGAGACAATGAATGTCTTTAATGAAGTGGCTGCTTTGAAGCTGGCACCTTTATTTTTTGCTGACCAGGAATATTCTGTAGACTATGCATTGTCAGATTTGGAGGGTAATCAGTTGCTTTCAGTCAGAAGGAACGGACAGACTCTGTTTCCGCAGTTGAAGATCGATTTGAAAGGAATGTATCAGCAGAAGAATCTGCCAGCTGTATTGAAGACGGTAGAGTTACTGAGGGAAATGCATTGGGAGATTTCCGATGAGCACTTACTGAATGGCCTGGCTAATGCAAAAAGAATGACAGGTCTTCAGGGACGTTGGCAAATACTTGGATACAATCCATTGATGGTTTGCGATACGGTGCACAATGCCGAAGGAATGGCTGAAGTAGTGAAACAGATAATGCAGACACCATTTGAAAGGCTACATTTTGTAATCGGTGTAGTAAGCGATAAAGATACCGGAAAGATTTTAAGCCTGTTGCCCGATGCTGCTGAGTATTATTTCACCCGGGCTGATATCCCAAGGGCAATGGATGAAAAGGAACTTGCCCGATTAGCAGGGCAATTTAATCTGAAGGGGGCAGTATTTTCTTCAGTTGAGAAGGCATTTAATGCAGCCCGCAGTCGTGCAGGGGCAAACGATATGGTTTTTGTAGGGGGTAGTAATTTTGTAGTTGCAGAAATTTTATGATTTTTGTTTGCAGAACTCAAAATAGGTTATATATTTGCAGCGCCTTTCCGGAAAGTGAGGCACGTTCTTAAATCTAAAGGGAGCTTAGCTCAGTTGGTTCAGAGCATCCCGCCATAAAGCGGGAGGGTCAACTGGTTCGGCATTAAGAATAAAAAAGGGAGCTTAGCTCAGTTGGTTCAGAGCACCTGGTTTACACCCAGGGGGTCACTGGTTCGAATCCAGTAGTTCCCACGATTACAATTAAACCGCAATTGATATTCAGTCAGTTGCGGTTTTTTATTTATAATTTGCACAACATTTGCACAACTCATGCCAAAAACCAACCTTTTTGCTCGTAATTCATTCAATCTTTCAAATTATTGTTGACCTATTAAACCAGAAATATTAGAATTGAGAAAACTGTAAATACTAAATCTATACGTGTCTAAAATACACTTATGGGTGATTTGCAGGCATTAACTCTCTAAAAATGCAAAGAATAACCAGGGGGGGACACCCCTTTTTGAAAAAAGACAAAGCCCCACATCTGACATTCAAATAATTTTTTTTTATTTTTTTTGAAAGCCAATAATGTTTGATAGATCTTTTAATCTTTTATGCAACGTACTGAAGCACCACAGTCCATCGGAGTAGTTCCTTTGCTTATAGTTGTTTTATTGTAAAATAAAAATTGAGTCCATAGGGTGCGACTACCCGCTATTGAAGAACTCCAATAGTTACCTTGGGTTGTGAGAGAAACAAAATCTCCATTATGGTCTCGTAATCCACTGGGAACGGCTGTAAATCCAACTTCATTTGTTGCTCCACTATTTGGATCTAACCAATGTAAAAAACCTGATTCTTTAAGTTTGCCTCCTGCAATATCTACTCCACCCAAAAAATCAATAAGTGTTGTCCATTCAGAATCATTAGGCACATGCCAACCTATTGGGCATAATTTCCCGTTGTTGACAGCGTACCAATTATATAATGCTCCGTAACCGTCTTTATTGGTTGAAGCATCATTGTCGTACCAGCAATAAGCAGGAGTTTCTATATTTACCCATGCACTATTTTCTGTGACCAATGGGATAGAAGTTCCATCATTGTACTTACTTGTTTTAAGGTTCTCTTTCATCCATATTTGTGTGCCAATTGTAACCATGTTATAAATATTGCCCTCAACATCGGTTATTGTCCCTGCAACAAATGAAAAAGTTTCGCCATATACAGTTCCTTTTCTGTTGGTGGCATAAGCTCTGGCATAATATGTAGTCCCTTGCACTAAATCGGTCAATGTACTTGTAAAATCTCCCAGCCCAGTGCCTTCTATTGTGAATTTATCATTAATCGTAGGCATATTATTTGTGCTCCAACATATACCTCTTTCAATAACAGAAGCCCCACCGTCTGAAATTACTGTGCCTCTGCCAGTGGCTGAAAATTCGGAATCATTGATTAATTCATAAGTTGTTACTTCTGGTAAAAGCGCATGATCTTCTTTCTTACATGAAATAATTGAAATAATTGCAATTGTAATGATTAGTAGTTTTTTCATTTGATTTGGTTTTATTGCTGTTTGAAAAGTTTTAAATTTTGGAATTATAACAAGTCCAAATTTACAAAATCCAATTCATTTAATACAACATATCTACAACATTTGACAACTAAACCACAACTTTATAAAATTGAATTATAGCTAAAATAGGCCAAAAGGATAGACATCGACAGAGAATAAAATAAAAAACAACATATCATTTCAACAGAAAATACAACATATTGATATTAAAAATCTAATTATCAGATAATTAAATAATATTATTGTTAATTTAAGTATAAATAAAAACTAACTTTTATATAAGTAAAAACTAATATTAATATAAGTAAACACTAACTTTTATAATACATTTTGAGTATTTTCCAATGTTTGGTTTAAGAATTAACTGGGGGACATAATGTTATAACATGAATAACTTATTATTAAGATTAACACAAGACAAAAAGAACAGTTATTAGAAGGATTGATTAAGCAAAAAATTAAAGTTTCTCTAATTCTTTTTTTCTATTCTCGTTATTTTTAAAGCCTTTATAAACTTTACTTCGATAACCTGAAACAAAAGTTATATTATAATTTTCGCCACCTAATTTGACCGTTATATCGCTTCTTTCTAAATCCCAACTTGCATAATAGATAAGATGCCCCAAACTGATTGCAAAACCGTACTTATCCTTATCGTTTTTATATAAGGAATTTTTCCATATAGGCATATTGATAGCAGGATTTCCATATTTTTCTGACAATAGTTCTATTAATCTGTTAAAATCTTGTATATAATCATTTTCATTAGTATGTTCAACATTAAATACATAATATGCCCCGGACAATTTATTCTCAACAAATTCATAAACAACAGAACAATTCATGCCAGCAACATAGTCATCGAATGAATATAGGTTTTCTATCCCTGCCTTATCCTTTTTACCTTCTTTCATCAAGATTGATTCTCTTGATTCTCCCCAACTTGCAACTCTAAAATCTAATTTGTCGAGACCAAATTCTTTGGCAGTCATTTCATTTCTTTCTTTTATTTCTATGGTATATAATTGCATTTTATCAACCACAATATGCTTGACATCAATTACGATATTTTCATTATGCCATTTTCTATCATTAGAAAATAAAATCCCTTCACCATCTTTTTTTGAATCAGGTGTTCCAAAATTTTCTGATAATAAAACATCAAGACTACCACATAATTGCTTAGGACTTTCATCTTTTAATAATTCTTTGGGAATGTAAAAATAAAGAGAAACAAGTTTTTTAGATAAAGAATCAACTTTAAACCAAACATTAAAAGCATAATCCCCAAGTATAATATTATCTATGCCGTAGTTACATACACTTTTATCACTTTCATTATAAATATGTTTCCGTTGTTTAATAAGAGTAGCATACTCTCCTGCAATTTCGCTTTCAGTACTATTCCATTTTATACTTTCAATAAATTTAAAAAAATCTATTTGAGCCTGAACTGACAAACTCATGATAAAAAGAATGCTGAGTGTAATTGCCTTTTTCATTTTGATTTGTTTTTTTGATTGTTAAAAAGATAAATTTTCAAATAAATACACTACTAAATTACAAATAATTCCCATCAAAATCATGAATGCGAAACCTCCCAAACAAAAGGCGGTAATATTTTCATTTTTGGGTGAACATGATTGTTTTCTGCATCATCCCATATTCTAAATATATACCTCCAGATTCTTTTCATTTGTTCAAAGTTACCAAAATGATTTGTTAATTTTGATTAGTATAAATTATTTAAAAAATATAAGATGGAAGAAAATAAGGAAACTTTTAAGCAAAAATTGAAGAGATTAGAACAAACGATGAAAAGATTAAATCCCCTTGTAAAAAAGAGTAATGTAACGGAATCGGAAAAAGCAGAATTGGAATCTTTTTTTGGAGAAGGAGGTGAGGTTAACGAATATAGGAAAATGCTTTTAGAAAAATATGAACAGTTGGGGGAAAAAAAATAAAGGAAAGTTAGTTTTAATACAAAAGTTTTACGTTCTAAATATATGCCTTAAAACTTTATTAACAAGGCAAAACTGTCTATAACATTAATGTAATGTCCACCAGTATTCCATTTAAAAATAGTGCATTCGTTATTTATTACTGGGACATTTAGCACAGTGATAATTACAATTATAATTTCTCCTATTTTTTTCATTCTTTGAATTTTTACTTGTTTCTAAGCTAAAATTTTGTCATTTCTTTGAGTATTCTAACTAACGTTTTCGCATACCGCTGATATTTAAGCTTTTATTAATTGCAGGTCGTCAGCAGTCAGTTCAAATTTAGCGATTTGCTTTTGTATTCTTTTTACCATTCCAAGTTTTCTCTTTTGATCCAGGAAGAGGTA
>JAGXGA010000060.1 GCA_024636975.1 Mariniphaga sp.
AGGTCTAATGTTTGTTGGTTCGTTTCAAAATTATTTTTTATCATTGTAAAAGGGATGTTTGTTCTTGTACACCCTAAAAATACTGATACTTCAGCTATTTTTAGGTAACAAACTCCCTTTTTTTATGAATAATAGAGGCTATATTCCTTATGATTTTATTTTTTTGATTTTCCATGTTTTGAAAGGTTTTTAATAATTATTTCTTTTTTGGATATACTATTTATTTACAATCATAGGGAAGCGACATTTGTCAGACAAAACTTTTTGATAAACAAATATTACTATTTTAAGGATTACTTAGGTCAACAGGATGCGTTAACCGGCCAAACAGGGCAAGACGCATACCTTCAATACTTCCCGGGCCACATTCTTTTAATGATTTTAGCATAACAGGAGATTTATAATAATGATATGCCATATATAATGCATTTATTCTGGCGGCTGGAAAACAATGCGACTTTTTGGGATTGTCTATTAAAAATAAGTAAGCCTGAAGAAGAGAACCTGAGCCATCGTTTGCAACATGGTCATACAATGAGCTGTCTCCACGTCGCAAAAGGAATTCAGCATGTGCTGTCAGATGTTCAATATGTGTCATAGAATACCGCGTTCCACTGCCAAAAGATGGAAGATAATCACCATCAATGGGATCATCTCCGCGTCGAATTTCTTCAGGAATAGCCCCATTGGGTAATATGCCCCAAAGTGAAACCTTTGCATCCATCTTCCATTCATCTGAAGTGCTTAACCTCCTAATCTGATAAGTATTATGTGATTTAAAAGCTTCGGCAGGGGAAAGTTTTTGATGGACCGGACTTAACTCCTCTAACTCCCAGTCCGGATGATCTTTCAGATAAAATGCAATTAATGCTGCCGAAAAAGATCCGGCAACTCCCCAGTTATTTTTCCTGGTGCGACTGGCCCATGCTACCTTATTGTACATTACATCGCGTAACCAAACCTGATAAGATAATTTATCGTTGGCGGTCCAGCCCTTCCATCCTTCAAGAAGGTCGGCAGCATATATGTAGGGTGTACCTCCTCTTGATAGATTTAATATACCTTGAGCTCCCCAGTGAAATTCCTTCTCTTCAGAATTCCGATATCCATAAGTATCAGTAAGATCAAGTATTAGTTCTTTTGCCCTTTCTGCATATTTTTCATCACCAGATAAATGCCAGGCTAATGCAGTGCCGTAAACCAGCCTTCCACCAGTAGAACTAATCTGAATCGGATTGCCTGAACTTCTGTCGAAAACAGTAACTTCACCGGTCAGATCCGACCAACTTTTTGAAACTTGCATTAAACTGTCAGTGTATTTTAGTAACAGATTTAAATTAGTACGATATGGTTCTAATCCTTGTTGTGCTTTTTCCTTTATATTCTGCAACTCTTCTACTGATACAAGGATCCCTTTGGGTGATTTTGGTGGTGAAATTTCATTTATTTTTTGACAATAAGTAAATTTACCTGCAATAATGAGAATGAATAATGATAAGCATAATTTCTTCATTTTAATATTTTTGATTTAATTGATAATAATATTCAAATTCAAGGATTATTAAATACAACAGAATGGGTTAACCGACCAAACAGATCAAGCCGCTGACCTTCAAGATGTTATTGAACCAAGAGCAAACCTTTCAGATATTGACGTAAATGCCATTGAAGCATTTAAAAAAGGAGCTGGAAAAAGTAAAAGATTACCATTTATTGAAAATGAAAGTGATATTAAACAAATTTTGGAGAATTTACTATTACCAGAAAATGGAAGTCTTAAACGTTCAGCAGTACTCCTCTTTGGAAAGAATCCGGAAAGATTTTATATTAATGCCTTTGTGAAAGTTGGGAAATTTGATTTATCTGATAATGATCTCAAATACCAGGAAATAGTTGAAGGGAATGCATATCAACTAGCAGATAGAATACTTGAAGTTTTAGATCGGAAATTTTTTATATCCCCAATTTCTTATGAAGGCCTCCAGCGTATTGAAGGCTGGGAGTATCCATATGAAGCAATCAGGGAGACAATTATAAATTCCATTGTTCATCGTGACTACATGGGAGCTCCTGTTCAGATCAGTGTTTATGATGATAAACTGATTGTTTGGAATGAAGGGCATTTGCCGGACGATATGACTTTTGAAGATTTGAAAAAGAAACATTCATCCAGACCACATAATCCAATTTTAGCAAGTGCATTTTTCAAAGGCGGATTAATAGAAGCCTGGGGACGTGGAACTTTAAAAATAGTTGATGAATGTAAAAAAGCTGGTTTGCCGGAACCTGATATTGAAAAAAATTCGGGAGGAATTAGTGTAACTATTTATAAAAAGAAAAAGGGTGAAAATCATCCAGAGCATTTAGATTTAAACGATAGACAAATTATAGCTGTGGAATACTTAAAATTACATGGTCGTATTACAAATAAAGAATACCAGAAAATCAATAATATTTCAAGAGAAACAGCAACAATCGATTTAAGAAGGTTAGTGAAATTAGGGATACTAAAATCATCGGGTACCAAAGGTGCGGGTGCATTTTATGAATTGAGTTAATTGCGTAATAATTGCGTAAACCCTTTACGCAATTATTAATTGATTGTACAAATTCAACCCAAAAACAAATTAAGTTACTTAATGTCAACATATTAATATAATATCAATGTGATGATCCAATGGATACGTTTTAACAATTGCGTAATTTTTCTGGACTTAAGAAAACAAATTCCACTTGTAATCAACCTCTAAATGGTGGTAATTCACACCAAACTTCCCAAGATTAGGTTGCAACTTCCGGTTGTCAGGGGAGCACCGATAAAAGTATTAGCGTTATATGATTTATTCATGTAGCGCTTTTTCATTTTTGAGAATTTGCGATTGTGGATTTTTTATGAAAATTATTTATCCTGATAATGACCTGATGCAGCAACAATCAGAACATTTACTCTTTCATCATCGATGAAATATACAAGCCTGTGTTTTTGGTAATTCTTCGGGAAAAGAACCCTTTATATCCATAACCCAGTGGCTCCGGTTTTCCGGTTCCTGTTTTGGGATGCTGCTGTAGTTCTGTTAATAATGCTTTTGCTTTTTTGAATGCAGCGGGTTCATTTTTCTTTAATCCGGCAAGGTCTTTTTTAGCTTCATCGGTAAAATTAAGTGTGTAGGTCATAAGTTATCAAAAAATTGGGTTAGTTCTTCACCCGTTTCTATCTTTGTTACCTTCCCTTCTTTCACCTGCTTGATTGACTTATTGATTTTTTCGAGTATAGCTGGAGTAAAATAAATATCATCTTCATTTATTGGAGTTAAAAGATACGCTTGTTTTTTGCCCCTCCTGATTATTACCTTTTCACCTTTATCCGCCAATTCGAAAAAATCTTTTTGTTTGTCTCTAAATTGTCTGCTCGTTGTCTGAATTATTGCCATTTTATAATTTATTTTGTGTACCTAATATGGTACAAATATTATGAATAATTTCATGCCAGGGAATCAAAAACTGTCTTTCTAATTGGATTCAAAAGGCAGCAATTTTCACTACCCTTTCCCAATTTAGGTTGCAACTTCCGGCTGTTCAGGGGAACACCAATATATTACAAAAATAAAATTAGCTCAAGAATATAAAAAAACCAGACATCTGGACTGATGTCCTGGTTATCATTCAGATTAAAGATATTTTTTAATGCTTTGTATTTTATAATCAGACGATTTTCATCGCTAAAAACAGTCAGGTAAATTATTATTTAACATCGTGGTTACGGCCACCGAAAATGCCATAGTGTATATGGTTTTGGAGGGAAAATCACCCGATACCACAACTATAACTGCGACAGCTGTTTCGATAATTGAGACGGTAGCCTATAAGCAATTAACCCTTACCACAACAGATACAATGAACAGTAATTTTGTGCTTTATGAAACTGACAGTTCTGGCAATATTTCGGTGGCAATACTATACGGTTGAAGTAACCTGTAACACACTCCTCAAATTTCTTCTGATCCTTGGATAATAGTTGCGTATGATTCATTATCCAGAGATAATTAACATTAAATGCAACATCGAACCAGATCGGATAGATGGATTTGTTGCCAACAGACTCATTTCAGGAGTTTATCTGGTTCATGTTCTTACATAAGAGAACATGGTAACAGTCAAAAAAATTTATAAAAACTAAAGGAAAATTTGTTAGTATCAGTATCCGAAAATGAATATTATATAAAATATCCATCTGTAATGAAATAATATTTCATTTTTCATCAGGCATTTTTCTTCTTATTATTGCCTTCTTACTTGGTTCAAAATGAAAAAATTATCATAGTAAAACAGGTTGAACACCACCATGCATTGTTTAATCCGCTGCATGCACCATTGATTTGCTTTGGATTTTTTTTCTTACTTTTCATACTGAATATGACATTCTATATAAAAAACATATTTTGCCGCGAGTTGGATAAAGGCAATTAATTAATTTATTATTCATTTCTATAAGGATATAATTGAGCATGAAAAAAAAATTCACGTCCTACCTTTTAATTATTTATTTGATTTTATTAACTGGAATAAATAACCAGGTAAATTCTCAAATATTGAATTTGACCCAATCCAAAAATACATACATTGAATCGCTGGAGGATTTTCCAAATCCGGAAAGGGGTTTTTACAGGTATACAGAAACAAACAGTGGAAATTATATAACATTAATTCCTGAAGAACTTAAAGCTTTTCGAAATAAAAATACTGCTAAGGGAGCAGATTATAGCGTATACAGTACACTTGTATTCCGATATTTTATTCTGAGTGATTTTGTGGAAAGCGATTTGAGTCAGGCATTTTTGGACAATATTGTTGTGGATTTTCTTGCAGCAAGAAAAGGTGGAGTTAAATTAATTCCCCGTTTTGTTTATACAACCACTCCCCATGCAGATGATTGTGATGCCTGGATTTGTACACCATATGGTGATGCTTCCAAGGAGGTTGTGCTTAGGCATATCCAACAACTGAAGCCAATATTGCAGGAATACAGTGATGTAATTGCCGTTTTACAGTTAGGATTTATCGGAATCTGGGGAGAACAATACTATACTGACTATTTTGGCGATGCTTCAACCTATAATGGGCAAGGAAAGTTATTGAACAAAAATTGGCATGACCGAAATGAGGTATTACAGGCATTATTAAACAGCCTTCCTAAAACACGGATGGTACAGGTCAGATATCCCCAACAAAAGCAACGGTATTTATACGGTCATAATGCTCCAACTGACGCGCCTGCTTTAAATTTGTCTGAAGCCTATAGTGGGAGTGATATAGCACGAATAGGCCTGCACAATGACTGTTTCCTTTCGAGTTATTCAGATGTGGGAACTTATAGTGATTATGGAAATGACTTTGCTGAAAGTAGAATCGATACAACCAACCTAAAACCTTACCTGGCCAGCGATTCAAAATTTACAGCTATAGGAGGAGAAACATGCAGGGATGACTGGAGCCCCTTTAACAAATGTGAAGGTCAGGTCGTTCATGAAATGGAACGAATGCATTTTTCTTTTCTTAATGCGCATTACAATAATAAATCAGTAAACAACCATTGGGTTTCAGGTGGCTGTATGGAAGAGATCAAAAGGCGGCTGGGGTATCGTTTTGTCTTGCGGGATGCTGTTTTTGACGATCGGATGGAAGCAGGTGGTGTCTTTCATATATTATTAAATATGGAAAATGTTGGATTTGCTTCCCCTTTTAATCCACGACTTGTTGAGGTGATACTGCGGAATGTGAAAAGTGGTGCTATTTATGCATTCGAACTAAATGCTGATCCCAGATTTTGGTTTATGGGCAATTTCCAGGTAAGTGAAAAGATTCAAATTCCCTCTGATATACCAAAAGGCAGCTATGAAATTTTACTTAATTTACCGGATCCTGAACCTGCTTTAAAAAATAATCCCGATTTTAGTATCCGGCTTGCAAATGAACATCTGTGGGAAGAAGAAACGGGCTATAACAATTTACAACAAGTTTGCACAATCAGATAAGCGACTGATTATAGAACTCTCAATGTATTTTAGCATAATTCCCATTGGTTATATGCTAACCACCTTCTCAACAGCAACAAGAAACTATTGGAGATCAGATTGCCGGCTGTCTTGGAAATAATAAAACAATTACCCGACAGCATTGGAAAAACTCAAAACAGCTTTGGAAAAAGAAGAACTTATTTTTCATCACAGGTAAAACGTATTAAAGAACATTTTTATAATTATTATTTCAATTAATCTGAAAAATTCTCACCCCGTTTTTAATAACTTTGCTCTGGTCATGATATACAGAAAATCCTAATCTTCTCCATATTTTTAACATATTATTTTATTATTAGACTGATATTAAGTTCACATTAAAGTCGCAAATTAGTGATATTGGTGTGAAGTTAGTGTGTTGTTAGTTTTAACTATACAGAAACTACTAGGACTCTGACAGTGCAGAAGAAATGTGGAAAGGACAACAAGAAAAGGGCAAACGCGCGATGACTTTAGAAATTTTTTGTATCCTGACTGTCGGGAGGTAAATTTGATAAAACCTCATAGTCGCAACATTCAATATAATCCTGTGATTTAAAATATTTTTCTACCACATGCCCGATGGATATATGAGGGGGTGATAACGAAAAGATACATTAAAAACACAAACCACTGAGGATGTAAAAAAGTTAATTTTTTTTCTACTTTTGAACACTCAAACTAATGAGATGCTCAGCTATAAACGATTCCTTCTCCTGATACCCTTCTTTCTTTCCGGAGGAGTTTTGCTTTATTCCCAGGAAAGTGGTATAAACCGTGATAAGTATCGTATAAAAATAACCCGGACCAACGAGGCTATAAAAATTGATGGCGTGCTTGATGAGAATTCATGGCAAATCTCAGAGAAAGCTGAAAATTTTATACGCGTGACTCCGGTAGATACTGGTTTCGCAATTGCAAAAACTACTGTTGTAATCACCTACGATGAATCGTATTTATATGTTGGGGCAATCTGTTATGATCCACTACCAGGGAAACGGCCAGTGGAATCATTACGCAGGGATTTTGAGTTTAACAAAAATGATAATTTCAGGGTACACCTGGATACCTACAACAATCTGACGAATGGCTATGCCTTCAGCGTTTCTGCAGCAGGAGCCCAGGGTGAAGGTGTAATAAACAACGGAAACCAGTCGAGCTTCACCTGGGATACAAAATGGAAATCTGCGGTGAAGAGTTATGACGATCGCTGGGTAGCCGAAATGGCAATCCCTTTTCGCAGTTTACGTTATTTCGGGGGAGGAGAAGTTTGGGGAATCAACTTTGGCCGGCTCGATCTTAAAACGAACGAAAAATCAGCATGGGCTCCTGTTCCGCGTCAGTTCCCGCATAACTCCCTTCCCCATGCAGGAACATTGGTTTGGGATACGCCTGTTGATAAAGCCGGATTACGGATGTCATTCATTCCATATGCCACCTTAACCGTCCTGAAAAATACAGAAGCTGGAGAACCTGCAAAGTGGAAATGGAATGCAGGATTTGATACAAAAATGATGTTGTCAACTTCAATGAACCTCGATTTGACAGTCAACCCTGATTATTCACAGGTTGAGGAAGACCGGCAGCAGACGAATCTCGATCGCTTTGAATTATTTTATCCTGAAAGACGACAATTTTTTCTTGAGAACAGTGATTTGTTTGCCAATCTCGGTAGCAGCACGGCACGACCTTTCTTTTCAAGACGCATAGGACTTAATGTTCCTGTAAATTTTGGGGGAAGATTAACCGGAAGAATTGGCAATAAATGGAGGATTGGAATTATGGATATGCAGACGGGCTCCAAAGGAGAAACACTTTCGGGGAATTATGCAGTCGCTGTTTTGCAAAGAGAAATTTTTCGTCGTTCAAGTGTTGTAGGATTTATAGTAAACAAGCAGATTACTGAATCGTATAATGATACATTGTTTAATACATCCCGTTTTAACAGAGTGGCAGGCCTGGAGTATAATTTCGCCACAGAAGATAACCAGTGGCAGGGTAAAGTTTTCTATCACCAGTCATTCTACCCTGGATCGGACAAAAATGCTGCATCGGCATCGGGAAATATCAGCTATTCCTCCCGGTATCTGAAAGCCATTTTAGAACAGTCATGGATAGGATCGGATTACATTGCCGAAGCTGGTTATATCAGACGAACCGGTTTCTACGAGATTGCCCCGGCTGTGAATTACCTGTTCTATCCATCAGGATCAGAAAAAATAATCAGCCATGGTCCAGGTGTCGGCTTCAACATGTTACTTGACCCGGAATTAAATGTAACTGACCGTACAACACAGCTTTCATACATTATCAGCTGGCAGAAAAAAAGCCAGCTATCGATAAGCGTTGAAGAAGAGTTTGTTAAGCTTAAAAATGCTTTTGATCCTACAAATACGGGGGGAGTGAAACTTGTCGCAGGCGAGCAGTTTACCTGGAAAATAGTCAGGGCAGAATTTACTTCTGATCCCCGAAGATTATTAAATTACAGCCTGAATACCACCAGGGGAGGTTACTTTAACGGAACCCGGTGGAACATGCACGGGCTTATGAATTACAGATTACAGCCTTATGGCAGCATTGGAATGACAGTAAATTACAATAACATATCGTTACCTGAACCCTATAATAGTGCAGAATTAATCCTTGTGGGACCCACACTGGATGTAACTTTTACTGACAAGGTATTTTTCACTACTTTCGTCCAGTACAACAACCAAATCGATAACCTGAATATGAATATGCGGCTTCAGTGGCGTTTTGCACCAGTATCGGATCTGTTTGTTGTATATACAGAAAATTCCTACGCCGAAAGTTTCAGGAATAAAAACCGGGGGTTGGTAGTTAAGCTGTCGTACTGGTTTAACTAAGTAAATATCCAACAGTTAAAATAACGTGTGGCATATAATCTTATGAGTCTATTTCGTCAGGTTATATTAAAGGGAAAAACACAGCAGTTTCTTAAAACCATTAGGTAAAAATTTTGCTATTGGTGCTTATATGATAAAAAAGGGGAATTCAAAAATACTCAAACTATCATTGGTAAAAAGACGGGAATGGTTCAAAGGATTATGGGCATCTTAATCTTTTTACCAAATTGCCAATAAGTTTTAGTTAGTCTAATGAAAAATATGGGTTTATTTTTGAGAATTTGAGGTTGTGGTTTTAAATGAAAATTATTTATCCTGATAATGACCTGATGCAGCAACAATCAGAACACTTACTCTTTCATCATCGATGGAATATTCGTCATCAATTAGTGGTAAAAGTTAAGCTTGCTTTTTGCCCCTCCTGATTATTCCTTTTTCACCTTTATCCGTCAATCTTTTTGTTTGTCCCCTCTTTTTTTATGGGTGGATTTTTGAAACGGATCTCAAAGGATTTTCTCATGATCATTTCATTCGTTTAAACCACATAAATTCACCTTTGTTGTAATACTGATTTTTTAACTCAGGATTTTTTTCTAATTCTTCAGAAGTATAAGGTTTGTGAGGAACAAGCACATCGTCACCCGGGTTCCAGTTTAAGGGAGTAAGAACATTTTCTATTTCTGTGAGCTGCAATGCCATAACTGTTCTAAGAATCTCATCCATATTTCTTCCAACATTCATTGGGTAAAAACTAATTGCCTGAATTATATTTTCCGGATCAATAATAAATACACCTCTAACATCTCTTTTGTCGTTAATTGAATGCAACATTCCGTATTTTTTTGAAACTTCTCCTGATAAATCAGCTATAATCGGGTATTGTATTTTAAGTGCTTCATTTTCTTCTTTTAATACTCTTTCCATAAATTCTTTCCATAATAAATGTCTATCAATTTCATCTATTGAAACTACAGCTACTTTTACATTAAGTGAATCCAGTTTTTCCTGATTGTGAGCAAGACCGCATAATTCTGAGGTGCAAACTGCTGTAAAATCCAGGGGATGGCTGAATAATATTTTCCAGTTGTTGCCAAAATCTTCAGGGAAATGCAAGATTCCATTGGTGGAATTTGCTGTAAACGAGGGAGCTTTATCACCAATTAAAGGAAGTTCATTCTTCTTAGACCAGCTTGTTATCGAAATAAGTACAACTAAAATTGTTGAAATAAATTGTTTCATAATTGCAAGTATTGGCACAACGTTTTGAAAGTTTTAAATGAAATAGTCACTATCTAATAACATATATTCAAAGTGAAGGTTCGTCAATGATCTGTTCTTTCATACTATCAGAAATATCAAATACATTTACTTCGTTTTGGGTATTAAAAACACCAGAAAATTCATAAGTTAATGTTACCATGTCCGGGTCAATTCACAAATTAGCTTTCACCTTTCAACTGTCAGAAGAGCACCGATATAAAAGTATTTGCGTTATATGAGAAATTCATGTAACGCTTTTTTGTTTTGAAGACTTCGAGTTTTTGAAATAGCCATTATTTATCCTGGAATGACATGATGCAGTAACTATCAGTACAGTTATTTTTTCAATATCAATGAAATAAACAAGCCGGTGCTTTATGGTACTTCTTCCGAAGAAAAAGCTTTATATTCATAGCCCAATTCAGAAACTTACGCTATCGGTTAATGGAAAACGGGAGTTGGCCAATGAAGTATATGTTCAAATTCATTTCGCCAAACGGGATGGTAAGGTGGATAAAATAAAGGCATTGCTTCCGGAAACCGGGATAATGACATTTAAACATACCTCTAATTTAAAACATGTATCGATTACATGTGTTGCACTGATGGATTCCGCTGATCAGATAATTGAGATTACAGAAAAGGTGGATAAAATTGAAGGAGTAATTGTGTTGTAATGTTGTAATAATCGATTTATAAAATAACTCTCGAGATATTAACATGAATCTTCTACAGACCACCAGGTAACATCATCAATTCCACGAACAACCTGATATTTTTCTACCTTTATCCGGATGAGTGCTAAATCCCCTGAACTCAGAAAATTCACCAGATCCGGATGCCTTTCCAAATGAGCATGCGTAGCATCCTCCAATTCTGATATCCCAATCTCCTGGATATTACCAAACCCGGTAAGAGCGAAACCTTTCTGCTGATTGGAACTTTCCATATCTTCCCCTTGAATAAGAACTGCAACTCTGCCGTTATGTAGAATGTTTTCGAACTTCCGGGTTTTGCGATACGTAGCAAAAATTATTTGCCGGAAACCCTGAATCGGGGTTATTGCTATCAAACTTGCATGCGGCTGCCCATGAGCTTCTGTAGCCAGAACTGCCAGCCGGCAATTTTGAAGAATGTCTTCAATGTATTTTCTTATTTGGACTGGATTGTTCATGTCTGCTTCAAAAAAGTGAATGTTTCTTAAATTAAACATACTTCGGTAGGAAAATAATTTTTTATCGAGAACAAACCATATTGCTTCATGTCCCTGATTACCAAGCCAGGAAGAAGTCTCTTGCCGATATACCGGTTGCTCCGGTAAAAAGTATTTTCATTATGCTAAGATACCAACAAAAAAGCATTCGCGTAATTTTGTTTTACAGAAGGTTCTGTACATTAATCCAGCTTGATGTTTAAACAATTACACATATGTTGCATAGCTTTTCACCAACCATTATTTGAGTATAACATCATTCCGATAAATTAACAAAAACCATTTAAAAATAGTTGATGAATGTAAAAATACTGGTTTACCGGAACTGAAATTGAAATAATCCAGGAGGAATTATCAGTGCTTACCTGGCATTATTCAAAAATGAATAAGAATAAAAATCGCAATGGCTTCCTTCTTTTTAGGAGATTTTGGTGCTAATTCAAGGATGCACCTTCCGGTTTTTTGGGGAGCAAATAAAAGTAATAGCGTTATATGATTTATACATAGTCACCAGGAATGGCTTAAGTCAATATATTGGACCGAAAATCCTTAATGAAGTTCAATATGTAAAAAGAACCATTGGTGAACCTTAAGCAATTATGACAGTTTCAAGCAGTTTATTCTATTTCAACTTATCGTACCTGTTTTCTAAAAGGTTCTGGTAAGATTCTTGCATTTCGTTAGACAAGAAAGATTTATTAAGCAATTCAACTGCGTTTGTTTTATTTCTAAAAAATCTCTTTTTAACTCCTTGAATTTGTTTATCATTCAAACCTAAACCTAAGCCCAGTCGTTCAAAGTGTCCCCAATTCAGTTTTTTCTTTTTCCCTTCAAGTGTTAGTGCCAGCTCTTCTGTATCTTCAGGCATTAAAATCGCCACATTTAACAAATCATAAGCAGGTGCCAATACCCACCCTGAAGGGCTTTCGATCATTGAAAAGTTTTTAAGGTGCATATCATTATTACCGGTCAAAAAACAAAAGATTGCAAGTTCAAGGAAAAATATCTTATCCAACAATGTATTACTAGAATAAGAATGAAGTGCCTTTCCAACTTTCTCCATGGAACTTTTGTACTTGTCGAATGCTTCTGTTATCTGAAACATATCCAACATGTGTATTTTCCGGCCATCCACTGTCCGGTCTATCCTTTTAGTGATGTATGATAATTCACCCGATTTCAATCGTATTAAACTGGATGGGACAACGCGAATGCCCATAGCTTCTGCCATCCTCATGGTCACATGTTCATTCCCGGGCATTTCCCGAAAATGTTCGTTGGGAGGTTTAAATATGTATTGACCTCCAAGAGCACCGATAACTGTTAAGCGGGTATCTGCTTTCCCTTTTGTATCTTCTAAAATCGACATGGATAATTTTGCCTGAACACCAGGTACAGTCACGCTACGTTCGACAACTTCTTTTGCCAGTTCTGTCATTTGGCTTAAAGAATATGATATTTGCGGAGGTGTGGGAGAACCAAAAAACTCCTTGCTACAGGCAACATGAAAATCGCCCGCAGTCTCGAGAACTTCATAGCAATATAAACATCTATTATTCATCTTCGTCGGTTATAGGAACAACACTTACTGCACCTATGCAGTTCCGGCAGCATGCCAGTAATAAACCCATGCGGTCATTTTGGTTTATTTTCCAGTTGGCAGAAGCAATTTCCAATAACCACCCCTCAGGAATAAGTCCATCAAAAAAAGCAAACAACCTGTTTTCATGGTAGGGTTTGTTTCTAACCGGCATTGAAAAAGTGATGAACTCGCCAGAATGTTCTTTTACATAGATTTCATCGTATTGAAACACGTATTCTCCGTCATCTGTTTCGGTAATCGTTCCTGCAAAATAATTTTTATATAGTACCTTTCCTCTTCTCATAATTCAAGTTCTTTGTTGTCTACTGGTACCAGTTCATGACCAAACATGCTTAATATAAGGTTCACTTTTTCCATATTCAGGTTAGTCTTTCCCTGTTCAATTTTCCGAACCACAGTCAGTGCAACGCCTGCTCTTTCAGCAAACTCTTCCTGTGTTAGGTTAACCTCTTTTCTTCGCTCTTTAACAAAATCTGCTAATCGTTTCATTATATGCTTTTAGATATAACACTAATCAAATATACAAAATTATATGTTTTTAAATATAATTTAAGCAAAAAAATCTATTTTATATGATAATGCATATACTTTCTAACTCAGGAAATGTTGGTTAGATTCCTTGCACGTTCAAAATTCAGTGAACGTAATATTTTGAAATGTCGATATATGTCCGAAAAAATAAGAGTGAAATTTAATTATATTGGCTTACAATGGTGGCAAACTCACCACCAAACTTGCCCAATTCAGGGTGCAGATGGCAGCATGTGAAGCCTTTTTAAGCAATTTCGGACTGATACGTAGATTAAATACCCCTTTGTACGATTTTTCTGCCGATTTTCCTTCCTTCTCACAATCCTCTATATGCTGATCAACCATATACCTGAATGCAGATTCCAATTCTTCCACAGTTGATCCTTCAAACGTTACTAAATCATCAATCCCTCCTATTTTCCCATAGAAGATCCGGTCATTGGAACTAAAACTTCCTGACCTGTTCTTAAAATTACAATTAGATCTCGCTAAACTCTGGAAGATTCTGTATTTCCTTCTTTTTACAATGATAAAATGAACGATTTGATACTGTGGCTTGTAATGTTAATAAGAAAATGTGAACATTATGAATATAGATAAATTCAGAAACTTACGCTATCGGTTAATGGAAAATGGGAGTTGGCCAATGAAATATATGTTCAAATTCATTTCGCCAAACCGGGATGGTAAGGTGGATAAAATAAAGGCCTTGCTTCCGGAAACCGGCTTGATTACATTTAAGCATACCTCTAATTTAAAACATGTATCGATTACATGCATTGCACTGATGGACTCCGCTGATCAGATAATTGAGATAACAGAAAAAGTGGATAATATTGAAGGGGTAATTGTATTGTAATGAAGATAAGAGACTTTCTACAATATTTCGCTTCATTTTTTACGTTGTTTAGTTTTTTATAATGTTCAGATGATCCAAAAGAACAAAGCCCTCAGGTGAAAAACCAATTGTGTTTTCCCCTTTTTCAAGATTTGCGTTGACACGGCCCCAAACCCAGGCTCCGGTATTTCCTGTATTCCAGAATTCAATCTCACCGGCCTTTTTCCCGGGTTCTTACATCGAGCGGAATATTGAACTTGGTACCCCGCACCTTCATATATGGGTTTTGCAACTGATTTTCAATATCATCTATTCCGCGAAGCCGAATAATTTCAGTAATTTCAAGGCTACCGTATATGACCCCGGCATCATCCTTTCCCAAAATCCAAAAGGTTTTTTCGTTTTTACCTGATTTTTGAATAATAAAACCTTCCTCCTTTAATTCCTGTATCCGATCAACTTTCATTTCTTTTAAAAGTTGTAAACCGGCTTTATCATTTATATTTAGCAAAATGATACTGTATTCACTATTTTTTTGTTGGCTTATTTGTAAAACAGGGCGGACAAAGGTTTCTTTCCCTTTTTCATTAAGTGAAGTTTGTATCTCATCAACGGCAAACTGAATTTGCCCTGAGGCGGTATTTGCATACAAAGTGACGTTGTTTTGTGCCTGTGAAGGCAGGTTAATAAACAGAAATAAAAAAACTGCAGGAATTAACTTTATTGATTTCATTTGATTTGATTTGTTTTTTTCAAATTTAAGGAATTATGATTGATTATTTCAATGAGTAAAATTCCCCCCAGTATCATTTGATACGGGAAGGAATTTACCTAAATCCAACTAAACCAATTATTGTATATCAAAGTTACTTTTATAACTAAATATTTTAAACTTGCTTTAAAGCTTTATCCAATTGCCATCTTATATCTTATACTATTTCCTTTTATGTCATAAGCATTCAACACATAAATACCGGAAATAAATCCGTTGGTTTGTATATTACAGGATTTGCCAGAGCATTCAATGCTCTTTATTTTTACCCCTGAGATATGATAAACATTGATTTGTTTGAGTTCGGTGGTGCTTTTTATTGTAATTTGTTTATATGCAGAATTATATGTGATGCGAATAGTTGAATCATTTAAGAAAGGTTTTTGATGAACACCAACCGGCTCAGACGTAACATCAGCATGAACAACCCGAACAAAAGATACAACAATGCTGTCGGTTTTTTCACCGGCTTCCAGCGTAAAATCAAAGCTGTGTCATACTTTCTGATGTTTATGGTATAGACCAGGAAGAATATAAAATTCATGGTGCATCCGGTATTGCCAATATCAGCGAGTTTTACTCAAGTATCAGAGCCGCATAAGGTGCAACAGCCGTTGTTTTTGACAGTAATGGCAATGAAAAAACAAGTGGTGAGCTCACCGAAACAGATGAGGTGCATGTAACTTCCGCCGATGGCAAAATAGTAGTTACCTATACATTCGGGCCGTTTACCAGTTCGGAACTAATGGTGACGAGCCAAATTGAACTGTATCCAAATCCATTTAGTGGAAAGTTAAATGTAAGTGGCGTTGAAAGAGGACAACGGATTCAGGTTTACAATGCAGTTGGTTCGGCAATTACAAATATAAATGTACAACGGAATCATGAGATTATTGATATTAATGAACACCCTGCCGGATTGTATCTGATTGTGGTGAGTGATAAAAATCGATTATTAGGTAAATACAAGGCAATTAATTATTTTATCAGAATATTTAAATAAAAAAAACAAGACTATGTTTTAATGTGGTCTTGTTTTTTTAGTGTATGTTAACAATCATTTTGATTGATTTCACCAGGAACTTCTTTTAAAATACGATAGCCTGGCTGGTTAATGAAATACTTTCATTGGTATAAAAAGTTTTATATATAACAGAGAAATGAGGAAAGGATAGCGATTCTGGAGGAAAATATTCCAGGGGAGAGGTTTAGTTTCAATTTCATAGTTTGTAATGCCGGTGGTAAAAACCACCGACATTTTACTAAAAAAGGAATGAAAAATTATATGACCTAAAAATAAATAATAAGAATAGTATTAATTTAACAATAAACATTCAATAATGAACTTAGGATTACAACTGCTTCTGCTGTTTTTAGCAAGTATGCAACAGTTTGTTAACAATGGTGACAAAATAGAATTAAATATTGAAAAGGGAGAATATTGGTGGGGAGGGTTAAGTTCAAGTGGTCATGAAACCCCATATGATGCCACTACTGTTGTTTCTCATGATCTCTGGGGCGATAACAATGGGAATCAGGCTCAACCATTGTTATTATCAAATAAAGGAAGATATATCTGGAGTGAAGACCCCATTAAATATTCTTTCGATAAAGGAAAATTAACTGTTACCAGCAGAGGTGCAAAAATTCATTATGGAAAAAAAGGAAATAACCTGAGAGATGCATACAACTTTGTTTCTGGCAAGTTTTTTCCTTCCAACGGAGAAATACCTGATGCGATGTTATTTACCCGTCCGCAATACAATACCTGGATAGAATTAATGTACGACCAGAACCAGGCAGATATTCTGAGATATGCAGAAGATATTATTAGCAAGGGCTATCCTCCGGGCGTTATAATGATTGACGACAACTGGCAGGAGAACTATGGTACATGGAAGTTTTCAACCCGCAGATTTACTGACCCGAAAGGAATGATAAAAAAATTGCATGACATGGGGTTTAAAGTTATGATGTGGATGTGTCCCTTTGTCAGTCCCGATTCAGAAGTCTTCAGGTATCTTGCCAGGGAAGGCATGTTGCTTTTGGATGGAGAGAGAACGCAGGATATATTATGGGCAAACACACAAAACAAAGCAGCCATTATAAGGTGGTGGAACGGAGCCAGTGCTTGTCTCGATTTAAGTAATCCCAAAACCCAAAAATGGTTTCAGGAACAATTGGATTATCTTGTAAAGGAATATGGAGTTGATGGATTTAAATTTGATGCGGGAGACGCGGGTTTTTATACCGGAGATGTGATTTCCTTTAATGAAAGTACACCGAACGATCATACAACCTACTTTGCTGAAGTGGGGTTACAGTATCCTTTAAATGAATACCGGGCTTCCTGGAAAATGGCAGGCTTACCACTCGTTCAGCGATTAAGAGATAAAGCTCATAACTGGGAAGATTTGCAAAAACTGATACCCGACCAAATGTCGCAAAGTGTTATGGGATATGCCTATACCTGCCCCGATATGATTGGTGGGGGCGAATACCAGTCATTTCTCAAAGCTTCTACAATGGACGAAGAACTGGTTGTACGTTCTGCACAGGTACATGCTTTAATGCCTATGATGCAATTTTCTGTATCTCCCTGGAGGATTCTTTCAAAAGAGAATCAGAAAATTTGTCTTGAAATGGCGAAACTCCATGAGAAGATGGGGCCCATGATTCTGGAATTGGCAAAACACGCATCAGAAACAGGAGAACCTATCGTAAAACCGTTGGCATTTGCATTTCCCGACAGCGGATATGAAACAGTAAAGGACCAGTTTATGCTGGGCGATGAAATTTTAGTTGCCCCCGTGGTTAAAAAAGGAATTCGGTCCCGCAAGGTTGTATTCCCGCAAGGAAAATGGGAAGGAGACGATGGCAGTCTTATAGAGGGTGGAAAAACAGTTGAAATTCAGGTGCCCATGAACAGACTGCCCTATTTCAAAAAGCTACCGGATACTTATTGAAAAAGCTATTCCATTCTCCAAAATACTGTCCGTTAGAATAATAATGTTACAGTAACCTTGTTTTATCTGTTACATTTTCTTTTACTGTTGATATTCCAAATAATCAGCCATTGCAAAATTCTTTACTATTTCTGACCCATCCTGTAACTTTATTGTAATCTCAATCGACGGGCAGTGACCCCATCCAAGGTAAC
This sequence comes from Mariniphaga sp., assembly GCA_024636975.1. Classification (GTDB taxonomy): domain Bacteria; phylum Bacteroidota; class Bacteroidia; order Bacteroidales; family Prolixibacteraceae; genus Mariniphaga. The sequence continues at coordinate 18,298 of JAGXGA010000060.1, forward strand.
CCACCGCAAACCCGGAAGAAGGTTCCCGTGAAATACGTATCCGATCAACAAAGCCGGGACAAAGTTTATAAACGACCTCTTCTATTTCATCTCTTCTGAAAGTTGGAACATCAATCCAAATCAGAAAAGTATAATTTGACCCTGAAACTTTTGTGGCTGCTGCTTTTGGGTTAATTAAATTCTCTAACTCAAGGTTTCGGTCATATTCCAATGTATTGATCAATTCATCAGTACTTAACCCACTATATTTTTCGTTTCTACCCTTTACAACCAATTGTAATACATCTTCCAAGTTTTCATTTGACGTATTTAAGGAATCCTGCGCAATAGCTAAAGATATATTTGCTTCGTTTACATTTTTAGTTTGCCAAAACGAAAATCCAACAAGGCCTGATAAGATAATCATAATAATACTCAAAATAAGTATTTTACGTTTTCTTGACTTATCCTGTTTTTCTCTTTTCTCTTCAATTCTTTTCCTCTCGGTTTCTTCAAGTTCTCTGCGAATTCTTTCTGCTTCCTCTTTATCTCTGATAGCTTTACTTTTGTTTAAATATTCCATAGCTTCATTGAAACCTTCCCTATAACGATTTGCCCAGACTGCCGATGGTTGAAATTTTTCTTTCCAGTCAAGCGCGATTTGCAATTCAGTGCCCTGCAGGAAATCTCTTCTTTTGAGTTTATATAATTTTGTAGCTACAGCCAATTGTATATAGTTTGCAACCGATTTTGCTTCTTCTTCCACCCATTGGCTAAGCGTATTCCACTGACGGATTAAACTTTCATGAGAAATGTCAATTATTTTATCAGTGGTATTGCCCACATTATTAATCATCAAAAAGGATCTTTTATCATCTATAAAGTGGTTAATAATTTTGAGAAGTTGTTCTTCGCTTGCACCGGTTAATTCTTTAAGTTGACTAAGCAAAACTGGGCGTCTTATTTTACGGCCATTCTCATCGATGGAAGTGAGGGCTTGAAAAATTGCCTTTGAAATATTCAATTCTGTTTGACTCATTTCTTTCAAAGCTTCATCGGCATGGTTGGAAAGTGCTTTTTTTATGCCGCCTATTTTGCTGTAATCTTCAAGGTCGAGAGCCCCGCTTTTATTTATCTTTTCTTCATAGTCCCAAATACGCATTAAGACATGTTGTAACAGTGGCAACTCGTCTTTTACTTTTCCCAACTCATTAAGCAATAAGGAGGTGAGTGCAGAATCAAGTTTACCTCCATACAGTTTTGCAGGACCTTCGATAACCAATTTCAATTGAACACGGTTCAATCGCGGTACCAGGTACTGGCTTTTATTCATAGCTTCGGGTAAACCATAAAACTGCGAACAGTCGCCAAGAAAATCAGAACGCATTGTAATCACTACATAGAAGGGGATGACTGATTGTTGAGAAAGTTCAAGCATGATATTTACAAAATCAATAGCCTCATCCTTTTTTGCAACATTTTTTTGATCCATTGCAAAACGAAATAGCTCTTCGAACTGATCGACAAGTAAAAAGAAATTGACGTTTTTTGCTTTTCGAATTGCTGCAATAAGGTTAAGTATGACATCTGCCCCTTCTTCTTCAATTTTTTTTACCAGTTCTGAAACTTTAGCTGAATCGGTTGTGAGATTAATTTGAAGCAGTATAGATTCAGCCAGATTATACAATGGGTTTTGCCCGGGTTTCATTATGGAGATAAACCAATTGTCGCTGTCGTCAACAAGATAACCTGCTTTTAGTGCAGGAATAAGGCCAGCCCGCAATAAGGATGATTTGCCACAGCCTGAACTCCCTACAACAGCCACAAAATGATGCTTGTGCAGTCGTTGCAGCAATTCAAGTGTTTGATCATTGCGTCCAAAAAACAACAGGCTTTCGTCAACTTCAAACGGTCGTAATCCTACATAAGGATTGGTAGTATCTGCTCTCATAAGTCCACCGTTTTTAAATTGCTGATAAATTGCTGCAGTGCCGCTTTATCGAGCACATGATTATTGCTGCTGTCAATAATGTTGACCTTCAGAAACTTTTGCTTTATTGAAATATCATCAGCCTCTTTGTGAGGGGGCGCCATATAAATAAAAAAATCTTCGATTGGATAATTATTGGTAATGATGAGTTGGAGTGCGGCGCTCATGCGTTCAAGCACCCATTCCTTTGACACACTTCCATACATAAAGATCAACTTTCTGACCTGGCTTATTCTGTCTCCCAACAGATTGATATTTTTGCGGGGATCATCTTCCTGTGGGTTTATAAAGGGCTGAATCTTATTTTCAAGCAACACTCTACTTAAATCAAGTGCATACAATTGGTCGTTAAAATGAGTATCTAACAGTACCGATACCTTGCCGCTTTCAGCTTTTTGCTGTGTCTGCTGTGTTTTGAGATGTTCAGCAAAATCAATAATTTCCTGAGCAAGAGTACTTTTTGAACTCCGCACAAATTCAAAGTTTTTGGTCGTTATTTTGCCGGTTTCAATGTTTTGTAAAAAAAGTTTATACTTTTCGTCCTCAATATCTTCAAAATTAGTTTCGGCAGGTACCCAAATCATTTGCGATTTTCCGGTCTGTAATGCAATTTCAACTTGTTTTTGGGGATACCAAAACTCAGGTGCACCAATTATTTCACGTCCCGGATATTCATCGAGCAAATGAATTGCAAGATCTGCCTTATTTAATGCATCTTTTGTTGCCTGTTCATGCACATCTGCTTCATCTGGTGGGGGAATTCCTGCAACAACTTTAAATCCCCTTTTTTCAAGTTCGGTGATAATGCGCTTACGTGGAGTTCGCAAAGTATCAGCCACTTCCCCCATAAAAATTGTAAATAAATCCTTATCCTCTCCTTGCGATTCCTGTTGCTGCGTTGAAACAATAGATTGTTCTTTCGGAAATTCATTTAACAAATTCCACACTGCATCTCTAACGTTTTGCATTTGCGTTCTGAATTCCATTGAAAGGGTATCAACCGTATCGCCAAAATCCGCTGCTTCTTTGGCATCATGAAAAGGGAAGCCGGTTGTGCCGCTTAGTTCTTCAGGCCATTCTGCAAATGGAATATTATTAAGCAGAACATGGATTATTCGCGAACGGTTACCCACTTGTATTCCTGTTTTTTCTGATTGAACTTTTTTGCAGAAAAAATCAAGTTCCTGTTTGCAATAGGTTGATTGAATATAACCCGGAGAATGCAGGCAAATAAGTATGGCCGATTTATTTATACCTTCTTCGATGGATTGATCAAATAATACACTTCCATCCAGTTTTTTATTATCCCACCAGATTTTAACAATGTCCAAACGGCCAAACCGCTTGGCAAGCATCAGGTTCAGGTTCTTATAAAATTGTTCTATCCAACCGTCAGCTTGTCCGGGAAAAGGAGTGTTATCCAGGTGGGCATAGCTTATGAATATATCATACTCATAATCAGGAATGTAAGCCATATGATTGATGTTTTAAAATATTTAAAAATATTACGCTTATAAAGAACAATCGAAAATTGTTCTACACTAAATTTCACTAAAGGTTGGCTTAAGTAAATTACCATATTTTCGGAACAATGTCTGTAACTCAGAAAATTGTTTTTCAAATGCTTTCATCATCCAATCTGCATGTTCTATTTCCTTTGCCCGTGCAATCGCTAATTTATATTCATTCATTTCTCCCAGGCAATAGTGACATTCGGCTTTATTAACCTGAATCCAGAACATCTGCTCGATATCATCTGCCGCATTATAATCGGAAAAGTTTACTGCATCACCCCTACTACTTTTTAAAGCAATTCTGTTTTTCCTGTCAACTATTACATTCCAATCTTTCTCACACATTTCGAGTACCTGTCGCCTTACCCGGTTGGCAAAGACCATATCGGCAATTTTATCTTCACGGGTATTAAAAATTGAAGTATCAACCCGTTTATTAAACAGAAATGCCAGGTTTATCCCATGATAGCGGTTATGCAAAAGAAAATAGCCCCGCTGGTAAAATTGTATGGCATTTGCCAAATGCTGATCTCCCTGACCTTTTTCAAAAAGCTTTTTCTCAATTCTTCCAGCAAGTGACACAGTTTCAGTGTCGTTTGTGCGCTCTATATCTAACTTTGTCAAAAGCTGGATTGCTTTATTCAGTGATGTGATTGCATCAGGCAACTTAGCTTTATAAGTTGCAAATGCAAGTCGATGTATTAAATAGGAGTCATTGTTCGAATCATCCTTTGATTCGGATTTCAATATTTGTATGGCTGATAGGAAAAATGTTTTTGCTTCAGCAAATTTCCTTTCAAGAAGTGCCGTTTCACCGAATTCAATCAGACTACCAAGTGTTGGATTTTCCGATATATTATTGGATGAAACCATGTCATCATCATTCTGATCTGGCTTATGTAATATTTCCTTCACAAAATTATTCTGAAAATTTTCAATAGTTTTAAACAATGGAGGATTAAGATCCGGAAGATATGAATAAACAGGACTGTCAGGGTCATTAATATTTAGAACTGTATCAATGGTTTCACCGAGAACCTTTCTGAATCTTTCAACCTCTTCGTAATCTATTGCTTCACCCAAATGGGTATAACTGGTGATTTTAATATGATTTAAATCAAAGGGGTAGGAATATTTGTCTTCAGAAATAACGATTGTAGTCCTACTCCTGAGAGCATGCCTGATACCAAGTTCATAAAAGGCATTAACATTAGCTGTGGAAAGATCGGCTATTACCAGATCGGCATTATATAATTCCTTGTACATCTGGTAATCAATTGACCCTGAATGAAGAATTTCATCAGCCCGTATACATACAATACCTTTGTTCTCCACCACAGGTTTAATTAAAAGTTTGTAGGATTTATTTAGATCAAGCTTTCTACCTGTGGCAAAATCCGTCTTTATTCCAAAACCCATTATTACAAAACAGCGTTTTGGTGCAGTATTATTATCATTAGCAGGTGGCATAAATTGTAATTTTTAGTTTTAATTAAATAGTCCAATTAATTTCTCTAATTCAACTGTATTTTCATTTCGTTCTTTTCTGAAATTTAAAATTTTCTCCAGGTTGGCTTTTGTGGTACCAAACATCCAGCTTTCAACAGCAAGCGGTTTTGCTTCGTATAAATACTCTTCAGCCTCTTCATATTTATTTTCGATTACTGCCAGTTCGAGCAGCGTAGCGAAATCCCAATAATCAGGAGTTTTGCGTTTCATTTTGGCTTTTACTGCATATTCAACAGCTGGCACCAAACGGAGAGACCGTTCTTTTTCACCCAAAAGTTCAAGGCAGGTTACATAATTAACTCCCGGATAAGCATCACGCGGATCTGACTCAAATCCTTTTTCATAATATTTAAGAGCATTTTTTAAATGCACTTTTGCCTCGCCGGCATTTCCTGATTTATATGCCCTATCAAACTTATCCTTGTATATCCTGCCCCAAATGCCATAGGTTTCACTGCTTGCTTTTCCTTCCGATTCAAGATTTCGAAGAGCATCCTCTGCTTTTCTGATCATCACTTCGTCAACAGGCTTTGCTTTTCCGGCATTGCGGTTCAAAACAAAAGCATATTGTTCCTGCACCATCACGGTTTCAAATACATAGCGGGGCAACTGTTCAATAAATTCAAGCATTTCATTGAAGGCTTCAATGTTTCGGTACGAAATCATGACATCAATTAAAACTGCAGTTTCCATATTTTCAAGTGGTTTATATTTATCAACCACTGCCCTTATTGCTTCAATTCTTAGCTGTTTTTGTTTACTTTGGTCTTCGTGGTATACACTACGTGCATAAGACAGTTCATTTTTAATGGTCTCATCGTACCGTACTTTGTCCCTGAACACATCGGTTTTTTCGTGTGCCACCGAATTTTGAAAAGAAATCCCGTTAATCATATCATACAGCGGACTATCGGTGCTTCTGCTCTTTTTTGCATTTAAAAGGATTCCGGCAAGCTTTTTTATGTCATCCTCTTTATCGGTCAGATTGAAATCCTGATCAACCTGGTAGACAAATGTGCGGTTTATGCCAACATCAAAAGGCAGCGGAAAATGTGACGATGCAATAATAGGAATTGTTGAAAAAGGTTTTACTGCATAACGCATACCCAACTCGTAATAAGCGTTCGGATTGGCATTTGTTAAGTCGGCCACACAAAATTCGCAAAGGACAATTTTTTCGTACATAGTTTTGTGGATCGACCCAAAACTGTTTTCAGCATATTCAATCAGGGGCTCCATTCCTGCCAAAACAATCGCTGGTTTTACAAGTTCTTCGTAAATATTGTCGAAATTAATCTTTTGCACAGGTTCAGCTTTGCCTGCAGATAACTTTGCCTGAAGGTCTTTCAGGTTATCCTTTATCCCAAATGACATAATTACGAAACAATACGGTTTCATGCGCTTTTACTTTTAAGATTATATTTTAGCTGATAAAATGTTCTTCCTTAATTTCGCGTTCCCCTGCTTCTTTTCCAATTTCATAAAGTAACTCCCTGTTATGGGCATTACTCATTTCTATTAAGCTATCCACATCTCTATCAGTAAATGATTTACCTTTTATCTTCAGGCTGTTTAAATTGTTTTCCGTTATCGGAAAATTATACCTAAGATATTTGAGTTGGGGTTGGGTTCCAATATAATCGTCTTTCAGGTGTTCTATCTCCATGTCGATATAGTTTGCAGTTGGTGAGTCGGACATCCATTGTAACATGATTTGGTTTTGCCAGCTTGCATCCTGCATCAGCATTTCCGGCACATTCTCTGCCCACGTTTTTATCCATGCATTTGTAATTTGTCCTGTTTGCTTTTTGAAAACGCTGTAACCTGTGCCAACCGAAACAAGGCTGAGGTTATCAACGCCCATTTTCCAGTGAAACGGAAAGCCTTTTAAAGTGGCTACCATTAGTAATGTCAACGCCGGATTGTTTGCCATACTCACACCTCCATCAACAAAAGCAGCTGTTTGGCCGTTGCCAACATCAATCATCTGGGGAACAAAATAGGTAGGCGCAGCGCTGCTGGCCCGAACTGCCTGCCAGAGAGGAATGTTTTTGTTTTTATCCAATTGGGAATCAAAGAATTTCCCTTTTGGATGATTGATCAACGGCCAGGTGCTGTTTGTATCGGCCCTTTTTGACACAATGCAAAGACCGGTTTTTATCTTGTCGCTCTCTAATGTAATTTCGCCAAATATAGCTCTCAGACTTTTTTCCAGTTCTATGTAGTTGTATTCTGCTTTCAGATACTTCAAGGTTTCGAGAGGATTCCAGAAATTTCTTTTATCACCAAAAATTTTACCACCTAACTCCATGTATTTGTCTTTCAGTTCATCTACAGTCATTCCAGTCGACAATCCTGCAGCTATAATAGAACCTGTTGATGTACCGCCGATAAGATCAAAATAATCACAAAGTAACAAATCCGGATCATTTTCTTTCGCACGAAGAATGGTTTCTATTTTCTTTAGATAACCCAGTGTCAAAGCACCGCGAATGCCACCACCATCCAATGACAGAATTCTTTTTGGACCATTGGCTGGATCCAAATGTTCAAATAAAGTTTTTTTCATGAGTGTTATTTTTTAGAATTTGATTTAATATTATTTTTTACAAATCATGTAGCAAATTGTTTCATATTGCTGGCACCCTCGTTTACAGAATACTAAAAACAAGCATGTTAATTCACTTTCTGTTACATCACTTATTCCGACATTATCAGCGGTTGAAGTGACATTACTGGTTTAATCACATGCAAACGTTTAAATAAATATCTAACCTATTGTAAGTTAGAACAAAATATTCATATTAATACAAAAAGGTGTAAATATTTTTTATATTGCCATACCTCATTCTGAAAATTGAATCTTATCAGTAAATGTATTTGCCCTTTATATATTAACATTTCACAAATCAGGTTGCAACTTCCGGCTTTCAGGAAGGCACAGGACAAGAGGTAATTTTAATCTTATTCAACATTTTTAAAGGTAACTTATTGAAGTTGCAAGCAAATTTCGACCTCTTTTTTGTGCCTTATTTTTTGAAAATCCTATTACTTGTGTGGAAACTTTTTAAAATTCAAGTTGTTTGATTATTAGGCTATTTATTAATCTGCAATGAGTTCACAATCCATTATAGAAAGAGAAACGGAATTAAATATTTTACAATCAGCTATAGATAATATTACTGCCAGGTATCCCTTGTACTTCTTTATTTCAGGTAGTTCAGGAATTGGGAAATCTACTCTAGTCGAAAATATAAAGATTCCAAAAGCGATTAACAAAATAACCACATCGGTTTTTGATTTGGGGCTTCCCGAGTATAGCGTTTTGAATAACAGCCAATCCAGGATTGTTTTCGAAGTAAAACCAAAAACGGGAAAGGGAAGAATGATTTTACACCCTGGAAGGAATGGTACATTGTACCTAAAGGAGAATATATCAACAAACCAATTGTTGTATTAACTGACAGGTTCACAATCAGTGCCGGAGAACGAGCTGTTATGGCATTTAAAACGTTACCGTACGTAACCGTTCTGGGCGATACAACCAATGGAGCCCATGGTACTATGATAGGAAGAGAACTGGCAAACGGCTGGTTTTACTCACTCGTTCCCCAAGAAGTTGAACTATCCGATGGAAAATCTTATGAAGGTATTGGATTAGCTCCGGATATTTATATTCAAAATACACCTGCAGAGATTTTAGCAGGTTCCGATAAAGTGTTGGAACTGGCGATAGATAAGTTGAAATGATGATGAAATAAGGAAAAAACAAAACGGGTAACAATTATCCATCGATGACAGGTCAATTTTAACTCTTCTATTTATAGATGTTTGGGGGCAGTTTTTATTTTTCAACAATCAGTGCAACATACATCGGGTACTTTGGTTAAACGTGAAGTTCGTAAAATACGGTGGTGCCCTAACTCATCGCTTACCGGACTTGGTTTTTGCGGAATGTCGGCAGTAAAAGAGGACGACCTTGAACGAAATCTTTTATTGTACTCCTTGTAAAATGTTTTTTTCTGGTCGTCGCTCACCAGATTGGTTGCGGATTGGGCCACCTGTGGCTGATTTAACCCTGTCATGTGTTCAAAAATATTGTTTATTTGCGGAAGTGTTTCAACCACAACTATACTTAATGAAGCATCTATTGGTAACCCGTAAACCGAAAGCAACTGAGATACTTCTTTGTTGCTCCAGAACGTAGTCCCGTATTTTGTCGAGCTTTTATTTTTCTTTGTAAAATCAACAAGTTTAAAAAAAGTGCCGGTTTGTGAAACTGTTGTTTGCCCTTTTAGTGTTTTTACGGTTATTTTATTGAGCAATTGCAGTTGATCGCTGGTATATTTTTCAAACACATTGACCTCTTTTTCTCTCTCTATCTGCACCCTCCAGTCGAGTGGACGGTCATCCAGCAAAATGTTCCGGTAGTCGTTATTGTCGGCCTGTATTACCTGGGCATACAACAATGCCCACAATTCAGTCCGGGGAGGATTTGCTGTAACATTCTTGCCTTTGTGAACTGCAACGGCGTACGGTGCAGTTACCCACAGTTTGTCGTTATCCCGGTTAGGCATACAGGTGAGCGCCGGTGCAGGGTGTTGAATGCCCTGTGATTTCAACCTTCTTCCGAAACGGCCCTGCGCCGTTGTCCAGACTTTTTCAGGTTTTTCATCTGGAATCACAGGTGGACGCTCAAAATGCCCGACTCTGAATTCATACGTAAAAAAACCAAACATTTCATCGCTGTTTGCATGCAAACCGGGAGGTAAAGGAAGAATGTAGTGTACATCACTTGAGGTACTTTTAACCATCGGTTGCATGGCATTCAGTCCTGCCAGATCATTGGACGAAGCCGGTGAAATAATCCGGATCAGCTCCGGATCTATTGGCAACGGGGGTTCCTGCGGGCCAACCAAAAGCGAAGGATGGTTATTGCTTATTAATTGATCGGGCACATTGGCCAGTACTCTTGCAAAATAGATGTCCTGAGGATCTTCTACAGGTTCAGCAAATTCAATCCACAGGAAACGCTTGCGCGATTCTGAATTTTCATATTTTTCATCCCGTTTATATGGAGAAAGCGCAAACCCGGCAGAAACAATTTTTGGAACCTGGGCAGGCGGTGTGGTAATGGGAAGTGTTAATTCCAGAGTTTCCGGTTCATCACTTTCAGTTGCATGGCCGGGCTTATACCGGGGTTCGAGTGTGTATGCCAGATCAATAGTATCAGGGAATGACGTAATACCGTTCTGTGGATCTTTTTTGGGCTCCACAGCATCGACAAACACAATCTGTGTTGAATTGCGTTGCGGATTGTCCAGCGATTCAAACGAAGCCGTCCGGATCATTTTTATACGACCTGCCTCTGCATTTTCTTCTTCGGGTTGGGCATCATGAGTAAAACCTTTGGTACGTTTTACAACAAAACTATCTGTTTCCAGAGCATCCCACATCCAGTCCCTGTCTAATTCGAGATTAATGCAGCATAACCAGTGATTAAACAAATCGGTTTTTGATGCAAATGTGATGGACGATCCGTCGGGAGCCAGTGTGTGGCGTATCCGGCTGGAACATCCAAATACAACCCGCTTGCCTTTCCGGGCATATAAGGTCAAACCGTTACTTTCGAGGTTCAACTGGTCGGCCAGTTGTTGTACATTGCTGTTTTGAGCCACATTTTCATTGCCAAAAAATAAAGTAGTCAGTTTGCCGTCAAAAACAGTTGCAGCATCAGGCCGCATATACAAAGCCTGGATGTTTGGAACTCCGGGGGTAAGTGCCAGCAAACCTGTTTCATCATTCGATGCTTTGTATAATGTTACAACAAAAGGCTCGCCGTATCTCACATCCATCGTTTTGTTCGCTTCATCAATGACGCCATAATACGCGCTAGTATCACTTTCGTCGTCTTTGTCTTCACAAACCGCCCTGATGGTAAGACGTGCAGTTCTGGCTGTGGGCAACACCAGTTGCGTGAGGTTATCAATATCATCAGTAAGGCCTAAATCCTGTACCAGGTTAATTTCCGCCTCCACATTCAATACTTTGTCAGGGCCTTCAATATCCTTGTATTCAATCGGAATATTTAATGTGGCTTCATAGTTATCGTCATTGTCGTTTATATCTGGAAAAAAACGCCTTGTTGTGTATAAATGCACATAATCATCTTTCCCGTTTAAGCTGGCCAGTTTGTCAAGCTTTAACGATTCAATTTCAACAATTATCTCCACCTGGTTAACGTCAGGATCGGCAATTCCAAGGCCAACCCGGTGTTCGGCATTGTGACTGTGGTCAGCATTATTTACATCCAGACTTAAATTTGACTGGTTCAGGAGGCGTTGAACAGGGTCGCTGTATTTACCGGTGTAAGCGACAGCCGGATATCCCAGTTTTGGTCTTCTGATGTTAAGTTCGTTTAATTCTGAGGGGCCATCCGTACCTATTACAGGATGTAATTCTCCTGTTTGAGCTTCCGGAACAGATTCTATTTCCTGAATTCGCGGCTGAATGGGTGCGATGAATCTTTTAAACTGACAAGTTGCAATATCGGAAGGGGTCTCATTCACCGGGTTGCGCTCAATATCAGGTGCACCCCCGCTGATGTCCTGCATGCGAATCCTGAACTGGTATGTTTTACCATAACGAAGTTGTGAATTGACAGGTCCCCCATTATACATCTGGTTGAGATTGTTTTTAGCGCCTCCGGTTACGCCGGTTCCGGTACTTACCGGATTTCCATCCCCGTCGGTGGCAGACTGTCCGTCGGGGTCGGCATCAACATTTACATTGGTCGTTTGATATACTGTGGCTGCATCTTCATCGGGCAAAACCATACTATGGCCATTCCAGTTTGCAAAATACATGGGCAGCCAGTAAGGTTGCATTTGTCCGGTAACCTGTTCAGTCCCATCCAACTGAAGAGGATAAACCTGGTAAGGCAATTCTCCTTCAAAATCACCCAACGTAATAAAATCATTTGGCGAAGCGGGGTTTTTGGAAAGGGTTAATGGCAATTTGTTACTGACCAGGTTTAATGATTCCCACGTATTCTCAGGTTCAGCAGCATCGGATGTTTCGCGAACATCGATAACGTAGCCAAATACACCAATAGGCGCATCGAGCCGCTTTTCCGAACTTGTTACGGAAGAATCGATCATTAACTGGCGCATGTACCAGGTAAGGATTTGTTCATCATCCCAGCCCAAACTGATGCCGACATCTTTAACCGGATAGGACCCGTCTGCTTCCTCCACCAAAGGATCGCGGTGCGGGGGTTGATGACAATGCACAATCTTGGCAAAACCATCGTCATATTCGGCAGTTTCTATAAATACTTTGTCGTAATTCCCGTCATGAATGTTCAAAACCGGGTACAACAACGGAGCAAAAATATGTCTTGGCTCATCCGGTTTCAACACCGGAATCTTTGCAGCGTATCTTTTTATAAACGTATCATCGGCTGCCATTTGCGGACTGAAACTGCTTCCATCAGCCAGATCGATGTATAAAAATCCGCCATCCGGGAATGTGTCTTCCCCGATCGGCAGGCTTGTGGAATAAATAAATCCTGCTGCCCTGGCCAGTAGTGGTTGTCTTAAAATATGGGCAAAAACTTTTCCCCAACTGATGATATCGCTGCTTTTTTTAAAACCCTGATGAAATCTGGCAGCTTTTACTGCACAATGATAACGGTCGTCAGTAAATGCATTTTTAGTCCTCAACGCCTGAAAACCTGTGGCTTTCAGGTATGTTCTTGGAATATGTTTGTAAACACTGCGCTCAATTGGCCTTGCTTCCTGAAATTGCCGTTCTTTGGGTATATTTTGTAGGCTATTATTGGAATTCTCCATATTGAGATTAAAAATCTGCAGGTGATTTGCCATTGCTTCAAATATTTCCCGCGGATTTGCAGGTGGAGCTGTTTCTAATGAAATTGCTTCACTTAATGGTTTAGGTTGCGGCAAAGGATTGGCACCAAAGCCTTTTATGAGTTGGGCGCCAAAGGAAAAATCTGCATCGGCAAACGCTTCCCCTGCATTAGGAATCTGGGGCTCTTCGCCTACAATAATAGGATTGAGCGGATTGTGGTCGCGTGGCAAGACAACTATGTTTATCTGCAATTCATTTCCATCAAAAAACTGAGGAAATGTCATTATTGATAATCTTTGATTTGGATTCATAATTTTTGATTTTTATGCTATCTGACGTTGTTCCTGCCAGGATTCCGTAAAACTAATATTGATTATAAATGCAATGCTGATGTCGAGACCGAAGGTAACCTGGCACTGCAAATCAGTGCGTGAACCTCCGCTACCGATGGCCTTTTTGGAATAGGTTCCTTTTGCTTCAATACGAATAGTGATGGAGACAATGCCACCTAAAATCTCTGCATGGCCCTCAAACAATAAAAACGCCGAAACTTCCACTATGCCAGAAGCAATAAAAATTTCGGCCCCTACCACAAACGTCACGCTCACATTACCAGCAACGGGAAGTCCTACCACTATTTGAGCGCCGAATCCAAACTTCATCCTCAGGGATGGGCCTATCTTGGTATCTGCCGCAATATCAACATTGGCCTGCCCGATTGCATAAATCGTAGCTGCCGAAACTGAAACGCACATAACCGACAAACGGGCATAGAAACCTAAAACCCCGCCCGCGCTGGGCAACAGCTCATTGGCATCAGTCGTTACTTTTAAAGCAGCGTTAAAATAAGCACCTAATTTTAATCCTGCCTCAAGTTTAAAAGGTGTATTGGGGTCGTTATATACTGCATCGGGAAAAGGAAAACGTATAACGGGAATTTCCTTGGAAGCTTCAAATTTATACTCCCAGGTACCGGCTTTATTGCTCATGGCAAGCTTCAGCCCGTTTTGCACTGCTTCGCCATAATCGCCATCCTGAAGGCTTTGTAAAATTTCAAGCAGGTCAACCAGCGGCTGAAGTTCAGGTGCAAATGTCAGGTCCGGTTTCGGATAGGTTGCTTCCTTTCCGTTTTCTGAATCCCAGTTACCTCTGATGGTCATGAGCCGCTTAATACCGGCCAGATCGATTACCAGCCCAATGTTGTTCATTTTGCTTTTCCAGCTTTCTGCCACCGAGTTGATATCAAAATCCAGCGATCCCGATTCCTCTACGTTTCCGTTCTTATCTTTTTTGGCGTATTCAATATAGATTCTGAAGTTGCCGTCGCCCACATCGATTAATTCAAACTCGGTTGGCAGGTCAAAGGCCTCTTCAGGATTGTGCAGTAAATTAAGTCCCTGCTGTTTGACGTTATTGATGGTATCCTGAATATCCATCAATTCAAACACATCTTTACCCAAATCCTGAAGATTGCTGGTGTCAAAAGGAAAACTTCCGTTCTTTTTCATTAGAATTGCTTCCCCCAGGGTATCCAGTGTTAAATCTTCTGCTTCACCAATATTTGGGAAAATTCCTTTGGAGTTGACAATACGAAAAGCATCGACAAAAAGCGGCGGGGTTTTGCTGAGTAGTTTTTTCGTACCTTTTTTAAAGGAAGGAGTCAGGAACAATGCTTTCTGTGTGTCGGTATTTTGCAGAAATCCGTAATTTATTGTATTGCTAACGGGCTGCCGGAGTAACTCAACAGGCTCGGCTATACGGGTCAGAACACTTCCTGCCGGCTTGTCAATTTTTACTGTATTGCCGTCTTTCACCACTTTACCCTCCCTGATGACCGGAATGCTTAAATTTTCCGGTACCGGGCTCACATCTCCGTTGGCCCGTTCGTGTCTGACCATTGTCCAGCTACCGTCTTTCGGAAGCAACACATTCCCTCTTCCGGCTACGCAGAAGGCGGGATCGGAACCATTGGCGGCAAATGAATTGTTGAAACCGAAATGGCTCAATCGCATTTTTTGAGTGCTTCCCACCAAGTCTGTTTCACAATCGATAGAACCGCCTATTGTACCCTGACGTGTTACCAAAAGTTGTAATGCTGTATTGTTCAGCGGAAAACCTTTCGGCCCGAGTTGAACAAATCCCAAAATCCGTTTGGAGGGAACAAGCTTTTTCTCTCCGTCAGAAGTGGGTTTTGAAACCATTCCCGATAACACACCTTCCACCTCTACATCGGCATCGAAATAAACCGGCTGAAGTTCAATATCATAATTTTTCGGACTTGTTTCTTCCTTACCAAGATTATCAACGGAGTTTCCATCTTCGTTTGGAGCGTTGTCAAATTTAACATTTTCTACAAATGGCTCCACTTCTGCCGTTTCAATTATGTTGCTTACGTTATACAAAGCCTTAACAAGCCCCGGATGAATTTCAAATTCAGCAGAACGCTCTTCAGAAATGAGCTGTGGCTCCGGGTTTTCAGGCGGGCCACCCGGAAAGTTCGGGTTGTCTTTATAAATGTAATACCTGAAATCAAATTTTCCGTCGCTTTCGGCACGCCAGCCGCTGTCGAAACGATACACGTAACCGCTGCTTACACGGAATAGTGTGATTGTACGCACCACTTTAATCGCCCAGGGATACATAATACTTTTTACCTGAATAATTTCGTGCGAGCAGCGGCCCACAAATACATCAAATTTGGCCTGGCTGGTTTCAGCAATGGCCGCTTTGGTATTTAACCAATTGCTGAACATACTTGCCCCGTAACCGCTCAAATCCATTCGGGTAACAGGTACACCGCGCTGCTTGAACAACTCGAAAGGATAATTGGTATCGTAAAAGAATTCCTGGTTGAAAATGCTGGTTACGCTGCCTCCGAGGGTGCTGTTTCCGGTGGCGTTTCCTGCCAGATCGAGAATATTATTGATCTGAACTGTTGTACCCATAAACATTTCACTGTCGCCCTCACGAAGTGGCACTCCGGCATCCATTCTTAGCTGAAGTCCGGACTGCATATCGTTCTCAAAAGAAACTTTAACTTCGTTAAGGTCCCCACCCTCGCGTTTAACATTGTTGTACGCATACTTTTCGCTGAGAAGCGCGGCTGCCTTCATCCCAAAAGGAAGTGTAAAAAACGAAAAAGCCTTGAAATTACTGTCTGTGTCCCGTTTGTCCAGTAAAAATCCTGTAACCGGAAGTGGGGCTAAAGTTACTTTTTCAGTACTGTTGTTTAAAATATGGGTTGGCCCGCCATCATTCGGATAGTAGTTAAAACCGCCGGCCGGATCACCGGGAATCGGCCCATCTGGCGGGGGAGCAGGTGGCGACAGATTGATCACCGGTTCCCATGAAATCTGCGGTACGGTAAAGGCCTTTACATTTGCACCCGCACTCACCACGTCCATTCCATCAACCTGGACAGGAAAAAAGCCGGAAATGTTTTCTCCTGTTGTGGCATCGGTGCCGGTAGTTACCCTGAAATCTCTTCGGATAAGAAGGTCGAAACTGATACCGAACAGGTCGGCATTGGTACTCACATCCAAAAGTGCAAAGAGGTCGCGTTTGTACCGAAACGATTCCTTATCCCACTGTGAACCATAATCGGGCAAGGGTCGACGATGTGAAACAGCGGAAGATATCCTGGACACATTCCTTCCGGCAGAACTTGAAACGGTACTGACTTTGTCAGTGGAAACCTGACTTAACTTTTTCCCGCTGAGTGTTTTTGATAGACTAAGGCCTGCAAGCCGGGAAACAGAGATGTCTGTTTCAGCAAGTATTCCGGTATCAAAAGATGGCTTGACGACTACATTTTCTGAAGATTCTTCAGAAGGAGCCGGTTTAGGCCTTACCGGTACTTCAACATCTTCCGGCGAATCCGGTGAATCCAATGAAATACCTCCGAATTGGTTGTCCAGCGGGGCAAAATGAAATGAAACCTCTACCAGGTCATAGTTTTCTGTTTCATCAGGAGAGGAATTCCATGCCACACGGCAAACAAGCCATGCGGTTATTTCCTGCATGGAAATAGCTGCACCGCTTAAAGGCGAAGCTCCTGCTACTGCCCCTCTTAATTGCCTTCGCATAATGCCCAGATTGGCAGCATAGGGATCTGGCAGTGTCGGGATATATGCCAGAAGGCCAAAACTGAGAAAAAGAAATCCTTTTTCAATTTTGTCAAAATCTTCATTCAAATTCCCAAAAAGAAGGCAACCATTAGGTTGTGTAACTTTAAACAAGGCATTGGTGAGCGCCAGCGCCATTAGTTCAGGCACTAAAGCATCCTGGTTATTTATCTGCGCATCGTCAGGTATCAGGTTGTCATCAAATAAATAAACCAGCCTGTTAGTAGCATTGGCCGAAATCATTAACAATGAATTCAGTGAATGGATTGAAGGAGGCTCTCCGTTAACTTTTACCGGACGGTCAATCCGAAAATCGGCATCGGACCGGGTCATCAGTAACTCATTGCCGTTGGCATTGCTTAAATAGAAAAACGGTGCGTTACCAGGAAAACTGAGGTGTACAGTGGTGCCCTTTTCATTCTTTTCGTCTTTCCAGAGTTTCAACGACTGGCTTGCATGGGGATTTTCAGTGGAGAGATCGGCAATAAATATTTGTCCAGGCCCAACCAAAAAGCCCGGTGCATTTAACGAGAATCCTCCACCTTTTAAACCCACCCATTCATTGACAAGTCCTTTTTTGCACTGCACATACAATTCGCCTGTACCAGCTGCTGCTGTGGGTTTTGAAATATCGATAGAGGCAACAGGTAGTACCCAACCACTTTTTTGAACCTCCGCTTCTTTACCCAACTTATGAAATTCTGATTCATTACTCTGTATAACTATCTTTTGAGCGGATGATTTGTAAGGGAAAAATATCCGTCGTATCTGAGCATCATACATAACTTGCTGTGATTTTACCCACTCAAATCCCAATTTCTGCCCATATAAATTCCATGATGCATTGCCTGCATTATCAATTGCCCTTCCATTTCCCGAGAAATGGAATTCAAGGGCTTCCGGTAACAGCAGTTGCGTTTCCCTGGCGTCTTTACCATAATTGCTTTTGGTTTCGGCATCTGAGATTTCCTGCTGGTCCAGGTTCAATTCAACCTTAACTGTTGTATTGGCCAGAATAATTAGTTTATCATTGTTCTTTTGGGGAGATTTACTTAATGTAATTTTTCCCCCTTTAATGGTAAGCCCTGTGTAAGTTCCTTCAGGTGCATTGGGTGCCAAAAACCTGGAATTGATCCAAATGCTGCCTTTTACAAGTGAATAGGTTTGGGAAGGCCTTCCAATGACAGAAATGTTTCGATTACGAGCCATTCTATTCGCAGCCATTCTATTCGCAGCCACCTGGCCGCCTTGTTTTATTTTGAATAGAAGAACAGGATTTGCCACTCCCTGCATGTGCAAGCTGAGAAGTTTCTCAATGAGGTAAAAATCATACCAAAACTGACGGCCGTCTTCGTTGTTAAAGGGTCCCAGACTATGGTCGACCTTGGATCCTATAGCCCATTCAGCAACGGAACTGTGAAGCAAATGTTCCCGAACAGGAACCTCTCTGCGGAATACTTTATACCTGGGTTCTTCCCTTTTTTTTATACGGTTATTAACAATACTGCTGACGGACTTTTTCCTAACATCAGAGATCGTCTCCTCTGAGAATAAATCTGACTTTTCAAAGGAAAATTCAACTTGCCGGGACCGGCTCAATTTTTCTTCAATAGCCGATTTTGATAACGACCTTTGTAGCTGGTTGATTTTTTTTTGATCTTCGGCAGTATCAATTCTCAAATGCCCAATAAGCCTGTTCAGGGCAATACTCATTTGCCGGGTTTCCATATTTTTTGAATTAATGGTTGCGCAGACTGGTACATCACTTTCCGTTTAATATACTTGTGTAAATATGATGTACAATTTATATCTTCTGTAAATTCGTTTTACAATTTACAAAAAACGAGGGTTAGTTTTCAATTCCCATTTTTAGGTATTTTTTAGCGCGTTGTATTGAAAGTTTACAGCAGAAAAAATCTGGATGCTTCCTTGATTAGCTGGGCAGTATTTTTAACCTTAAATTTTTCAATGAGATTTTTCCTGTGTTTTATGGAAGTATGGTTGCTTATGCATAGTTCATCAGCTATCTGTTTTGAAGAAAATCCATCGGCAACAAGCAATAAAACTTCTTTTTCCCTTTTTGAGATACTTATGTTAGCACCATTTTTATCAATAGGGTTGTGTTTTTTTCCAAAAAAATATTCAATTCGTTCAATTTGGGAGATATCAAAAAGGTAATTGAGAACAAAAATATTTTTCCTGAAATGATACAACGAGAGCTCATGGCTGACAAAGTGCCACTTGCTTAAAACATCCTTGATGTGATAGTTGAAGGAAAGGACTTCCTGGTGATTTCCTAAATGAGGTTTTCGTATTAAAAGGTTAATTTTATTTTTAATTGTACCAGCTTCGTCCGGATCAATTATTTTATACCAGAATTCCCATCCTCCCCGGATGATTTTATCAGCATTATAACCGAGAATGCTTTTAAAGGAATCGTTGCAGTAAATAAATTTATTTTTTTTGATGTCAAACAAACTAATCATCAGGTTCTTATCTTCTTTACAATAAGAGGAGATAAATTCCACAACAGACTGAACAAGGTTTTCTTTTCCAACAGATATAATGTCAGGTCCCCGATCTGTAAACATGGGTGATTTGTATTTAGTATCTTTAATTTAACTTTTCGTTTTAAAAAATGTTCATACCAACGTATATCTGTTAGCCAGGTTTTGCATTTTGCAACCTTCTTCAGAAAAAATTTAATCTAAACTCACAAGTTATTAAATTAAGCATCTCAAAGAAAAAAATGCACAAAAAGCAGGGTTTAATTTTTTTAAAATTCCAATTGTTATTCAAATCAAATTTCATAAATTGTAGTCGATAAAGATAAAAAGGTATTTTTTATCACCATTAAATCGAAATTCAAAAATCTCATCCCTGTAGAGATGAAACGAGCATGACAAATTTTTGTCACACTACCTGTCCCTGACTACCAGGAAATAAATCATTATAAGTCGAGTTACATCGAATGCTTTTAGAAAATAAAAATTATAATGAGATGAAATCAGAAATTAAAGAGCGCCTTGAAGAACTAAAAGAAGAATATCAGAAAGGGCAAGAACAATTAATCGCATTGGAACAAGAGACAACCAACCTAAGCAAAACCATGCTACGCATTAGTGGAGCTATCCAGGTGTTGGAGGAACTTACAGGAAAAGATGCACCAGGAAATTCCAATGGTATAGATACTGAAATGCAAGAGACAAAACATTCTGAAAAATAATCTCAGCGATTTGCCTGAGAAAACAAACATTTTTATGGCACAACCTGTTTCCAACATCCCAGTTTTATTATTTCCATTGAAGCTCGAGACCCGGTTTGTAGGAGATGAGCTTTGGATCAGGGCTTTTCCCGATACCGTTTTTTTGCAAAGCCACAATCCCAATCTTACCAAAGAAGAAAAAGCTGATGCAAAAGCATTTAAAGAATTGAAACAAGAGGGACAAAAAAAACAATTGTGGGCAGAATTGGTTGCAAAATATGGTATTTACCGTTCTACCTGGCTTGCACAAATCAGTAATAAAGACGTGCAGCTCCAGGCAACCACTGACAATAAGGATGAGGAACCTTCATTTTATTTTAAATGGTTACCCGACAGGCTCGTTTTTTACCTGTACAAAGAAGGTGACCTAAAACCCGCATACAAAGCGGACGGTTCGGTTATTGATCGCGAAGGATTGACTGTTTTAGGCGAAGGCGACGAATGGCTGCAGGATTTTAACAAAGCGATAAAAGCAGGAATGGGAATAAAAATCAAAATTGAACCAAAAGATACCAAATTTGAAAAAGTAATTGTAAGCGGGTTCCGTTACGACAAAGATCCACTACTGCCGGCCAAAGGACTGGCCGATTTGTTCGACAATCATCAATATACGCAGGGATTTTCATTTTTGGATTATGGCACGCCCACAAACAATACGGAAAATGCCAAAAGCGGGCACTCGGCAAAAGAAGAGTTTGAAGTGGCCGACAGTTATAAGAATGCGGTAGAAGGATTAAACCTGGAGCCGGAAACAAACACTTCCCTACCCGACATCCATTCCGATACAAACGGCAAGCAGCTTGGCAAAAGTCTCGGATTTGAACCTGACCATTTAAAACACGTTCAACATGCCGATAAAACGCCACCGATGCTGAATGAGCTGGTTCAAAAAGCCAGTTGGTTTGCGCTGGGCGCCCAACCGCTTTTTATGCTTTTGGGAAACCATGTGAGCAGTGAAGAACATGAATCGATTTGGCAACATTATTCAAAGTATGTCAAAGCCAGGGGATTGTATTCGGCTTTGAAAATTGGCAACCAACCCTACGGAATCCTTCCGGTAATGAATATCAGCAATGTGTTTCTGACTGAAAACAGCGACATTCGTAAAAGCGACATCCTGTTTGATAAAATGATAGTCTTTTTTGCCCGGCTAAAGGAACGATGGGTTTTGATGGCAAAAGGAGATCAGACTGAGGTTCCCCGGCTGAAAGGAAACGACACGCACGAACAAATTTTGAAAATACTGAGCATGCAGGAAAGCTCAAGCGCTTATCAGATTCGTGCATTGGAATACAATTCATTCAAAAACAAAATCTACGAATTCCTTAAAAAGAACTCTGCATCCGCGCCTTCATCCTTAAAAGGAGTAGGCGATGATTTTGATAGTGTTCAGGAAAATATTACTTCACTTGCAGGTTTGTTTGAGTTGAACGACAAGGAACTTTCCGAAGAAATTGATCAATTCCTCCGTGCTCCCATCCTGAGCTTTGTGGAAGGAAACGCCAACCTCATTGCGTTTGAAGAAGAAAATTCCATTATTACAGATCATCAGGGAAACAAGCTGACAGGCGGAGATGCCGGCAGTGATGATTTTAAGTTTGTAGAAGAGAATCTGGATAATTTTCAGGATTTTGTCAATTCCCTTCGTGGGCAAAAAGAGAACGAACCGGTGCAATACAGAGGCGATTTAAGCCTGTTTACCGACCTTTTTGTACGCAGCTATACCAATGCCTGTCAGTTGTATTTCCGTGAAATTGTTTTTGAGCCGGAGATTGTTGATTCAGCAGGTTCCCTAAATTTCAAAATTTCAGCTATTGAAAAATCGGAAGGCGCCACTGTTGCAAAAGGCGATTCGGTTGTCACTATTCTGGGGGCGAATTCAAAAAATATTGTCATATCAGCACCCTTCAACGGAAAAATCAAAAAACTACGGGTTAAAGAAAATGAAAATGTAACGCCCGGAACGCAACTTTTTACCCTGTTGAATGAAACAAAATTTTCTGAAATCAAAAACGCTTTTATCGAACTGGGTCAGGAAATTATAAATGCCATCAAGGCCATACCTGAGATAATAGACCAGAAAGAAGCGCAAAAAAAAGCCATTGGCGAAGCGATTGATCTGAACAGTTACCGGCTGGACGCGTGGATCACCTCTTTAGCGGCGAGCAGAATCGATCAGATGCGAAGTAAGCCGGATTATGAAAAGGGCATCTATTTTGGCGCGTACGGCTGGGTTGAAGACCTGGAAAAAGACGCCACTCCTGTAAATCCGGAATCGCTGACCGATATTTATCGCGAAGCCGGAGGCATAATCCATACTCCCGGGGCGGCGCAAACGGTTGCTATGTCGGTTTTTAAAAACTCTTTTTTGGCGCACGAACAGGAAGTGGAAAGCAATCCGTTTACCATCAACCTTACCTCCGATCGCATCCAAAAAAGCCGGTTCCTATTGGATGGTATCCGGCAGGGACAGCAACTGGAGGCGCTTTTAGGATACCAGTTGGAGCGGCATCTTCATGAAAACAAACTGCATGAGGAGATTTATGCGCTGCGGGAAGCCTTTCCACTTTATGAAAATGCCACTGGAAATTCAACCGGTTTTGTGAATTTAAGTGTTATTGATGGTTTAAAAGCCATTAAAAACAAGGAAAGTCTCCCGAATCAGATAAATTCTCAGGTAAAAGAAAAAGTAAAAAAGCAGATAGAAAAGCTGGAAGATACGATGGATGGCAGCCTGGACACACTCTTTTACGAGGCAGGCTACCAGGTCACCCAGGGAAATTTATCGCAGGCCGCCGCTGCCCTTGATGCCACCAAAGGAGAACTGGAACCACCGGTTATAGAATCGCTCAAAACAAAAATCCCGGGAACCGGAATCAAACATAAACTGGTTATGGTTTTTCAGCCGAATGAAGAAAAATACACCGTTGAAAACTCCCTTGCTTTTGCTGAACCACATCTCGAAAACTGGCTGAAGGAAAACATCGGGCCAATGAATAAAATTGCTTGTGTAACAGAATTACAAAATACTCAGGATAATAGTCTGATAGAAAAAGTTGAAATCAAACTGGCGGATTTGAATATCAGTTACCTCGACTTTTTGCATTTAAGTGACGACCCTGTTTCCTACGGGGCAAGCGAACTTGAACTGCGAATCAGGAACGCTGTGCAGGAAAAAAGCGGGGACATACCCGAAGAAACAAAATATGTGATAACAAATGCAAAACCGGAGGGAGGTCAATCACTGGTTCAGGCACTGGAGGTAGCACGAACTGTCAAAACGCTGCTTGGTAAATGCCGTTATTTAAAATCGGAGGATTTAACCATGGAAAGTGAACCGATTCAGCATGATCGGAAATCCTTGGATGAAATAAAAAATAACCGGCTGCTGCCTCTTGTTGAACGTTTAAAAGAAATGGCTGCATCTGATTTAATCGAAACAAACGTTTTGAAATTCCTGTCAAACCTTGAGTTTGAATCGGCCAAAACCGCCTTCCTCACAAATACTGCAATTGACACTGCCAAATTAAAAACCGACATCGAAACAAAAATAAAAGCTGCCGAAGATTTGTTTTCCAATTACAATGAGCAAAACAATTTTTACAGGGCATTCGAACTGTTGCACCAAGTGGCCAAAATCCTTTTTGGTGAGTCGTTTATCCTTCTGCCCCCGGTAACCGGTTCCGGCAATTTTATGCAGGGGTTCAAAAGTAAACAACAACAGTTGCTGGTTGGGGATCCGGCAGATAATGATTCGGCGCAGGTTTGGGGACAGGAGCGTGTTAAAAACTGGATTCAGGGCGTTGCCCAGGTTCATGAAAATTCGGAATTGTTTGAGGACTGGCTGATGGTGCGTTCAGTATGGGGCCAATCCGTAAAATTGGCAGAAAACTACAATTTCACGGTGGTTCAGGGGCCTACTTTATTACAATATCCGTGGGTGGCATTGTCGAAAAAGGAAATAGATTTTTTACTCGAAAAACAGTTCGCCTCACAACCTGTTTATGTCGATCCCAATAGCAGCGAGACTTACCCCCTACCGGACGGCACATACTATCCGGAAGGTTGCGAAAGCACTGTTCTCTATGCACCGGGAAATCTTAACCTCGAAAAACCAGTTTTCGGTATGGTCATCGAGGACTTTTCGGAACACATTCCTGATAAAAAAATGAATACCGGTTTGAGTTTCAATTACAACAGCCCGAACAACCAGCCACCGCAGGCCATTTTGCTTGCCATTCATTCCAAAGCAACGCAGGAGAGTGAATTTTTCTGGTCGGAAGACGACCTCAGGGATATTATTTACGACACGATGGATTTATACAAAATACGCTTGGTGGACCTGGAAGCCATTCAGGAATATGGATATGTTTTGCCCATGACCTGGTGGTTTAACATACCAGGAAACAAATAGAAAGGCAGTATGAGTTTATACTTCAAATTAAAACGAACCCTGTTTCCCGTTGAAGAGGGAATCCCCGGTTTTATTCCGCAGTTCCGGCTGGAAGGGCGCTCCAGGGATGGCAACAGCGACGACGGACTGGAAATGCGAATCGCCGATCCGCTGTGGATGCTGGGACGACAATGGCAGTTCGGGGAATTTAAAGGCGAAGACAACGGTTCGCCCATTGGCGCTTTTGCCAATTACAGAAAAGAGAAGACCGGTTTTTATTCCTTTCGGAATTCAGGAAAGAAGCAAAAAATTGGAACTGTTCCTTTGGAAGCGCGGGTGGAGGCCATGAAAATGAAACCTGAGAAATTGCGGGAGAAAGTTCGGATTGGGCAAAAGTTTGAAGAATTAATTAAGGCAAATTTCCCGGCAAACGAAGCCGAATCCATTATAAATCAACTCAGAACAGCGTTTCCATTGAAGCCGGAAGAAAAACCGGATCAAAAATCACAAAGCTTTTTTAATCTGATGGCCGGAAATGTAATTGATGGCGGAAGTCTGTGGAGTCAAATTCAAAACAATACCTTTCCAAAGAATGATTTTATTCCGTTGGAAAAGGTTACCGAAATGCTCAAAAACTGGTATCGGGATTTATACCTGCCGGGTCAGGATGAATCTTCATGGCAGTCGGAAAACCTGGTTCACCAGTTCAGCGTTCACAATGAGAAAGGTATCGATCTTCACGCTCCGGATTATCAAAGCGGACACCTCGACTGGTACTCTTTTGACAGCTCAGAAATTGAAATTGACCCGGCTGAAAACACAACAGATTCGGAGGTTTTTATGCCTGTGCAGGTCTCTTTTGCGGCGATGCCCGACAAAAGGTTGTTTTCCTTTGAAGACAGCAGGCTCGATTTGTCAGGCATGGAAGTAGATCAGTCGGAACTCGTTAAACTGCTGATCATCGATTTTTCGCTGATTTCTGATAACGATTGGTATACCATCCCATTTGAAATGGAACCGGGTGAAATCTCATGGATTAACAGCATCACTGTAAAAGATGTGTTTGGAATCACAACCGTTATCAATAACGATAAAAATACGGGACAGTTCCTGAATGCCAATCCGCTGAAGGTTTGGGATGCATATAAAATCAGGCCGTCGGATTTGCTGAGGGAAAGGGGACAAAACAATCAGGAACTATACAAAAAAGAGGAGCAGTTTCTCTACCTGCCGCCTGTTACGACTTTCCGGCAGGAATCGCGTCCGCTTGAAGAAATTCTTTTTCTCCGCGACGAATATGCGAATATGGTTTGGGGAGTAGAAAAAACAGTTTGCAATAAATGGGGAAAACCGGTGAATGGTTACGATCTTCATTTGGAATTAAACGGCCCTTTTTTAAATCCTGAAAAAAGGGAAACCACAATGCCGCAATTTCGCCTGGCTACTCAGGTGCCCACAAACTGGATTCCTTACTTGCCTTTTCATATTGAAGACAGCACAACTAATATCGAGTTGCGGCGTGCGGTGATGATGCGAAATGAAAACGATACAAAACCTGTGGATATCGAGCCGTTTTCTGAGCTTGCCCGCAACGACCTGCTCAAAATCAGGGAAGAAGCGATTCCACGTGCGGGCGTCAGGGTGCAACTGACCAGACAAAGGGTACGGGGCGCCGATGGCAAAACGTATATCTGGCTGGGAAGAAAAGTGCTGGCCGGAAAAGGAGAAGGAAGCAGCGGATTAACTTTTGACCAGTTGCTGTTTTAAAAATGAAATTTGTGTAAAATGACAAAACAAGTAAATTATTTTCTACCGTATCTGAGACAAGGTTTAACCACCCTGGCAGATCACAGCAATTCGCCCGGGAAAAGAGTGGTTATTCCTGTAAAACTTACACTCACGGCTACCGATAAAACGAATAACTCCACCAATACAAAAACCGTAGAAAAAGGAATAACTCTTTTCGGGCCCGGAGATGTTTTGGGAATAAATCCAACTGTTATTTCTCGTGTGGCGCCATCTCCAAATACCAATAATTTCGAAACTTCGCTGATTCCGTTTATCGACTTCTCGGAGCCCGATTTAATATGGCGGTTCAGCAGTTTACAAACTTCTGATAAAAAGAACTGGATACCTTGGTTAACGCTGATTGTTTTAAAATCGGAAAATAATGAGGAGGAAGCAGAATTTGAAAAAGATGAAAATTCAAACAAGGAACTGCCACCGCAAATTCAGCTAAAACCAAATGCGGTATTGCCCGATTTGAAAGAATCATGGCGTTGGGCACATGTTCATAAAACAGATATTGAAGGAGTTACCTCAAAACAACTGGCAAACAGCATAAAAAAGTCGCCAAAAAAAGCGGTTTGCCGGCTGTTGTGCCCCCGAAAATTAAAGCCACAGACCAAATATCACGCTTTTTTGGTGCCTGCTTTTAAAATAGGGGCAGAGGCTGCAATGGGCATTACTGATCAAACCGGCGACAGAACTGCTCTTACCTGGGAAACACCCGCCGACGGAGCGGGCAAAACGGTTCCATACTTTTTTGAATGGGAATTCAGAACGGGGGCCGGTGGTGATTTCGAGAAACTGGTACGCAAATTAAAGCCAAGGGATCTGGAAAATATGGGGACCCGCCCAATCGATTGCAGCAACCCCGGTTACGGAATGCTGGAAGAAAACGAACTCGTCCTCCAAATGGAAGCTGCGCTAAAATCTTTGGATACCAGTTATCAGGCGTGGGGAATGGATAGTACAAAAGACAGTCCGGATGCTACGCGAAGCATAGAAAAACAAAAAGCTTTGGCTGAACTGTTAAACAAAAGAGAAGAAAAAATTCAAAAAGAAAACGGTGAAGTTGAAACCAAATTACGGGTGACTCCGCCGGTTTATGGCGAATGGTACGCTTCCCGGCAGGAGGAAACGGAAGTCAATCCTCAAAACAGAAATCACTGGCTGGAAGAATTAAACCTGGATTTCCGGCACAGGGCAGCCGCAGGACTGGGTGTGCAGTTTGTAAAGGAAAACCAGGAAAGCCTGATGAAAGCTGCCTGGGAACAGTTGAGCAAAGTTAAAAAGGTAAATCAGGAACTCAACCTCGGACGTTTTGGCCGCGAGGTTTCTTCGCAGATCTACAAGCGGTTGAATAAAATGAAGGCAAATAATGTGTTCAAGATGTCTTTACCGGTACAAAACAAAATTGCCATTCAGCCTGAAAAAACCGTTACCGCATTTTTAAACAGCAGCAAAATTACCCAAAATATCACCCGGACAAAAACGCAAAAATACCTCTACAAAATGGGTAGCTCGGATGGGAAAACAGATTTTAAACCTGTTGGAAGTTCCCAATTGGTAAGTTTGAGTTACAAGGTGAAAGGGGTAAAAAGTTCAGCCCTCAAACAAAAAATGATGGCCAGTACCCCAACGGTGACGGCAAAAAAGGCAATCAGCGTCTGGCCGGAAGGGGTCGTCGCAAAAACCATTTCAGCATTAAACCCGAAATTGACTATTGAATCAAGAATCAAAAACCGGGTCAGCAATTTCAGATCGGTTGAAAAAACCAAAACCCCGCAAAGCCAAACGGAAGATGAATTACATCCGGTAATATGGTACCCCGAATTTCACCGCCCCATGTACCATTTTTTAAGGGCAATGTCGCAGGAATATATTTTGCCCGGTCTGGAAAATGTACCGCAAAACACGGTGGGGCTTCTGCAAACCAACCGTCGGTTTATTGAGGCGTTTATGGTGGGATTGAATCATGAAATGGCTTCCGAACTGCGGTGGCGTGAATTTCCGACCGATATGCGTGGGAGCTATTTTCGCAGTTTCTGGGATACCAGTATTTATTCGGTAAATCCTGATGAGAAAAAAGCATTCAGAACAACAGCAATTGCCGCAAAATTACTGGAACAAATTAAGCATGAATTTGGCGACGATTTTAATACCATTCAAAAAATAGATGATACGTATAACATCGCCAATCCGAATGAAACAGAAAAGGAAATTGCCGATGCTTACGAAAGCGCTGTTGAAAAATGGCTGCTCACCCGCGATGAAGACAAAGATATCGACAGGCTATCCGACTGGAATAAAAAGAACCGGTTGGGAGATAATCCGGTGCCGGGAAAACTGACCAACCAGGAAGAAAATGTAAATCGTTTGGTATTGCTTATCCGGGGTGAACTGCTTCAAAAATTCAGCAATACTTTAATCTACCTGGTAAAGAAAAAAGCAGATGGCAAGCCGGATTTAAGCCTGAATTCAGAGCGCACACATCCTGTTTTTGAAGGCGCTCTGCCACCTGATATAGTGTTTATCGGTTTCCCGGTAAAAAAAGAAAAGGCCGCTGAATACTTTGTGGTTTTTGAAGAACGAATGACCGAAATGCGGTTTGGTTTAGATGAAACCCCGGAAGGAAATGAACCCGAAACAGGAATTAACAATTTTAGCTGGGAACATTTTCCCACACTTCCGCCGGAGGGATATTTGGATGGAAACCAACCCACCATTTTTACGCAGGAATGGGAGAATGCAGCTTTTGTTGGTAAAGTGATGATGCAGAAACAAGTGAGGGCAGCAATTGAATTGGAGGAATTGCTGCCGGATTGATTGAAAACAAAAAATGAATATACTGATGGCATTAAGTAAAACAGATATATTATGCGGCCCGATTGTAAGAAGGGTAACCCCGCGCGAAGTTTCAATCTGGATAGCTTTAAAAGTAGCCGCCAAAGTTGAACTGACGGTGTGGAATGGTTTAATTTCCTATAGTAACGGGGAAATCGACGAAACACCTATTGACAGTACATCGCAGGATACGAAACAAATTGGCAAATCGCTTCACATGACCGTTGTCCGCCTTTCGTTGTCGGACGATAAAAAGTTGCAATGGGGACAGCTTTATTCATACAACCTCACATTTACAACAGAAGATGAGGATTCAAAGGATTTTAAATCCCTGGATTTACTTAGTAATTCAGATAACGATGGAAATACAACCCTAAGTTATGAGGTGGACCAATTGCCCGGTTTTGCTTTACCAGCCGCTGAAATAAAAGACCTGAAGATTATTCATGGTTCCTGCCGGAATAACGACAACCTGTTTGAAGATGCATTATCTTTTGTTGATGATATCATCAAAGAAAATTTGTCCGATCCGCTTAAACGCCCTCAACAGCTCTTCCTTTCAGGTGACCAGATTTATGCCGATTCAGTTGTCGGAACACTATTGCATCATTTGATAGAATTAGGGAACCAGCTTCTCGACAATAAAGAAACACTGCCAATTAATGGAAAAGAGCCGCGTACAGTGGAAAGACGGCCTGCCGATACCAGTCATTTTCCTGCTTTTATCCGCAGGCGGCTGATTGATTCCGAAGCAAGGTTTACATCGGGAGCCACAGCCAATCATCTGATTTCCTTTGGTGAATTTGCAGGAATGTATTTATCGGTTTGGTCCGAAACTCCCTGGCCCGATGAAATCGACAGCATGTCAAACTTTGTGGATTCATTTCACTCGATTACAGCTACCCCTGAGAATTTTGGGGCCATTTTCCGGCAAAATTTATTTGATGAGAGAACCGGGAAAAAAGAATTGTTTGAAGACGCTATCATGAAAAGCTGCCTCGATTCTCTGTTCGGTATTGAAGATAAAGAAAACCTGAGAACTCTTCTCTCCGGTAAAGGTACCAGCGAACAGAAAGATACGGCAAAAAGTCTTCTGATTGCGTTTCTTAATAATGCAGCCACGCCGGATGAAAAAGAAACGAAACGCGAATTTATCAATTATCTGAAAGACTGGATTGGCCCCTTTTATCCAGAAAAAAACAAGGATAATGAGCCAGTTCCCGATAAAAACAAAGACAAGCTGAAAATCCTGAAGCAAACGCTGCCAAAAGTAAGAAGGGCGCTGGCCAATATTTCCACTTTTATGATTTTTGATGACCATGAAATTACCGACGACTGGAACCTGAACCCTTCATGGCGCGACCGGGTGTTTACTTCTCCGCTCGGGAAAGCCATTGTCAGAAATGGTATGATGGCGTACGCGCTTTTCCAGGATTGGGGAAACCGCGCTGACAGGTACAACCGGACCGGTCATTTTTTTGAACTGGAAACAACTTTCGAAGATGACCTGAATACCGGACAATTTTCGGAGAACCTGAAAACCGCTTTTTCTGAACAAGACGTTGAACTCGAAAGTGAAAAAGTGGAAATAAAGCTGTTGCACACAGGTGAGTGGTTGTTGCAAAACACCGAAACCAAGGATGAATTTATTATCAGGAAATATAAAAAGAATGCTGAGGACGATGATGAAATTCTGAAAGTTTTGGGAAATCCTCACGCACACCTCTTAAGTCAGATTTCCCGGTTGTTCACTGAAGAGAATATTGATGTTCCGGAGGTGGAAGATCACATCGACTTTTTATTCGGGCTTGATTTTCAGCACAGGGTAAAGGGGCCGGCAGGTGGCAGACAGCAATTGCCCGACAACCGGAGTCCCCTCATAAAATGGCATTATTCTTACGAAGGCGCCAAACACAAGGTTTTGGTAATCGATAACCGGACCCGGCGGTCGTTTGTTAAATTTCACGGGGCGCCCGGAAATCTGTCGGTGAACGGGATGAAAGACCTGATTCCTGAAAAACCGTCGCCCGCGGATGACGAAGTGTTATTTGTAGTGGCGCCGTTGCCGGTTCTTGGCCCCTCTTTGCTGGACGAAGTGATCGCACCCCTCGCATATAAAACCCTTGACCTAATGGAATATTTTGAAGGAGGGGAACAGGTAAAATCAGGAATGTTGGGAACCGATCCTGATGCAATTGAAGCCTGGACGTTCGATCCTGAATCGCAGGAGGAACTGCTCAAGCGTCTGGCGCCTTATAAAAAAGTTATTTTCCTCTCAGGAGATGTGCATTATGCCTCAAGCCAGCGTTTGCTCTATTGGACAAAAGACAACGAAAAGGCAGTGGCTTGTTTTGCCCAGTTAACCTCCAGTGGATTAAGAAACATTATGCCCATATACATCCAAAATGTCAGTCAGCATTTTCTTAACGCTCAAAAAATGTTACGAAACAACATCAATGCTGAACGGCTGGGGTGGCACAATCACAAAATAAAACCCGAACCATTAAAACTTCCCGAAAAATCGAAAGTAACTTTTCTGAACGGCAAACTAAAAAAAAGTCCCGTCATTATACCTGTAAACGGGTGGCCTGCGGGTACTGTAAAAGGCAGAGATCCCGACTGGTCGTGGAGAATTGAAAACGTAGTTGATGACCGGAAAGAGAGTGAACGGCCTTCTTCCACGCAGATGCCTCCTTTGGAAGAAACGGATGATGTTATGGAGAACCTGCGGAAAATTGCCAGCCGGCATATTGAGCAGGCCAAAAAAATAAATTATACCCGCCAGGTACTGTTTAAATCAAACATTGGGTTGGTTTCTTTTGAAAAGCCGCAG
Organism: Mariniphaga sp.; assembly: GCA_024636975.1. Taxonomy (GTDB): domain Bacteria; phylum Bacteroidota; class Bacteroidia; order Bacteroidales; family Prolixibacteraceae; genus Mariniphaga. The sequence continues at coordinate 50,406 of JAGXGA010000060.1, forward strand.
GGTGAAACGTTACATGTAATTCATTCTTTGTATGCCGCGCCCTTCGACGGGAAACCGGGCACCATACAAAAAAAAGAAATTTTCACACAGCATAAAATTCCTTTGGAAGCTTCCGAAAAGGAAAAAGCGCCGGCACTACCTGATGATAAAAATTAATGAGTATGGATAATCAAGGTTTTTTACAATCTGCCATCGGAAAAATTGGCGAATTCTTTAAGTGGTTGAAAGAAAAAATGGAAGACGACCAGGTCCGGCGCGAAACCTTACTCAATTTGGGTTTGAATCCGGACACGGATGCAGAGTTAGACATCCCCGATGATTCTTTAGATAATATCAGCGAGTATCAAAAGTCGGTTAATCCTGGCGAAGTAGCTTTTCAAAGTGCAGTAAACGATGTCAAAATCATTTATTCTTCCCTGAAAGAATTTATCAAATCTGTAATTGATGATCCAACGGAAGTTGATACTTATATCTGGTTGTTTCTTGAAGTGAACACTACTAATTTTATCCGGTTGCATTATCCGGGATTCTACTGGTTATCGCAACTGATGGGTTTTCTCGCAGAAGCCAGAGTTACCATCAGGAGCGCTGTGGAAGATCAGGGTGTGCCCGAAACTGTTTATGATGTTGCACATTATATGGTATATGATGCGCCTGTATATGTAATTACAGAACCTCCCGTAATAGTAGTTAAAAATATTTGGGGACTGATAACCGATCCCATTGATTACCTTGCAAATCTTTGGAATAAATTTCAGGAACTTTGGGATAAATTCACTGAACCACATGAAGTAGAAAGTCGTCTAAAAACCGTTAAGGATGCCGAAACCTTTTCCCAGATAATGACAGTGCTGGCCGGTTTTTTTACCATAATGGAAAGCCGGATGCCGGAAAGCCGGTTTCTCTTTGGCTGGACTACGCTGCCCCGAACAATGAAAGAAGACAGCACGGCTGAATTGAAGGATGCTTTTCTTGGAAACCTTTTGCTAAATGCCACTAGGAAGGAACATGATGAAAATTTCCCCGCAGAACCAAACGAAGCCTGGAAAAAAATAGAAGAGGTACTGAAGAAAAAGGAAAATAAAGAGGATCTCAATGATTCTGATGTACAAATTTTAACAGAATATTACACAACCGTTGAACGTTGGAAAAGAGGAAACTGGTCTGACCTGGTTTCGGAAAGGGCTTTTTCATTCGACCTTAAATTTCCGGTGGAAAAAGACAACCCCACCGATATTCGATTGGGAGGCACCCTGTTTTTTGTTGCTGATGAAGAAATATCGGATCACTTCAAAAAAGATTCGGATGTAAAAGTGGAATCGTTGGGCGGACTTTTTATTTCGCTGAATGGCGAAGGAAGCTACACAAAACAATTTGGTGATAACTGGGAGTTTAAAACTAAAATAAGTTCCGGCAACACGCTGGATGTGTATCTCAGCAGGCTGGCAGATGCGCATTTTGCAGGAGATATGCGAATTGATTTGGGGCTCAAAAAAAAGGTGGATCCCGAGACCGGAGCTTCCTTTAACCTGCCGGATGAAACCGGAACACGACTGGCCATCGGTGAATTTCAAATCACTTCTTTTTATGATAAAGATGAAGACCATGGCATTGAAATTGGCCTGAAAGATAACGCATTGGTTATTGCAGGCAAAGAAGGGGATGGTTTTTTGAATGAAATACTACCATCAGGCGACGTGCCTTTAAAATTTTCAATTGCAGGCGGGTATACAAAAAAGAAAGGATTTTATTTCGATCATAACATCGATACGCTCAAGGATGCATTGGGCTTTCTGAAAGATGATGATAAAAATAAAACCAAATCTTCTGACTCTGGATTAACTGCTCTGAACTTTACCGCAGAAAATGAAAATGAGAAAAAGGAAACAAAGGAAGATGGAAATAAGAATACGGAAAAGCAGCCATATCAGTTGCTGATTCCAGTTCACAAGGATCTTGGTTTTATCTATTTTGACAATGTCAAATGGGATTTCGGGCCGTCTGCAAAAAGCAACACTTTGGGCGCGTATCTGAATGTATTGTCCACCTTTTCTTCAAAACTGGGGCCTGTTAAGGTAAAGGTCGAAAATGCCGGTTTGGGAATTGAGGTTACCACACCGGACCAGGAAGGTGATTTGGGAACAACTGATTTTTCATTTGGATTTAAACCTCCCAGCGGGGTAGCCCTCAGTATAGAATCTGAGATCATCTCCGGCGGCGGTTTTCTGGAATTCGATCCGGATAATAACCGCTATGCCGGGGTGATGGAACTCAAACTCGCACTCGAGAAAAGAGACATCGGACTTACGGCCATTGGCCTTATCAATACCCGTTTGCCCAACGGCGAGAAAGGCTTTTCGATGCTGGTCAGCATCAGTGTATTTTTTTCACCGGCAATTCCACTGGCCTTTGGGTTTAAACTCAATGCAGTGGGAGGATTGGTAGGTATCTACCGGACGATGAAAGTTGACATCCTAAGGGAGCGGATTCAAAATGGGGCAGTGAAATCCATTATGTTCCCTGAAAATGTCATTCAAAATGCGCCGAAGATTATAAGTGATCTGAGAGCTGTTTTCCCACCGCAGAAAAAACATTACGTAATAGCACCTTTCTTTAAAATCGGCTACGGCACGCCCACCGTAATGGAAGTCGATATGGGAATTTTGCTGGAGTTTCCCTTTAAGGGAAGGATAATTCTGCTTGGGAGCCTGGGGGTATTTCTGCCGAACAAGGATGCGGAAAAACGGCTGGGAGAAATCCATGTGGATATTTTTGGGGATTTTAATTTTTCGGCCTCATACATTCTGATTGAAGGCAGGTTGCGCGATTCGAACCTGGTGGAGGTAGCTCTTACCGGTGGTTTTGCTTTTATGCTGGACTGGAGCAGCAACCCGCAGTTTTTGTTGTCGGTGGGCGGATATCACCCTCGTTATAAAAAACCGGCCCGTTTCCCCGAAATACCCCGGGTAACTGCCTTAATCAAAAAAGGAGATGAAATCCGGTTGTCCTGTCAGTACTACCAGGCCATTACTTCCAATTCATATCAAATTGGGCTGACCGCCGATCTGGTTGTGAAAAAAGGCAAGGCCAGAGCACATGGCTTTTTAGGGTTTAATGCCTTATTGCAATTCGATCCTTTCTATTTTGAAACGGATATCCGGATTAGTGTGGAAGTTTCGTACAGGGGCCGATCTTTCTTTGGAATTGAAATGGAATTTATGCTCAGCGGCCCCGGCCCCTGGCGTGCGCAGGGATTTGCGAAAATAAAAGTGCTGTTCTTCTCCCTGAAAATTAAATTCAATACCAGTTGGGGAGAAAAACAAAAAGTCGTTCCAATAATCATCAAACCTGATGCTTTACATGAAAAACTTAGGATTCAGTTGAAACAATCGGGTAACTGGTCAGCAAAATTACCGGCAGGATACTCCGGGGGTGAATCGCTGCGAAGCCTCGATGAAACAGAACAACAGGATCAGATCGTCATGCACCCTTCCGGTTTTCTCGAACTGCGCCAAAATCTGATTCCCCTAAATAAAACCATAGAAAAACTGGGCAACAGTTATATGGAAACCGGTACGAGTTACCACATTACGAATTATGCTTTTGGCAACGGACAAGCCATTGAGCCACAAAGTAAAAAAACACTGCGCGATTATTTTTCCCGCGGGCAGTTCGAAGACCTGCCGGACAGTGAAAAATTGTCTACACCCGATTTTGATTTGATGTCGGCAGGAATAGAAATCGCCCCGGAACAGGTTTATGATATTTCACCCGATATGCAGTTTGCTGGAAACGATTTTGAAGACATCATTTTTGGGGAAACCGAAAACATTCGCTCCCAGGGTACTGACAACTGGCAGGGAGAAAGGGTGTTGAACCTGAGCAGAAACAGAAAACCTGTGGATGTAACCCGGCCCGAAGAATTGTTTGGTGTTGTGGAAGATTTGCCTGTTCAACAAGGAAAAGCATACAAAATATTGTCAAAAGAGGCACTGCAATCACCCGGGCAACTGAAAGCGCAATATTTCAACAGTTATTCAGGGGCAAAAGATTTTTTGAAGTCGCAATGGCCGAAAGACGAACAAAAAAAATGGCAGGTTTTACAGGCTGAAGTGGAAGAAAAAGAGGAAGTTATGATAATATAACCATAAAAAGTAAAACGATGATAAATTTTGATGAATTAAGAATAAAGGATAGTGAAGTATTGGGCAAAGAAAAGTGGAATGGGTTACTGGATGATACCCAAAGATATTTCGAGGGCAATGTCGGTCTGGGTGTGGATGCACCGCAAGCAAAATTGCATATTGTAGGCAATGGAGGACAGAGCGTTGATTTACTTGTCAACGGCAGAATAAAATCGGATAATGATGATGGAGGGCTTTGGGTATCTAACGACCGGTTTGTGGGAGGAACATCTGCCCAAAGAATAGGATTCTATAATAATAAATCGTGGCGGTTACTTGTGCATAACAATGGGAAAGTTGATATTGCCGGCGATTTGGAAGTTGGAGGAAAATTAGAAGTTAATGGTAAACTGGGCATAGGGATTTCTAATCCAAAGAGTGCTTTATCCCTGGGGCCTTCGTTAGATAGCCTGAAACTGGCGCTTTATCAAAATACTGCCGGTACATCCTGGTATGGAATGGGTGTTACTTCCGGGAGGTTTTACTTCAATATTGGCAATCCAAAAGCAAGGTATATTTTCCTCGACCGGGCCGGCGAGGGGGCCACAGAAATTTTTACAATACAGGGAAACGGTAATGTTGGAATTGGTAATGCAAATCCATCCGCCCCGCTTCATGTCAACGGAAATATTAAAGCCAAATTAGGATTTATTGGCGACAAAAAAAATGTTCAGTACAATACAACTACAGGTGAAATCGGTTACGATAACTCCACGCGAAGGGACAAACAAAACATTACCCCCTTAAAGGATGATTTTGGCAGGATTATGCAGTTGACACCCAGAAAATACACACGTCCGGCCGAACCGGAAACCTGGGAAATTGGGTACATCGCAGAAGAAGCCAAATCTTTGGGCCTCGATCATTTGCTTTTTTATGATGAGGATAGCCGTCCTGATGGCATAAACTACCGAAAATTATGCCTTTATCTTGTGGAAATCATCAGGGAACACGAAAGCATGCTCAATCCCGGTTCTCCCTACCTGGAAAAATATATAGAGGATGAGAAGCTTGATTAAAGTGAATAAACACACCAATTTTTCGCAAATCAGGTTGCAACTTCCGGCTGTCAGGGAGCAATATAAAAGTAATAGCGTTATATGATAGATTAATATAGCGCTTTTTTTTATCAGTGATCTTCCAATTCCTTCTCGAAGACTTGTTTAATCATCTGGTTTAAAGTAATTCCATTTTTAGGGCGGCATGTGAATATTGAACTGATACGTGCATTAAATACCCCTCTATTCGATTTTTCTGCCAGTTTTCCGTCCTTCTTGTACTCCGCTATATGCTAATCAACCATATACCTGGATGCAGACTTCCACCGTTGACCCTTAAAATGTTTCCATTTTTTAAAATTATGGCACAGTTTGGAACGAAATTACAGGCACAGATCATACCGGAATAGCTAGTCATTTCTTGTCGTTAGATCTTTTTATTTTTTCAATATTTTTAAAACCTTATCCATCATACCAAAGGTAGTCAAACAATAATTTTATAACCTGCGATTTTTAATGTATTCTGCCAAAAAAAATTAAATTTGTGATTGGATGGACAATTAAAAAACATGAATAAAAAGTATCTATTATTATATATTCTGTTTAGTTTCCTTTGTGTGTATACCCCGAATGTTCTGGGCCAAACTTATGGTTTGAAGTTTCAGGGACAAAATGTTTCTCTTGATAAAAGGACTGAATTAAATTTAACTCCAAATGATTTTTTGAGTTTTAATGATGAATTCGAAATTTCATTCGATATTAAGTTTGATATGATTGATCCAAATTGTTTGTTTGGTTATATATTCCGTGTTATTAATCAGGAAAATATTAATGTTGATTTGATTAGCACTCCTGATCCGGCAGCCCCCTTGAACCTTGTAATAGGAAAAAATAATGAAGTCGTCCCGATAAGCCAGTTTAATAATTCAAACAACCAGTGGATCAATTTACGCCTGAAATTTATGCTGTCCAAAAACCGGTTGGTTGTTTATCTGGCTGATTCTTTTTACGTTCAGGATGATATTGGATTTGACAAACAAGACGCATTCAAGATAATATTTGGAGCTAATGACTATGAACATTTTAATACGTCTGATGTCCCTTCAATGAACATTAAAGATGTTAAGATATCAGAAAATGGCAAGTTAAAGTATCATTGGTTACTGGATAACAAAGAAGGAACAGCTGTATACGACCGTATCAGGAATAAAAAAGCTACTGTTAAAAATCCCGTTTGGTTGCTACATCAACACGACACATGGAAAAAAGAATACGAAACTGAACTTAAGGGACAAATATTATTTGCTTCTGATGAACAGACTGGTAGAATTTTTCTGGTAAATAATACTGAACTTCATATATATTCTGCAGCTGAAGAAGAGGTTGAAATCGTAAAATATGAACATCCCCCCAAATTTTTCACCAGCAGTTTTAGTGCAATTTTCAACAACAGTAATGGAAAAATATACTGTTATCTGCCGGATGAAACACCTGTTTACTCGCTTGATATTGAAACAGGTGTGTGGAATGACACCACTACTACTTCTGATCTGGTATCAAAGTACCGTCATCATAACCGTTATTACAATCCGGCTGATAGTTCTATTTATTTTTTTGGTGGATACGGTGTGCATATATACAACAACCTTATACGTAAATTAAATTTAAATACCAGTACTCTGCAGGATTTACCTACAAACGATTCTATTTTTTATCCGCGGTATCTTGCCGGTTTGGGAGAGTTAAATGATACAATTTATATATTGGGTGGTTATGGAAGCCAATCGGGAAACCAGTTAATAAATCCGCACAGCTACCACGATTTGTTTGGGTATTCTATTAAAGACAGCAGTTTATTCAGAAAATTTGAAATCACCAAGATAATGGACGATATGAGTGTAGCAAATTCAATGTGGATTGATAAAAATACTCGCAACTATTATGCTTTAATCTTTGAAAAAACCAAATTCAATGGGAATCTTCAATTAATTAAAGGAAATATTGATTCTCCTGAAATTGAATTGCTGGGAACCAGGATACCATTTAAATTCTTAGATATTCGTTCGTATGCCGGACTGTTATCTATGCCGGAACAAAATAAATTATATGCACTTACCTCATACAATACAGATTCGGCCACCACTCAGGCTCAAATTTTTTCAATAAATTACCCGCCCAATAAACTTATTGTAAAATCCCAACCGGAAAATGTATTGGGAAAATCAGAATACCTTTTTATTATTGCTTTTGTTTTATTTGCAGCAGTTCTTGCTTGGTTCATAAAATTTAGAAAGAAAGATAAAACTTTAGTTCCGGCATACAACTATAGCAATTCTGAAAAACTATCAAGTCCGTCTGACGGTTTTCCATCTTATACAGAAAGTGAAACGCATGAACACAAGCTGGTATTTTTTGGGGGATTTCAGGTTTTCAATAAAGATAATGAAGATATTACCAGTAAATTTTCTCCGTTGCTTAAAGAACTTTTTCTATTGATAATACTTCATACTTTTAAGAACAACAAAGGTATTTCTTCTGATAAAATAACTGAAATATTATGGTTCGATAAATCAGAAAAAAGTGCCAGAAACAACAGGGCTGTTAACATTGCAAAGCTTAAAGCCATTTTAAGCGAAATAGGTGATTGCGAAATTTCGAAGAAAACGGGTTATTGGAAGGTAGTTCCATCAGATCTTAAAATTATTTCTGATTATCAGGAATTTTTATACATTACTGCTTCAAAAAACCACCTTACAACACAAAAGATTGAACGTTTGCTAACCATAACAAAAAAAGGAGCATTCCTGCACAACGTACATTACGACTGGCTGGATAATTTTAAAGCGGAAATATCTGATATAATTACTGAGACTTTAATCAATTATGCCGGAACCCTCGACCTTCAGAAGGACAGCGATCTAATTATTCAGTTGGCTGATTGTGTTTTCAATTTCGACATGCTGAATGAGGAAGCAATGATTCTAAAATGCAAAGCGGAATATTACCACGGAAAACACAGTCTTGCAAAATCGACTTACCAGAAATTCTTTAAAGATTATAAAATAATGTACGGTCAGGATTACAATCAACCTTTCATTAAAATTCTGGATATCCAATAATGAAACCGGAAAAAATTCCCTCCTAATGGATTTTTATGTAAAGATTTTTACTTGTTAACCCAAATATTAATCGCATTTATTATTTATTAATGGAATATTAATTCCCTGAAGCTTTATTTGGTTTAAAACAAAATCAATTGTAAAGTATGAAAGACAGGACCCTATTCATTTTCTTTTTTCTTTTCATTATAAATATTTTGGGTGCACAACCAGAACCAACTAAGTTAAAAAAACAACCTGTTGATTATGTGAATCCATACATTGGAAACATAAGCCATTTACTGGTCCCAACTTTTCCAACTATCCATCTACCGAATAGTATGCTTAGGGTAATTCCGGGCAGAAATGATTTTACGACCGATAAATTACATGGACTGCCGGTAGTTACCACAAGCCACAGAGGAAGTTCGGCCTTTACAATCAGCCCGGTGTCAGGTCAGCAAAATAATTTAAAGCCGGTTTACAATTACACTTATGATCTGGAAAAAATAACCCCCTATTCATGGAATGTTTTTCTGGATGAAGCAAATATTGATATAAGCTATGGGGTTTCGAACCAATCGGGTATTTATTACATCGACTTTAATACTGAAAATGAAAACAGGTATTTGCTTGTTAACAACAACTCGGGTAAAATTCAAATAAAAAATGGATCGGTAACAGGTTATCAGGTTGTATCAAACGCAGTAACAGAAAACACGACCAAAGTGTATTTATACCTTGAAACCGATCAGGAAGCTCTGAAATCCGGGATTGTAAACTCAGGCAAAATTTCTGACCAAACCCAGGCTGAAGGGAAAAACAAATGCATTGCGCTGCATTTTGACGACAATGTAAAACAACTTAAAATCCGCTACGGAATATCTTTTATTAGTGAAGAGCAGGCAAAATTAAACCTGTACCGTGAAATTGATGGATTTGATCAGGAAAAAATTATTCAAAAAGGGTATAAAATATGGAACGAAGCCCTTGGCAAAACCATTGTAGAAGGTGGAAGTGAAGATGACAAAATCGTATTTTACACATCGGTGTACCGCACCTACGAGCGGCCGGTTAGTATTTCAGAAGATGGAAAATACTACAGTGCTTTCGATGGCACTGTTCATGATGATAACGGAACTCCATTTTATACCGATGATTGGATTTGGGATACTTACCGTGCAACCCACCCGCTAAGGTGTTTAACCGAAAAGGAAATGGAGCTGAATATTATTAAGTCGTTTATTCGCATGGCCGAACAAATGGATAATTTTTGGTTGCCTACTTTTCCTGAAATTATGGGTGACAGCCGCCGCATGAATTCAAATCATGGAGTAGCCACCATATTGGACGCATATACAAAAGGTCTGACCGGTTTCGATCTTGAAAAAGCTTACCAGGCAAGCAAAGCGGCAATAACCGAAAAAACACTGGCGCCCTGGTCGGGGAAAAAAGCCGGAGTGCTCGACGAATTTTATAAAGAGAATGGCTATTTCCCCGCATTGCGTGAAGGCGAGGAGGAAACCGCACCTGAAGTCCATCATTTTGAACGACGTCAGCCTGTGGCAGTCACACTCGGCACGGTTTACGATGAATGGTGCCTTGCGCAAATAGCCAGGATACTGGGCAAAGAAGATGATTACAACTACTTTATGGAGCGTGCCTTTAATTACCGAAAACTGTTTAATCCGGAGACACATTTTTTTCATCCGAAAGACGACAAAGGTAATTTCATTATGCCCTTCGATTATAAATTTTCAGGCGGAATGGGTGCCCGCGGTTATTATGGTGAAAACAATGCCTGGATTTACAGATGGGATGTTCCACATAGTATCGCAGATTTAATAGATTTAATGGGAGGTCCGGAACAATTTATTTCCAACCTGGATGCTACATTTAATGAGCCTTTAGGCAGGAGTAAGTATGCATTTTATGCTCAGTTACCTGACCACACCGGCAATGTCGGTCAGTTTTCAATGGCCAATGAGCCATCATTGCATATTCCTTACCTGTACAACTATGCCGGGCAACCCTGGAAAACCCAGAAACGTATACGTAAGTTGCTGAAAGAGTGGTTCCGGAACGATTTAATGGGTGTACCCGGCGATGAAGACGGTGGCGGTATGTCAGCATTTGTTGCATTTAGTCAAATGGGATTTTACCCTGTTACTCCCGGTTCAAAAAGTTATAATATTGGCAGTCCGGTATTTGAAAAATCAACAATTGATTTAGGTAATGGTAATAAATTTACAATTACTGCAAAAAATGTTTCTGAAGATAATAAATACATCCAATCGGCTACCTTGAATGGAGTAAATTGGAATCAACCGTGGTTTTATCACAGCGAAATACATAATGGCGGGGAACTTGTTCTTATTATGGGGCCAAAAGCCAATAAAATATGGGGGGCTAATTATACTGCCACTCCCCCATCTGCAAGTAAAACAACAGAATGATAATCCGGATTACAAATTTGCAAATATTCACCTGCCAGTTGGAGGCCAACAAGTTTATGAATTTAAGATTTCATTTTTTTTCATCATTAATTTTAATGCTGTTATTGTCCTTTGGTTTGTTGGCTCCTGCCACCAGTCACGCTGAAACTGCAAACGGAAACAAAATTGCAGGTGAGCGCCAAGGCAATGATAGCCTTAACTGGAATGCAGAATTCAACGACTTGAATGCGACTAATACTGACCAAATTGGGGAACCCAGTATTCTTAGCGGATTCAATTTACCTTTAATGATTATTCATACCAATGGGCAGGAAATTCCGGATGAACCACGTATTGTAGCTGATATGGGATTGATATTTAACGGTGAAGGTAATTTAAACTCAGAATCAGACGAATGGAATGAGTATTCAGGAAAAATCAGTATTGAAAGAAGAGGCGAGTCTTCAATGGGATTCAAAAAAAGATCTTACAGCATCGAACTTCAAAAAGATGACGGTTCAAACAACAATGTTTCAATTTTAGGAATACCGGAAGAAAACGATTTTGTGCTTTACGGCCCCTACAGTGACAAAACAATGATTAAAAATGTGCTGACCTACGAGCTCTTCAGGCGAACCGGCAGGTGGGCACCACGTACACGATACATTGAATTAATTTTGAATAACGATTACCGGGGTGTATATGTGATTACCGAAAAACTGAAGCGGGATGAAAATCGTGTTGATATTGATAAACTTACCAGTACTGATATTTCACCAACTGATATCACCGGTGGTTATATATTACGACGGGACAAAAAAAACAATCTGACTTTTGATGAATACTGGACATCTCCGGTTGATCAGCCATACCACGAACAAATGTGGTATGAATATTTCGATCCGAAATACGATGAGCTGACTTATGAACAGGCGGAATACATCATGCAATGGATGGAAGAATTCGATAATGTAATGTCGGGTGATGATTTTGCACATCCTGAAAACGGATATAAGAAATACATTCGAACTAAATCCTTCATTGACATGATGTTCATCAATGAGATTTCCAAGGGAATTGACAATTACATGTTCAGCACCTATTTTTTTAAAGAAAATGATGAAGATGGAGGCCAGTTAAATGCAGGTCCTCCCTGGGACTATAACCTGGGATACGGAAATGTTAACTATGGTGAAGACTGGAATGCTGCTGAAACATACGGGTGGGGATATCCGCAGGGAAGCCGCACTTATTGGTTTGAACGCCTCATGGAAGATCCGGTTTATCAAAATGAAGTATTTTGCCGCTGGACAAAATTCAGAGATTCCATATACAGTGATGAATCAGTCATGTCAATAATAGACAGCTGTGTTTTGGTTTTAGGAGATGCTGTTGACAGAAACTTTGATAAATATCCTATTTTGGGTGAATATTTCTGGCCGGCCATTTATTGGCCCGATACGTACGAAGAAGAGATTGAATATTTGAAATCATGGCTGGTTGACAGGCTGCAATGGATGGATGATGAATGGTATAATATGGGGGATTATTGCAATGAAGATGTTAATACAGAAATTGATGGTTTATTTCATTTGGCAAAAGTTGTGGTGCATCCCAACCCTTCAGACTTTCAAGAATTAAATTTTCAGATCAATTTAAAAGATCCGGCAAAAGAATTAGTATTAACAATATATAACCTGCAAGGCGAACAGGTTGTACAAAAATCATTATCATCTGCACCTGCCGGGATAAACAACATACAGTTAAACAACCTCTCCCATTTAATGGCAGGCATCTACATTTACAGAATCCATACTCTTCAAGGAATTATTGATACGGGTAAAATAAACAAGTACTGACAGAGCTCGGAAAGATAAAATTCAAGAGAGTTTTTTGTAGAAGTTTCCGGGAATGAATAAATCAAATAGAAAAAAAGCGCAGGTAATTTTTTATGCCACCAGCCCCCTCTTTCCGGATGGTCAATTTTTTTCAATAAATACTTCAACTTTATAACTTTCACAGGCATACTGATTGCAAACAAATAACCAGTTTCAGTATTATTTTTTGAATTGTGCAGGTAACGTTAATGTTATTAATTCTTTATTAATATTTTATTATATCCAGTAAGATATATTGCAGTAACATTCAGAAAGTTTCTAAATTTTTGCCATAGGCAACATTTCATTGTTAACTGAATTTCAATAAAAATTATTTTTTAACATTAAAAAACAACTGTATGAAAAACAAAATTTTACTTATTCTTTTGATTTCCATTTTTAGTATGTCGGCCTTTGCACAAGGACCAACTACTGCAATTTGGAATCCTTCACAAAATCCCAACACCACATATAAGTGGACTGAAGCAGAAAACTGGGCTTTAAAAGAAGGTGGTTATCCAAACAACATTGAATCTGAAATTGTGGATATTGGCCAGGCTGATTATCCTGCAGAGGGAGTTGTAATTGTTGATGACTCTGTAAACGTATTTAACCTAAAAATTGGTAACGGCGGCGAAGAAGAAGCTGTTGTACGTATTGTTAAAGGCGGATATATAAACACCGGCAAATGGTGGTCGGGTATTGGCTGGAGCAGCCCGGGAAGGCTTATCGTAGAAAGAGGCGGCACCATGACCTTTGGTGAACATATGTGGAACGGCTGGGGCAGTGAAGCAGTTGCTGTAATTGAAGGTGTGGTAAATGTTACGGCAATGTATGGTTCTGCCTTTACCGGACAAGAAGGCATGGGGATTACCAACATTAAAAATGGTGGTGTATTAAACCTCAGCCAACTTCATCCAGAGCAATCATTCCCCAATGGTTCATATATTGATATTTCAGGTGGTACATTAACATTTCAAACAACCGCCGAGGGAGCCGAAAGCGATATGGAACTACTCAATACTTTTATCGAAAATGAAAATATTATTTCATATGAAGGCAATGCTGAACTATCTGTTACTTATAATGAAAGTGACAGCATGATTTATGTTACCGCTGCCAGCGTTGTTTATCAGGTTAACCTTAGTGAGGCAACCGACTTGCAAGAGGGTGGAAAAGTATGGGTGATGCTTGATGGTGGTTCAGACTTTGAAGAAATGATGGATGAAAACGGCGACGGAATCTACCTGGCTTCAGTACCAGCATACCGAATTGTTGGAAACGACTATTGGTTTGAATACCAAAACGGTGCAGGCGAAACTGACAGGGCTGTGGAAGATTTAACAGGTACAGATTGTGCTGCCGGAAGTAAAAGGGCAATTGCCGGGACACCGGTTGACACCGTAATGGTGCTTGAGCCTGTTTTGTTCAATAGTTGCGATGCGGCTGTTGAAAAACAACCCGAAGCAACAACAGTTTGGACCGGCGCTGAAAGCAACCTCTGGAAAGTAGCTGAAAACTGGTCGGATGGTTTTGTTCCGAATGACAACAAAGTTGTATTTAATAATCCTGATGCACCTGAAAGTATTTTAAACGAAGAAAGTACAATTAAAACATTTGTTTTAGGTGACGGCGGTGCAGGAATGTTGAAAGTAACCGATAATGGTACTTTAACTACGACTGAAGGCTGGAGTGCAGTTGGATGGTCAGCACCTGCGACATTAACAGTTGAAGAAGGTGGAGAAGTGAATTTTGCTGAACATGCTTGGATTGGTTGGGAAAGTAATGGTACTTTAACAATTGACGGTGGTACAGTAAATGTGGCGGGAATGTTCGGAACTGCTTTTGAAGGCGGTGCCGGAACTGGAACAACTTCAGTAATTAGGGGCGCTTTAAATCTTGCAGAACTGGATGATACCAAATCCATTCCTGAAGGATCAGTTTTAAATATTTCTGCAGGCGAAGTAACAATTGCAGGTGATAAATTAGAAGCTATAAATGCCTACGTTGAAGCAGGAAGAATAACTGCTTATGAGGGACTTGGTACCGTAGTCGTTACCGTTCAAAATGATACAACAATTCTTACTGCAGCTCCTGCACGACAGGAAACAACGGTTTGGGACCCTGCCGGAAATCCAACTTCTACCGGAATGTGGAGCGAAGCAGAAAACTGGTCAGACAGCAATGTACCATTAGACAACAAAGTTGTATTTAATGTGCCTGATGCCCCGGAAGCAGTTTTGGCAATCGAAAGTACCATTACAAAACTGGTAATGGGTGATGGCGGACCTGGTGGAACACTACGTATTTCCGAAGGTGGAACATTAACAACTACCGAGGGTTGGTCAGCTGTGGGTTGGTCAAACGATGCAACTTTAATTGTTGAAACAGGTGGCACAATAAACTTTGGTGAACACGCATGGATTGGCTGGGACGGTGATGCTACTTTGCAAATTAATGGTGGTGTTATTAACGTTGCCGGAATGTACGGTACTGCTTTCGAAGGGCAGTCTGGTAAAGGTTTTACTACTATAAACAGTGGTGAATTAAACCTTTCGGCGTTTGATGCTGAGAAATCAATCCCTGATTCTTCGTACATAAATATTAAGCAAGGAACACTTACAATTCAGGGCGACCAAACCGCTGCTGTTAATGCGTATGCCGAAGCGGAAAAAATTCTGGCTTATGGCGGAAAAGGAGAATTAGAAGTAGTTTTTGCAGATGATGTTACTACAGTTACAGCAGTTCCTGTCAGAGCTGCAACAACGGTTTGGAATCCGGCTGCCAATCCTGGTTCCACAGGATTGTGGACAGAAGCATTGAACTGGACAGATGGTTTGGTTCCGGATAGCAATAAAGTAGTTACTAATGTACCTGGTGCACAGGCAGCTGTTTTAGATGCTGAAAGTACTTTAAGACAATTTGTACTGGGTGATGGTGGTGATGGTGGTACTGTCCGGATCATCGATGGTGGCACATTAACTACTACACAGGGTTGGTCCGGTATTGGCTGGAGTGATACTGCAACAATGATTGTTGAAACAGGTGGAATTGTTAATTTTGCAGAACATGCATGGATTGGCTGGGATGGAAACGGAACCTTGATTCTTGACGGAGGAACAGTAAATGTAGCCGGCATGTACGGCACCGCATTTGAAGGACAATCAGGAACCGGTACTACTTTACTGAAAAAAGGAACCCTTAATTTAGCTGAAATTCATGAATCAAAATCAATTCCTGATGGATCAATACTAAATATTGAACTGGGTGTACTCAAAATCGATGGAGATCAGACAGCAATAATTACAGGATATCAGGAATCAGGCAAAATTACAGCATTTGGCGGAAGCGGGACTTTGGAAGTTACCTTTGCTGATGATGTAACAACTGTAATTGCCATTGCAGAAAAAGGAGCCACAACAGTTTGGTCACCAGGAACAAATCCGGAAATTTCAGACGGACTATGGAGCAATTATCTGAACTGGTCTGACCGTCATGTGCCAGGAGATAATAAAGTTGTGTTTAGAAATACCGGTGCGATAGAATCGGTTGTTGACATTGAAAGCACCATTAAACAATTAGTTTTGGGCGATGGTGGCGAAGGAATGCAAACACTTCATATCGTTGATGGCGGTTCAGTTACAACTACCAATGGCTGGTCTGGAATTGGATGGAATACTCCGGGAACGTTAATCGTTGATACCGGTGGTGTGTTCAACTTTGGTTCTCATGCCTGGGTAGGATGGAACAGTGACGCTATAATAGAAATTAATGGTGGAACGGTTAATGTTGGCGGAATGTATGGAACAGCATTCGAAGGCCAGTCAGGTACCGGAAAATTATATCTTTACAGCGGTGAACTTAATCTCACCGATTTCCACCCGGAAAAATCGATTCCCGAAGGTTCTCTGATCGATATTCATGAAGGTAGAATTGCAATTCCAGGTAACCATGTCGATGCTGCAAATGCTTATAAAACTGCTGGCAGAATTATAGGTTTTGGTGGAAGCGGTCAGGCATTTGTAAGTTGGGATAATGATACTACATATATTAGTGCCAAAAACTGGCCTGTTTCTGCAAATGAATTGGAAGATCGCTTTACAAGCAGGGTTTATCCTAATCCAACCCAGGGAAATGTTACGCTTGTAAATCCTTTTTCAGGTGAAATCAGTTACACTGTTTATTCATTAACAGGAAAAATAGTAACTCACCAAAATAAAGTTACAGAACAGTCCATTCAGATTGACCTCTCCGGCATGAAAAGTGGAATTTATATGTTCAAAATAAGCTCAGCGGAAAAAACAGAAGTACATAAAGTAATTTTACAGTAAATGGATTAATAAAATGTTAGGTTAAAAACCCGGATTAAATCCGGGTTTTTTTTGAAACAATTGGTAATTATATCGATTCCTGGAACGGTCGGGCCAATTTTAAACATTTTCAAATTGGAATAATGCCGATAAACAAAAACAAATGCATCGGAATTAAAAGAACCAATTACTCAACCATTTTATTAATCGGTATAATTCAATTTAACCAGGCAAATGAAAATAGTATTCTACTTTTTATTAATCAGCATTGTATCATTTACACTAAAGGCGCAAGAATCCGGTCTTGTTTACAAAGGCGACGACGGTAAACTTGTGTATGAATATCATTCCAACACACTGGAGTCGAACGCAGACAATTTAATGATTGATTATTCCAATTGTGGATATAAGGGAGGAGGTGTAAAAATTCCTGCTCCGGCGGTCACAATAACCCTGTACCCACAACTGGGAGACAATCAGCAGCAAATTCAATCAGCCATTAATTATGTATCTGAACTTCAGCCTGATGAGAATGGAATCAGAGGTGTCATTTTACTAAAAGCCGGTGTTTATCATTTGGCAGAAAAATTAAATAGTTACAACGATGCATTAACAATTGAAACCAGCGGGGTAATACTTCGTGGTGAAGGACAAGGTGCTGACGGCACAATTATTCATACCCACTTCGAGGAAAAACACCAGGCAATCGGCGTGCGTTCTACCGATCCCTCTTTTAAAACAAGCTTTAAAACCCGAATTACAAATGAATATGTGGGAGCGGGTGTTAAAGAATTTGAAGTCGAAAATGCTGATGATTATGAAGTTGGCGATCGTATTCAAGTGCGCTTTACACCCAATCAAACCTGGCTTGCTGATATTTATGCAAATGATTACTTAAATTCAGGCGATGAAGAATGGACGACCAGCACCTATACAATAAATTTTGAACGGTACATTACAGGAATATTCAGCGATATTATTGAAATTCATTCACCCATTATTTTGCCTATGCAGGAAAAGTACGGAGGTGGAGAGGTACATAAAATCAATTTTGATTTAGGGGAAAGGATTCAGAATACGGGAGTTGAAAACTTGCGAATAGTTGGTACAGGCATAACGCAAACGTGTGCAGCGGATAATCCCAACCGGCTAAAAACAGCAGTTCATTTTGATCATGTTGAAAACAGCTGGCTTAGGGCAGTTACTGTTTTGCACACTTCAAATTCATTATTTAAAACCTGGAATTCACATTATATTACCATTGAAGATTGTGCTTCGATTGAACCACTCGGCCCCAAACGAGCCGGTTACCGTTATACGTTTTATTACGATGCCGCTTCGGGCCACAATTTGTGCCAACGCACCTACACTTACGACGGGCGACACGATTATGTGTTGGGACCAAGAATACCGGGGCCAAATGTTTTTCTGGATGGCTATTCGTTAAAAGGCGGCACACAAGGGCCTCATCAACGCTGGGCAACCGGCACCTTGTTTGATAACCTCAAGCTGGAAAGCCTGATTGCCCTGGAACACCGTGGATCTTCCGGTTCAGGACATGGCTGGGCAGGTATCCAAAGTACAATTTGGAACAACGAAGCACCTAGCATTATTTGTGATGCGCCAAAAGGATATATGAATTATGCCATTGGGAATATAGCAAACGAGGTTCAAAGTCAATATATAAGCAATTCAAGAACGGGGGTGCACCGGGGGTATTTTGATAGTCATGGAAGTCATGTGCAACCACGAAGTCTCTATTTGCAGCAGTTAGAAGACAGACTGGGTAAAGAAGCTGTTGAAAATATTACTATTCAGGAACAGCAAACCGGAACTATTTACGATTTACTCGCCAATTGGGCAGGTGAAGGAGCTTTGAAAGATACTACCGGCGTGACCTTAAAGGCTCCACAAAATTTTAGGCCAACAGATTTTTCCATTACCGGAAATAAATTTGTAACACTTGAATGGGAAGATGTTGAGCCGAACGAAACAAACTTCATACTTGAACGGTCGGCAGATGGTGGTGAAAATTTTATTGTAATTGCAGAGTTGGAACAAAACACGGAATCGTACACCGACCAAAATATTTTGCAGGGAGATTATCATTACCGTATTAAAGCAATAAATGACGCTGCTTATTCTGCTTATACTAATTTTTACCTCGATTTATCGAGTGATTTGGCAACTTCCGAAATTACATTCAGGGTAAACCTTGCTGAAGTTGAAGATTTATATGAAGGAGGTTATGTTTGGGTAAAAATTGAAGGGCAGCAGAAATGGCAGAAAATGACCGATGAAAACGGTGATAAAATTTATGAACTCACCCTGCCCATCGCGGTCGGTAAAAACCTGAAATACATTTTCATCTACCAAAACGGTGCTGATAATAGCACCAACTTTGTTGAAGAGACTATTCCCGAAGAATGTGCTGGTAATAACGGATTCAGAAAACTTCAAGTGCAGGAGGATAACCTTGTGCTTCCGGCAGTTTTGTTTAATACATGCAAAGAGGCTTTGCCTCCCGGTATTGATATTACTGATTTAGACAATGTAACAATACATGGTTCTAACGACAATGAACCGTGGATTAATGGAGATGAGGGAGCAGGTTCGCCTCCCAGTGAAAGAGTTGAAATGTTAATTGACAATGATGTAGAAACAAAATACCTGGTGCGGGCAATTAACTCATGGGTTGAAATAAATACGGACACACTTTCAAAACTATACGGATATACAATTACATCAGCGAACGACTTGCCGGCACGCGATCCAAGAAATTGGGAACTATTGGGGTGGGATGAAGCTTTACAAGAATGGATTAGTATTCATACAGTAGAAAATAATCCCTCATGGCCTGACTTTTTTACGCCAAAGTCATGGTACGTTGAAACCGACAAATGGTTTAAAACCTATCGTTTAAAGATTACGGATACTAACGGCAATTCGCAAGGTTTAATGCAAATGGCAGAACTTCAACTTTGGGGGACAATCAATGAAAACACCACCGGAATAAAAAACAAAGAGGCGGGATTCAGTGTAAAGGTATATCCCAATCCAATTAACGATAGGGCTACAATAGTTTTAAAGCTTGATAACACCAATGCTGTTTCCCTGACTATTTACGATTCTTTTGGCAGAACTCTTGAAGTATTACAAGAAAAGAGGAAGGATGCCGGAATTCATAAAATCGAATGGAATGCATCCACTGTTTCTCCCGGAGTATATTATTGCCGAATTTCATTTAATGGAAGTATTATAACTAAAAAGCTTATAATCAAACACTAAAATCCGATTTATGAAAAAGAAATTAATTCATGTGTTTGCTGTTGCAATTTTGTTTTTCAATTTTGCCTGTACTGAAAACCAGCCCACGTTAGTTAACAAACCAAACGTGGTATTAATCTTAACCGACGATTTGGGTTATGGCGACATTTCACTCTTCGGACAGAAAAACTACTCCACGCCAAACATCGATGGTTTGGCAACAGAAGGTGTGGTTTGTACCGATTTTTATGTGCCCACCCCTTATTGTGCGCCATCGCGTGCAACCTTGCTCACAGGCCGGTTTCCGCTGAGGCACGGGTTAGTTAAAAACCCAACCCCCGATGCCGGCATCAACGACATTGGAATTCCGCCGGAGGAAGTAACACTCGGTGAAGTTTTTCAACAGGCTGATTATCAAACCATGTGCATCGGAAAATGGCACCTCGGACACAAACCCGAATTCTTTCCGGTTAATCATGGTTTTGACGAATACTACGGAATTTTATATTCCAACGACATGCGGCCGGTGCAGATTGTGGAAAACGTTGACACGGTTGAATATCCGGTTGACCAAAACCTGCTTACACAAAAGTACACCAACAAAGCCTTAAACTTCATTTCCGAGAACAGAGAAAAACCGTTTTTTCTGTACCTAAGCCATGCCATGCCACATAAACCACTAGCAGCATCAAGAAATTTTTATACTCCCGATACTCCCGACGACTTATATGCAGATGTAATGAAAGAACTCGACTGGTCGGTTGGAGAAGTGATTAAAAAGTTGGAAGAACTGGAACTGACTGAGAATACCATTATTATTTTTATGTCGGATAACGGGCCATGGTACGGTGGCAGCGCAGGCGGATTTAAGGGTATGAAAGCCACCACATGGGAAGGTGGTATCCGGGTACCATTTATCATTAAATATGCTGAGGCATTTCCGGAAAGCAAAATTATTGACGTGCCATGCTGGTCGGCAGATGTATTCCCTACCCTGCTGGCATTAACCCATATTGAAATGGATTCCGGCGTTATTATCGATGGTGAAGATATTACTGAAATTCTAAAAGGAAATCAAAATACCCACGGTCCTGTTTTCAGTCTTCACAACAGCAATATTATGTCGGTTCGAAAAGGAGAATGGAAACTGTTTGTTAACAAACCGAGGTTCTACAGACCCGTTGATCTTGCAACCTGGAAAGACAAACGCGCCCCCGACGGTGAAACGATTATTGCGCCATTTGAGCAGGCAACACCGGCAGAATATCCGGGTTTAAAACCTGCCGAACCCAAAAATAATATTCAGTTGTTTAACCTTGAAAATGATCCTACAGAATCAAATGATTTAGCGGAAGAAAAACCGGAAGTAGTGGAGGAATTAACGGAACTATTGAATAACTTTAAGTCCGGCTTAAACTAATCCTTTAAAGTATCAGTTATGAAAAAAGGGCTCATCTTACTTTTCGTTATTTTGGTTGGTGCACAATACCCTCTTTTTGCCCAGAATAACACGGATGATAATTCGAAGCAAATCAGTTTAATGAGCTATAATATTAAATTTGCCAGCCCCACTTTTGAGCCTTCGTGGAAAGTGCGAAAAGAGTGGCAGGTGAACATGATTAATAAATACAACCCGGATATTATAGGTACACAGGAAGGATTAAAGGAACAGGTTGATTATTTGCAGGATGAATTACCGGATTACATAGTGATTGGCGAAGGACGCAAAGGAGGCGACGACGACGAGCACATGGCCATATTTTTCAGGCGCGATAAATTCCGTCTCCGTGAAATGGGCAGTTTTCAACTCTCAAATACCCCTGAAATAATTGGCAGCGGTCCCGATGTAAACCCACGGATGGTAACCTGGGCAAGATTAGCATTTATTACCAGGTCCACAGAAGGCCAGAATAACCTGTACCCGCAGGATTATCGCGGGCATTGGGAAAACACAAAGGAATTTTATGTGTTCAATACTCACTTTTTTAATGGCAGTAAAGATACGCTTGCAAGGCTGAATGCTGCTAAATTAATTATGGAGCGGGTAAATCAACTCAATCGGTTTGGTGAATGGGCAGAAGAACGTCCTGTTTTTTTAATGGGCGATTTCAATTGCCGTCCGGGAAGTCCACCGTATAAAATTTTAGTTGGCAACGAAGAAAATCGTGAAACCTTTGACGACAGTATTGAAGGTGGCCGTGGAATTGACTGGATTTTATATAAAGGAAATGTCCAGGTGCTTAAATACGAGCAAGTGGACTTTAATATTGACGGTGTTTACCCGTCGGATCATAAACCGATCTTCACTGAAATGCAACTTAATTAATAAGTTGCCTTGTTTAAAAAACATAATCGGGATTAGTCCCTAATAACAATTTTTTGTGAATAAGCAGTATTATCAGACCTGGTTGAAACGATAAAAATACCTTTCGGAAGACCCACTTTAACCTTGGTGGTATTTAGTATGAATGATTTCATTACCCTTCCTGAAATATCATAAATAATTACATCAGAATTTTTCGGAAAGTTTTTGAAATTCAAAACATTATTTTCAACCGTTATCCGGTTGTTCCGTTTAGTGTATTCAATGCTACTTGTAGGAAACAGAGGTGTATTTGTTGCAATCAGCACATCGTCGATAAATGCAGAAAAACCATCGGAGCTTGCTGCTTTGTCGTAAGCAATTGTTATACCTGTAATTTCATCTCCCAGTAATTCACCTTTTCCAAATTCGCAAACAAATTGCTCAAAACCGGCGCCCACAGTTCCCCTGGCCAGCTCCGCACTCATTGCTTCTCCGTTATTATCAATGTAATTTGGTAACTGGCTGAGTTTTTTACCCGATTTAAAATGTAAATCTAAAGATACAAACTGCCCCAAATCATTCATCGTTTTCTTCCAAAAGCTAAGTTTTAAGTGGTCAACCACCGGAATTTTCACTTCTGCAAATTTGTATTCGTACGCTGCATTTTCCGCTGAAATCGGTGTCCCTGAAACCTGCACTGTAAACTGGCCGCTTTTCGCATTGCTATCATCCTCAACAATTTCGGACATTGCAGAGGAAACATTATTCGTTATAAGTTCAGAATCTTTATAGAAACAAGGATCAATATTTTTGTACCCTTCACCTTTTACACCGTTACGTTCCCATTTGGTAAATCGTTTTTCGAAGCTGTTCCGATAATAAACCGGCCCCTGAGAATGTGGTACAGCCACCGTACCGGATGGTACAGCATCGCTTCGCAGCATTGAAGTAGCTTCGCCAGCAACCCGCAGGTAAAAGTCTGACGACAACCATGTCCCGTCCGCACTCAATGTCAGGAAATAATAATCCGTCGGAATCATACTCCAGTCGGTGGCAGCTTTCATAATCGCTGTTCCCTCGTCGTATTCATCAAACATGGCAAAATACATTTGGCTGATGCCCGTTGTTTTGATGTTGTATGCCTGGCGCCATAAAAAATTTCCCGCTTCACGCGGAATGTGGTTCGGTGTACCGTTGTTCCAGGTTGACCAGGCAAATCCCGGGAATAGTACCGGCATGTAATCCAAATCGTTGGCATCGCAGAATGCTTTGTCGGGTTCAAGTTGGTTTTTCCTGAAATTATCAACTTCGTTTATTCCCCGGTAACGTCCGGGAGTCCAAGGTGAAACCATATCATAAGATTTGTAGGCATTCATAAAATTTGGTTTCGAATCCCGCTCTTCATTTCTCCAATGCGTAGGAACGCCACCAATTACGTAACACCCCCGGTTTTGCAAAAATTCAATTAATTCAATTGTTCCTGCTTCATTTCCAACCCGTGAAGTGAATCCTGGTCCCCAAACCTGCACGACCGGTTTGTTATCAACAGTTGCATAAGCGGGAGAAGAAGTAAGGTTATTGGTTTGTTCAATGTTATACACCCAATCAAATTTAATGCTTTCCACCCAGGCATTTTCATCATTCCCCGACGACATATCGTAGCAGATGTAAAAAATACGTTCATTCTTTTCCGCTGCATTTTTAACTTTCATTAATTTCGATTTAGCTGAGCTGTTAATCGGATATGGGGTGTCGCCAATAAAACGCTGCAATGCAATTCCATCAATTCCATAGATTTTCATCCATTCAAAATGAGTATCAATAGCTTCTGCCGAATTAAAAACTTCTGACGGTTTACCGTTGCCAAGGTCAGCAAAATCCGTTTGCGATAAAGCTTCATCACTGTATTCTCTAACATCAGGATAAACTTCAAAAGATGAATTGCCGGCTTTTGGACGCGAATTATTTGACCAGTGTACCCAACCAAAATTCTCATCGCTGGCGGTAAACCATGCCTGGTAACCCGCTACCGATTTTCCTTTAAATTCAGAATAATCACTCCCCGTGGTTGCCGGTACTTCCTCCTCTTCCGGCTTCAACGTGCCCTTATAAATTTCGATGCTCCGGATGTAATTGTCTTCGTTAAACCTGAAATCAGAATTGTTATTTTGCAATTTCCTGAGCGATGCATCTGTAACAGCCATGGTTACAGTGGACCACGTATCGGAGCCCGATTTTGTAAAACTTTGCCGTTTGTATTTATCACTGATTTCCAAACCAAATGAATTGTATTGCAGGGCCAATGTCCCGTATCCTTCATCATAATAAGTGATTTTGAATATCAAATCGTTTAAATCTTCGGGAATAAGCGATTCGTCAACCCTAAAATATCCATACTTATTACCGGGAATATACAGGCAGGTTTGATCGCCTTTCGTAACAAATTCAGTATAAGCTTCAGCATTTGAACTTGAATTTTGATAAAGCGAGATGCCATTCTCAACAACCGGATCAGCAAAAGTAATGGATGCTATTGGTTCGTCTGCCAGCGCTAAATAACTGGTAAAAAACAAGGAAAGCGAAAAAATTATGCGGATCATTTTCATCTGTATGAAATTATTTGGTTTCTGAATGTGTAAAGAAAACATGCTGCACATAATAATCGATTAACAGAAATATAAATAATAAGCGGAAATAGAAAAGATATTCTGGCAATTGGAAATTTATATTAAAGGCAATATAATAACAGTTTACTGTTCATGAGCAACATAACTTACGGGCACACATCTGAAAACCTAAAATTAATGGCATTAATCTTCTGTTAATAGAAAATTTACCTTTTCGGTTATCTTTAAAATTTAAACATAATTATGCCGGGTTATAAATACCCGATACAGGAAGAATCAATGGCAGGTATACTAATGAAAAACGGCTCGATGAACCGCAATTGTATTGTTTCCAAAAGCTGGTCGTATGGTACAGTTATCACTCCGGAATACAAACCTGGAATTATACCTGACCCGACTTTGGAGCATTCGAATTAGGACTACCATGGTTTTAGCGAACTGTTTTTGGATATGAAAAAAGATCCACTCGAAATTGAGAACAAAATTGATGATATGAAGTATAAAAAAGAAATCAGTATATAAAGGGAATACTATGCTGATAACGTTGAAAATACACCTTCGACAGGAAAAGATGAATTGGTAGAGAAGTCATTAAAAAAGAGATAACTATGGAAAATCGAAGAGCGTTTATAAAAAAGTCAGCTGCATTTGCAGCGTTGGGCTTAATTGCCGACTGGGCTTCAGCCATTCCTGAAAATGATAAATGGGGAGAAATTTTGCCCCAGCGCCAACTTATCAGAAATGGAGAAAAGGTGACCACGTTTTGCCTGGGCGGATATCACCTGGGGTTAACAGAAAAACCTGCTGATGCAGAACACATGATTGAACGTGCCATGGAACTTGGCGTACGTTTTTACGATAATGCCAGAGGGTATAACAACGGACGGTCAGAAGAATACATGGGCAAATTCCTGACACCAAAATACAGGGATCAGGTTTTTTTGATGACAAAGGCTCCCGCAAAAACCGGGGACGGGGTGCGCAAAATGCTGGATGAATCGCTAAAAGCTTTAAATACCGATTATGTTGATTTGTGGCAAATTCATGCCATAAATGATCCTGATGATGTGGACAACCGAATTGAATCCGGAGTTCTGGATGCATTTCTTGAAGCGAAGCAAAAGGGAAAAGCCCGTTACATTGGTTTTACCGGCCACCGAAACCCGGCAACACATTTACATTTTCTGAACAGGCTGGATAAAATGGGTATTGAACTCGATACCTGCCAAATGCCGTTGAATGTTTGCGATCCTTCGTTCGAATCATTTGAACACCACGTTCTACCTGTGCTTCTTGAAAAAAAATATGGTGTTATTGCCATGAAAACTATGGCTGGCGGAAGTATGATGGGAGGCCGGATTGACACAACACCGCAGGACATCAGAACAGAAGATATCCCTGATGTTGTGGCTAAAACAAAACTAACACACGCCAATCTTCATCAATATGTATATTCACTTCCGGTATCTGCATTATGCAGTGGGTGCAGGTTTACCTATGAATTGGAAGCGAATGTGCAAGTTTTAAAAGACATAAAAAACCTTTCTGATTCGGATAAACAGAAACTAATAGCATATGCAAAACCTTATGCAGGATTGGTGGTTGAAAATTACAAGAGGGTATTCGAATAGAAATTCTGCATTCCAATTAACAAACTCATTTTAATTGAAAACTCAAAATCCATGAATAAACTGAATCGTCGTTCTATGTTAAAAGGCTTTGGTGCAGCAGCACTGGGAGCTGGTGCCGGAATCATCAACCCGTTGAAAGCAAATGGAGAAGAACCCAGAAAAAACGGGCTTCCTCCACTTAAAATCACAAAAGTAAAAGCCATAGCAACCAGCCCCGAAGGAATCGAACTGGTAGTGGTAAAAGTGGAAACCAGCGAACCCGGGTTGTATGGTATTGGATGCGCAACCTTCCGGCAACGTGCACACGCTGTTGTTGCCGCTATCGAAAAATCGCTGAATGACTTTTGTGTTGGAAAAGATGCAGATAACATTGAAGATCTTTGGCAATCAACATATCAAAGCTCTTACTGGCGAAATGGACCGGTTTTAAACAATGCTTTGAGCGGTTTGGACCAGGCGCTTTGGGACATTAAAGGAAAGCGTGCAAACATGCCTGTTTACCAGCTGCTTGGTGGCAAAAGCAGGTTTGCAGTAGATTGTTATGCACACGCCAGCGGAGAATCACCGGGAGCAGTAGCCGATGATGTCACAAAATATATGGAACAGGGTTTCCGGCATGTCCGCATTCAATTGGGGGGATATGGAACCACATCGCTTACCGCGGAACCGGATTATAAGAAGGCAGGGTTTGGCAAGCAGTCAGACCACTATATGGATCCTTATGTTTATACCAAAGGAACGCAGGATATTTTTGAAACAGTACGAAAACAGTGTGGTAAAAAAGTGGAATTGTTGCACGATATGCACGAGCGTTTGCAACCAATGGATGCCATCAACCTAATTAAATCATTGGAACCGTACCGCCCGTTTTTTATTGAAGACCCTTTTTCGCCTGAAAACAACCGGTATTTCAAATTGCTTCGCGAAAACACTTCTGTGCCCATTGCAATGGGCGAGTTATTTAATAGCCCGCACGAGTGGATTGACCCAATGAAAAACCTCTGGTTCGATTTTATCCGGATCCATATTTCACAAATTGGCGGAATAACACCTGCCATGAAAGTTGCCCGGCTGGGCGAGGCTTTTAATATACGGACAGCATGGCACGGCCCGGGAGATGTTTCTCCGGTGGGGCATGCTGCAAATGCCCATATCGATTTGGCCGTCTGGAATTTTGGTATCCAGGAACGGGTGAATTTTTCAGATAAACTAAGGGAGATTTTTCCCGGGGCACCCTACATTGAAAATGGGTATATGTACGTTAACGAAGCTCCCGGCCTGGGAGTGGACATCAACGAAAAACTTGCCCTTAAATATCCTTTGCCTGATGTACAATTAAATAACTGGACTCAGGTCCGCAAAAATGACGGTACCATTATCAGACCATAGTTTTCAGAACACCCACCAGGTTGAATTATTTATCAATTAAGTGGAGAAATAGAATCTTAACTACAATACTACCGGTAGTATTATGTGTAATATTTTCTGTGAGTTTGTTTGCGCAGAAAATAAAGGACTTGCTGAGAACTTGTTTAATCAGGATTTCTTAATCAATCAAAAATCTTATTATATAATTCCTCATTCTTATCAAATGATCCGGCGATTTGAATAACAGCCTGGTTGTTTTCAATTGTTATTGGTGAATCGGCAATGTAGTTTCTCATGCGACTTCCCCAGATTGAAATGGTAAGTTTTTCGTCCCCTCTCACCAACAGGAAGTCCCATGAACTGTTTTCGGGAACAGTGGTCAATGCGCCGTTCCCACCTGAAAAAGCCTCAACATTGGTTATTGAAGTATGTCCCTGCCCTTCAATTATTATGGGATGGATATTCTCTACTTTCTCACCCGTGTTTGCGATAATAGACCCTTGTGCAATTTGCCAGTTCCGGTTTTTGGTGTTGTTACCCTGTTTTAAAATACCAACCGCAACGCAATCGAAATTAAAATTTGTCAATTGCCCGTACGATTCGCCACCAAGCAAAATTCCGCCATAGGTCCCAAACGTAAAAAGGTCGATGAGCTGTGCATTGTCGGTATGGTTGATTGTAAAGGCATATGTTTTTTTCGCAATTACAGCGTCCACAATTTCGCGGCTGTATTGACCGCCAATATAACGTTGGGCTGCCGGATTAACATGGCAATGCAAAATGCGTGGTACATCGTAGCAATAGTCGATGCGGATAAATTCGCCACTAAGAGGGTAGCCGTAGCAATGCTCAAACGTCATTAACTCACAGGCGTTTCCGCGGGCAGCATTAAAATCGAACGTCAAATATTCGCCGTAAAAAGTAAGGCACGAAAGATAAACCCCCTGGGTCCGGCTGGTTTGCGAAACTTTAATGGTGGCTTTGTATGGAATTATTTTCTCCGGATCCTTTGTGGCCTGCTCCGGATACCAGAATTGAATGCCTTTTATTTGCGTTCCAAGTTCAATTGTGATGAATGGGTTATCTTTATCGGTGATGGCAAATACGCTTCCCACAGGTTGCTTTTTTGTAGGATGCGATGTACCCCGGTGCGTTGGACCATGCACGCCAATCAACGAAACATTCTTTTTCAGAATCAGCCCGCCATCAATGTAATACGGTTCATCGCCAGGTTCAACATACAAAGCCGCCCCTCTTTCTGAAGCCCAGTCGATTGCTTTTTGCAAGTTGACTTTGTTAACTGCGGCACTGTTTTCAGGTTTCACGTCAAAATCCCGGATACTGGTTTTTTCCGAGGCATTTAATACACTGACGCTAATTAAAAGCATCATGGTAACTATAAAATTGGTCTTCATTGTTTTATTTTTTAATTAATTTTTCAGTTCTATTTTGCGCCCTGTTTTATCACTCTCCTTTGCCGCTTCCAGAATTTCGACAACTGTTAGCTTGATGTTTAATGAACGCTTAAGTTTTCAGGTACTTCTTCCAACCCAAAATATTTATGAGATAGGTTGTCGTTTTCCACTTTTATTATTCTCAATCCCGAAGGAGCTTTTCCCAGTGGTTTCCCAACTGCGCTGGTTGTTACCAGTTCTATTTTTTTATATGTATTAAGCGCGTTGTTGTGGTAATGCCCAGCGAAAACTGCATCAACACCATATTCCTGAAAAAGGTCCAGGTACTTGAGCCGCGCTTCAGGACCAATGTTTGAGGATGCTTCTGGTTCGTTTACCGTTTTATTAAAAAACGGGTAGTGGCAAAATACAACCACCTGATTTGCTTCCTTTCCATTTTCGAGCTGGCGAACCAACCACTTGTATTGTTTCTTTTCCGTATTTTTTAAACTGGCTTTTATCAACCCCGAATTTATTCCGATGAACAAACTGTTTTTATGCTTAAATGAAAACCGGTCGTTTCCGTAATTCTTTCTGTATTTATTAATGCTTTTTTTATTTGGCAATTGTCCGATATCATGATTACCAGGCAGGTAATACACCGGAACCTGGTCATCAATTTTTGATGTAATTCGCTTGAATTCGCTAATCTGCTCTTGCGAATCCTGGTTGTGCACAAAATCGCCGGTAATGACTATAAAATCGGGGAGTAACCGGTTAACCTCATCAACTGCCTTTTCATAAAGGACCGTTTCCTTTTCAAAGCTCTTGTTCTTTTCAAACATGCCGAATTGAGGGTCGGTGATTTGGATAAAAAAAAAGTGTGTATTGTCTTCGTTTTTCTGCGCCCAGACGTGTTGTATTAAAAACAGGGATAACAGGAAAAATGAGAAGGTTTTTTTAAGATCGATTCGGTTTAAATAGGGTACCGTTTCGCTTTGTGCTATGTTTTTAAATGATACTTTCATCGAAATAATAAAATGTTTTAACTGTAGGAACAAATTTAAATTATAGCCTAATATAAGATCTCACCAATAATATTGAATTAATAAAGCATTAACAGAATTAATTGTTCGGATGATAATCTTTTAAGGGGTTGAAAAGCGAATTAATGCGGAAATCAAGCGATACAATTATTAAAAATAATTGCGTATTTTATGTTTATTAAAACGCTGCATTAAAGCAATTTATAATGGATTATGCGCCCTTGAAACCAAATTGTTAATTCTGTTAATACATTATTAATCCTTTGTTAACTTACAATTCGTTTTTTGCATAATATTCCCTGTAAAATAACGCGGTTTATTTATAAACCAGTTTTGTTTGGGAGTAGAGGATTAAATAATCAAATCAAAAAATTATGAATAAGCTGGAGAGTAAACAAATCAAAATTTAATTCTATGAGAAAGCAATTTTTTATTTACCTGTTGATGTTTTTTATATCGTTAGGTGCGTATGCTCAATCCGGAAGGATTACCGGTAAAGTTACCGACCGGGATGGAGAACCACTTCCGGGAGTAACAATATTGGTGAAAGGTACTACTAACGGAACTGTGACGAACCCCGACGGTGTATATACTTTACAGGCAGAAAACGGACAGGTTTTGCAGTTTTCATTTGTAGGAATGCAAACTGAGGAGGTCACTCTTTCGGGCAATACCGTAGAAAACGTGACGCTCATTGCCGACATGATTGGAATAGGTGAGGTGGTAGCTATTGGTTACGGCTCGAAGAAAAAGGAAAGCCTTACTTCGGCAATCAGCAACATTCAAGCCGATGAAATCGCAACCACTACACATAGTAGTTTGGCCCAGGCCCTGCAAGGGAAAGTTTCCGGTTTGCAAATTCGCCAAAACACAGGTGAACCAGGTAGTTATGACACCAGAATCAATGTCAGGGGATTTGGAACACCACTATTTATTGTTGATGGTGTTGCGCGGGAAGGTAGTAGCGGGTTCCAAAGTTTAAATCCGGAAGACATTGAAAGTATTTCAATTCTAAAAGATGCGGCTGCCGCCATTTACGGTTTACGTGCTGCAAACGGTGTTATCATTGTTACTACCAAAACAGGACAAAAAGGTAAAACCAAATTTAATTACCATGGCGTTTTTGGTGTTCAGTCACCAACGGATGTTCCTGAAATGGCTTCAGCAGCGCAATATGTTGAAATGGTAAACCGCGCCAGGATATTCTCTGGCCTGGGCCCTGCGTATACTGAAGAAGAAGTTCAAAATTACCGAAACGGAGTTCCTGGATTCGAAGGCACCAACTGGTACGATGAAACATTTAAAAAGGAAGCTTTCCAGCAACAACATAACTTCTCTGCTACCGGAGGAAACGAATCGATAACCTATTATACCAGCCTTGGATGGGTAGAAGATAACGGGTTGCTAAAAAGTAACGACATCGGATACGATAAATATACGTTCAGGACAAATTTAACTGCACAATTAACCAACGATCTTAAACTGGATATACAGTTATCAGGTTTGCAAGATAAAAAAGAGAGTCCGGGTGAAAGTTTTTACATGATTTTTAAAGCCACACGAACCGGCGACCCCACGGCAAAACCATTTGCCAACGGTAACCCCGATTTTCCATCACTGCTTATGCCAAGTAATCAAAACCCGGTAGCAATGGCTGAAAGAGACATAAGCGGTTTTAGTGAGCAGGTAAACAAAAGGTTTCGCTCAACTGCAGTTTTAACCTATGATGTGCCATTTGTTGAGGGACTGTCACTGATTGGAAGGTACTCATACGACAGTAACAATTACATGGCCAAGAATGTGAACAAAAGCTACGACTTGTACGATTACGATGCCGAGACCGATTTATATACCGGTTATACACAGCAGGCACCCGATCGCATCAGCAACAACTGGTCGGATTACAACCTGCTGAATTACCAGACCCAAATTGCCTACGAACGAATGTTTGCAGAAAAACATAATGTTTCAGCCACCGTGGTTTATGAGCAACAAAGGATCTTTGAACGTTGGGCATGGTTGCAGCGTGAATATGACTTTTTTACTAACGACCAGATTGACCAGGGAAGTTTAAACAACCAGCAAACATCCGGAAACGAACGTGAAAGGGGAAGCCGATCAGTCATTGGCCGTTTCAACTACGATTACAAAGGTAAATACCTTATTGAATATGCTTTCCGATATGATGGATCGTACCGCTACCATCCCGATTATCGCTGGGGATTTTTCCCGGTGGTAACCGGAGGCTGGAGAGTTTCGGAAGAACCTTTCTTTCAGAATGCATTACCCGTGATATCTAACCTTAAGCTTCGTGGTTCCTGGGGTATCGTTGGTGAAGATGCCGGTGACCCTTTCCAGTATGTTGAAGGGTTTACAACTACCGGCGGTGGTGGATATGAATTTGAAAACGGTGTTTACCAAACAGGTGCTTCTGCCCCTCCAATTGTAAACCCGCAATTAACGTGGTTCGAATCAACAATTTCTGACATTGGTTTTGACCTTGGATTGTGGAGAAATGCATTTTCATTGGAATTTGATGTTTATCAACGAAACAGAGAAGGTTTGCTGGCAAGGAGAAATATATCGCTGCCCAACACTTTTGGTGGCGAATTACCACAGGAAAACCTTAACAGCGACCGTGTACGGGGTTTTGATGTTGCTGCTGGGTTCAGAAACAATGTTGGCGATTTCTACTATGAAATACGTGGAAACTTTAACCTGGCACGTACCAACAGGGTATATGTTGAACGCGGACCTTTCACCAGCAGTATGGATCGCTGGAAAAATGGAAGAGCCGACAGATACGACGATATTGTTTGGGGTTATGAGCTGGAAGGTCAATTCCAGAATTTAGATGATATTGTTTTTGCACCCATTCAAAATGGCGATCTGGGCAACACCCGTGAATTGCCGGGAGATTTCAAATACAAAGACTTAAATGGTGATGGTTTAATCAATGGCGACGACCAGGTACCTATTTTTTATGACGGTACACCAAAACAATATTACGGTTTAACACTTGCTGCTCAATGGAAAGGTTTCGATGTAACAGCACTCTTCCAGGGTTCCGGCAAATATACCGTGCGATTCAGGGAAGTTTATGCGCAGATGTTTGCCTTCCGTGGAAATACCCCTGCCTACTTCTATGATTCGTGGACACTAAACGAAGATGGGGTATGGACACCGGGAGAATGGCCTGCCAACAGGTACAATACCGATACCGGCGCACTGTATCACGAAAGTGAAGTGTGGAGAAAAGATGCCTCCTATTTTAGGTTGAAAACACTGGATTTGGGATATACTTTCAGAGACCAAACCTGGATGGAAAAAGTGGGGATAGCCAATATGAGACTTTACGTAAACGGGCACAACCTGATAACCTGGGCCGATGATTTTGTGAAACCATTCGATCCAGAAAAAATTGAAGGTTCATACGACGCTGGTTTGACATATCCTTTAACAAGGAGCTATAACATGGGTATTAACATTACATTCTAAAAATAGACGACAATGAAATTATATAAACTATTATTTACAGCAAGTCTGGTACTCCTGTTTTTTGGATGTGAAGACGTACTGGAGTTGGAACCGACCAACAAATTACCGGCAGAAGCCTTATTTTCAAAACCGGAAGGTGTAAAACTATACATGGCCAATTTATACTATCAGTTGCCGGTAGAAGACTTTAATTATATTCACCGTACCCAGGACGGTTATACATTTAACTGGAACGGGACTAACCCCAATAACGGTGGATTTGTGCAAGCCATGCATACCGACATTGCCATGCACAGTGAGTTTGCTGCCGGACTATCTCAGGACAACTGGGGGGGTTGGTGGGACGACGGATATAAATTAATCCGCGATGTGAATACGCTTATTAAAGTAATTCCAGATTTGGATATTAACGAACAAGACCGGGCTTTGCTGGTAGGTGAAACAGCTTTCATCAGGGCATATGCCTACTTTGCATTGGCTAAACGATACGGTGGCATACCTTTAATTAAAGAAGCACAGGTATATACTACCGATGTTGAAAGTCTTAAAGTACCCCGTAGCACAGAAGCAGAAACCTGGAATTTTGTGTTGGAAGAATGCCAAAAAGCGGCAGATAATCTTTTGCCTGGTGATGGAAGCCAACGAAGGGCAACAAAATTTGCAGCACTGGCTTTAAAATCAAGAGCTGCTTTGCATGCGGCTTCTGTTGCTAAGTTCTGGAATGAAGCTCCTTTATCGGGAGAAGCTGTTGAGAAAAATCTGGTAGGAATGGATGCCTCCCTTGCCGATGGTTTTTACCAGCAATGCATCCAGGCTTCTGAAGCAATTATGAATTCAGGGACTTTCAGTCTCTTCAGGCCAAATCCATCCTCACCCGAAGAAGCAGCCGAAAATTACCGCCAGCTTTTCGAAAACCCTAACGGAGCGCCCGAAGAAGCTATATTTATAAAAGGCTCTGCAATTATTGGAAATGATCATACCGCCAACAATTACGAAATATGGTACAACCCAAATCAATTGGCAAACGGTTGGCCACACCCCGGAAGGTACAACCCTACCCTGGAGTGGGCTGATATGTTTGAAGTCTACAGCAACCCGGGAGTGAGTACAAAATTGAATACCGTAGTTGACGGGAATGAAGATTACGAAGGATTTGATGCGGCCAGGGACTATATCAATTATGATACGCCGCACGATGTTTATATTGGAAAAGACGCCCGCTTATGGGGATCGGCAATTTTGCCCGGAACCGAGTGGAAAAATACAATAATTACTATTCAGGCAGGCTTTATTGAACCCGATGGAACACCAAAATTACTGCAGGGCGGAAGCATCACAGTCAATGGTGAAAAGTACTACACATACGGTTCAGCCAGTGCATCAGAGCACTCCGGTTTTAATCCGGCAGGAGGAAACCACACCCGCACAGGAATGGGATTTAAAAAATTCTTACAGGAAGAGATTGACGTCAACCCGGCATGGAACCAGGGAACACTTGATTTTATGGATTTCCGCTATGCTGAAATACTGCTTAACTATGCAGAAGCTGTTGTGGAAAGCGGACAGGGAGATCAGAATATGGCAAAAAAAGCCATTAATGATATCCGCAAAAGAGCCGGCCATACAACGGAAATTGAGTTGTCGATAGAAAATGTGTTACGCGAGCGGACTGTTGAATTGTGTTTTGAAAACAAAAGGTTCTATGACCTGATCAGGCGGCGGATATTTGACGAGCTTTTTAATGTAAAAAGCAGACACGCATTATTACCCGTGCTCGACTTAAGGGAAGACCCGCCAAAATACATTATGGTACGCGACGTTGTTCCACGCTCTGATCCTAAAACATTTGAACCTAAGTGGTATTACAGACGAATTCCGGGCACCGGCTCTAACGGACTGGTTCAAAATCCATTATATTAATCTCTAAAATAATGAAAATGAAAAATATACAGATTTTAATATTCCTGTTGTGTGGCGCATTTGCCTTTAACTCTTGTGAATTAGACAACTATGAAGCACCAGGCGCTTCACTTTCCGGGGCTATAATCGACAACCAGACAGGGGAATCGGTTCAAAGTGATATCATCAGCGGAACCAAAATTGAACTCATTGAACATGGATATGAAAATCCATCTATTCAGCAAATAGTGGTGAAAGTTGACGGCACATACAGAGACGATATGATGTTTGCAGGTGAGTACTCAATTATCCCTTTACGAAGGGGAAATTTTGTGCCAATGACTGACACAATGATTGTGAACATTGAAGGAGAAACGGTAAAAAACTTTGAAGTACAACCCTATATCCGTATTTTGGATCCAAACATTACAATCGATGGTACCAAAATTACTGCAACCTTCAGGTTGGAGCAAACCGTAGAAAACGAGGTGGACCAAATCGGGCTGTTCGGTCACCGTTCACCTGCTGTTGGGGAACCTTTACAATTAGGTAAAAAAAGCAAAAACATCAGAGATGTAGTTGATCCGACTGAAGTTTTCGAGTTGGTGATGGATGTAAGGACCGACAGGGATTTTGTAAGAGGCGAAGCATATCATTTTAGGATAGGTGCAATTATTGATGTCGAAGAAGCAGAGTATAATTATGCCCCTGCAGTCAGATTGACAATTCCAGATACTGAAGAGTAGTTTATTTTCATAGTTTTAAGTTAGTAGATAGACGGGTTGTCAATGTTAGACAACCCGTCATTTAAATGCTCCCCGGTAAAATATAACTTTTAACTTATCGGCTTAAGCACCTTGTTAATTCATTTACAAAATCAGTCTGCTATAGAATGAATAATCTTAAAAAATATAGTTGCATAGTAATAATTTTTCTGTCAGGAGCATGTTCCTTTAATTTTTCAACTAAAGTGGATACAATTGACAATACTGCTTTTGTGAATACATTAATTGGGACAGGAGGGCATGGCCATACATTTCCCGGTGCCACAACACCTCATGGAATGGTTCAGTTAAGTCCTGATACCCGAACATTAGGCTGGGATGCCTGCGGAGGTTATCATTACACCGACAGTTCAATCATTGGCTTTTCCCATACTCATTTAAGCGGAACGGGGATCGGCGATCTTGGAGATATCCTTTTTATGCCATTCACAGGCAACTTGAAAATAGATCCGGGAACCTCTGAAAATCCAGACCTGGGATACCGTTCACGGTTTAGCCATACAAGTGAAACATCCGAACCGGGGTATTATTCAGTAAATCTGAATGATTACAATATTGACGTAGAATTGACTTCGACAGCACGTGCAGGATTTCATCGTTATACTTTTAACAATGCAGACGAATCACATATAATGATTGATCTTGAGCATAACATTTATCCTGACCATGGACCGGAGCACGAGTTTCATCTAATTAATGATACTGAAATTGCAGGATTTAAAAAATCAAGTGGATGGGCAGATGAACAGCACACCTATTTTTATGCTAAATTTAATAAACCTTTTACATGCCTTTTCTATGATCAAAACAAAGAAGTTGATGTATCTGATTCTATTAAATCAAAACAATTAAAAGCTGTTTTGACATTTGATATTGAAGATGGTGAAGACATTTTAGTTAAAGTAGGAATTTCTTCTGTTGATTATCAGGGAGCGAAAAACAATCTTGAAAAAGAAATTCCCGAATGGAATTTCGATGCTATAAAAAAGGAGGCACATGAAATCTGGAAACAGCAACTCAGCAAAATTGCAGTTGATGGAGGCACTGAAGATGAAAAAATCATTTTCTATACATCACTTTACCATGCTTCTATAAGTCCTTATTTATTCAGCGATGTTGACGGACGCTACCGCGGAATGGAAAAAAAAATCCATAAATCAAATGGCAAAAGTATTTACACTGTCTTTTCAACCTGGGATACATTCAGGGCATTTCATCCATTACAAACCATTATAAATCCTGATTTAAATAATGACTTTATCCATTCGTTAATCTGTAAATATGAAGAGGGAGGTATCCTGCCGAAGTGGGAATTAAATGCAAATTATACAGGTACAATGATCGGCAATCACTCCATTTCAGTGATTGTAGATGCTTACATGAAAGGCATTCGTAACTTTGATGCAGAAAAGGCTTATCAAGCTATTGTTAAATCAATTCAATATGATACAACCGGAATATTATTTCCAACAGATAATGTAAAAAATAAATTGATGCCTAAGGCACTGCATTATTTAGATTCCCTGGGTTTTATTCCTTCAGATTTAGAAAATGAATCGGTTTCGAAAGCATTGGAATATTCATACAACCATTGGTGTATTGCCCAAATGGCAAAAGAATTAGGAAAAAAAGATGACTTCCATAAATTTATAGAGAAATCAAAAAATTACATGGACTATTTTGATGCCCAAACCGGTTTTATGCGCGGAAAAAATAGCGACGGCAGTTGGCGGAAACCTTTTGATCCACGTTTCTCGAGGCACCGAAAAGACGATTATACAGAGGGTAATGCTTTTCAATGGACATGGTTTGTTCCACATGATATCCAGGGACTAATTAATTTAATGGGTGGAAAAGAGCAATTTGCCGCAAACCTCGATACTTTATTTTCAACCAGTTCACAATTAACCGGAGATGAAGTTTCCAGTGATATTACAGGTTTGATTGGGCAGTATGCGCATGGAAACGAGCCAAGCCATCACATAGCACATATGTATAATTTTGTGAATCAACCTTGGAAAACCCAGGAAATTATTGATGAAATTTTGGGTACACTTTATTTCAATAATCCAAATGGTTTAGCAGGAAACGAGGATTGTGGTCAAATGTCAGCCTGGTATATTTTAAATGCACTGGGATTTTATTCAGTATGCCCGGGAAGTCCGGTTTATTCTATTGGCCGTCCCATATTCGACAGTGTGGTTATTAAATTATCAAATGGAAATGACTTCAAAATCTTTGCAAATCACAATAATTCCAAATCTCCTTATGTACAATCTGTTAAATTAAATGGAGAACCGATGCCGGATGCATTTTTCAGCCACGATGAAATACTTACCGGTGGCACACTTGAGTTTGTAATGGGTTCTTCGGAAAACAAAATGTTGTTTAACTAGAGAAGGATCAAATTTCAATGTAGAATGAATTAATAATTAAAAAAAATCTAATGATTAAAATAACGTCATTAATTTTTGTGACAGCAAGTATCATCGCATTTACTGCAAATGCCCAGTTAAAACATGGGAATACAACAAAATACACCAGTTACAAGGGTTTAGTTATGGCGGGTTACCAGGGGTGGTTTCGTGCTGAAGGTGATGGATCAGAAACCGGCTGGGGGCATTATGGCAGAAATGGAAAATTTGATACTGAACACAACACCATTGATTTCTGGCCTGATGTTTCGGAATACGAAAAAACCTACAAAACAAGTTTTAAATATCCGAATGGAAAAGCGGCTGAAGTTTTTAGTTCAGTTGATAAAAGTACAACAGACCTGCATTTTAAATGGATGAAAGATTACGGCGTCGACGGTGTATTTATGCAGCGCTTCTTCGGGGTCACCCGCGGCTATGAAAATTCCAACAAACCGCAGGATATTATTCTTAAGAATGCATTGGAAGCAGCCAAAAGAAATGGCCGCGCCATTGCCGTGATGTATGATTTATCGGGATTAAAAGCCGAAGGGGAAGATTGCTCTTCTGTTATTGAAGATTGGAAAATGCTGGTTGATCAACTGAAAGTTACCAGTCAGGGTGAAGGGCAAACATATCTTCATCATAACGGCAAACCACTTGTTGCCATTTGGGGATTGGGTTTTCCTGATCGCCCGTACGACATTCGAAAAATTGGCATCAACCGTTTAATTGATTTTCTTAAAAATGATCCTGAATACGGTGGTTGTTCGGTAATGTTGGGAGTACCTACCTATTTTCGCGAATTAAATAAAGATTGTTTGCCCGATCCATATTTGCATCAGGTTATCCGGTCGGCCGACATTGTATTGCCCTGGATGGTGCAACGTTTTACACCACTGGTGCATAAACCAATGGATCATATTCGCGACCATGTAATTGCCGATATAAAATGGTCGAAAGAAAATGGGGTCGATTATGTTCCAATTGCCTATCCCGGCTTCAGCTGGCGCAATCTTTCACTGGCAAACAAGGACCTTGCAAGATATACGGCTTATGGTGCCATCCCGCGCCTTGGAGGGCGGTTTTACTGGGACCAGTTGGTTACACTAATCGAAGCAGGTGCCGATATGATCTATGTTGCTATGTTCGACGAAATTGACGAAGGAACCGCAATTATGAAAATATCTGATAATCCACCCAATAATGAGAATGCGCATTTTGTTGGAAACGATGGGGTTCCCTCTGACCATTATCTGTGGTTAACAGGGCTGGGAGCAAAAATGTTGCGAAAGGAAATTCCGTTGAAACCTGAAATGCCCGATAGAAAATAAACAGTTAAAAGCAATTTCATGAAAACACTTTATCCAGTCCTGTTATTTTCCGTAATCCTTTCCTCATGTTCATCGGTGAAAAGCAACCCGAAAAATAAACCGAATATAGTGTTCATCGTTGTAGATGATTTGAATACTACATTGGGAAGTTACGGTCATCCGGTAGTGAAAACACCACACATTGATAAACTTGCCGAAAGCGGGTTAAAATTCAACCATGCCTATTGTAATTACGCGGTCTGCGGACCAAGTCGCGGTTCTTTTCTTTCCGGGTTAAGGCCCGAAACTATAGGTATTTTAGATAACCGGACCCCATTGCAGGAGGTTTTGAATAACAGGCCTACCCTACCTTATTTGTTCAAAACGAATGGTTATTACACCATGAGTTTGGGAAAAGTTTTTCATGGTTCCAAAGAACACAACGATCCAAAAGCCTGGGATGAAATTTACGGATTTAGCACTACCGAAACGGGTAAAAAAGGAGAATCACGGAATATGACGGAAGGAGCATTAAGTTGGTGCTGGTGGCAGGCAGCAGAAGGTGGCGACGAAGATCAGGCTGACGGACAAATGGCTCAAAAAGCGGTCGATTTTATTAAGTCGGATAAAGACAAGCCTTTCTTTTTAGCCGTTGGGTTCCATAAACCCCACGATCCATTTATCGCTCCAAAAAAGTACTTCGACATGTATCCGTTGGAAAAATGCGATCCTCCTGCGCTGCCGAAGAATTGGGAGCCGCCTTACCCGCATTCTTTGCCCAATCAAACAACGATCTTTAATAAATTTACGGAACAGGATAAAAGGGAATTTTTGCGCTCGTATTATGCCTGCACCAGTTTTATGGATGCGCAGGTTGGTAAACTAATGCAGGCATTGGAAGAGTCAGGCGAATTAGAAAACACACTGATTGTGTTTTTTGGCGACCATGGTTATCATTTAGGCGAACACAACTGGTGGAACAAAGTAACGATTTACGAAAAAGGAACCAATGCCCCGTTTATTATGGCCGGCAAAGGAGTATATGCATCGGGAGTGGAAACCAACGCCATGTTCGAATTTATAGATATTTACCCTACATTGATTGAACTGGCAGGACTAGAAACCGTTCCTGAACACCTGGAAGGCAGAAGTTTTGCCCAAATTTTAAAAGACCCATCAAAACCATTTCGTACGGAAGTGAGGGCAATTGTAAACAGAGGGCCGATGATGGGGCGAATGGTTAAAAATGAAAATTACAGATATATTGAATGGGCTGACGGAAATATGGGGGTGGAATTGTACGATCAGTTAAAAGACCCTGTTGAATACCACAACCTGGCTGAAGACCCTGCTTATGCAGAAGTGATAGAAAAAATGGAAAAATTAATTCATACAGAAGAGTAGAAAATTATAATCGTTATTTAAATAGATCGTTACATTTTATATAGCATTGATTATTGGCTAGATGAGAAATTGTAACGAACCATTCTTATTTAACGGAAAGCAAAATATATGAAAAAAACATACTTCTTGACAACCGCAGCAATCTTTGTTACCCACATTGTTTTTGGGCAAAATCTATATATCCCGAAAGTTGATAACAGTACATACAAAGGAAAAGCCATGTTTGGCTACCAGGGTTGGTTTGCACACCCCGACGATAATAGTCCGAGACCCCATTACTGGCACTGGGGAAACATGGATCAGATTGGCACTGGTCCACTGGAAGTTGAAATGTTTCCGGACCTAAGGGAATTTTGCCCCGATGAACGTTTTCAAACCGCCTACACCTTCCCGAATGGCGATGTTGCCGAAGTTTTTTCTTCAGGTAACAGAAAAACCGTAATGCGCCACATGAAATGGGTAAGGGATTACAATACCGATGGAGTCTGGGTCCAGCGATTTATAAGTGAATATAACGATCGTGTTGTGATGGCATTTCGTGATAGTACCACCGTATTTGTTAAAGAAGGCAGCGAAAAATATGGAAGGGTGTTCGCTATTATGTATGATGGTATTGCAAACCGCGTTGAGGAAATTAAAACAGACTGGAAACATTTGGTAGACAATCTCGAATTAACAGATTCTGAAAGTTATTTACACCACAATAACAGGCCTTTGGTAGCACTTTGGGGATATACAGTTCGCAACGATGCAACGGTTGATCAGTTGGAAGAATTAATTGATTTTTTTCATAACAATCCAGACTCTAAGTATAGAGCCTCCATAAAATTAGGTGTTAATGATAATTGGTTCAATAAAGATCAAAGATGGCAAGATGCATTAGCACAGGTTGAGGTGATCAGCCCGTGGAGTGTTGGCAGGTACAGCAACCAGAGCGGTTATAATAATTACATAAACAACCAGATTGTGCCAGGAATGAACTGGAGCCAAAACCGTGGTATTTTATACGTCCCTGTCCTATTCCCGGGATTTTCGTGGCACAATTTACAGGAGGATAAACCCAAAAATCAAATACCCCGGGATGGTGGAAACTTCTTTTGGATGCAGGCGAACGGAGCAATTAGCAAAAATGTTGAATCACTATATTTTGCCATGTTTGATGAAGTAGATGAAGGAACAGCTTTTTTCAAAACCGCTGAAAATGCATCTCAATCGCCAGCCCAGGAATACTGGCTGAACCTGGATGCGGATGGTTTCGATTTACCGAGCGACTGGTATTTACGCGCTGCAGGAAAAGCGGCCGAAACACTCAGGGAAAACATAAACAACTCCAATGAACTTGGAGTTCCTGAAGAAGGAATTATGACCGTACTGCCCGGAATTGAAAAATGTGCGATAACATTACATTTTCCGGCATTAAAGGACGTAACACTGCTTGAAATCAGTATCGACGGTGGAGATTCGTTTCCCTATTCGGTTGACGTTAATGCAGGAAGTTTCGAAATTGGCGGGCTCGATGAAGGTATTTACGATATTTATGTAAGAGATACCTACTCGGTAAAAGAAGCTGTTCCTATGGGTAAAGTTTGTGTTGCTTCCGGCTGTTTAAGTACGTCAGTCAGAGATATTGATGAAAATTCAGTACTTCAAAATGTTATTGTTTATCCCAACCCGGTTCATTCCCGGATTACTGTTTCAGGATTATCTGGCCAGACAACGATTAAACTATCTGATTTGAATGGCAAAATACATCGTTCGGTAGTTTCAGAAGAAGAATCACACCAAATAGATGTATCGTCGTTGCCACCTGCTTTATATATTTTATCCATTCAGAATGATGCCGGAAAAACGTTCAGGAGAATTAATAAAATCAAATAAGCGTTTACTGTTAAGAACAAAAAAATATTAAAATGAAGTTTAGAATATTAGTCGCATTTGTTATCCTGTCTTCAATTGGGGCAACCAGTTGTGATAAAAACAACAATCAACCCCCGGTTATTGTGGATGTTGTTCCCGGTGTTGAAAAAACAACCTTTATGAATACCATCCGTTTTACTGCATCTGTTGATGACGATGATAATTCAGCACTATCATTTAACTGGTCGGGCAGTTGTGGAAACCTGATCGGCGAAACCAACAGCAGTTCCGTTTCATGGCAAGCACCGGGCGAAGAAAGCACTTGTGAAATTAAAGTAACGGTAACTGACGGTGAATTTTCTGATGAATATTCATTTTCAGTTAAGGTTGAAAAACCACTAGAGCCTGAAGAACCTTCGCCTCCGCTGGTCGGGGTCTATTATTATCCGTGGCATGG
Organism: Mariniphaga sp.; assembly: GCA_024636975.1. GTDB lineage: Bacteria > Bacteroidota > Bacteroidia > Bacteroidales > Prolixibacteraceae > Mariniphaga. The sequence goes on from JAGXGA010000060.1 coordinate 94,573, forward strand.
AGGTTCTAACTTTCATGGAAGAAAATATTTAAGAGAATATCTTGTTCCCGTGCAAACACCGGAGTTAGGTGAATACAATGACAGAGACGATGAAGTAATTTCACAGCATCTGGAATGGTGCGAATATGCGGGAATCGGTTTGTGGGTCAGTAGCTGGTGGGGCCCCGGCAGAATGACCGATATAACATTAAAAGATCATATCTTAACGCACCCCGATTTAAATGACATGAAAATTGCTTTGTTCTATGAAACTTCAGGACGCATGGATGAGTTTACGGATGTTTCAAATGTAGCCTCTGATATTAGCTATATGGCTGAGAACTATTTTAACCATCCCAATTATTATAAAATAGGCGGCCGGCCGGTATTATTTATTTACCTGACTCGGGTTTTATCGGGAAATGGTGTTCTGGAAACTACCTTAGATATTATCAGAGGTGAAGCGAACCAGGCTGGTTTTGACATATATATTGTAGGCGATCAGGTTTTTGGTCAACCACCATCATCTGCAAACCAGATTGCATTACTGGATGGAATAACAAACTATGATGTTTATGGAAGCTCAGGAGGGAGAATGTATGCCACACAGGAAAAAGTGGAAGATTACTACTCTGCACAATCAGGCTGGAAAGCCTTGGCAAATCAGGCAGGAGTTAGTTATGTTCCGGCTGCCTCGCCCGGATTTAACGATAGAGGTGTAAGAGATGGACATATTCCGCTATCCAGAAAGTTGACGGAAAATGATGAATTCGGCTCTTTATTTAAAGCAATGCTCAATGAGGCACTTAAATTAACCGATCCTGATATTGATAATTTATTACTCATTACTTCATGGAATGAATGGCATGAAGACACCCAAATAGAACCTGTAACCGCTGCATCTCCTACTAATAAAGACAAAAGCTCTTCCGGAGAAGAATATACAGTTGGACTGGAATATGAAGGTTATGGATTGAGGTATCTTGAAATCCTTAAAGAAGCAGTTGGGCAATAGAAATATGCCGGTATCGTTTCGGTTTCGGTAAATAGGAATTTAGTCTTCACTTGCAACAACAATCATTGATGGACCTGCAGGAGGAAAGAATTAGATATTTCCGAATAAAAGGATCAGGACTTTAATTTTTTCAACTTTTAGTTCCATTGTCCACAATTTTTTTCTTGATACCAGATAATTCAGTTACTTTTTCAGGATATAAAAAATAAAGATATTGATTTTCCTTCACATCATTTTCTTAATTTCGTTTTACAATTCAAACAAAAATCCCGATGTACAGAAATCCCTGAACCGCAGACATCACAAGTCCATCTAATTTGCTCATTTACCAGAAATCTTTCCAGTCCGTTCTCTTTTATAAAATTGAGATTATCTAACATGCTCATACCATATTTTGTCCGATAACGATTATCAAGGCGCTTTAACCTTGAACAAGGATACTTATCACAATCGTAACAAAATCCTGATTCTGTTTTGGCTAATGACTCACAATTTATTATGGTGCAACTTCTGCAAGAACCAGGTTTATTTTTATCATCTTTTCTAAAACATCCTCCACATGGATTCTTATCCCTCAAATATCCAATGCATAAACCACAGTTCATTCCACAAGCTGCAATCAGTCCCTGATATTTTTGTTCCTGAATCATATCACTGTTTATTATAAATCGTAATCATTTGGTCTGAATTAATCATTGATGCAGGAGAAATTATTTTAACATTTATCTGAAAAATTAATCCAGTTTCTCAAGACTCAGAAAGGCACCTAACGGCCTTGATAATATTCGTTTCAACGAATTTAAACTATTTATTGGCAGTTGTTTTCATCCATTTAATTGTCTAAATGTAATTCTATTAAAATTGGCAAATGATCCGATAGTCTAAGAACAGTGTCAGAGGAAATAATCTTAGCTTTGGTAACTTTGTTCGCTAAATTTTTGGATGCAAAAAAATAATCCAATCTCCTTTGATCTCCATGTTCGCCTTCCTTTTCTATTAATGTTGGAAAACTCCCGAAAAAATTATAAGCAGAGGTTCTCGAACCAGCCTCAAGGTCAATAAATCCAAAGTCCATTACTTCCTGAATTACTGTATAATCCAACTTGCCATTGTTCAGGTTTTTTTCGTTGTACAGTGAATCACGTTCATTGAAAAAAGGTTCAAGCCTACCATGGGAGTAGTATATTGAATCAAGTGGAGAAAAAGTATTAAAGTCTCCAGCCATGATAACTTGTGAACCTGATGGAAGTTCATTAATGTTCCGAATGATTTGATTGATTTCATTCTTCCTGATTTCCCAGTTGGAAGGATGTAAATGAATTACATAAAAGTAAATTTGCTTTATCCTGACCCGTAATAATCCATGATGGAAGCCTTTTCTGATTACTTTTATATCCTCTATAGGATATCGCGAAGTTATCCCTGTGGGAAACCCTTCCTCTTTAAGTAATACACTATAATCATGACCGTAACTTTTTGCATCTTCAGCCAATTTTTGATGTGTATAATCATTAAGCTCCTGAAGTGAAACAATATCAGGTCGTTGCTCAATCATCCATGAAATCCAGGTCTTTTTTCTTTCGGGTACTTTGGTAAATCCATACCAAACGTTGTAGCTAATGATTCTTAAATTATCAGATTCTTCTTTTATTCTCTTATTCTTTGAATTACACGAATAAAAAAAGATAGCCAATAAAGTGATTATAACTGTTAATGTGATGGTTACATATCTATTCATTCTGGAAGTAATTTGTCGTTCTAATCAATTTAAATCATAGTGCGGGACTTCAAGACACTTCACTATCAACCCGCTACGATATTTATTAAATGCTTTAGAATTCAGGACTTACTGGCAATCCAATTCAAATCCACAGTTGATAACAGAACCAGCCCCGCTCTGAAATATGTACTTTGAATACAACTGACTTTTATTCATTTTTTACTTTTTGGGAACAACAAAAATATCATACGCCATTGACACTTCATTGTAACGTACAAATTGTGTCTCCTTTCCATTTTTCCAGTATTTCGGCACTGTAAAAGATTCATGATGTTCATTTGTTAATACATAAACATCTCCATTTGATGATGTTAATTTACAAGTTTCACCAAATATGGTTCTTTCTGAAAGTCTTTCTTCAATACCATCAACCCATAAAATTGCATAACTGTGTGCATCAGTATTATTGTATGCAATACCTGAAACGTAAATGATTCCGTCGGCAATTGTCATTGAACGCCCTAATGTAGCTGTATTGTTTTCTGACAAAATATAACCATTACCATCTACCCAGTATTTGGCACGAACCACATTATTTACAGATTCATTAACCAAGGTATAAACTTTGTTATCTTTTACGTAAATATCCTGAGCATTGGCAGTTGTATTTCTTGTAATTTCGATTTCTTTACCATTTTTCCAATATTTTGCAATCTCGTTATCCCCATTATTATAGTCAGCTTTATAACCAGCAATGTAAACATCTCCATTATTGACTGTAACAGCATTCGCTATTGAAAAATTCCCTCCACTATCAAGATGAGTTGCAACACCATTCTTCCAAAATGTAGCAATATATAATCCAGTGCTATCTACTTCATAGCCTGTTACGTAAACGTTGTTATCAGATACTGCCAGGTCGGTAACTCCACTTTTATGTTCAGATAAAATAAATTCCTGGTCGTTTATCCAGTATTTTGCAATTGGAAAACCTTTGTCTGTATAATCATCAGCAGCAACATAAACGTTGTCGTTATGCACTTTAATTGATTTGCCAATAATTCTGTTTTTTGATTCTGTTATCTGTGTTGGAAATCCGTTTTTCCAGTACAATAATATTTTCCCGTGATCTCCTAAAATGTAGACATCATTATCTTCATCATAGACTCCATTTACTGTAATATGGCATGAATAACTTTGAACTTCGTTTACCATAGTATAAACCGAGGCTACTCCAGGCGCAACGCCTGTAATAGTTCCTTTGTCGACAACAACTATGTTTGTATCGGTACTAAACCACTCAATCGATAACTCTTTGGGCTTTTCCGGATAATATTTTTCAATTGATATAGTCGATTCCTCATTTACCCGAAGTAAAATATCTTTTTTATTAAGCTCAACATATGATAAAGTTTCAAGCTTTTTTTCGCATGAATAACAACAAATAATAATAAATATAATGAGGATATTGGTTTTCATAGTTCTAGTTCTTTTGTTCAATTTTGTTATTATTTTAGGTTGCCGTTAAAGGTTCAGTGCAAGTTTCTGGTGAAGGTTGCATGCGATTTCCTCCCGAGTATGCAGGAACGGAAACCAGACCGTGAACCTGCCGATAGCGCACCACCAGCCGCAGCCCTAGAATTAGCACAACCCGGCAAAGTAATTTTATGTATTTATTTAATCTTCAAATTCTTTTTTAAACTTGAAAAGCTCTATGCCATATACCAGTTGGGCATTTATAGGCTGATAATTTATTCATGTTCAAATTTATTCAAAATCTCTCACAATTGTGATAGAATAAGTGAACTAAAATCTCTCACAGCTGCGGTAGATTCCTTTTTGGCTGTAACGTTTTATTAGCAAGTTTTAATGCACTTCGACTCTTTAAAAAATCAAAATAAAAAAATGTGTTACCAGGCGCCCTCGTTTTTTATAATTTCAATCGCTTTTTCCAAGAGTTCATCCCTTCCTTCCCGAATCCCTTGAATGGTAGGTTTTACCTCAATATCGGGAACTATGCCAATACGCTGAGTTCCTCTCCCATCAGGATAATAAACACCAATACCTGAAATCCCGGCTTTTAATCCTCCCGGTAACGGGATTAATGAGACATTTCCGTCAGCTCCTTGCGTTTGACTACCAATTATAACCGTATTATCCCCGGCCCTGAATGCCATAGCGGTATATTCGGCTTGACTTATGGTTTCTTCATTCACAATGACGACTAATTTTCCCTGAAAATATTTTTCTGATCCAGGATTTCCAAAATCATATAAGCTACCACGGTTTCCTGGGTTATTATTTAAAATCGACACATTACGACTAAAATTAAATTCTCCCGGATTATTTAAATTTGATGTTGTAAATTTCGCAAAAGGCTTTCTTTTTGAAGTAAAAAATTCACCCAATGCAAAAGGCACAAAAGTGGCAGGATAATTCCGAATATCAATGATGATTCCTTTCGCATTTATAAAAGACTTTTTAATATGGGATATTTCTGTTTCTTTAATGGTTTCAAGTGTAATATATCCGATAAACATAGAATCTTTATCAATCATTATACTGTCATAAGACAATTTACTATTTGGTTCGTCCATATTCAAATCAGACCTTTCATACATTGTTAATTCTTTTTGTTTTATTGTTCCGGAAGAATTATAAACGATATGAATTGAATTATTATTCGAACGTACCAAATCGGTTGCCATGTAATACATTCTTGCTGCTTCGTTCGATGCCGGATAATATGATTTGATACTGTCGATGATATATTCTATCTTTTTGCCGTTTACATGGGTTATGAAGTCGCCAATTTCTAAACCTGCAGTTTCTTTCAATTTCGGCTTGAAATAGTCAGTAACTGTTAATTTATTTTCAATAAACCGAACCAGAAAAGGCGCATACTTTGTTCCTCTCAATGAGTCTATTTCATTCGTTCTAAGAGGCGCATATCTTGTTCCTCTCACCAGGTCTTTTTCATTTGCTTCTAAAAGAAATCTTGCATGCGTATCATTGGTTTCGCCTGCAAGTTGAAGTACGGCCAATTGATATTCCAATGCCGTTTTTGCATTAATAAATATAGGGATATATTCTCTCAATACTTCATCCCATTTTTTGTCCGTTAAATACTTATATGGGAAAAAATATTGGATTATGTTCCAGTACCGATACAACGCCAATAAACGAAGATTTTTGTCGGGAAAAGAAGTTGAATAAGCTTGTTCGTTTAAAAATTCAGGATTACCATCATAATACGCCTTCTTAATATAATAATGATTTCCCTGGTGCCTGTTTTGATAGATTTCTTTTATCTTTTCTTTTAAGCCAGCGCTCATATTTCCGTTTTCAACCCATGAAAAATCAGGTTTTTGATAAGCATCGGCAGCTGTTTCCTTACAGGTGGTACATTCAGGCAATTCACCGTAATTTTCTATCCATCGGAGTAGTGATTTGTCCCGCTGCCTGGTATTGTTTACGTTCATGTATTCCGGCAAAAACTGAAACAGTTCATCATCCCAATCATATTTACCTTTTCCAACTTCAGGGTGATGATACTTTAAAAAACCCCAGGTCTTTCCCAGTAATTCCAGGTTGGTTATCAAAAAGTCTTCTTCGGTTTGCGACTCAGCATATGAATCAGAATTCGGACTTTTAGTTTGACCGCAACCTGATAAAATTATGGTTGAAAGCAGGAGAAATAGAAAAAGATGAGTTTTAATCCGTAATTATTTTAATTAAATACTAAAGCTAAGAGTTTTTAGCTTAAGGGCAACGCCCAAAATACTAAAAAAACCTTCTATAAGCACATAGCCTTAAACCCGGGGGTGTAGCCTGCCCGACTTATCATTCAGGCGGGTTCAATCCCCGCTACCGGCGGGAAGCGCCGCTATGAGTCCTATTTATTAGCAACCGTAGATTATGCAATCTTAAATTCTTCGTCTAATAATTCAACATTAAAATTTACTTTTGCTTTTAATGCTCTAAATACCCTTAAAATTGTATCAATCGTTACGTTTTTGGCATTTCTCTCAATCCGTGATATTTGGGATTTTTGTACTCCAATCAATTCGCCTAATTGAGATTGGGTCAAATGTCTCTCTTTTCGTGTTTGCTTAATCATTTCTCCGAGCAAATCAAGTCGTAATTCGTACTCATATTTATCTCTTTTATCAGTACCGACTTTACCTAAATGTTTGTCTTTTGCCTCGTCTAATGTATAAATTCTCAATTTTGTATTTTCCATGACTGTCATTTTTTTTTTGAATTCTCATCAATCGAATCAAGCAAGTCCCAGACTTCTCCAAGTAAAATGACATCAAATTTTTGTTTCATTCATAGTCACTTTGTCGACGCAAAGTTAATTAAAAGTTCTAATATATGGAAACATTTTATGGTTTAATGGTCTGCCCCTATGGTTGCTTCCGGACACTTGTAAGTTGTCGTTGCGGATTTCGAAGCACGTTCAAGTCTGCCAGGATTGAACTGCAATTCAAGGATCCGCCGCTGAAATACGCACGGACATCGCCATGAAATTTGCTCTTTTGGTTACTCCAGATTTGCTTCGCGCAGCAGTTTCAAACATACGGTTTACCGCTGAGTTCTCCGTTCTTCAGCGGTCGGGCTATTTTCTGTGGTATTAGTTGATTCAATCCATTTTTTCGGAGTAAGTGTAAAGCTATTTGAACCGGATTCATTTTTAAAGGCATCGAATTCGATGCTCTTCAAATTTGGGTTCTAAACTATTGTAATTCTCTAAAAATAATCTATCCTAGTCGAAAGAAGTTAATCCCTCGGGTAAAAATGAAGATGAAAATGTAGATTTACCTGCACCATTACATCCTGCAATTATTATCAAATCAGGCATTTGATTTTAGAACTCTTATAAGTTCAGGACTTAGCTTTCCTTCCTTTTTCCGAATCTGGAACAGTTCTTCTTTGGGGATAACCTGATTATTCAGAATATTTCTGGCTTTACTCATTTGTTGAGTAACTTTTATTCCTGTTATCAATTTATCCTTACACATGATGCAAAATTAAAAATAATAAAAACTAATTTACAAAAACTGGATGCTTATGCACTTTCTACAAACATACAGCCTATTTATCGGCAACCGTTTTTATTCTATCATCAGGCGAAGATTTTTCCCTAATCCCGCTTCAACAATTTTCCTAAATGTCGATAATTCAACATCTGTCCTATTGTTTTCCAATCGTGAAATATAAAACCTTGAAGTCCCGCTTCGTAACGCTAATTCTTCTTGTGTCATACCCGCATGTAACCTTGCTTTTTTTATCATGCTGCCAAACCTAAAGAAACTCTCAGAATCAAATGGTTCGCTCAAATCATACAGTACATCCGGGCTAATCTCGTATGGATGTGCCTGTTCATTCCCATCTTCATCAATCAGCATGGTTTCAATGTTGTCCCACGATAAAGTAAAATTTCGAAGTCCAACTTTTTTAAATTCTGGTTCATTCAGGAGCTTATATTCTATATCATTCTCAGTTATTTTCCAGTTTTCAAATATTTTTCTGAAATCTAATATCCTGCTTTCTCCATTGTTAAACATGCAGCTGATTGTCAGCCCTTCGACTTTTTCTATTTTTATAATCCTTGGTATGGCAATTTTCTTTCTCATAATCCTGAATTTAGACGTTTAAAGTTCATCATCAAATACTCTTTTCTATCCGAAGCCCAGTCAATCACTTTTTTTCTTTGTCGGGCTGGAAGGCTGCCTCTTATCGTTATTAATGTCTGGATATCAATCAATTCTTCGTACTCCGCGTATATCACATGGAAATGCGGTGGAGGGTGCTCCCTTGAGTAAATGTCAATTTTTATTGAATCAATTATCTTTATTGTGGGCATCCCAAATGTTGTCTAATTACATAACAAATATAATGCGAATCTATCAAAAATTCAATTTTATATGGTAAATTTTTCTTTGCGCAAATGGCTGCACACGGTTGGTAAATGTTGCGAGCGGTTTTCGGAGTGCAAACATGTCCACCAGGAATGAACTACGATGCGAGAATCCGCCGCTGAAATACGCACGGACACCGCTATGATATTTGATCTCTTGTTTACTCCAGATTTGCTTCGCGAAGCAGTTTCAAACATACGATTTACTGCTGAGTTCTCCGTTCTTCAGCGGTCGGGCTATTTTTCTATTGTCGCGCCGATCTTCCTTCTGTTTATGTTCTTTATTAGTTGTAGGAATATCGGCCGGGTTAACTACACTATTTTGTATCCCATAATATTGTAGCTTCCGATGAACGCTGAAACCACAGAAACCTTCCTTATAGGCAGAAAAATAGTTGCCTCCCGGGAAATTTGTTTGAAGGTAAGTATACAAAATCCCGGCATCAGGGTCTTGGGGTTTGGCATTTCGAAGCACATTCCTGTCAAGTTACAAGTACTTTTGAAACGGGCTTAAATGCTCGATAACCCACTGACTGCCCAAATGTTTTATATACGATGTTACCACCTGGTGTTCATTCATTTCATAAATTTTATCTTTCAATTTGCTGCTACTTTTGTGTCTGCCGTTCGCTCGGGCAGACACACTCTTTGGCAAGCTTTGGATGGAGCATTGGCTCGTGCGGCTTGACAATGTTTGTGGCTGTGAAGCTTGGGCTTTTATGTCGGTCGTGTTTATCAAATTGCTGCTCTTTTGTCGTACAAGTAGGTTTGGAATCCAATAAATGTTTCTCTAATCGTTGGAATGTCGCCAAGTTCCTTTTTTGCGTCTCCGATTGCGTTGTATTTTAAAATCAATAAATCACCTAATTTTGTGTCGTCCAATTCGTCAACGCCTTGTTTTACATACTGGCTCAAAACGAAGTTTAAAAAATCTTGCTGTTTTGGGTCGTAATCGTTGAAATGGATTTTTGCTCTTTCGGCTCTTTCTTGTCTCTCTACAATGTTTGAGTGAAAAGCGATATAAGCCAAAACATCATACAAGTCGCTGTTTTCAGCATTGAGTAATATTTGAAATTCTTGCAGTTGCTGTTTGGCAAAACCTTTCTCTGTCAATTCTTCCAATAGTTTCTTTCTCGTGTTGGGTTTACTCCAAATGGCTCTCAATTCATCTTCATTTTTGAACAGTTCGGGTAATGCCCCAAAGAGCGAACGCAAAAATGCTTCTGCCGAAATAGGTTTACCATCTGGACTCCAAAAGGAAGTCCTTACCATGTGCTGAAACTCTCTCACTTTTCCGTCTGCCAATTTCACTTTGGTCATTCGTCTTGGTGGATTGCCGCAACGGCAATAACTGTAACCACACACTAGACAAGGTTCTGGCGGTGGCTCTTGTGCACAAATACATGGCCTTTGTCCGCAAACATCACAAGGTTCGGGTTGCGGTCTTGGTTGCGATGGCTCTGGGTCTAATGGTTCGCCATCCCATTCAGGGTCGCTAAAATGGTGGTGTGCTTTTACAAAGTCATAGATGGTGAAATAGTCTTTACCGTCAAACAACCGTGTACCACGACCAACAATTTGCTTAAACTCAATCATAGAGTTGATTGGGCGAAGCAATACAATGTTTCTAATTTCAGGGGCATCAACTCCTGTACTCAACTTTTGTGAAGTTGTTAGAATTGCTGGAATGCTTTTCTCGTTATCCTGAAAATCTCTTAAATGCTGTTCACCCAATTTTCCGTCATCTGCTGTAACTCGATGACAATAGTTTGGATTGGTTGTTTCTGCAAATTGATTGATTAAATCTCGAATGGCTAAAGCGTGCAATTGAGTAGCACAGAAAACCAAAGTTTTTTCACTTTGATTAATAAGGCTCATAAAAATCTTTACCCGATATTCTTCACGCTCTTTGATTTCTATGATGCGGTTAATTTCCGCTTCTGTGTAGCGTTTGCCTTCTTCAATTTCGCCTTCTATTAACGTGTCGTCCGAGGTGAATAAATACTCGTCAATAGTCGTGTCAATTTGCTTGACTTTGAAAGGCGTTAAGAATCCGTCATTGATTCCTTCTTTCAAGGAATAGACATAAACAGGCTCACCAAAATAGTCGTAAGTGTCTGCGTTTATAGTTCGTTTTGGTGTTGCGGTCAAACCTAATTGAACGGCAGGTTTGAAATAGTCCATAATGGCTCGCCAACTGCTTTCGTCATTTGCTCCGCCACGGTGACACTCGTCAATGATGATGAAATCAAAGAAGTCTTCTGGATATTCCCCAAAATAAGGTGTGTCGTTCGGACCACTCATAAACGTTTGGAAGATTGTAAAGAATACACTTCCGTTTTTAGGCACTCTGCCTTTCTTTTTGATGTCAGCAGGATTGATACGCACCAAAGCATCTTCTTCAAATGCTGAGAACGCATTAAATGCTTGGTCTGCCAAAATATTTCTATCGGCTAAGAATAAAATTCTTGGGCTTCTTTGTCCGTCTTTGTTGATGTTCCATTTTGCCTGAAATAGTTTCCAAGCTATTTGAAACGCAATGGCCGTTTTTCCTGTCCCTGTGGCAAGGGTTAATAAAATACGTTGTTCGTTTTCTGAAATGGCTTCCAATACTTTGGTTATGGCATTTTCTTGATAGTAACGTGGTTGCCAAGTTCCGCTACGGTCTTCAAATGGAACAGATAATAATTTTTCTCTCCATTCTTCGGCAAGTATTGCTGCTGGCTCATTAGATTTCGGGTAAGTCATTTCCCATAGTTCGTCTGGTGTAGGATAGGTGTTTACGTCACCTTCCGTGCCTTGCTCCATGTCTATTTTGTAAATCTGCAAACCATTGGTGCTGTATGTGAAACGGACTTGCAAACGACCTGCATAATCTTTGGCTTGACCAACGCCTTCCGTATAGTATTTATCTCTTGCTTTCGCTTCAATTACTGCAAGATTTCTGTTTTTGTATTGCAGAATATAATCCGCTTTATCGGGTTTGCTACGCTGACCATGACCGATTAACCGACCTTTATTGATAGGGAATTCCATGCGAATGCGACTGCCTTCCACAACGCCCCAACCTGCTTCTTTTAAAGCTGGGTCAATATATTCTGCTCTTGTTTCGGTTTCGTTCATTACAAATATTTAGCTACCAAGCCATGTGATAATTGGTTGTACAAAATCAGGTATTGGAATACCTTCTTCTTGTGCCATAAGTCTGGCACGAAGTGTTTTATTTCTCCCGAAACTCATGCAATATTCTTGGTACGTTTTTTCTGTGTAATACTTTTTGCACTCGTCTTCGTAGTTCTTTTCAAACACGAAAACCTGTACACCTTTCTCACTGTAAGAATTCAATAATACATTGTACTCTTCTTCAGCTTCTCTTTCAGCTTTTCCAAAATCTGAACTATCCGTATCGTAAACTAGACCTACTGGAATGTCAAATGACAAAGCCAATTCAACAAAGTCAATTAGATTCCTTTTTCCACCAACTTCAATGATGGTGCTTCCAACGCTATCAAAATCTATATCCATTCTCTTTGCAAATTCAGGAAATGCCATTTTCTCTGTATCGCCTTCAACTATCAAAAGTTTTTTGGCGAAGAACATTTCATTTCTTTCGGGATCTAATTCTTTTCGGAACTTGTTCTTTAGCCCTTCATCAGGATTTAAAGTAGATTTTTTAATATGTGTTCCATCTTTATTTTTAGAGACAAGTACAATTTCGTTGAACTCTGGAATGGTAACAAAATGCGGTGAATGAGTGATGTAGATTACTTGATTTGATTCACCAATTTGTCTAATCGTTTTATACAATGACCTTTGCATTTGAGGGTGCAAATACATTTCAGGTTCTTCGATTAAGAATAATGCACCTTGTTTTTTTCTGTCTTCAAATGCTTTTAGAATAGCTAATACAATGGCGTTTTGAAAACCTGCTCCAAGTTCTGTTGCTTTGACATTGTAGTCATGTTCATTTACAAATATCTCAAGTGATTTGTAGAACTCTAGTGAACTTAAAGGGTTGAAATACAAGTCTAGTTTTTCGCCTTCTGTTTCAGGATTAAAGCCAAGCTGTTTTAGAGCATTTTCTTTAATGGCTTTTTCGAGTGCATTGAATTCATCTGTTTTTAAAGTGCGTATTGCTTCATCAATTGCTTGTCTAAATCTCTCAAGTCTTGGTACCATTTTTCCACTTCCGGGTTTTCCAACTTCAATTTGATTATCAGGATTTTCAAAATCTGCATTGATGTCTTTCATCAAAGTTCCGAGAATTGAATTTCTACTTCCTGGTAATTGATTTTTTAGATTTCTATCAGTGCCTATGAAAATGACTGGGAATGATTCTTGAAGTTCTTGTGGTATTGTAGTCAAGGGAAACATTTGGGGTTGAGCCCCTTTTTTAGGTCTTGTTTTGAAACCAAAAACGGGATTGTCATCTAATTTCAAACATTGCTTTTCTAGTCTTCTTTGACCTGCATTTTCGCCCACTTTATAGCGTGTATAAGTGAAACGAACTTTTGGAATATCAATAAAAATACCCTTATACTGCTCATATTTAAAAGGTTTGTCAAACTCAAAATCGATTATGATATCGGTCTCAAAATCTTCATTATGTACATCATTGTCGAAGAAGCTGTTTTTAGTAACCCAATCCCTGCCAAGCACACGATAAATTGCACTCAAAACATTGCTTTTACCGCAATTATTTGCACCAATAAGGGCATTCACCTGTTCAAGATGAAGGTGCATTGGTTCTTTAATAGAACGGAATCCTTGTATGTTGACAGTTTTGATTTTCATTCCGCTTCAATTAATTCATTTTTTAAAGCTTGTATAAAAACAATTTGTCTCAACTCTTCTATTATCACCTTCTTAAATTGGTATTTTTCTACAAGGTTTTGAGATTCTGAAAGTATCATTTCAAGCTTTGATATTATTTCTTTCTGGAATTCTATTGGTGGGATAATATGGAAAAACTCCCGTTGTTTTGTGATGGGGACTTGATTTCTTGTCGACTGACGCATAACTGATTCATATTGATTTTTGAATTCATAGCTACGCATGTAATTGGATAAATATTCAGGAAGTATAAAATCAGGATTACATCTGTAATATGTTAGTGAAGTACCAAGTATCACCTTTTCTAAGTCAGTTTTTAGTAACGCGACTGGTCCAACTGTAGCATTATGTGCAAATATTACGTCACCATCAACTGCTACACCTTTTCTGAAAGTAGCAGCTTTTTGATGAGTTAAATATTTAGCCTTACTGAAATCAATATTTGTCCCTTGAATACAGTTTGCTGAAATATAAGGCACTCCTTCTTTCACAAACTCTTCCTTTCTTGGGTAGTTGCCGCCATGATTGCCATCTAAATGGCTAATTATCCATCCTTTTTCGATTAACTCACCGAGTGTCGCTTTTGTCCAATTTTCACCTTTTTGAGCGAATACTTCATGCAGGTATCCTTCAAATAATTCTTTTGAGTTGACAATATTACTTTCTAAATTATTTTTAATTTTTTCGAGTTTACTAATTGTGGCATCTAGATCCGCTACGATTCTTCTTTGTTCTTCAATTGGTGGTTTAAACAATGGGCATTCAAGTATATCCCCTTTACGAAGATTCGTTTGGTTCTCTCCGTTGTTGAATGCCAAAAAGTGTTCGTGACGGTTGAGCTGGTAATACAAATACTTGGTGTCAAACTCTTTGCTGCGAATACAGCAAATGCGTTGGTTTAAAGAATAGGTATCATCTTTGTCAACAATGAAACACTTGGCTAATGCTTTGCCATTGGGTACATCACTCATGACCATTACAATGTCATCTTTAAATAAAGGAAACATTTGTTCTTTTGTTCGCTTTATTACTCTGCCTTCTTGAGAAATGAATTTGGAATTGACGACAATGTATTTACCGTCAACGTCAATATCTTTTTCATGAGCTTTCCCATTAAAAAACTCACACGATTCGCCTAAAGTTGTCATTACTACTTCGCTCATGAGAACATCTCTTTTATTCCGATTAAAATTTCAGATGTTTCTTCGTCCAATGCTTCCATTTCTGCCACTATCTCATCCATAGAACGGAAAACAACTTCTTCTTTTCCATTCGGGTTCTTTACGCTCAAATCATAATTACTGGTATTGATTTCAGAAACATTAACCGTCCAAGATTTTTCAGAATCAGAAAGTGTTTTAGACGAGTCTTTAAATTCTTGCAAGTCGTTATCATTCAATGGCGAAGTTTTTCCTAAGCTTCTACCTGTTTGGCATTGGTAGTACCAAGTCTTTTTGGTCGGTTCGCCTTTGGTAAAGAATAAAACCACCGTTTTAACGCCTGCCCCTAAAAACGTTCCTGCTGGCATATCTAAAATGGTGTGCAGATTACAACTTTCCAATAAATGCTTTCTCAATGAAACCGAAGCATTGTCGGCATTGCTCAAAAAGGTGTTTTTGATTACAATTCCTGCTCGTCCGCCTGCTTTCAAACTCTTGATAAAATGCTGTAAGAATAAAGAGGCCGTTTCGCCTGTTTTGATGTCGAAGTTTTGTTGTACTTCTTTTCGTTCCTTTCCGCCAAAAGGTGGATTGGCAAGTATGACGTTGTAACGGTCTTTCTCTTGAATATCTCTTATGTTTTCAGTCAGCGTATTGGTGTGAATGATGTTCGGAGCTTCAATCCCATGTAAAATCATGTTCATTACACCAATGATGTACGCCAAGTTCTTTTTCTCTTTTCCGTAAAGTGTTTTTTCCTGTAAGGTTTTGAGATTGTCTGTGTTCTTCTCCATGCGGTTATACATGTACTCGTAGGATTCGCACAAGAATCCCGCACTTCCGCAAGCCGCATCATAAATCTTCTCACCAACTTGTGGGTCAATAACTTCAATGATTGCACGAATCAAAGGACGTGGCGTATAGTATTGTCCGCCATTTCGCCCCGCATTACCCATGTTCTTGATTTTGGTCTCGTACAAGTGGCTGAGTTCGTGCTTGTCTTTAGAACTGCCGAAAGGCAGTTCATCAGTCATTTCAATAATCTCACGAAGGTTGTAGCCACTTTTTACCTTGTTGCTCAACTCACTAAAAATCTCCCCGATTTTGTATTCAATAGATTTCGGGTTGTCAATAGAT
>JAGXGA010000061.1 GCA_024636975.1 Mariniphaga sp.
AAATGAGAGAAAAAAATGATAAAAACAACAAAAAAATGGAATAACAGGAAAAAGTTACATTGAATATTACTCAATAAATAATCGGAATAAAACTCCAAAAGAAAAAAGTTAAAAAAATCGTACTTTATGGACAGACACTAACTAATGAATTTCAGGAATCCGAGATGAAGAAACTTTATGATTAGTATTTAAATGCTTACTCTGTCCCGCTGGATATGCCACATAAAGCTGAACGAATAGTTAAGATATCCTGCAATTAAATATTCCAAAAAAATCACAACCAAGTATTTTTTTCCAAATAATAATTCCGTAACTTACATACGCAATACAATCTCTTGTATTGTATGTTTAGGGGTTAACATTTGAAAGGGTGACTATTAAGTTGCCCTTTTCTGTTTCCTATAGTTTTCCTACAAATGAGATTAAACAATAAAAACTTTTCAATCACCGTTTTATTATTCACGATGGTATAAAAGCCCAGCATTATGAAGATTTTAATTATGTTTCTATTGGTTGTTTTATTCAGTTCCTGTGAAGAGAATAATGATATGCCAAAATACTCATCTCCTTCTGACCATACTATAAGTAAAGATGGAGCTGTACATAAGAGCGGACTTGATAAACCACAGACAAACTGTGTTAGTTGTCATGGTGAAGATTTAAAAGGCGGGACTTCAGGGGTATCATGTTATGAATGCCACAGCAAAAAATGGTAATCAACAGTGGGTAAAGATTCAGCATAAAAACCTGCTATTGTAGATGTACATCTTGCTGTTTCACAACAAAAAGGGAGACCATTAGCCTTCCTTTCTTTACCATTTTTTCGGTAGTTTTTAATTATAACATACATCACAGGAAAAAAGGTCTAAAGCACACGAATTATTGCCCATTATCCCATTTTGTGCCACGCCAATCGGTTATATAACCTTTGGTTTTGCATAATGGGCAAACCCAATATATATCATCTGTGTCATGTGTGACAAATGCCACAACCAAGCCCTCACACTTCTTTTCAATGCACCTGATTGTCGGTTCAGAATCATAGTCACCTGTGCTTGCATCATCGATTAATAGAGCCAGAAAGTTGGCTAACTCTTGTGCTTCTTTGGGCATAACAGTTGGGATATTACCATTTTCATCGAGAAAGTGCTTGAAATTGGTGATGTACATATAAATATTATTTGGGGTGTAAATTTGTAAATCTTCAGCCTAATTTGGACAGATTGGTATAGAATTTAAGAGATAGATTTCTTAAATTAATAACTGTCTTTAAGATTTATTTTTACTACCCAATAATCAACTTTACCATGATTTCCTGATTGAATATCTCCATTGTCTGAGAAAGTGTATCCACCAAGTAAATATCCACCACCAGAAGTATGAATAGCAGATTGTAACCATTCCCAATCAGACCCCCCATAAGTTTGTTCCCATTCTATAGTTCCAGTACTATCTATTTTCACTATCCAATAATCTGAATCACCATGATTCCCTGATTGAACATCTCCATCATTTGATTTAGTCCCTCCCCCAAGAAGATAACCTCCGTCAGAAGCGGGGATAGTGAAGAATAAATGCTCCTGATCAGTCCCCCCGTAGGTTTGTTCCCATTCAATAATTCCTGAACTATCTATTTTTACTACCCAATAATCTTCATTCCCATGATTTCCTGATTGAACATCTCCATCATTTGACTCAGTCCCTCCTCCAAGTAGATAACCTCCGTCAGAAGTTGGGATAATTGAAGATAAATATTCCCATTTAGACCCTCCGTAGGTTTGTTCCCATTCAATAATTCCTGAACTATCTATTTTTACTATCCAACAATTCCCAAATTGAAAACCTATATCTTGTGACCCAGTCTCCCCACCAAGAAGATAACCTCCATCAGAAGTTAGGATAATGGAAGATAAATATTCCCATTTAGACCCTCCGTAGGTTTGTTCCCATTCAATAATTCCTGAACTATCTATTTTTACTATCCAAGAGTCTACCCCTCCTTGATTCCCTGATTGAACATCTCCATCGTTAGATGCAGTGACCCCACCAAGAATGTAACCTCCATCAGAAGTTTGAATGATGGATTTTAAATAATCAGTGCGATTTGACCCTCCATAGGTTTGCTCCCATTCAATAGTTCCATTACTATCGATTTTTACTATCCAAAAATCCCAACCACCATGATTCCCTGATTGAACATCTCCATCATTTGAAAAAGTTATTCCTCCAAGAATGTAACCTCCATCAAAAGTGGAGATAATAGTATTTACTCTTTCAGAACTCGTTCCCCCATAAGTGCGCTCCCATTCAACAGTTCCATTGGCATCTATTTTTACTACCCAATAATCCGAATCACCATGATTCCCTGATTGAACATCTCCATCATTTGAAGTAGTCTCCCCACCAAGAAGATAACCCCCATTGGAAGTTTGAATGATGGAATATAAATAATCATTACTAGACCCTCCATAGGTTTGTTCCCATTCTAAATATGGGGTCTGGGTCTGTGAAAAAACAGTTTCCTCATTTTGTGAACATGAAAATACTGGTAATACGAATAGTAATAGTAGTAATTTTTTCATTGTATTTATGAAGTTTGGTGACAGATATCTGGTTCAATAATCAGGTTTTTTTGTAAAGGAATAAAGATATGAAATATTTTTCCAAGTATAAATATAAAATAATCAGCATTCTATTTTTATCTAATTAAATCTAAAATTCGCATTTACTAATTGAATTTTGCATTCCTTTTTTCCTAAAATCGGCATATTCTTACAACTTCATCCCATACATTTTCTCATCCAGTTCCTTCCAATTATGTATATGCTTGGAAAGTTCTGCCCAGAATTCTTTTGAATGATTTTTTATTTTGGTGTGTGCCAGTTCATGTACAATCAGGTAATCGATTAAACTGAAGGGCAATTTAATTGCATCGATGTTAATTAAGATGTTGTTGGATGGTGTACAGCTTCCCCAACGTTTTTCCAGTCGTTGAAACTTCAATTCGTTATATTCCAGTCCTGTTATTTTTGACCACTTTTTTACCCTTGGAGTAATTTTTTCCTTTGCTTTTTCCCTGAAGAATTCTTCAAATGTTAGTTTTAATTCTTCTTGGTTATTCTTAGGATTTGGTACGCTGACCCTGAACTTTGATTCTGTGAAATCGATAATGATTCCATCAACACCATCATTAATAAAAACCTCAACATAATACTTTCTGCCTAGGTACTGAATTCTTGAACCAGTAACAATATCTTCATCACCAATGGACTTTACCAATTCCAACTTATCCAATATCCATTTGGCTTTTTTCAGGATTAATTGATTGGCTTTTTCGATTGGAATTGCCTTGCCCTTTAATACAACCCCAATGCCTTTCTGTACGCTGATATAATGCGATTTTAAGCCATCCTTTTCGATGGTGGTATATTCAATCGTTTTATTACCGTATTGGACTTTAGGCATCTTTATTTTGTATTAAAACATCGACCATTTCTTTCGCTTTCAACTTTGCTTCGGTTCTGCCCATCTTGGTTTTTAAGAATCGCATGATTTTATTTTCGATGTCTTTTTTAACCTGACCCTTAGCTTGCCAACCAACAATATTTAGTTCACCATTTATTAGGTCAAACATGGTTTTGGTAGCATCTTCTGCATCACCATCAAAAATGGTTTTCATTGTTGAATATACAGCACGTTTACGCTCTGTATTAAAACCTTTTTTTTCACCTTCAGATTGTTCTTCAATTATTTCATCCTGAATTTCGGTGAATGCCTTCAGTAGTTCCAATTGGGTGATTCGTTCTTCTTTTTTTAGTTTCAATAATTCATCCAAACGTTGAGCCAATGGCTTATAAAAATCTGGATTCTTATCCATGCCAACCTTGATGGTATGCTTCAAGTTGTTTCGCATCTTCAACTCTTTGGTTGCTGGCGATGCATTCATAATTTCTTCTTTAAACTTATCTTTATCAATAATAGAAATAGGTTCAGCCAAGAGATTTTCAACACCTTCAGATTTTAGATGTTCATCTATCATCGATTGTAACATCTTGCTTTCATCTTTGCTAATCTTCAATCCATCATCATCTGGAAAAGCATTTCTTGCCCTTAGTTTAATTTCGTTGAATAATTTAAAGTCACCTTGATATTTTATTGCCTTGACATTAGGCAATACTTTATTAATTGACTTGTTGAATTCCTTTAATAAAACCTTAAATTCATCACGTATATCAATTGGTTCAATGAAACGAATGGCAGCATCAATATAAGCATCACGCTGATACAACCTATCAATTTTCATAGGTTTGAAGAAACCTACCAATTTGGTATGGTTCATCTCCAACTTTGGCAGTTCTTCGTTAATGTTTTTTAATATATCATCAGGTCGGACATCTCCCGAAAAAATTTCAAGTGCTTGGATCAGATAATTTGTGATTCCATTATAGTCAACAATATAACCTGCATTTTTACCTTTCCCTGAACGGTTAACTCTGGCAATGGCTTGCAATAAACTATGCTCCTTCAATGGTTTATCCAGATACAGGCATGATGCAATTGGTGCATCCCATCCTGTTAGTAGCATATCCGAAACAATTATGAAAGCTGTATTATCGTACTTTTTCTTACCTGATTTTTCACGTTCATTTTCATCACCAAATGGTAATTTATAATCATCGGTAGCATCTTTTATATCTTCAGGTGGCACTACATAAATGGGTTTTTTATTTGTTGGATTGTTTTTATTCCAATCCAAAGTTTCATAGTATTCTTTTGCAATGACATCTGATTTGGGTGAACCTATACTCACCACCACTTTTGATTCAAAATTATGATACCCTTCCAGTTTTAATGCATGTAATGTTTGTTGGTATTTAATGGCTGCTTTTCTACCTGAACAAACTATCATTGCTTTATGACCATCAGGATATATTTTATCCCGATAATGATTGATAATGTGTTTGCTGATTTCATTTATTCGCTCTGAAGACAATAGGTATTTTCTTAATGCTTCTCGCTTTAGTTTATCCTTTTTTTCTTCGGATAAATGACCAAACTTTTCTTCAAACTCTGCATCCAGTTCTTCTTTCTTTACATTAAGCAGTGCAATTCCTTCATCGTATAATAGTTCAACGGTTGCACCATCAGCAACACTTTCCATGATGGTATAAACATCGATATAATCACCACCATAAAATTCACCCAATGTTGATTTATCTTCTTTGGATATTGGTGTTCCAGTAAATGCTACAAACTTGGCATTAGGCAGTACGGTTCTCATGAATGCAGCCAGAAAACCATAATGACTTCGGTGTGCTTCGTCAACCAGTATGTATAGATTTTCTTTTTTCGAAAGTTCTTCCAGTTCAATTTCTTCTCGTTCAATTTCAACCCATTTATTTTTTTGGAGTTCCTTTGTGATTTTGGTTAATGTTTTTCCTTCAATCTTTTTTTCGATTGTTAGATTACCACGTTCTTCCTGTTCGGTTTGGTCGGTGGAATCAGTGGTTTCCTTATCAGTTTCTTGAAATTTTTGAAGTGTTGTGGTAATGATTCCACCCTAATCATTTCTCAAAAGTTTATCTAAGTGAACTACAGATGAAGCCTGATTCACATTTTTAAATCCAACGTTCTGGAAAGTTGTTGTTATTTGCCTGTCCAGATCCTTCCTGTCGGTCATTACAACTACCGTAGGGTTATCAAAACCATATTCAGGTGCTTGTAGTTTACGTGTAACATAAGCCATAGTTAAAGACTTACCAGACCCTTGGGTATGCCATATCACACCACCTTCACCTGATTTTAAACGTTCAATGGTTTTGTTGGTGGCTCTGTATTGCTGATATCTTGGTAGTTTTTTAATGGTCAAGCCTTCATCCAATTCGAACAATACGAAATGCCTGATTATATCCAATAATCTCTCTTTTTTGAACAGTGCAATAAGTAGTTTATCCTGCTCCGTTTTTGCTTGTTTTACTATTTCTAAGTCTTCTTTGCTTGTTTTAAACACTGAATAAAATGCTTGAGGTGAACAGATAGCACCGTACTTCCCACCTACTTCCCAAATACCAGCACATATTTGGTTATAATGAAATAGTTTTTCTGAATTCTTTTGATAATAATCCAAATCGCTATAAGCCTTATCCCATGCGTTTATTGCCATTGGTGATTTGCATTCTATCACTCCAATAGGTAAACCATTTACATAAACCATCAAATCTGGAATTGAATTCTGGTATTTTCCATGATACTTCATTTGGTTCACTACTAGAAAATCATTGTTCCCTGGGTTTTGGTAATCGATGTAGTGAACCGCATGAAAACCTTCAACACCATTAATCACTTGCTTCAGGGTCTTGTTGCCCATCCTAATGAGTTTCCAGACCTTTTCATTAATTTCCATTAATGATGTGCCATTAACGGATGATATTTCGGTATATGCTTTATTAAGGTTATTATCGTTAATCCAAGGGTTTATTCTTTTGATGGATGCAATTAAACGGTCTGTTAAAACTACCTCTGTAATATCTTTTCTTTCATCATTTTGGCTGGCATCGTAATACTGATATCCCATTTGTTGAAACAACTTAATGGCTGGTAATTCAGAGTAAATATATTCTGGGGAATGCGTCATAATCCAAATTTTTCAAGTTGTGTATGGAATCTTGTTTGATTCCCAAATCCTGCAAATGGAATACTTTCATTATGGGCGATATTGAAACCTTCGCTTGTTAGGTACTCATGCAGTACTTCGAAAACTGTAGCCGATATTAATACGATTTTGGGATTTCCATTTACTTGTTGCCTTAGTCTTGAAACTAACATTTCTCGTTCATTAAATATCGCTTTTTTCTTTTGGTTGGGAGATAAACCACTTACCGATTTAGTAACTGCATCCATTAAATAGTAACCATCTTGCTGAAACTGTTTTAATAGTATTGCTTTACCTTTACGAATTACCTTCGGTCTGAACTCTTTAGTTTCTGGATATAAATGTTTCATCATTTCCAAAAAGAGTGAATCACCTTTTGGTACATCCTCGAAGTAAAAAAAACGGTTGTCTTCTTCTTTCGGAATTGATTCTGCAATAAAAAGAACCTTAATTATTTCAGGTTTATATTTCTGTCGGGCAACCTCGAATTTACTCATTGTTTTTTGGGATTATAGTCATGGTAAACTTATTTGTTTTTCATACTGCAACTCTAATTTTGCCTGTTAACAATTGTTGCATCAAGCCTTGTTTAAGTTCTTGGTAATTGGTTTTCTTATCACCCAATACTTCTAATTTTTCATCGACTGAGGTTAATATTGAGGCTATTTTTTGTTGTTCACCCATTTTGGGAAGTGCTGTTGGTGTATTACGCACTGTTTTTAAGGATAAATTTTTAATTGTAGTGCCAGTTAATTCATCCGAATAGTATTTTTTAATCTCATTCATTTGCAAATAATAGTAGAGATAATATTTGTCCAACTTTTTTATATTTGGTGAAATATAACAGGCACTTTTACCAAAGACGACCAACTCTCCATTATAAAATGCTATGTTCCCAATTGTGCCATTGATAGACATTAAAATTGAAGAAGAATCAATGTTTATATTATGTTTTAGATACTCTGGTTCGCTAACACATTTAGTATTTTCAAAAATGGTTAATTTACCATTTACTAAGTTATTACCATTTACAAAATAATAGTCGGAGTCTTCAACATACTTTGGAGTAGAATGTAACCCATCACCAATTTTGATAGAAACTTCAGCTAACTTCCCAACTTCCCAACTTTTAGGAATTTCTCCAAGTGGTGAATCTTTAAATTCGGTGTGACCAATGCCTTTGGTTAACAAGCGTTGCATCAAACCTTTTTTTAGTTCTTGGGTTTCGGTTATCTGTTGGTCTATTACATAAATTTTATCATCAACAGTGCTTAATATTTCGGCTATTTTTTGTTGTTCTGGGAGAGGGGGGAGTGGTATATCTAACAATTCAAACATTGAGGAACTAATATTAGGTGGGTCTGTACCAATTAGTTCTTTTTCCATTTTAGTAATAAATGCAACTGAATTGAAATATTGATATGCATATTCTTCACAAAGACATTCTTTTGATTCAATTCGACCAACTCTTTGATTCAATAGCGAACCTGAATCCATTTCACCAATCTTGGCAATCTTTAACTTTCCACTTAATATTGGACGTGTCATCGCAATCACGACATTACCTTCTGTAAGTACAAACTCATTGTGTTGTGTTTCAAATCCAAATGGCAAAAATGATTTTTCTTCCCATTTAATCTTATTAACGCCAACATTTGCAATCTTCAACCACTTTATTCCTTCTTCACATGAATCAGAACTTTTAAAAGCAAATCCACCTTTTAACCTGCAAACTTCACCAACTTTTAAGGACTTCCAATTCTCAGGAATTTTACCTAACACTGAATCTTTATATCCCTCTCTCATGCCCCCAACTCCTTTAAAAATTCAGCCAACTTTTTATCAATAACGGCTTCACGTTCTTCCAGTTTTGAAAGTTTTTGGTGAACGGCTTTAATGTCAACTTCCACTTCGGGTTCTGAGGTGTCAATATATCTGGAAATATTTAGGTTATAATCGTTTTCTTTTATTTCAGAAACATCCACCACTCGCATATATTTTTCAACATCAGTATTACCATCATATGCATTTACAATTTTATTGATGTGTTCTTCCAATAATTGGTTTTGGTTCTTGCCCTCTTTATAATCACTACTGCCGTCAATAATAATCACCTTGTCTTTATATGCTTCAGTTTTGTTTTTATTGATAATCCAAATTGATGCAGGTATGCCAGTATTATAAAACAAAGCAGATGGCAAACCAACAACACATTCAACCAAATCTGCTTCCAATAATCCTTGCCTTATTTTTCCTTCTGAACCGCCTCTAAAAAGTGTTCCATGTGGCAGAACCACCCCTGCTTTACCATCTTGTTTCAATACGGCAATCATGTGTTGCAAAAACGCTAAATCCGCATAACCTCTTGGCGGTATTCCATATTGAAACCTGCCATAAGAATCGGTTACCACTTTGGAATAATTGGGTGATACCTTTTTCTCCTTGCCATTTTTGTCCAGTTTAACTTCAATGCTGTTCTCTGCTGGTGTCCACCATTCGCCCATTGAAAATGGTGGATTGGCGATTACCCTATCAAATAATGATAATTCGTTATTATCGTTTTTATGTTGTGGATTCACCAAAGTATCACCTTTGCGGATATCAGCATCCATGAAATTATGTAAAAGCAAATTTAACTTGCCAATTGCCCAAGTGCTAAGGTTTTTTTCCTGACCGTACAATGATACGTTAATATTATTACCAACCTTACCATTGGGTTGCTGTGCAATATACCTAGCAGATTCAATTAGCATACCACTAGAACCACATGTAGGATCATATACCTTTTGCTTTGGTTGAGGTTTGATTAATTGCACAATCAACTGAACCACGCCTCTTGGTGTATAGAATTCACCACCTTTTTTGCCAGCATCATCGGCAAACATTTTAATCAGGTACTCATATGCATCACCCAACAAATCTCTTGATTCCAAATGCTCATTTCTTAATGAATGCTGATTGAAATGCCTTAATAAGCGTTGCAATAATTCATCAGATAATTTTTCTTTATCTCCAAATTTGGTGGCGGTCATTACGCCTTCCAATGATGTGTTTTCACGTTCAATGGCAGCGAAAGCAATATCTAAAGCAATGCCAATATTTTCTGTTTTAGTTTTAATGGTTTCCCATCGGGATTCTGGTGGTAATTGAAAATAAGTTTCGTCTTCAGCATCTTCTCTGCTTATACCATCACGCTGCATCATTATTTCAATTTCTTCTTCAAAAACATCATTGGAACGTTTTAGGAAAAGTAATCCAAATATGTAATTCTTAAAGTCTGAGGAATCAATGCTGCCACGAAGTATGTTGGCTGAATCCCATAGCCAGGATTCTAATGTGCCGAGTGTTAATCTATTTTGAGCCATTTAATTATTGGTTTTATATGGACGTTAAAAGTAATAAATATTGGATGGAATCTGGTTAAAACTAATCCCAAAACAAGTCCAAATTTATTTACGTGGTGTATTAATTAAATCGATATCCTTCTTTTTTATTTTACTTCCCTTGAGGTAAATTCCTTCAATTTGTTCACCATCTTCATTGTAAATGGGAGACCGCTCAATTTCTTCCCCATTCTTATATAAATAATAGTGTCTTAATTGACCATTGTCGTAAAATAGTTCATATTTCCCATTTAATTCATCATCTCTGTAGTTCACTCTTCTCGATACCACACCATTGAGATAATAATCCTCGAAAACTCCTTGTCTTTTCTCATTTTCATATTGTCCCTTCTCAATAATTTTTCCATCTTGATACCGTTCAAATACTCCTTCTAATGGTGTCTTGACATCAAAGTATTGTCTGAATAGTACATTTCTTCATATCCATCTAATATTCCATTTTTATAAGGATACTTAACCATTTTTGAACCGTCTGTACGGTAACGAATGTCATCACCATCTAAAACTCCTTCTTTATAGGAACATCTTCTTACAAGTTGACCATCATAATCATAATCATAATATTCCCCATCTTTTATTCCGTTTTTGACATTATAACGTTCTTGTAAAATCCCATTTTCTTGTTTTAGGATTGTTCCTGTGTACTTCTTATTTTTATAGTAGAAAACTTCTAAATTATTTTCTTTCCCTATTACAATATCTTCGAATGAAACAGATTTTTCAGAATTACACCCTAAATAAATACAAAGTCCAACCAATAATAAGTAAATGACTCTTTTCATAATGATTAAAATTTACATACGTTCTTTAACTAACGATTTATGAAAACTACGGCAAAACACATCAGCAAATTTGGATGACAATTTTTCGTCCATCACCTTTTTATAAAAGTTCAAACGTTCACATATTTAGCGTTAATATGTGAACTGGTTATTTGTTGGACTAAAGATATAAAATATTAGAAAATGAATATTAACCGTAAGTTTAAAAAAATGCAGAGTACTAAACCACCCTGCACTTCTTCACAACTAAAAAATCAACAAAAATATTTATAACAACAAAAACTTTACTCTATTTTAGGTTGGGACTTTGGCAATTAATCATGATTCTTGTTTGGTATTAATATTGACCAGCGTACCTTGAATACTGGGATTATCACCTCTACTCCATAACAACAGCAATGAAAACTATGCTGCTTCTTCTTTATGCATTTCCTCATACATCTTATTCCCTTCAATGGCTTCCATTCTGTAGTAAAAGTTGCCAGTATTGCAGTTGTGCTTGAGAATTTTCACTCTATATTTATCATCTTGACCTTCATAGTACTTTATTACATATTCATTCCTTTTATATTCCACCCCAGAGCTGTCCTAAACGTTTTCAAAATTAACTAATCATCTGCATGAAATAATGCTTTCAAGCACATTTTCTTATTTTCCAAAAATCAATCCCCCCAATCAAAGAGTTTTCCTTGCACATAGTGCTCAATTGGGACAGGTTCTGCCTCTTGAATAAAAGGATCATCGAGCAAACGGTTTAAATCAAACTTCACTAAAAGGTTTAATCTCAAGAAAGCAACCAAATTTGATAAACACCATCCATATTTTGCGCATGCCTTAAGATATTTTATTATCAGGATAGTAATCATTGCTGTCCAAATCTGTATAAGGACTGCATTAGGTGAAGTTCCCAGGAATGACTTAATTTTCAATAACTGCTTAATGTCCTTAAAAAATTGTTCTATGTCCCAACGGGCTTTATATAGATCAGAAATGGTGTTTGCTGTCCAAGTAAATTGATTTGTTATAAGTTCAATCGTCTGTTGATTTATTTCATCCCAAATAACTACACGACGAAGTTTCTTTGGATATTTATTTCTGGTTTTCTCTTCTTCCAATTCAATATATTCATCAACTAGAATATGTTCATGCCTGTTTTCCGGAAGTTCCCGTTCATTTAATCGTTTAAATTTTACTGATTTTTTTAATCGTATAACAAAATAACTTCCTCCGGTATGCCAGCGATATAAATTTTCAAAGTCAATATATGCGCGGTCAGCAACCACCACACTATCAGACGGAAGTACTATTTGTTTTGCAGCTTCTGCATCATGAAGATTACCATCAGAAAGATTAATATAAACAGGAAGACATCCATCATAATCAAGTAGGGTATGAAGTTTTATTGCTCCTTTCTTTTTACGGTATTTAGCCCAGTCAAAAATGCTTAAGCATAATGATATAGTAGTTGAATCCAGAAGAAGTATTTTTGCTTTAATACGAAATCTGGTTTGCTTAAACCTGGCAATGCCTGATAATTTTTGAAGGAGTTTAAAATAATAGTCTTGAAATAGTTGCCATTCACGATTCTGGTTTTGATAAGAAAGCGAAGATTTTGATGGAGATAATTTCAATCCTAAATGGTTCAGGTTGCCAGAAGTTGATTTAAGTCCATTAGTAACATCTCGTAATGAGTTTAATTTAGAGAATTGGCAAAATAGCATTGTAATCAAATGAGTCCAGCTATTGATACCTTTATTGTGTTTATCAGTATCATGCTTTTCTACCAGATTATTAAAGGAATTTTTACATAAAGATTGAATAATTTGAGCAAACAGAGTTAATTTTGTATTCATAGCCAATTGTAATTTTTGATGTTAGCACTACAAAAATACTGGACCCGTTTAATCGGGTCCCAATTGGCTTATCTTTTTTTAAGTTTATTTAGGACAGATGTGAAGCAGAACAATGGTTTTGTTCTAATCGTACAATACTCAATACATAGTTTTTGGTAATTCAGAAATCACATTTTTTGGGAAGAATGATGTGCAGTATTTTTTACGCAACTACCAGCAACATTATCCTTTACCACCAATGCAGTAATCATACACGACCATTTGTTCTGCCACCTTATCCATCAATGCTTGCAGATTTGTGTCATCCAGTAAAAGCCACGGACATTGGGTTTTCGATTCATTAAAATCTATCTGGATTCGCATAGGTTCATTTGAATATATTTCTTGAATGAAAATATTTAAAACGGCATTACTATAATAGCAGTCAATAAACTTAACCACAGAATAGGACATTCCTTCTGGTTGTTGATTGCACTCATGGATAAGCAGGTAGATTTTGTTTTGAATTAAAGTCTGATCACGAATAAGTATGCATGGATGATTAATGAAAAATGTACCGTCTTCACTGGCGATGTATTGATTGTTCAAGCCTAATATTGCTGAATCGTACTTGAATTTATCTTGTAGTTTCATTGTTGGTATGTTTTACACATAAATACTAATGTACGATAAAAGTATCCCCCCCTTCTGGGGGAGGTATAGTGCCCCTCCCCCCAGTGCTTGTGGGTCAAACGTCAACAACTATTTTTATAAAAATTAATTCCTATATATTTTCTGATTTTGCTAATTTATAGATGATTAAAAATTTTATAAAAAATAAAATCCAGAAATGAAATTCAGTTTCTGAATATTCCGATTTCCAAATTTTTCATAGGAAAATCTGACGTTATATAAAAAAGTGTTTTAATTCGGGTCGGTGAAAAATTATAGAAAATGAAAATCAGTTTTGGAAAATGAAGGGTTAAAAAATTCATGGTGGGAAAATTTTGGAAATTAATTAAGTGAGGGAGTAGCGATTTTATTAAATACAGATTTTTTAATAAAATTTAATTGCACTGAAATTTGCACTAAAAGAAAAAAGACCATGTAAATAACTGATTTACAATGGTCTTTTTTAAATAAAGTCGGGGTAGCAGGATTCGAACCTGCGACCCCCTGGTCCCAAACCAGGTGCGCTAACCGGACTGCGCTATACCCCGTAATCTTTTTTAACTCTTTCTCAGGTTGCAATTCCGACGACCCTCCCGCCTCAAGCGGGATGCGCTAACCGGACTGCGCTATACCCCGAATACTTATATTTTTTATTCTTATGCGGTGAGGGGGGGATTCGAACCCCCGGTACGGTTACCCGTACGGCAGTTTAGCAAACTGCTGGTTTCAGCCACTCACCCACCTCACCTTAATATCTTATTTAATAGAACGTACGGCAAGTTTAGCATCCGTCGGCCGACTGATCAGCCACTCACCCACCTCACCTTTTCACAAAGAACGTCTGATTTTTGTGCGTGCAAATGTAAAAATTGTTTTCCCATTCGCAAAATCTTTTTAGCCCAATGCTGCTTTTTATTACAAAAAATCACCGGCTCACTGTTGCATAACAACTTAAACCGGTGATTTCTATTAATTAACAAAATTATCAATTTCCCATAAAAGATAATTTCAGATTTAATATTTAATGCTATTCAATTTTTACGTGATGCTTTTTACGACGGGAAAAGATTAGCCGGCTTACCAACCGGAATCCAAAATCAAATGCCAGGGCCCTGAAATTTTCAGCAAAATTGCTGAAAATACCATTGGCTGAGATGGCCAATTCTTTTTTATAGAATTTTGACTGGAATTCCAGTTGCTCTTTCTTCCGTTTAACATCCTTCATGTTTTTTAAAGCCATACTTTTCTATTTTTCTTCGTCGTTCATTAAAATTTCCGACAGATTAGCCAAAGCAGAATTCACTGCAATTTTCTTTCTCAAAACTATAAGCAATATAGTCACTATCAACAATCCTGCACCGGCAATCAGTACACCTATGAAATAATTATCAAATGTCTTACCGTACCATACCGCTAATGCTCCCAACAAAAAGCCAACAATTAGAATTGAAAGATAAACCACTATTAATATTTTAAATAAATAGGCTCCAAAACGGGACAGCTTTTCCAATAATGACAGCTTTTCCATTTCGAGCTGCAGTTGCAGGTATTCCTTTAAAGGTTCACCAATCTCCTCCAAATCATTAATAAGTTCTTTATCCATGCAGTTATATTGATGCAATTAACGGCTGTTATAGGTTCGTGCCTGATGATTTACCATAGATTTTTTCATTGGTCTTGTCTGAGGCTTTCTCTGCAGCTACAACTGCTTTTTTACCACCTGTTTCCGTTACTTTACCTGCTTCTTCACCTGTCTGGGCAACTTTTTCGCCTGATTGCGAAACTTTTTCTCCAACTTCTTTAACCTTCTCCAGAACTTCGGCAACTATTTTATTTACCTGTTCTTTCAATTCATCCACTTTTTGCTGAAAACTTACACTTACATCCTTTGAAACTTTTTGTGAAGTTTTTGTTATCTCCTTGCGGGTATTAATTCCCTTATCCGGTGCAAGTAATATACCTGTAACTGCTCCGGCGACTGCGCCTGTCAAAAATCCCAACAAGGCATTCTTAGTTCCATTTTTCATGATTTTCAAATTTTAATTGTTAATGTATTTTTATTTTCTATTCAACTTTGCTTATTCAAACAGTTTTTAAAGTATAGCAATTCAAGTTAACTAATATGAGCAAATAGTTCTATAATCTCTTAGCAGCCAGGCTAATTAATATAGCATAATTAACCAGTGGTTTTATGTTTTCATATGAACAGAGCAACAACAAATTGATCTTCCTGCACTTTTCATTTATATTATTTTGTGAGTGAATAATTCGTTTACTCTACTTCGGCACTTTATCATCTTTAAGCATTAGTGCTGATAAACCCCGGATTATACCATTAGAAAGCAGCTTTTTCCCAATAACTACCAACAGGAAAGTAACCAAAATCAAGCCACCTCCTGCTATCAGTAGGCCACCAACATAGTCGTTGTAAGTTTCTCCGTACCATACAGCAAAAGCTGCCACACCAGTTGCGATTATCAACAGGAAAAAAAACATTACTACCAATAATATATATATGACAGATATAATTTTAGCCGCCTTTTCAAGAATAGTAAGTTTAATAAGTTCCAGTTTAACCTTGACATAATTCCTTACCGAACTATCCAGTTGTTCAATGCTGTCTGTAAAGTCTTTGCTCATATTTATCTAATAAGGCCTGGTTTTCAAATGGGATTAACCTACAGGTATTTTCCTTGTTGATTTATTTGTTTTTTTTTCAACTTTCTTTGCCCTCTTCTTCATTTTAAGTTCAGCATCATTCAGCTTTTTCTGCATTTCGTCGACCATTCCATTAACTTCATACTTTAACTCATCCACTTTTTCTTTCATAGTTTGAGCCAGATCTTTTTTTGAGGCACCCACACTTTTAGAAATAGATTTGCGGGTTTTTGCCCCCTTATCAGGAGCCATAAGTATTCCAGCTATAGCGCCGGCTGCTGCTCCGGCTGCAATTCCTAATAACAGATTGGTTATTTCTTTTTTCATAATATATTAATTTTTAAAATAAAATAAGTTTTGTCCCACCCCTACTGAAAAAAGCATTCCACCATTAAATCATTCGTGAAATTAATTCTTACTAATTGTATCTCAGGACAATAAATATACAAAAAAAATCCGGATTATTAAAGCATTGTGTAGGAAATTCCCCAACCTGTGGAAATAGCGAACAGATTATTATAACATATATTTAATTGAGTAGCGGAATGTCAGGCGAGATGACCAGTAATCAAAAATTCGATGTAATTGGAAGGTATAGGTTTGACCAGAAATGCACTTACAAATGGATATTGCATGATCCTGTTCCTAAGAAAAATACTGTTATCCTCTGTTACAATGATGATTTCGGGTTTTTTAAGAAATTTATTTAACCCATAAAATTTTTCAAGAGAATTAGATGGATGCTTGCCTACAATCTTTTCGTCAAGAATAATGTAGTGCAGCTTATCATTCTTTTCTATTATCTGAGTTTCTATAAACTCAAATGCATCAGTCAAATTATCGAAAAAAAATAAGTTGTCAACAAGTTCCTTATGACTTAACTCTTGTTTTTGCTGTTCGATAAATGAGGATTCTGAATCAATACATAGTACATTTTTTCTTTTTCGTTGCATCTGCACAATCTCTGTTTCGTTTTGGTGAATCAATTTCCATTCCAAAAGAGCTGAAACCAGAGACATTGGAACTACTAAAGCGTTAAATAATTATTTTAATTTGGACTTTTGTGCTACAGTAATAATTTCATCAATTTCGGAAGAGGTTGAAAGAGCAAGTTCTCCGATTCCGGAATAGTTCTTTTCACGTAACACCAGCGTCTCAATTTTCGTTAAATTATCTACCACTTTTTTTAAACCAAAATAGGTAAAAGATGGAATAGCCTTATGTGCCTGCTCTCCTATTTCTGCCCACTTCTCTGTTTCCTGCATTTTTCTGAAATTTGAGGCGGTTTCTTTTGCATTGGAAATAAAGGTGTCAATCATTTTATTAAAGAAGTCGGAATTACCGCCGGTAGTTTGCATCAGCTGGGAGGTATCAAACAGTATCTCATCTTTGTGAGGGATATTTTTGGGCAAAACCTCCGGCACTTCCTTTATCTCATGCTTCATTTTAAGCAAGTTACAAATTTTATTATAAAGATATTCTTCTCCAAAAGGTTTCAATATATATCCATCGAAACCACTTTTTAGGTAGGATTGAATTTCACTCTCCATAATGTTTGCAGTGACTGCAATAATTTTTGTTTCAGAATTAGGATTTGCTTTTTCGTTTCTTACTTTCTCTACCACCTCAGTCCCCATCAATATCGGCATCCTTATATCGAGCAGCACCACATCGTATTTTTTCTTACTTAGAAGTTCCAATGCTTCACCGCCATCTTGAGCTATCTCATAATCGGCCTGCCAGTTATTCAATATTGATTCACCTAAAAGTATATTGTTTTTATCATCATCAGCATACAAAATCTGTTTCCCTTTCAATAAACTGTTTTTCAATTCATACTTTCGTTCGGGCACTTCCTTCCTGATTGGATTTGGCCTGTTAAAAGGTATAACTACAGTAAACCTGGAACCTTCACCTTGAGTACTTTCAACAAATACCCTCCCTTTTAGAAGCTCCACCAGTTTTTTAACAATAGTAAGCCCCAGGCCGACCCCTTTCTGTTCCCTTAAATTATTTTGCCTTGATTGGGTAAATTCATCGAAAATCTTATCTAAATCCCCTTTGGGAATACCTATCCCGGTATCCGTCACATCGAAGCGTAAATACACATTCTTACGTGCTATTTTTTCACGCGAAACCCGGATTGAAACATTTCCTTTCTCTGTAAATTTTATTGCATTTCCGGCAAGATTCATTAAAATCTGCTTTACCCGAAATGGATCTCCAATTAAAACGGAAGGAATATTTTTACTAATTTCCGTTTCAAATGATAAATTCTTTTCAGTTGCCTTAAGGGTTAGCGATTCATGTATATTATTTACCAGATCATATATATTTAAAGGAACCTTTTCAATATAAACCTTACCCATGCCATATTTAAACAGGAAAAGTATTTCGTTTACTACCTGGAGAAGGTGTTCTGAAGACTTACTTATTAAACGACAATATTTCTCCTGCTCCCGGGTAAGCGTAGTTTTTCCAAGAAGGTCAGAAAATCCGATGATGGAATTTAAAGGTGTTCGTATTTCATGGCTCATATTGGCCATAAATATTGATTTGGCATTATTTGATTCTTCTGCTTCCCTTTTTGCTTTTAGCAGGTTTTTTTCAACTTCCTTTTCAGCAGTAACGTCTTGTGAAATTAAAGCTCCGCCAACTACCTGCCGTGCAAGTCCAAATACAGGTGTGGAATGGATAAAATACACCCGTCCTTTAATCCTGACTTCTCCTTCCGACTCATTTCCATCAAGTGCATTTCGATAAAAGGGAAAAAGTCTTTTCATTGTTTTTTCATCATACACCTGGAACAAGGTTTTCCCGACAAAATCGGAATTAGATAATCCCATTCGCTCTTTTTCGCACCCGCCGGTAAGTACATATCGAAAAGAAGAATCAAAAAGGTATACATCAATACCCGGTATGTTCTCAATTAATATTTCCCTGTAATTTTCAAGTTCTGAAGGGGTTTGACTCGAAAAAACCATGCCGGCAGAAACAGCATTAATACTTTCACCAATTGTAATCTTTTCCAGTAAAAAATATACCGGCAACAATAATCCGTTCTTTGAAATAATTTCAGTAATAAATGACTGAGCCTCTCCTGTTGCCAAAAGACGGTCTACTTTTTTCCGGAATGTTAAAAATCCTGCCGGAGGAAACAGGGAACTTACCTCGGGAAGGTCCGCCTGAGATGATGTACCAACTATATTTTCGAAGGCTCCTGCAATGCGGAAAATCTGGAACCTGGAATTAAAAAAGAAAACTGCATCCTGACGGATACCGTGGTCAGGTAAATCCCTGCCATCGGTAAAATTATCCAAATGAGAATTTTTCAACTGATGACTAAGTAGTTCCAGCAACTGACTTAGGTCCTTAAGCCTTTCAATATCAGTGTCTGCTCCTTCCATCCCTTCAATGAGTTTACTGATTTGCTCCAGTTGCTTTGTGAGTAATTCGTTCATCGGCATAAAGGTAAAATGAAATTATCAATTCGACAAAAGCAGGCTGTAGGGAAATGTTTAAAAAAATATAATTCAGTACAGGTATAAAAATCAGTTCTGTGACATTTATTAATTACAACATACTTATATTTAATGAAAAATACCATTGATGTTATAAACCTAAAATTGATTCATTCCATTATGAAATATATTTTAATTATACTACTTGGTCCGATGCTTTTTACAGGCTGTGCCAATAAAGCAGACAACAACAACAATCGGAAAGCAGAGCAGGTTCGTACAGAACCGGGATGGGATATACTGTTTGATGGAGAAACCCTTGAAAACTGGGAGATCACTTCATTTGGAACAGAAGGACCTGTAATGGTTTCAGATGGAACCATTGTATTGGGAATGGGTGACGGCTGTACGGGAATTACCTGGAAAGGTGATTTTCCTCTTGCCAACTATGAAGTACGGCTTCAGGCAAAAAAAGTAACAGGCAACGATTTTTTCTGCGGAATTACTTTCCCCGTCGACAGTACATATTGTTCGTTTATTGTAGGTGGCTGGGGTGGCCCTGTTGTGGGGCTAAGCACCATCGACGGAAAAGATGCCTCGGATAATGAAACCCGAACCCTTAAAAAATTTGAACACGATACATGGTACCAGATCCGTCTGAAGGTTACAGAAAATAAAATTGAGGCCTGGATTGATAATGAAAAAATTGTGGATTTTAATGCCCATGGGCGGCAGCTGTCAACAAGGCCGGAGGTTAACCTGTCGAAACCTTTCGGAATTTGCTCATGGACCACTACAGCCGCTATAAGCAAAATTAGAATGAAGAAACTGGGTACAAACGAATAATATTTTCACAATATGGAGAAAACAATTGTCAGCGAAAAAATAATACGATTAGTAAAAGAATGGGAACTTATACTCTCCGGTTTGCCCGAAAAAATCCTTACAACAAATAAAAACAGCCAGAACCGCACCATTAAACAGATAGTTGGTCATATGATCGACTCAGCTTCGAATAACCACCAGCGGATGGTTCGGCTGCATTATAACTCTGATCTTAATTTCCCTGATTACAGACAGGATAACGACCGCTGGATTGCCATACAGAAATACCAGGATGAAAACTGGGAAAACCTTGTACAATTGTGGAAATTCTTCAACCTGCACATTGTTCATCTGATAAACCAGGCCGACAACAACCAATTTACAAATCAGTGGGTCGATTGCGATGGAGAAAAAGTCAGCCTTGAACAAATGATCGATGGATACTATGACCATTTGTTATTGCATCTGATGGAAATACAGGAGTTAATATAAAAAACGGATTCATTTAATAAAGATGCCCTCTCCAACACCAATGGGCAGATCGAGCCAGAACCAGATGAAAAGCAATACCACCCACATAATGAAAAGCACTACGGCATAGGGAATCAGTAATGACAGGATGGTACCAATACCCACATTTTTATCGTATTTTCTGACCCAGCCTATAAGCAGCGGGAAATAAACATACAACGGGCTGATGGAATTGGTAATGGAATCACCCACCCTGTACATGAGTTGAATAAATGCAGCAGAATAGCCCAGCTGCCAGAGCATTGGTATAAAAATTGGTGCAAAAATGGCCCACTTGGCCGAACCACTTCCAATAAAAATATTTATTACAGCCACCAACGTCATATACAATGTAAACATAAGCGGACCGGTCATTCCGGTCGACTGCAGGAATTCGGCCCCGTTAATGGCCATTATTGTATCGAGGCGGCTCCAGCTAAACAGGTTGATGAACTGTGCAACCACAAGCATCAGCACAATATATCCGGAAAGATCTTTCATACCCAGCTCCATGAAACGGAGCATATCGTCGGGTTTTTTAATGCTGCCGGTAATTTTGCCGTACACATAACCTGGAATGGCAAAGAAGAAAAACAAAATGGGGACAAGCCCGCGTAAAAATGGTGAAGGCACTATTCCACCTGTTTCTTGGTTACGCAAAGGTGCATTTTCGGGGACCAGGAGCACAACAATGACTGCAACAAACAGTAAAGCCGACAACCCCGCATAGCGCAACGCCTTCTTTTCGATTGCAGTTAATTTGGGAGCTACATCGTACGACTCCAATGTTTCATCACCGGTTGCAAACCCTATGCAGCGGGGAATTGTAAAGCGCGATGCCACAAAAGCTCCTCCAATGCCTAACAGAAAAGTTGAAACAATCATAAAATACCAGTTGGCAGTGGCGCTAACCTCAAGGTCGGGATTAATTTGCTGTACTACTTCAGTACTTATTCCTGCCAGCAGTACATCGGTGCCGGCTATAAAAAAATTGGCAGTAAAGCCTGCTGTAGCGCCTGCATATCCTGCAATCAGCCCGGCAATGGGATGCAGGCCCATTTGTGAAAATATTAGCGCTGCAATGGGCGGTACAATTACAACCCCCGCATCGGAACCAATATTGCCGCAGGCACCGATCATAAAAATAACAGGAAGAACAATTTTCCGGGGAACAGCAAAGGCCATTGTTCGCAGGATAATGGTGAGCAACCCGCTGCGCTCGGCAACTGAAACACCCATCAACATAACCAGCACCAGGCCAAACGGAGCAAAAAAGGCAAAGTTCGAAACCATTTCCTCTAAAAACCTCCGTAAGCCCCAGCCTGAAATAAGGTTTTGAGGTGTTACCACTTCCCCTGTGCCCGGATCAACCGCACTAAGACCTGAAAAGGCTGCAACTGCACTGAATACAATTATCAAAACAGTAATCCAGACAAACAACCAGAATGGGTGAGGCAGTTTATTTCCAACGATTTCAATCCATTTCAATATCCCTTTACTTTGAGATTCGGGATTTGGTGGTGATGGTACATTTTGTTTGGCCATAACTTTTTTTGCTCTCTGTTTTATTTCAAAATTGAAAGCCCGTTAAAATGGGGATTTTTTTCAAACTGAAAAAGGATAATTTATCGAAATCGCAAAAAAACATCAATTCAGTGACAAAATCAGATTATGTTTTACCTTTTACCTTATTTTTGTTTAAAACATTTAGTGACTGACCTATCAGTTAAAATGGAAATTTCATTCAAATCCATAGGAGTTGTACATACCCCCTTTACTTCCAGGGAAGGAATGCCTATTCAGCCCTCAGGCGCTGCAGGCATACTAGGAACAATTGAGCTAAATGAAGACCTTGTTGATGGCCTGCTCGATCTCAGTGGGTTTTCTCACATTTACCTCATTTACCATTTTCATCGGTCGGATGGATTTAAATTACAGGTTACACCCTTTCTCGACAACAAGGTTCACGGGGTTTTTGCCACCAGGGCTCCCATGCGGCCCAACCAAATTGGCATATCGGTGGAAAAGCTATTAGCCGTCAGGGGCAATATACTTGAAATCGAAAACGTAGACATACTTGACGGCACTCCCTTGCTCGATATAAAACCATACATCCCTGCTTTTGATATTTATAAAACCGAAAAGAGCGGCTGGATGGAAAACAACAGGAATACTCCCCGACAGGTAAAATCAGACGACAGATTTAAATAAACCCATTTTCAGGAGATTGACAAATAATGCAAGCCAGTACACTTTCATAAGTAGCTTATTATTGCTGAGTATTAAAATACGGATGGTTTCCCCTGGAAAATCTATCCAACAAACATTAATGGCAACAGCTCACCTAAAGGTTAAAGAGTGACCTTGGCCTGACTAAACTCAATGTTAACTCAATACAAACTCAGTATTAATTCAATGTAAATTCAATTATAATTGAATTTACATTGAATTAATACTGAATTAACACTGAGTTAAAACTGGATTTGATACGGCCAAGGTATATTCCAACTATTATCTTTTACTAAGATCACATGTAATAAATAAAAAACGAAACATGAACCTTTGTTGTAATTTTAGGTTTAATAATCAAACAAATTAGAAGTGAATAAAAAAAGAACCATTAATATGTTTTTTGCAATAGTTTTCGCGGTAAACCTTTTGGTTAACCTCTACATTTTTTTCCGTACCCGTGCTGTTTTTCCTGATGGGACTGTAAGTTGGTGGCTCGCTGCGATTTTTTTCTGGATAATCGCTTTCTCCTATGTCATTGGGCGTATAATTGAAAGGGCAGGACCAATGGGTGTTGCCGAACCTTTTATTACTGTGGGTTCCTGGTGGCTTGGCGCTATGGTATATTTAACCCTTCTGTTTTTACTGGCCGATGTGTTAAGGGGTATAAACGGACTGTTCAATGCCACTGAGATGTTAAGTTTCAGCTGGCTTAGCAGTAAAGGAAAAACTGCTGTTTTAGTAGTTTATTCTCTCACGGCTGTAGTGCTGCTAGCAGGATATTACAATGCCCGTGTTCCTGTGACAAGGCAGGTTACTGTTCAGCTTAGCAAGTCAATACCCGGAGGATCACAAAAAATTGTGCTGGTCTCCGATATCCATTTGGGTATGACAATAACAAACGGTAAGTTAAAAAAGATGGTAACTCTTGTCAATCAGCAGAATGCCGATATGGTTTTTCTGGCGGGTGATGTATTTGATGAAGATTTGGGTCCGGTCATTCAAAACAACATGGGTGATTTACTAAAGAACCTGGATGCTAAGCATGGGGTATTTGCCATATTGGGGAATCATGAATTTTATGGAAATGCATCCAAAGCTCAAAAATACCTTGAAGATCACAACATCATTGTATTACGCGATAGTATTGCCATACTTCCCGACGGTACAATTATAGCAGGAAGGGAGGACTTAACCTACGAACGGATGACAGGTAATTCCCGCAAATCACTCGACCAGCTGCTTTCAGATGTTGACAAGGACAAGCCGGTATACCTGATGGATCATCAACCCAACAACCTGCAGGAAGCTGCCTCAGCACAGGTTGACTTGCAGGTATCGGGGCATACCCACAACGGACAGATGTGGCCATTCAACTACGTTACCGATGCAATCTTTGAAATAGGAAAGGGATATGGCAAAATAAAAGATACTCACTTTTATGTTTCCTCGGGTTATGGCACCTGGGGTCCGCCTATACGCACCAACAGCCGCTCGGAAATAGTGGTGCTGAATGTAGAAGGAAACAACAATTGATTCAGTTATTTGTCATCCTAATTGAACAAAGAGCAGGAAAATTAAGCAGAGAAAAACACTCAAAATAAAACAACTGGAATGACAGCCCTGATTAGTCTGATAATAATTTTTACATTATCGGTATTAATAACCAAAATAGCTACCGAGGCACTGGTTCATACGGGGCTGTCGAAACAAAGTGCAAAATTCCAGGCACGATCGGCTTTTACAGGAGTAGGATTTACCACCAGCGAAGCCGAGCATATTGTCAATCATCCGGTTCGGCGAAGAATAATTATGTCACTCATGCTTATAGGAAATGTGGGAATTATTTCAGCCATTGCCTCACTTATGCTCACCTTTGTTGACAGCAGTAACAGCTTTATGGACAATGCCCTGCGATTGGGAATCATTGCAGCAAGTCTGATTACCCTGTGGCTTTTATCGAAAAGTAAATGGGTAAATAAAATACTGGTAAAACTCATCAAAAAAGCCTTAAAAAAATTCACAAACCTTAAAATAAGAGACTATGTAGAACTGCTTGATCTGACGGGAGAATATGAAATTATTGTAATTGATGTAAGTGAAGACGATTGGATGGCAAGCAAAAAGGTAAATACCCTGCAGCTTTGGGAGGAAGGCATAAACCTCATCGGAATTAAACGTGATGACGGCAATTACATTGGCACGCCACAACCGGAAACAAAAATTACCGCTGGCGACCAGCTTGTTCTTTACGGTAGAATAAATACACTTAAGAATCTGGAAAAAAGGAAGCAGGACTTACAAGGAGATCAGGAACATGATAAAGCAGTTCAGGAGCAAAGCCGTGAAAAAGAAAAGCAACAACAGCAAGATAGGAATACCGAGTAAATCAATTGATCAATTGCGCTATGGTTACAGCAAAAGAAAAACCTAATTTTCCTTTCCAGACCTAAGTAATTGAGCATAAGCCCCTGTGCATCCAACCTCATTGCCTTATTATTCATGGACCCCTTTCAAAGTGTAATAAAATGGAAGTCAGCCTTGTAAGAAGGTAATAAGGTTTGGGTGAATGGGGGTGATAACCTTTCTACTAAGTCTTCCCTCGGTATTCTGCCGGACTTCAAAATGAATAACTTTAATCGTAAATTAAACCTTTTTTCAATTGAAGGCAGCTGCATGATATCGTGAGATTGCTTTTCCGCCAGCTGGTCGGAGCTGCAATTACGTCTACGTGGCGGGGTCAGCATGCGGCGCAACAAGTATCATGATATTATATGTAACATTTGCGCCGCAGAAAAAACCTCTCTTAAATAAGTTATATAGTAGGTTTAAGAACGGGAAATAAGGTTTATTGGAATGATTAATCGAACTGAAAAATAATAATGTATTTTCATAACGATTTGATTATCTTTGGTTAAAATGTAATGAATGAATGAACAGACAGGTTGCAATAATGGATAAAGGAGAGGCTTTAAAAATTGCTGAACTATATATTGATACCATTAGCAGAAAGTATTCGATGTTGCAATCGTTTCTTTTTGGCTATTTCGCAAAAGGAGATTATAACGAGGATAGCGATATCGATGTTGCAATATTAATCAATAGTGTGTCGGATATTATTGATGCCCAAATAGATATGATGAAGCTAAGAAGAAAAGTTGATTTGAGAATTGAGCCTCATCCTTTTAGAATTCAGGATTTCAATAATGAGAACCCCGTTGTTAATGAAATCCTGAAATATGGAATTGAATTGAAAGGCAATAAAAATTAAATACAATATTATTCTCACCTCAAAACTATACTCCTTCTTAAAATTATTTCAGGCATTAACTCACTGAATTGAAAATTCAGACAGTGTAAAATATTCTTACTGTCTGCCCTACTCCTCCCGTTCGTATACCTTCACATAATCGATGTAATATTTCTGCGGAAATATGGAATCATCGACTCCCTTTTGTCCTCCCCATCCACCACCAATGGCCAGGTTAAGAATAAGGTAGTGCGGCTGGTCGAAGGGCCATGTTGCTACACCGTTGTTTTCATTCTCGTAAACCATGTAACGCTCATCATCAATGAAAAACTCCATCCTGTCGGGGTACCATTCCACAGCATAGGTATAAAAATTATTATACGGCTCATCCACTATAAGCTTATTGCCTTTGGCAGTACCAATGGCATGGTTATATGCTTTGGTATGGATATTTGCATGCACCACGTCGGGGTCGTAACCCACATTTTCCATGATATCGATTTCACCACAGTCGGGCCAACGGGTACCGTTACGAATGCTGTTGCCAAGCATCCATATTGCCGGCCACGTTCCCCTGCCGGTTGGAAGCATTGCCCTTACCTCTACCCTGCCGTACAGGATACTTTTCTTGCCGTAGGTATGAATACTGGCTGAAGTAATTTCATGTCCCTTCCAGTTGTCTTTGCGGGCTTCAAGTATGAGGTTTCCGTTTTCAACCCGGGCATTCTCCCGTCGTTCTTTGGAGTAAAATTGTGCCTCGTTGTTGCGTACATATCCTTCTTCATAACTCCATATCTCAGAATTGGGCAATCCTTCATTATTAAAATTGTCTTCCCATACCAGTTTCCATTTTCCTTCTTCTTTTTGCCGTTTGTCAGCCTGGGCATTTTGGAAGATAAGGGGAAAGATAAGTGAAAGGGTTAAAAAAAAGCTGACAGATTTTTTCATTCTATTTATTTTTGAAAAGTTGTTGATTCATCGATATCCAAAGATAAAAACTATATTTTATTTTCAAACCCGGTTTTTATTGTTGTGGCTATGAGACCAGGCGCCTCCACTGACGCAATTTCATTCAGGAAAACGGAA
Organism: Mariniphaga sp.; assembly: GCA_024636975.1. GTDB lineage: Bacteria > Bacteroidota > Bacteroidia > Bacteroidales > Prolixibacteraceae > Mariniphaga. The sequence goes on from JAGXGA010000061.1 coordinate 27,362, forward strand.
AACAAGTTTCGCGTTATTTCATTTTAAAATATAACTGAATTCCGGGCATTTCGAACAGAAGAAACCTTTGAAGTGTTACATTTGCTGAAAATCAGAAAATATGGAGTTACGTGTTCACCCTGATGCCAGGGCCCTTATATTCGACCTCGATGGTACATTATCAAATTCATTGCCTGTGCACATCGCCACCTGGAATAAAATTGGTGATTTGTATGGATTTAAGTTCGATCCGCAAATTTTGATGGAACTAACCGGCAGGCCAACTTTAGAGTTTGCTGAACGCATTGTTGAGCAATACCAGTTGAAAGTGACCCCTGAAGAGATTGTGAAGCTAAAACAACAATCGTTTTGGGATTCCTCACAGCTCCTGAAACCTGTGGAAGAAATTATAGCTATTGTAAAAGCATACCATAACAAATTGCCGATGTCAGTTGGCACGGGGGCAAGCCGCCGGAGTGCAGAAGTTCAGCTGAAAGCCCTTGACATTGCCCGGTATTTCGATTTTATTGTTTCGGCTGAAGATGTTACCAAACATAAACCGGAACCCGAAACTTTTTTGGAATGTGCCCGCTTAATGCAAGTGGAACCTGCACTTTGCCAGGTATATGAAGATGGAGATTTAGGAATTTCGGCAGCAAAAAAAGCAGGCATGATGGTAACCGATGTGCGACCATTTATTAAATATGGAGAATGGATGCATTCCTGATAGCATTTGAAACAGTTTTACCGCTTTTCCTGGTTATCTTCATTGGTCTGCTATTTTCAAAGACAGGTGCAGCCAATGTTCACTGGATCGACATTTTAAACAAGTATGCGCTTTGGATTGGTTTTCCGGCCCTGGTTATTGTTTCCCTCTTGCAGCTTCAGTCGGAATTGAAAATTTACCTGCCATTGATACTTATTAATTCAGCCTATATTGTTGCAGGAATATTTCTGACTTTTCCCATAGCCAAACTATTCAGGCTTCCGTTAAAAACAAAACAGTCACTTTTCCTGATCCTACCCTTTGGGAATGTGGCTTACCTGGGTATACCTGTTCTGGAGAATTCTTACGGGGCAGAGATTTTACCTGTTGCCGCAATTATTGCTTCGGTATATGTTTTTTGGATGCTGACACTTGGGCTCCTGATGGTGGAATTGCATAAAAAAAAGGCTGTACATCCGGGAAAACTGGCAACAGACCTTTTAAAAAACCCTTTATTGCTTTCAGTTTTTATTGGACTTGCAATTGTTTATTTTCAAATTTCAGTACCGCGCTTTGCAGAGCAGACCTTACGGTTTTTCTCCCAATCGGTAACTGCTGTAGTTTTGTTTTCACTTGGTATTTTCCTGGGATTGCATAAAGCAGGCAAACCGGGGGAATGGGTACAGGTAGCACTTCTCTCACTTTTAACCATGATCCTGCTGCCGGCCCTGTTTTACATCATTCTCAAAAATTCATCGTTACCAGCTAAGGAATTAAAGGCCACCATCCTTGAAGCCGCCATGCCACTTGGGCTTACTCCTTATGCCCTGTCGGTGCAATACGATCTGGATTCGAAAATGCTTGCACGTCTTGTGGTCTTCGGTACCGTGATATCTCTGTTAGTAATCCCTCTTTGGATTTTCCTGCTTGGGTAAAAACATGTTTTAACCCGATCAATATCTTTCCGGAAACTTTGTATTTGCCAACGATTTATATCAGGAAATCAGTCAAAGCTAAAGGCTATGATAAGTGCTAATATGCATTTCTAATATGCAAACAACGGGAAATCCTTCATCAGCCGGTGTACTTCTTCACCTATTGCTTTAAGCATCTTTTCATCTTCAATGTTTGAAATAACATCATCGATAAGTTGCACAATCACCGGCATTAAGTCCTCTTTCACTCCCCGGGTGGTAATTGCTGGTGTTCCCACACGCAGTCCCGATGTCTGAAAAGGAGAACGGCTGTCGAACGGGACCATGTTTTTATTCACTGTTATTTCAGCCTGCACCAGTGTATTTTCAACTTGTTTCCCGGTGATATCCGGAAATTTGGTACGCAGGTCGATAAGCATGGAGTGATTGTCGGTTCCGTCGGAAATGACTTTATAACCCAGGTCGATAAAAGCCTGGGCCATTTTTTGAGCATTAACTTTAACCTGCTTCTGGTATTCCTTAAATTCAGGAGCCAGTGCCTCACCAAAGGCAACGGCTTTGGAAGCAATAACATGTTCCAGCGGACCGCCCTGCTGACCAGGAAATACAGAAGAATCAAACAGTGACGACATCATACGTACCGCTCCTTTTTTTGTGGAAATTCCCCAGGGATTTTCAAAATCTTTACCCATAAGAATAATTCCTCCACGAGGGCCACGTAATGTTTTATGTGTAGTTGAAGTAACCACATGAGCATATTTCACCGGGTTGTCAAGCAATCCTGCGGCAATAAGGCCAGCCGGATGAGCCATATCCACCATAAATAAAGCGCCTGCTTTATCGGCAATTTTGCGCATGCGTGCATAATCCCATTCGCGGCTGTAGGCTGAGGCACCGCCGATTATCAGTTTTGGTTTATGCTTAAGAGCCAGTTCTTCCATTTCATCGTAATCGACCAACCCGGAATCTTCCTTCACGCGGTAAGCTTTCGGATTGTAAAGGATACCCGAGCTGTTCACCGGAGAACCGTGCGAAAGGTGACCGCCATGCGACAGGTCGAGGCCTAAAAAGGTATCACCCGGATTCAGGATAACACTTAATACAGCGGCATTTGCCTGAGCTCCTGAATGAGGCTGAACGTTTGCCCATTCGGCATCATACAATTCCCTGATCCGGTCGATTGCCAGTTGCTCGGTCATATCAACGAACTGACATCCGCCATAATATCTGTGCCCGGGGTACCCCTCAGCATACTTATTGGTCATTACCGAACCCATAGCTTCCAGCACCTGGTCGCTTACAAAATTCTCAGAAGCAATAAGTTCAATACCACCAAGCTGGCGTTCACGTTCCTTACGAATTATATCGAAAACCTTTGTATCTCTTTTCATCTAAGCATAAACTTTGAAATTCAGCCCAAAGGTAAAATATTTTATAGGAGTGGTTGGAACAAGAACCCCGGAAAAACTCACTATTTTTGAACAATTAATTTTGGATACAGGATTCTGTTTACGAAAACATAACTAAGCGACAAAATTTCTTTCTTTGTTTTACCAGATCAATAAAAGATAATTATGCCAGAACAACAAAATTTTTCTTCAGGACGGCCTTCAATATTAAGCGCATTATGCGTTTTAACATTCATTGGAAGTACCATCGGCTTTATAGGCTATTTTTTGGCAGCCATCTTTTTTGAACAGCTTTCCGGGTTCATTATTCAATACTCCTCATGGCATTCAACAGATACAGTGTCGCCGTTATTTTTTACAATTCTGATGGTATTTTATGCCCTTTCTTTGACAGGCGCCATTCGCATGTGGAAATTGCACCGCGATGGTTACTTATTCTATACTATATCACAGCTGGCAATTTTGTTTGTTCCGGTGATATTGATAAACTGGGCTGCCTTTTCATTTACCAATTCGATTTTCATTACGGTATTTGTAATTGGGTACGGATTAAACCTGAAGAAGATGAGGTAAGTTTGTGTTATTAAGTCCCCTCTCAGTATTCTGCCGAACTTCAAAACGAATAACTTTAATCGTTAATTAAACATTTTTTCAATTAAAAGCTTCTGCATAATAGCGTGAGATTGCTTTGTTGCACGCGCAATGACGGCTCTGTAGCGGGGGCAGAATGCGGCGTAACATGTATCATGATATAAGAAGTAACATTTCCGCCGCATACAAAACTTACCTCAAAATAGTAATATAGCAGGTACTTCAATAACTATTCTTTTACCTCTTCTCTGAAATTCTAAAATACCTTAAAAATAAAACAATGTAAGAATAGTGATGTTACTTGAAAGTGAACTCCAAATAACATTAAAACATGAAAAATAAAGTAATTATATTTGAGAAACGACCTGAAGGAATGCCTGACCTTAATTGTTTTCGTCAGGAAGATATTATGGTTCAGGAACCGGCTGACGGAGAAATTTTATTAAAAACTCATTACATCTCGGTCGATCCTTACCTGCGCGGCCGCATGCGTGAAGGCAAATCATATGCAGCGGCTTTCAATCCCGGGGAACCAATGCGTTCAGGCATCATAGCAGAAGTAATTGAAACAAACAATTCCGAATACAGGCAAGGGGAATATATAACCGGCATGCTCAACTGGGCTGAATACCAGATCAGCAACGGTGAGGGACTTGTAAAGGTAGATCCCGATGTTGCCCCTCTATCTGCCTACCTGGGAATTCTGGGAATGCCTGGCCTTACAGCATACCTGGGCCTCATGGAAATCGGCCGGCCACAGGATGGAGAAACTCTCGTGGTATCAGGAGCTGCAGGAGCAGTGGGCATTGTAACCGGACAAATCGGCAAAATATTGGGCTGCAAGGTTGTGGGAATTGCAGGAAGTGATGAAAAAACAGAAATGCTTAAAAAAGATTTTGGCTTTGATGACGCTGTTAATTACAAGACCACTTCAAACATCCGCAAGGCAATAGCCGAAAAATGTCCATCAGGAGTAGATGTTTATTTCGATAATGTTGGGGGTGAAATTTCAGACGGCGTCATGATGAACATCAATAAATTTGCACGTATTATAATTTGCGGCGCCATATCACAGTATAATGAAACACGCATGCCAACCGGTCCGCGTCTGCAATCGGTATTGCTTGTTAACAGCGCCCTTATGAAAGGTTTCCTGGTTAATGATTATGCCGGGAAATTTCCACATGCAACAGGTCAGTTAACCCACTGGTTACTTGAAGGGCAATTAAAAAATAAGGAAACCATTATTGAAGGATTTGAGAACATACCGAAAGCTTTCATAGGTTTATTCACAGGAACCAATAAAGGAAAAATGGTTGTTAAAGTATAGAGAATGGTATCCTTGTCGAATTCATTATATATCAAGCAATAGTTTTCCGGCATCCTTTCCATCCGTATACATGGTTCCGGGGTTTTCAATCATTTCCTTCACCTTCATAAGGAAACCCACAGAATCTTTTCCGTCCACAATCCGGTGGTCGTAGGATAGGGCAACATACATCATAGGGCGAATTACAACCTGTCCGTTTAGTGCCACCGGGCGTTCCAATATATTATGCATGCCCAATATGCCCGATTGGGGCGGATTTAATACAGGAGTTGAGAACAGAGAACCAAATACACCTCCGTTGGTAATTGTAAAAGTGCCTCCTGAAAGCTCATCCACTGAAATCTTTTTGGTACGGGCTTTTTCTGCAAGTTCTTTTATTTCAAGTTCTATTTGTGGAATTGATTTAATTTCGGCATTTCTTACGATTGGTACCATAAGGCCTTTGGGTGTAGAAACAGCAATTCCGACATCAACGAACCGGGGGGAAAGGATTTCATCCTCATCCAGCTGGGCATTGACCATGGGATGAGATTTCATAGCTAACGCAACAGCTTTAGTAAAAAAGGACATAAAACCAACCTTTAGTCCATGTTTTTCAATAAATTGCTGCTGGTACTTTTTTCTCAGTTCCATCAGGTTTCCCATATCAATTTCATTGAAAGTGGTAAGCATTACTGTTTCATTTTTAACAGCCACCAACCGTTCGCTCAATTTACGGCGCAGTGAAGACATGCGGTTGCGATCAATTTCCCGTGAAACCTCACCCGTCTTTTCCGGTTGCTCAGCTTCAGCAGGTGATTTTAGCGATGCTTCCACTTCTTTTTTGCCGATACGTTTTAAACCATTAATAACATCTTCCACCGAAACCCCGTGTTCTTTCATAAGCTCTTTGGCAACCGGCGTAACCTTAACCTGGCTGTAGTCAGCAGATTCTTTTACCTGCTCCTTCGCCGGCGCTTCCTTATGCTGTTTAACTTCTTCAACAGGCGCTTCTTTTTCAACCATTACTGCAGTTTCTTCCTGAATAGAAACCTTTTTATCACTTTTCCCCCCTTCAGGCTTAGCCTGAGGTTTAACACTGCTATCAATGGTGCAGATTACAGCCCCTACTTCAATGGTTTCTCCTTCGGTAACTTTTATTGCAATTTTACCAGACTCGCTGGCGACAATAGTTAAAGTAGCCTTATCTGATTCAATTTCGGCTATTTCCTGGTCTTTTTCTACTACCGTTCCATCTTCGACCAGCCATGTACCTACTTCCACTTCAGTAATGGATTCACCCGGACTGGGAACTTTTACTTCTACAATCATATTTGATTTTTTTTATGAGGACACAAATTCCTTTTCTTCAAAAGCAGACTTAATGATTCTTTCCTGAGCCTGAGTATGAATTTCCATTAAACCAACAGCAGGACTTGCACTTTCAGGCCGGCCAATAAATTTAAATCCTACCGATGAGAGTTTCCGGTTAATGAATGGCCAGGCTCCCATATTTTCAGGCTCATCCTGTGCCCATACTAAATTACGGGTTTTGTATTTTTTCAGAATTTTATTTATCTGTTCGTTGGGAATAGGATGAATTTGTTCGAGACGTATAACAGCAACCTTCTCAATACCATTTTCATGTTTATGTTTCTCAAGCGAATAATACAACCTGCCGGTAGTAAATACAACTTTCTCAACAATCTCAGGGTCAGCCATCGGGTCATCAATCACTTCATGAAACCTGCCTTTTGCCAGTTCATCAATCTTTGATACGACTTGCGGGTGGCGAAGTAAGCTCTTTGGCGTGAATACCACTAAAGGTAAACGTATCTTCATCTTCACCTGGCGGCGGAGCAGATGGAACATATTGGCAGGCGTTGTAGGGACCACAACCTGTATATTATTGTTTGCCGACAGTTCCAGAAACCGTTCTATACGACCGCTGGAATGTTCAGGCCCCTGGCCTTCGTATCCATGAGGCAGAAACATTACCAGGTTATTCATCAGTCCCCATTTTTCGTAGGCAGAAGTAATGTACTGATCGACCACAACCTGAGCCACGTTATTAAAATCTCCGAACTGGGCCTCCCAAATTGTTAACCCATTTGGTTGTGCCAGTGCAAATCCGTACTCGAAACCAAGCACTGCATATTCCGACAGTGACGAGTTATAAAAATAAACCTCGGCCTGGTTTTCTGAGATATATTTTAAAGGGAAGTATTTCTCATCGGTCCCCTCCACCACAAAAGATGCATGCCTGTGGGCAAATGTACCCCTTTCGCTGTCCTGTCCGCTGAGCCGCACCGGATGGCCTTCGTCGGCAAGAGTGCCATACGCCAGTAGTTCCGCCATAGCCCAGTCAAGGCGGTCATCATGAATCATCATACGTCGGTCGGAAATTATGCGATTCACCTTATTGAAGAAAACAAGATCTTCGGGGAGTTTGGTAATCTTTTCAGCAACACGGATCAGGTCATCCCGTTCAACGCCTGTTTTAACTGAAAGCTCGAACATCGATTTCTGAGGCAATTCATAGGAGGCATATTCGTTCATGAGAAATTTGCGGATAACTAACCGATCAATTTTCTTGGAGTCTTCGAATTTTTCTTCCAGAAACTGACTAAATTCCTTTATTTCTTTCCGGACATCATCACGGGATATGATTCCCAGTTTTTCAAGCCTATCGGCATAAATTTCCAGGGGATTGGGATGATTGGCAATTGCCTTGTATAATACTGGTTGAGTAAACCGCGGTTCGTCGCCTTCGTTGTGCCCGTATTTACGATAACAAAGAATATCGATAAATACATCGGAATCAAACTTCTGCCTGAATTCCATTGCCAGCTCAATTGTATAAACCAACGCTTCAACATCATCGCCGTTTACATGAAAAACAGGTGATCGGGTTACCTTTGCAACGTCGGTGCAGTAGGTACTGGAACGTGCATCGAGATAGGAAGTAGTGAAGCCAACCTGATTATTGATAATCAGATGAATGGTACCTCCTGTGCGGTATCCATTCAATTGCGACATCTGAACGGACTCATAAACTACTCCCTGGGCAGCAATAGCAGCGTCGCCGTGTATAATGATACCGGCTGCTTTATTATAATCGCTTTTATAAACAGAGTTGATCCGTGACCTTACCATACCCTGCACAATAGGTCCAACAGCTTCAAGATGGGAAGGATTGGGCATGAGCTTAAGCTTTACCTTTTTCCCAAAATCGGTCATTACTTCATTCTCGTAGCCCAAATGATACTTTACATCTCCATTCCATATGTCCTCTTCATATTCCTTTCCATAAAACTCCTTAAAGATATTATCGTAAGGCTTCTCAAGGATATTGGCAAGTATATTCAACCGCCCGCGGTGTGCCATACCAATCACAAATTCTTCAATGCCCAGTTCTGCACCTCGTTCAATAATAGCATCAAGAGAAGGAATAAGGCTTTCGGCTCCCTCAAGTGAGAACCTTTTTTGGCCTACAAACTTCTTGTGAATAAAGTTTTCAAATCCGACTGCAATTTTGAGATGGTAAAATATATCCTTGCGTTTATCAGGTGAAAGTTCCTGTGAATTACGAGTGCTTTCCATGTTTTCTTTCAGCCACTGCAACACTTCAGGCTTTCGTATATAAACATATTCCACACCAATTGAACTGCAATAGGTTGCTTCCAGATGATCGATTATATCCTTCAGTTTTGCCGGGCCAATACCAATATCAGCACCTGCCTGAAAGGTTGTATCCAGATCTTCCTCACTTAATCCAAAATTATCAATATCAAGTGTAGGGACATACTGACGCCTCGTTCTCACGGGATTCGTTTTAGTAAAAAGATGGCCACGCTGGCGATACCCGTGTATAAGGCTTAATATCGCAAATTCTTTATTAATATCACCTGCCATCGACATTGCCTGCCTTACAGGGTAATTGGCACGTGCCAATTCAAAACCTGCAAAAAAATGCTGCCAACTCTTATCGAGAGTTTCGGGGTCTTTAAGATATATTTGGTAAAGGTCATCTACAGTTTCCTGTTCCTGATTGCCTACTGATGAAAATTTATCCATTTTTAAGTTTAATATTGGTAATGAAAACAACGCAGAATTTTGAAAGTTTATTCTGCGACAGGCATTATCAATGCAAATTTAGTTTTTAATTTTAATTCACTGATTCCGTGACTTAATTATCAATACTTTATCAACTGCTACTTAATCAAAAAGAGCATAATAGCTGATTAACTAAACTATAACATCAACCTTTTGCTTAAATAAACCCTACACAATCGAAACAAAAAGATATTAAAGTATGTTTTAAAATATTATGAAAAAGTTAACAGCAGCAATATTCTTTTTTATTGCCATTGGCAACAGCTATGCGCAAACAGTAGAAAAAGAAGTTGTCGACAATATTTTCAGGGGAACGCGGCTAGTAAATGAACACTCTGTAAACATGCCCGATAAAGGCGAGTTACTTTTTTTAATTCAGCACCGGTTCGGGGAAATTGATGGCGGAATTTACGAACTGTTTGGGCTCGATCAGGCAACTATGCGCCTGGGATTTGAGTATGGATTTGGCAACCACTTTACTGCCGGATTTGGCCGTAGTTCATGGCTAAAAACATATGATTTATTTGTTAAGTCCAGAATCACTGAGCAGCATCAAAATTTCCCCTTTTCCTTAGGGATAGTAGCAGGAACGTCAATTCCCACACTTCGAAATTATTTCCCTGAAGCTGAAAACTCACTGCTTTCAAAATCGTCAGGAAGCGTTCAGTTGCTGTTAGCCAAAACAATCGGGAACTTCGGATTTCAATTATCGCCGGGAATTCTTTCCACAGGTTACCTTCATTCACAAAATGGCAGCATTATTTTAATTACTACCGGAATTGCAGGATCGGTGAAGATTTCAGATCTTTTTTCGGCCAGCGTTGAATACCTCCATTCATTTCATTCGGAATATTCAAGTACTCATCCTCTTTCAATTGGTGTAGACATTGATACAAGAGGACATTTATTTCAATTGATATTATCAAACTCGCAACAAATGTTTTCTCAGGGTCTGCATACAGTCACGCAGGGAACCTGGAGTGAAGGACAGTTGTATTTTGGTTTTAATCTTATCAGGGAATTCAGAATTAAATACTACTAATTATGGAAAGGAAAGAATTCGTGCGTAAAGTTGCTATCAGCAGCAGTGTATTGCTATCGGCACCGTTTCTCTTCAGTGCCTGCAGTGATGATGACGATGATATGCTGGACGGACCGGTTACAATTGATTTAAACGATGAAAACTTTTCATCTCTTCAAACGGTTGGAGGATTTGCATATGCCGGCGATATAATTGTTATCCGTTCGGGGGAAAACAGCTACACTGCCCTTTCTAAAATCTGCACACATGAATCATGTACGGTATCTTACAACCATAGCAGCAATCAATTGCCTTGCCCCTGTCATGGCTCAGTCTTTTCAACTACAGGTGCTGTAATAAACGGACCGGCACAAGCTAGTTTAAAAGTATACCCGGTATTAAAGGAAGGGAATGTTTTGATTATAACTTAATAATCAATATTTCCTGCTCAATTCCATAAAAGCATTCACCCCTATTAAAGCTTAAAATTACACAAATACGGTTGCAGAAAAAGACACAAATAACTACACGAAATTTCAAAAGAAGTATTTATTCGACCGTATAATGCTTCCTGATTTTAGTATAAATATCCCAAACACATTCCAAACCGGCAGGAAATATTAAATAATCGCCAGGCTTAATGGTTATGGAATCGAACTCTGAAACAACTGTAGCAGTACCTTCAATAATGTAACAATGCTCAGTTTTCTCGTAGTACCATTCTATTTTATCTTCTTCATGTTCCCATACCGGCCATGAAAACACACCTGCTTCTTCTAATTCCTCCTGTTCCGGCTGTTCAATATCAATTCTCATTGCTGTCTTTTTTGCAAAAATAAAAAAGAAACCTAATCTGTTAACTCTAATTACAAATAAAAAGAAGCATTAATAAATTTGCATCTCTAATTATACAACAAAATAATTATTTACTGAACCTGTTATTGGTAGTTTTGTTTAAAAATACTTAATTTTAACGACAATGAGTGAATTCTGGAATGAAAGATTTGCTTCAGACGTATATGCATATGGTACAAATCCCAATCAGTTTTTAAAAACACAGTTGCAATTGCTAAAGCCGGGAAAAATATTATTCCCCGCTGAAGGCGAAGGGAGGAATGCTGTTTATGCAGCAGAACTCGGATGGGAAGTCCACGCATTTGACAGCAGCAGTGAAGCAGCAAAAAAAGCGGAAAGACTTTCTGCATCCAGAAATGTTTCTATAAATTATGAAATTTCTGATTTAAGTGAAATTCATTACGATGAACATGAGTTTGACTGCATCGCACTAATTTTTTTCCATTTACATCCCGATAATAGAAATTCTTTCCATGCACAAATGCTAAACCTGTTAAAGCCGGGAGGTATTCTCTTAGTCGAAGGATTCTCTAAAAAACAAATTGGAAGAAATACAGGCGGTCCAAAAAACATCAATATGCTGTTTTCTAAAGAAGAATTGCAAAACGATTTTCATTCAGCTTCAACTTACGATATCAGAGAAGATGACGTTAAGCTAAATGAGGGCATCTATCATCAGGGAATTGCTTCGGTTATCAGGGTTATTGCAGTTAAGTAACCTTGTATTTATTACCTTCGCTTTTTTTTAATTCATTCTGCATTGAAAACATTTATTTTCTTCGTATCAATCATAATTTTTGTATTGCCCCCTGTTTACTCTCAGGAAAAAATTAATGCCATACGTGCTGAGGAGCCTCCGTCGATCGACGGGCATGTTGTTGAACCAGCATGGGAGAAAGCATTTGTAGTGGATGAATTTTACCAGCGTGAACCGGATGAAGGTGCGCCGGTATCAGAAAAAACACAATTTTTTACCTGCTACGATGAACATCATATTTACTTTGCTGTAAAGTGCTGGGATAATCCAAACGATATTACTGCCAAGGAAATGGCCCGGGATGTAAGCCTTGGTAACGATGACCGCATTCAGATAATTTTGGATACATACCTTGATGGCCGGAATGGATATTGGTTCCAGATCGGGCCACGTGGGTCGATTGGTGATGCTTTAATCAGCGAGAATGGCGCTGCATTTAATAAGGAGTGGGATGGATTATGGACAGGCAAAGCAACAATAAAAGATTACGGATGGGAAGCAGAAATAGCAATACCATTTAAGTCTCTTGGCTTTGATAAATCAAATTCACAATGGGGCATAAAATTTATCAGGCATATAGTTAAAAATATAGAATCATCATACTGGCCGGAAGCAAACTTAAATACACATAAATTCCAGGTATCGGATGCAGGCATTCTAAATGGCATAGAAAACATAACCCAGGGGATCGGGCTCGACATATCACCCTATATAGTTACAGGACTCGATAACCGACGAAATGAAAAAGGGGATCCTAAACTCACAGGAGGTGTCGACTTATTTTACCAGATTACGCCCAGCCTGCGTTCTTCGGTAACAATTAATACCGATTTTGCAGAAACGGAAGTGGATGACAGACAAATTAATTTAACCCGCTTTAGCTTACACTTTCCTGAAAAGCGTGATTTTTTCCTTGATGGTTCCAACTATTTTCAGTTTGGTATAGAAGGAGATGATGCCAATCCGGTATCGCGGCGGCTTATGCCCTTCTTTTCGCGCAGGATGGGCCTGGATAAAGATGGCCTGCCAATTCCTGTTAATTTCGGTGCAAAATTTACCGGTCAGCATAAAAACTGGAATCTTGGATTACTACATATAAACGACAGCCGTGAAACCGGTAACCACAATTTTTCGGTAATGCGCATTTCCCATAACATTGGAAAACAATCATCGGTAGGAATTATTGGCACACGCGGAAATGCTGTTGCCCCCTCAGAAAACCTTGTTGCCGGAGCTGACTTAAAAATATCCACCTCTACGTTTCAAGGCAACAAAAATGCATCCGTCATACTTTTCGGATTAAAGTCGTCTACTGAAAACATAGAAAATAAAAATAATGCATGGGGTGCACAGATTGCCTATCCAAACGACTTTATCAATACCCGGCTGGGGTACCATCAGATTGATAAAAATTTCATGGCCGGAATAGGGTTTGTTCCCCGCACCAATATTAAAGAAACTTACGGTGGAATAGAACTGGGACCCCGACCAAATAAATTTGGTATTATGCAGTTATTGGTTGGTGGAACTTTTAATTACATCACTAACCATGAAACCGGGAAAATGGAAACCAGGGAGTTTGACCTGAAACCTTTAGGTATTCGATTTTTTTCCGGTGAAGAAATAACTTATTTGCTAAAAAATCAATATGAGAGCCTGCTGAATGATTTCCGTATTTTTAATGATATCTATATCCCAAAAAATGAATATAACTGGTGGCGACACGAGGCAAGCCTCAAAACAAAAGGAGCAAGAAATCTATGGGGAGAAGCAGCCTATGGGTTTGGGAATTTTTTCAACGGCACCAGAAAAGATATAAAGCTAAAGGCCAACTGGAAAATAGCAGTTCCGTTTTTTTTAGGAGGAACCTTTACCCAAAACTATGTAGAACTCCCCAACGGCAGATTCATTGCCAATATATATCAGCTCAATGCCAACATATTATTCAGTCCCGATATCACCCTATATAATTTTGTGCAATATGACAATGCCAGTAAAAATGCCGGCTGGCAATCGCGCTTTCAGTGGATAATAACTCCCGGAAATGAAATTATCATTGCCTGGAATTCATTATTTCTTCAGCAGGAAGGTCCTTTCTATATGGAGGAAAGTACTTTAAGATTAAAACTGAAATACAACATAAGATTTTAGCTGAATGAAACAAAATTGTTTTTTATTCGTTCTTAATGTTGTTACCAGCTATCCAAACTTTTTAGGTTCATCGAACTTTAAAATCAAAATCGGCAGGAAAATTGCATGGATATTTATTTTGATCACGTTCATATACCACAAACGTTCTAATATTAAATTAGTTGGATTATAAGTGGAAAGAAAATAAAAAAAGAATTTTAATTTTTGGAATGTTATAAGTATTTATTATAATTGCATCCGAATTTCAATCAATTCTCGTCTCCACTTTAATTTTCCAAAAAAGATTATCATTAAATTTTAATAAGGATAAGAGAATAATACTTTATACAATGTACGACATTTTAGAATTAAACAAAAAACTTGTCCCTGAATTACGCGATATAGCGAAGGGACTAAAAATTAAACGTGTAGAAGCCTACAAAAAACAAGATCTGATATATAAGATACTTGATACACAAGCCATTCAGGAAGCGGAAAAGAATGTAAAAAAAGATAATCCGCAAGACCAAAACGAGAAAAAAGAAGAGAGATCATCGTTCAGGAATTTTTTACGTAAAAAACAAGATACTGATGATACTCAGAGCCAGGATAATTCCGATAGGGGGAGACGTCAGCGCCGTGATCGAATTGAGCCTGTTACCAAAGCTCAGCGTATGGAGGTACAAGCAAAGAAGCCGAATATAAAGGAAAGCAATATTCAGTCAAGGCAGGATCAGATTAAGGCAATAATCCAGGGATTTAATGATAAGACAAAAGGTCCTAAGGAAGAAAAAAAACCTGAAGAAGCTCCTCAGCAACAACAACAGCAACAGCAATCACAGCAACCGCAACCGCAGTTAGAACATCAGCAACCGCAGCAGCAGCAATCACAACAACAGCAACCCCAACAAAAGCAACCACCGAAACAACATCAGGCTAAAGGAAAAAGTGAAGAACAGAAAAAAGAAGATACTCAACCGGCTGCCCAGCAGAATCAAAATCATAAGCCTTCAGTAGAAGTAAAGCATAAAAAAGAAAATAAAGATCAGGATAAACCTAAAATCCTGAAGAAAGAGTTCCGGGAGCATAAACCCCATCAGCAAAAACAAAACGGGAACCAGCAATCGGGAGGTTACCAGTCAAATAACAGCAAGTATTATGAATTTGACGGAATTGTAACCAACACCGGCGTACTTGAAATCCTCCAGGATGGATACGGCTTTCTCCGGTCTTCAGATTTCAACTACCTGAACTCACCAGATGATGTTTATGTATCACAATCACAGATAAAGCTATTTGGGTTAAAAACCGGTGACACTTTAACCGGCACCGTCAGGCCACCTAAAGAAGGTGAAAAATACTTTCCGCTTATAAAAGTCCTGGAGATTAATGGCCGCAGCCCGGCGTATATTCGCGACCGTGTACCTTTTGATCACCTTACACCGCTCTTTCCTGATGAAAAATTTGAACTTACCGGCAACGGTCACGACAATATTTCGACCCGTGTGGTTGATATGTTCGCACCTATCGGTAAAGGACAGCGCGGGCTTATTGTAGCACAACCCAAAACAGGTAAAACAGTTTTACTGAAAGAAATTGCAAATGCCATTGCTGCCAACAATCCTGAGGTGTACATGATTGTGCTCCTTATTGACGAACGCCCTGAAGAGGTAACAGATATGGCCCGCAGCGTTAATGCAGAAGTAGTTTCATCAACTTTTGATGAACCTGCCGACAAGCATGTACGTGTTGCAAATATTGTACTCGAAAAAGCCAAACGGTTGGTTGAATGCGGCCACGATGTAGTGATCCTGCTTGATTCAATAACCAGGTTAGCCCGTGCCTATAATACTGTCCAGCCAGCATCCGGGAAAGTGCTTTCAGGTGGTGTTGATGCAAATGCACTGCATAAACCAAAACGTTTCTTTGGTGCCGCAAGAAATATTGAGGAAGGTGGATCACTTACCATTCTGGCTACCGCTCTTACAGAGACAGGGTCAAAAATGGATGAGGTAATATTTGAAGAATTTAAAGGAACCGGTAACATGGAACTCCAGCTCGACAGGAAATTGTCGAACAAAAGGATATTCCCTTCAGTGGATATTCCTTCTTCAAGTACCCGACGCGAGGATCTGCTTATTCGCAAAGATATGCTCGACAAGCTTTGGATACTAAGAAACTATCTTGGTGATATGAATTCACTCGAAGCCATGGAATTTATGAAAACCAGGCTTATGCGGTCAAATTCAGTAGCTGAATTCCTCACGTCTATGAACGACGGATAGAAAAGATAAATACTCTCAGTTAAAAGCAGGCTTGAAAGCCTGCTTTTTTTATTTTTATCAATTATAAATTACATTTAATTGTCATTTTTGTTATCTGCACATTACAATTTCATTTAAAAACTGTTATTTTTGTGCAAAAATATTAAGCATTGGAATTCTTTTATTCGAATCATAAAACATTGATTGATAGCACGCTACCCACCTTACGAAGGGAGCTTGTACATACTATTGACTGGTCGCAGCAAATAATCTGCATCAAAGGATTCCGCGGAGTAGGAAAAACCACCTTCATTCTCGACTACCTTAAAGAGAAATTTAATGGTGATGGTACGGTTCTTTATGTCGATTTAAATAACTTTTATTTTACAAACCGCACAATTATATCATTTGCCGACGAATTCTTTAAAAGAGGAGGAAAAGTACTCTTTCTCGATCAGATTCAAAAGTATCCCAACTGGTCGGCCGAATTACGACAATGTTATAACCGCCTTCCAAAGCTGAAAGTAATTTTCACATCATCTCCTGTTTTGCGTATAACAGAAGACAACCCCAAACTAAAGGGGTTAGTTAAGGTTAACCATCTTGAAGGATTATCATTTAGGGAATACCTGAATTATATTACTCAAAACCAGTTTCCGGTTTACTCCTTAAACGATATTTTTGAAAACCATGTAAAAATTGCTCAAAGTATTGTTTCCAAAGTGAGGCCGCTTGCCTATTTTGAAGACTATCTTAAAGATGGAATCTATCCTTACAGATTTGACACTCCCAGTTTTTATTTAAGCCGGCTTTTAAAACAAATTAACCTGGCACTGGAAATTGATGTGCCTTATATTAACCAGATTGAGTTAAAATATCTTCCAAAACTAAGAAAACTGTTGTATATCATAGGCTCGGAGACCCCTTTTTCGCCAAATGTGAGTAAATTGGCAGCCGATATTGAAACATCCCGTGCTACAGTTATGAATTATCTGAGGTACCTGAAGAATGCAAAGCTGATTCAGTTGCTTTATTCAAACGGGGATGAAAATGAAATGAAGAAACCGGATAAAGTGTATATGCACAATACCAACCTGTTGTATGCCATTGCACCAAATAATGTCGATAAAGTAAATTTACGACACACGTTCTTTTATAATCAGGTTGGCTATAAAACATATTTAAACAGTTCAGCGGCAGCAGATTTTTTAGTTAATAATACATGGCATGTACATGTTGGGGGACATAAAACAGAAGCCCCAAAAGATCATTTTGCTGCAGCGGATATGATTGAAACAGGACAGGATAATAAAATACCTTTGTGGCTGTTCGGTTTTTTATATTGAAAACAATTAGAAAAAACATTTATTAATAGATAAACAAGAACAAAAATGGCAAAACAAAAAAAATTCATCACGTGTGACGGTAATTACGCTGCCTCGCATATTAGCTATATGTTTAGCGAAGTGGCCTGTATTTATCCGATTACACCATCATCGACCATGGCGGAATATGTTGACGAATGGGCAGCATTTGGAAAAAAGAATATGTTTAACCGCCCTGTCCGCCTGGCAGAAATGCAAAGTGAGGGAGGCGCTGCCGGAGCTGTACACGGGTCATTGCAGGCAGGTGCATTAACAACCACATATACTGCTTCACAGGGATTGTTACTGATGATTCCAAACATGTATAAAATTGCCGGGGAATTGCTTCCGACGGTATTCCATGTCAGTGCCCGTGCGATAGCCGGTCACGCATTATCAATTTTCGGAGACCACAGTGATATTTATGCTGCACGTCAAACAGGATTTGCAATGATAGCTGCCGGTTCGGTGCAGGAAGAAATGGATCTGGCTGGTGTTGCTCATTTGGCAACCCTGAAGGCAAGGGTTCCTTTCCTGGCGTTCTTCGATGGGTTCAGGACTTCACACGAAGTACAAAAGGTGGAAGCCATGCAAATGGAAGATATTGTTCCGTTGATTGACCAGGATGCATTGCAGGAATTCCGCAACAGAGCTTTGAATCCTGAGCATCCTGTTACAAGAGGAACTGCCCAAAACCCCGATATTTTCTTTCAGGCTAAAGAATCTGCAAACAGATATTACCATGCTGTTCCCGATATCGTAGCTCATTACATGAAGGAAATCTCGGAAATTACAGGACGTGATTATCAACCGTTCGACTATTACGGAGATCCGGAAGCTGAAAATATAATCATTGCCATGGGTTCAGTTACTGAAACCATTAAAGAAACAATCGATTTCCTGACAGCACAAGGTAAAAAAGTGGGAATGGTGGCCGTTCATTTGTTCCGTCCGTTCTCAATAAAATACTTCATGCAGGCGCTTCCAAAAAATGTAAAACGCATAGCCGTACTCGATAGGGCAAAAGAACCGGGAGCTGCCGGCGAACCGCTCTATCTCGATATAAAAGCCAATTTCTACGGAAAGGAAAATGCACCTTTAATTGTTGGAGGACGTTACGGATTGGGGTCTAAAGACACCACTCCTTCACAAATTCTTTCGGTTTATGAGAACCTTGAAATGAATGAACCCAAAAACGACTTTACCATCGGTATCGTCGATGATGTTACATTCAAATCACTGCCGCTGAAAGATGAAATTGACATTACACCAAAAGGAACTTACCAGGCAAAATTCTACGGGCTAGGCTCCGATGGAACTGTAGGTGCCAATAAAAACTCTATTAAAATTATTGGCGATTCAACCGATAAATTCTGCCAGGGTTATTTCCAGTACGACTCAAAAAAATCGGGCGGTTTTACCTGTTCTCATCTGCGTTTTGGTGATAAGCCTATCCGCTCGACTTACCTGGTTACCACACCCGACTTTGTAGCCTGCCATGTTCCGGCCTACATCAACCTTTACGATGTATTAAAAGGTTTGAAAAAAGGAGGATCTTTCCTGTTGAACTCAATTTGGGATGAAGAGGAAACAAAAAGGAGGCTTCCTGACCACATGAAAAAGTATTTAGCAAAAAATGAGATTAAATTCTATATTATTAATGGGACCAAGCTGGGAGATGATATTGGATTAGGCTCCAGGACCAACACCATTATGCAGTCGGCCTTCTTTAAAATTACCGGGGTAATTCCTTTCGAAATGGCGGTGGATGAAATGAAGAAAGCCATTGTTAAAACGTACGGCAGAAAAGGCGAAAAAGTGATAAACATGAACTTTGCTGCAGTTGAAGCCGGAGGTAAAAATGTTCATAAGGTTGAAATTCCTGCTGAATGGAAAAACATTGAAGTAAGTGAAGTCAATGGTATAGATAAGCGTCCGGAATACATTGTTAAAGTTGTAGATGTAATAAATGCACAAAGGGGTGACGACCTTCCTGTTTCTACATTTGTTGGTGCAGAAGACGGAACCTTCCAGTTGGGAACGGCTGCGTATGAAAAACGTGGTATTGCTGTAACCGTTCCGGAATGGCAAACTGAAAACTGCATACAGTGTAATCAGTGTGCGTATGTTTGTCCGCATGCTGCTATCCGGCCCTTCCTGTTAACTGATGAAGAAGTTGCGGCAGCACCTGAAGGCACCGAAACCAGGGTGGCTACACCTTCTAAAATGTATAATGGATTAAACTACCGAATACAGGTAACCGTGCTCGATTGTACAGGTTGTGGTAACTGTGTTGAGGTTTGTCCGGCCAAAGAGAAAGCACTTGTAATGGAGCCGCTGGATAGTCAACGTGATGAAATACCACGCTGGGATTACATGGTAAATAAGGTTGCATTAAAAGAGAAGATAGTAGATAAAAGCAAATCGGTTAAGAATTCACAATTTGCCCAACCTCTTTTTGAATTCTCTGGTGCATGTGCAGGCTGTGGAGAAACACCTTACATCAAGCTGATTACACAGTTGTATGGTGAACGCATGATGATTGCCAATGCTACGGGTTGTTCGTCCATCTTTGGTGGATCGGCACCTTCAACTCCTTATTGCAAAAACAGCGATTCAGGACATGGTCCGGCATGGGCTAACTCCTTATTTGAAGACAATGCTGAATACGGTTTTGGATTTAATGAAGGAGTATCTGCTCAACGCAACAGGATAGCCGATCTGATGACTAATGCTTTGAAGAATGGTGCTACTGATGCTGAAAAAGAAGCTTTCAGCCATTGGCTCGAGAATAAAAACAACGGTGAAACATCAGCTGATGCTTCTGCCAAAGTTTTAAATGCAATTGCAAACAGCACTAGTACATATGCCAAAGAGATTACCCAATTGAAGCAATATTTGGTGAAAAAATCAATCTGGATATTTGGTGGCGACGGCTGGGCTTATGACATTGGCTTTGGTGGTCTCGACCATGTAATGGCAAGCGGTGAAGATGTAAATGTACTGGTACTTGACACCGAGATTTATTCAAATACCGGCGGACAGTCATCCAAATCAACTCCTGTAGGTGCAGTTGCAAAATTTGCCGCCTCAGGTAAGAAAATCCGCAAAAAAGACCTCGGCGCCATGATGATGACATACGGTTATGTATATGTTGCACAGGTTGCGATGGGATCAAACCAGGCCCAGTACCTGAGAGCACTGAAAGAAGCAGAATCATATCCTGGCCCATCAATTATTATTGCATATGCACCATGTATCAGCCACGGATTAAGGGCAGGAATGGGCAACACACAGGACGAAGAAAAACGTGCTGTAGAGTCTGGTTACTGGTCATTGTTCCGTTACAACCCGCTTCTTGAGAATGAAGGTAAAAACCCATTCCAGCTCGATTCAAAAGAGCCCGACTGGAGTAAATTCCAAACCTTCCTGAATGGTGAGGTACGCTATACATCGTTGAAAAAATCTTTCCCTGCCGAAGCCGACGAATTGTTTGCGGCAGCAGAAGAAAATGCAAAATGGCGTCACAGCTCATATAAGCGTTTGGCAGCAATGGATTTCTCAAAACCTGAAGCAATTATTGTCTGAAAGCAGGCAGAAACAACCTGAAGGTTAATAGGAATATAAACAGCCGGTGCAGAATTGTACCGGCTGTTTTTTTGTTGCTCATTCTGAGTTGGCCTTATTCGGATAATTATTATTAGACGTCATTGTAAAAGCAATCTTTCATTTACAACAAGTAATTGCAATGCAATGAATTTTCAAATCGTTGACTGCGGCAAAGCTACCCCAAAGACATTACAGATGCTGTTGCTTCTACCCGATACAATATATGAAGTATTATCGCTCCCATCCGATTCAAAAGCATATGACATTGTCTGCATCTGAAACATATACACACCATACCTGGTACATGTAAACGCGAATTTGATACGGACCAGGTATGTACTATGTAAGTATTTTGTATGGTGCCGAAACAGCCGCCTGCTATTCTAACCGTTTTGGCAGAACTCAATCCAATATTCCTTTATGTAAAGGAAGCGACAACTTGTTTTCCGGTCATTCAAGGGTGGCATTCCATTTTTCTATTACAGGGTTACTTCCCTTCCGCACCTGGACAGTGCCTGTAATGTTCTTACCATCGATCCGACCGCTGAAAACATAGCTGTTTCCATTTGACGGATTCACAGCAGAGAAGCTGATCCGTTCACCGGAAAGTATGTTGTCGTGGGTTTTCAAAGCTGTATTACCTGACTTAACATCTACCTCAATTTCCTGGAATTGTTGCTTTACCAACATCGAGAAATTACTTCCATCGGTTTTCCACTTCCAATTTCCCTCTGCCTGAGCCGGAATAACCCAATAGAAAACATCGCTGTAACCTTCTTTAAGATGCTTATCAGGCTTCCAGTCTTCCATATCGAAATCGTGGGATACAAGCCGTGTGCCCGGCCTAAGCTTTTCAAGAAGATGCGGGCGAAGTTTCATGTTCACGGAATTCAGCAAATACATTGTAACCACACTGGCCCTGCTAAAATCGGTTGTGAATATATTATCTTCAATAAACAGAACTTTATTTTCCACACCGGCCTTCGCTGCATTTTCCCTTGCCTCACTGATTCGTTTGGGATTAATATCAATGCCATGCCCCACAGCTCCGCGTTTTGCTGCTGCAATAACGATACGGCCATCACCTGATCCCAGGTCAATTAAATAATCACCTGGTCCGGCATTGACCACGTCAAGCATTATATCAACCACCTCTTCCGAAGTTGGAACATAAGGAACATCTAAATTCTGGGCATTCAACTCAAGCAGCGGAAAGGATAATAACATCAGGATGCATGCTAAAAAACGGTTCCATTTCATAACCCTGGACCGCAAATCAACATTCTCAGAA
The DNA here is from genome assembly GCA_024636975.1 of Mariniphaga sp. GTDB lineage: Bacteria > Bacteroidota > Bacteroidia > Bacteroidales > Prolixibacteraceae > Mariniphaga. Next base: position 49,698 of record JAGXGA010000061.1, read on the forward strand.
GCAGACCGGAAACCATTAAATACGGCATAAGCTTTCATAGTATAAATTTTAGTTATTATTGCAAGTATACCAAATTTACAACTTTATTGTGAACAATGGTTACAGCCTGTATCTGAACTTTATTGAAAATAAATAAAAAAAGACGGTTTAAACCGACTTGGATGCATTAGTCACGGAGTTTAAACTGTTATGGTAATAAAAAATTATTTTCATAAAAAGCGGGAGCCATTCAAGGAATAACAAGCTGTTTTCAGGAAAGGACATCAAGGTCAATTAAGGACCTTAAAAGTTTCACTCACAGAACTTATCGCTTTTGAGTGAGATAAACTTCCGTTCCAGTGTGGGTATCTTTGGGAGCCACTTGTGAGACTTGAACTCACGACCTGCTCATTACGAATGAGCTGCTCTGCCAACTGAGCTAAAGTGGCATAAAAAATTTACAATTTTGCCTGCGCGCGTGATATCATTTCCTGCCACACCTTCCGTTGTTCTTTAAGGGCTGCAACCTTATCGGCCGGATCAGTTCGGCATTCCAAAAGAATCCAACCATCATAGTTCATGGCAACGAACATGTCCATCAATTTCTGATATGGATAATCTCCTTCATTTAATTCACGAACGTGACAGATATCGCCAAAACGATCTTTTACAAGATTGAAATTGTACTTAAGGCCTTCTCCGTCCAGATCCTGTTCATTGCAATTCCAGCAAACGGTAGAGCCATTGTTGGTAACGTAATCCATAATTGTTTTAATATTAGGCAGTTGCTGAGTTCCGTTGCCATGCACTTCCAGCCTTATTTCCTGCCCCATATCCAATGCATAATCACCCAGTTCATCAAGAGCCCTGCCTATTTGCTCCAGGGTTTTTTCTTTCGGAATACCCTCATGGAATTGATTAGGTTTGACTTTCACCCCTGAGCCGCCTATGTCTTTACTTAATTGCAGCCAGGCTTTGGTTGTTTCAATTGATTGCTTAAGCCTTTCAGCATCGGGCCAGTCATATTGCTCATTCGTACCCATGCCTATAATTTCCACCGGGCTTCCGGCAAATTGTTTTTTTACTTCTCTTCGTTCGGCGTTAGTTAAATCAAGTGTAACATCATGGGCATGTTCCACCCGCAATTCAACACCATTAATACCGGCAGCAGAGCAATTCTTAATAATTGTTGGAATATCCCAATCTTTTGCCCACAGGTAGGTTACAAGACCCAGGTTCATTTTTGACCCGGGAATTACTTTTGAACCTGCCAGCAGAGTTCCGGGGATTAAAGCAGCCCCCGTTACTGCAGACAAGTTCTTAATAAAATTTCTTCTTGTTTGATTCCAATACATATCTTATAATTTAGTTCCAATTAAGTTTTAAAGATATCAATATGATATTTATGCAGCAATAACCACAATCAAATTCTCAGAGATTTTTTTACTTTTGCGCCATATTTAATTAAAATGAGATGACACAGACTACGAAAGCAATCATTTATACCCTTAAAGGTGAAATGAAAGTTGAATTTTATGATGAAGATGCCCCCGGAACAGTGGCTAATTTTGTAAAACTTTCGAAAGAAGGTTATTATAATGGGCTTACTTTCCATAGGGTAATACCCAACTTTGTTATCCAGGGTGGATGCCCTAACGGCACCGGTGCCGGAGGACCAGGGTACTCTATTCCTTGCGAAACAAACGGCAACAATCAATATCACGACCGCGGAGTATTATCGATGGCACATGCCGGACGCAACACCGGTGGTTCCCAATTTTTCATTTGTCATAACCGTGATAATACAAAACACCTCGACAGACATCATACCTGTTTTGGTAAAGTTGTGGAAGGTCTTGATGTTATTGATGCCATCAGGGCCGGCGACATCATCGAAAAGATAGAAATAACAGAAGGATAAAGCCTGTAATTTCTACCATTTACTAACCTACATATAAAAATATTCTGCAAATTTGTGGGTACAGGCAGAACAAATCTGCATTAAAGGGCTGCAAATGACGACAGAATATTACTCATTTACCGAACTTACTATTTTACATTCAGACATTGAAGAATTATTGGGGTTTGAGCCGGGGCAATCCCCGGCTCCTTTCCCTGAATTAGTTGAGAATGGTCTGAAACTGGCGCCTGCCTGCTGCCAGATAGTAGGAGGCTACAGGATTTTTGAAAATTTCTCAGTTGATCCCGTTGCTGAAACATTCAAAATCAATGACCAGTTATTCTCTCCGGGCAAAACAGTAACTACCCAGTTAAAAAAAGCCACAAAGGCTGCACTTTTCGCATGTACTGCCGGGCCAGGCATTTCAGAGTTTGCCAGAAAAAAATCGGCCGAAGGGGATGAACTATTGTCCTATGTACTTGATGTTATCGGATCGGTTATAGTAGATAAAGCTGCTACGCTTTTGCAGAGAAAGATTATTGAAGAAGTTTCAGTTTCAGGATATAGCATAACTGATTCCTTTTCGCCAGGGTATTGCACATGGAGTGTAGCCGAACAACAGAAGCTGTTCAGCCTTCTTCCGGAAGGATTCTGCAACATTTACCTTTCCAAATCTTCGTTAATGCACCCTGTTAAATCAGCAAGCGGAATTACAGGAATTGGATATGGTTGTCAACAAACTGGTTATCAATGCAATTGGTGCAATGATCTGAACTGTATTTATGGAAAAATCAGGCGTCATAAAAAAGCCAAAAAAAAGCTTTAATCTGTTGCAAATATCAAATGGATACTATTTATTTGCTAAGATTAAAATGAATAAAGAAATATACCGTAGCGGAATTTATGATGTTCAAACTTCATGACAAATAACATTCAGAACAAATTAAAAAAAAGTAATTATGGCACCTAACAAACCAAAAGTTATAAAAGATTACAATAAGCTCGACAAGGATTTACAGGAACAAATAAAACTGGTATACTCCGACGGGTTTGCTGACCACCTTATCCATTTTTTCGATAAAAACGGAATAAAAGTAACTGCATTGCCTTTTGAAACAGAAGACAAGTATTACATGCTACGGATGACCGAGAACGAAGCGATACGTATTGTTGATGAAGATGAAGACTTTGATGAAGATGGCTTCCTAAAAGATGAAGTAAAACAGGATTATGAGGATAAATATGCCGATCTTGATCATGTAGCCGACCAGATTTCTTTTGATGATGAGGATGAATCAGACGATGATGACGACTAGGAGAAGCGGCTAAAACAACTCAGGAAAGAAATTTCCTGACCTTTGCTGCAATATCGCCCCCATCTGCTTTTCCTGCCAGTTCTTTTGAGGCAACGCCCATTACCTTGCCCATATCTTTCATAGAAGATGCCCCTGTTTTTTCAATGATCTCTTTTACGGCCTTATCAAGCTCTTCATCTGATAATTTCCCTGGAAGGTACGATTCATATACTTTAACCTGTGCCATCTCCTGCAGATACAGTTCTTCACGTCCCTGCTCCTTATAAATTGCAGCTGAATCAGTTCCCTGTTTAGCCAGTTTGGAAATTATCTTCTGCGACTCTTCGTCAGTCAGTTCAGAGCCTGCTCCTTTTGCAGCTCTCGCTTCAATCATAACTTTTTTTACATTTCTTAAAGCTTCAAGCCTCTCCTTGTCCCGGGCTTTCATTGCAAGCTTAATATCTTCGCTTATACGATCAAAAAGTAACATACTTAATTATTATTTTCGTTTAATCGACCTGTCCGTGAAGATAAGAATTTTTATCGGTGAGTTTATTGTCGCTTGTAACCGAATAGTTAGAAAACTTCTTTTTGTATTTGGGATCATTCATACGCAGTTGTCTTCTTTTATAGGCTGGTATATTTTCCAATTCATCCAGATCTTCATCAGTAGCCGAAGCAAAATCCATTTTTAAACTGTCATTCGAATCCCTTTCCTTCAATGTTTTTGGGTACATTATTTCAAATTCAAGGTTATCTTCCTTAGTTTCTTCAGAACCGGTAAACTCAAAGGTTCCCTGATTCATTGAAACTGGCCCCCTGGAATGATAAGTATCTAATTCTACTGGTCTTTGCTGTGTTTCCATATCAACATGCAATGGCAGGGATTCCTTCTCCAAAGTTTTCTCACCGGTAATGGAAGCAATAGTACTTTTACCAAATCCGGTAGCAATAAGTGTAACTGAGATCTCATCTCCAAGTGATTCATCCTTACCATTACCCCATATTAAATCGGCTTCGAAACCTGCTTTATTTTGGAGGTAATCGGTAATTGTTCCCACTTCAGCCATTGTCACTTCCTGTGTACCGGAAGTAATATTAAGCAGAATATTTTTAGCTCCACGAATATCGCTGTTATTAAGCAATGGTGAATTCAGGGCTTTTTCAACAGCTTCGGCTGCACGCTCCTTACCACTGGCAATACCAGTTCCCATTAGTGCCATTCCGCTTTTCCGCATTACAGTTTCCACATCAGCAAAATCAACATTGATGTAGCCGGGCACGGTTATAATTTCCGCTATCCCTTTAGCCGCTGTGGCCAATACATTATCAGCTTTTGAGAAGGCTTCAGAAATGCCAAAATCCCCGTACGTTTCTCTTATTCTTTCATTATTTATAACAAGGAGCGCATCGACATGATTCTCCAGAAGAGCAATTCCTTCAATAGCCTGCTTGATTCTACGTTTTCCCTCATTCCGGAAGGGAATAGTTACAATACCAACAGTAAGAAAACCTTTCGCACTGCATGCTTCAGCGATAACAGGAGCCCCCCCTGTACCCGTTCCACCCCCCATTCCGGCAGTAATAAACACCATTTTAGTGCCGTTGGAAAGCACCTGGTTCACATCTTCAATGTTCTCAAGCGCAGCCTGTTTACCCACCTCAGGTTTATTGCCGGCTCCACGGCCTTCCGTAAGTGCAGAACCCAGCTGAACTTTGATAGGAACCGGGCTGCTTTCGAGCGCCTGTGAATCGGTATTACAGATTACAAAATCCACATCATGAATTCCCTGTTTGTACATGAAATTCAAAGCATTTCCACCACCTCCGCCAACGCCTATTACTTTAATTACTGATCCTTTTTTCTCCTTAAAACCTAAATTTGCTGTATTTTCTATCATTGTGCTGCGTTTTCAAGTTATCTATTCTATTCTTCTAACGACTGATCTTCCTCTTCGAACAATCTGCCAAGCCCAAAGTTTTTATAAAACCAGTTATCGATTCCTCCAGATGAAACCGTTTGTTTTTTCTCTTTTTCTTTCTTTTCTTTTTTCCTGCGTGAAAATGAATTTGTTGCTTTCGGTTCTTTATCTTTTACTGGCATCGCGGTCGTGAATTCTTTCTTTTTACTTTCAGCAATTACTTCTGCCTCAACCAAAACCTCTTCCAGTTCTGGTTCCGGCAGATCATCTTCTGGTAAATGAACTTTCTTTTCCTCCTCCTCACCAAGGTTATACTTTTCAGGTTCGGTGCGTGGCTGTAGCAACTGGTTTGGATTAATTTTGAAACCAGTAGCCAGGATAGTAACGCTAACATTATCACCCAGGCTTTCATCATAGCCATTACCCCAAATAATATCCGCTTCCTGACCTGCCTTCTCCTGAAGCGTTTCAATTATTTTACCTATTTCACCAATAGTTATCTCTTCTTTACCTGAAATAATATTGAGCAAGATATTTTTAGTACCGTATATGTCGTTGCTATCAAGTAAGGGTGATTCAAGGGCTTCATTTACAGCTTTCATTGCCCTGCCTTCACCCGTTGCCAAACCGGAACCCATTATGAATACGCTGCTGTTGTGCATAACGGTATAAACATCGGTAAAGTCAATATTCACATTGCCATGCACGGTTATAATTTCAGCAACCCCTTTAACCGCTGTACAAACAATATCATCGGCCATTTTAAAAGCCTTCCTTGCGGGCAAATCACCAAAAATGCTATGCATACGCTGGTTGCTGACCACCAACATACTATCGACATATTTTCCCAATTTCTCAATCCCTTCCATAGCCTGTCCGAACCGTTTTTTACCTTCAGCAGGAGAAGGAACAGTAACAACAGCAATGGTAAGTATATCAAGTTCGCGGGCAAGGCTGGCAATTACCGGTGCTGCACCAGTACCGGTTCCACCTCCCATACCAGCCGTTATGAAAAGCATCTTGGTATTACCCTTTAAAACCTTTTTCAGGTCCTCATAATTCTCCCGTGCTGCTTCTTCTCCCATGCGTGGCATGTTCCCGGCGCCACGTCCTTCGGTAAGGGTAACACCTAATTGTATTTTTACAGGAACCGGGCTGTTTTCCATGGCCTGTGCATCGGTATTGCATATAATGAAATCAACACCTTTAATGCCTTCCTCAAACATATGACTGACTGCATTACAGCCACCTCCGCCAACGCCAATTACTTTGATAATTGAAGAAGAAGCCTTTGGGAATTCAAAATTTACTAATTCGGCCATATTGTAGTCATTTTTTATTTTAATGCAACATCATCATCATCGTCGTCAACATAATCCAGAACTCCTTGCACCACATTCTTAAGCCATGGAGAAAAGCGGTTTTCCTTTTTTTTCTTTTTCTTTTTTTCGACCTTCTTAAGTACAGGTTCAGCATATTCGAGCGACAACCGAAGCAATCCAAGAGCAGTAAGAAAATCTGTTATTTTTATATCCTTAGGTAAATTCACAGGTTTAAAAACAGGATGAGCTAGACGAGTATCCATACCTGTTCTGAATTTCACAAGTGAAACCAGGTTATTCAACTCAGAGGTACCGCCGGTAAGAACAATTCCGAGTCCCAACTGATCGCTGATTCCTGATCGTTCGATTTGAAAGTTCAGGCTATCAATAATTTCTTCCATTCGCGCCTGGATAATAAATGCAAGGCTCTTAAACGATATTTCCTTTGGCTCCCAGCCATTATGACCGGGAATGGTAACTACTTTTCGGTCGTCGGTAAAATCGCCTAAAGCCTGACCATACTGAACTTTAAGTTGTTCGGCCCATTTAAGCAGAATTGAGCATCCCTCCTTAATGTCGCGGGTAACCACATCTCCTCCAAATGGTATAACTGCAGTATGAATCATGGCTCCTTCATGATAAACCGAGAGTTTGGTTGTTCCTGCGCCTATGTCAACCAGGATGGCCCCCATTTCCATTTCTTCATCAGTCAAAGCTGCTTCACCTGTTGCAAGAGGTGCCAGGGTTATTTCTCCAAGTTCGAGCCCTGCTTTCTCCACTACCCTGCGAAAGTTTGTCAGGTACACCTCGGGAACAGAAATTATTTTAAAAACAGCTTCAATGTTTCGGCCGGTAATTCCTGCAGGGGCAAGATCAGAAATCTCACCATCGATTATGTATGCCTGTGGAATAATGTGAAGGATTTGAAAGCCTGGCTCAACCTGCACGTTTTGAGCTTCCCTTAAGAGTTCATCGACATCGGCCTGTGTAACCATTCCTTCTCCTGTAGTCTGAATTCCTACCTTATATTCATTTAGCCTCATCGGTTGGCCAGCAAAGGCAATGTCGACTGTGGTTATTTCATCATCGATCTGCTTTTCGAGCTCCAAAATCAACTGTGATACGGTAGCTGCAGCTTCATCAATATTTTGTACCATTCCCCGCTTAATACCGCGGGAAGGAACTTTGGCCATGCCCAGGATTTCAATTTTATTCTCTTCATTTTTAAGGCCGGCAAAGGCTGCCATCTTTGAAGTCCCAATATCTATGACTACTGAAAAATTAGTTTTTGATGCCATGGTTATTTTTTTTTCGCAATTACCTGATTCTTGTATTTTAAACTGATCTGCTTATACTTATCCCAATTGTTTCTGGCCATTATCTGCTGATAAAATGCCTTTAAGTTCCGTAACTTCTCAGGATAATCCTCAATCGACCCCATATCAATAATTTGGTCACCTACCAGTGGAGTTAATTTAACCCCCCCGTCTTTTTCCACATGAACCTGTTCAATTTGTGCTTTCCAGAAAGGGCTGCTGTTCAAATACATTACAAATGGCAGCAACTCCCTGCGGGCATACTCTTCTGAAAAGTCGCCGGTGGCAACCAATACATTAGCTGTATAACTGGAAGAAAAGGGAATTTTATCACCCGTTTCGTCCAGATAATACCTCCCGTTAACCGACATTATACGAACAACTGGTTCCCGGTGCTTTATTCTGACCCCCAGGATTCCATTGTATGAAATACTGTCGGCTGCAATTACCTTAAACACTTCTGCTTTATCTATAGCCGGATGCTTCTCAACTTCCTTTTCAATTAAATCTGCATTTATTAGCCGCAGTTCTTTTCCCATAAGTTGCTTATCGGCATTATGAACCAAACGGGTAATCTCTTCCTTTTTTACCTGTATCAGTTCATTTTCTAAAAAATCAACCTGAACATTGCTGCAGGTGATATTATTGCTTTCATGGACAGCAAAAGATAAGGTTACTGCCATAAAAACAAACAGCAAAAGATAACCAGCCAATATGAAAATCTTACGTAACATCAGTCTTTTTCTTTCATTACTTTTATAAGTTCCCCGGCAATTCCATCAATATCTCCGGCACCCATTGTAAGCACAACTTCAGTTTGATGCTCTTTAATCAAGGCTGCAACATCGCCTTTTTCCACAAGATGTTTATTGTTACATTTCATTTTATCAAAAATGAGTTCCGAAGAGACACCTGCAATGGGTTCTTCCCGGGCAGGATAAAGTGGTACAAGCACAGCTTCATCAAGCAGATCGAGGCTGGCTGCAAACTCATCCGCAAAATCTCTTGTCCGGGAATACAAATGGGGCTGGAATATTCCGGTAACTTTTTTATTCGGGAAAAGCGCCTTTACGGAATTAATCACAGCTTCCAACTCCGCAGGATGGTGTGCATAATCATCGATATATACCTGCGATTCATTCCTAAACCTCACATCGAACCGCCTTAATACTCCCTGGTAATTTTCAAGCCCGGTTTTAATATCATCAGCAGATGCACCTGCTAAAAATGCCAGTGCCGATGCCCCAACTGCATTTTCAACATTTACCAGCCCCGGATAATTTAAACGGCAATTGGCAATAGTTCCGTCAGGTGTTTTTAAGTCGAACGTGTAGTAACCACCTTCACCTTGCAACTGAAGGTTAACCGTATGAAAATCGGCTGTGTCTTTCAATGCATATGTAAATACCATTGCATTTGTTTTTTTAGTATCAAGTGTTACTCCTTTTTTTAACACCAGTTTCCCACCAGGTTTTATTTGTGAAATGAACTTTTCAAATGATTCTTCAATTTTAGCCTTGTTGCCGTAAATATCAAGATGGTCGGCATCAATTGATGTAACCAGTGCTATCTGAGGCTGCAGATGTAAAAACGAACGGTCGTATTCATCTGCTTCAGCAACAATCCATGGTGAATTCTCTGTAGGCAGCAACAAATTACTCCCAATATTTTTGGAAATACCACCCAAAAAAGCACCACATCCTGCTTTTGTTTGCTGAAGAATTATGGCAGTCATAGTGCTGACAGTTGTTTTTCCGTGAGTGCCGGCAACAGCTATGCAGCTCTTTTCATTGCAAATCATACCTAATACTTTTGCCCTCTTCAGCAATCCCATTGTTTTCTCCCTGAACCAGCTAAGTTCCTTGTGATCGTATGGTAAGGCAGGGGTAAACACAGCCAGGGTTTCTGCCGGATTCCACCTTGATGGTATATTCCGTATATCATCGTCGTAGTGCACATCAATACCTTCTGTTTGTAAGGTGGAAGTTAAAGTAGTGTTGGTGCGGTCATAACCAGCCACATTCATGCCCCGGTACTTAAAATATCGTGCAAGAGCGCTCATTCCTATTCCTCCTATGCCGAGGAAAAAAACATTCTTTATATTTTGAAGGTTCTTCATTTTTGTATCAGTTTTACTACTTCATCTACTATTTGCTGTGTTGCCATGGGTTTAGCAAGTTTTTTTATGTTTTCTGAAAGCCGTGTGCACTCTTCAGGCGAATTAATCAACCTTACAGCTTCCTCAATTAATTTCTCATTGATAGCCCTGTCTGGAATCGTAATGGCAGCACCTTTCTCTGTCAGCGAAAGGGCATTTTTAGTTTGATGGTCCTCTGCCACATTAGGTGATGGTAGCAGTATCACAGGCTTTCCAATAAGGCACAATTCCGAAATAGTACCTGCGCCAGCTCTTGAAACAATAATATCAGCGGCTGCATACGCAAGGTCCATGCGGGTGAGAAATTCGTGGATGTGCAAATTTGAAGGAGCCTTATCCTGCAATTTCTCAATTATTCCCTTATAATATATTGAACCTGTCTGCCAGATTACTTCTATGCCTGATTTGGCAATGGATTCAATATTCTGCAAAACTGCATCATTAACCGACCTTGCTCCAAGGCTGCCACCGACTATCAGAACAACCTTCCCTGGGTTTTTCAGATTATAAAAGTTATAGGCCTCATTCTTATTATCAATCTGCTTCAGCAGATTTTCCCTTACCGGGTTTCCTGTGTATATAATTTTCTCAGCAGGAAAGTATCGATCCATTTTATCGTAAGCAACACAAATTGATATGGCGCTCTTTCCAAGCAGTTTATTGGTAATGCCTGCATAAGAATTCTGTTCCTGAATCAAGGTTGGGATTCCATTGCGTGCAGCAGTCCTTAATAACGGGCCGCTTGCAAAGCCTCCCACACCAATAGCAATCTGCGGTTTAAAATCAAGAATTATTTGTTTTGCCAAGCGGTTGCTTTTAAGTAACCCAACCACAAACGATAGCATTTTAATACCGGGTTTACGGGGAAAGCCGGTCACAGGCAAACCGATAATTTTATAGCCGGCAGCCGGCACCTTTTCCATTTCCATGCGGTTAAGGGCACCTACAAATAAAATATCGGCGTCGGGAAACCGATGCCTGATTTCGTTTGCTATGGCCAATGCAGGAAAAATATGTCCTCCAGTGCCACCACCACTTATTATAACCCGTTCAACCTGCATAATTTATTTGTTAATTTCATAATCCTCATCAGGAACATTCACCTGAACCGGAGGTTTTTGAATCTCACGGTTAACCTGATTCTGATAACTCACACTTAACACACACCCAAAAGCTATTGATGTAAAAATTAACGATGTTCCTCCAAGACTTACCCAGGGCAATGGCTGCCCCGTTACCGGCAGAATCCCTGTTGAAACACCTATATTGATCATAGCCTGAAATACCAATACCATTGTAAGACCGGTAACTAAAAAGGCCGGAAATGTACGCGTAGCCCGGCGAACAATAATAACGCCCCTGAAAAAAAAGATCAGGTAAAGCATCATTACCCCAATTCCTGCAATAAGACCATACTCTTCCACAATAATGGCAAAAATAAAATCGTTGTAAGCAGCAGCCATATAATTACTTACATCAGATCGGCCGGGCCCCTTTCCCAAAATTCCACCTTCATAGATTGCAAGTTTGGCATAATCGGCCTGAGTAATTCCCTTTTCCGAATTTGGGTCTCCATATATAAAGCGGTCAATTCTTCCTTTAACAGTGTGCACGCGGGTGGGTGAAGCAGGAATATATTTGGCCATAACATAGGTTGCTGCTACCATGCTTATACCCAAAGCAACAACCAAAAACAGGAATCTAAATGGAATGCGGCCAACATACATCATTGTAAAAATGGTTGCAAACAATAATGCAGCAGTAGAAAAGTTGGTAATGAATATCAAACCACACACTACGGCAGTATGTCCCATAATAATGAAAAAAGCTTTTTTAAGTTCTGCCTTTGATTGCTGATTTTTCCCCAGCACCTTTGCTGTAAACATGATTAGGGAGATCTTAGCCAGTTCGGCCGGCTGAAAAGAGATGATTCCCAGATTAAGAGTACGACCGGTTCCATCGGCCATCCCTGTAAATTTCATTGCAACGGCAACCAACAGAAGTGCTATGCTCAGGTAGATCAACAAATTGGATAGTATAGCATAAATCTTTACCGAAAAAAAGTTTACCATCACCAGCATAAGTCCCACTCCTGCACCCAAAAAGAATACCTGGCGGATAAGAAAATACAATGTATTACCGGAAGCCTGGCGGTATGCCAATGCGCCGGTTGAGCTGTAAACAATCAGCAGCGAAAGGAGCGAAAGCAACAGCAATACAATCCATATCACACGGTCACCCCTGAATATTTTAGCCTGTTGTATATTCATTACAGATTTCTTACCTGTTCTTTAAATTGTCTTCCCCGGTCTTCATAGTTATCAAATAAATCGAAACTGGCGCAAGCAGGCGAAAGCAAAACAGTATCGCCATTGCGCGAGAGGTAATAGGCTGCCTTTACAGCTTCCTCCATACTTGAAGCATCCACTACATTCTTTAAAACGCCATCAAATGCTGCATGAAGTTTTGAATTGTCCTTTCCAAGGCATACAATAGCCTTTACTTTTTCTTTAATCAAAGGTGTAAGCATGGAATAATCGTTTCCTTTATCGATTCCCCCGGCAATCCACACTATCGATTTAGGAATACTTTCAAGGGCATACCAGGTAGAATTTATATTGGTTGCTTTTGAATCGTTTATAAATTCAATTCCATGAACCTTTAAAAACTTTTCTAACCGGTGCTCTACTCCTTTGAAATCAGATAAACTTTCACGCAGTTTTTCGTTTTTGATCTCAAATACCTGGCTCGCTATACCCGCTGCCATAGAATTATAAAAATTATGCTTCCCTTGCAATGAAATATCCAGAATTGACATGCTGAATTGGTTTTTGTTATAATTAATTATCATCTCTTCGTTTAAAATTCCTGCTCCCTGTTCATCCGGTTCATGTAAACTAAATGGATAGCAACCAGATAATATATTTCTTTTAATCAGTTCTTTTTGAATAATCTCATCGTCCTCGCAATAAATAAAAACATCATTTTCAGTCTGGTTTTGAATAATACGAAACTTGGAATCGATGTAATTCTGCATATTGTAGCCGTACCGGTCGAGGTGGTCGGGAGTAATGTTCAGCAGAATTGCCACATCAGCCTTAAAATCGAACATGCCATCGAGCTGGAAGCTGCTCAGCTCAATTACATATACATCGTGGTTATGTTCGGCAACCTGAAGGGCATAACTGTTTCCCACGTTCCCTGCAAGTCCAACGTGCAGCCCTGCATTTTTAAGTATGTGATAAATAAGTAATGTTGTGGTAGTTTTACCATTACTCCCTGTAATGCATACTGTTTTAGCATTTGTATATCTTCCGGCAAATTCAATTTCCGAGATTACCGGTATGCCTTTATCCTTCAGCTTAAGGACCATTTCAGCATTATCAGGAATACCGGGGCTTTTTACTACCAGACCGGCCTGCAATATTTTTTCTTCCGAATGCCTGCCTTGTTCATAATCAATGTTGTAGTCAGCAAGTACCTTGCTGTATTTTTGCTTTACTGCTCCCAAATCGGAAACAAATACATCATACCCCTGTTTTTGCGCCAGTATTGCCGAACCAACACCGCTTTCTCCTCCACCCAATATGACGATTTTCTCCTTCATTTACCTGATCTTTAGGGTTACAATAGTTAGTATCGCCAACATAATCCCTACAATCCAGAAGCGGGCAACGATTTTTGATTCGTGAAGGCCTTTCATCTGGTAATGGTGGTGTATCGGGCTCATCAGGAATACTCTTCGCCCCTCCCCATACTTCTTCTTGGTATATTTAAAGTAAGCAACCTGTATGACCACCGATAAATTTTCAATCAGGAAAATCCCACATAAAAGAGGTATTAATATTTCTTTCCGGATGATAACTGAAAAAACAGCCAGGATTCCACCAAGGGCCAGACTTCCGGTATCGCCCATAAATACCTGGGCAGGAAATGAATTGTACCATAAAAAACCGACTGTTGCCCCAATAAATGCTGCCATAAAAACAGTAAGTTCACCGGAATTCGGTATATACATGATGTTGAGGTAATCGGAGTAGATGACGTTACCGCTGACATATGCAAGTATCCCTAAAGTAGCCCCGCTGATTGCCGATGTTCCCGTAGCCAGGCCATCAAGTCCGTCAGTAAGGTTTGCAGCATTCGAAACGGCTGTGATTATCAGTATAATGGCAAGAGCATATACCAGCCACTTCAGCCATGATGCAGCATCACCGGCAAAGGCCACCAGCCATTCATAGTCGAACTCATTCTTTTTGACAAACGGAATTGTGGTTTTGGTTGATTTCACATCTTCCGTTACATATTGCATGCGTTGCCTGCCGGTTTCCGGATCTACAACAATTTCCCTCAGCTCAGCTCCACCCGGGCTCTGCACCTGTTCCCTGACCATCACATCATCGCTTATAAAAAGTGTGGCTGCCACAAACAATCCTAAAGTTACCTGGCCAAGTATTTTAAACTTGCCGGCAAGCCCCTTTTTATTTTTCATGAAAACCTTGATGTAATCATCGATGAACCCAATGATTCCAAGAAAAACCGTTGTGACCAGCATCAGCTGAATATATATATTGTCGAGCCGGGCAAAAAGTAAAACCGGTAAAACAATTGCCAGAAGAATAATCAGGCCACCCATGGTGGGTGTACCCTTTTTCTGTACCTGACCTTCGAGACCCAAATCACGGACCAATTCCCCGATTTGCTTCTTTTGCAGGTACCTGATCATTTTTTTACCAAATGCTGTAGCGATAATAAGTGAAAGAATGACTGCACCTCCCGAACGGAATGAAATGTACTGAAACATTCCGACTCCGGGAATATTCGAATCAACCAGCCACTCATACAAATAGTAAATCATACTTATCTATCAATTATTCTTCCATTCCAAAACATTTCTTAACTTCTTCCACATCATCGAAATGATGCTTCACTCCCTTTACATCCTGGTAGTTTTCATGACCCTTTCCAGCAATCAGTATAATATCACCCGGATTGGCAATCATTACAGCAGTTTTTATGGCCTCACGTCTGTTTTCAATTGAAACCACCTTGCTTTGATATCTTTTTTCTACTCCTGCTTCCATTTCGTGAATGATCTGAGCCGGCTCTTCTGTCCTTGGATTATCTGAAGTGAGTATAACTTTATCGCTTCCCATGACAGCTTCTTTCGCCATTTCGGGACGTTTGGACCGGTCACGGTCACCACCGGCTCCCACTACTGTAATTACCTGCTCAGCACCTGTTCTGATACCAGCTATTGCATTTAAAACATTTTGTAAAGCATCAGGAGTATGGGCATAATCTACTACAGCCAGTTTTCCATCCAGGCTTCTTATGGTTTCAAAGCGTCCTTTCACCGGGGTAAGGTTACTTATCCCTGAATAAACCTCCTGCAGGTCCTGTTCGAGGTTAACTGCAGCCGCAAATACTGCCAACAGGTTATATGCATTAAATTTCCCCACAAACCGCGTCCATACTTCCTGTCCGTTTAAATTAAGCAACATACCATCGAAATGAGATTCTAGAACCTTACAATGGTAATCGGCCATGGTACGCAAAGAATAGGTTAAAACACGGGCTTTTGTGTTCTGCACCATAATACGTCCGTTCTTATCATCCGTATTAGTAAGGGCAAATGCACCGGCAGGCAGTACATCAAAGAAGCGCTGTTTGGCTTTTATGTATTCTGAAAATGTCTTATGATAATCGAGGTGATCGTGGGTAATATTGGTAAAAATTCCACCGGAAAAGTGAATACCTGCGATCCGGTGCTGATGAATGGCATGGGAACTAACCTCCATGAAGCAATACCCGCATCCGGCCTCAACCATTTTTGCCATCAACTGCTGGATTTTTATGGGATCAGGAGTGGTAAACGAAGCGGTTTCCTCAACATCATTAATACGATACGAAATGGTAGAAATAAGCCCCGCAGTATATCCCAGCTGCATGAACAATCTGAAAAGCAAAGTGGCAACACTGGTTTTGCCATTTGTTCCGGTAACCCCCACTACTTTCATTTTCATTGAAGGAAAACCATAAAAAGCTGCTGCCAGTATCCCTGTGGCGTGAACAGTATCGGCTACTTTAATATAAGTAACTTCATCCTTCAACGCTTCAGGAAATTCCTCGCAAAATACTGCAACTGCTCCGTTTTCAAGTGCTGAATCAATAAACAGGTGCCCATCGGCATGCAAACCCCGCTGTGCAATGAAGGCAGTTCCAGGTTTTACTTTTCGGGAATCGAATTCCAGACCTGTTACTTCCAGATCCTCAATTCCTTTAAGATCTTTATAAACAATATTTTTTATCAGTTCGTTAAGTATCATTCTATCCAAGCGTTAAATAAATAACTCCTCCTTTGGGAATTGTTGTGTTGGCTTTGAGTGACTGCTCCAGGACCTTCCCCACCCCATTAATATTTACTTTCAACCCTGCTTTTTCCAACGTAAAAATGGCATCACTGGCACCCATCCCCAATACATCGGGCACTTTTCCTTCGTGTATTTTAACTTCATTAACTACCAGTTTATCGTTGTCGTGTTTCACTGACACTACTGCAGGGGAAACATCACATTCTAAATTCAGAATATTTAAATCATTAGCAACCTGAATAATGCTTTCCGATGAACTTTTTTTAATCTGTGGCAGCACCAATTTTTGAGGCACTTTCGGATCCTCAATTGCTTCCTCAAACAGATTTTTTGCAGCAAATACCCGTTCGGCAATTTCCTTAAAAACAGGGCCTGCCACCGAACCGCCATAATAAGCTCCTCCCCGTGGATTATTTATAGTTACAATAAGAGAGTACTTAGGATCATCTGCAGGAAAATAACCGGCAAATGAAGCCAGGTACATCCCTTTCTGGTAGCCGTCCTGCCCGGTAGCCACCTGGGCAGTACCAGTTTTACCGGCAATCGTGAACCAGGGGTTTTGCAGCGATTTTCCGGTCCCGATTTCACATACAAGCTCCAACATCCTTTGGGCTTTTCCCAGAGTTTCATTCCTTACAATCATCGGATTCAGAACTTCCGTCTTAAACTGTTTCACCAATACGCCGTTCTCCCTGATTTCCTTTACAAGCTGAGGCTTCACCATACGGCCGTTATTGGCTACTGCATTATAAAATGTAAGAATCTGAAGGGGGGTCATTTTCGATTCATAACCGTACGACATCCATGCAAGGGTTGTTCCCCACCAGTCGGAATCACCCGGATATTTGAACAGGGGTTTGCCCTCTCCCTTTACCTCAATACCCAGGGGTTTGTTTACTCCAAAACCATATACCCGATCGACAAAAGCTTTGGGATTATTTTCATAAGCCGCAGTAATGATTTTTGCCACTCCTACATTCGACGATTTTTCAAATATCTGGTTAACCGTCATTTGCCCGTGTCCGCCATATTGGTAATCGCTGTCGTATATGGTGCGACCTTTATATTTCCACACCCCACTCCCGGTATCATAAACGTCACTGGTATCGATTAGGCCGTCTTCCATGGCAGCCATTAACGATATGAGCTTAAAAGTAGAACCTGGTTCATAGCAACCGGCATGCCCCAGGGCATAATTATAATTTTCAGTGTATACGCCATTTTCGAGACCCAGATTGGCAATGGCTTTTATTTCACCTGTTTCCACTTCCATCAGGATGGCTGTTCCCCAATCGGCATTGTTTTTCAACAGGTTACGATAAAGGGTGCTTTCAGTTATATCCTGCAATTTTACATTAATGGTAGTAAATACATCCATGCCATCCTGCGGCTCTATTTCAGTACGCAATACCCATCTGCCCGATAGATTTTCCCTGTAACTTACTCCTTCTTTTCCCTTCAAATATTGTTCATATGCTCCTTCAAGCCCGGTATAACCTATGTTTCCATGTACACCTCCATAGGCTCCTTTATTTAAATCGCCAATAGTACGTAATGCTAGTGATCCCAATGGAGTAACCCGTTGGTTTTCCTGTTCAACAATTACACCTCCGCCAAACCTTCCTCTGCGAAGTATCGGAAACTTTTTAATCTGTTGCAATTCCTGGTAATCCACCTTTCGTGGAGTAAGCATATACCCCCTGTTTCCGCTTTTAAATGCAGCATCAAGTTTCTGTTTATGCGAAGCTTTTGTGCCATTTTTGAAAAAAGAAGCCAGGTACAATGCCAATGAATCACTTTCATCAGCATAGACCCTTTTTACTCCTTCGGCAGCCAAATCAATCCGTATATAATATCCCGGTACAGAAGTAGCCAGTACACTGCCATCGTCGGCACAAATATTTCCCCGGTTGGGTGAAATACTGATTGTATGTTCTTTCAGATTTTTAGCAATTTTTACCCACCGGTCATTCTGTATTTGCTGAACGGATACCATTTTTACCACTGCTCCCAGAGAAAATAACAGAAGCATAAAGTAGATAAAAATAATACGGGATGCTATTGAATTTCTGATATTCACTTACGTTTATTTTTAGGCACCACAATTTTTTGGGCCGGTTTAACAGGTTCCTCCAATCCAAGTCCGGCTTGCTCCACTTTCTCGACCACCTCTGATGGACGGCTTGCATCCATTAACCTGGCAGATAATGTTATGGATTCAGAACGCAGCTCATTGATGCTTTCCTGAACCTGCTCAATTTGCCTGATGGTTCTTTCCGCAAGATTCCGGTTTGTAATAAGCACAAATGCAAAGAATACCAGCAACGACAAAAAAGGCAGCTGCTTCGTAAACCGCTCATCGGTGAGTATGGTACCTCCCAGAAAGGACTTTACAACCGGTTTCTTTTTGCTATTATTCTTTGTATCTGTCATCGTTATTTTTTTTCAGCAATTCTCAACTTAGCACTTCTGGAACGTACATTCTCTTTTAATTCATCCTTCTGGGGAGTAATCACTTTCCGGTTAATCAAGCGGAACGGGCTGATTACATTCCCATAAAAATCTTTCTCCACATTCCCTTCGAAATTTCCGGCTTTCATAAAGTTCTTACACAACCTGTCTTCCAGGCTGTGATATGTAATAACAGCCAGGCGTCCTCCCGGCTTAAGCACATCAAGTGCAGCTGCTAAAAATTCCTTTAGCGTCTCCAATTCATCGTTTACCTCAAGGCGAAGAGCCTGAAAAACCTGGGCAAGGTATTTATTTTCGATGCCTCCCGGGGCACATCGCATTGCAACTTCTTTTAAGCGGTTTGTTGTATCGATCGGAGCAAGGCTTCTTTCCTTAAGGATTTCATTAACCAACCGACCTGCGTTCTTAATTTCACCATACATCCTGAAAATAAAAAGCAGTCTCTCTTCGCTATAACTGTTAACCACCTGTGATGCATCAATTAACACATCACGGTTCATTCGCATATCGAGGTTCCCATCAAATCGGAATGAGAATCCACGGTCGGCAACATCAAAATCGTGTGATGAAACGCCCAGATCGGCAAAAACAGCATCTACTTGTTCAACATTGTAATACCGCAGAAAATTTTTGAGGTATCTAAAATTGTGTCGTATAAAAAAAAGCCTGTTATCGTTTATTACATTTTCGGCAGCATCTTCATCCTGGTCGAATGCAAATAATTTCCCGTCACCTATTCCAGCGAGTATGAGCCGTGAATGGCCTCCTCCACCATAAGTGGCATCAACCACCAGGGCCCCGGGGAAAAGATTCAGTCCCTGAATACTTTCCTCTGGCATCACCGGTATGTGGTACGGGTTTGACATTTAATCTGCTGTTTTAGATCTTCTTTTTTCCTTAAACCGCTGTAAAAAAGTAGACTTATCCATTTGCTGACTCTCGTAAACCTCCATATCCCAAACACGGATTGATTTACCCATGCCAATCAGCCGGACATTCTTTTTAAACTTTCCATAACCGAGAGAATCGGCGGGAATGTTGATGCGCCCATTGGCTGCCATTTCCACCTTTTTGAAGTTTTCGTAAAAAAATTGCAGGAATCCATCATCTTCCTCATCAAAGGGATCGAGTGTAGATTTAAATGCCTCCACCCGGTCGTTCCAAAATTTTTCAGGATATATATCCAGGCAATCTTTAAATAAATTTCGCTCAATAACCAAAGGCTCTGAAGACAAGTCACCCATCTCCTTTTTGAAGGCAGAAGGAAGGACAATTCTTCCCTTGTCATCGATGGTTGCATTGTATGTACCTGTGAATTCTGTCATTAAAGCGAAATAAAGTATTTTAGTACCTGTAAAAGTACAAATTTATTCCATATCCTTCCACTTTATTCCACTTTATTCCACCAGCTTATTATATGCTTTTTGTTGAAAAAATGTTGATATTGTGTTGAAAACCTGTCGAATGCCGCAAGTCCAACTAAATACTCATCACATTTTCAGCAAATTATCGATATCACCGGGGCAATACAGACCCGGTTAATAACTTGGATTTTCATGTCTGCAAAGAAATTAATAATGCGGAAACCTACAAAAAAACAAGCCTTTCTGTCAATAGAATTATCGATGAAAGGGAGTGTACTATCATATACCTTCTCCTGCATTAATTCAGTTATAACTCAGTGTTAACTCAGTATTAACTCAGTGTAAATTCAATTAAAATTGAATTTACACTGAGTTAATACTGAGTTTATATTGAGTTTACATTGAGTTTAATCAGGAGAAGGTATAGTCTATGTCCCCTTTATAACCATCCTGTACATCGGAAATACAATGAATAAAATTTTTGTTCAGGTTATAAATGATCCCTCCAATAGTATTATTTTTAAGACGATTTTTAGTTAATTGCGAAAAAAAACTACATGGTGGAAGAAGAAAATTCAGGTTCATATAAACCCATCAATATCAAAGAATTATTTACAGCCAAAAATCCACGGTTGGCCCGTGCGATGCCGGGTTTTATATATCGGTTCATCCATTCAGTAATGGAAATCGATTTTATAAACAATCTGCTGGAGAGGCATGGACACCTTTTGGGTATTGAATTTATTGACAAAGTTGTTGAAGAGTTTAATGTAACCATTGATATTCATGGTATGGACAATGTTCCCGACACCGGCCGTTTTATTTTTGCAAGCAACCATCCACTGGGTGGTTTCGACGGGATGCTGCTGCTGAAAGCAGTTGATGAAAAGCTTGGGAATCCGAAGTTTCTGACCAATGATGTACTGATGAACATACCGCAGTTAAAACCGTTATTTGTACCGGTCAATAAACATGGAAGCCACAGCCGTGAAGCTGCGAAATTATTGAGCGAAACATATAATTCCGGTGCACAAATCCTGATTTTTCCTGCAGGGCTGGCATCACGAAAAATCAAGGGTAAGGTAGCAGATCTGGAATGGAAGAAACATTTCATCACAAAATCTGTCAGATACAAACGCGATGTGATACCTGTATTTGTTGCCGGCCGCAATTCCAACAGGTTTTACAGGGTAGCCAATCTTCGCAAGTTTCTTCGTATCAAATGGAACCTGGAGATGTTTTTGTTGCCCGGAGAAACAGTAAGGCACCGCAATACTGATGTTCATATTTTCTTTGGCAAGCCCATCCCCCACATCACCTTCGACAACACAAAAACACACCAGCAGTGGGCTCACTGGGTAAAGGAAAAAACATACCTGCTGGCGGCCGGCAGAACGAATACAAATTAATAAACGGTGCAGAAGCATTGTTAATCAATTTTATTAATTTTGCACACCGTTTTCATTTAAAAGATTGCTTAATGAAAGAAATTGTAGCTTCGCTTCCAAAGGAGCAGATTATTGCCGAATTAACACCCGACAAACTTCTGCGTAAAACCAACAAGGGAGGGAATGAAATCTATGTAATTACTCATTATAATTCACCTGCCCTTATGCATGAGATTGGCCGGTTGCGCGAGATTACATTCAGGGATGCTGGTGGTGGAACCGGAAAAGAAACAGACATCGACAAATTCGATGTATCGGATGTTCCATACAAACAACTTATCGTTTGGGATCCTGAAGCAAAAGAAATTTTGGGTGGTTACCGTTACATACTCTGTTCTGAAGCTCCGTTGGATGAATATGGAGAGATTCAAATGGCAACATCAAAACTCTTTCACCTTTCCGATAAATTTATCAAAGAATACCTACCTCATACACTAGAACTGGGCCGTTCCTTTGTTCAGCCTTCCTACCAGTCGAGTAAAGCAGGTGCGAAGGCTCTTTTTGCCCTCGACAACCTGTGGGATGGATTGGGAGCATTAACGGTTGATCACAATAATATTGAATATTTCTTCGGAAAAGTAACGATGTATTCACATTTTCACAGGCAAGCCCGTAACCTGATTCAGTATTTCTTCATTAAATATTTCCGAGATAAAAGCAATCTTGTTTACCCAAAAAAGCCGATCGAATTCAATTATAACATCGATGAGATGAATGCCATTTTTACCGGAACAAATTACAGGGAAGACTACCGTATACTGGTTCAAAAGGTAAGGCAATTCGGTGAAAATGTACCTCCGTTAATTAACGCCTACATGAACCTTTCGCCCTCAATGAAAACATTTGGCACAGCAATGAATGAAGGATTCGGAGGGGTGCTGGAAACCGGCATCATTGTTACTATTAAGGACATCTACGAAGTAAAATACGACCGGCATATTGAAACCTATATCCAGGACAAAAACGAAGAGTGGGAAACGCCGAAATAGCTATTTAATTGGTGCAGCAAATTTCTGAACATCTTCGCCGGTGATTTTCTGGTCGCAGAGAATTATCAGCCGTTCAATTACATTTCGAAATTCTCTGACATTTCCGGTCCAGTTAATTTTCTGAAGCTGGGCGATGGCGTCTTCGGTGATGGCTTTTTCCGGCATACCGTATTCATCACATATCTGACTGATAAAATGACTGGCGAGCAGAGGGATGTCTTCAAGCCGCTCATTCAGTGAAGGCACGTGAATCAGAATTACACTCAGCCGGTGATAAAGGTCTTCACGAAAACGGCCGTTCTCAATTTCCACTGATATGTTTTTGTTTGTTGCAGCCACAACCCGCACATCCACTTTAATGGGCTTATCACCACCCACTCTTGAAATGATGCTTTCCTGAAGGGCCCTAAGTACTTTAGCCTGTGCCGATAAACTCATATCGCCGATTTCATCAAGGAAAAGTGTGCCGCCACTGGCTTGTTCAAATTTTCCTTTTCGTTGTTTCACTGCTGAAGTAAATGAACCTTTTTCGTGTCCAAACAATTCACTCTCTATAAGTTCAGAGGGAATTGCGGCACAGTTCACTTCCACAAACTGTTCCGACGAGCGGTTGCTGTAATCGTGAATACGGCGGGCTACCAATTCTTTCCCTGTGCCGTTCGGACCGGTAATCAGGACACGGGCATCGGTTGGCGCCACACGATCGGCCATTTCAGTTACTTTTTTAATAACAGGTGATTCTCCTATTATCTCGAACTTCTTACTGACTTTCTTTTTCAGGATTTTAGTCTCGTTCACCAGTGTCGATTTATCCATTGCATTGCGGATGGTGATGAGCAGGCGGTTCAGATCGAGTGGTTTTTCAATAAAATCATAAGCCCCTTTTTTAATCGATTCAACTGCCGTATCTATATTTCCATGTCCCGAGATCATAACTACAGGTGAATCGGGAGCTACGTCATTCAGTTGTTCCAGTACTTCGATACCATCCATTCCGGGCATTTTTATATCGCAAAGAATAATATCATATTCAGTATGTTTCACTGCTTCCAGGCCTTTTTTCCCATCCTCAGCCAAATCAACCTCATACTTTTCGTATTCCAGAATATCTTTTAACGTGTTACGAATGCTTCGTTCATCGTCGATTACCAGTATTTTTGACATAATTATCCTATTTTGTGTTACAAAAATAAGCACCCACAGGCAAACATTCATTAAAAATCAAGAAAATAAACAAATCCGTTCCCTTTATTGTGCCGAATTCCCGTTCCGAACTAATGCAGAATGCCCTTATAACCTAATGTGAATCAATATTATTAAGCATACGTAAAGAATGCTCAAGAGTGGGTGTAATTTCGGTCAGATATTCATTAACAGCTTTAGTATTACCGGGGAGGGCATAAACCAGCGTATTCCCCATTACTCCTGCAATACTGCGGCTTAGCAATGCATTGGGTTTTAATGAACCATATTTATAGCGTATGAGTTCCATAATTCCCGGAATTTCTTTATCAAGCAGTCGTTTGATTACATCAGGGGTTATATCACGGCTGCCTATACCGGTGCCGCCTGTAGTAACTATAATATCGGCATTTTCTTCCACTGACTTCTTTAAAACATTTTCCAGCATCGCTTCATCATCGGGAATTACAACACTCCCGACTTGTACAGGCCGGTTATGCTCATGGAAAAAATCGCGCAGTAATTTTGAAGCATGAGGACCGCTTTTGTCTATGTAAATCCCCTTGTAGGCCCGATCACTTAGAGTTACAACCACAATTTTTATTTCTCTTGGCACATAAATCATTACATCGCCTGTATCCAGTTTTCCTGTTTGAATTACTCTGCAAAATATCCCTTCAACAGGCATAATGCAATTACCCGAAATCTTCATGATTTCGCACCCTTTATGGCATTTTTTTCCAATCTGCGTTACTTCAAGGATTACATCGCCACAATGAAACCTGTCGAGAATATTGGTTTTATGAAGCTCAATGCCTTCAGTAGTAATATTCTCACCAAAATCGCCATATTTGTATGTACGGTTATTCTGTTCCTTTGCCTTCTGTAAACTTTCTACCCCCAGTAAACTCACCTGCCGGTGCCAGAAACCGGCATGTGCATCATCTTTTACTCCTGTTTCGGTAATCGCTACCGTATTCACCGGATTCTTTAAAGTTCCTTTTTCTTTCGAAATATTAAGGGATTTTATTTTAATCTGAATCATTTTTTATGTTTCTCAAGAAGTTCAATTTCACCCATTTTCATTTCCTTATCAACAGCCTTGCACATATCGTACAGCGTTAACAATGCAACATTTACTGCAGTTAGAGCTTCCATTTCAACACCTGTTTTGCCGGTGCATTTGGCTGATGAAAGTACCTTAATGCCATCTTCCTCAGTTACAAAATCAACGGCCACCTTCGATAGTTGTACCTGGTGACACAAGGGAATCAGCTGGAAGGTATTTTTTGCTGCCTGAATACCGGCAACACGGGCTACCGAAAAAACATCGCCTTTTTTAATAGAATTCGCTTTAATAAGTTTCAATGTGTTTTGCTGAAGAAATATTTTACCTGTGGCTCTGGCCGTCCTTTCCTGGTCGG
This sequence comes from Mariniphaga sp., assembly GCA_024636975.1. Lineage (GTDB taxonomy): Bacteria > Bacteroidota > Bacteroidia > Bacteroidales > Prolixibacteraceae > Mariniphaga. Next base: position 74,843 of record JAGXGA010000061.1, read on the forward strand.
TTTTTGCACCAACATCCACCATATTGACTTCGCCTTTTTCGTTTAAATGTGAAAATTTTTCTGCCATCGTTTTATTTTATTTATCCACCAATATTGTAGAAGCTATTATTGCTGTTCATTACTCCCCTTTTGGGCTTTGAATTCAGGGCCTGCGTAAAAGCTTCTCTGATTCCAAGGTCCCTGATGCTGTATTCCTTATTGCTGAACAGGCATGGTTTTATCATGCCGTTTGCAGTCAATCTCAGGCGGTTGCAAATTGAACAATTTCCTCCCTCACCACCTTCCACCTGCGAAAATTCACCTGATTTTAAATCCATCTGAGTAATAAATCTTACCTGAAGGCCTTGTTCAGTGGCAAATTTTTTAACCAAATCTATCTCCTGGTCATCCTGGTTTGCAAGTCTGACAACATTTATTTTAATTGGGGTTAGCCCAGCAGATTTTGCTGCCTGAATCCCCTCAAAAACATCGTTCAGATTTCCTCCGCGGGTAATATCTCTGAATTTTTCAGGAATTACTGAATCCAGACTTATATTAATGCGATTCAAACCCGCGGCTTTTAATTGTTGTGCATATTTCGATAACAGGATGCCGTTGGTGGTCATTGTTATTTCCTCAATCGCATCAATCCGGTTTATCATTTCCACCAAATCCACAATTCCCTGCCTGACCAATGGCTCACCTCCCGTGAGGCGTATTTTTTTTATACCTAATTCTGCCCCGGTTTTTACTACTTCCGCGATTTCCTCCAGTGTAAGTATTTCTTTCTTTTTCAGTAATTGAATTCCACCTTCCGGCATACAATAAGTGCATCGAAGATTGCATCTGTCGGTTACTGATATTCGAAGGTATGTTATATGTCGGTTATATCGGTCGAACATTTATTAATTCTCCTTTTGAAATTTTAGTTACGCCCTTTGGAAATTCAAGCAAATGGGTGGCTTCAGCCAACGCATTGATATGAGCTGAGCCATGAAATTCAACCGGAAAAACTTCCATTTCCAGAGTAAGAGTGCCCGGAACGAATTGTAACCGATCAACATTTTTACGCCGCAACTCCCTTCCAAGAGGAAATTTTAGCTGAACAGTTTGAACAAAGTGTCCCATCATAGCCCTCAAAAAAGGGTTCACATACAATTCAACCTGAACAAATGACGAAACGGGATTTCCCGATAAACCAAAGCAATATTTATCATTTTTGCGGGCAAAAACCATAGGTTTTCCAGGCTGAATAGCTGTGACAGAAACCATAATTTTAAATCCCAGCTTTGATAAAACATCAGGAACAAGGTCATAATCACCTACAGAAACACCACCCGTAAGTATTACAACCTGATTGCTTTTAAGTGCCTCCGAAATTTTTTCAGTCAGTGAAGGCTCATCATCCTTTATGATTCCACCATATTGTGCTGCTACATTCACCTCTGAAAGCTGCGCAAGCACTTGTGACGAATTGGAGTTTCGTATTTGAAAAGGCAGTGGCTTAACTTCAGGCTCAACCAATTCGGTTCCTGTGGCAAAAACGGTTACATTGGGCAGACAGAAAACGAGAGGTGTTGCTACACCGGCGCCTGCCAGTAGGGGCAAGTGCTTTGAAGTTATGAGTGTTGAAGTACCAAGAATTTTTTCACCCTTTTTAATGTCTTCTCCGCGGTAACAAATGTTGTTGCCTGTTGAAGGATTGGTACAAACCACATTGTTGCCATCGAATAGTTCAGCATCCTCTTTTTTGAAAACACAATCGGCTTCCACAGGAACCACAGCACCTGTCATTATTCTATAACACTGATTAACACCAAGCTTTTTTTCCGGTAACTTACCGGCATACACTGTTTCAACAATCTCCAGCTCATTATTTAGATCGGCCCTGCGGCAGGCATAGCCATCCATTGCCGATTTATCGAAAGGAGGCATATCCATATCGTAAAAAACATCTTCTGCCAGTATCCGGTTAAGGGACTGACGTAGTTCTACTTCTTCGGAAGGTAATGCAACCGCGGCAGATGTTATTAAATCAAATGCGTTTTTATAGTCAAGCATAAATGGCAAATTTTCCGTTTAAGAACTTAAATACATTCCAGTTAAAGGCAGAAACTTTACCAGAGGGCAATAGAACAGATTTTGAATTCTTCCGTATGTTAATAATCTTTCCGCTGTCTTCTCCAACTACATTAAGCAGCAGTGCAGGTTCAATATAATCATAAAGGCCTCCCGACTCCACAACCACAGGACTGGCAGGATTTAACTGTTCATTCAGCAAATTTATTGCGTTCAGCAACTGATCGTTTTTTGCCTGAATGTAAAATACTTTCTTTGCTCCCGCCTGCAGCATCCGGGAACTGTCTTTATCAGTCATGAATTTTTCTTCAACTATAACAAAATCTTCTGACTGGTGTATGTAATCCTGATATCCACTCAACTCATGAAAATGGGGGGAAATCTTTATGCCAATTGTCTCATGTTTTTCGGCTAAATTTGAAATTATATTACAGGCCGATAGTGTTTTACCTACATTCCGGCCTGTTCCCCTGACAATTATCATATTAGGTAAATGTCTCATTGTAAATCCTCCCGATAATTAATATTTGAAAGTACTCCGTCAGAAGAGATCACAACGATTTCAGTATCCAATAATTTCAACAGGGAAAGCATCTTAAAATTTCCGGTTTTTATCTGTTGCTGAATCACCGGTAAAGCCGATTTTCTGTAAAATCCAACTACCGGAAATACTTTACCCTCTTTATCTCCCACTACCACAGCCTGTTTTCCATTTGTATTTTGTAGTACCATTTCAAATACCACAGGATGAATATTTGGCATATCACACGGGCAAACAATATTGTCTTCTGTCAATGAATTTGCAAGGGCAGCCTCCAATCCCCCAATTGGACCCACTTCCATATAATTATCCTGCACCAGCGGATAACCTAAAGCTTCATACCGTTTATTATTTGTGCTGATAAAGATTTTATCAGTAAAATTTTTACACGCTTCAATGGCATATTCCACCATAAGTTTACCCTTGTAGTTGATCAAGCCTTTATCCTGCCCCATGCGTTCACTTTTGCCTCCGGCCAATATTATTGCTGACAATTCCATATTTAAAAATAAAACAGTTTAAAGCTGGCAAATAAAAGAACCGTAGCCAGCAGGTAGGTCAGTTTTACATGGGAAAATTTTTCGCGGCCAATCCAGGAGCCTAATACACTTCCGGCAGCCCCGGTAGCTATAAGAAGGAAAATGTTATTTACCGGCTGCAGTCCTCCGCTTGATGCCAAACCTATTAAACCGCTTGCGGAATTTAACACAATAAAAACAGCAGAAACTGCAGCTGTTTCCTTAATGTTTGCCCAACGAAACAATAAAAGAAGCGGGCTTAGAATAATGCCTCCCCCAATTCCAATCATACCTGAGAAAAAGCCAAGGACAGCTCCCACAAACACTGCAATCAAAACATTGACCGGACGGATAGTTTCAGGTTTCCTTGCGGTAAATAACATACGGGTTATTGCAATGAGTAGAAATATGCCTAAAATGATTTTATATGATGTCGGGTTTAATTCAAGGCGTGCACCTAAAAAAGAAAAAGGAATTGACAGGATAATAAAAGGGAGAAGCAGTTTGGGGCGGAAGTATCCCCCTCGGTAATAGGAATAAAAAGAGATACCTGCAACAAATAAATTAAGGATTAAAGCAGAAGCCCGCATATTCTCGGGAGTAACAGAGAAAATGGCCATTATAGCAAGATACCCACTTGCACCACCGTGCCCCACAGAAGAGTACAATGCAGCGGTTATAAAAATCAATGCATAAAAAACAATTCCAAATTCCATTAAAAATTTTCTCCTTTCCAATTTATTTCAACTACTGTCGAACGCGGGAGGACAAGCAGTTTCCAGCCTGTCCCATCGGTTTATTTTCCTTGCCCTGGAGGTTTAGAAAAATAAACTCGGAGAATCACCAACCAAAAATATTCTTTATTTCTTTAACATCCTCCCTGGACTCTTTTTTTAGTTTCTCTTTTTTGAACAGGAGGTTTTGCTCCTCCAGGTGCTGCCACAGGTTGTGCTGCTTCAGAAGCCTCGCTACCCAAAGCCATTCCTGCACCTTTCCTCAGGTTGTATTTTAAGATTTCTTCATTGGGGCTGCCATTTTCGGGAGCTTCGGGATTCATTATAGTTTCCACCCAATAATTCAATCCACCCTGCAAAACGTAATTATTTGCATAACCAAGCTGACGGGAAATCATCCATGCCTGGTTGGCTTCGTTGGTTCCGTTTGAATAAAACACATTTAGTTTTATATCCTGATTGATATATCCTTCCCACTCGGAATTAAGGATATCAACCAGCGGAATATTAATTGAATTGGGAAGACTGAATTTTTCATACTCAGCAGCACTTCGAACATCAATCAACTGCAGTGAGGGATCTTTTGAAATTACCATATCGGCAACTTCTTCAGGTCCTATAAACTGGGTACCGCTTTTCACCTCATCAAGCAATTGTTCGGCAGTAAGTTTATAGGGTTTTGTTGTGTTTTCAGGGACAGCGGCAATAATCAAACCTAACGGGATTATTACTGAAGCCAATACAAGTCGTGCTTTCATGTCTTCGTTAACTTTTGATTTTTAAACAAATATATCAATTATATAAATTACTTGCATGATTACTGATTCAATTTGTAGTCATCACGCGAAAATCTTTTCTCAGCCCATTCGCCTATCCAGAACATTCCAAGGGCAACTAATATTATTAATAAGGTAAGCATTCCACGTGAGGCCCCAAGCATTTCATTAAGTAAGGGAGCCCCCATAAATTGGGCATTATAAAAGCCTTCCCACAGGGGGTAACCCTCGGCAAAAACCAGGATGCCAATAAACATACCTCCGATGAATGCCAGTGCATCGATTTTCCCAATAGAAGCAGCACAAAAGGATGTTCCAGGGCAATAGCCACCTAATATGAATCCGGCACCCATAATAACACCTCCACCGAGTGTTGACCAAAGGTAAGTTGGGTTAATATATATGTAACTAAGGTCGATCCAATTGAACAAGCTCATGAAAAGCAACCCGACAGAACCGACAATTGCTGCAGTGAAGAACACTTTTAAGACAGTTGTATCATAACCATAAAACATTCCTGCCAGCCTTCGGCTGGAGGAAAAACCATTTGCTTCAAGAACAAATCCAAAACCGATTCCTATGAAAAATGCAAGTAACAAATTGGTGTTTTGAGAAATTACTTCATAAACGACAAGTGGTCCCATTATAGAAAATTTAAATTTTAAAAAATGAATGATATTCAATGAATTGCATTAAAGCCATAGTTTTCGCGCAAAATAAGCCAGGCCAAAAGCAGTTCCAAAAATGGCAGCCATCGAAAGGAAACCACTTACTGAGAGCACAGCCATTCCGGTTAGGGCCGAGCCACTTGTGCAGCCACGCCCCAATTGCGATCCAAAGCCAAAAAATACACCTCCAAGGGCAGCAAATAGCAGTCGCGTTTTATTGGTAATTTTAGGTGATTTTTCCACTTTAAATTTTAGCCTGCCTGCAATTGCGCCCGACAAAAAACCGCCCACAACAACCCCCAAAATTTGGTAAACCAGCCAGTCGTTCAGCGGATTGGTATGCGTCTCCATATAATCTTTGTAAAAAGCAGTATTTTCAACATGACCCGGAGCAATAGTTTTCATGCCCGCCACCAGGGTACTTTTAGCAGCTCCGCTGGCTCCAAGCCCCCTGCCTGAAACCCAGAAAGCAACTATTAAAACAAGTCCCAACAGAACACCCCCCAAATAGGGATTCATGTACCTTCTTTGATTCATATTTAGTGATTTTTTGTAATATATTTTTTTTAAAACATTCACCCATCAATATAACCACCGGCTCATCTGCCCGGCATACGCGATAATAAAGCGAAGCATTAAGCTTCCAAAAAGAACAAGAACAACTGGAATGAGCACCGGAATATGAAACTTCCGTAGTTCAAGAAATTCAAGTACTGCCGGAATGATCATCCCTATTATTACAACAAATATCCAAAAAAGAGCAGTGTATGGGCCTCCAAGAAATAAATTGGCAGCATCAATCTGAACTTCGGTACTAGCCAGAAATCCCATGAACATATGCACTATAAGGAACAATTCGATTCCAATAAGCATGATATCAATTTTAGCAAAATTTATCCTTTCTCCTTTGCGTTTTGAAAAAAGTATAATTATTGCTGCTCCTGCGGAAAGACCTGAGGTGAGAAACAACGGCCCTAAAATGGAAGTATTCCAAAGCGGCCTTGCATTAAATGCTGAAAACAGGATTCCGGTATAAATACCCAGGATAACAGAGAAGAAAAGAATGATCCATGCAAGGTACTTTTTATTTTTTATCAGAAACTTTTCCAGTTCCCTTAACACATTCCATTTCCAATCCCATAAAGGAAAGAACTCCCTTATATGAATAGCGGCCCATGCAATGGATAATGGTGTGATAGCCATAAGAGTCCAGGCTCCCCACGACATAGGTGATTGTATTTTAAAAGTGGTATACAATTGCCAGAAATAGAGTTTATGCCTTAAATCCAAAAACAATGCTCCCAAACCTATTATCAGCACAAATGGTACAATTACAGGTGCCCGGCGAACTGCACCAATATATTTATTTTCCTTACCAAGTATAGTGTAGAGACTTGCAAAAAACAAAATCCCTGCTGCCAGACCACCCAAAAACAAATAGAGTGGAATATGCCAGTGCCATATTTCCAGATGTGGGTCAATATTGGGGTTTAATCTTCCTGAAATAATTACTTCTTCTCTCATTTTAAAAATATTTTAAATCAGGTAATATACATGAGGTTTTGTTCCCGCCTCGGGAATCAAAGTTTTAAATTTTCGTTTCTTCAGCATTTTTGATACATCACTGTTCGGATCATCCAGATCACCGAAATACATGCATTTTGTTGGGCATACTTCCACACAGGCAGGTTGCTGTCCTTTTTGTATCCGGTGCAGGCAAAAAGTACATTTATCGACATAACCCTCTGGGTGAGAATAACGGGCATCATAGGGACAGCTTACAATACAGGCACCACAGCCAATACATTTATTCTCTGTTACAGTAACGATGCCCCCGGCTTCATAATGACTGGCACCGGTAGGGCAACTCCTGACACAAGGTGCATTTTCACAGTGATTGCATCTTTCAGACCTGATTTCAATTTCGAGCTGCGGATAGGTACCATCGGTAACTTCTACTACCCAATCACGGCAATACCCTACGGGAACATCATTTTCAGTCTGACAGGCAACCACACAGTCGGAACAGCCAACACATTTTTTTGTATCGATAGCCATTGCATACCTCATGACTGTACCTCACTTTCTTTATTGAACCGGAATGTTACAAAATTTCCCCTCATGCCTGTACCTCCCATTACCGGATCCATTAAAACCCTGGTGATCAATTGAGAATCACTGGCTCCTTTTCCATATGCACGTTTAAGTTTTTTATCATTGTGCCCAAAACCATGAACAATATAAACCGAATCAAACCGGATACGCTCGGTTACCCTCACCTTTACCGGAAAATCAGACACCACACCATCCTGGTTTTGAAGGTATACGGGTTCTCCTTTCTTTAAACCCCATTCTTTTGCCACTTTGGGATTTACCCAAACTGTATTTTCATCCATTAGGTCAGTAAGATTGGGATTGTTGGCTGTACGGCTAAAAGTATGCATCGGAGCACGTCCGTAATTAAGGTGGTAATACCCTGAAGGTGGTTCCGCATGTGGTGTATAAACCGGAAAAGGATCAAATCCTTCTGCTTCAAGAGCAGTTGAATAGAGTTCAATTTTTCCGGTATTGGTATAAAATTCGACTTCCTCTCCAGGGGCAAAAAACATATCACTGTACTGACGTGGAAGGTTTTTAACTCCAATCCGCTTCATTTCTTCAAGTGAAGACCCTACCTGTTTCAATTGCCATTCCAGTTTCTCCTCAAAAGTATCCCAGGCAAAATATTCCTCCAGTCCCAGTCGCTTTGAAACCTCCTTGGCCATCCAGTAAGCCGGTTTTGTGTTGTACATTGGTTCAGCCACAGGCATTCTCAAAGCGATGCCGGGATTACGGCCCTGGGCAACCCGAAGGTCGTCCCACCGCTCCAGGTAAGTACATTCAGGTAACACAACATCGGCATATCCGGTTATCTCCATTGGCATAGTATCGACAACAACCAAAAGATCAAGGTTATTAATGGCTTCAATTGTCTTTTTCTGGTCGGGCAGTGTCATTATAAGGTTGGTGCCATTAACAATCCATCCTTTTATATTGCAATCCAAATCAGGCGAGGGAATGGTTGCATCGCAAACGCCTGATGCTAGAGCAAGGTCAGCCAGTTTATATTTCCCGTTCATTGCATCCCGCCATGTTCGCGTTGGTTTTGGGAAAGGAGGATGCGGGTATTCGGGAAGGCTCATTTTTTCAGGCACATAAAATCCACCTTTTCTGCCCCATGAACCAAGTAATGCATTTAAAATCGCAACAGCCCTCAATCGCTGGGTATCATCGCCATACCAGGTGACATGCCTCCCGGGATGTATAATAACCGCCGGTGCAGCATTGGCCATTTCACGGGCCGATTCTCTTATCAGGTGTGGTTTGATGGTAGTAATTCCATAGGCCCATTCGGGCGTATATGGCTGAACATAATTCTTTAATTCATCAAACCCATATGCATATTTTTCAATATAATCTTTATCGTACCAATCGTTGTTTATTATTTCCCGTATCCATGAAAGCAACAACGCAATATCGGTCGCTGGCTTTACAGGCAACCAGTACTTTGACTTGCTGGCAACCGTAGAAAAACGAGGATCAACAGTTATAATAGCTGCCCCATTATCGATTGCATCCGACATTTCCTGTACCTGTCCATTATGCATGTTTTCCCCCAGGTGTGAACCAATAAGCACAAGACAGCGCGTATCACGGATATCCAATGGTTCAGGAGAATTTAAACCTTCTCCAAAAGTAGCTAAAAAAGCTACCTCACGCGGTCCACGGCATTGCGCATAGGAAGGGGCTGCAATATTGTTGGAGCCAAAGGCTTTTATTAAATCACCCCAATAATGACCTCCGGAGCCGTGAGTAAATAATGCAGTACATTCAGGCCCATGTTCTTTTTTTATTTTTTGAAGCTTTTCCGCAATGAAATCAAAGGCTTCATCCCACGAAACTTCTTTAAATGTCTGTTTTCCGTCAGAACCTTTAACCCTTAGCAAGGGAGTTTTTAACCGATCTTCATCATAATACATCCCAACACCACCAGTTCCCCTGGGGCAAAGCCTCCCGTTGCAATTGGGATCTTCATCATTGCCTGTAATCTTTTTAATTTTACCTTCATCATTTTTATAAACCCATCCTGCACACTGCCAGAAACATACTTCACAAACAGTAGGTGTGCGGAGAGTAGAACCTAAATCAGCAATTTTCTTTGCCTGCATTGCAGACTGTACGTAATGTCCGCCAAATAAAAGTCCTGCTGCACTTAATGAAGATATTTTAATAAAATCGCGCCTTGAACCCGACATAATATTTCTTTTAAACTAAACGAAATCTCACTATATATATATTAGGAGCACAAAATTATCTAAATATCTAGATATACCAATACCAAACCCTCAGGTGAACTTCACCATGTATTATTGATTTACATAACAATCTATAAATAAATAAATTACTTCCTAATGTTTTACAACATATGGTATTAATATAAAATCATTCTAAAGAAAATTAAAACGGAATGGAAAGAATAATCAGGAGAAGACAGATCAATAATCAATACTTTTCGGAGTTATTTTTTTCCTCCTCCGACATAACAATTTTTTTACTCCAATTTTCTTCTTTTTTATCAACTTTATCTTCAACTTTTTCTATTCGGTCTTTTTTGTCTTTGGATTTAGCTTTACTCAGCCACTTTTTGAATATAGGAATCTCAGAGCTCAATAAAAATAAACCTCCAAATAAAAAGATATAGCCCAGCGGTATAAAAGGCACGACCATAAAAACGATCCCCAACAGAAGTATTATTCCACCTACCACCGGACGCAAATATTTCTTGTGCTCAGGTTTTATTTTAAATATTTTGTTCATTTTTTTAAAAGGCAAAAAAATAATACCGTTGATGAACTAATAACTAATAAAACAATTAAAAAGGAACAGAGTTCTGTCAATTAACAATTACTTCTCATTGGAAAGCAACCTGATATTATACCTACACCTCCTATGTAAGAAAAAAAGAAAACAAAAATTGAAAGATGGATTTTAGTTGAAAATTAATGCACAATTGAATTCCCCGAAATTCTCAAAAAAACAAATATATTTAAAAATTCCACTTAACTTTTGCACCAAGCATTCGTGGTTTACCCGGCATAACAGTTGGCATACCAAACATCCCACCCCAATGACCTGCACTGGAATGATAGAATTCTTCCAGCAGGTTGGTTCCGTATATGCTAAGTGCCACTTTGGGATTATCCAGTTCAACCCCGGCATTTATATTTAGCAAGCCATAGGCATTTTGGACCAGACCGGAGGAATTAGCTTCGGTAAACCAGAAATGTGATTTCCAGGTGTACCATGGTGAAGCAAACAAATGCAAACCTTTTAAAACAGTTGCTTTAGCCGTTAATCCTGCAGAAAAGCTATGCTCAGGTGCCCGCGCAAAGCTATTACCGGCATAAATGAATTCATTGCCATCGACACCTGTAGAATCAAAGGCAGATTGCAGCCAGTTATAATTCCCAAATAAATCAATTCCCTTAACAAGTGCTGCCCTTACCGTGGTTTCGATACCATATGATGTTGCTTTCCCGTTTCCGGCCAGCAAACCGTTACCAGGAGTCCCTCCCCATTGCAATGTTTGCACATTAATATGCCGGCGGTAAAAACCGGCCGCACTCCAATATACCCGCTGCTTTATTGTGGTTTTCAATCCGGCTTCTGCACTGTTTACTTGTTCGGCCTTTACTACCATCGGCTGACTTTCCCAGGTAAACAGGAGTACCTGCGGCTTTATTCCTCTTGCTGCTTTTAAATAATAGTTGAGGTTCTCATTCCATCGGTAGGTTATTATGGCCTCCCCGGCAAACGACATATTGTTTTTGGTTAATTGCTGCTTCTCGAAAGGCAGGTATAGTAAATTTGGTGCACTTCCGGTAAATTGCCCCAGTTTGGATTCAGAACCTCCGGTAAAAAGCGATTCATGAGCCAATTGCACCCGGTCATAAAAACCACGAACGCCTCCGGTAAGAAACAATCGCTGCATTAACCGATAGGTCAGGTGAAAATAAGCCTGAGCCGATTGGGTTAGCTGTTCATTTAAAATTTCTTCGGTATGCGGTCCACTCAATGGAAAACCAGCCAGTGGCGAATCATTTAAAGGTTGAGGATTAACCGGATAACGATTTTCCGAAGGCATAACAAAATTCCCGGGAGAGCTAAAAATTTCGTAAATAAACTGATCGGATGATGAAATCCCATGCCACCGGGAATTTCTTTCATGGTTGTAGCTTAATCCAGCCGATCCGTTCGTACGGCTTTTTCTCGAGAAATTATAACGTATTTCCTGGTAAAATTTATCTGTTTTAATTTCATCGTCCATCCCGAGTGCCGGCAGGTCTGTTCCATCGGCATCCCAGGCATCGGATGCATTACTCTTTCTGAACGAACTGATTAGTGTCCAGTAATCATGTTCGTTCAAAAAATACCTGTATGTTAATGTTCCGTCTATCAGTTCCTGTTGAGATCCCAGTTCTTCTCCCCTGTTTAAAGAAATCAGGTATTTCTCAATTCTCAAATCTTCAACTTCACCTGCAAACCACGGGTTCATGAAGGCCATTCCCGAATGATCGTTTTTATTGTAGTTCAGGGTAACATCAAGCTTATGATTATATACAGGCAGGAAACGCAGGGAAAATCTTCCGCCATAATTATTGGTTCCATTAAGTGTTCCACCTTGTGTATTTTCCACATACCCATTACTGGCAGAGTAAATACCCGCTGCCCTTATGAATAGCATTTCATTGATTACTGGCACATTTACTGCTGCGGTTACCTCTTTTGCACCATAATTTCCACCACCTGCCTGAATAAATCCTCTCAAATAATTATCTGGCTTTTTGCTTACAAAATGTAATGCGCCACCCAGTGCATTTCTCCCAAACAGTGTATTTTGAGGACCACTAAGCACTTCAACCCGTTCCATATCAAAAAACAAGGGTGAAATGCCACCGGGTTGAGTTAACGGTACCTCATCGGAAAACACAGCAACAGAAGGCGAAATTTCAGTGAAGCCAGCATTATTAATTGTACCAGGGAAAGAAAAACCAGCTTTTCCTGCTCCCGGTTCTAAATATGAAAGTACCGGAATAATTTTGGCAATACCCTCAATTGTGTTCACGCTAAGCCGATCGGCAAAGGAATTGTTAACGACTGAAACGGCAGAGGGTATATCAGGAATTTGTTGTTCTCTCTTTTGGGAACTTGAAATTAATGTTTCAAGATGCACTCTTTCCTGATCCAGTGCAACGTAATGGTCATTGAAGCCGGCCTGTAAAACAAAGTCACTGGTTTTGGTCCGGTAGCCAATGCATGAAACCTTAAGCCGTAACCTGCCGGTCGGCAAATCGGAAAGCATAAATTGCCCAAACTCATTGGAATGTACCAACCGTTTAATCCCTTCAATTTCAATACTGGCACCGGGAATAGGAATTTTATTTATATCACGCACAAGGCCACGAAAAATTACCTGGGGTAGGTTTTCACTTACCCGCTCAACATTGCGGTATTTCCTCTTAACCCTATCCCGGGTTTTAGGTTGGGCTATTGCTGTGAGTACAATCAGTAACAGAGACAAAAATATCAGGGCACGTTTCATTCTTAAAGATTCTTATTCTTCAAAACGAAACGTGCCCGATTTAATTTTCTGGTGAACTGTTTTTTATTTCAGAAAACATCTGAAGCATTAACTGATGCTTTTAAGGAATGCATCCACTCCGCGGGCAGCGATTTTTCCGGCTTCAATTGCATGCACGACAAGGCTGGCTCCTTTTTCGGCATCACCTGCAGCAAATATTTTTTCTGCCGAGGTTTGCTTTTGATTATCCACCTTCACATTTCCTCGCGGATCGTAATCTATACCTAGCGTTTCAAGCAAACCATTATGCACAGGCTGGGTAAATCCCATCGACAGCAGTACCAAATCGGTATCAAGTAACTGGCTGGTTCCTTCTACTTCGTTCATTATCCAACGTCCATTTTCATCTTTCGACCATTCTACCTGTACGACTTCAGTTTGTTTCACTTTTCCGTCGGCATCACCAATAAACCGCCTGGTCGACAAGCTCCAGTAACGGGTACAACCCTCCTCGTGCGAGCTTGATGAACGCAAGGTATTGGGCCAGTATGGCCAAGGGTTGTTAATTTCTCTTTTATCGGGTGGCTTTGGCAGAATCTCAATTTGAGTGATTGATTTTGCCTGCTGCCGGATGGAGGTTCCAACACAATCGGAACCGGTATCTCCACCACCAATAATAAGAACATGTTTATCTTTGGCGGAAATTTTTAATTCTTCAGGTACATTTTTCCCTGCAACAACTTTGTTTTGCTGTGATAGAAAATCCATTGCAAAATGGACACCACTCAGCTCACGGCCTTCAACAGGTAAATCCCTCGGTTGCTCGGCACCTACAGCCAGAAGTACAGCATCAAAATTCTGAAGCAGTTCATCTTTGGAAATATCAGAACCAACAGTTACATTGGTTTTAAAATCAATACCTTCATCAACAAAGATTTCCAGCCTGCGATCGATTACCCGCTTATTCAGCTTAAAGTCAGGAATACCATAGCGCAACAACCCACCAATGGCATCATTCTTTTCGAAAACTGTTATGTGATGGCCAGCCCTGTTAAGCAGATCGGCCGCAGACAGACCAGCCGGTCCGGAGCCAATAACAGCCACTTTTTTACCTGTACGGTATTTGGGCGGACGTGCTTTAATAACGCCTGCTTCAAAGGCCTGCTCTACTGTGGCACATTCATTTTCACGAATGGTCACCGGTTCCTCATGAATTGCCAAAACACAGGCTTTCTCACACGGTGCCGGGCAAATTCTTCCGGTAATTTCCGGGAAAATATTTGTAGAACTCAATATTGAGTATGCTTCTTCAATTTCTCCACGATACATTGCATCCTGCCATTCAGGGATTTTGCTATTCACCGGACAACCCCAATGGCAAAAAGGTACGCCGCAATCCATACACCGGGCTGCCTGGAGTTTCCTGTCCTTAACATTTAGTGTCTGCTCCACCTCCCCGTAATCGAATTTCCTCTCCTTTGCCGGCCGGTAGCCAGCTTCCTTACGTGGAACATTTATAAAACCTTTTGGATCTCCCATATCTGATTTTTCTTTTTTTCTGTTAAAATAAGTTTACTCATGTCGCGAAGGATCATCTTCGGTAAGCTGCAGTTTTTTCTGCAAATCAAGAAGCTTTTGTTCTTCCAGCACCTTTTTGTATTCAAACGGTATAACTTTCACAAATCTTGAAAGGTATTCCTCCCAATTGGTTAAAATTTCGGAAGCTAACGCACTTTGAGTATAAAGCAGGTGATTATTTATGAGGGATTGCAGTTCGTTAATGTCTGATTTATCTTCGACAGGTAGTAAATCCACCAGTCCTTTATTGCAGAAATAATCGAAGTTTCCTGTCTGATCAAGTACATATGCGATACCTCCACTCATTCCGGCAGCGAAGTTCTTACCAGTTTTACCAAGAACAACTACACGTCCACCGGTCATGTATTCACAGCAATGGTCGCCGGCACCTTCTACAACGGCATTCGCTCCTGAGTTTCGAACGCAGAAGCGTTCGCCTGCCACACCCCGGATATAAGCTTCACCTCTGGTAGCTCCATAAAAAGAAGTATTACCAACAATGATGTTTTCTTCCGGTTTGAACGTAGTGCCAATTGGCGGTACTACAATTATTTTTCCACCGGAAAGTCCTTTTCCTATATAGTCGTTGGAATCGCCTTCAAGCCTGAAAGTGACACCTTTCACCAGGAAAGCACCAAAGCTCTGACCCGCAGTGCCATGAAATGTGCAGTTAATGGTGTCATCGGGCAGGCCGGCTTCGCCATATCTTTTTGAAATTTCTCCTGAAAGCATAGCCCCTGTAGTACGATCAACATTGACAATAGGATGTGAAATCCATACTTTTTCGCCGCC
Source organism: Mariniphaga sp. (assembly GCA_024636975.1). Lineage (GTDB taxonomy): Bacteria > Bacteroidota > Bacteroidia > Bacteroidales > Prolixibacteraceae > Mariniphaga. The sequence continues at coordinate 90,129 of JAGXGA010000061.1, forward strand.
TCGTATAGCTTTTCGGGCGTCCTTTATAAGATCGGTATCAAGATGTCCTTTATCAGGCCGCGTATTTGGATGTGTATTGCGTATGGCCACTTTCTTTGCTTCCTTTGGTACATAAAGCAACTGTGAAAAATCGATGCTTTTCATTTTCCAGTTTGTTACCTCAGGATCAATCTCAAGCAGGTCGGTACGACCAACAATATCGTCAAATCGGGTGAAGCCCATTTCAGCCAGGTACTCCCGGATCTCCTTTGCCACAAACCTGAAATAGTTAATTGTATATTCTGCTCTGCCAATAAATCTTTTCCGGAGGTTTTCATCCTGAGTGGCAATTCCTGCAGGACAGGTATTCATATGGCATTTTCGCATCATTACACATCCCAGAACAATAAGAGGAGCAGTTGAAAAGCCGAACTCCTCGGCTCCCAGACATGCCATCGATATAACATCCCTTCCGGTTTTTAATTGCCCATCGACCTGCAATTTTACCCTTCCGCGAAGGTTATTAAGCACAAGCGTTTGCTGTGTTTCAGCAATTCCCAGTTCAACAGGTAAACCTGCATGTTTAATAGAACTGGCAGGACTTGCACCTGTACCGCCTTCAGTGCCGGCTATAACAATAATATCGGCAAATGCCTTTGATACACCGGCAGCAATGGTACCTACTCCGTTTTCAGACACCAGTTTAACCGATACTTTGGCATTTGGGTTGGTAACTTTCAGATCGTAAATAAGCTGAGCAAGATCCTCAATTGAATAAATATCATGATGAGGAGGAGGTGATATAAGCGTAATCCCGGGGGTTGAGTTCCGGGTTTTAGCAATAATCTTATTCACCTTATATCCTGGCAGCTGGCCACCTTCTCCCGGCTTGGCTCCCTGGGCAATCTTAATTTGAAGTTCTTCAGCATTTATCAAATAGTTGTTTGTTACTCCAAATCTCCCGGAAGCAACCTGTTTAATTTTGCTGTTCCGGTTTGTTCCGAATCGTTCGGGATCTTCTCCCCCTTCGCCGGTATTGCTTCTTCCGCCAATAGTATTCATTGTAATGGCGAGGGCCTGATGTGTTTCAATACTTATGGAACCGTAGGACATGGCACCGGTAACAAATCTTTTCATGATTTCCTCTTCCGGCTCTACCTGGTCGAGTGGTACTGGATTTCGCTTAAATTTAAAGCACCCTCGAATAAAAGCAGGTCTGCGGTTTTGCTGATCAACAAGGCTGCTAAATTCTTTATACTTACTGTAATCATTAGTACGTGTAGACCATTGCAGTAATCCAATAGATTCAGGATTCCAGGCGTGATGAAGGCCATTTTTTCTCCATACATAGGCGCCTTCGTTTTCAAACTGGAATATTTCAGGAGAATTAGTTTCCTTATATGCTCTTTCATGAAACATAAGAGCTTCCTTATGAATTTCCTCGAGGCCCACACCCCCAATTTTGGTGGCAGTACCTGTGAAAAATTTATCTACCACTTCTTTACTCACTCCCACCGATTCAAAAATCTGAGCTCCATGGTAACTTCTCAAGGTAGATATACCCATTTTAGAGAATACCTTTAGCAGGCCCTTATCAATAGCCTTAATGTAGTTGCTCCGGGCTTCCTTATATTCGAGTGAGATTTTTCCATCTTTAACCATCTGATCGATTGCTGCAAAGGCAAGGTATGGATTGATAACGCTGGCACCATACCCCAAAAGAAGTGCAAAATGATGTACTTCTCTGGCCTCCCCTGTTTCAAGAATAATACCCACCTGCATCCGTTTCTGCTTTTTAATCAGGTGATGATGAACAGCGGCAACGGCCAGCAATGAAGGAATAGCCGCTTCATGTTTACTAATATTGCGATCGCTAAGGATAATATAGTTTTTCTTATTGTCAACGGCCTTCTCGGCATCTGACAGCATCTTATCCAAAGCTTTCTCAAATCCTTCCACACCTTCACTTACAGGAAAAAGCATATGAATAACCTGGTGGGAAAACATTTCATCCTTCAGGTCTTTAATTTTACCTAAATCGGTATTGGTAAGGATAGGCCCCTGGAATTTTATCAATTTGCAATGATCCGGATTTTCTGCAAGAATATTTGAATGCAGGGAACCAATATAATTTGTAAGTGCCATAACCAAACCTTCCCGAATTGGATCGATGGCCGGATTGGTAACCTGGGCAAACATTTGTTTGAAGTATTCAAACAGGCGTCTTGGCTTATCAGAAAAAACTGCAAGAGGGACATCATTTCCCATTGAACTGGTGGGCTCGGCAGCAGTTTCACACATGGGTTTAATGAGGTCATACATATCTTCCTTTGAATAGCCAAATTCACCTGCATAAGTTTGAAAATTATCAATTGATGAAGTAACCCTATGCTTTACTTTTATGTCACCCATCATCAGCCGGTTCTCTTTAAGCCACATATCGTAAGGATTTCGGTGACTAAGCTGATCTTTAACCTCCTCGTCGGGTATAATAATCCCTAACTGAGTATCTACCAGCAGGATTTTTCCCGGACGCAGTCGACCTTTTTCTTTGATTTCATCAGGCCGGAAAGTTTGCACGCCCACTTCCGATCCCATAACAATGAGATCATTTTTGGTAATTATGAATCGGGAAGGCCTCAAACCATTCCTGTCGAGTGTTCCTCCTATATAACGCCCATCGGAAAATACCATGGAAGCAGGTCCGTCCCATGGTTCCATAATAGTAGAATGGTACTCATAAAACGACTTTAAACTTGCAGGAATCGGATTCTTTTCATTGAACGATTCAGGAATCATCATGCACAATGAATGGGGTAAGGTACGACCAGTCATATGCAAAAATTCCAGAACGTTATCGAATGAAGCTGAATCAGATTTATCCTTTTCAATAACAGGCAACAATTTTTTCAGGTCATCGCCATAAATTTCCGATTTCATTAATGCTTCACGTGCCTGCATCCACAGCCGGTTTCCTTTTATTGTATTTATTTCACCGTTATGTGCAACAATGCGGAAAGGCTGTGCCAAATCCCATGTAGGGAAAGTATTGGTACTAAACCTAGAATGCACCAGGGCAATAGCACTCTTAAACTTCGGGCTTTTAAAATCGAGAAAGTAATCACGTAATTGGGCGGGAGTAAACATCCCTTTGTAAACAATAATTTTAGCAGAGAAACTAGGCTGATAAAAACTGGATTTGTGTTTTAAAGAAGATTCCCTTATCTCATTTTCTGCTAGTTTACGTACCAGGTAAAGTTTCCGCTCAAGCATATCCTTTTCAAGGTTTGCCCGCACAAAAACCTGCTTAATAGAAGGCTCTGTCTGCTTGGCTATTTCACCGGGAGCATTATGATCAACCGGCACGTCACGATAACCTACCAGAATCAATCCTTCTTCCTGTATGTGTTTTGATAATATTTCAATGCATAAATCCGCTTCCTTTTCTTCTTTTGGAAGAAAAATTAATCCTGTACCATATTTACCGGCTTCACCTACAGGCATCTTCAGCTCTTCGGCAATAAATTCATGGGGTATCTGAAGCAATATACCTGCTCCATCTCCGGTTGAATTATCGGCGCTGATAGCTCCGCGGTGATCCATATTCAACAACACCTCAAGGCCTCTGTTAATGATATCGTGAGAAGGATTACCTTTTATGTGCGCAACAAATCCTATCCCACAATTATCATGTTCATTTTCGGGATTATATAATCCCTGTATTTCAGGTAATCTCATTTGCCTTATCTTTTTAATCTGTTTCCTAATTCATTCATTTCATCAAAAGAAAGAAAAAATGCTCTATTCGTATAAAATTGAAAGAAAATTATAGTTTTTTTTAACGAAATGAAATCAAAAATAATCACAGAATAGAAGTATTGCAATCGAACAAGAAAAAAAATGTGTTTAATAACATACATTTAACTTACTTCTGAATGGAAAAACTACAGTACTGAAATTATGTTGAAATTAAATTTAAACTGTAAAATAATTACCAGTTATACATTCAGAAGCGATGAAACAGCAGTATCGATTTTATCAAAATTAAACTTTCCCGTTACTTCTTCCTTTTTCGCAGCGATTTTATCAAGACATAAATTTCCAATACTTCCTTCATGAACATGGTGAATCTCCTTATTTGGATTATATTTCCCTGTTTCAATTTTTTCAGCTATCTGCCGGTAAGCATCTCTAAAAGTAACTCCTTTCAGAACGAGTTCATTCACCTCTTCAACACTAAAAATATAATTGTATTTTTCATCATTTAAGATATCCTTGTTTACTTCCAGCTTACCAATTGCCAGACCAGCAATAGTAAGACATTCATGCATTTCTGCAAAGAGGGGAAGAAAAACCTCTTTCACCGTTTGCAGGTCACGAAAATATCCACTGGGAAGGTTATTAACAATCATTGAAATTTGTTGAGTAGCACCCTGAATTTTATTGCATTTCCCCCTGATAAGCTCAAATACATCAGGGTTTTTTTTATGAGGCATAATACTCGAACCGGTAGTAAATTCAGAAGGGAGTTTAACGAAGTTAAAGTTTTGGCTGTTGAACAGGCAAACATCATATGCAAGTTTTGAAAGGGTAGCTGCCAGATTTCCAAGTGCAAACGACACAATTTTTTCCATTTTCCCGCGGCCCATCTGGGCATATACAACGTTATAATTCATTGCATCAAAACCCAGCAGATCGGTAGTCAGCTGCCTGTTTAGAGGAAAGGATGAACCGTAGCCTGCAGCTGATCCCAAAGGATTTTGGTTAGCAATTCTGTATGCAGCAAGTATCAATTCCAGATCATCGGTAATACTTTCGGCATAGGCCCCAAACCAAAGACCGAAACTTGAGGGCATAGCCACCTGAAGATGCGTGTACCCTGGCATAAGAACCTGTTTATGCTGGTTGCTTTTTGCCAACAGTACATCGAACAATTCTCCGGCAGCTTCAACAATACGACGGATGCCATCACGTGCAAATAATTTCAAATCAAGCAGAACCTGGTCGTTACGCGAGCGACCACTATGAATTTTCCGGCCCAGATCACCCAACTCTTGTGTTAATAAAAATTCCACCTGGGAGTGGATATCTTCAATCCCCTCATCAATTCCAACCCCTCCTTCCCTAGACTTAAAGTACAATCTTTTTAATGCTTCCAGCAATAAAGGCAACTCTTTCTCTTCAAGCAAGCCAACAGATTGAAGCATTTTAACATGAGCCATTGAACCCAGAATATCAAATGGCGCAAGCCACACATCCAGTTCCCTGTCTTTACCAACTGTAAATTTCTCTACTGCTTCATTCACCGGTATACCTTTTTCCCAGAGTTTCATTGTAAAAAGAATTGAAATTAAGGCAAAGATATTGATTTTGCTTTTGAAACATTTGTTTTCCTTCATTTTATAGTCTCTGAAAAAATTACCACATTTGCGCGGGATTTGCAGTCGTACAGGCATTTATCCTTTTGCAAATACAATAACCAAATTATCAGGATATAATGAATAAAATAAATATAACCGCCATTAAGAAATATTCCTGGTTAGCAATTCCAATGCTTTTTTTGCTGTATTCGGCCCCGGCAGCACTCGATTACCTCTTTTATTTCCCTGATGAAAAATATTATACAGATGCTGTTCTCCAAATGATGGATAAGGGGGATTATTTCACTCCCTACAAAGCTGACGGCACACACCGGTTTTATAAACCCATTATAACTTACTGGGTTTTAATGGGGAGCTATAATTTATTTGGAGTAAGCTCTTTCACTTCGAGGCTTATGTTTTGGCTGGCTGGAGCCCTGCTTACTATAGTTGTATACTTTATGGCCAAATCGCTCCTTAAGAATAAAAAAACAGCAATCCTGGCTGCATTTATTACGGCTGCCAATCCTTTGGTGCTAATGGGCGCAGGCCGTTCCATACCCGATATCCTCCTGGTTCTGTTTCTTACTGTCAGCGCATGGGGATTTCTAAAAATCATGCTGAACGAACGTCCTCCGGGTACATTTTACTGGATGGCATACCTTGGCGCAGCCCTTGCATTTGAGGTAAAGGGATTACCGGCAGCAGCCTTTGCAGGCATTAGCATGATATACCTGCTCCTCAATCCATGGAAGCCAAAAAAACTGCGTGAGATTATTCACCCCGGGGCAATTATTTCAGCAATTATAGTGGCATTAAGCTGGTTCATAATTATGTACCTTAAACACGGCACAGAATATCTCAATTCATTTATTGCTGATCAGGTTGGCTACCGTGTCTCTTCCAAAACTGCCCAGGTAATTAATAATGCTTTCCTGGGCATTGTAAACCTTTTGGCATTCACACTTCCCTGGTTAATCATTGCTGCATCAAAACCTGCAAAGTTGAAACAGTACATTACCAAAGGCCCTGATGAAAGAAAGGCCTTACTGGGATTTATAGCCCTTTGGGTAATAGCCGTAATTGCCATGTCGGGAGCAGTATTCAGGTTTTACGACCGGTACCTTCTGCCTGTTATACCGCTGGTTTCTTTGTTTTTTGGAATGGTAATAATTCAGTCGGAAACCCGTTTCAGGAAGCCTGCGATAAAAATTCTTCTAGCCTTTAATTCCCTGGTGCTTTTCATTAACCTGCTTTATGCAATTTTTATTGATCATGGAATAATAATAATTGGGGGGACTATTACAGGCATAGCTCTTTTCGTTCTGATAATTTCCAGAAACAGGTTTATAATTCCCGGCACAGCATTGGCTAATGCATTTTTGCTTCTGTGGTTTAATGGTCATGTTCTATTATTTGCAATGCTAATGCCCCATCCGGCAAAACAACTTACACAAACAATACAAAACGAGCAGGTATCAGATCAGGAATCAGTATATGTATATGGCAACATTCGTATCGCATCGGGTATTCGAATTTACAGCAACCATCAACTGAATGTTGTCAGTATGGATACCCTGTACATGCTTCCTGACAAACAGAACCATTTGCTTGTATTCGATAAAAAGGAAGAGCATCTGCTTGATTTGGAGAATTACAAATTGATTAAAGGATCAGAAGAGTGGAAGCGTGTTCCGGCAGAACGATTCCCGGAATTTCTGCAACCAGCGGTTAAAAAGCTAAAAAAGAGCGGTACCGTATACTATATTGCTAAACCTTTAGAAAAATGATGAAAAACCTTCAAAAAAAACATTATTACCTTATTGGCGCCTGGTTTGCTATCAATCTCTTACAGGCATATTTTACAGGACTGCATTCCGATGAATCATATTATTGGATGTATTCTCAAGACCTTGCATGGGGATACTTCGATCATCCCCCTATGGCAGCCTTTTTCATTCATGCGGGATACTCTCTATTACACGGAGAACTTGGTGTACGTCTGCTATTGATACTGCTATCGACTCTTACTTTTGCTCTTATTCTAGATGAGTTGAACGAACAGAAGGATATCTTTTTTCTGTCGGTATTTGTGCTCTCTTTCCCTCTTATTCACACCCATATTGCGGGATTTCTTGCAATACCCGATGTTCCCCTGGTATTTTTCACCATGCTGTTCCTTCTGCTTTACAGGAGATTTCTGGAAAAGCCGGATACAAAAATTGCAATTCTTCTTTCAGTAGTGGCAGCAGCAATGATTTACAGTAAATACCATGCATTTTTGGTAATAGGTCTTACAGTGCTGTCGAACCTGAAATTACTGCGCAACAAATTCTTCTGGCTAACGGCTGGCATCACTATACTTTTACTGATACCACATGCATGGTGGCAAATTGATAACGGATTCCCTACCTTTAAATACCACCTGATTGACCGTGCCAAGCCACTAAGATTAAAACACATAACCGACTACCTGCTCAACCAGCTGCTTATGGCAGGTCCTTTATCAGGCGTGTTGGTAATATGGAAGCTTACAAAGTTTCAAATCAGAAATAAATTTGAGCGGGCCCTTGTGTTTAATATCATCGGGTTTTATGGCATCTTTTTCCTGTTAAGCTTTAAAAACCGGATTGAAGCACATTGGACAGCAGCAATAATGCCTATGCTGATACTAATCACTTATCCGCTTATAAAAAATGACCCAATCTTTAAACTTTGGTTCAAGCGACTTGCCCTGCCGGTAATCGTTTTAATGTTACTCTACAGAATTTACCTTGCAGTGGATGCAATTCCAAATGTAGGATATACTAAAATAACCTTTTATCAGCGCGAAGCTTCAGCACTGGAAATAAAGGAAATGGCAAATGGGAAAAAAGTGGGTTTCTTCAACAATTATGCTGCTGTGAGCAACTACATCTTCTATACCGGCGATTCGGCAGTCCATTTATCCACGCCAGGATACAGGTTCTCTCAATACGATTTATGGAATGATGAACAGTACGCCACCGGCAACACCGTTCTCGCCATCCAGTCGAAGCACTTAAATCCACCTAATCTTTCCCGCATAGCCACAGGAGAAATGAAAGGATATGTTATTATTGAAGAGTTTCAGGCTTTAACCGGTCTTGATATGCAGCCAAATATAACAAAGCAACCTGATGGCGACTACTCATTTGAAGTTAAACTATATAATGCCACAAAACGCACTATTTTGACAGATCATATATCAGAACCTGTTTTGGCTATTATGCAGAACAATGCTGAAGTTGCAATAGTACCGCTTGATAAGGCAGGCAAATCCGAAATTGGTCCCGGAGAACGAGCCACCATTCTTTTTACAGTCGATTCCGGGACATTAAATTCGCAGAATCCTTTTATTATTTACACCCGTTCAAAAGATAATATCAGGGGAGAGCTGAAAGTAATAAAAGAATTTCAGGAGTAATCAAAACCAGCAATATTTAAACATCATGAGTAACGAAAGTAGATCAATTCACGAATTCGACTTTAGCTTAATTTGCGAATACTTTTCAGGCATAGAACGTCAAGGGCCCGGTAGTCCTGAAGTTACCTCAAAAGCATTAAGTTTTACAAGTAATATTACCAGCCAGTCCAGGATTGCTGATATTGGCTGTGGAACAGGGGGACAGACCATGGTTCTAGCAAAGCATACACAGGGATTAATTACGGGCATTGATTTGTTTCCTGCATTTATTGACCGGTTTAATTACAATGCTGCTGAACTTGGTCTTGAGAGCAGGGTTAATGGGATTGTTGGTTCTATGGAAAACCTTCCTTTCAGCAGTGAAGAGTTGGACCTGATCTGGTCGGAAGGGGCAATCTATAATATCGGTTTTGAAAGAGGTATAAACGAATGGCGTAAATTCCTGAAAACAGGAGGTTATATAGCCGTATCAGAAGTATCTTGGTTTACTAATAACAGGCCTGATGAAATTGAAGCATTTTGGAAGGATGCTTATCCTGAAACAGACACTATTCCGAATAAGGTGGCCCTGATGCAGCAAGCCGGTTATATTCCTGTAGCTACATTTATTCTGCCGGAAAATTGCTGGACAGAACATTTTTATGATCCACAGGTTGCCTTACAGGAAGCTTTCCTGAAGAAATATGCAGGCAACCAGATGGCCGAAGAGTTCATAGTCAACCAACGGCATGAAGCTCAACTGTACAACAGGTTTAAAAAGTATTATGGTTATGTTTTTTACATTGGCAAAAAAATTTAATGAATCAAAAATAATTTCCTCTAATATCCTGATATCGAAATTTCGAAATTATCAACAAATGCTTTTTGTTTATCCATATTCCATAAATAAATTTTTAACCAGGAACCGGGTTTAATTTCTTTTATATCAACTGTTATTTCATGGTTTACAGGCCACCAGTTTGAGTAAGCTTTAATAAATTTATTTACTTCAAGGCCGTGCCATATATAAGAACCGTTCCGATCTTCAATTGACATTACAAGCTTCGACCTGGTCTGGTCTTCAAAGTAACATTGTAAACTGCAATTTACAGCTAACCGGTTTATTGTATCCAAATCAAGTGAGTCGAGGCTGTACTTAAAAGATGCTGAGTATTCACCTACCTTAATTGACCTGGTTCCTTCATATTTCATTTCATTGGATAAATTCTCACTATTCTGATTCCAGTTTTCTTTTTGCTCTTCAAATCCATTTTTTGTATACAAAATCTTTCGAAACGACTTCTCCGGTATCAAAATCTCATTCATTTCATAGATTTCAATGTTCAGCTCCTTATCCTGATGAATTAAGTTATTTTTTGATGAGATATCCCTTGCATAATATGGCAAGTCTTCATAATCCAATTTTGATAAGTATCTTGTATACAAGTTTAGAAATAATATTTTCTTTCTGTTTTCCAGTGTATCATTTTCAAATTCACTGTAATTCATAATGTTTATTCTGCTGTTCTTGTTGAATTCGTTATAATAGTAACCCAAACGCTTTTGTACATCATTTGTAATCACAACAATACTATCGGATTGATTAATGATATACTCAGTAAAAACCTCTTTTTGTTTCCTGTATTTTACTTTTTGTGCGTAATCAATCATTGTTAAAGGTTTAATTATTAATACCAGGATGAAGATCGTTACAAAAAGATTCTGATAAACCTTATTGGGCTTTACCCATATATAAATAAAAAACAGGATGAATAAAGGAAAGTATTGATATAAGAAATTATTCCCTTGTAAAAATAATGAAACAAAAGCTGTAATTCCCAATACAGAAATCATTTCGATTTTAAAGGCCTTTCTTACAATAAATTCATTTACAATTATTGATGCAGGGACAGATACAACCGGAATTAAAAAAAGATAATGTCTCGGATCAAGGCACATGGGAGAATAGGACGTACATGAAATGGTCATAAAATTGGAAGACAAAAGCAGCATTAAAGATGATGCAATCCAGTATGAGAAGGAATTGTTCATTTTTAAAAAACTCAATGTTCTTTTCCCGATCAGATATGCAATCAAAAACATAAAACCAGTTATCATTGACTGATATACAAGCAACACAAAGAATTCATAAGAAATTCTTTTCAGCAGGATTGTTAAAGATTGCTTTTCATAACTGCATAGGTTCAGATAACTGTTGCTTACAATTGCATCAAAGCGTTTAAAAACATCACCTGTAAAATGACCAATTATTAAAAAATAGCATAAAAAGATAAAGGAACCGGTAGCAATTGAAAAAATCCATAATTTTCTATCGCGCTTTAATAGAAAATCAACAATAAAGAAAAATAACAATACAGGAATAAATAGAACAATAGTCCCTTTGGCCATAAATCCGAAAAGGAGCACAAGACTTAGCATGGCTGAATAGAGAAATGTATTTTTTTTATTACTCTGAAATTTATACTGGTGGATTATATATAATGCCAACAAAACAGACAATGCAACATATACATCAGGCATTAACTTATCGGAATAAAAAATGAACCAGTTGGAGAATGTAGTCAGTGACAAACCCATTATCAAGGTACGGGAACCTTTGTCCTTGAGCAACTGATAAACTATGCCTAAAATTAAAACTGTGATCATCATTGATGGAATTGATGACGCCAGATCATTAACTCCTAAAATTGAATAAGCAAGTGAGGTCAAAACTATTATTGGTGTTCTGTAGGAAAAATGGTCATTATAATCGACAATACCCTCCTTAAAATCAACAGCTAACTTTGCGTAATGTAAATCATCGTAACCATAATGACCAATATAGCCAAACAGATGATAGGCTATAATTACACAAATAAAGATTAGTAATAGTAACGATCGGTTCCTGTTCTTCATTCAGGGGTAGCTTAATATTTTTGTATCAATATAATTGCAGGATTTAAGGAAGTATATGTAGATATTGCTTTTGTACAAAGAGTATGAGTTATTATATTTTTTGAGCATGTATTAATATACAATAAGTTATCAGTTAACCTCCAGCCTGACCTGCTAAAATAATCATAATGCAGATTACCCTCTCATACAGGAGTATTATTTTATATATATATCAGACAATTCATCAGATGGAACATACCTCTTCCGGATTAAATTCGTATTAAATTCGTTTTTAATTCGCTCTTAATTCGTCATTAATTCAATTTAAATCGAATTAACATCGAATTAACATCGAATAAACATCAAATAAACCCCGAATTTAAAATGAGTTTAATATAGCCAAGATTACTTGTATCTCAGGTTATTTTATTCGTTAAAAATGACTAGAACTGTTGGAGGGGCTTTAACGCTTGTGTTTTTAAAGTTGAATGACATGAGCGTTCCCTCACTTATCCCCCGATAAAAATTTATCTATCTGGTGACATGCAAACGCTAAAATGTAATTCAATTATTCAATTTGATATTTTATTATTTCAATTCCAATCTTTTTGATAACATCATGTGGCTTATGCTGTCTTATTTATTATTTATCTTACGTATTTTAACTATTTGTTAATTATTCATCCTATTCACTCACAAAATAGGGTTCTATATAAAAAAATCCATCATTTTTGACACATGATATCAAAATTGAAGGGGTACAAATTAAAAATTAGGTTATTATTTGATCACAAACATCATTATCATAGGGGATAAATAAAAATATAAAAAAATTAGAATTAAAATAACTGTTTAACAAATTTAAATTTAAAAGTCATGAAAAGAATCTATTTTATCATTGCAACCAGTCTCCTGCTAACAGGAGCGTTTACACCGAGGCTAAATGCACAGGAGTGGAGTACAGGCCTCGACATTTACAGCAGCTATGTATGGAGAGGAACAAAGTTTGGTTCAGGTCCAGCCTTCCAACCCTCAGTGGAATTCAGTATAGGCGGTCTGGCTATAGGTGCCTGGGGTTCATATAATGCATCGGTTGAAGAAGCAGCAGAAGCAGACTTGTATGCAAGCTATGAACTGGCATTGGGAGAAAATGCCTCGATCTCATTTACTGTAACCGACTATTACTTTCCAGGTCCCGGCTCAGACTGGCTGACAGGTGATCCACATTACATCGAACCGATGATAGGATTTGGAGCAGGAGGTTTTTCTCTTCTTGGAGCTTATATGATGAACGGTGGCGAAGGTGACATATACCTGGAAGCAGGATATGCTGCAGGACCGGTTAACCTTTTTATCGGCGGCGGAGATGGGGCTTATACAGTTGATGGTGAATTTAGCCTTTGCAACATAGGCATCGGCACCTCCAAAGAGCTGAAAATTACCGATACGTTTTCACTTCCGGTTTCAGGAGCCGCTATTCTAAATCCTTCTTCTGAACAGTTTCATATTGTAGCAGGAATTTCTTTTTAAAAACACAAACAACAGATACAATGAAAAAAATTGAAGCAATAATACGCAAGACCAAATTTGAAGAAGTTTGGGAAGCATTACGGGAAGCCGGTATCGAATTTTTCTCCTACTGGGATGTACGTGGTGTAGGACAGGCCCGCGAGGGACGTGTTTACCGGGGGGTGGTTTATGATACCAGCACCATTGAACGCACCAAACTTTCAATAATTGTACGTGATAAGAATGTGGAAAAAACAGTGAACGCTATACTTAGCTCTTCACGTACTGGAGAAATTGGCGATGGTAAAATTTTCATTATTCCCATTGAGGAATCTTACAGGATCAGGACTGGTGAAAGAGGCGATGAATCGCTGTACATCAAAGGAAAAGAAGAGTAATAACACCTTAAAAAGAATTTATCATGGAAGAACTTTCTATTTCGATTAACAATATATGGGTTTTGGTTGCAACCTTTCTTGTAATGTTTATGCAACCAGGATTTGCAATGGTTGAGGCAGGTTTTACACGATCGAAAAATACGGCCAACATACTTACCAAAAATTTGATGGACTTTGCAATCGGATCTATCCTTTTCTGGGTAGTTGGGTACTCAATAATGTATGGCGATTCGCTTTGGGGTTTTATAGGAATTCCTGACCTGTTTTTTAATGATAACGGTATTGGCGATTACGCCAATAAAACCGACCTGATGTTTCAGACAGTGTTTGCTGCAACAGCAGCAACAATTGTTTCGGGCGCAGTAGCTGAGCGAACAAAGTTTAATTCTTACCTGATTTTTACAGTAGTGATCACTGTTTTTATTTATCCGATTTCAGGCCATTGGAAATGGGGCGGCGGCTGGCTCGATCAGCTGGGATTCCTTGATTTTGCCGGCTCAACACTGGTTCACTCTGTAGGCGCATGGGTTGGTTTGGCAGGAGCCATCGTTTTGGGGCCAAGGGCTGGAAAATATGAAAATGGTAAAGTCAAAGCAATTCCCGGACACAACCTGACCTTTGCAGCCCTGGGTGTTTTCATTCTGTGGTTCGGCTGGTTTGGATTTAATCCGGGTTCTCAGTTGGGAGCAGCCGGGAATGATAATACACTGGCGATAGCCCACATCGTTCTTACAACAAACCTTGCCGCTGCAGGCGGAGCGGTTTCTGCGCTTTTTATTTCATGGTGGAGGTATAAGCGGCCGGCATTATCACTGGCATTAAACGGCGCCCTCGCAGGACTTGTTGCTATAACGGCAGGATGCGATATCGTAAGCCCGGGGGGAGCACTTATCATTGGCTTACTCGCCGGAATCATACTTGTATTCAGCGTTGAATTCATTGATCAGAAACTAAAAATTGATGATCCTGTTGGTGCCGTTTCGGTACACGGTGTAAATGGTGCATTCGGTACACTGGCTGTGGGACTGTTTGCAACCGAAGGAGGCTTGTTTTATGGAGGAGGTAGTAGTCTGCTCATATCCCAGCTAATTGGAGTAGCTGCCATTTTTGTATGGGCATTTGGCTTGGGTATGATACTTTTCAAAACCATAAAAGCCACTATAGGTCTGCGTGTGTCACGCCGGATTGAAGAAGAAGGTCTCGATATATATGAACATGGTGAAAGCGCCTATAATTAATATTTATTTAAAAACTCCCGATTCTTTTTAGTCTGTTGTAGTCTGTAAAGGTTCGCCACTATTGGCGAACCTTTTTTTGTTGATAACTTCGATGAATTCCCTTGAAAATTGGAGATACTAAACCCGGTGGAATGTTATTTTTGCCCCTTCATTAAAATTATCTAAATATGCAAGTCTGGTTCGAATGTAAAGTTAAATATGTGAAAGTTACAGAAAGTGGAAAAGAACAAACTGTAACTGAAAATTTCCTGCTCGATGCCGTTTCTTTTACCGATGCTGAAACCCGCATTACCCGTCAAATGCAAGAAATGGTTAAAGGAGAATTCACTATAACCGATATCAGAAAATCAAGAATAGCTGAAGTGTTTCCTTTTGAAAACGGGGAATGGTGGTTTAAAGCAACCATTAATCTGGTTACTATTGACGAAGATGCAGGCAAAGAAAAAAAATTGCGTACCCAGTACCTGATAATGGCTGACGATATCCAGGAGGCACTAACCAGGCTTGACGAAAGCCTGTCCTTTATGGTAATTCCTTATGTGATATCTTCGCTTACCGTGAGTACAATTGTTGATGTCTTTCCCTACCAGCCTTCTGAATCACTGATACCAGAGGGATTTACGCCCGTTCAGCAAGAATAGGAACAAGATAACGCTTCATTTCTCTGAGAAATTCTCCCTATATTTTTGTAATTTAGCTATTGCAAAGAAAAATGCAATGCTATGAAACACAGTGACGATTACAGAAAAAAAGCCAGGAAGAAAGACCGGAGGGAGATGATTCAATACATTAACCTCCAGCTTGCAGCGCTTGGACAACCTTTATTCACAGGAGAAACCGAAGAGGAAGAAAAACTTGCAAGTGCAAGATTTATATCTCTTACCGAAGGATTAATAAGCAGCTTTCGTGAAAAATCGAGGCTGCTGACAGGACATCTTTCGCCTGCAGATACACGTATTCAGGATTTTATTAATGATTATTTAAAGGATCTGAAGTTTGATAAGCCTTACCGGTTGCCCTATACCACCTTTGTATTAAATCAACCGGGAATGGCAAGGGAAGTAAGTCTTCCTCCCAACGGAAAATCGTTTAAAACATCCCTGTTAAACTCATACCGCCTGAAGCAGGGAATCCTGAACAATCCTGCTGCTGATAAGCGGACCACTAAGGGTACATTTCACATTGTGGAAGGGGGCTTGCCAGTGGCACTTGATAAAAAAGAAGTTCCAAAAATTGCTTTCGCACACTTGCTGCACGAAGCACTTCATCCTTCCGACGATATTAATGTTCTCCCATTTACTGCTAACCAGGAAAAGCAGGCAAAAATAATGGTATCCCTTCTGCTTCGCCCTGTTGTATGTCCCGAAGTGAAAGGGGTTATAAGCAAAAAAAGTATGGAGATCCGCTTTTTCGCTCCCGGGAGCCTTGTAAGCAACCTCGACTTTGTGGAAACCATCTTTGGTAATGCCGGCGACCATAACCTGGCAGAGAATGATGCGGCACTCGACATTGAACACTGGACCGGACATACAGGTTGCATTATACTTGCACCCCAGCTAACAAAAATGAAAAAGAAAGATGTCGGATTACCACATTACAACGATGCCACAGAAAGGCAGCGAATCGACGGAATGTGCTGGACCGATGAAAACGAACTGTACAACGACGGGGGCGCCTTTAAAATGACATGTCGTGATGAGCGCGGTGTAGTAGTAACCTTAATTGCCGATAACTACTACGGATATTCTAAAAAAGAAATTAAAACCCAGATCAGCTATTCGGCAAACCTTTATGGTCTTGTTGAGGAAGAGCATGCTGGTGGAGCCATTGCTTTCCCTTGTGGTAACATGGGCGATAATATTTTCGGACAACCATTTTCAGAAAAATTTAATAACCTCTATTCTTTTGAAGAAGTAAAAAAACTTCTGGACGGGAAAGTTGATGTAAGGCCCGAAAATTATGCTGTTGATAAAAAGTATCCCAACATTATTTATATCCATGAACATTCCGATATCGACATTGAAAAGGGTACGGTAGAATGGGTGCATGAAGGCAATTTACATTCACTGAACCTGTCGCCCGAAAAAATTTATGTTCATCCGACAGGCCATAAATTTCAGCTTGCAAAACATCCTGAGCAACAATTATGGCGGATTGTGGATACTTCTCCCGAAGGAGTTTTTTGCCATAAGCCCAGCACAGTTTCTGGCGGAGGCAAATCAGAAATATCAAAATCGATGCAGAATGCCATCAAGTACGGTGCATTTTATATACAGAACCTTGAGGAAGACTCAAAGATGGCCGATATGCTCATCAACTACGATTATTCAAACCGGTGGAAAAACATCAGACCTGATGCCCGCCCCTCAAGACCGTTATTAAGCCCTCACCGGACCCTCGGATCTGCAGTTAAATTGCTTACTCCTTCCGACCAGTACAGCGAGGAATACAACAACTTCCTGTTAAGTTTACCTGTGCATGTAAAACAGCTTGCATTGTATATTAAACGGATGTACCGTTCACATCATGATAAAGGATCGTGGAAGGAGTACCTCAATGTTGAGTTGGTAAACGGAAGAAAAGGCAATGCGCTTCGCTACAAGCACAATAAGATAATAGCAAGTTATGTTCGCATTGGTTTTAACCCCGACGGGCAATGGTTCCTGCATAAGCTGCGCTCTGATTTTATTGCCAGCAAGAAAATACAAACTGAAGATGACATTACTGCTTCCATAACGCTGCCTGCAAGCCGGTTAAATAACCTGAATCCGGAATATAAAAACAAAAGCGTTAAGCTGCTTACGAATTGCGAAAGTTACCTGTTCCAGAGACCCGATGAAGCCATTATCAGGGGGTACGACAAGGAAGCAGAGGAAGACATTGTTAGCGAAAATACTTTTCTGACAAACTATGAACCGCTTACACGGCAGAATGCGATTGAACTGTTCGAAAATACTATTCAATTCGATAAATATACCCAACCGGTAAAAGACCTGATTAAAAAGGTAGTTGACAGCAGTAAAGAGGACTATTTTGTTTCACCTGCTCATACCCGAATAGTTGATGGTATCCCAACTAATAATCCGAGATACCTGCAACGAAACCTGTTCAGACATGAAAACCAGGACTCATATCTGGCCGAAACAGGTGTTCGCCTGTTCAGGAAAATCCCTAACGATAAACCCGTTCACTTCACAGTTAACGCAGTACTTCCCGGCCGCAGGAACAATCCTGCCGACAGGGAAAAAGGCATACGTCCGTTGAGTGTGTACAATCCCATCCATTACCAGGAAGTTCCGGAGCTGTTCATGGATTTCATCTGCAGTCTTACCGGAAAATCACCTTCCACTACAGGTGCTGGCTCAGAAGGAGCACTAACAAAAGGACCTTTCAATATGCTGGTTCCAACATCCGATTTAAACAATGCCCTGCTTTCTCATATTCTTTGTGAATACCAGGGATTCAGTTCAGCGGCAGGATACATCGGGCAGGAGAACCGGTTCGACCACGACATCAGCATCCTTGTGCCTGAGATCTGGGCACGCCTTGTGCCGGAAGACAGGGATGCCAACCAGCTCATACAAAACAATTCACTTGAAAAACTGGAAGACTTCGAATACAACGGAGAAAAGGTCCTGGCCAGCAGGTTAGGATACCGTATCAATGAAAACTTTGCCTTCCGATGTATGAATAAATTGTTTGATGAACCGCTTTCTGTTTTCAATGAAAAAATGCTGAAACCTGAATTGCAGGATATGGAAGCCTTTGTCGATGGTATTAAAAACATTGTGGAAGCACAGCAAAAGGTTGCACTTCGTTATTTTGAGGACAGAAGTGTTGAAGCAGCCATTCCCCCCTTGAAAATTCTGCTGAATATTATGGCTTACGGAAATTTTAACGGAAAAGATCTAAATGATCCTGAACTGAGAAAAGAATTCGAAAGAGATCATGTAATTCAGTCCGAATGGTATCGCAAACGGCTGGAATTGAAGCAACAAAAAGATATTGCATTTTTAAAAAAACAGATTCAATATCTGAATGATTTTACGACCGATACCAATAACCATGATTTGGTGAAAGGTATGCATATAAATGAACGCATAGAAAAAGCTCAAAACAAGCTCAATTATATAGAATCCGGGAATTACCTGGAAGAACTCACCGGTACGATAGGTGCAGACATTCTGTTTACAGGAAAATAGTTAATTTAAAACGGCCTGCCAGCATTAGCCGGCAGGCCGTTTTTAAATACTAAATTATCAGGCAGTTTAAAGATTTACCATTACCTTATAAAAATTAAATTCATCACGCCGGATGGGATCAAACTGATAATATGCTACAGCAATACGGCAAATGTCCTGAGTAGTTTCATAAATTTCAGCAACTTCTTTTAACCCGTAAGTATTTAACTCATTTTCATTTTCAAGTGTTTCGAAGCAACACTTGTAATCTTCAATCTGACGGGCCGATTCATATATTTTATTGAACAACGAATCCGGAACCCCCTTATGGGAAATCCTTTTCCGGGTATCTTCATCGATGTTGGCTGCAAAAGTTGTCAGCAAATTATACAAACTAAGGTGATCACCATTCTTTGCATCGCTGAAATGGTCGTTATAACCTAATTTGCGGAAAGTATCTTTTAGGAAAGGTTTGTTGTTTTTAAAATCCACTTTTAAGGAAGCACGCAGAACCTTTAAGCTTTGCAGCCCTGCCACCATTACCTCGTGCCAATCGCGATACCTCTTATCTTCAATACTGTCGAGGTTATCGGAATAAAACTTTTCAATGGTATCGCTTATCCACACTTGCAGGGATATTGCATATTCCGGGTCCCATTCCTTTCGTATACTCGAAAGCTCGTAAATATTTTCCCTAAACGATTTGGCGATTTTCTGACAAGCCAGAATTGTTGCAGTGCTGGTTGGACATAATGTTGCGGTTTCCATGATACAGTTTTTTTGAATTAGCAGTTATCACAAATTTACCAATTTGATTGCAAACCTTCCTGGAAACAGTAAAAAATATAAAATGTTTTACAGCTATGTTATGAAACTATGTTACATAACATCAAGTATTTATATGTTAAAGATTCTATTATTTATGTCTTTTCTTTAGTTCACCCACAACATCTTCCAGGCGATAGCCTTTATGCGTCAGCAAGACAATAAGGTGGTAAAGCAGATCTCCGGCTTCATAAATAAAATTTTCATCATCGTTGGCCATAGCTCCGATAATAGTTTCAACAGCCTCCTCTCCTACTTTTTGGGAAATTGTTGAAGTACCTTTCTGAAACAATGAAGTGGTATATGAACCTTCGGGCATTTCTTGTTTCCGCTTATCAATGAAATCCTGGAGGACCGACAGAAACTGGATCCCGGAGTCTTTATTTGCTTCAAAAAAACAGGTGTCGGCACCGGTGTGGCATACCGGTCCGGTTGGATTAACTTTTACAAGCAGCGTATCATTATCGCAATCAACCATCATGGAAACCACATTCAGAAAATTCCCCGACTCCTCTCCTTTTGTCCATAAACGGTTCTTTGTCCGGCTAAAAAATGTAACCTTTCCTGTTTCCTCGGTTTTTTGAAGTGCCTCCCTATCCATAAACCCAACCATTAAAACCTTTTGAGTAGAATCATCCTGGATAACTGCCGGTACCAATCCGTTCAGTTTATTAAAATCTATTTGTTCCACGCCTGAAAAACTATTCATATCTAAAATTATAGTGTATTTAATCGAATCACGTTAGCGAATGGCTATTCCCTTTTCCCTGAGATAAGTTTTAAGTACCGGTACAGGAATTTCATTGTAATGAAAAATACTTGCTGCCAGCCCGGCATCGGCTTTTCCCTTAGTAAACACATCCACAAAATGCTCTTTTGTACCAGCCCCACCTGATGCAATAACAGGTATTTTCAGCGAATCGGCCAGTTTTGCCAGTTGCTCATTGGCAAAGCCATTCTTCGTTCCATCATGATTCATGGATGTAAACAATATCTCACCAGCTCCCCTGTCTTCTGCCTCTTTAGCCCATGAAAACAGTTCTTTGTCGGTGGGAATGCGTCCTCCGTTCACAGTAACAGTCCAATGATTATTTTCATCGCCACGTGCATCAATTGCCACCACTACAAACTGGCTGCCGAACCTCTTTGCCATATCATCAATCAGCCCTGGATTGCGTACAGCGGAGGAATTGATCGATACTTTATCGGCCCCTGCATTGAGAAGCTTACCGGCATCCTCAATATCGCTGATACCCCCACCCACAGTAAATGGAATGTTAAGGTGAAGGGCTATCCGTTTTACAAGCTCAACAAACGTTTTCCGGCCTTCATGGGTGGCTGTTATATCAAGAAATACCAGTTCGTCGGCACCATCGACGGCATATTTGGCCCCCAACTCCACCGGGTCGCCAACTTCTTTGATATCTACAAAATTAATCCCTTTGACGGTCTTGCCATCGCGGATATCTAAACAGGGTATTATACGTTTTGCAAGCATGAATCATAAAAAGTTTAAAGTTTCAACTTCAAAGTTTTAAGATATAATTTACCAGATAATCTTCACTGGTTGTACTTTTTTATTTCTATTAGGCTTATCTTTCCTTCATAAATGGCTTTGCCTGTAATTACACCAGGCACATTCATCTCAGCCAGTTTAAATATTTCCTCCATGGAAGAAATTCCACCGCTGGCAATTATTTCAACATCCGGCAAGGCCTCCATGATTTCAGCATACAATTCAAATGCTGGACCGGTAAGCATGCCATCCCTGCTAATATCGGTTGAAATGACTTTAAGAACTCCCTTAGCATGAAACCCGGAAATAAAATCAATTACAGGTAATTCTGTTTCTTCCTCCCAGCCACTTACTGCGATTTTTCCATCTTTGGCATCTGCTCCCAGTATTATTTTCTCACAGCCGTACTTTGCCAGCCATGCAAAAAAAGTGTCCGGCTTTTTTACTGCTATACTGCCCCCCGTAACCATAGCAGCACCCGATTCAAAAGCAACAATAACATCATCATCCGATTTTAGCCCACCTCCAAAATCAATTATAAGACTGGTTTTGGAAGCCACCTGTGCCAACACTTTATAATTGACAATATGCCTGGCACGTGCTCCATCCAGATCAACAAGGTGCAGACGCCTTATGCCCGCATCTTCGAACATCCTGGCAACTTCCAGCGGATGCTCATTATAAATGGTTTTTCTGTTGTAATCACCCTGAGAAAGACGCACACATTTACCCCCTAAAATATCGATGGCAGGAATAATCTCCGTTCTGCTCTTCATGTAATACATTTACTTATATCGTACAAAGATAAAAGGATAATGTAAAGAATAGATTATTTATAATTTGGTTAACTGCAGAACTTAACACAAAAACCGGGCAGCAGGGACAGGTAAAACAACATCAATGTATATTTAAAACCGATACAACATATCCTTTAAGGTACTTTTATTGCTCCTGAATTTTAATGACATATAAAATATCTTATTCAGGTTCTGGAGTTGATTATACAACCTCTGAAAAGTAGTTAAGATTAAATATCATTTAAGAAAATGAACTTTTATCCTGTCACAAACTTATTTTTCATAAGCTTTCCGCAATACTTTGAATCTTCTTGTCGCTCATTTTTCCCTTATAAACAAGCAGTGTATATTTCAACACCAAAGGACTGAATGAGGAAACAGGGATAATGCTGTTACCTGGAAAGGCAGCATTTTGCATGCTGTTTTTCTTTCGGAGTATCCAGGACTGCGGATAGCCGGGATTCTTTGGATGATCAATAATAACAACTCCTGCCTTTTTACCATCTTTTCCCATGCTCCCCGAAATATTTATGTACCCGGGAGATTCCACAGCAGTTACTTCCGGTTCTACAGCACCCTCTTGCCCACTAAACGTCACATCGTCGGGTAAAACCATCCGCACCGAGAAGCCACTGTAGCCTTTTTCATCATCTGATCCACCAATGAAAAGATTCTTTTCAAGGGCAAGCAAACTGATTTCAATGTCAAGTCTCCTGTAATTCTTTTCAATGGGATGTATAACTATAGTTAAATTCTCTTCCAGGTAAGGAACTTTTTTCCCCTCCATCATCCACTGATCCGACAGCCAGTTTACCCTTGCACTAAGCAAACCTGTTCCATCCTGCCGGGAGCGAAATTCAATGTCCTTTAGGTCCTGTTCAAAATCAATCAGTTCCCAGGGATCACCAATTTCCTTTTCACCGATCCAAACCTGGTGCCAGGCCCAAAAAACCCCGCGGTGATGCAGGTGGTCAGCAGGAAAATCCTCAGTAAGAATGGCTCCGTCAGGCCCCCACAAAGGATGGATGTAATGCCGCCGCTCATATTTTCCTTCAAAACTTTTTGGCTCCATCTGGTAAAAAAAGAACTTCTCTCCATCGTCCAGGATAAGTATCCCTTCTTCATTTTTCTGCATGGTAATCTGCGCAATTGCACCTAAGGTTCCAATCCATAATATACCAACAGTGAAAAAAAATTTCTTCATCTCTGCAGTTTATTTTAAAAGTTTTTCAGCAATCCAATCGTTTCTGATTTGTTGTTGTTCAGGGAATGTCCAGTGCTGTGTTTCCTGAAAAACATGCAGTTCCTTTTCTGCGTCAATTACATTGTAAGCTGCATGCATTGAAGTAGGCGGGCAAACATTATCGTTGTATCCCCAGCTGTACCAGCCCGGAACCTTTACAAAACGGGCAAAATTCACAACATCGAAATATTTTGATGTTTCCACTTTTTCAGGCTTATTGGTAGCTTCATCCCGAAACAGATGGGGCCAACCACCGGCACGACCGTGCAAAAAGCCGGTCAGATCGGACAATGCCGGGTAAAATGCCGCAAGGTAATCAACCCGGTCATCAAGCCCGGCAGTAATAATAGAGAGAGCACCCCCCTGGCTTCCGCCGGTAACAGCTATATCTCTCCCGTTGAATTCTTCCAGCGATTCAATGAAATCAACGGCACGAACGCATCCCAGGTAAACCCGTTTATAGTAATAGTTGTCCTTATCATCGAGGTTCATGCGCCAGTATCCATCAAGAGCTCCTGAACGCAAATCATCATACACCGATGGATCGAGGTTAACCGGTATGCCATGGATGCCAATCTGAAATGTAATTATACCCTTTTCTGCATTCCAGGGGTCCCCCTGATAAGGTCGTATTCCGGCACCCGGAACATGCAACAGTGCCGGATATTTTCCTTCTGCTTTCGGCACCGAAAGTATACCATAAATTTTCCCTTTTATATTATCGATGCTTACATGATAAACATCCACACTTGATGTGCTTCTTTCCGGCATCAGGGTCATTACCGGATTCACTGGAATCCGGGCCAGTTCAGTTTTGGCATTATCCCAGAAAGATTCAAAATCAGCAGGCAGCGTGGTTACAGGCTGTATCTCATCCGGCGAAAAACCGGCTGTGGCATACGATGAATAGGTTTTACCATCCACTTCAACGGATGCCTGGCAACGCAGGAAACCTGGCTCTTTAAATGCCTTTGCCCTTACCGAGGCAATCCCCTTTTTTAGAGTTAACGTACCCTCATCCCACGACTCCATTAACTCAGGCTGAATGCTGTAATTCACCAATATACCCTCCAGGGGAATATTATTTCGCATAACAGTAATCTGGAATTCGGCCCTATCGCCTTTTTCATATGTCCAGTCAGTTTTATCGGGCGATACAATAACCTGAACAAGTTGTTTTGAAGGTTGAGCAAGTAGTGCTGTGCCAATTAAAAGCATCAGCAACAAAGAAGTTAATCTATTGGCTTTCATAAGTTAATAATTTCAAGAAATGAATTAAATATATTGATTCAGTAAGATTTACTCCCCCTAAAATACAATTTATTTGGTAATCAGACGGTATGCCTTCCAATGAAAACCATACCCTGATTGGTAACAAAATAAAGTTCAATGGGGAATTTGCTTTAATTTCCGGCACACAATTCCGTAATTTTTTGTGCAATATCTTTCAAATCCAGCACATAATCCGGTGTACTGGCATCAATTGCTGCAAGAGGCATCGTATTGGTATATGCTGATGCAGGATTTTCGACAATGGTAGTTCCCCCATATTCTTTTATGGCTTTAAGACCTGATGCTCCATCACTGTTTGAACCGGTAAGCAATACACCAATAAGTTTTTCTTTATAAGTCCAGGCAGCTGTTTCGAAAAGCACATCAATCGACGGGCGGGAGTAATTAACCTTTGCATCAATTGAAAGGCTGAACGTAAAATTGGCTTCAACCTGCAAGTGGTAGTTTGGGGGCGCAAAATAAACTGTTGAAGACTCAATAGCTTCTTTCTCCCCGGCTTCCTTCACACGAAAGCCAATGTTGCTGCCAAGCAGCGACAAATAATGATTAATGTTATTTGAACCGATATGCAATACAATCAATACAGGCACCTCGAATTTATCAGGCAGACCAGACAAAACCTGCCTGATAGCCTCCATTCCGCCGCTTGATGCTCCTATGACAATGGCAGGTGTCATAATGATCCCGTAAGTTTTCTGTATATCTTCATTTTTTTATCGATGTCTGAATAATTTGCCTCTTCTTCTGAAAACTGGAGGCTTTCCTTTGTTCCCAGACATAAAAAACCTCTCTTTGTAAGACTATTGGAAAATAAAGTTAAAACTTTATTTTGTAGAAATTTATCGAAATAAATAAGTACATTCCGGCAGAATACAAGATTAATTTCAGCAAAAACACCATCAGTTACCAAATTATGATCGGCAAAAACTACATTCTTTACTAAGGATTGGTCGAAAAGTACCGAGCCGTATTTCGATGTATAATAATCCGACAGCTTACCTGCACCACCAGCTTCCATGTAATTCCTGGTATATTGTTCCATTTCCTTACTGCTGTAAATACCCTGCTTTGCTGTTGCAAGTGCATTTTTATTAATATCTGTAGCATAAATTCGTGTTTTTGACAATATGCCTTCTTCCTTTAATAAAATTGCAAAGGAATATACTTCTTCACCGGTTGAGCATCCGGCATGCCATACTTTTATGTGTGCATAGGTTTTCAAATCGGGAATTACCTTTTTTCTGAATGCTGCATAAAATTCAGGATCACGAAACATTTCAGTTACTGTTATGGAAAGATCCTGAATCAGGGTCTGGAAAAATTCTTTTTCCCAAAGAACCCTGTTTTGCAATTCTGAAATTGTTTTTAGTCCGCTTAACTGCAGGCGCTGATTAATGCGTCTTCTTAGATGAGCTTTATTGTAGTTTCTGAAATCGTATCCGTATTTAAGATGAATTGCCTGCAGAAATAAATCAAGCTCTATTTCCTCGGTATCGACGGTTTTTTGACTGATATGCATAGAATTGAATTTAATTATTGACGACACTCCTGATAATTCTCATCAATTCATCGGCATTGAATGGTTTGGTTAAAAAATCATTCATTCCCGCAGAGAAACACTTTTCCTTATCTTCACGCATGGAATTTGCAGTCACTGCCACAATAAAGGCAGTTTTCCCATTTCCGTTTTGCTTTTCGTATTCCCTGATTTTTTGTGTTGAAACGATTCCATCATACTCAGGCATTTGCATATCCATCAAAATCAAATCGTACTGTTTCTTTTGGAACATCTCAAAGGCCTCTTTGCCATTGTCAGCAATATCACATTTTAATCCTGCATTTTTAAGCAGAAGTTGAGTTACCTGCTGATTTATCACATTGTCTTCAGCATACAGTATCCTGATGGTTCCTGGAATACTTATCTTTTCGGGTTTTGTGAACTTTTTTGCTTTATCCTGGATACCAAATGTTAAGCTGAACCAGAATTCTGAGCCCACTCCGGGTTTGCTGTTCACTCCAATTTCTCCACCCATCAGCACAACAAGGTTCCTGCAAATGGCAAGACCTAATCCGCTTCCTCCATACTTGCGTGCAGTGGACTTATCGGTTTGTGAAAATTCTTTAAACAATTTCTTCACTCCAGTTTCTGAAATTCCAATACCTGTATCAATTACTTTAAAGAGAAGCTTTATTTTATCTATCTCTTTTCCCAGAGATTCAACAACAATTTTTATGCTGCCTTTGCTGGTAAATTTAATGGCGTTATTCAGCAGATTTGTTAATATTTGATTTAACCTGTAAGGGTCTCCTTTTAGGTTTTTTGGTATATCGTCAGAAATATTAACTGAGAGCTCCAGTCCTTTTTCAGTTGCATTAAAATTAAGCAGTTCAGCGATATTTTTAATAACTTTTGACAGACTGAATTCAATATCCTCAAGTTGAATCTGACCCGATTCAATTTTTGAAAAATCAAGTATATTGTTTATGATATTTAAAAGATTTTCCCCTGAGGTTGAAATAATGCGGACTAAATCTTTGTGTTCCTTTTTGAGGTTGTCTTTTTTAAGAATATTTGAAATGCCAATTATGCCATTTAAGGGAGTTCTTATTTCGTGCGACATATTAGCCAAAAACATTGCTTTGGCATGTGTAGCTTCTTCAGCTTTGTTTTTTTGAATCTCTAATTCCCGATTATTTTCTTTGAGTTGTTGAAGCAAATCTTTTAACTCTTGTTTTTGATTATGCAGGTCGAGAAAGACTTTTACCTTTCCGATAAGTATTTCAGGAATAATGGGTTTTGGAATAAAATCAACTGCTCCTGATTCAATCCCTTTTATGATATGCATATCACTCTGATGAATAGCGGAAACAAAAATCACAGGTAAAAACTGTGTCTTTTTTCGTGTCCGCATCAGCGACAGCGTTTCATAACCATCCATATCCGGCATTTGAACATCAAGAATGGCCATTGCAAAATCTTCGGTAATAGTTTTTCGTAAGGCCTCCATTCCCGAAGCTGCCCTTACAAAGGTTACATCGAAATCCTCCAACAGCATTTCCATGCTTACAAGGTTTTCAGGCAAATCGTCGACAAGCAATATTTTAGGTTTTTCCATAATTTATTTAAACAGCCAGATTTTTAACAAGGATAATAACTTATCAACATCAACCGGTTTTGAAATATAATCATTCGCTCCGCAGTCGATGGCTTTCCTGTAATCATCCTTCATGGCTTTCGCAGTGAGAGTGATTATCGGGACATTCATGATACTATCAGTTTTTCTGATTTTCACCATAGCTTCATAGCCATCCATAACTGGCATCATTATATCCATCAATACCAAATCGATATCAGGATTATTTTTCAACACGTCAATGGCAACCTCACCATTTTCCGCTTCTAGTACTTCAATTTCCCGCTCTTCAAGGATCTGTGCCAATGCAAATACATTTCTAATATCATCATCCACTACCAATACTTTTTTCCCCTTAAAAACAGGATTGTCATTACCTGTTTTCATTTCTGTTTTAGAAATTTTATTTTTTACCTGGTGCAAAAACAATGTGACCTCATCCATTAGCCGTTCATCTGATTTGATGCCCTTTATTACAATTGAATCAGAAAAATCCTGTAGCTCGCGGAGTTCAGCCTGCGAAAGGTCACGTGCCGTATGAATCACCAGATTGGGAATTGCAATTCCGGCTTCATTAAGCTTTTGCAACAACTGATTTCCGGTGAAATCGGGCAGTCCAAGATCGAGAATTACACAGTCAAATGGTTTGGCAACCATCATATCAAACGCCTGCTGTCCGTTTTTCGCTTCATGGATGACAATGTCCTTGTTTTCAAAAAGAGATTGTATGGCTACCCGGGTATTTTGATCATCCTCAACAACCAATACCTGCTTGTATTCCTTCTTAAATTTACTTTCTATTGTTTTCAATGAATTCTGAAACAATTCCGATTCAGGAGTTATCAGTTCATCAATTGTATTGCTAAGTGAATCATCTATACGGGATACGAAATGCAATGGCAGTTTGCTGGTTGCTTTGTTTTTACCTAATTCTTCAAACTCTGACTCAGATAACGCTGCTGAAATAATGATGGCGCCGGGAGTATGCTTTTCGGCAAGTTTAATTCCGTCTTTTATTGTTTCTGCCGAAATCACATTCATGTTCTTCTTATGGCACAGTTCAGCCAGTTTCTGTGCTTTTTCCTTTTCATCATGAATAATCAACACCACAGACTTAGCTGTTACCATCCTTTGATCACCCTCAGGAACATTAATTTGGGTACCATCACTAAGCATGCTTTCGTTCTTTATGGCTGGTATTTCGACTAATTCCTGCTCATATTCTGGTTGAACAGATGCTGTTTCCGCAGTGTTTCCGGAAAGGGTTTTATCAACGGGCAGGTAAACAGTAAAAACAGAACCTTTCCCTTCTGTGCTTTCCAGATGAATTTCACCACCTAATACCTGAACCAGTTGTTTTGAAATTGAAAGTCCTAACCCGGTACCTCCAAATTTTCTTGAGATACTTCCATCTGCTTGTTGAAAAGCATCAAAAATTGCATCAGCCTTATTTTTAGGAATCCCAACTCCTGTATCTTCAACAGAAATATAAAACGAATTGCCTGAATTTAATTCTGAATTAATAAAAGTAGTTTCATCTGCCGGAATACCAAAGTTAACCTTTATGCCGCCTGTGCTTGTAAATTTAAAGGCATTCGACAAAAGGTTTTTTAAAATCTGCATCAGTCGTTGCCTGTCGGTAACTACTTGCGCAGGAAAATCGGAAGAACGGTATAGCTTAAGTTCCAGATCTTTGTTTTCAGCAATGGGCTTAAAGGTATGGTTAATTTCAGTCAGAATGCTGTCTGTTAAAACATCTGTAAATTCATAAGTCATTTTTCCGGCCTCAATTTTCGAGAGATCCAAAATCTCATTTATCAGGTCGAGAAGGTCTTTTCCGCTCTTATAAATTATTTGAATTGACTTTAACTGTTCATCGGTTAGATTCCCTTTCTTATTATCAGCCATCAGTTTCGACAGGATCAGCAGACTATTTAGCGGAGTCCGCAATTCATGCGACATATTGGCAAGAAACTCCGATTTGTACTGGCTGGCCTGTTCCAGCTCCCTGGCTTTCATTTTTAAATCGTTTTGCGTCTTTAAAAGGTTGTCGTTTTTTATTGAAATTTCCATTTTTTGCCGTTCCATTTCAACCGACTTCACTTCAAGCTCTTCATTTATAACACGCAGCTCTTCCTGTTGTGCCTGGAGGTTCATTTGGTTTTCTGTCAGAACCTTTGTCTGTTCTGACAGTTCCTCATTTGCAACCCGAAGTTCTTCTTCCTGCGATTTTAGCTCCTCGTTTGTGGCTTTAAGTTCTTCTTGCTGGGCAACCAGCTTTTCATTATGCACCTGAACCTCTTTTTCAAGTTTCTTTATCAGAGTAATATCTTTTGAAATACCAAATGTTCCAATGCATTTACCCGTTTCATCATACATAGGTAGTTTGGTAACCGAGGTCCAGAAACTATTTCCATTATCATCAGTGTTTTCATTGATTTTATCAATAAACCCTTTCTTTTCATTAATTATTTTTTGTTCTTCCTCAAAATATTTTTTTGCATCCTTCCCTGGATAGAGATCAAAATCCGACTTCCCGATGACTTCACCAGAAGATGATACGTTTAAAAAACCTGCAAGCGACTCGCTTATGCGCAAAAATTTACAATTCAGGTCTTTGAAATGAATATAGTCAGGAATAATATGCAACATGGAATCCAGCAGGGCTTTCTCCTGAACAAGCTTTTCCTGAATTTGCCTGTTCTCTTCCAGTTTTTTGCTCAATTCTTCATCACGCTTTTTTAATGTTTCTGCCTGTTCTATTGAGCTCTCGAGCAATTCACTGTGCCTGAACCGGGCTACCGCTGCTCCCAGGTTTACTGAAATCCGATCAGCAATTGCATTTAAGAATTCAATCTTTTCATTTGATAATTCCTTTATGGTTGCCAGTTCAATAACTGCCTGAATGCGTTTACTGTAATACATAGGCAGCAAATACAACTTTTCAGGAGTCAGTTCTCCGGAAGCGCTGTAAATTTTATGATACTTGCCCTTAGTGTCCAGTATTTGAATATTCGCCTGAAGGGCAGCTTTTCCTATTAGTCCTTCACCCAGGTTTAATTTTTCTTTTACTTCTTTTTGATCAATACCTGCAGATGCAGTAAATTCAAGATGTTCCAGTACTTCATCAAAAACATATAGAGCTCCCATTTCCACTTCAAGAAAACTACACAAATAGGTAATAATGCGGGAAGAAAGCTCCCTTACTGAAAAATTACCCCTCATTTGATCTTCCAAACCACTTATTCCTTTTTGCAGCCAGCTTTCCTTTTCATTTTTTTCCTTTGTCAGTTCAAGCCGTTCGGCCATTTTATTCAGTGCCACTGTCAGCTCATCTTTTCCCGATTTGGGCCTTAGTTTCTGGCTGTAATCGCCTTCGGCCACTTTTTTCGAATAGGCTATTATATCCTGCAGCCCTACCTGAATCGCCATAAAGGCGTTTGATAACTCCCCTACCTCATTTTGAGTGTCGATATTAATTGAGGATTGCAAATCACCCTTTGCTATTTTTTTAAAACTTTCTGTCAGTCTGGTTACTGGTCTTGAAATGGAACTGGCAATTCCTTTTGAAACCAAAGCAACTACGGTTCCTAATACCAGAACAAAAAGAATAATGTAAAGAAACAGGCGTCTGAAAATATAGTCACTGAAGGAATAAATTTGTTGGGAGAAAATCTCTGTCAAGGAATGGATGCTTTCAAACCGTGATTCAAGAAACTTCAACGATTCCAGATTTTTGTCCTGAATATACCGTTCAATAAGACTCGATACATCTTTTCCTGTGCGGGAAGCTTCCAAAGCAACTACCTGAATGTCTTTCAATATTTCCGAATCAAGCTTTGAAAGCACATTCATCATATTCCCCAATAACCTTATTTTTCGTTTATCGTTATTTACCCCTTCACTAAAATGACTGAACAAATGACTTTCCAATTCTATTTGTGACATTTCACCAATGAGGCTGTCGATGGTTCCAAAAGTATAGGCTATACCAACAGCCTTGTCCAGATGCTCGTAACTCTGCTCCAGCTCCTTAACATCACCTGTTAGTTCGTACCGGTAAAAATGTTCAATTCCTTCATTGAAGTTCCCAATAAATACACGCTGCACGTTTACAATAATGGTAGAGGTTTTGCTGGTGTTAAACAGAAGATTTACAAACGCCCCTAGTATTATGAAGCTAATTAAAAAGATGCCGATTAATATAGCCAGTTTTGAATTCAGGCTGAAATCAGTAAAGCGACGTTTAAACTTTCTCATTTTAGATTAAGTAGTATTGTAGGGCTGCAAAGTATATAAAAATTGAATAAATTTCATTTTTATTATTCCTTTATTCAGCTTTTTTTTCTTCCTTAAAATTAATCCTGTTCATTCTTCGGTCGGGGATAAAATCGTCGTTATAAAATTAATGCTGTGAATTATGAAATCAAACGCTGCCGAAATTACACTGTTGTGTATCTGAAAATAATTAAGTGTTGGCATTATAAGCTGGAATAAATTTGTATTTTAACGCAGTTGTTGATTTTATCTGACAAAATAATCTAATGTGGAGAAACTATGAATAAAGCGGGTATTTTATCTCTACTGATATTTACTTTCAGTTCCATTGCTTGCCTGGCACAAAACAGCAGGGTAAATTCAACATCTGATTTTACCGTGCAAAAGAAAAAGATATTGCAATACCTGCAGACATTGGTATCCGATAGTATGATCATTACTGGGCAGCACTGTGGAAACGGCAATGCCACAGAACAGGGATATAACAATTATATTGACGGCCTTTTCCGGTCAACAGGCAAATATCCTGCCTTAATTGGTCTGGAATATGGATATTCAAAGGGAAATGATCTAAGCTTCATCAATAGTTTTGCACTAATGCATACAGAAAAAGGGGGTCTTGTTACCATTACCTGGCATGCCGATAATCCCTGGGTTGAGGGATATAACTGCAGGTGGAATTCTGTGGAGAACAAAGAAACCATCAACTTTACAAAACTGGTGAAGAATGCACCGGATTCGAATGAAAAAACCAGCTACCGTAATGAATTGATGACAGTTGGATTGGCTCTTCAGGAACTGCATGAAGCAGGAATAGTTATACTATGGCGCCCGTTTCATGAGATGAACGGAAGCTGGTTCTGGTGGGGACCCGATGAATTGAAATCACCCCGGAACAATAAAGAGTTCAGAATGCTGTGGAAAGATATGTATGACACATTTACAGCAGATATGGGGCTGGATAACCTGATTTGGATTTATTCCCCTATTGCAGCAAGCAACTGGTCTGCTGCACTTGATGCTTTTTATCCAGGCAATGAAATGGTAGATGTAAACGGGGTAGATATATACAGCCCCAAACCGGAGTTTAAAGATTACGATCTTATTAAAAGCCTGGGTAAGCCGGTTGTTGTTGGTGAGATTGGTCCGGTAAAAGAAACATACGGCAACTTTAATGCACTGGAAACCCTGAAGCAATTACGGGGTAAAGCTGCCTGGTTTCTACAGTGGAGCAGCTGGCCCAATGCCAAAGTGGCAATTGTTGATAATCCCAATGCCAGGGAAATGATGCGGCATCCTTCCGCAGTAACGCTTGAAGATATTGACTTACATTAATCATAGATTAACTTTCAGAAATGCTGTTTATGAAACCTGCTACAATAGTATTTACCGCCCTTCTAATATATTCATTAATGTCCTCTGCGCAGGTAAATCCTGATGCCACAGAAAATTGCAAAAAGGTATACGTATACATAAAAAGCCTTGGTGGTTCAGAAAACCGGGTTTTGGCAGGCCAAAACTGTTATCATGGAAATCAGATTTATAATTATGGTTACAAAGAGCTCTTCGAAGGCCTTTATCATTCAACTGGGAAATGGGCATCTATATTATCGGTTGATTACGAGTATGCAAAAATATTTACGCCGGAAGAATTGCGCCAAACCAATTCAATGTTAGTCAAACACTGGAAGGCTGGAGGACTGGTAACAATCAACTGGACGGCAAGGCATCCCAATGGTGGAGATACACGGGTAAAGGATGATCCGATTGATTTGAGCACGCTGTTTAATCGTGAAGACTGGAAAGCCAGGGTCGACGTGATAGCCAATGCGCTTGATGAACTGCAGGATTCAGGCGTTGTGGTGCTGTTTCGCCCAATGCAGGAGATGAATAACAATTGGTTTTGGTTCGGAAGCTGGCTTACTCAAAACCCAACCGATACTGAACCCTACAAAGTACATTGGATTAATTTATACAACTACTTTACCAAAACAAAAAAAATAAATAACTTGCTTTGGGTTTATTCGCCAAACGAACATTACGATCCTTCTTTCACAAAACCTGTCGACTATCACTATCCTGGAAACGAATATGTAGATATTATTGCTCCCACTGTTTATAAAAACGATCTTTCTATCCCCGATTACGACATTATAAAAAAAACAGGTAAGCCATTAGGGATTGCGGAGTTTGGAAAGCCCTTTAAAAATGCTGACGGAACTATCGATAACCGGGAGTACATCGAAAAAATCCGAAACGAATATCCCGAAATCAGATATTTTGTGGTTTGGCATAACTGGACAGGTGTAAAAATGGCAATTCCTTCCAACCAGTATGCAAAGGATTTAATGAATGACCCCTGGATTATTACGCGGGATGAACTTAATTTAATCAACTGAAAATTCCTGAAACAATGAAAAACATTTTTCTCCTGATAGTAGGAATGGTAATGGCTCTTTCAACCGTCCATGCCAAAACCTGGATAATTACCGATTCATTACTGGAGCTGCATTTTAATGATGAAACAGCCTTGTTAAAAATTATCGACAAGCGATGTAAAAAAGTGTGGGAGCAAACGGAGTTGAAGGAGAAATTTACAATTGCCAAAACCATACAGAATGGAAATAGCCTGCATGTTGTTTTTATAGGTGACTACCCACTTGAAGTGGTTTTTTCATTAACCGGATCTGCATCCCTTGAAGTTGAACTGAAGGCCAATAAGGATGTTCCGTTTGAAAAGCTGACCTATCCTCCGCCATTCAAAACACCCGATAAAAACCATTACCTGCTGTTTACCGACGGTGAAGGCTTTTTACTCCGGGCCGATGATACAGAATACGGCATCGGCCGCCAGATAATGCACTCAATGCGCGGCCTGTCAATGCCATGGATGGGTGTAACTGATTTTGACTTTAAAACCGGATACATGGCTGTTGTTGATACCCCCGATGACAGCGAAATTTGGGTAAAGCGTTACGATGACCTGATTTCATTCGAACCCATATGGATATCACAGAAGGAGAAATTCGGATACAACAGGAAAATCATTTACCATTTTTTCGATGAAGGAGGGTATGTTGCACAGTGCAAAAAATATCGTGATTATGTTTGGGCAAAGCTGACGGTTCCGCCCACTCTCCGGGAAAAGCAGAAACGTTTCCCAGCACTGGAAAAAATGGCTGGTGCGGTGCATATTTATGTCTGGGACGATGCCCGTGAGGTAAGCTTCGCCCGCGAGCTTAAGGAAGCAGGTATCGGCAAGGCTTTCATCCTCTGGAATCCAAACCATCCCCCTTATCCTGAAGCGGGTTACGATAACCGGCTCAAGGAGCTGGGGTATCTTTCGGGAGTATATGAACTGCTCCGTGACGTGCATTTGCGCGATACCGTGGGGCAAATCGACCCTGCCAACCGCTCAGGAACCTGGCTTAACCGGTTTCGTTATCCGGGATTATTTCATAAAATTGCCCTTGTGGAGAAAGGCGGCACGCTTCATCATTCAGGCTTTGGCTACGATATAAATCCTAAAACAATCCTGTCTTTGATCTCAGATATTCGCACCGACCGGGAAATGGATGTTTATCCGCACGAATCTTTTTTCCTGGATGGTTTTCTGGCCAGTGGCATCTTTGAGGATTACGGCAGTGAAAACCCGCTTACCCGGACTGAATATAAAGAAGCTGTAATTGAAATGAATAAGTACTTTGAAGAAAAGTATAATGCCATTGTTGGGGTAGAGTGGGGAGCCGATTATGGGGTACCCACCTCTGCTTATGCCCACGGGATGACAACCCTGCATCACATGTTGTATTCATCGCCCTACCGAAACAAAGAAAATTCAATCCATTACATGGGTGAATGGGATAACCCATCCCGTCCTTCAATCATGGTAGGTGAATATGTGGCCGATGAACACTACCTTAAATGGGCAATCAATGAACAAATAAGGGTGCCGCTCTATCAGCTTGTCTACCACGATGCCATTGCCACAACCTGGCGATGGGATGATGCAAGCCACCACATGCCCGAAATCTGGTGGAAGAAAGACCTTTTCGATATTCTGTACGGCACTACCCCAGTCTGGTCAATCGACCGGCCACGATGGGAGAAATTCAAAAATACCTTTATCGAAAGCTACAACAATGTTTGCCCCTGGCTGGGCGAAATAGCATACGACGAACTGGTTAGCCACCGGTTTGTAACTGATGATCATAAAGTGCAGGAATCGGTCTTTTCTTCTGGCAAAAAGGTTATTGTGAATTTTGGCGATTCTCCTTATATTTATGATAACAAATCCATAATGGGACGATCAGCATTGAAAATAATGAATTAGGAGACAGGTTCATTGTTAAAATAAGCACTTATTAGTTCTAACTTATAAAAGTTTTGGTTTCAGTATTTGAATGTTATTAAAGTAAAAACTCGGAAAACGATGGATTTATGCTGTTGAACATTCCTGTTAATTTTAAAAAATAGTTACATTTGTATATACCGTGTTCGTACACGGCAATGGGTAATCAAGCAATAAAGAAAAATAATTAAATTATTAAAATAATGAATAAAATACTTCTGCTATTTTCAGTCGTTTTACTATTAAGTGCATGTACAAACAGTTCAGATGATGGATGGACAGAACTTTTTAACGGCAAGGATCTTACAGGCTGGAAACAGCTAAACGGCGAGGCAAAATATAATGTTTCTGATGGAACAATTGTTGGCACCACTGTTGCCAATACGCCAAATTCGTTCTTAGTCACCGAAGAAAACTACTCCGATTTTATTCTGGAGGTAGAAATGTTGCTGGAAGATGATTTTAATTCAGGCATCCAGTTTCGCAGTGAAAGCCGCCCCGATTATATGGATGGCCGTGTTCATGGTTATCAGTGTGAAGTTGATCCTTCAGACCGTGCATGGAGTGCAGGCATTTATGACGAGGCTCGCCGTGGCTGGCTCTATCCTCTTGAGCTAAACCCTGATGCCCGGTCGGCATTCAAACATGGAGAATGGAATAAGTACCGCATTGAATGCATCGGCACCGATATAAAAACATACCTGAATGATGTGCAGGTCGCTCATCTTATCGATGATATGACCACTGAAGGATTTATTGCATTACAGGTGCATTCGATAAATGATGAGTCGATGGCCGGCAAAAATATCAGGTGGAAAAATATCCGCATTAAAACTGAAAACCTGGAGCCATCAGAAAATAAAGGCATATATGTTGTAAACATGCTTCCTAATCAGTTAAGCGAGGCAGAAGAGGAAAAAGGTTTTAAACTGCTTTTTGATGGAAACTCAACAGAGCAATGGAAAAGTGTTAAGAGTGAAGAATTCCCGTCGCAAGGCTGGGAAGTTAAGGATGGGCAGCTCGTTGTACTGGCCAGTGGTGGCGACGCTGAAAAAAGAGGGGGTGACATTATTACCAAAGAAGAATTTGGCGCCTTCGAGCTGAAATTTGATTTTATGTTTACCGAAGGAGCCAACAGCGGGATTAAATACGGTATCGGCAATAATGGTCCTTCCATCGGTCTGGAATACCAGATACTTGATGATGAGAACCATCCCGATGCTAAAAATGGAATCCAGGGAAACCGTACACTGGCTTCGCTCTACGATTTAATTCCCGCCAAAAAGGAAGGCCGTTTTGTTAACGGACCGGGTAAATGGAATCGCGGACGCATTGTTCTTTACCCCGACGGGAAGGCACAACATTGGCTGAATGGCCGTAAAGTGGTGGAATATACCCGGGGAAGCGATGAATTTAAGCAGTATGTGGTCAACAGTAAATTTGCAGATACCGAAGGATTTGGTATGGCCGAACGAGGACCTGTGCACATCCAGGAGCATAACGATGAAGTACATTTCAGAAGTATAAAAATAAGGGAGTTATAATTATGGCTGACAGGAGAAATTTTTTGAAAATGGCCGGCATCGGAATGGCAGCAACTGCTGTTCCTGCCTGGGCAAATGCTTCAGATTCTGAAGCCCCGGCTAGTGCAAAGAAAAGCGACTACAAACTGGGGGTTGCTTCATATACCTTACGTAAATTCTCTACCGAGGAAGCGCTCGATATGACTGTTCGTTGCGGTGTAAACCGGATTGCCTTCAAAGATTTTCATCTGCCCCTTGATGCCGATAAGGAAACAATCCGTAAAACAGTGGAATTATGCAAACAAAAAGGCGTTAAGCTTTATGGCGCAGGCGTTGTTTATATGAAGACAAAGGAAGAGGTGGACAACGCGTTTGAATATGCAAAAACTGCCGGTATGGAAATGATTATTGGTGTACCCAACCATGAGTTGCTCGATTATGTTGAAGGAAAGGTGAAGGAATACGATATTCAGCTTGCCATTCATAATCACGGGCCGGGCGATAAGCTTTATCCAAGCGCTGAAAGTGCATATAAACTGATAAAAAACATGGACAAGCGCATGGGCCTTTGCATCGATATTGGCCATACCAAGCGAATCAACCGGAACCCGGAGCAGGATTTGATAGATTTCTTCGACCGGGTACTTGATATCCATATTAAGGATGTAAGCGCTGCAGCAACTGATGGTACAACAGTAATTATCGGTCGCGGTGTTATCGATTTTCAGTCGTTCATGAAAACAGTTGTAAAAATGGGTTACAGTGGAACACTGGCTCTTGAATACGAAGCCGAAGCTGATGATCCGCTCCCCGGAATGATGGAATCATTTGGATACACAAAAGGGGTACTTGCAATGTTGTAAATTAAAAAATCAGATAAAATGAGTGCAAACAGAAGAGATTTTATTAAAAAAGTTACAGCCGGTGCGGCCGGCGTGGCAGTTGGTGGGTCGGTTATGGGAATGCCTGCCCGGAGTTACAGACGTATTATTGGCGCAAACGACAGGTTGAATATGGCAATTGCCGGTCTGGGACGGCGGTTGGGAGCTTATTACGAACCCATTGGTATGAAAGAAGCCAACGTTGAACTGGTATATTTGTGTGATGTAATGCAAAAACAACGTGAAAGGGCACTGCAGAATTTTTCAAAACACATCAGCTATAAGCCACAACTTGAAAACGATATCCGCAAAGTGATTGACGATCCTAAAGTGGACGTACTCATCAATGCCACTCCTGATCACTGGCACACACCAGGTTCGGTAATGGCAATGAAAGCCGGAAAACATGTTTATGTGGAGAAACCATGCAGTCATAATATGTTCGAAAACGAACTAATTGTGGAAGCCGCCAAAAAACTGAATAAGGTAGTGCAAATGGGAAACCAGCAGCGTTCATCCGACCATACCATTGAAATCATTAATGAAATTCATAATGGAGTTATCGGTACTCCTTATAAAGCTTTGGCATTTTATATCAATTCAAGAGGTGAAGTTCCTGTGCAGAAAAAAGTACCGGTTCCTGCGGGCCTCGATTGGGAATTATTCCAGGGACCCGCACCACGCCGTGATTATACCCAGGAAACATGGGATTACAACTGGCATTGGTATGGCTGGGATTACGGTACCGCCGAATCGGGCAATAATGCCACCCATGAACTCGATGTTGCACGCTGGGCACTGGACGTGAATTTTCCATACCATGTTAATGTGGAAGCAGATAAACGTCATTTTATTAATGATGGCTGGGAAATGTACGATACCATGCTTGTACGCTTTCTTTTTGAAGACGACAAAGTTATTGAATGGGACGGCAAAAGCCGTAACGGTTACAATACTTATGGCAGCGACAGGGGAACAATCATCTTCGGCAGCGAAGGAAGTGTATTTGTCAACCGGGGAAAATATGAATTATTCGACCGCTCCGGGAAAATGATTAAGGACAGCAAATCAACTTCCAATGAAGCAGGTACCGCACTGGGAGGAGGCGGCGACATGACTACCGGCCATATGATCAACTTCTTTGATGCGATCAGGGGCAAAGCCGAACTTACGGCCCCAATCGACGATGCTACCAAAAGTATGGCAATGGTCCATTACTCCAATATAGCTTACCGGATTGGAAAAGATTTCGATATCGACGACAAAACCGGAAGGATGTACGACCGTGAAGCAATGAAATTGTGGGGCAGGGAGTATGAACAAGGATGGGAACCCACAGTGTAGCCGATTTCTGAAATAATAGATCTATAATACAAGGGATAGCTCTCCAGGTAATTTACCGGAGAGCTTTTTTATAATTAGGTATCTGATTATTGGAACTATTGAAAATTTTGGTCTTTAGACTCTTCTATTCAATTCCGAGCAAATTAAAAATGAAAGCGTGTTCCAATGCAGTATCTCTGATCCACTGAAACCTACCTGAAGCGCCACCGTGTCCATAATCCATATTGGTATGCAACAGGAGCATATTGTCATCTGTCTTCAGTTCACGCAGCTTTGCCACCCATTTGGCCGGCTCCCAATACTGTACCTGCGAATCGTGCAGGCCAGTAGTAACAAGTAATGCAGGGTAATCTTTTGCTTCCACATTGTCGTAAGGTGAATACGAAAGCATGTAATGGTAATATTTTTCGTCATTGGGATTACCCCATTCATCGTATTCGCTGGTTGTCAGGGGGATTGTTTCATCGAGCATTGTTGTAACCACATCAACAAATGGCACATTGGCAATTACCCCTTTGTACAGGTCGGGTTGCATATTCATGCAGGCGCCCATGAGCAATCCGCCTGCACTGCCGCCTTTGGCAAACAGTTTCTCACGACTGGTATATCCTTCATCGATCAGGTGACGTGCACAGTCGTTAAAATCGGTAAAGGTGTTCATTTTGTTCAGCAGTTTTCCGTCTTCATACCATTCCCTGCCATAAATTTGTCCGCCACGGATATGCGCAATAGCAAAAACAAAACCACGATCGAGCAACGGTAAGATGGAAAGCTTGAAGGTTGGATCGGAAGTACTGCCATATGAGCCGTATCCATAAATTAAAGCCGGATTATTACCATCGGGCATCACTCCTTTCCGGTACACCAGCGACATAGGAATTTGTGTTCCGTCGCCGGCATTAGCAAAAATCCGTTTGGTTTCATAATTGCTTTTATCAAAACCTCCCAATATTTCTTCCTCTTTCAGCAGGGTACGTTCCTTAGTTTTCAGGTTGTAATCAAATATGGAACCGGGTGTAGTGAGTGAAGTATAGCTTAACCTGAAAATGTCGGAATCGAATTCCAGATTGACATTCCCTTTCACCGTGTAAATATCTTCATCGAAATCAATATAATATTCATCCTGTCCTGCCCAGGGCATCACTCGCAGTTGGGTAATACCTTCCTTACGTTCCGAAATTACAAGAAAATCCTTCAGAATTTCAAAATCGAAAACATACACATCGTCACGATGGGCAATTACCTCTTCCCAGTTTTCTTTCCCGGTAGCAGTAACAGGAGTTCTCATCAGCCTGAAATTCTGTGCATCAAGGTTGGTGCGGATATAAAAATGATCGTCAAAATGCTCAACGGAATACTCCAATTCACGCGCACGTGGCTGTATAACCCGAAATTCTCCCTGCGGATCGTCTGCATCCAGAAAACGGTACTCGGAAGTTAACGTACTTCCGCTACCTATTACCAGATATTTTTCCGATTTGGTTTTATAGATAAACACCGAAAAAGTTTCATCGTCTTCATAGAAAACCACCTCATCATCTTCAACGTGTGTTCCCAATATATGCTTCATAATCCGCTCTGAGCGCAGGGTAACATCATCTTTTAATACATAATAAACCGTTTTGTTGTCGTTTGCCCAAACCAATCCTCCCGATGTCATGGGAATTGCATCATCCAAAATTTCACCGGTTTCCAGATTCTTAAACCGGATGGTATACTTCCTGCGGCTTACAGTATCGACACTAAAAG
This sequence comes from Mariniphaga sp., assembly GCA_024636975.1. Lineage (GTDB taxonomy): Bacteria > Bacteroidota > Bacteroidia > Bacteroidales > Prolixibacteraceae > Mariniphaga. Next base: position 132,047 of record JAGXGA010000061.1, read on the forward strand.
CCAGCAGCTTATTATTCTGACTTACGGATGTTCCGCCCAACTGGAAATATTCATGTCCTTCAGCCATCTGATTCAGATCGAGCAGAACCTCCTCATTGGAATCAAGTGAACCCTTTTTACGGCAAACAAGGTAATATTCTGTATCGGGTACGGTACGGGTGTAGTACCAGTAACCGTTTTTCCTGTAGGGTACCGATTCATCCTCCTGCTTTATCTTCGATTTTATTTCTTCAAACAAATCATCCTGAATCGATTGGGTATGCTCCAGTGCCTCCTCTTTATATTCATTTTCAGCCTCCAGGTATTCAATTACCTCAGGGTTTTCACGTTCGCGCAACCAATAATAGTTATCGACCCGGGTATGTCCGTGTTCAGTTAATTCCAATGGTATTTTTTTTGCTTTTGGCGGAGCCAACAGCTCCTTATTATTACAGGCGGCCAAAAATAATAAACCCAATGAAAGATTAAGAATCCATTTGTTCATAACGTATATATTTTAAAAACCTTAGCGAAAATACAATATTGGGACAGATTTTCCGATATTTGGGGCACCATAATATAGAAGTTTCCAAGATGAATAACCCGGTTTACTTTGTGGCTGTCTATTTTTTATTTGTTCTGCTGTTGGGCCTGTATTCCTGGTTTAAAATAAAAACGCCATCTGATTATTATGTAGCAGGTAAAAAAGCACGGCTGGTATCAGTTTCAGGAAGTTTACTGGCAACAATACTGGGAGGTTCGGCCATTTTGGGAACCATTGAGCTCAGTCAGGGCGTTGGCTGGGCAGCCTTATGGTTTCTTTTTTGTGCCGCATTTGGGTTATTTATGTTGGCTCCCCTTGCCAAATACGTTAGCCGGTACGGAAAATTCACCTTGTCTGGCCTGCTTGGCCATTTTTTTGGAGAGCGGGCCCGCATCATATCCTCACTGGTCATTCCACTGGCATGGCTGGGAATTGTAGGGGCACAGATTATTGCTGCTGCAAAAATACTGGCAGGCCTCGAAATCATCAGCTATTCAGCCGCCGCCGTTTTTGCAGGTGCTGTTTTTATCTTATATACCCTCTTTGGAGGCCAGGTGAGCATCTTAAAAACCGATACACTGCAATCGGTTCTCATAATAGCCGGACTGGTAACACTTGTAATTTTTGCCTCTGGTACGCCGGTTGCTACATCTCTACCTGAATTAAATGCAGGAGCTTTGTTTAATGATTCGTTCTCAGGCATTGACCTGGTAATCCTCCTACTTACATATTCCGTCACCTTTGTGGTTGGCCCCGATATTTACTCCCGGGTTTTTTGTGCCAGAGATGAAAAAACAGCCACCCGCAGCATACTTGTTGTAGCTGTAATTCTTGTACCAGTTTCCTTCGGGCTCACCTATTTGGGAATCTATTCGGCCCATACGGGTAGTTCTGAAATAATGTCATTTGCCCGGCATCTTCTGCCCGGCTGGTTTTACGGATTGTTTATAGCAGCGCTGCTATCGGCTGTTATGTCGTCGGCCGACACTACCCTGCTCACCTCATCGCTCATTTTAAGCGAACTGTTTTACAGCGACATGGAAAATAAAAGAGCATTCCGCCTGACACGAACTCTTATTGTAGTTCTGGGAATCCTTAGTATTGTAATTGCCCTATTTGTTACCTCCATTTTGCAGTCACTGCTGCTGGCGCTCACCTTCTTCTCAGGTGCTTTTGCAGTGCCCATGCTGGCCGGGTTGCTGCGGAGAAGGATTGTAATAAAACAGATTACTGCCGCCATGCTGGCAGGTGGTTTTACTGCACTGGCAGGCAAAATTGTTACTATAGGAAACAATCAACTTGCCGGAAATATAATTATCCTGTCAGCCTTCCTGATAAATGCCGGGCTGCTGTTTATTCCATTTGTTTCTAAGGAAAGAAATCGGTAATCAGTTCATCCAGGAGGGCGGGGACGGATGCCTTAGGTTCTACCCCAGCATAAATACCGGGGTTAGTATCCACCACTGAGGCACTATTCCGGCTACCGCTGATGCCATCTCCACAGCAGCCATAAAAGACACTAACCCCAGCTTTTAAGCTGGGGGTCAGGCAGATTAACCATCTCCTCCCCCCGGGCTTTAACCCATTACCTCCACTCCAGCTTATTTATGATCCGGTCGGGGGGGTTGCCTGGGCATGTACCCCAGCATAAATGCCGGGGTTAGTAAACACCACTGTGGTACCATGTCGGGGGCTGCTTATGACATCTCCACAGCGGCCATGAAAGGCACTAACCCCAGCTTTTAAGCTGGGGATCAGGCAAATTAGCCACCTTCCTTCCCTGGGCTTTAGCCCATCACCTCCACTCCAGCTTAGCTTTGTACCGGTCGAAGGGGATACCTTAGCTTCTACCCCAGCATAAATGCCGGGGTTAGTAACAGCTACTCAGCATCATATTTCCAGAGTCAGCTCTTTGAGAAACGCCCGTAACTCCTTTCGCACAACTGGTCCCAGTTCTTTATATACTCTTCTGTGGTAGCTGTTCAGCCACTCTTTCTCTTCAGGTGTAAGCATACCGATATCTATCAGGCTGGTATCGATAGGACAAAGAGTTAGTGTTTCGAAACCCAAAAATTTACCAAATTCGGTTTCCTCCTTTTCCACGCAAACAATCATGTTCTCGATCCGGATGCCGTACTTCCCTTCCCTGTAGAGGCCGGGTTCATTCGACAACACCATTCCGGGTAACAAGGGTACTTCATTAATTTCCTGCCTGACTGAAACAGGACCTTCATGCACATTAAGAAAATGCCCTACCCCATGCCCCGTTCCATGTCCGTAATTCAATCCTTTCTGCCAAAGAGCCAATCTCGCCAACACATCGAGGTTGCAACCTTTTGTCCCGGCAGGAAACTGTATCCGCGAGAGAGCAATCATCCCTTTTAATACAAGCGTATAATCGGTTTTTTGCTGAGGTGTAACCTCCCCCAGCGCGACTGTTCGTGTAATATCTGTTGTACCATGCAAATACTGTCCCCCGGAATCAAACAAAAGAATGCCTTCTGGTTCCAGCATCAGTGCACTCTCTTCATCGACACTGAGATGAACTATGGCACCATGTTCCCTGTAACCGGCAATTGGAGCAAAACTTTCACCAACAAACCCCTCCTGTTGCGAACGGAACTCTGCCAGTTTAACCCCGATAGTATGTTCCGTAACGACATCCTTCCCTACATTCTCCTTCAGCCAGAACAGAAATCCCAACAGCGCGGCTCCGTCCTTTTGCATGGCTTCACGGAATCCTTTCAATTCCGTTTTATTTTTTTGCACTTTCAGCCATGCAACCAATGAAATGTCTTCACAAATTTTATTATCGGCCTGTAAGGAACTGCTGATAGCATAACTTGCTGAATCAGGGTCAAGGAAAACCTTCTTACCCCGGACTGATTTCAGCCACGAAAAAAACGAATCGTACGGCATCAGGCTGATTTTCTCCCTTTCGAGTTGAAGTTTCAAATCAAATGGAACTTTTTTGGGATCAACAAACAAAATATACTTATTTTTTCCTACAACACCATATCCTGTAAACACAGGATTGTAATCAATGTCTGAACCGCGAAGATTAAAAAGCCAGGCAAGTTCATCGAGCGAGGTGATTACCTGGAAATCAGCATTCTGCTTTTTCAGCCCGGCAACCAGTAAATCGCGTTTCTCCTTACGCGACAAACCGGTAGAATCGCTGCCAAATTCAAACAGCGGGTTTTCAGGCAATCCGGGCCGGTTCTCCCAAACTTTCTCAAACAAATCAGGGGTCTCAACAAAATTGATTCCTGTAATTTGAAACGATGCCGCCAGATTCCGGTAACCTGCAACCGACAATGTCTGAGGATCGAATCCAACCTTACTTCCAGCCGAAAGTTTTTTTTCCATCCATGTTTCAGGCGAAACAGCATCGGGAACACGCAACTTAAACATTTTGATTCCGGCTCCCTTCAACTGCTCTTCGGCCTGAATAAAGTAGCGGGAATCGGTCCAAAGGGCTGCCTCTTCCTGAGCAACAACAACCACACCGTACGACCCTGAAAACCCGGAAATATATTTTCTTGTCTGCCACATTTCTGGCAGGTATTCACTTGCATGGGGATCGGTTCCCGAAATGTACCAGGCATCCAGGTTGCGCCTGAGTAACTCCATGCGCAAGGCTTTCAGCCTTTGACGTATTTCATTCATTTCTTAAAGAATTGATTAACAAACTCACGGATAGAAGGAGCTGGTATCTGGTTAAAATCGATTTCATTAAAATTGTAAAAACGGAAATCGAGGATATCATCCATTGCTGTCAGCCCTTCCACCGACTCAGGAATTACCCTGAATGCCAGGTCGAGGGTAAATACGCTTAACCCTGCATATACATATTCATTGGTTGAAGACCCAACATAATTTACCGACTTCACTTTCAGCCCCAGTTCTTCATCCAGTTCACGCACAACAGCCTCCTCGGCAGTCTCCCCCGGATCGACAAAACCTCCGGGCAAATCCAGTTTGCCGTAATGCGGTTCCACACCCCGGGTGGTAAGCAGCAGGTTTCCTTTTTCATCGGTCACAAGGGCAGCCACAGCGGCAACTGAATTAATAAAATATTGAAAACCGCAATCGGGGCATGAAAGTAATCGTTCTCCTGAAACTCTAAATTTGGGTGAACTGCATTTCGGGCAAAACCGGAAAACATTAAAAGGGTGGGTTGGCTGCATCTATTCTATCACATTTATTGCCTTCAGCCAGCTGTAAAACAAGTCAGGCCACTGGTCAACAGGCAGGTTTTTCTTAGTCATCCCAAAGCCATGGCCCCCCTCACTGAATATATGCATCTCGGCAGGCACCTCATTTTCTTTCAGTGCCAGGTAAAATTCCACCGAATTACGTGGCACCACACTCCTGTCGTCGTCGGCAAGCACCAAAAATGTTGGGGGTGTATCGGGTGACACATGAAGCTCATTGGAATACTTCTCCACAAGTTGCCAGTCGTTGCCTTCCCCTATCAGATTTTTGCGCGACCCCATATGACCAAATTCTTCCCTGAAGGTAATTACCGGGTAAAGCAACAGCATAAAGTCGGGACGGCTGCTGATGGCAGAAAAAGCATTACTGCCTTCACTGCTGCCACTGTCGAAACGTGTACCAACAGTAGCTGCCAGATGGCCTCCTGCCGAAGAACCTGCAATGCCAATCTTATCCGGATTGATCCCCCACTCCGCTGCATTTTTTCGGACAATCCGCAACGCCTGCCTTGCATCGCCCGATGGTATTTCATGGTGGCCATAAGGCAAACGGTACTTCAGCACAATTCCGGCTACACCTTTATCCCTTAACCATTCGGCCATTTCGAAACCTTCGTGGTCCATTGCCTCAATCCAATAGCCACCGCCCGGACAAATTACCACTGCGGCCCCGGTATTTTTTTCCATTTCAGGAAGATATACATACATTTCCGCTTCAGATACATTTCGCACCCGCACCCCTTCAAATTTCTCCTCCGGCTCATTCATCCCATTATGGTTGGGCGCACCATCGGGCCAGACTTTTAATGTTATATCCTGTGCTTTCAAAGAAAATAGGCTGAATAAAAATAGGATTGACAAAAGATATTGTTTCATTTTATTTTGATTTTGCGCCAACAAAGAAATGTTCCTTTTCGGAAAAAAGCACATTAAATGTGGTAAGTGAACCGTATATACGTGTTATATATTGCTGAAGATTTACCTTTTCCTCGTCGGTAAGCACGCTGTGGCTGTTGATGTTTTGCTCAAGAACCCGCAGGCGGTCGCGCAACATGACAATTTTATGAAAGAATGCTTCAACCGGGATTTCCTTGGGTTTAAGTTCCGGATTTGCAGGCTGTAAAAGAAGTGTGCCACCTTTCCATTTATCACCAATCGGTACCAATTCATTAAGCGCACCATACTGGTCGAGAATGTATTTAAGCACGTTTTCAATTTCAGCAAGATCAAGTCCGGTTTTGGGAGCTTCACCTTCCTTTTTTTCAACAACCGACAAATCGGTGTTTCGCTTGGTGATTTCCATCTTGCCACCTTTTTCAAAAAAGATTTCCCAGGCAGTGAGTTTATCCCTGCTGATTATTCCTTCACCATATCGTGGATGTTTTACACGTGTTCCTAAAGGTAAGTCTTCCATATCCTATAACTTTTAATAATAGCAGGTATAAAAGTAAAATAATTTTCAGGTAATAGATAGCTACAGAAGCAAGATTTGCAGATTATTTAAAAGGAGAATCGGGTTCCCGGGAAAACATTTTATACGACATTTTATCGATAAAGGAAGGAAAGAATTTAGCAAGGAATACGGTTAATTTCCCTTCCAGGAATGTTAATACCAATCCACGCTTCCGTTTTTCGATTGCTATATATATATGAGTTGCACACTCTTCTGCCGACATCATCTTGTTTTCATTCCGCGGGGTATTGCCCTGCGGCATACCATTGGCAACAAGTGCATTCTTCCTGATTTCGGAGGCAGTAAACCCGGGGGCGGCAACAAGAACATGCAGCCCTTTTTTCAAATTCTCAGTACGGATTGTTTGCAAAAACCCCCTTACGGCAAACTTGGCAGCCGAATAGCCGCTCCTTCCCGGCAGCCCGATGTATCCGCCTATTGAAATCACCCCCACAAGCGAACCTTTAGTTTCAAGTAAGTGTGGCAATGCATATTTCGTACAATAAACCGTTCCCCAGTAATTAACATCCATAACCTGGCGCAAAACATCAAGTTCTGTATTGTGAAACAATGCCCGCATTGAAATACCCGCATTATTGATCAAAACATCGATGCGTCCAAATTTTTTGATGGCCTCCCCAATTAACTCACGGCATTCGATCTCTTTGGTCACATCGGTTTTTATTGCAAGCACATTTGTTTGAACCAGTTTTTCTTCCAGCTCTTTCAGACGGTCATCCCTGCGGGCAGCTAAAACAAGGTTCCAACCCTCATCAGCATATTTCTCAGCCAATGCTTTCCCAATGCCTGACGATGCCCCTGTTATTACTACAACCTTCTTATGCATATAAATACCCCGGAGTTATTTCTAATGGAAAATTATTTCCACGACGAAAGTATAAAATTTTGGTTTGCCAAAAGAATAAAACTTGATTAAACCGATAATCCCTCAATTTAACAATTTATATAAGAAGGATAAATCAGCACAAACTGTCGCACAACCTGAGCTGAATGTTTATCATGGCATCCGGACACGTTTTCAACCAACTTCATATTGAATAAAAAGTAGCGAAGCAAACAAACATATTACCGGATTCAAAACCTATATTCCTCTATACCTTCTCCGGTGTAAACTCAATATAAACTCAATGTAAATTCAATTATAATTGAATTTACATTGAGTTATATCTGAGTTTATGCTGAATTTACATTGAGTTTGGACAGGAGTAGGCAGGGGGATTACATAACTAAAAAGAAGCGCCATATCAGCGCCTCTTTTCTATTAACCCCACCTTACTTTATAAGAAAAATCTTTAATAATTATTCTTTCATTTCCTTTTATGCAGTGTTATCAGTGACATTTTATTCAGCGCTTTCCTCAACTGCTTCCGTTTCTGATACCGTTTCAACCACAAAATTCAGAATGGTTTCATCAGTTGCTTCAACTGTAACTGCAATCTCTTCAGAATATTCGCCTATCTCAAGCAACATATTGTAGGTGCCGGGAAGAATTCCAACCATTGAATAATAACCATCTTCTTCCATAGGGTTGGCCGTAGTAATAACTTCTTCATCCTTAATTAAAGTTAAGGAAGCTCCTGCTACCGGATTTTCATCCTGATCGAGCACTGTTCCGGAAATTATGCCTGTTTCTGTCTGAACGTTGGCAACTGCGCGTACAACAGGTTTAAAAATAAATCCTTGAATGTTTTTAGAATTACCCTGCATTACAAAAGAACGGCTTAAATCGAAATCGAACAAAACTTCAGCTTCCGCACCTTCAACCACATCAAGGGCTGAACCAAGCTTAATTTTCAGACCGCTGGCACTGCCACTGGGAACCTTTAAATTGAACACTGATCCATCTTTCAAAAGAATACCGGCATCAATTACATGCAACCTGATTTCGGCATAAGCTCCTGCAGGTACTTCCATATCAGCCATAGTTGCCGTCAGACCATTTCTAAGTTCAATCAGGTTAAATGTAGCAGGTTCGTCAAGTTCAATCAGAATTACTTCATCTTCAACTGTTGATTCTTCCACCATTTCTTCTGAAGGATATTTAAGAAGCTTTATCCAGTCGATGGTAACATTGGCTTCTTCAACCAAATCAACAGGAAAAGGAGCATCTGTAATTTTAAAAACAACTGTTCCTGTACCCTTTCCTTCCATACCGATTTCATCTTCAGAAAGATTGTTGCAACTCATAACCAATCCTGTCAGCAATAGCATAGCTGTCCAGGCCGTAATTTTCATTCGTTTAATCATGTTTAATAATTTTAATCAATAAATAATAATTCTGTATTTGTCTTTAAAAGCGTAATCTAACTGTAACGGAGAACAAACAATCTGAAGCACGTTCTCCAGGCTTCCGGTTTGAATAGTACCCGAAAAGCGTTTAGCTGCATTTGCCTCCAGCTGAATGTCAACCCCGAAAAAGTGTTCAATTTCATTCACCACTTCCATCAGTGGAACATCCTGAAACTTTCCGCTGAATTTGGCAAAAGCGGGGTAACCGTTTTCATTAATAACAGTTTCCTTTTCTGCGGTATCGCCCTGCCCTGAAAAGCGGGTCCCGGGTTCAAGTAACCATGAGTCCTTTTTGTAACTGGTTTTTACCATACCCTCATAACACTGGACAGTAAACTGATTATTATTTTCGTCTACTAAAAAACGGGTTCCTAAAACTTCTACTTCACCCTGTTTAGTTTGTACATGGAAGCCCTGACCTTTTTCCACTTCAAAATAGGCTGCTCCAACCAGGCTGACATTTCGGTTCCAGAAGTACCTGCGATACGAAAGGGTACTGCCATCGTGCAGCACAATGCGCGAGTCATCGGGCAAGCGGAAAGCGTACGATTCTCCTTTAGCCGACTGAATGGTTTCGGTTGCAGTGAACAGCCAAAAAGTAATTAAAACAGCGATGGTAGCGGCAACAGATGCAGCAGCAGTCAGGTACCATGAAATTTTCCGGACGGGCTTCTTCTCTTTTTCCTCAATTCTATCAAGAAGTTTATTTAAAACCTCCTCCTGATCTGAACGGGTATCTAATTTGTAGCCTTTCAATAACTGCTCAGCTTTCCGGGAAATAAATTGATCGTTATGTTCTTTTTCCTTCATCCGATTTTTGTCTGCAAATATTATTTTTCAATTTACACACTATATATCCATACCAATAGGAATACCCTACCTCAATCTTAAAAATAAAAGTTCCGAATTAAAACTTGATGTTCACGAAGAATACAGGAGTGGTACCAAGGGCTGAAATATCGGATCTTACTGTCATGGATCCGGCATCAGAAGAAAAGCGAAGGTAATTTACTTCAACAATATTGGAACGGTTAAACACATTGAGCAATGAAGCCCCTGCACTGAATGAAAAATAATCATTTTTAAAATTTTTCACCAGGGCGATGTTTACCTGTGAAAAATTACCGGAACGCCCAAAATTTTCACCTTCCTGATCAGGAATATACCTGTATACAGGCAATCCTGTGGCAAATTGCCATGCAGTTGTAAACGTCCAGTTTTTCCAGTTTACCATTTCAGTAATTTTCAGCCGGTGAGTCCGGTCGTTATACGCAGGAAACCAATCGTTGCCAAACAGCCCTTCCATATGTTCTTCTGTCAGTGAAAGGGAATATCCTGCCATATGATTGAAAATGAAATGCGTCTTCTGTACAAACAAGTCAAATCCTTTTTTACGTTCATTACTCTCACGAAAAACATAAGATATAACCTGGTTATTTCCCTGCCGGGTGTTTTCTGCAAAGAGATTTAATTTACCCCGGGCACTTTTACGATAAGCTTCCAAATCAATAAACCAGCCGTTTTCATTATATTTACCTCCAAGAATATTATGAGAACCGGAAACCACCCCTCTCCCATTTTCATCGGGTAAAAACCAAATCCTGCTGACGTGGCCTTCACTGTCGAAACGCCTTATACCCGATAAAAACTGGTAATAAACTCCACTCAGATAGTAAAGCTTTAAGCCTTCTCCCGGATCGAATTCAATACCACCGCGGGGTTGCCAGAACATTCGGGTACGTGAAGGATCATAATTGGTCCGGATTCCCCACCTAAACCGGAGATCTTTTGTAACATCTATATTTTGCTGCACAAAGCCGTTCATAAGGTTTAAACTGGTACTGCTTGAAATGGAATCAATTTGCAGGGCATCATACAAACGACTTGCAAAAAAGTTATAGGTATACCGATTGGAAGTCCATCCTGCTCCCGCCTCGCTGCTAAATATTCCTGTTTTAAACTGCGATTTCCAGGCTGCACGGTATTCTTCAACCTGGTTAAAGCCGTTATCGATGTCATGAGTTTCACGTGTGTATGTTACTTCACGCGTTTTGGCCACTCCTTTTCCTTTACCCTGCCCTTTCCCGGGATTAACTATGGTTTCGGTATAGGTTTGCAATTCACCTGTTTCATCGGTTCCGGTTTTTTCAAGAGTAGAAAACCCTGCAGTTAGAGAATGAAACCATTGCGGGTTAGCCTGCCAGTTTAAATTAAAACTTAGACCAAGATTTTCGCTTTGTAAACTCTCCTTTCGGTAATAGTCGTTTGTTTGCAGCAATTCAAAATCCCGGGTTTGATAATCATCTCCATAGAGCATATTCACGTTTAATTCAAAATTTTCTGCCGGATGAAAGCTGATTTTTGCATTCACATCCTGAAATTTTACCGTAGGTATAATTGTTGAAGTAACAGGATTTTCTTCAGATGTAATCACATCATCAATTAACCTGAAGTACAAATAGTTTTGCCATGTGTCGATAAATGATCGCCGCCATGCAGTAGTTATTGAAAATTTACCGTTTACCGGCACATTGGCCAGAATGTTTGTATTCAGCAGGTTTGCAGATAAATCGACAGATGGTTGATTTATCTTTCCCGATTTTCCTGTAAGCTCAATTAATCCGGAAACACGACCACCATAACTAGCATCAAAACCTCCTCGCGAGACAAAAGCCTGCTGAACAAATTTCGAATTGAGCACACTCATGTTTCCCAACAAATGGCTGGTCTCAAGGACGGGTATTCCATCGAAAAGCACCAGGTTATCGGTTGGTTCACCTCCCCTGATTGAAAGCCCTGATGCTCCTCCATGGAAAAATTCCACCCCTGGTATCAACAAGAGCGAATTGCCCAGATCATCATTGGCAATTCGCGGAATGGACGATGCTTTGAGGGGATTAAAAGCAATCATTTCAGGCCTTGGCGCTGCCTGCAAAACCTGACTTTCACGATGTACCACCTTAACTACATCCATCATGATAGCCGAGGGTTTCAAAAGGAAAGTAACCTGTTCTTTAACGGATACAATGGTATCCAACCGCTGGTACCCCAGATGGCTTACCATTATCCGTACTGAATCGATTTCCGGCACAGGGAAATTAAAAAATCCCATTTCATTGGTCATCCCTCCCCTGTTGTCTTCCGTGGCAAGGTTGCAATAAATCAGGTTTTCACCTGTTTGCCCGTCACGAACGTATCCATGAAAATTAACAGGCTGTATATTAGGAACAGTTAAGGCAATTTTTTCAGGTTCATTTTGTAAGATAAGCAACCAGGTCCCGTCGACCAGCCTGGAGCTAATATGGTATAGTTCATTGAGATTGGCAAGCAACTGTTCTATAGATACGTTATCAAATACGAAGTTCGTTTCTATTTTCCTGAATGAATCCGCATCGTATGCAAATCGGGTATTGTATGTTTCTGAAATTTCTTCAAGCACATCGGACAATGGTCTCTGTTGTGATGAAACAGAAATTGATTGCTGGGCTCTTGCCTGGAAAAAGAACAACATTAACAATAAAAGAACTATGTATTTCAAGTTAAGATTGAGGAGATTTTCATACCCTGGTTTATAATTCATTATTTTTTCCCCGTATCTCATTTTCAGATTTTGCTTCCCAATTTCTCCCTAAGAATCGCCAGTGCCTTGCTCATTTGCTTTTCCACTGCCTTTAAACTCACGCCATGGTGCTCTGCAATCTCGCGGTAGCTCAGACCATCAATGCGATTCATTAAAAACACTACACGGCATTTATCAGGAAGTGCGGCCAACGTTTTCTGCAATTTCCTATCGAATTCCTTCATCTCCAGAATATATTCCGGTGATTCATTTTCGACATTTTCAAAATAGGAAGAACGGAATTTCAGATCGTATTTTTGCCTGCGGATACTTTTTAGAAAGCAATTTCGTGCAATTGTAAATAAATATGGACGGACGGTATAATCCTTTACCTGGAGCCGTTTATCCCACAACTGCATAAAAACATCCTGCGTTAAATCTTCCGCCAATGCAACATCACCCGTAAGATAAAACAGGTAATTCAGAACATATTGATAATTCTGATCAAAAATATGCTTAAACCAACTTTTCCCTTTATTTTCAGCGTCCATTAATCAGGTCAAAGTAATATTCCCGCAAATTTAGAAATATAAATTTCTAAAAAAAGGCAGGCTTAATGAATACGTTCACCTGACAGAAAACGCATAAATTGTTGTCGAATTGTATGTTTCATTGGGATTAAGTAAAGTAGAAGGAAATTCGGGTTGATTGGGGCTATCGGGAAAATGTTGCGTTTCCAGGCAGAAGCCTGTCCGTTCAGTGTATGGTTCCCCGCTGTTTCCAATTTCCTTACCTCCCAAATGATTCCCTGTATAAAGCTGAATGCCGGGTTCGGTTGTAAATACTTCCATATACCTGCCACTCTCCGGTTCAAAGGCGCTGGCAGCAAAGGCCAGTTCACCGGGTTTTTTATTAATTACGTAATTGAAATCGTAACCCGAACCGTAATTAAGCTGTGGATGGTCGGCATCAATCTGTTCACCAATAGCTTTCGGACTTGTGAAATCAAGAGCAGTTCCCCGAATATCAACAATTTCTCCTGTTGGGATCATGCTTTCATCTATTACAGGAGTTGACGCATTGGCATTAATCACTAAAATATGATTCAAAATATCGCCGTTTCCTTCACCTCTCAGATTAAAATAACTGTGATTGGTAAGATTAATGTGTGTGGGTTTATCGGTAGTTACTTCATAATCAAGCTTCAGTTCATTTTTTTCGGTTAAGGTATAGGTTACCTTTGCTTTTTTATTGCCTGGAAATCCAAACTCACCATCGGAACTTTCAATGGTAAAAACTACAGCGTTTTCATTTTCTTCGAAATCCCAAACTTTCCTGTACCAGCTATCGGGGCCCGAATGCAAGGTTGCTTCACCATTATTCACCGGAAAATTGTACGTTTCCCCATCAATAGTAAATTGTGCATTGGCTATCCTGTTGGCAAAAGGCCCTACCACTGCCCCATGACTTGCCCCGTATTCCTGGTATTCCCCAATGGAGTTGAAGCCAAGAACCACATCAGCAAGATTGCCACTCTTATCGGGCGCGTAAACAGATATAATTTTTGCTCCATAGTTGGTAAGAGTTACCACCATTCCATTTTCATTCTTCAGGGTAAACATCCGGGTTGGTTTACCTTTAATTTCACTTTCGAAATCAGATTCGCTATAAGGCATATCTATTTGTTTTTGAGTTTTTTCAGTACATGCTGTAAGAACAGCAATCATCAAATAAAGGAATAGTTTTTTCATCACAATAAAAGTTTTAATATATTAATTACTCATTCATGTAGCCATGAATATTTTGCATTTCCCGGCAAAAATTAATCTTGAATAGTATGGCAAACTCATATCAGCTTTATATACATTTCGCAACATGAGTTTCTTTCACGCAAATTTATAAAAATAGAAATTCTTAATGATTCTTCCATTTCTATTCATGAATTAATTTTGATTTTCAACTACATAAAACTTTCCGGGACCAGTATGAAGCCAGGTTTATTCTCCGGGTTTCATATATGGGGGAAGATTATCAACCGGTATTATCACCTCCACCACATCGCCTTCTTTCCATTTTTTTGCAATCTGGCTGTAACTTCCCGGTTCTGCCAGGTATTTAACGCCCTTAACTGTAACGGAGGCATTCTCTGCCCAGGAAGGAATACGTATATATAATTCAATGTATTGTTTGGTTTCCATACCAAAAACAATCCGGACAGTGCCGCTTTCAGGGAAATCAGTTTCCTGGGCCACGGTAACTTTTCCTCCCAGTGAATGCTGAAAGTGTATAGAGACAGGCAAATAAAGATTCAAATGAATAAAATCATTATTCCGGGTAAAAATATAGGGTAAAATCAGTGAATCGGGTGTGGAACCAGGAGCAGCAAGAAAATGTTGCCAGACAATACGCTCAAGCTCTTCAGCCACCATGGCGTCTCCGGTTATCTGAAACAGGAACCCGGTAAGATTGAACCAGGATACAGCCTCTTCGCTGGTAATTTCCCGGTTTCTTACTTCATGTTTAAATTCATCCCAAAAATACATAAACCGGTCCATATCAAAACGTTCCTGCTCATCGAAGAACATTAGCCTGAGCATTATTAAGCTGTCGAGCCTGGGATATACTCCTTCATCAGGAAAACTGTGTCGTTCATCAACAAAAGTCTCTTTCTCATATTGAATCCCGGCGCCTTCAGGCAGGGTTCTGTATGTAACATATTCCGGCGTTTTTTCAGAAGGGTTGCAAGAAGCAAAAACCAGAAAAACCAGTCCGGTTATATAAATCCATCTCATTCCAGGTACAAGTTCAAATTTAGAATAGTAACATAAAACTTAAGGCAGGGTTCAGAGGACCATTAAAATAACAGATTACCATTTATAACTGCCTGATTCCAACAAAATAATTCCATATATTTGCCGCAGTTGCCAATTTGAATGCCTGATTCAGATATGTGCAACCAGGTTGTCATTGTGTAATGAAAATCAATTAGATTCATTAAGTACTCAATATCATAACGGACACAATGTCGGATATCAAAACAAATAACAGGAGTCTGATTAATTCAAACACTACCAGATTAGCAACTTTATGGAAAGACATTAAAGAATCAATTGCTGGTACAGAGCGTGATTTTACAAAAGCCCCGCTTGGCCATGCCATATTGATTTTGGCAGTACCTATGGTTCTTGAGATGCTTATGGAGTCGGTATTTGCTGTTGTAGATATATTTTTCGTCTCAAAGCTGGGGCCTGAAGCAGTAGCCACAGTTGGTATCACCGAATCGGTAATGACTGTTATATATGCCGTTGCTGCGGGATTGAGTGTAGCAACTACAGCATTGGTTGCACGACGAATTGGGGAAAAGCGGAAAAAGGAAGCAGGCGTTGTGGCTTTCCAGGCTATTCTTGCAGGAATTTTCATTTCATTTATAATTGCCTTGCCAGGTCTGTTCTTTGCAAAAGAGTTTTTGCTTCTGATGGGTGCCACTGAAAGCATGGCTGAAGAGGGAAAATTATATCCGGCAATTATCTTCGGCGGAAATGCTGTTGTGATGCTGCTGTTTATAATCAATGCAGTATTTCGCAGTTCGGGCGATGCTGCCATCTCGATGCGTGTGGTATGGTTTGCCAACATTATTAACCTTGTTCTTGACCCGCTCCTGATATTCGGCATTGGGCCATTTCCTGAACTTGGGCTTGCCGGAGCGGCCATAGCTACTACAATTGGACGGGGGATTGCAGTCATCTACCAGTTTTACCTGCTTTTCAGGGGCAATTACCGCATTAAACTTTACTGGAAAAGCATACAAATAAAAGTAAATGTAATGTTTGAACTGCTGCAAATATCGGGAGGAGGCATATTGCAAAACCTGGTAGCCACCTCCAGCTGGATTTTCTTGGTACGGATTATCTCGGTAAGTGGTTCGGAAGCACTTGCAGGATACACCATTGCCATCCGCATCATTTTGTTTGCACTTTTACCAGCCTGGGGTCTCAGCAATGCTGCTTCAACCCTGGTTGGCCAGAATCTGGGAGCTAAACATCCGGAACGTGCAGAACGTTCGGTTTGGATAACAGGCTATGCCAATATGATATTTATGGGTACAATCGGGTTGTTTATGGCCCTTTTCCCTGAATTCTTCATACGGCTTTTTATTGCCGATGAGGCAGTAGTAAATTTTGGAGCAATGGCTTTACGCATCATCAGCTTTGGGTTTGCTTTTTATGCCATGGGTATGGTGCTTATACAAGGATTCAATGGCAGCGGTGATACTTTTACTCCTACAAAAATAAACCTTGTCTGCTTCTGGATTATAGAAATTCCCCTTGCATACATTCTTGCAATTACATTTGAACTGGGACTTGTAGGAGCCAGCATTGCAATTGTGACTGCTGAAAGCTTACTGGCCACAATAGCCTATTTTCTTTTCAGAAAAGGCAAATGGAAGCTTAAAAAAGTTTGATTTCCCATTACTGCCAGTCAGATTAATAAAATTTGTATTTTCGGAAAAAAGATTACAATGATTCGTTTAGTACTCATCCTTTTTGTTTCTATGGCATTTACAATTCACGCTCAACAGAACAACGGAAACAATTCATTGACCCTTGATGAAAAAAAGGCCGATTTCCTTTATCATTTTGCCTTTGAATGCATCGATCAGGAGTATCCAAATAAATTGGGTCAGGTGCTGGGAGACGACAGTTATCTGGCGCCTCCGCGGGAACTGCATCCGGCATTTTACGGCTGTTTCGACTGGCACTCTTCAGTTCATGGCCACTGGACACTGGTTACAATTCTTTCAGAATTTCCGGATTATAAGTACTATGCGGAAATTCTTTCAAAGCTTAAGAAGAACATTACCCGCGAAAACATTATAAAAGAAGTGGAGTATTTCGACGACGAGCACAACAGGGATTTTGAACGAACCTATGGCTGGGCCTGGTTACTGAAACTGGATGAAGCACTACGTGAGTGGGATTCTCCCGAAGCAAAGGTTCTGCAGGAAAATCTTAACCCACTTACAGAATTGGTTTCAGACAAGTTCATTGAATTCCTCGATAAGCTCATCTACCCCATCCGCGTTGGCGAACATACTAACATTGCATTCGGGATGTCGTTTGCTTACGATTATGCCAGGAAATACGATGCTGAGCTTGCACAAAAAATAGAAGAAAAGGCGCGGGAGTATTTTTTAAACGATACCGGTTGTCCGCTCACCTGGGAACCGGGCGGATTCGATTTTCTTTCACCCTGCCTGCAGGAAGCTGCCCTAATGCAGAAAGTGCTGCATGAAAATGAATATAAAAAGTGGCTTAAAAAATTCCTGCCCGGATTTGAGAAGAACCCCGGAAAATTTCTTGAGCCGGCTTTAGTGACCGACCGCAGCGACGGCAAGCTGGCCCACCTCGACGGATTAAACTTCAATCGTGCCTGGTGCCTCTTTGAAATGGGCAATGCAATTGGAAATCAAAAAATGATTGACCTTGGTATCCAACACTTCAACTTCAGCTATGACAAAATGGATTCAGGAGAATATGCAGGGGCGCATTGGCTGGCTTCGTTTGCAACGTATGCCTTAATGAAAGCACCAAAAAACAAATAACAAATTTCAAATAAATTGGAAAATACCAAATAACATAAAGCAAATAACAAACATTAAAAACAACAAACATTAAATAAAAATGTTACCTGAATTTAAAAATGCTCCGGCATTTAAAGTTTTGAAATTTGAGTTTTGAGTTTTGAAATTTGTGATTTAATTGTTGTTTGTTAATTGTTAATTGGAATTTTAAAAATTATGGATTTAAATATAAAAGGAAAAGTATTTCTGGTAGCCGCTTCCAGCAAGGGCCTGGGATTTGGCATTGCACGGGAACTGGCTCTTAACGGAGCAACAGTATGCATAGCCAGCCGTAACCGGGAGCATGTTGAAGCAGCGGCACAACGACTGAGGGAAGAAACCACAGCCACAGTGCTTGCCTCGGTTTTTGATGCCGCAGATGCCGGTTCCATTAAATCGTGGGTCGATGAAGCTATACAGGCTTTCGAACACATCGACGGACTGGTAGTGAATGCAGGGGGACCGCCACCGGGCAACTTCGATGACTTCTCTGATGAAGAATGGCATGCAGCATACAACCTTACTCTCATGAGTGCCGTACGGCTGATCCGGAATGTGCTGCCGCATTTGCGCTCTGGTGGTGGTGGTTCCATTTTAACCATTACGTCGCTTTCAGTTAAGGAACCAATTAAAGGCTTATTGTTATCAAATGTTTTCCGCTCGGGGGTAGTTAGCCTGGTAAAAAGCCTTGCCAATGAGCTGGCAGATGAAAACATCAGGGTAAACAATCTTATTCCGGGCCGGTTTGATACCGACCGGGTAAAGACGCTCGATAAAAACCTTTCGGAAAAACAAGGCATACCGGTGGAAAAAGTTAAACAGCAGCACGAGTCTTCCATTCCATTAGGCAGATATGGAACAACTGAGGAATTTGGCAAGGCCGGTGCATTCCTGCTGTCGGATGCAGCTTCCTATATTACGGGGGCCAGCCTGGTGGTGGATGGCGGGTTATTGAAAGGAGTATCATGAAGTGATGGGATAGAATATTGCAGATCAAAACTGACCTCTTTTAATCAACATCAGCATAATGCACTTACTTTAAAAAATTGCATCCACAAACAAGTTGCCAATTTTGACTCCTGAATAAAACACAAATTTTTAAAGAATACGTTTTCTTATGCAACACTCTTAACATTAAGCACAAGCGTTATAATCTGATAATTAAAGTGAAACAACCATCTTTATAAATTGCATAAAACATTATCAGACAAAATCATCTGTTTTAATACGTTTCACTTTGTTTTTGGCTTACTTTGCAATGAAAATGATCACCAGGTAAAATGAATAATGGCAATCAAGAAAAAAAACGACAGAAAAAGATAAACTACCAGCTGTTTAAGATATTAAAACCCTACAAACTGCTGGTTGTATTGCTGATTCTTTTTGCACTCCTTGGAAATGCAGCCAACTTGATAATTCCTACCATAATCTCTCGTGGAATTGATACGTATGTGGAAGGAAATTATGCCATGAGAAACATCCTGTGGGAGTTTATGCTGGCTGTTGTCGTCATATTTGTATTTTCCTTTTTACAAATGATTGTGCAGACCTATGCATCGGAACGTGTAGGATTTGACCTCCGCAAGCAACTTTCGGAAAAAATATCGCGACAGAGTTATTCCTTTATTCAGAAATCCAATCCGTCGAAACTGCTCACCAACCTTACTTCCGATATGGATGCGGTAAAGTTGTTTGTTTCGCAGGCGGTAACATCCATTGTTTCATCAGCCTTTATGATCGTCGGCACCAGTGTGCTGCTTATATTAATAAACTGGAGACTGGCAATACCATTGATATTCATGATCCCCATTATTGGCCTCTCATTCGGTTTTGTATTGCAAAGGGCAAAGGTCTATTTCCGAAAGAGCCGGGAGGTTGTCGACTGGCTAAATAAAGTAATAAACGAAAGCATTTTAGGCTCGGCCATTATCCGGGTGCTAAATTCCCAACAAACTGAATACAATAAGTTTCTGGCCGCAAGTGCGGAAGCCCGTGACCTGGGTATTTCCATTGTTACACTTTTTGCAACACTAATACCACTTATTACCTTTGTTGCCAATATGGCCACATTAACAATTCTCGCCCTGGGCGGCCATCTTGTAATTTCAGGTAGATTATCGCTCGGAGATTTTGCCGCCTTCAACAGTTATGTTGCACTGCTTATATTCCCAATTATTGTTATTGGCTTTATGAGTAACGTGATTGCCCGTGCCACTGCATCATTTGAACGGATTGACAAAGTTATGAAGGCACCCGAAACAGAAGATACCGGGAGTATAAACAAACTGCTTGAGGGCAATGTTGAATTCAACAACATAACTGTCAGATACGATGAAAAACCGGTATTGAAAAATGTTACATTCAATATAAAAGCAGGCACACGCACAGCCATTATCGGGCCAACAGCCGCCGGGAAAAGTCAGCTGTTGTATTTACTTACCGGGCTTGTCAGGCCTGATGAAGGTGAAGTCAGATTTGACAACGTAAACGTAGAACAATACAATAAGGAAAATTTTTACAATCAGATAGGGTTTGTATTTCAGGACAGTGTGCTGTTTAATATGAGCCTGCGGGAAAATATTGCTTTCAGTGATACAGTTACAGATGCATCGCTGCAGAAAGCAATTGACACAGCCGGTCTGACAGAATATATAAAAACTCTGCCTCAAAAACTCGATACGGTGGTTTCGGAACGGGGAACCAGCTTATCGGGAGGACAGAAACAACGTATCATGCTGGCACGTGCCCTGGCCTTAAACCCTAAAATCCTATTGCTCGATGACTTTACTTCGCGCGTTGATCCGCAAACGGAATATAAAATTCAGCAAAATGTATTGAAGAATTACCCTGACATCACCCTGATTTCAGTTACCCAGAAAATTAAACCGGTAAAGGATTTCGATCTGATAGTCCTGCTTATGGAAGGCGAACTGATAGCAGCCGGCAATCATAAAACCCTGCGTTCTACCTGCCCAGAATATGTTCAGATTTATGAATCTCAAAAAAGCACAAGCCACTATGAATTATAATCTGAACACAGAAGATAACCTGAGCAATAAAAAACCGGGCTTCAGCTCGTTAAAAAGCCTGGTAGCCCATATGGTAAAAGAAAAGAAGATTCTGGTGATCGCTTTTATTGCCATGGTTATAACTGCTGTACTTAATCTTGCCGGTCCCATTATAATTGGATACACGGTTGATAATTATATTCAGACTGGTCAATTTAGGGGAGTTTTGAATTTTAGCGCACTCCTCCTGGTAATGTATATTATTGCCTTTGGGGCAGGTTACCTGCAAACCAAACTGATGGGCTCAGTCGGGCAGCGAATGTTGTTCAACCTGCGAAATTCAGTTTTTGGCAAATTACAGGAGTTACCCTACGCTTTTTTTAATCAAAATAAAACAGGGGATTTGATCTCAAGGATCAACAACGACACCGATAAAATCAACCAGTTTTTTTCTCAGTCCCTGATGCAGTTTTTACGTTCCATACTGCTGATGATTGGAGCAGGGATATTTCTGCTTTCCATCCATTTGCCTTTGGGAGCTGCAACACTTTCACCTGCATTGCTGATATTGTTATTTACCAGGGTAGTATCGTCGTGGGTAAATAACCGGAACGCAAGGAGCCTGAAAAGCGAAGGAGATTTAAGTTCCGAAGTACAGGAGAGCTTGAATAACTTTAAAGTAGTGGTGGCATTTAACAGGCGCGACTATTTCAGAAAACGATTTAATTTGATTAACCAAAACAACTATTCAGCAGCAGTAAAAGCCGGAATTGCAAACAATACCTTTTTACCAGTTTACACTTTGTTTTCAAACCTGGGCCTGGTGATCGTTCTTACAATGGGTATCTGGTTTATTTCCAAAGGGCAGTTTACCATCGGATTGCTGATCAGTTTCATTGCTTATGCAAACAGCTTTTACAGCCCCCTGCGGCAACTTGCTTCCCTGTGGGCAAGCTTTCAGATTGCCCTGGCAGCCTGGGACAGGGTAAGAAAAGTACTGGAACTTGAAAACAACCTGCCACAGATAAATGGAGAAGAAACTGATGCTTCAGCAGCTTTGATATCTTTTCGTAATGTTACTTTCTCCTATCCCGACGGGAATGAAGTATTGCACCATATCAATTTCGATCTGAAGAAGGGAAAAACCTATGCATTTGTAGGTCCCACAGGCGGAGGAAAAACAACCACAGCTTCCCTTGCCGCAAGGTTATTCGATCCGGTAAAGGGCAAAGTTTTGCTGCACGGACGAGATATCCGTTCCTACTCAGCGGAAGAAAGGGTAAAAAAAATCGGCTTCATTTTGCAGGATCCTTTTTTGTTCAGCGGTACAATCAGGGATAATATTTTATATGGTAACGATGAATACCAGCATTTTCAAAACAGTGAACTTGCCGGTGTGTTTCATGAATCAGGACTGGAATCATTAATCCTGCGATTTGAGGATGGTCTGAATACTAAAATAGATGTTTCAGGAGATGGCATCAGTCTAGGTCAAAAACAACTTATAGCCTTTATGCGGGCAGTCCTTCGAAAACCGGATCTGCTTATATTAGATGAAGCAACAGCCAACATTGATACGGTAACAGAAAACCTCTTAGAGGAAATTCTTCAGCGGCTTCCTGCATCAACCACCAAACTGGTTATTGCTCACCGGTTGAATACAATCGCCAGTGCTGATGTAATCTATTTTGTGAATACAGGCAATGTAATCCGCGCAGGTTCCTTGAATGAAGCAATAGAAATGCTGATGAAGGGTAACATTGCAAGTTAAATCCTTTAATTGGTAACGAATCAGAAATTTAGGAGCACAAAAAAACCCGGGATGAATCCCGGGCTATTTAATATTATTCACCTAAAAAATACAGTTCACTATTTTACTTTATCAACTATTGCTTTGAACGCTTCAGGCTGGTTCATGGCCAAATCGGCCAATACTTTCCTGTTTATTTCAATGGCATTTTTCTTCAGCAATCCCATAAACTGTGAATACGACAACCCTTCGATGCGGGCTGCTGCATTTATACGCTGAATCCATAATGCACGGAAATTACGTTTTTTTGTTTTCCTGTCGCGATAGGCATACTGTTGCCCTTTCTCCCAGGTATTCTTGGCTACTGTCCAAACATTTTTACGTGCTCCGAAATAACCTTTCGTCCTCTTCAGAATTTTTTTCCTCCGGGCACGTGATGCTGCATGATTTACACTTCTTGGCATACTTTTTACTTTTTTTGGTTAAAGGCGTCCTTTCTACGGAAACTTAATGCACAATAACCTGGTTAATTACTCTTTTAAATTTTCTAAGGAATTTGACATTACCATTACTTCATGGCCAACATTTGCTTTACGTTATTCTCATTGGTTTTATCGATGATAGCCCAATAGGTGAGATTCCGTTTACGCTTTGTGCTTTTTTTAGTCAAAATATGGCTCTTATAGGCATGTTTCCTTTTAATCTTCCCTGTTCCGGTGAGCCTGAAACGTTTTTTGGCACCGGAATTTGTTTTCATCTTTGGCATATTCCTACTTGTTAAAATGTTATCAAAGAACTGTATTATTTCTTTTTAGGTGAAATCATCATTATCATTCGTTTACCTTCCAGTTTTGGCATCTGCTCTACCGACCCGATATCTTCGAGTTCAGTAGCCAGACGCAACAGCAGAATTTCGCCCTGCTCTTTAAACAGTATTGACCTTCCTTTAAAGAACACAAAGGCCTTTACTTTCGCCCCGTCTTTCAAAAACTTTTCGGCATGTCTGAGTTTAAATTCAAAATCGTGTTCATCGGTTTGAGGGCCAAACCTGATTTCCTTCACGACCACTTGCACTGCTTTTGCCTTCATCTCCTTTTGTTTCTTTTTCTGCTGATAAAGAAACTTGGAATAGTCGATGATTTTACATACCGGCGGTTCGGCTTTGGGAGAAATTTCTACCAAGTCCAACTCCTGTTCATCGGCCATGCGAAGTGCATCTCTCAGGGAGTATACACCCTGTTCTTCAATATTCTCTCCTACTAATCTTACCTGCTGTGAGGTAATATTTCGGTTAATCTTGTGTTGTGGTCCTGTATCCCTTCTCTGGAATGGTGAGCGGCCGGGCCCTTTTCTCTTAATAGCTATAGTTATGTCCTCCTATATTAGTTATACAATCCGGATAATTGATCTCTTATTTCCTGTGTTACTGCATCGGCAAACTCGCCGATTTGTTTCGTTCCCATATCTCCTTCTCCCTGTCGGCGCACCGAAACAGACTCTGATTCCTGTTCCTTTTCCCCTACAATGAGCATGTATGGAATTCGTTTCAGTTCGTTATCGCGTATCTTTCTACCAATCTTTTCATTACGATCATCAACGACGGTGCGAATATCGGAATTATTTAGAATATTTGAAACTTTTTGAGCATATTCATTGTACTTTTCACTGATTGGTAGTATAACAGCCTGTTCAGGAGCAAGCCAAAACGGGAATTTTCCGGCAGTATGTTCAATAAGAACTGCAACAAACCGTTCCATCGATCCAAAAGGAGCACGGTGTATCATTACCGGCCGGTGGCGTTTATCGTCGGCTCCGATATACTCAAGTTCAAACCGTTCGGGCAGATTATAGTCAACCTGAATTGTACCCAGCTGCCAGCTGCGGCCCAGAGCATCTTTAATCATAAAGTCGAGTTTGGGCCCGTAAAATGCAGCCTCACCTATTTCAGTAACAGTTTTTAGCCCTTTTTCCTCGCATGCTTCAACGATGGCAAGTTCGGCTTTATCCCAGTTTTCGGCAGTACCAATATATTTTTCCGGCTTCTCCGGGTCGCGGAGAGAAATCTGGGCAGTGTAATCTTCAAAGCTCAGGGCTTTAAATATAATGAAAACAATATCAATAACCTTTTTAAACTCATCCTTCAGCTGGTCGGGCCGGCAGAACAGGTGTGCATCGTCCTGAGTAAAGCCGCGTACACGCGTTAGTCCATGCAATTCACCGCTCATCTCGTAGCGGTAAACGGTTCCAAACTCAGCCATACGAACAGGCAGATCTTTATATGAATGCGGCTTGGCCTTATAAATTTCGCAATGGTGCGGACAATTCATTGGCTTCAGCAGGTATTCCTCACCCTCGGCAGGTGTGGTAATAGGCTGAAACGAGTCTTTACCGTATTTTTCGTAATGCCCTGACGTTTTATAAAGCTTTACATCGCCGATATGAGGAGTTATTACCTGGTCGTAGCCGTGTTTTTTCTGAACCCGCTTCAGGAAGTCTTCCAGTTGCATGCGCAACTGGGCACCTTTGGGCAGCCATAGCGGCAACCCCTGTCCCACTGCTTCGGAGAAAGTAAACAACTCCATCTCCTTGCCTATTTTGCGATGGTCACGTTTTTTAGCCTCCTCCATCATAACAAGATATTCCTCAAGCAATTT
This sequence comes from Mariniphaga sp., assembly GCA_024636975.1. Lineage (GTDB taxonomy): Bacteria > Bacteroidota > Bacteroidia > Bacteroidales > Prolixibacteraceae > Mariniphaga. Next base: position 157,141 of record JAGXGA010000061.1, read on the forward strand.
TTGCTTGGGAAAAGTAACTCCGTATACACGGGTAAGCATCTGGTTCTTTTCATTGCCACGCCAGTAAGCACCAGCAATGGAAGTAAGTTTCACAGCTTTAATATATCCTGTATCAGGCAGGTGCGGACCACGGCAGAGATCGGTAAAATTTCCCTGCTCGTACAAGGTTATAGTACCATCTTCCAGCTCGCTGATCAACTCCTGCTTCAGTTCATCGTTTTTCTTCGTGAACATTGCCATTGCATCTTTCTTGGAAATCTCTTTCCGTACGATAGCATTTTTCTGCCGGGCAAGCTCCACCATTTTCTGCTCAATTTTCTGCAGATCTTTTTCAGTAAGCTGCTGGCCGTTGGGAAGTTCCACATCGTAATAAAAGCCAGTATCAACAGTTGGTCCTATGCCAAACTTGGTTCCAGGGTAGAAATGCTCGATGGCCTCTGCCATCAGGTGAGCCGACGAATGCCAGAATGCGTCTTTCCCTTCCCGGTCATCCCAGGTATGAAGTTTCACTGATGCATCTTCAGCAATCTTACGGTTAAGGTCTCTTATCTCCCCATTAACCGATACCGATAAAACCTCTTTAGCAAGCCTGTGTGAAATTGACTGTGCCAACTCCAGCCCGTTAACCGGTTCTGAAAATTCTCTAACACTATTATCAGGCAGTGTAATTTTTATCATTCTTATAAAACCTTTTTTTAAGAGGTGCAAAGATAATGATTCAGATAGAATTATTATTCTGCTGAATGCTTTGTTATTAGAATTTTAATATCGAAGTGAATATTTTGTTTCTTAATGATAATAACAATGCATCATTTTCAATTTGGAAGGCATCTCCCACAAATATGAAGCCTGTTAAATCCGGAAGCTGTTCATTCTTTCTTCTTTGCCTCATCCCAAATTTTATCCATCTCTTTTAGCGACATCTCTTTCAAATCCTTACCCTTCATCAGAGTCTCACCCTCAAGATAATTAAATCGGCGGATAAATTTAAGGTTCGTCCGTTCAAGAGCGGCTTCGGGATCAATGCCATAAAGCCGGGCCGCATTTACCATTGCAAAGAACAGGTCGCCAAATTCGGCTTCCATTTTATCTTCATCCACATTTAAAATCTCGGTGCTCAATTCTTCCACTTCCTCCTTCACTTTATCCCACACCTGCTCCTTATACTCCCAGTCGAAGCCTACCCCACTTGCTTTTTCCTGAATGCGGTTCGCTTTTACAAGCGCGGGCATAGCAGCCGGAACTCCTTCAAGTACCCTTTTATTGCCACCCTTTTCCTTCAGTTTCAACGATTCCCAATTTTCTTCCACCTTCCTGGAAGAGCCTTGTACATCCACATTCCCAAAAACATGCGGATGACGGTAAACTAATTTTTTATTGATTCCCTCAAGTACATCACCAATATCAAAAGCACCTTTCTCGGAGCCTATTTTGGAATAAAAAGCAATATGAAGCATTAAATCACCAAGTTCCTTTTTTATTTCATTCAAATCATTTTTAAGAATGGCATCACCCAGTTCATAGGTTTCTTCAATGGTCAGCTTCCTTAGCGACTCCAGTGTTTGTTCCCTATCCCACGGACATTTCTCACGCAGTTCATCCATTATATCCAGTAACCGTTGAAACTCTTCAATTCTTTTATCCATAACATTAATTTGTCAGGACGAAATTAATGATTCTGTAAAACTTATGCCTGATTGAAACGAAATAGTTGCCGGAAATTTAAAACGGATTTATTTTTGTAATTTTGGATTCATAAACTTTTAAAGGAAACTATTGGAGAAACAAATTTATTTGGAAGGGATCGATCCGTTGGAGTTTTTCGGCATAAACAATGTAAAGATGGATTTAATCAACACATTGTTTCCAAAAATTAAGATCAACGCCCGGGGAAACATTCTTTATGTGCAGGGAGAGGAATCAGAGCTTAAGAATTTTGAAAAGAAGTTTACACTTCTACTCGATCATTACTTTCAGTTTAACGTTATTACCGAAGAAATTATCCTTCAGATACTTTCTACTGGAATTTCCACACTGGATGAGAACGGAATTACAGATAAGGATATCATTCTGTTTGGCAACAGTGGCAAACCTATCAGGGCACGTACACCAAACCAGCGTCTTCTGATTGATGAAAGCACAAAAAATGACCTCATTTTTGCCATTGGCCCTGCCGGAACGGGAAAGACATATACAGCAATTGCCCTTGCGGTGAAGGCACTTAAAAACAGGGAAATAAAAAAAATAATCCTAAGTCGTCCGGCAGTAGAGGCGGGTGAAAATCTCGGGTTTCTTCCAGGCGATTTAAAGGAGAAAATTGACCCTTACCTCCAGCCTTTATACGATGCCTTGCAAGATATGATCCCACCACGGAAACTGGAAGATTTTATGAGGGATGACATCATCCAGATTGCACCTCTCGCATTTATGCGGGGCCGTACCCTGAGCAATGCGTTTGTAATACTGGATGAAGCCCAGAACACAACCATCAACCAGTTGAAAATGTTCCTGACCAGAATGGGCCTCAATGCAAAGTTCATAATTACAGGCGATGTTACGCAAATCGACCTTCCCAGGCGGAGCAATTCGGGATTGATTTTCGCCATGAGGCTGCTTAATAAAATTGAAAGCATTTCTATTGTGGAATTCAACAAAAACGATATTGTGCGACACCGGTTGGTTAGAGACATTGTAGAAGCATATGAAAGGTACTACGAGGACCAGGAAGTTAAAGAATCAGGCACAGGAAAAGGCAAAGGCGAAGGAAAAGGCAGAGGAGATTCCAATAAACCGCGAGGGGATAATTAAAAACAAGTTACTACAGGTTAAATATAAAAACTGATAACAATGAGTAATGCATTAACAAAAACTAATTTTGATTTTCCGGGTCAAAAAAGCGTTTACTACGGAAAAGTGCGGGATGTATATAACATCAATAACGATCTGCTGGTTATGGTGGTTACCGATCGTATTTCAGCTTTCGATGTAGTGCTGCCTAAGGGAATCCCATACAAAGGACAGGTTCTTAACCAGATTGCGTCAAAATTCCTTGATGCGACAGCCGATATCGTTCCCAACTGGAAAGTGGAATCACCCGATCCAAATGTTACGGTTGGAGTTATGTGTGAACCTTACAAGGTTGAGATGGTCATCCGGGGTTATTTAACCGGCCATGCCTGGCGTGAGTACCGCTCCGGCAAACGTACCATCTGTGGTGTACCAATGCCTGAAGGAATGGTGGAAAACCAAAAATTCCCTGAACCTCTGCTGACTCCGACTACCAAAGCAGAAGAAGGACATGATGAGGATATTTCACGTGAAGATATTATTGCGCAGGGACTGGTTAGCGAAGAAGAATACAAAATGCTTGAAGACTATACCCGCAAATTATTTCAGAGAGGGACAGAAATGGCTGCCGAAAAAGGCCTGATACTGGTGGATACCAAATATGAATTCGGAAAAAAGGATGGAAAAATATATCTGATCGACGAAATTCACACTCCTGACTCTTCACGCTATTTTTATGCAAAAGGATATGAAGAACGGCTGGCAGCAAACGAACCACAAAAACAACTTTCAAAAGAATTCGTGCGCCAGTGGCTCATCGAAAATGGTTTCCAGGGGAAGGAAGGTCAGGCTGTACCTGCAATGAACGAAGAAATGGTGAATTCAGTTTCTGAGCGATATATTGAATTGTATGAAAACATTACCGGTGATAAATTTGAAAAATCGGATGCATCAAAAATCAATAAACGAATAGAAAAATCAGTTACTGAATTTCTAAATAAAAATAAATAGCAAGATTAAATGCCTTCCCACCAGGAAAGTGCGGAAGGCATTTTTGACTTTCAATTATGAAAATACATTTTCTTATAATCATAATTCTGCTTTTTCCCTCATCTGGCATTTTAGCACAAGATGAGTTTACCCTTGCCAAAGAAGGGCAAAAAGCGCCCGAATTTTCATACGAAAACAATGAAAGAGCTGTTGTTAACCTGTCGGATTTAAAAGGAAAAGTTGTCTGGATTACTTTCTTTGCCACATGGTGTGGCCCTTGCAGAAAAGAATTACCATACCTTGAGAGTCAGGTATATGAAAAGTTCCGCAACCACCCTGATTTTGAACTGCTGGTTATTGGCAGAGAACATTCTCGTGAAGAACTGGAAAAGTTTAGTCTGGAATCAGGACATAAACTTCCTTTTATACCCGATCAGAAAAGGGAAATCTTTTCAAAATATGCTGCCCAAAATATTCCACGAAATCTCATTATTGATCGGGAGGGAAAAATTTCCACTTCATCAGTTGGATTTAACGAAGAAGATTTTGATCGAAAAGTAAAGAAGCTTGAAATTTTACTAAACCAGACATCCCACTAATAAATCAAAATTATTGCACATCATTTTATTGCAATTTATTATCATTTTGAGCGATATTTAATGAAAACGTTTTAACTTGTAGTGGTAAAATCATCATTAAATTTAAGCAAAAATGAAAAAAAATCTCCTGAAGGCTTTTATAATTATTCTACTGGCCGGGTTGTTTCATGCATGTAATGACCCCCTGATTGAAGAAACAAATATTGTGGATCCGTCATTCAAATCAGCACAAAGCAACAAATTAACTTATATAGTTGTGCTGGATGATTCGGAACTGAATGCGGAACTTACTAACTCTAAAGGCTATGAGATGCGGCAACAGGCCGCAAAAAGGGCAGCCGAAAAAATAATAAACCGTGCTGCTTTAATCGATGGTGAGTTGGGCTTTGTATACAGCACTGCCTTAAAAGGGTTTTCGGTAAAAATTCCACCCGGGCAATTAAAAAAGCTGGAAAGTGATCCTGCTGTAGTTTTGATCGAGAAAGACCAGGTGGTAACTTTAATTAAACCAGTAATTGACCCTAAAGCAAAACCACCCGGCACTCCCGGAGGTGGCGGTAAGGAAGATCCTCCTGCTGAGTCATCACAGGAAACTCCCTGGGGTATTACACGTGTTGGAGGTACTGTCGATGGTACCGGAAAGATTGCATGGATTATTGATTCAGGAATTGATCTGAACCACCCTGATCTAAATGTGGATACTGGCAGAAGTCAGAGCTTTTTGGGAGGAAAGGATAGCAACAATCCTGATGACCAAAACGGACATGGAACCCATGTGGCCGGTACTATCGCTGCAATCAATAATAATATTGGAGTGGTTGGAGTGGCCGCAGGGGCATCAGTTGTTTCGGTAAGGGTACTTGACCGACGTGGCAGCGGAACCATAACAGGTGTAATTGCCGGGATTGATTATGTGGCAGCAAAGGCTAAAGCTGGTGAAGTTGCAAACATGAGCCTTGGCGGCGGGACATCAACCGCCCTGGATAACGCAGTGTTAAAGGCTTCACAAACATGCACATTCGTGATAGCTGCCGGAAATGATGGCAGCGATGCTAATAATTATTCTCCTGCAAGAGTCAATGGCGATTACATCTATACCATATCTGCCATGAACAGTTCTGATTACTTTGCTTCCTGGTCCAACCGGGGCAATCCTCCAGTGGATTATTGTGCCCCGGGCGTTAGTATAAAATCGACATGGAAGGATGGAGGTTATAACACAATCAGTGGAACTTCAATGGCAGCACCACATGCAGCCGGAGTACTTTTATTGGGTAATGCCAATTCAGATGGAAATGTAAATGGAGACCCGGATGGAGATCCTGATCTGATAATACATCGTTAAAATAATTTTAATAAAAACCGGATTGAAACATCCGGTTTTTTTTTATTTTCTTTACATAAAACACCTTTTTGTCTTTTAAGTGCATTTCCCTATTTTTGTGCCTTTAAAGAATTTACAACAATGCAGCTACACAACAGAATAAACAAAGAAGAACTCAAACAGCGGCTGATGGAAGAAACTTTCAGCCGCAAAACAATTTCCTTCTACAAATACCATTACCTTGACAACCCGCAGGAGTTCAGGGACAGCATTTACCGCGACTGGTTCGCCTTAAATTGCTTCGGCCGCATCTATATTGCCCGCGAAGGCATCAATGCCCAAATGAGTGTGCCGGAACATTATTTCGACGCATTCCTGAGTACCCTTGGAAATTACGGTATATTAAATGATATCCCTATAAAATATGCCGTCGAAGACAATGGGAAATCGTTCCATAAACTCGCAATAAAAGTGCGGCCAAAACTGGTTGCCGACGGATTGGATGATGGGGCCTACGATGTCACCAATGTGGGCAACCACCTTTCCGGACTGGAATTTCATGAGCTGGCAGGAAAAGAGGATACATTGATTGTGGATATGCGTAACTTTTATGAGAGCGAAATAGGCCGGTTTGAGGGTGCCATCTGTCCCCAGGCCGATACGTTTCGCGAAGAACTGGAAATTGTCACCGGAATGCTTGAGGATAAAAAAGACAAAAAAATACTGCTGTACTGCACAGGCGGTATCCGCTGTGAAAAAGCAAGTGCCTATTTGAAACACCAGGGATTCAGCGATGTGAACCAGCTGCATGGAGGCGTACTTGAATATGCCAGGCAGATAAAAGTTGCTAATCTTGAATCGAAATTCATAGGGAAGAACTTTGTTTTCGATGAACGTTTGGGTGAAAGTATTAATGGACAGATCATTTCCCGGTGCCATCAATGCGGTCAGCCCTGCGATACGCATACCAACTGCGCCAACAACAGCTGTCACCTGCTGTTTATACAATGCCCTGAATGTGCAAAAAAGCACAACGGTTGCTGCACACCTGAATGTATTGAAGAGCTGCATGGAATGGGTATTAACGGGAATTCAAAAGCCTTTCAGTTCGGAAACAGAAAAAGATACCGGAAGAGCCTGGCATTGGTGAATGAAGAACAAAAGGCACAAAGTACTAAATGACAATATACAAAGCACCAAAAAACAAATAACAAGAAATAAAGCACCAAATAGCAAATAACAAATTTCAAAAAAGAAGAAGTCTGCTTATTCATAAAAGTGACTTCTCGATCATATTATGGATGATTGTTTCAGTCCTGTTATCTTTGTTTGTTTTTTGATGCTTGTTTTTTAGAATTTTCAGTATTAGGATGGACAACTTTTGGCAACATATAAAATCCCCTGTCTTTTCATTGGCACCCATGGAGGACGTGACCGACACGGTTTTCAGGGAAATTGTGCTGGGGATTTCGGCTCCGGCTAAACTGCACGTTGTATTCACCGAATTCACTTCGGTGGAAGGTATGAACCACCCTGACGGCAGGGAACGTGTTTCAGAGCGACTGATTGTCAATGATTCGGAACGTAAGTTACTCACTGAAAAAAGCGTAAAGCTGGTGGCTCAGATTTGGGGACGCAACCCGGAAATCTATTATAAAGTAGCAAAATATATCAGTGAAAATTACCATTTCGACGGGCTTGACATCAATATGGGGTGCCCGGTTAAAAAGGTCATCAAATCCGGTTCATGCAGCGCACTTATTGGTGAACCGCAGCTGGCACAAGAAATTATACTGGCAACTAAGGAAGCTACCCAACTTCCGGTAAGTGTAAAAACCCGCACGGGCATTAAACAGCATCAGACCGAAGAATGGATTGCACACCTTTTAGAAACAGAACCTGCAGCCATTATTCTTCATGGACGCACCCAAAAAATGCAATCGGAAGGTGAAGCCAGCTGGGAGGAAATAGGTAAAGCCGTTAAAATTCGAAACCAAATGAACCCGGCCATTCCCATTCACGGCAATGGAGATGTATTTTCAATGGCTGAAGGACTGCAGAAAGTAAAGGAAACCGGAGTGGATGGTATAATGATTGGCCGCGGAATTTTTCAGAACCCCTGGTTTTTTAGTCCCGAATTGGAAGAAGTATTGCAGGAAGAGCGGATTAGGAAATTGCTTAAACATACCCATTTATTCGAACAAACGTGGGGTGGCATAAAAAATTTCAACATCCTGAAACGGTTTTACAAAATTTACCTGAACAGCTTTCCGGGAGCGGCAAAATTGCGAGCCGATCTGATGGAAGCAAAAGATTATGAAGATGTATACCGCTATTTTGAAGTAAATTATTCTGTTTTGTCCGATTTGTCCTAACCTTTTGTCGACATCAGCGCAAGTAACTACTATGTTAATTTCCTTCTATTTCAGCGATCAGACGCAGCGCATCATCGCGAAGTGGCTTGTATTTAAAATACCACAGAATAAGCCCGACAATCAGGCCAAAAAGTATTGCTCCGATAAACATCACCTGAGTTTCCAATACAAGTCCTTCTTCCTGATTGTTATAAAATAGCCCAAAGTCCATTAATGCAAGGGCAACAATAATCCAGATGGTTCTGCCCTGAAATGGTTTGTACCTGTAGGCTGCCTTTTTGAGCATCAGTAAAGTTGGCAGTGAATAGTCGACATATTTATACTCTTTGTAGTATTTACCAAAGAACAGGGCAAAGATTAAAAAGGACAGAACCATACATGCACCCCCGATAATCTGCTTAAAATCTCCGGAATCATTGTAATGCCTGATGGTCATGAAAATGAAAAACGGAATTAAAATCCAGTAAACAATCTGAATGCCCCTGCTTAATGTTGCATAACTGGCATCTTCGGTTTTAAGTTTGCCCACCAGCTGATCGAATTCAGCATTTAATATTTTAAAATTATACGTATTCATGATGGTTTTCTTTTAATTTTTCTTTTAATTGTGCTTTCACCCGATGAATTTTAACTTTAACATTGGGTTCTGTAATTCCAATTACATCGGCAATTTCTTTCATGGTCAGACCTTCGAACATGAGTGAAACCAGTGCCTTATCAATTACCGACAACTGATTCAATTCAGTCTGCAACTGTTCAAGCTGCTTTTCCTGAAGCAATTTTTCATTCAGTTCTTCTTCATCCAAAACAGGGTTGAGATTTTGCTCGTTGCCGTTCACAATTAGTTTCATATTCCGGTATGCTTTACCTGTAAATGTAAGCGAAGTATTTACAGCAATGCGATATATCCAGGTGCTTATGGCCGAATCTCCCCTAAAACTATCAAGGCTTTTCCAGATATTTACGAGCACCTCCTGAAACATATCCTTCTGATCCTCGGTATTGGAATTATAATACCTGCAGATGCGCTGAATCCGATCCCTGTTTTCAGTTACAATTGCATTAAATTTTTCTTCCTTGTTCAATTTTCAGTTGTTTTTTTATTCATTTAGTAAGGCAAAAAAAGAATAGTTACATTTTTTTTATGGTTCTTTTTTAAGAATATTTCACGGAAGCATTTATTGTGCTCAATCTCTTGAGACTTAATAACCCAGTTTTTCAGGCTGGGGAGAAAAAACAACCAGAAAACCTCCTCCCCCTGTCTTCTGCCTTGAGACAGACCCCCAGCATAAATGCCGGGGTTATTATCCAGGACAGCGGAACAATGGAGCAAGCCTCTGATAGCAACTGCACTCCTGCAGAGAGATTCAATAACCCCAGCTTTCAAGCTGGGGGGAACAGAAAACCAGACCACCACCTCTCCCTGTCTTTCTTACATAAATGAAGCAAAATTACTGATCAGCAATTACCTTTAAATTACAAGGCCCATATTCATAAAACTAAATGATCATCCAAACAATTTACCGCCTGTACGTGTCCATATAAATAACATTATTATTAAACACTGCATTAAAGCACGCAACCCAATGGCAGAAAGCGAGAAAAAGCAAAAAACCAATTGGCATTCGATGGAGGCCGATGAGGTTATTGATAAGCTGAACACCGACAAAGAAAATGGCCTCGGCGATGAAGAAATAACCGAAAGACAGGAAAAATATGGAAAGAACAAGCTTCCAAAGGGTAAAAAGAATCCCTGGTGGAAGCGATTACTGGAGCAATTCAACAACATACTAATTTATGTTCTTATGGCGGCTGCTATAGTTACTGCCATAATGGGACATTGGATCGATACCTGGGTAATACTGGCAGTAGTTATCATAAATGCCATTATCGGATTTATACAGGAAGGGAAAGCAGAAAAAGCGCTGGAGAGCATCAGCAACATGCTGTCGCTTGGAGCGGTTGTTAAACGCAAAGGCAATAAAAAAAACATCGAAGCCGAAAATCTTGTACCCGGAGATATTATCCTGCTTAAATCGGGTGATAAGATTCCGGCCGATGTGCGTCTGTTTAAGTCCAGGAATCTGCAGGTAGAAGAATCGCCACTTACAGGGGAATCAACTGCAGTCGACAAATCGGTTGACCCGGTAGAACAAGATGCCATTCTCGGCGATCAGTCCTCAATGGCGTTTTCAGGCACAGTGGTAACATACGGTAAAGCACAAGGTGTAGTTGTTGCAACAGGAGCCGACACTGAGCTCGGAAAAATTAATAAGATGATTTCCGAAGTGGAAAAGATTACCACGCCCCTGCTGCAGCAAATAGAAAATTTCGGCAAATGGCTTTCACTTATAATACTTCTCATAACTGCCGGCTTCTTTGCGTTTGGGTATTTTTACCACGAAAGAAGCCTGGATGATATGTTCCTGGCGGCCATCGGACTGGTGGTAGCAGCCATTCCCGAGGGATTGCCGGCCATTATGACAATTACCCTGGCCATTGGGGTACAGCGAATGGCGGGCAGAAATGCCATAATCCGCAGCCTCCCTTCAGTGGAAACTTTGGGATCGGTAAATGTTATCTGCTCCGATAAAACCGGAACCCTTACCCGCAATGAAATGACTGCACAAACCATTGTCACGGCTGAAAATGTATATACAGTAAAAGGCACCGGATATGAACCCGAAGGAGAAATCCTGCTCGATGAAAAAAAGGCAAACCCTGATGATGATAAAGTTTTAAAACGTTTACTGCAAACGATCCGGTGCAGTAACAATGCAGAAATCAAAAAAAATGATGAAGGTAAGTGGACGCTCACAGGAGTTCCTACCGAAGGAGCACTATTGACACTCAGCTATAAGGGGGGAATGAAAGATTTCAAGCCCAAACGCATTGATCAGGTGCCGTTCGAATCGGAGCATAAATACAGTGCATCACTGAATAAAGTCGATGATGAAGTTTTCATCTTTGTAACCGGAGCTCCTGAACGATTGATTGATATGTGCGAAAAGCAGCTCACCACTGAAGGTGAAAAAAAAATAGAACGGAAGTTCTGGGAAGAGAAAATGGAGGAAATTGCAGCAAAAGGTCAACGGATGCTGGCCGCTGCATTTCAAAATGGAGGTAACGATCGTTCAGAAATTGAAAAAGAAGATGTTGAAAAGGATCAAATCTTCCTTGGATTGATTGGAATTATTGATCCCGCAAGGGAAGAAGCCATAGAAGCCATAAAGGAATGTAAACAAGCCGGAGTGAATGTAAAAATGATTACCGGCGACCATGCCATAACAGCCAAAGCCATTGGAAAGCAAATAGGAATAGGCGATGGGGAAAAGGCCAAGACCGGAAAAGAACTGGAAGAGATGGGCGATGAGGAGATGAAGGAAGTTGTAAAAGAATACGACGTTTATGCCCGTACCAGCCCCGAGCACAAGCTAAGGCTGGTAAAGGCACTTCAGGCTAACGGCAAGCTGGTGGCTATGACCGGCGACGGGGTAAACGATGCACCGGCACTTAAAAAGGCCAACATCGGCATCGCTATGGGTATAAAGGGAACCGAAGTAACCAAAGATGCTTCGGAGATGGTTCTGGCCGATGATAATTTCGCATCCATTGTAAATGCCATCGAGGAAGGACGCACCGTTTACGACAACATCCGTAAAGCCCTGCTGTTTATCCTTCCTACCAACGGAGCCGAGTCAGTTGTACTGATGTCGGCCATCCTGCTGGGAATTACAATGCCTATTACACCGGCCCAGATTCTCTGGGTAAATATGGTGACTGCAGTCACCCTGGCACTTGCCCTTTCGTTCGAACCAATGGAAGAAAATGTAATGGAACGGCAACCCCGGGGATCGGACGAGTCAATACTCGGAAAGTTCTTTATCTGGCGAATTGCCTTTGTCTCCATCCTGATTGGGGGGATAACCCTCGGAGTATTTAAATATATGCAATCGCTTGACCAAACGGATGCAGTAGCCCGCACAGTTGCAGTGAACAGCCTGGTTGCAGGACAATTATTCTATCTGTTCAACAGCCGAAAAATAAAACTGTCAAGCATTGGAAAAAATTTCTTTAATAATAAGTACGCCTTCTATGCAGCAGGAGCATTGATTGCACTACAGGCATTTTTTGTTTACGTCCCGTTTATGAATAACTTTTTTAATACCGAAGCTATTGAATTATCCTATTGGCTCTATCCGTTGGCAACAGGCGTGGCCGTTTTCATTATTGTTGAAATTGAAAAGTTCATTGCCCGCAAAATATCAGGTGACTAGAAAGGGGAATGAAATTGCTTTACACACTGGAGAAATTACTATTACTGCACATAAAATCTTTGACTTGGAAAGTCAAAGTCCCGTTGGCATGTTGTCAAAAGTTGCAGTGGTGCCAATTGGTGCAGGAACCACCGGGAGTCGGACTTTCCAAGTCCGACATTCATAATATTTTAAACCTAAAGATCCACCCGGTTACCTCCTGCCCTCATTCAGCAAACATAAAAAACAATCATCTTATCTGAAATTACCCCCTCTATTCCAACCCGTTTAAAGATGGCAACAGGTCGTTTACCCGTTTTTTATCAGTGTTCGTTGAAAAAGTTATCCGTAATCTGGACATTAATTGTATTTTCAAACAAAAATTTTCAATGAAAAATCAGCTTTCACGAAGGCTCATGATGAAAACCGGATCTATGGCCTGTTGTACATTACTTCTTAAAGGAAATCTTTTTGCTGTTTCTAACTTTACCTTTCCGGCAGATGAAGCACCCGACCCGTTAAAAATGAATTACTGTGGGCACAAATGTCCTGAGAACTGTAAATTCCTTGAAGCATCGGTAAAAAATGACCCTGTGCTTAAAAAAGAAGCATATGAAATCTGGGAGATGAAGGAGCGTTTTGGAGTTGAAACGTTTGAGGCAGATAAAATCTTTTGTTTTGGCTGCAAAACAAAAGATAAACCTGTTGGAATCAGGCTTCAAAATTGCGATGTCCGTGTATGTGCAATCAGCAAAAACCATGATGCCTGTATCGAATGCAGCAGTTTAAGCACATGTGAAAAAGACCTGTGGAAGAAATTTCCTGAGTTCCATCAGTCGTTGGTAAAACTACAAGTAACATATTTGGAGTCAAAAAAATAGAACCACATAATCAGAGATTATTGTAAAATACCAACTTTATGAAATCAGCAATCCTTGTTTTTGCAGGCCTGTTTCTATTCTCATGCAGCAATAAAGAAAGTAAAGTTTACCAGTGGCGGGGAGATAATCGTTCAGGAGTATACAACGAAACCGGTTTACTGGCAGCATGGCCGGAAGAAGGCCCTGAAGAAATCTGGTTTGCCGAAGACATTGGCAACGGGTATGGTTCACCTACCATAACAGAGGACGCCGTTTTTGTTACCGGTGAAATCGACAGCCTGGCATGGCTGTTTTGCTTCGACTTAGCCGGAAGCCTTGTATGGAAACAGAATTTCGGAAAGGAATGGGCGAAACATTATCCGGGTTCCCGCTCGGCACCTACAATAGTTGACGATAAAGTATATGCCGGTACAGGCATGGGCCACATTGCCTGTTTAAACCGGGCTGATGGCGAAATCATCTGGACAAAAGACTACGTTGCCGATTTTGAAGGTGTACTCCCCTACCATGGCTATTCAGAGGCTCCGGTAATCGATGACAATAGAATTATCTGCACGCCAGGTGGAGAAGAGCACAATGTGGTAGCGCTCGACCGCCAAACAGGCGACTTGTTGTGGTCGTGCAAAGGTAAGGGCGAATATATGGGATACAACCCGGGTAATATAATTGAAGTATCAAACCGAAAAGTTTATGTTACTTTTTCAGCCTATCACCTGCTTGGCATAGATGCCGGGACCGGTGAACTGTTGTGGACGCACCTGCAGGATAATACCCCTGTTGAGAAACGTGAACCTGGAATTGGCGATACCCACAGCAACAACATCTTTTTTGAAGACGGGCACATCTATTATGCTGCCGGCGACGGAAACAGGGGGGTGAAACTGCAGCTCTCGGCAGATGGATCGGAAATCACAGAAGTGTGGAGAACCACCGACCTCGACACATACATGGGCGGTTTCGTAAAAGTAGGTGATTACCTGTATGGCTGCGGCACACGAAAGAAAGACATCAAAAGCTTCAGCGCTGCATCCGGAGAAGTTGTCGATTCGTTGCGTACAGGAACAGGTGCTGTCATTGCAGCCGGGAACATGCTGTATTACTACAACTGGGCCGGCGAAGTTTCGATGCTGAGCTGCAACAATGGCCATATGGAAAAAATAAGCGCCTTCAAAATTACCAAAGGTACCAAGGAACATTTTTCACACCCGGTTATTAAAAACGGTATATTGTACCAGCGAAGAGGCGATGCTCTGATGGCATACGACATTCGCAAAAAAAAGGATGTGCTGGCAAAAATGTAATATCTTCTGAAATACAATTTGTGGTCGCATAAATTGAAAAATAATCCGTTTCATCATCCCACAAACAAACATTTACTCATTTGCATCTCTTTCCGGAGGAGAAAGGTAGTCTGTTTATAAGTTGATTTAACCTGACAGCGGGAAAAGCAATTATCAATTTTTACACTCTGAATAAAAAGTAACCAGGGTCCAGATCCTTTTTAGAATTAACCTTGGCTTAGGCCTTCTATATATAAATTTCGCATTATAATCAGATTAAATTCAGATTAAACTCCGATCAAACTCGCAAAATCGCGAATTTGATGCGAGTTTAATGTGAGTTTAATGCGAGTTTGATCAAAGTTTGATAAGGTCATGAAACAAGTAAGCTATGGCCTTAGTTTTGATGAGAATCTTTTCCGACAGTTTTCGGTTGAGGCACACTCTTTTTTATTAACAGATAAATAAAAAAGCGCACTCATTTTTTTAATGACTGAAGCTGTTTTTTAATAATCAGGCTGAATTCAGGTGGAAATTTTGAAGTAAAAATGGAATAAAAAATAAACCGGCAACCTCCGGCAGTGCAGCCGGGGAGAATTCTTCCTTTTCCTGCACTGCCGAAAATTGCCGGCTTTCTATGAAAGTATTACAGAACCACAACTGGTTCAGATAGTTTTTCAGCTTCTTCAGCAATGTATTTTCTGAATCCTTCTTCTGTTTTCCACTGGTCCTTATCGAGACCCCACACGGAAAAGAAATAGTGCTTTGAAGGCTCTCCGTTTTCGCAGTCCTGCCCGATGTAATACGTTTCGGAAATGATTTGACTAAATCCTTTTTCGGGAACAGTTTCAAATCCAAGCTTATAAAAATTAATATCGGTAGTGCGGCCAATCTTACCTGCTTCACTTTGAGGAATAATTACTGCCATACCCAGTTCATCCTCATTCAGTGATTGTACATCATGAGTACCAATGCACTGAAAATTATCGGTGGTGAATTCAAAAGGCTGCCTTTTCAGGTGACTGGTAACAATGCCGGTGACAATCTGAGAACCTTTCGGTGCATTCTGAACTGTGACATCCGACTCGAACCAGTATTTTCCCGGATAAATTGAAATACGTTCAACTGCCGAGAGCATTTCGCCGTCAACATCCCAGCCTTCGTACCTCAGTTCGAATACCGACCGAACCGGTCCTTCAGAAATTTTATGGTATTCATAAACTTCAGTGGACCCGAGCCTGAAAAGTGAGTCGTCTTTCAACAGAGCAATACCACCTGAACCCAGTGAACTGCCGCAATGCAATACATCCATGCCCCAGTCGGCCAGTTTGTGGTAATCGCCCAGTTCAGTTGTATGAATTTTATCGATTATCATTTCAGGCATTCGTTTCCCAAACAGATCTTTTACGTTGCGGCAATCGAAATAATTGCGGAATCCGATCTTATCGTTTTCCCAGTTTACGCTTTCGCCCTGGGCGATAACCTCAAAGCCATCGGAACATGGCAAGGCCTGGTAACTATCAACCTCTTCAAATGAGCCATCAGACTGGGTAATTCCCAGCCGCAAATTGGTCCGTTTATCAAAAACAGGTGGATAGCTGGTGCCATCGACCCACTCCACATTTATTTTCATTGTCTCTTCGGGTGAGAAATTCAAAAGCAGAGCCGCTTCATCCCAGTTGCCGTCGTTATCCAAATCATCCAGCTGAAACGGGACGAGGGAATTGTCTGCATTTTTAAAAATTGGAAATTTACCTTCTTCCATTCCTGCCTTTTGTTGCAACTCATCTTTCGAAAGAACTACAACCTCATCGGGTCTTTCTGTATTTTGCGGGTTCTGAAATAAAAGCGATGCATTATTTCCGCAGGAAAACAGCAGCACGGACATTATAATAATGAGACTTAATTTAGTTTTCATTTTATTCAGGCAGATCGTTTTCACCTTTCACATAACCAAAGTTGGCAAGTATTCCTCCATCTACATAAAGCACATGCCCGTTTACAAAATTGCTGGCTTTTGAGGCCAGGAACAGCGCTGCATGACCAACATCTTCGGGTTCACCCCAGCGGCCGGCAGGAGTGCGGGTCATCACCAGTTCGTTGAAAGGATGATTACCTTCACGGATGGGAGCTGTTTGGGCAGTGGCGATATAACCAGGCCCAATACCATTGATCTGGATATTGTATTTTGCCCATTCGCAGGTCATATTGGAAGTAAGCAACTTTAATCCTCCTTTTGCCGAGGCATATGCTGAAACGGAATTCCTCCCGTAAACACTCATCATGGAACACATATTAATGATTTTCCCGGAACGTTTTTTTATCATTCCCGGAGCAACCCTTTTAGAAACAATCAGGGGAGCCACCAGGTCCACTTCAATTACCTGCCTGTAATCGGCAACAGGCATATCGAGTATGGGAATCCGCTTAATGATGCCGGCATTGTTAACAAGAATATCAATTGCACCAACTTCTTTTTCAATCAGTGATATTCCTCGATCGACATCGGCTTCACTGGTTACATCAAATTTTAATGTATAAACATCAATTCCATCGGCAGAATATTCCTGTTTACAGCTTTCCAGCTTTTCATCCGAAATATCGTTCACACATATTTTGGCTCCTGCTTTTCCGAGTACTTTTCCTATGGCCATTCCAATTCCGTGTGTTCCTCCGGTTATAAGCGCCACTTTTCCTTTTAAATCGAATAAATCCTGTATCATACTATTATTTTACCTCAGTTCAGTTGGTTTAATGTGATCCATATCGGTATAGTCAAGGTTTTCGCCCGCCATACCCCATATAAACATGTAATTGCTGGTACCGGCTGCCGAATGAATCGACCAGTTGGGGGAAATCACCGCCTGTTCGTTGTGCATCCAGATATGCCTCGTTTCGTCAGGCTCTCCCATGAAATGACAAATAGCCTGATCTTCAGGAAGATTAAAATAAAAATAAACTTCATTCCTACGATTATGCTGATGAGGGGGCATCGTATTCCAGACACTTCCGGTTTTAAGTTCTGTCATACCCATTTGCAGTTGGCAGGTATCCACCACAGTGTTTATCAGCAACTGATTGATGTCGCGTTCATTGGAAGACTCCAAAGAGCCCATATGTAGCACATTGGCATCGCCCAGTGTTACATGCTTCACAGGATATTCCTTATGTGCGGGCGCTGAATTAATGTAATAATGTGCAGGCTTTGAGGGATCGTCGGAACGAAATTCCACATCCTTACTCCCTTTCCCGATGTACAACGCATCTTTAAAATTCATTTTATACTCGGTTCCATCAACCACAATAGTACCTGAACCAGCTACATTAATAACGCCAACTTCACGCCGGAAACAAAAATATTCGGCTTTTAATGGATCAATGGGTTCCAGTTTCAAAGGCTTATCAGCCGGAACAGCCCCGCCAACTATGAAACGCTCAATTGCAGAGTATACAAGGCGTATATTACCTTGCTCCATCACGTTCTCAACTAAAAATTCCTTTCTGATCTTTGCGGTATCATACATCCTGAAATCATCAGGGTGATAGGCATACCTTTCCTCGTAAATTGTTGCCATACTATTTTATTTTAGTAATTCCTGTTGTCTTTTAAGAGCTTCAAGATAATAATAATCAGCATAATTGATAGCCACATCCACTTCACTTGATGAGGGCAGGTTTCCAACACTGTGCTTTACTATGAACCCGCCGTTCGATCCGCCGGTCGCCCTGTATTTATCGGAAGTAAGGCTTTCCATTATCTGGTTGGCAGCCTTCAACCAGGTATCTCCCTGATCCGATAGCGTACTCAGATCATACAGTGCTGAAGCAGTAATGGCAGCTGCCGATGCATCGCGTGGGGCATCAGGGATATTGGGATCGTTGAAATCCCAGAAAAATACGTTGTCTTCGGGCAGATTTTCCAAAAGAAAATTACCGATATTTTCAGCTGCTTCAAGGTATCTTTCATCACCTGTTTCACGGTAACACATAGTGTAACCGTAGAACCCCCATGCCTGTCCGCGTGCCCAGGCCGATTCATCGCTTAACCCCTGGTGGGTTTGTTTTATTACAGGTTCTCCGGTAAGGGTATCATAATCTACCACATGAACCGAACTCCAGTCATCACGATAATGGTTTTCAAGAGTAACATCGGCATGCGACAGAGCTACCTTCCTGAATTTTTCATCACCGGTTTCTTCCGAGGCCCAGAATAGCATTTCAAGGTTCATCATGTTATCAACAATTACCGGATATTGCCAGGTGCCGAAATCCCACGAACGGATCACTCCGGTGATGGGATTAAAGCGTTCGATCAAAGTTTCCGATGCTTCTATAATCACTTCCTTATATTGTTCATTGCCTGTTATGCGATATGCATTTCCGTAACTGCAGAAAACCATAAAACCTAAGTCATGGGTATTTGTACGGTACTGCACCCCTTCCAGCTTCACTGTATTTTCAAGAGCTGTATTTTTCCAGAATTCATCATTGGTAAATTCGTATAAAAACCAAAAGGAACCGGCAGGAAAGCCACACGTCCAGTCGTTGTTCCCAACCATCCAGTATCCTCCGTTTTCATCAGGATAGGAACGCGGAACTTTATCGTCGGGGATTTCCCGGACAAGAACCTTCATTTGTTCGCTCAATTCTGAAGTCAGTTCTGAAAAATCAGTCTGGATTTCCTTGTTCACCGAACAGGAATAAAAACCAATTACAGCCAGCAAGATTATAAAGATTTTCATTTTTAAAAATTAAATTTGTTTTCACAAATATAAGATGAAAATATTTAAATTGCAATCGATTGCAGTTATAAGAAAAAAATATTTAACTTTACTGTAAAAAATGGGTAAGCAAACCGAAACCACTATTTATGATATTGCCAGGCAATTAAACATAGCAGCATCAACCGTATCCAGGGCTCTGAACAATAATCCAATAGTGAGTAAAACCACACGCAAACTGATTGAAAGAACCGCTCAGGAGCTGGGTTACCGGCCAAACATTATGGCTGCAAATTTCAGAACAAAACGAACCAAAACTATTGGGGTAATACTACCATTGATAAACCGGCATTTTTTCTCATCTGTAATAAGCGGAATAGAGGATATTGCCTATAAAAATGGTTTCGCTGTTACCATTTCCCAATCGAATGACAATTTTGAGAAAGAAACAAAAATTGCCCAGACCTTCTATTCCAACCGGGTTGATGGAATCATTGTTTCAATGGGGATGCAAACCAAAAGCTACGAACACCTCAGGTTGTTTTCAGAAAAAAAAGTCCCGTTAGTATTTTTCGATCGTGTGGCAGATAGTATTCCGGCTCATAAAATAGTTGTGGATGATTACAGCGGTGGTTACCGGGCGACTGAACATTTAATAGAAAACGGCGGTAAAAAAATTGCTCACATTGGAGGTCCGTTGAACCTGAAAATTTACCAGGACAGGCTTGAAGGGTTTAAGGATGCGATGAGCAAAAGCGGGCTGCCTGTTGATGAATCCATGCTTATCCACAACAGTCTTACCCGGTCCGATGGGACCAATGCCATAAAAAGACTTATGCAAAACCCCCAAAAGCCTGATGCTATATTTTGTGCCAATGATACAACTGCCCTCAGTGCCATTATTTATTTGCGTGAAAAAGGAATAAAAGTTCCTCAGGATATATTAATAGTAGGATTTAGTAATGAACCGTTTTCCGAAGTAGTGACTCCTTCTATAAGTACTATAAGGCAACCGGGATTTGAAATGGGGCAAAAAGCTGCCGATTTACTTATAACAGAAATTAAATCGAAAGGGAATACCCTGCCATTTCAAAAAATTGTAATGCCCACAGAATTAATTATCAGGGAATCGTCGGTAAGATAAAGAAAAGGGCAGCTCAACAGCTGCCCTTTATTAATGTTAACCCCCAAACACACAAGCAATACAGAACGTATTGCACTCCAAATATAATAAGTGAATTTTAATTAACAAAATAATAGGGATAAATAATCAAAAAAAGATAAACAAAAATACAGCTAAAAACGTTTTAACAGGTTTTCATGTAACCAACTGCAAAACTTATTTATTTTCTTTGAAATCGTCAACCATGCCTTCAAACAACCAGTTTGCCAGTGCCTGCCGGTTACTCGAAATTATAAAACGTTGCTGATCGCGCCGATGGTTAATATTTCCAAGTTCGATGTATACAGCCACCGGATAGCTGTTTCTGACAACATACAGATTTCTGTCGGATACCGTTCCACTGTATCCTCTGCCAGGTTGATGCAGGTCGTATTTTTGCTGAAATTTATTTTTCAGGGTTATAGCCGCCTTGCGCCCCGTTTTACTCTGCCTGTCGTGATAAAAAAACACATCAATGTTTTCTCCATGACTCCTTGAATCGACATGAAGTGCAATCATCCTCTGAAAACTTCCCCTATGATTACTGTATATTTGATTAACAGCTTCTGTCCGCTGCTTTAATCTCCTAAGCTGGTTAATGGGTATTCTGCTATCAGGATAACAAATTTCATCTTTATCAGCTTTCAGATAGCTGTCGTTGCGAATTCCATCATTGGGATCTCTTGTAATCATATAAACCAATGCACCATGCTGAATAAGGTTGCGTGCCAGCCTGAGGGTTACGTCGTAGGCATATTCGTCTTCACACAATTGCCAGTTATTGTACCTCCCTACTGCTCCCGGATCAGGACCACCGTGTCCTGCCACCAGGTAATAAACTGCTCCCTTCAGCTTATCATCGATTAAATTAACATTCTCAAACTCTTTTCCGAATATTTCGTGCCGAACCATCCTTGTGCCTGAACTTACAGCTATCTCTTCTGTTTTACCGGGAAGCCGGTACTTTCTTCCGGCATATAATGAATTTTCCTTACCCAGACGCTCCTTATTCATCTGAATAAACGTATCCATATATTCAGCTGCCGACAACCCATTCCGGGTAAGAAGACGATAAATACCATCTCCCTTTTCTGCCACAACCTCAATATTCTGTGCCTGAGTCCCGATCACAGAAAACATACCTATTAAAAAAAACGTTAAAATAATGTTGTAATACAGTTTTATATGAAGATTTGACTCAATCATATTTGTTTTTTATCTTTTTTTGCCGGTAATTATCAATCTTACTGCTAAAATAATTGTAAGTTCCTTAAATATCCTTTAAAAATGCAAAGATCTTTCAGCTATACACTGTTGATAACTTGTTTTATTCTTGTTGTATCATGCAAAACTCAGTATATACACTCATCCACAGAATCGCGCAATACAATTGTAACAGATTCGGTAATCCCTGTGGACAGTCAACTTGTGCACCTTTACCTACCTTATAAACAGAAACTGGAACAAAATATTTCACGGATTATCTCTATTACACGTGAAGAAATGGTAAAAAACAAGCCTGAAAGCAATCTGACTAATTTTCTGGCCGATTTACTGCTTGAGGAAGGAAATAAAACACAAGGGGTGAACGGAGAAAATATACAAGCAGACATTTCCTATTTTAATTATGGAGGAATCCGTACATTTCTGCCAAAAGGAGAAATAACTGTTGGAAAAATTTTTGAACTGATGCCCTTTGAAAATGAAATGGTTTTTCTAAAACTTACGGGAGATCAGGTGCAGGAATTCCTGAACATCATTGCAGCCAAAGGAGGAGACAGTGTAGGTGGTGTACGTTTCACGATTTCGGGAGATGAAGCCACCGGCATTGAAATAGGCAACCAAAAACTTAATTCCGGTGATGATTACTGGCTGGTAACAAACGACTACGTTGCTGCGGGAGGCGATGGTCTTGAGGTTTTAACCCAACGAAAAGAATTCGTTACAACCGGCAGGAAAATAAGGGATGCAATAATTTCCTACATGGAAACAAAATACGAAAAGAATGAAGAGATATATACAGAGCTTGATGGGAGAATAATTTACGATGACAAATAGAGAGAAAAATAAACATTCTTCAAGTTAATCAGGTCTGTATCAATAAATGAAAAAACATGAACAGAAGGAAATTCATAAGAAATATAGGAATTGGAACAACAGGAATTGCAATGGGCATACCTTCCATGGGGCTTGCTGCCGATGATTTTGTAATTGTTTCCATTCTTCATACAAACGACCTGCATTCACATGTTGAGCCGTTTTCTGACACTAATGCCAGATATGACGGTAAAGGTGGATTGGCCAGGATTTCAGGAATAATTAAAAACATCAGAGATAAAAATCCCAATACACTAGTACTCGATGCAGGCGATACTTTTCAGGGGACTCCCTACTTTAATTATTTTGGTGGTGAATTTATTTATAAGCTAATGAGTGCTGCCGGTTATGATGCCACCACTATAGGTAATCATGAATTTGATAACGGACTGGAAGGTTTGCAGAATGCCCTGCCGGCAGCAAAATTTCCTGTTATAAACTCTAACTACGATTTTTCGGATACCATTTTAGCAGGCAAATTTCCCCGCTGGAAAACATTCAGGAAGTCGGGCATTAAAATTGGAGTATATGGAATTGGAATTGAACTGGCTGGGTTAGTTTCCCCCTTACAATTTGGAAACACAGTTTACCTCGATTCGGTTAAAACAGCTCTTGAAATGGAAAGTTTCCTGAAAAATGAAAAAGAATGCAACCTGGTGGTTTGTCTTTCACACCTGGGACTGAGATATCGTGACAGCCAGGTGAGCGATGTTATTTTAGCAGCAGAGACTCAACATACCGACTTAATTGTTGGCGGACATACGCATACTTTTCTCGAGGAACCCCTTACAATTAAAAACAAATCCGGCAATCCGGTTCTGGTAAATCAGGCATGGTGGGGTGGCCTTGTATTAGGCCAGATTGATTTCGTTTTTGAGCGAATGAGTAAAAAGAGAGAAACTGCACTTGCAAGCAATTTTATACAATCATGAGCCGAAAAATCCGTCTGCTACTTTCTATTTCTACAGGAGTTCTGTTAAGTCTGGCCTGGCTTTCATTTCCAGGCTGGACACTGTTTTTTGCTTTTTTCCCTTTGTTGCTGCTTGACCAATTTTTCATTGATAATAAAACAAGCTATAAAAGTGTATCGTTCTGGGGGCATGCATTGCTTGCATTCCTGATCTGGAATGGAATTACCACATGGTGGATAGCCTATGCAACAGTTGTTGGAGCCTTACTTGCCATTCTGGCAAATGCTTTTTTAATGTCGCTGGTGTGGTGGCTTGGTCACATAGCCCGTCGCAGGTTCAAACCAAACCTGGGTTACCTGTCATTAATTGTTTTTTGGATATCGTTTGAATATTTTCATTACCATTGGGATATCGAATGGCCCTGGCTTAACATTGGAAACGGATTTGCCAATGAAATTAAAATGATACAATGGTATGAATATACCGGCACGCTTGGAGGAACTCTATGGGTGCTGGCGGCAAATATCATTCTGTTCAGAGTTTTTAATAAGTATATGAAAAATAATTCAGCGAGGTCTTTAATATACCCTTCTGCTGCTTTTGTTTTACTGATTACAGTACCTTCAATAATTTCTTACAGAATTTATAATAACTATACTGAAAAAGAAAATCCGGTGAATATTGTTATCGTACAGCCTAATATTGACCCCTACAATGAGCGATATGATTACAAGGCGGAGGAGGAAAAGCTTCAGAAATTTATTGATCTTGCTAAGGAAAAAACCACTGAACAAACCGATTTGGTAATTGGTCCTGAAACATTATTTGAGCGCTGGCCCGACTGGAATGTAAACCGGCTTAGAAATAATCTGTTGTACGGGCAATTAAATGAATGGATTTTAAATTATCCAGGTACAGAACTTATTTTTGGTGCCTCTACCCATAAGCTATACCCCGATTCAGAAAGTGCAACCACTACTGCCCGTGTTTCTGACGGTACTTATTACGATGTTTATAATTCAGCAGTATTTATAGGCCAGAATGGGGCGAAACAATTTTATCATAAATCGATTTTGGTACCCGGAGTTGAAAAAATGCCTCTCAGAAAGTACCTCTGGTTATTAAACGATGTTGTATTTGACCTGGGAGGGACAACCGGCAGTCTTGGCCGAATGGAAGAGCCTTCGAATTTTGTACTGAAAAAAGGCATTAAAGCAGCACCTGTCATCTGTTATGAATCGATCTTTGGAGGATACCTGGGGCAATTTGTTAAAAAAGGAGCACAAATGATTGTGGTAATTACCAACGATGGCTGGTGGCGAAATACACCAGGGTATAAACAACACTTTTCCTTCTCGCGGCTGCGAGCCATTGAAACACGCCGAAGCGTTGCCCGGGCTGCGAATACAGGAATATCAGCCTTTATCAATCAACGGGGAGATGCTTTTCAGGAAACTCCCTGGTGGACTGAAACAGCTATTGCCGGGGAAATTAATCTAAACGATGAAATAACCTTCTATGTACGATACGGAGATTACATGGCCAGAGCCTCCATGTTTGCAGGAGCTTTATTGTTACTGTTTCTCATAGTAAAAAGCTTCATAAGGGAATAAAAAAAATCCGCATCAATTCCGTTTGCGTAAAACCCCTGATTAACAGGATTTGAGCGCCCGGCTGTTCGAACGTCCAATGGTCTTTCGACTCACCCCAACTTGCGTCGGGACTACCAGGCCTGTTCTTGCAACCGTTGAGCTAACTCGGTTTAATAATTTCTGTTGAGTTTACCAACTGCTGAATCGATGCGGATAAATCCTTATCTTTTTATCTAAAGAACTCTTTATTTATATTCCAAATATAAGTGTAGTGCATGGCATTTGCAAATTTTTCGTGCAATATAAAGTGTTAAAAAAAATAAGGATTTGAGAATGATTCATTTAATTCCCTATAATTTTATTCTTTTGGATGAAATGCATGACAAAATTGATTTTTAAATGCTAACCCAAATTAGCTATGATGAATATATATTTAAATCTTGATGTAAGACGCTTTCATCACACCAGGTTTATTTCAGATTTTCAACAGGTTAATCTTTAATGGCAATTACATTTATCAGAAATAGATTAGATTTTTTCTAAATTGGCTACAACTATTCGAAAAAAAGCTTTTTGTCATGTCGGCATTAAAATATTTCTCTAAATTTGCCACCTTTAAATAGCAATCCTGGAGTGAACAAAAAAGTGATTAAACACAAAGCATTTGTAAAGGAAATTAGCGGTTCATCGCTGACTGTCAGCATCATGAACCAATCGGCATGCGCTTCCTGTCATGCAAACGGAGCATGTACAATGGCTGATGTCAGAGAAAAGGAGGTTGAAATAATGCATTATGAAGGTAATTATTCGTGTGGGCAGGAAGTTTCTGTTGTATTTCGTGAATCGCTGGGATTTCAGGCTTTGTTTTATGGATATGTTCTACCCTTTATTGTGGTATTAATTGCCCTGGTATCAATTTTTTCAGCAACTGGAAATGAAGTTCTGGCAGGTTTATTAGCTCTAGCCGTATTAGTACCCTATTATATTGCACTGTATTTTTTTCGTGACTTTTTAAAAACAATTTTCAAATTCGAACTTGAAAAATCAGGTCAGTTATGAGTATTACAATTATATATACTATTGCTACATTAAGTATTATAGGGATTTTCGCAGCAGTTGTGCTGTATTTTGTTTCCCGAAAATTCTATGTATACGAAGATCCGCGAATTGATGAAGTCGAAGGACAGTTACCGGCAGCAAATTGTGGCGGATGCGGTTATGCCGGATGCCGGGCATTTGCCGAGGCTTGTGTAAAAGCCTCCGGTCTCGATGATTTAAATTGTCCTGTGGGAGGAAACGATACCATGAACACGGTGGCAAAGATCCTGGGGATGGAATCGGTAAAAAAGGATTTACGAACAGCTTTTATCAGGTGCAATGGAACGTGTGATCACCGGCCCAAAACAAGTCAATACGACGGAGCCTCCACCTGTGCAATAGCAGCCTCGGTATACAGTGGCGAATCCGATTGCCAGTGGGGATGCCTGGGGTATGGAGATTGTTTCGATTCCTGTGATTTTGATGCCATAGAGTTACGGTCCGATATGGGCGTCCCAAAAATCATTGACGATAAATGTGTGGCATGTGGGGCTTGCGTTGATGCTTGTCCGAAAAACCTGATTGAACTGAGGAAACAGAGTCCAAGGAACAGGAAAGTTGTTGTAGCCTGCATGAATAAAGATAAAGGAGGCGTTGCACGAAAGGCCTGTGCAGTTGCATGCATCGGATGCACTAAATGTGAGAAGGAATGTAAATTCGATGCTATTACAATCGAAAATAACCTGGCATTTATTGATGCTGACAAGTGTAAGCTCTGCCGTAAATGTGTTCCGGTTTGTCCGACAGGCTCCATCATTGAGGAGAATTTTCCTCCGCGAAAAATAAAAGTTGAAGAAAAATCAGAACTGCAAAATTCTTGAGAATGTTAAAGACGTTCAAAATTGGTGGAGTACATCCACCGGAAAATAAATTAACATCAGGCAACCCTATTGAAATTCTGCCTTTACCTAAAACCGTGTTTATACCAGTTGCACAGCATATTGGTGCACCAGCCGTGCCTTTGGTAAAAAAAGGGGATGCTGTAAAAGCAGGTCAGCTAATCGCAAAAAGCAGCAGCTTTGTTTCCACCAACATCCACTCATCAGTATCAGGAACCGTAAAACGGGTTGATTTTCAGGCCGACAGCTCAGGCTATCCGAAACAAGGAATATATGTTGATGTACAGGGAGACGAATGGCTTGAAGAAATTGACCAAAGTAAGGACCTGGTAAAGACATTTGATTTCGACAGTGAAACCATAGTGAAAAAAATCCAGGAAGCCGGGATTGTCGGACTTGGCGGAGCAACCTTCCCTACCCACGTTAAGCTGATTCCACCTAAAGGAATGAAAGCAGAAGTTCTGCTTATAAATGGAGTGGAATGTGAGCCATACCTGACATCCGATCACAGGTTGATGCTTGAAAAACCGGATGAAATTTTAATCGGGATACAGTTGCTCATGAAAGCCATGAATGTTGAAAAGGCAGTAATTGGAATTGAAAACAATAAGCCCGATGCCATAAAGTTACTTTCGGAGAAAGCGAAGGAGTATAAAGGAATATCTGTTACAGCTCTGAAAGTAAAGTATCCGCAGGGAGGAGAGAAGCAACTGATTAAAGCGGTTACCGGGAAAGAGGTTCCCCCAGGCGGGCTTCCAATAGCAACAGGGGCTGTAGTAAATAATGTAGGAACTGCTTTTGCTGTTTATGAAGCCATTCAAAAAAATAAACCCTTATTTGAACGTGTGGTGACCATCACAGGAAAAAATGTAGCCAAACCTTCAAATTTCCTGGTACGAATTGGAACCCCGACATCTGAATTACTGGAAGCTGCAGGAGGTATGCCGGAAAACACAGGCAAAATCATCAGCGGTGGGCCTATGATGGGCAGGGCATTGGCTTCAATAGACGTTCCGGTTACTAAAGGCACCTCAGGCGTTTTGCTGATGCAAAAGGAGGAGGCTAAAAGGGACACGGTACTTGCCTGCATACGTTGCTCAAGATGCGTTTCAGTATGTCCCATGGGATTAGAACCTTATTTATTGATGACACTCTCTGAAAAGCAGATTTTTGATCGTTGTGAGTCGAATCATATCATGGACTGTATTGAATGTGGTTCATGCAGCTATACCTGTCCGTCCGACAGGCCATTGCTCGACTACATCCGTTTCGGGAAAGGAAAAGTGGGACAAATTATACGTTCACGAAATAAATAACTATTCAACCACCTGGCTGTAAGCCAGGCAAAAAAAATTAAACTCAAAGACTGAAAATGAGTAATTTATTTACCGTTTCACCATCACCCCACGTTCATTCTGCTGAGACAACCAGCAAGATCATGTACCGGGTGGTTTATGCAATGATACCTGCCCTCCTGTGGTCGGTTTTTGTATTTGGCCTCGATGCCCTCAGGGTTACCCTAATTGCAATTGTTGCCTGTCTGGCTTTTGAATATGTAATTCAAAAGTACCTGATGAAAATCAAGCCGATGATAACAGATGGCTCAGCATTAATTACGGGCATACTCCTCGCGTTTAACGTTCCGGCAAATTTGCCCTGGTGGATTATCATTATTGGAGCACTTGCTGCAGTTGGAATTGGAAAATTGTCGTTTGGAGGATTAGGAAGCAACATTTTTAATCCGGCTCTGGTGGGCAGGGTTTTTTTGCTGATTTCCTTTCCGGTGCAGATGACTTCCTGGCCTGTATTAAGTGAAGGCGAAGTTGACGGATTAACAACAGCTACTCCTTTGGGAATAATAAAGGAAGGACTTACTTCGGGAACTCCCGTTTCGCAGATTGCACAGGATCTTCCCTCATCAACCGACATGTTACTTGGCCAGATGAGTGGCTCACTTGGTGAAATTTCTGCTCTGCTTCTGATTCTTGGCGGAGTGTACATGCTGATTAAGAAAGTTATTACCTGGCATATTCCGGTTTCAGTTATTGTAACAGTTGCAGCCATTGCAGCATTGTTCTGGCTCATTGATCCGGAAAGGTACGTTAACCCGATTTATCATATACTGACAGGAGGTTTAATGCTGGGCGCTATTTATATGGCAACCGATATGGTAACCTCACCAATGACTCCCAAAGGACAATTAATTTTTGGAGCGGGGATCGGCATTATTACCATCAGCATTCGAATGTTTGGTGCTTATCCTGAAGGTATTTCTTTTGCCATTCTGATTATGAATGCGTTTACACCACTCATAAACAATTATGTGAAACCTAAACGATTTGGAGGGAATTAACATGGCAAAACGCGAATCGACATTTTTTAATATGGTAGTAACGCTTTTAGCGGTTACTTTTATTGCAGCAGCTGCTCTTGGCTTTGTTTATGATTTAACTAAAGAGGCAATTGAGCTGGCAAAATTGAGGGCTCAAAGTGAGGCCATTAAAAAGGTACTTCCCGAATTTGATGAATTGGGTGAATCGTTTAAAGTAGCAATACCCTCTTCTACCGATAGTCTTGAATTCTTTCCTGCTTTCAAAGGGGAAGAACGTATTGGGGTAGCCATAAAAACCTATACCAACAATGGATTCAGCGGCTTTATTTCAATTATGGCAGGTATCGATAGCTCAGGAAAAATATCAGGCTTTGAGGTGCTGGAACATGCTGAAACACCTGGCCTTGGATCCAAAATGAATGAATGGTTCAGAAATGAACAGAAACCCCAACAAAACGTAATTGGGAAGAGCCCCAGCACCCACTCCTTTAAAGTATCAAAAGATGGCGGCGACTTTGATGCCATTACAGCATCAACAATTACTTCCCGTGCTTTTCTTGAAGCTCTTAAAAGAGCATACGATGCCTACGAAAAGAATATGAATGCAACTACTGCATCGGCAGTAAACCAATAATAAACGACTATGGATCAATGGAAAAATTTTACCAAAGGATTTATTAAGGAAAACCCGGTTTTCGTACTGTTGTTGGGAATGTGCCCTACACTTGGAGTCACCTCATCAGCAATTAACGGCCTGGGAATGGGACTGGCAACTACCTTTGTTCTGGTAATGGCAAATATTGTAGTATCGCTAATAAAATCCCAGATACCCGATAAAGTGCGCATACCGAGCTTCATTGTAATCATTGCTGCATTTGTGACTGTAGTTGAACTGATGATGGAAGCTTACCTGCCAGCATTGTTTAAAAGTCTGGGCATTTTCATCCCGCTTATTGTAGTTAACTGTATTGTGCTGGGCCGTGCTGAAGCATTTGCTTCAAAAAACAGCCTGGGCAAGGCAGCTGTCGACGGACTGGGAATGGGTCTGGGATTTAGCTTCGCCCTTGTTTTGCTTGGAGGTGTGCGTGAATTGCTTGGCAGCGGAAAACTATTTGATTTTCCTATTTATTCTGAAAATTATGTATCCCTGCTGTTTGTGCTGGCACCCGGAGCTTTTATCGTATTGGGTTATCTGGTTGCCATAATAAACCAGGTTAAAAAGAATTAATCGGTTAACAGTAAATAAATTCTGAACAATGAATTATTTTGTAATAGTTTTAGGGGCAATACTTGTTAATAATATCGTATTAATGCGTTTCCTGGGAATATGTCCTTTCCTGGGTGTTTCCAAAAGAATTTCCACTGCCATTGGGATGACCTTCGCAGTTGCATTCGTAATGGTCCTGGCTACAATAGTCACTTATCTTATCCAGGTTTATGTACTTGATGTTTTCGGATTATCGTTTCTGCAAACCATAGCCTTCATTCTGATAATCGCATCTCTTGTGCAACTTGTTGAGATCATAATGAAAAAGGTAAGCCCTGCCCTATATCAGGCCCTTGGAATTTTTCTCCCGCTTATTACAACCAACTGTGCTATTTTGGGTGTGGCTATTCTTACAATTCAAACCGATTACAATTTAGTAGAAGGTGTTGTATTTGCTGTTGCAAATGCGTTTGGCTTCGGTCTCGCCTTATTATTATTTGCTGGTATACGTGAACACCTCGAATTGCAGAATATTCCAAAAGGACTTAAAGGCGCCCCTATTGCACTTATTTCTGCAGGTATACTGGCAATGGCATTCATGGGCTTTTCTGGGCTTGTGTAACTTTCTATAGTTAGATTTTGAGATATCAAAAGCGAGTTTAATTTGCAGTAGAAAAAGTACTGCCAGTTATTCCGGGATTTTAAATAAAATCCGTAATAACATTCTGCCCAAAATTTATTTTATTGATTCAACATATTTCACCAATTTTATAATTTAAATAAAATGATGAAATATGAAACCATTGTTTTTACTTCTGGTAATGAGCCCATTGCTTTGCAAGGCAGCAAATGCCCAGGTTGAATATGAAATCAGGAAGGCAGTCGAATTTTTCAATTCTGCCAAAACGCATGGGAGCAATTGGAAAAATGAGCTTAATGAAACAAATATTGGAGGCTCACCCTTCTTAAATGAAAACTTTACTGAAGGGTCGGTTTTCACTACCTCCAAAACCATATTCATTGACGTTCCACTTCGATATAACATCTATAACGATCAGATTGAATTCAAGACCGATGACGAACAGGTGCTTGCATTGGCTGTGCCTGAAGTAATTGAAAAAGTTGAGATGGGAGAATACCTGTTTGAATATATTCCCTATTCAAGTTCAAACAACTTAAAGCGTGGCTTTTTTATCGTTCATGAAAAGGGAAAAGCAACTTTATACTCCCGTCCCCGGATTATGTTCGAAAAAGCAAAAGAACCGGCAGCTTATCAGGATGCTCAACCTGCCCGATTTATAAGAAAACCTGATGAGTATTATATCCGCATTGGCATGGAACCCGCAAAACCAGTGTCAGGAAAAAAAGACCTCCAGGCTGTTTTCTCCGGAAGTAACAAAGAGGTGAATACATTCATAAAAAATAATAAGATCAGACCTGGCAGTGTTGAATCATTAAAGGAGTTGGTTGTTTATTACAATTCTCAATAAGTAAAAAAAATAATTCAGAACAGTGCAACATTGAAATAAAAGTATCGTCATTAACACAGAACTGAATAAATTGGAAAAACAGTATCAAAATATTCATCAGGATTTGATTGACCAATGTGGAAAAGGTAATCAAAAAGCCCAGTTCCAGCTGTATAAACTCTATTACAAGAGCATGTACAGCGTGAGTTTGAGAATAGTGAACCATGAAGCCGAAGCAGAAGACATAATGCAGGAGTCGTTTTTAAAGGCCTTCAAAAAAATAGATACATATCGGGGTGAGGTTAGCTTCGGTGCCTGGTTAAAAAAAATAGTAGTAAACCGTTCTTTGGATCATTTGAAAAAAAAGAAAGTGCAGTTTGATGAGGTAAATACCCGTACCGCGCAGCTCGCCGATGATAACGAAACTTATACTGAGGTGGATGTGGAAAGGATCAAGGGTGCCATCAGACTACTGCCCGACAGCTACCGCACCATCCTGAGCCTCTATCTTATTGAAGGATATGATCATGATGAAATTAGCGAAATACTGGGAATCAGTAATTCTGCATCGAGAACCCGGTATTCGAGAGCAAAGAGCAGATTAAAAGAATTGTTGAAAGGAAAAGAAATTTTTTTATATAACTGAAAATGAAAAAGAAAGATAACATAGAAGACCTGATTTTAAATAACCTCGAAGAGTTGAATGACAATGAACCTAATGAAGGACACTTCGGGCGGTTTGAAGCCCGGTTAGAGGCATTGAACAAAAGAAAAAAAGTTTTTTCACTCGAAGTCGTCTGGAAGGTTGCAGCAGCAGCTATATTTGCTTTTTTGGTTGTTAACCAAGGTATAATATGGTTTTCTACAGATTCAGGAAACCAAACTCCTGCAACAGGAAACTCAGATATGACACTGGCGACAGTTTCTGCTGAATATGAAGAAGTGGAGTTCTACTATACAAATGCAATAAACGTAGGGCTGAATCAATGGGAGAACCTTGCCGAACAGGGATTAATTTCGCAGGAAGAGCAACAAATGATGCAAAATGAATTGGATGATTTTGAAAAGGTATTTCAGAAGCTGCAGAACGATCTGTCTTCAAGTCCCAACGATGACCGTGTTATAAATGCCATGCTTGAATATTACCAGACTAAGCTTAGTTTAATAAATATGATTGTAGAAAAATTACAAGAAGTGAAACAAAAAAATAATGAAAATCATGAAACCGAAAGTTAGAACTTTAATGGCCTTCCTGTTAACCTGCTTTTTAATTGCAGGATCAACAGCCAGCGCTGAAGAGAAAACAAAAAATTACAGCGAATCGTGGCCTGTAAACTCTGTGCAGACACTTGAAATAAACAATCGCTTTGGAGAAGTAAGAGTAACTGATAAAGGTGGAAGTACTGTTACCGTCGATGTGGTGGTTACAGTGGAAGCTACCAGCGAAAGAAAAGCTGAGGAACTGCTCGATCTGATTAATGTAAATTTCGGCAAAACCGGAAATACAGTAACAGCTGAAACATATATCAGCAAAAGCTTTAGCAGCCGCAGGCACTTTTCCATCGACTACGAGATAAATATTCCTTCTGATAAGAATCTAAACATTACCAATAAATACGGGAACACTTTTGTAAATATATTGAATGCAGACGGAACCTTTGATATTCAATATGGCAACATAACCATCAACGAATTGAATACTCCGGACAGCGGCTCGGCAGAACTTAACCTGGCCTATGGCAAATCGGAAATCCAGAATGCAAAGGATATGACTGTTACCGTTAAGTATTCAAATATGAATTTTGGTACGCTGAACGATTTAAAACTAGACTCAAAGTACACCGTTATTAACATTGATAAGGTTGGTTCAGTAAATGCCGAATCGAAGTACGATACTTTCAATTTTGAAAGTGTAAGATCACTGCAGGCCAATACAAAATATACCCATGTTAAAATGGAAGAACTTTTTGAAAGCCTGGACCTGGAAGCCGGGTATGGAGGAATAAAAATAGGAAAAGTGGATAATGGGTTTAATAATATTAATGTTACAAGCAGTTATGGCCAGGTAGCCCTTGGATTGAGCAACGCCAGTTATTCAATCGATGCGGATTGCGATTATTGCGGGATTTCTTATCCCGAAAGCAACTTTTCAGGAGATAAAATCAATGAAAATCATACAAAGACCGTTAGAGGCAAGGTTGGTAATGGCTCCGGTGGTAGGGTAACTATTAATAGCCGTTATGGTGAAATAAAACTTGATTGATATTATAAAGTCCTGCGATTCATCGAATGCCTTTGCAATTTGCTGCAAAGGCATTTTTTATTTTGCATTTTTCAATTTTGCAAAATATCCCACTTTATATAAATCGAACCACATAAGTACAGGTTTTCTGCCAGTAAGATTGGATTCCATTCGATCTTTAAATAAATAAAAATAAAGACGAATTAGAATTGGTGGACATACTCTTGTGATCTTATGGTATTGATTCAGAAATCTTACTCTCTCAGCGAAATCTGAAGCACCTGCCAGCTTTTCCTGTGTTATAAAAAGAAGATTCTCCAAAGCTTTCCGCGTTTTCAGAATAAAAACTTCAGAATTTTCAAGCCCTGTATGTTCCACAGGGTTATCTATGTGCAATGGATTAATTCCTTTCTTATATAATTCATACCCCAAAAGAGTATCTTCGTGCCCGTATGGTCCGATATCATCCCTGAATTGATTTCTTTGAAAAACCTGCCTGTCAATTAAAAAGTTATTCGAGGTAATAATGAACCCCTTGTGATGATTTCTTTGCTCCGCTGTTATCGCCTCACGCTTTCGGCCATATACCCATCGTAATATTTTTTCCTCATCATCCGGCTTTTCTGCAGCATATTGAGTACCTCCGCATAAAACGCAACCGGGAGTAGCATGTTTCAAATAGTTTTCGATATAACTTTCGGAAATCAATCTGGAATCGGCATCAATAAACAACAGGTAATCTTTTTCTGACTCACTGCCCATTTTGTTTCGAATGGCCGACCGCCCCATATTTGCCGGCATCTCTCTATACACATTTTGGGGCAGCTCTGCCAGATGCCTGTTCCTCTCTTTTACCTCCTCATCCGAATAATCATCATATATTCTGATCTCATAATCGATACCCAACGCATCGGCTTGTCTGGCTATTTGCATAACAAGGTCATTGACCTCTATATTGAAAACCGGAATGTTTATTGAAAGCATGATACCTGAAAATGAAAGCGGATGAATTTAATGAAACATTACGAATTAAAGATTTTTAATCCGGTTTTTCAACATTAAACTTTATTTTTGGCACATATTTTCTGAAAAATGCATAAAAAAATCATAAAATACGTTGGTGTTCTCCTGCTGCTTGTTCCTTTAACCGGATTAAGCCAAAACCTGAATTTGCAGATAGAAATAAAGCAGGCAGCAGGGAAGGAAATCTTTCTGGCCAATTATTATCTGGGTAGCATTTATGCAAAGGACACCCTGCTTCTCGACAATGAAGGGAAAGGAGAATTTACAGCTGACACATTGCTCCCGCAGGGGCTGTATAAAATTTTCGCAGATGAAAACCGTCATTTTGATTTCCTGTTAGGGGCCGATCAACAATTTTCATTGAAGAATGAAACTTTTCAATCGGAAACCATGCAGATTGAGGGCTCAGCTGAAACAAAAGCATTTGCTGAATATACCGGCTACCTGAAAGGCCTTCAACAAAAAAATGCTGCAATACGTAAAAAGATGGAAACGGCCACTGCACAGGAAAAAAAGTTGCTTATACAAGAACTGGAAGAACTGACTGCAGAATTGCATGAATACTGGAATACAACAGAAGCTGAATTTCCGGATGCATTTCTGCCAAAGTTTATAAAGGCAAATCATGTTCCCACCCTGGATACTTCTACTCTGCCTTTGGAAGTACAACAAAATGACTCAATGCTGTTGCTTGCACGGTTTAAATATCAGCAGGAACATTTCTGGGATAATTTTGATTATACCGATGAGCGATTTTTATACACCCCGTTTTTCAAATCGAAGCTTGAAACCTGGTTTACCAAAGTATTTTATCAAAATTACGATTCGATAAAGCAACCGGTATTTGAGCTTTTAGAGGAGGTAAAGCCTCACAAAAGAATATTCCAGTTTGCTGTTTCCTATTTTATGAACAGCAGTATCAACAGTAAGATCATGGGAATGGATGCTTTGTTTGTTGATTTGGCACGCAAATATTACCTGTCAGGGGATGCTTTTTGGGCATCCGATGAGTCGCTGGAAAAAATAAGGGAGAATGTATTATTTTATGAAAATAACCTGATAGGAAAAACTGCACCTGATTTGACCCTTGAAGGATTAGACGGCGAGTACTACAATCTTCACCAGATAGATTCCAGATATACCCTGGTGGTCATATATGAACCGGGTTGTTCGCACTGTAAAGTATTTGTTCCCGAACTTTATTCGGATATCTATTTACCGTTCAGGGAAAAAGGACTCGAGGTATTTGCCATTTATTCGATGGATGACAGGGAAGAGTGGGAAAAATTTATCACCGAACATAACCTTTATGACTGGATAAACGTTTGGGATGAACATCATGTCTCGAGGTTTAAAATCCTGTACGATGCACGTACTACTCCCGGATTATATGTACTGGACAGCAACAAAGAAATTATAGCCAAAAAAATATCGGTTGAGCAATTAAAAGGCTTTTTACAAAAGGAATTACATTAAATACCTAATGAACTGACTTCTTTTGAATATGTTTTAATGCCTCTCCCACCGCATTTTCAAATGAAGGAAATATTGAATTATTTCCGATGATCTTGTAAACATCTGCCTTCTCCAGAGCCCCATTTACATTATCGTTTACACCTGAAAGTATCACTTTAGTATCTGAATGAACCAATATTTTCAAAGCAGCTTTTAAATTGGTAATACCTGTTGAATCGACGAATGGTACATGCCGCATTCTGATAATAATAATTTTACTGTTTAGACCTGTAGATTTCAAAACCTCACAATACTGCTTGGCCGACCCAAAAAACAAAGGCCCGCTGATCTCATAAATGCTTATTTCTTTTGGCAGGTCAGAATAATCTTCAATTACATCAGTATCTATCAAAACAGGAAGTGTATTGCTCAGATCAGCCATCCTTTTCATAAACAACAGGGCAGAAAGAACCACGCCAATCTGAATGGCCACGGTTAAATCAACTAATACCGTCAGAAGAAAGGTTGATACCAGCACTATTATATCAAAAAATGATCCTTTCAGAATAGAACGAAAAGAGCGCCATTCACTCATGTTGTAAGCAACAACAATCAGAATTCCGGCCAAAGCCGACATGGGAATCAACTTTACCCATCGGCCGAAAAAAAGCATAATCAGCAACAGAACAATAGCATGAAAAATACCGGCAACAGGTGTTTTACCTCCATTTTTAACGTTTGTTGCCGTGCGGGCTATAGCTCCGGTTGCCGGAATCCCTCCAAAAAACGGTGTAACAATATTGGCAATTCCCTGGGCGATGAGTTCTGTATTCGAACGGTGACGACTGCCGGTCATTCCATCGGCAACTACCGCCGAAAGAAGCGACTCTATACCACCTAAAAGAGCAATGGTAAGGGCAGGTTGTATATAAGTACTCAATTTGGATAATTCAAATTGCGGAATTTCAAAATGAAATGAACCGGGGATATCCCCAAAAAACGATTCAATAGTTAATACAGGAAGATTAAATATCTGAACGAACAATGTACAGGCAACGATTGCAATAAGTGAACCCGGAACCTTTCTTATTATTCTCTTTGAAAAAACTACCAATAGTATGGTTATAGCAGTAATTCCAACGGCATAAAAGTTAAGGGTGCTGAGATTTTCCACGTAACTTGACCATTTGGCCATAAATCCTGCAGGTACCTGTCCGATTTCCAGCCCCAAAGCATCCCTGATTTGAGTGGAAAAAATAACTACAGCAATTCCGCTTGTGAATCCGACAATTAAGGGGTGTGGGAAATATTTCAGAAGTGCCCCCAACTTTAACAACCCAAAAACAA
Source organism: Mariniphaga sp. (assembly GCA_024636975.1). Taxonomy (GTDB): domain Bacteria; phylum Bacteroidota; class Bacteroidia; order Bacteroidales; family Prolixibacteraceae; genus Mariniphaga. The sequence continues at coordinate 195,128 of JAGXGA010000061.1, forward strand.
CAAGTAATATACCTGCCATAATGGTTGAAATAATAAGCCCATTAAGACCATGTTGTGCAAGTATACTGTAAACAATTACTATAAATGCACCGGTAGGACCTCCTATCTGTACCCGGCTACCCCCAAAAAAAGAGATAATAAATCCTGCAACAATTGCCGTTATCAATCCCTTTTCAGGTGAAACACCCGAGGCCACTGCAAAAGCAATTGCCAGGGGCAATGCCACGATTCCAACAACAGTGCCTGACAACAAATCCGATGAGAATTGTCGGGCTGTATATCCTTCTTTCAGGACACTGAATAACTTAGGCTTAAATACTGATTCCACGATTCTGTAAAAAAAACTGTGCAAATGTAGATTGTTTTTACATCTGCTGCCTTTTCTTTGAAAATATTTGTATTGTCGGTACTTTTCATTTAACAAACCCAACTTTTACTGACAATGAGCAAGTAAGAATGACAGCAGTAATATATGCCCGTTTCCTATGAAAGCAGTAAATTATGGTTCTGTTGTACGAACAACTTTTTTTCCCCATATTGTTATATATTTAAGGTATCAAATGTGACAATACTCTATGAAAAAACTTACTAAAAAAATGGTTCGCTCAGCACAACAATCATGGGCTGATGGTATCCTCCGGATAGGTAAAGCCTATAGAAACAAGGAAGACTACCACTCGCTCGCTGACACTTTTATAAACCTGCACTACGGGTATAACGAAGGAATTGTATTGTTTAAGCCTACCCTTGCATCTGTAGAGCAGTTCCGCGACACATTTGAAAAAGCACATTCTTATTTTGTTTCAGGAAATCCAGACTTTCCCGAAGACCAGGGCTTTGCTATCAGACATTGGGTTAAGGTAAAATTTGATAATACAGGAATTATCAACATGGGGCACAGGGCTGTAGCTATGGGGAATTATTATTTTACCGATGATGCCGGTAATGAAGTGAAGGTGGAATATACCTTCGGTTATTTCCTGACAGAAAACAATGAAATTAAAATAAATCTACATCATTCATCAATACCTTATTCAAAAACTTAATTTATTTATTATGAAACATTTTTCATCTATTCTCCTAATCTTTAGTTTAATAATGAGTTTATCTGCCACTGGGCAAGATAAATCTGATGTTAAGAACGGAATAAATTTAATTGAAACTCAAACTTTTTCGAATGAAGAGAATGCCGAGTTGTTGAAATTTTACGAAGGATTGCGTGTAGCTGATGTTTCTGATGGCATGGACATGGTCGGGCTGCCAAATACAGGGCTTGTAAGTACAGATATCCATGCCGACTGGACCGATACCGAGAACATGTCACACATCATTCGTGGTATTGCGGTTACGGCACGCTATGTTCCTACTCAACGTCCCGACAGACCAAAGCCGGGCGAAGATTTTGCAGCATGGGAAGGACATTTCTACAGCACTTATTCCACAGAAGCGTTTGCCGATGCCATCCAACCTGGTTCAGTGGTTGTACTTGATGATGTAGAAGACCGGGATATAGGCTCAATTGGCTCAAACAACATTCTGTACTGGGTAAAATTAGGTGCTGTTGGTGTTGTTACCGATGCCAGTTCACGCGACACCGATGAAATCGCCCTTCAGAAAATTCCGCTTTATCTTCGCAAAAAAGGCCGCGGCATACGTCCGGGAAGAAATGAGCTGGAATCGGTAAACCGCCCCATTGATTTAGGAGGTGTACTTGTTATGCCAGGTGATGTGGTAGTGGCCGATGGCGACGGTGTGGTGGTGGTTCCACGTAAAGTGGCTAAACAAGTGGCAGAATTTGCACATGGCATATTGGTAAAAGATAAAGCCGGCAGAAAAAAGCTATACGAAAGCCTTGGAATTCCGTTGGATGACACTGTGGAATAAAACTAAACAGGTGCACTGAAACAGATATTGTGGAGAAAAAAACTTCGCCCGATATTTAAATAATTAACTTTTTCAGGAAAAAACTCCGGTGTGGTTTGCCTGAAATAAAATAAATATTACTTTTGCACCCGCCTTTGAGAAACAAAGGCACCATAAGGATGACTCAGTAGCTCAGTTGGTAGAGCACATCCCTTTTAAGGATGGGGTCCTGGGTTCGAGCCCCAGCTGAGTCACCAAATATTTTGAAAAGGAAAGTCGTTAGGCTTTCCTTTTTTTATTTTAACACCAGTAGCTCAGTTGGCAGAGCATTCCGCCTAAGCGGAAGGGTCCTGGGTTCGAGCCCCAGCTGAGTCACCAGTAACAAAATGGAGAGCCGAATAAACCTTTACTTATTATTTCCATTACACAACTTTAAATCATCAATCAACACCTGCTTAGCGTGAATACGCGCTATTTAGGTCAGATCAGGCCCTGACTTAATTCAATATTAATTCAGTATAAATTCAATAATAATTCAATGTAAATTCAATTATAATTGAATTTACATTGAGTTATTATTGAGTTAATATTGAGTTTACATTGAGTTTGAACAGGAGAAGGTATAGAGAACGTATTATTTAAAGAGGTACATAAACACTGAATGTAATACCAACTCTTAAATTTAGCTGATAGGTTGAATGTCGGACTTGGAAAGTCCGACTCCCAGAGGTTCCTGCAACGATTGGCACTCCAGCAACTTTTCAAGGCAGGCCAACGGCACTTTGACTTTCCAAGTTAAAGATTCTAGGTACGGCACCGGTTAATTAATTCCAACCCAAGGGTTCAATCCCTTCAGGGATTAAATATGGGTAGAAATAAATGAAAAACAGGGAATTACGGCTCATGCCGGACATGAGGGTTTTCGTGTCACGAGATTTTCTACCCATATGATCTGCCTACAGCACATTTCCCTCCGGTTGGAGATTTGGCATTTTTAAATGGGTGTTGTTTTTTAGCTGATGGTTTGAATGTCGGACTTGGAAAGTCCGACTTCCGGGGGTTCATGCACAATTCATAGTCAGGCTTCAATTTTCATTTCAAGTTCTTCTTTCAGGAACTTTGCCGTGTAGGATTTTTTATTTTTGGCAACCTGTTCAGGAGTGCCGGTACACAGTATCTGACCGCCGTTTTTGCCGCCGTCGGGACCGAGATCGATGATGTGATCAGCAACTTTTATTACATCCATGTTGTGTTCGATTACAATCACCGTGTTTCCCTTATCCACGATTTTATTTAGCACATCGAGCAGCACACTGATGTCCTCAAAATGGAGGCCGGTGGTTGGTTCATCAAGGATGTATATGGTTTTGCCGGTATCGCGTTTGGCCAGTTCAGCTGCAAGCTTTACCCGCTGTGATTCTCCACCTGATAAAGTTGTAGAAGACTGTCCGAGGGTGATGTACCCCAACCCTACCTCCTGCAGTGTTTTTAACTTAATAATGATGTTGGGTATGTTCTCGAAAAATTCAACGCCCTGGTTGATTGTCATCTCCAGCACATCGCTGATAGACTTTCCCTTGTACCTGACCTCAAGGGTTTCGCGGTTGTAACGTTTGCCGTTGCATTTGTCGCAATGAACATAAACATCGGGAAGAAAATTCATTTCGATTAGTTTCATTCCCCCACCCTGGCACTCTTCACAGCGGCCACCTTTAACATTGAACGAGAACCGGCCGGGCTTATAACCCCTTATTTTAGATTCCGGCAACAGGGTAAACAGGTTGCGGATGTCGGAAAAAACTCCGGTATAGGTGACAGGATTTGAGCGGGGTGTGCGGCCGATTGGCGACTGATCAACACGAATTACCTTATCTGCCAGATCAATACCTTCTATTTTTTTGTAAGGCAAGGGGTCCTGTATTGATTTATAGAAATGCTGACTTAGTATCGGCTGCAGGGTTTCGTTGATCAGGGTTGATTTTCCGCTTCCCGAAACACCTGTAACACAAATGAAGGTACCGAGCGGAATGTCGAGCGTAACATTTTTAAGGTTATTCCCTGTACAACCCTTTACTTTCAGCACATTCCCGTTCCCCTCGCGACGGGTATCAGGAACTTTAATCATTTTTCTGTGGTTCAGGTAATCAGAAGTCAGGGTATGTGTTTTGAGCACATCTGCAGGAGTACCAGCTGCCACAATCTCACCACCGTGCCGGCCAGCATGAGGACCCATATCGATAAGCCAATCGGCATGCATCATAGTATCGCGGTCGTGCTCCACCACAACCACCGAGTTTCCGCTGTCGCGCAGTTGCTCCAGCGCCTGTATAAGCTTCAGGTTATCGCGGTGATGCAGTCCGATGCTGGGTTCATCAAGGATATACAACACATTAACCAGTTGTGAACCGATTTGAGTAGCCAGCCGGATGCGTTGCGATTCGCCTCCGGAAAGGCTTTGAGCAGTGCGGTCGAGCGCCAGGTAATCAAGCCCTACCCCCAGCATAAATCCAAGCCGGTCGCGAATCTCCTTTATTACTTCAACCCCAATTTGCCGCTGCCGATCGCTCAGCCTGTCTTCCAAGCCGTTCAGCCACACGCCCAGCTCAGTCAAATCGAGCTGAGCAAGCTCCGAAATGTTTTTACCATCAATTTTAAAATGAAGCGATTCTTTTTTTAGGCGTTGCCCGTTGCACTCAGGACAAACGATTGTTTTAACAAACTGATTGGCCCACTTTTGTGCTTTCTTAGCTGGATTATCTTCCCGCTGGCTGTCTATGTACTTCACTACCCCATCGTAACTCATCATGTAATTCATACTCGACCCTAGGGGAGTATTTTTAAGCTGAATGCGCTCACTTGTGCCAAACAGCACAGCATGCAACCCCTCTTCCGGAATATCTCCGACCGGGGTTTTAAGCGTAAAGCCAAACTTTTCGCCTAACGCTTCGATCTGCCAAAATATTAATGAATTGCGGTAAGCCCCTAAGGGTGCAATCCCTCCTTTTCCGATGCTCTTCCCTTTATCGGGAATTAACTTTTCGGCATCGATTTCCGTGATCCGCCCCAGCCCGTTGCAATGAGAGCAAGCGCCCTGGGGTGAGTTGAAGGAAAAATTATGAGGGGCAGGTTCACTGTAAGAAATACCGGTGGTAGGGCACATCAGCAGGCGGCTGTAATATTTGGCGGTATTGGTTTCATGATCGAGAATCATGAGAATACCGTGACCGTGTTTCATTGCAGTCTGTACACTGTCTTTCAATCTTTTGCCGGCCGCTTCTTCAACAACCAGTTTATCGATTACTATTTCAATAAAGTGGTTTTTGTACCGGTCGACACGCTGGTGATGTTTTATTTCTGTTACCTCTCCATCGATCCGGGCATGCAGGAATCCTTTACGCCTGATTTGTTCGAAGAGTTCACGGTAATGCCCTTTTCTTCCTTTCACCACCGGCGCCAGGATGTATATTCGTTTTCCCTGAAATTGCTCGTTAATAAGTTGCAGGATTTTCTCCTCGGAGTATTTCACCATTTTTTCTCCGGTGTTGTATGACCAGGCTTCACCAGCCCGTGCATAAAGCAACCGGAGGAAGTCGTAAATTTCTGTAACCGTCCCCACCGTTGAGCGTGGATTACGGGTGGTTACCTTCTGCTCGATTGAGATTACCGGGCTAAGGCCTGTAATTTTGTCCACATCGGGCCGCTCCAGATTACCCAGGAACGATCTTGCGTAAGCAGAAAATGTTTCGATGTACCGTCGTTGCCCTTCAGCATAAATGGTATCGAAGGCAAGAGACGATTTGCCACTGCCGCTTAATCCGGTAATAACCGTAAGTTTATCGCGTGGTATCTCCACTGTAATATTCCGGAGGTTATGTACCCGCGCGCCATACACAACTATTTTATCTTCCGGCTCCGTTGCTATATCGTAAACCAGTTCTTCTGTTTGTTTGTCTTCCCGCATGTTGCTTCTTCCTACCGTATCTGTTTTCTATGATTTTTTCCTGTCGGTGAATAATTGTAAATTTATATTTACACGTCTTCCATTACAGGAATCTTGACAATGTATTTTTTCCCTCCGGAATTGGTGAGGTTGTTTTCCCTAAGCCACGGATTAAAATCTTTCAAGAGTTTATAGTTAATGTTATGTTGATGAGCAAAATCAGCAAAATCATCCACCCGGCCATTAATCTCAATATCACGTGTAATCACAATGGGATATTTATCTTCTTCGGCAACATAAAAATTATAGTCTTCCGGATTTTCCATGATTAGTTTTAAAGCAACAATCCTGAAAACGTACCTGCTGGTTTCTTCACCAAAAAGAAGATCGTAATACACATTGTTCTTTTGCCTGGTCATTTGCCTTTCCACACCTGCCATTCCACCATTATAGGCAGCTGCCACCATAGCCCAGCTTCCATATTTTTTGTATGCTTTCAACAAATAACTGCATGCGGCATAGGTTGATTTTTCGATGTGATAACGCTCATCAATTTCACTGTTTACTTCCAGGCCATATTCCTGGGCAGTGCCTGCCAAAAACTGCCATAATCCTACGGCCCGGGCAGGCGAAACCGCTCTGGGGTTGAATCCACTTTCGGCCAAAGCCAAATATTTAAAGTCGGCAGGTACACCTTTTTCTGCCAGGATTGGATCAATTATGGAAAAATAACGGGGGGCCATTTTTATATACCTGAGTGTTTGTGAATGAAAATAGGAATTTACAAGCAATTCACGGTCGAGTGACTCCCTTATATCAAATCGGTCCATAGGGACCGGCTCGCCGGCAAAAGTAACTGAATCGGGAATTTTAACCGATTTGAATGCCACCGGCACTTCCATCTTCAACACCTGGGGCTCTTCCCGTAAGGAGGAACCCATAATTAAAAAATAAACAACTACAACGTTTGCCGCTACAATGGCGGGTAAAAAAATCCTCAACAACTTTTTCCTGCTCATCTTCCTTTTTCTTTTTTTTTACAACGCAAAATTACATTTTTAGTTGATGGCTGGCAATTAAAAATCAAAAGATTCGGGAAGAAATATTTAAGTTCGATTTCCCTTTGCAGCAGAAGTAAATCTATGGTAAATTTGATTCAGGTTTTAGTAATGTAAGTAATTCACCGGTATGATTGCCAGAGACATGCCAATTCCGTTGGAGATTAATTACGGACTAAAAACCATGAGAAAAAGGTTGTTTCGTCCCCTACGGGACGTGGTAGCCTTACCTGCCATGAATGATCTACCCATATATTGTGCCTACAGCACATTCCTCTCCGATTGAATGTATAGCATTTTTTGCAGGATTTTCCTAATCCCGTGAGGAATTATATATGGGTAGAGCGATGATGGCAGTGTGAATCTTCGTCCCGTATGGGATGATACTATTTCTGAATGTGTCTTTTTCCTCCCTGTATTTTAAATTTGCATATCACTTCCTTTCAGATGTAAAAATACCGTTTAGGGTTTGTACAAAATCCCGTTCCTGTTTCATCAGGAAAAGTAAAATACTTTGTATTTTTGGGAAAAACAAAAAATTAACTTTTTAATGCCGTGTAACAGGCAGGTTAAATACGTTACACGATGCTTTTATTACTAAAAATTCACGCAAATTAATTGTCACACCTTTAAAAACCAATTACATGAATCCTGTGAAAACCTTTAAATTCCTTCAGCTTGCTTTCTTATTTTTAGTTATTGCATCCTGCGAAAAAGAATCGCTTCCGGAAACCTTCCTTTTTGATAACATATCCGGTTATGTTCAGAAAGGACCATACATTAACGGAACAGATATTCAAATTGCAGAATTAACCAATCAGCTGCATCCCACCGGGAAGAATTTTTCTTCCCAGCTCAACGACAATAAAGGCACCTTCAGTATAAGCAACATTGAGCTGGAATCACCATTTGCAGAACTAAAAGCCAATGGTTTTTATTTCAATGAGGTTTTGAATCAAAATTCGGCAGCACAGCTTACTTTGTATGCACTTGCCGATATTTCGCAGACAGGTGATTTAAATGTCAATATTTTATCAACCCTGGAGATGCAAAGGGTACGGTATTTAATATCCACAGGAATCGATTTTAGCAGTGCAAAAGCACAGGCACAGTCGGAAGTTTTAAGAATATTTGAAATGGAATCACCGCAAATTGATGCCTCCGAACAACTCGACATTTCGAAACAGGGAGAAGGCAATGCCCGGCTGCTTGCTCTTTCAGTTATCATGCAGGGTTTTCTGCCTGAAGCTGATCTGTCGCAACTAATAGCCAATATAAGCAGTGATATCAGGGAAGACGGAGAATTGACTGATGCCGCACTAGGCACCATTCTGATTAATAATGCACGTACAATAAAACCTGAAGTAATACGTGAGAACCTGGAAAAGAAATATGAAGCCCTGGGACATCAGGCAAACATTCCCGATTTTAAGAAGTATATAACTCATTTTATTGAAAATACCGGGTTTGAATTTACTGCCTTTATTGAATATCCGGAAACAGGAGAGAATGGGCTAAATATTCTGGATAAGGAAAGAACCAGTTATACCTATGGTGACTATTCAATGAAAGCGGTACTTCCGGAAGGAACCAACCTCAGGGTAAAAATACAAGGTCGTAATTGGGGGTTCCCTGCTTTTCAGGAAGATACCGGATGGATTTTCGGAGATTGGAATGATGAAGAAAGCTCCAGAATATTTACTTCCTCAAAAACAGGTGCGCTTGATATGGAAATTATGCTTGGACTTATGGGGCCATCGGAAGGAGATCAGGTAACTGTTTTTGTATTTGAAAATGAAGATACCGAACCTTCGTGGAGTAAAATAATAAAAGTTAACTACTGATCCGATAATTTAACAGAGTAATCTAAAATGCAGATGCTGCTCTTTCTGAAATTTCGTTTGCACCGAATTGTTATCTTTGCGTATTGGGGGAAAACAATTAGGAAATGGAAAGAATCTGGAACTTAAAAAAGCAGGGCGATTTAAATGAAATCAAGCACCTGTCGGCAGCATTGAATGTAAATATGACCATTGCAAGGTTATTGGTACAGAGGGATATTAAAACATTCAATGAAGCCAAAGCTTTTTTCAGACCGCGTCTGAGCGACCTGCACGATCCGTTCCTGATGAAAGACATGGAAAAGGCAGTTGAAAGGCTTGAGCAGGCCATAGCCCGGCAGGAAAAAATACTCATCTATGGCGACTACGATGTAGACGGCACCACTTCAGTGGCTTTGATGTACTTATTTCTTAAATCAAGGATCAACCACCTGGAATATTACATACCTAACCGCTACAGCGAAGGGTATGGCATTTCACCCAAAAGCATTGATTTTGCTGTTGAAAATGGATTTTCCCTGGTAATAGCCCTTGACTGCGGCATTAAAGCCGTTGAAAAAATTACCGATGCCAAACAGCGGGGATTGGATTTTATTATCTGTGATCATCACAATCCCGATGAAATAGTACCTCCTGCGATAGCCGTTCTTGATCCAAAGCAATCGGATTGTAATTACCCGTATAAAGAACTTTCCGGATGCGGTGTAGGCTTTAAGTTTTTACAGGCCTATTGCCAGAAGAATGAAGTCGAACTGGAAGAGATATATGATTTACTTGATCTGGTTGTGGTAAGTATTGCTTCCGATATAGTACCCATTACCGATGAAAACAGGGTATTGGCTTATTATGGTCTGAAAAAGCTCAATTCAAATCCGGGCATGGGCCTGCAAACCATTATCAATCTTGCCGGCATCAACGGGAACGACATTACCATCAGCGATATTGTATTTAAAATAGGACCACGCCTGAATGCATCAGGGCGCATCGAACACGGTAAAAAATCGGTTCAGATACTTGTTTCAATAGATGAGGACAAATCAGATATTCTGGGTGAGGAAATCGATTCCTTTAATGAGATAAGAAAAACCCTTGACAGAGATATCACCCAGGATGCGCTGGATATGATCGGGAAAAATGAAACGATGAAGTACATGAACAGCACTGTACTCTATAACCGCGATTGGCATAAGGGGGTTGTGGGAATCGTGGCTTCGAGGGTAACGGAGCAGTTTTACCGGCCCACGATCATTCTTACCGAATCGAACGGACTGGCAACCGGTTCGGCACGGTCGGTTAAGGATTTTGACCTTTACGAAGCCATCGGGCAGTGCAGCGACCTGCTGGAATCATATGGAGGTCATATGTATGCGGCAGGCCTTACCCTTAAAATTGAAAACATTCCTGAATTCCGCAGGCGGTTCGAGGAGATTGTAACCAAACAACTTACCGACCTGTCGCAGGTACAATCGATCGATGCTGATGCAAAAATTACCCTGAGTGAAATTACCCCGCGCTTTTACCGTATTCTGAAGCAATTTGCACCATTTGGGCCTCACAACATGACCCCTGTATTCATCACAGAAGATGTTTTCGATGCAGGTACAAGCCGCCTTGTGGGGAAAAACCAGGAGCATTTAAAACTCGATTTAGTGGAACCGGATGTGCATTCCGGTATTTTCCCCGGTATTGCGTTTAACCAGTCCGATAAGTTTGACCTTATAACCTCCGGGCTGCCTTTTGATGTATGCTATTCGATTACCGAAAATGAATACCGGGGCAAAACCAGCCTTCAGCTGTTTATCCGCGACGTTAAAAAAAGAGATATCTTTTAAATTAACTGAAACAAACGAATCTTTCCCTGATCCATTTTTCCAATTAATCTGTACCTTTTTTCTATATACCCGTTGAGCTTTTCATTATCCCTCTCAACGATTATATATTCCGGGGAGGCCTCCATTATTCGTTTTAACTCGGTATCTACATCAATGTTGAACGCCTTATGTGTATTGGTAAATATCAGGTTGGGATGTACATATTTTGTGGGACTTTCCAAATCAAGCAAATAATAAACGATTTGTTCATAATTGGTAACGTATATATGTTCGCCAGGGTCCAGTTCAGGTCTGATTTTTGCGGCAACTTCCCGTGGATAATCCCGCTTCATCATTTCATTATTAAAACTGATGATTTGTATTGCTACAATCGCAACCACCATTAAGGCCAAACCCGTTTTGCCGGTAAATAATACCGATGTGAGTTTATCCTTCCCTAATTCAGAATGAAAAAACAATCCCCCCAGCAAGCTCAGGGGTAACATCAATTGGATGGTGTAATGGCTGAATTCCTTCCCCGGAAGATAAATTGCAATTAAAATACCTGTAACCCATATAATAAAAAACCACTTTAATTTTCCCACCAGAAAATTCTTCTTAAAAATAACATAGAATACAAAAAAGGAAATGGGCAGAAATTTAGCAATGAAATCAAGCAACATAATGCCATATCTTTTCAGGGAAGGATCGCTACCATAGTTTTCCGGTAATTCATATGTCACATAAAAAAAATCGTGTAACGGGCTATCCAGCCAGAAATAAAGGTTCAGCAATCCGAAAACAATAAGAAAGGTAAAGCCGGCAACCATATATCGTCCCCAGAATTTTAAGTTTCGCAACTTTTCGGAATCGTCAAGAATTTCGAAGATAAAAAAGAACAGCAGAAAAGCAACCAGGTCGAATAAAACCAGATATTTAATAATAAATCCAATCCCCATAAGTAATCCTCCCAGGAACCAGGTCTTCATTTGGGGGCGAAGAAACAGCAATAAAGCCCCAATAGTGGTTAGATTAAACAACAATTCAGTATTCGGAGATCTTCCATGGTATATCCAAATGGAAGTGTAAAAAATATAAATCAATCCTGCTGCAAATGCTGACTTTTGATTTTTAAAAAACCTTATGGAAACCCTGTAAACAAGAAATGATGTAATACCTACAACCCATGCAAAAACCAGGCGTTTCAAGAAAATGGAGCCGCCAAAAAGAAGCTCCATAGCTGCATAGAAAATAAAAATGCCTGCCGGTTTGGTATCGGTGACATCTGTATATAATTCTTTCCCGTTTAAAATATCACGGCCAATTATCATATAGGTCGATTCATCGTGATCAAGAACACTGGGGAAAAAGCTAAAAAACCGCAATCCCACCGACACAACAATAAAAACCAAGGCTATATTCTTTTCAGTTAGAAAAAATTTCATAATGCTATTGTTTGGCTTTATTCAGGCAGTCTTACTGCATTCGTTTTTACTATGTCAATAAGATTACTTAATACCAAAGCTCCCGTACTTTTCAGTCTTTTTCCCGACTGGTGCCCATCGGCAATCAATATACATTTTATGCCAAGTGCATTTGCTACCTCAAAATCATGGTTAGTATCGCCAATCAGCCAGCTGTTTTCCTTTTTAATATCAAATTCATTCAACAGCCATTTCCCACGTTCCTCTTTCGACACAGCATAATGGTCATTCAAACCGGCAATTCCATCAAAATAATGATGAATACCATTTAGCTTCAATGTCTTTTCCAGCATATCCTGATGCATGGCTGAAAGAACAAACTGACGGCAGCCTTTCTCTTTAAACCATGAAAGCACCCTGATTGCTGATGGGTGAAGAGGACACTTTTCAACACCGGCTTCATATAAATCAATAAATTCAAGTGCCGGAACGGAGAAGTCTTCCTTGCTGAAATCAAATCCAATGGCTGTATAATAATCTTTTACAGGAAAGGAAAAAACCTCCTGGTATCGTGTTTTATCGAGCAAAGGGAGTGTTCGCTTTTCAAGAAGCAAATTAATTGACGAGATGCACAGGCTGAGATCGTTAAGCAATGTACCGTTCCAGTCCCAGATAACAGTGGTTGACGGCATTATGCTTCAAGCGCTTTTAACTTGTTAATAACCGGGTTGGCATAAAGTTTCAGGAACCGTTCCTGAATATCGGTAATTGGAAAATCAATATGAATCAATGCCTGATCAATCATAAGTTTAAAGTTTTTCTTTTCATGAGGGGTATATTTGTCCTGGAAACGAGGTTCAGGCATCAGCATATCGTATGCGATGTAATTGTTTGGCCACAGCTTGTAATTACTGTAAATCTGACGGTCGATAAGTTCAGCCAGTTGTTTCACCTGCACATTTTTCTCCTCCTTTGCAGTTGTTTCCCCAACGGGAACCTGGATGGGTTTTCCGAACGAAAACCGCATACGTCCCTTCGGATTAAATATCCCCATCGACATACTTTTAAGGTCATCCTTGTTGGTTTTTATATCTCCGTAATGCTCCAGCTTAATAAGCTCTTTCATCTTAGCCAGACCGCAGGGTTCTATCTCATATGAAATGGAAACCGGCACTACATTCAATTCATTAAAACCTTCAGCAAAACTTTTAGTATTACTCATGTTCAGCATCTTAAGGACACTTTCCTGAGTTTTATCGAACCCGTTTTTTGTACGGCCTTCACGCTGGGCAATCCACACTGAGAGGTTATCCTCAGTTATTGATTTGCGGATAAAATGGGAAACGATTTTTGATGACTGCAACAACTCCCGGGGCGGCAGGTTACGCTTTATAATAAATGAGCGGTTCAGCTTAACTGCATGCTCAATCCACTCATACAGCAACAAGTTGTTACCTATGGCAATCTGAGTGGTATTCATTCCTTTGTCAAAAATCAGCAAATTTAGCAGCGCAGCATCGAGAATTATGTCGCGGTGGTTGGAAATAAACAGGTATGGCTGCTTCTTATCCAGGTTTTCAAGGCCTGTGCATGTCAACCCATCAGAGGTCTTGTTAATGATCCAGCTTAACAAATCGTAAATAAAAGTACCCTGCAACTGCTTTATTTTCCGGATCATTCTTAGTTGCAGTTTTACCATTTCTACTTTAGGCCTGGTTTTGAATAAATGTACCAACACCCTTTCAAAAGCAGGGTCTTTCACCATCAACCTTATCTTTTGCTTAACTTCCTTATCGGTATAAGGTCTGATTTCATCGAAATTGTATTCCATGCTGCTGATTTTGTTTAACCCGACAAAGTAAGTAATTTACCCTCTAAAATTTTAATCTAAGCTGAAATTTTAGTTCTGTTTTTTGATTTCCAGCGATTTGATTGTAGCCTGTGCCAATTGATTCTGTATTATTCTGAATTGTATTGGCCATCTTAACCCACACCTCTGCCTTTTCGCTCAACTTATATTTCAGGTTCATGTAGGTACGAAATCCTTCGCCATAAAAAGCAGGAATTGCAAAAGTGTAGAGTAAATCGTTTTCATATGCATAGATGCGCGTATTATAACTTTCGGTATTAAACCACGCAATTCGTGCCGAAAGGTTCAAAGGAAACCGGACAGGAGAGAATTGCACATCCTGATAAGCCATGATTCCATTTTCTGTTTTCAATCCTTTATACTGAACATGCTCAAACCGGGCCTTTAAAACAATCGCCTCCGACAGGTTGTACTGAACATGAAACCTGCTTTTTCTGAACTGTTCGGGCTGAGTTACATGTTTTTCATTCAGCAGGAACTTCTTGTCCTTTTCTTCATTTTTGTACCGGATGTAAACCTGGAAAGGGCCAGGGGGACGAAAATCAGCCTGTGCAAAAACATCCCAGCCATTCGATGGGCCTGCAGTTGTATACTTAATCCATTCCGAACGGTGCACATCGGAATACGCCGAAAGTGTGACATATTTGAACGGCAGAATATGAGTACCTAAATAGAGACCAGTTTCATTGGCAGCAGAACTGCCTTCAGAAAAGGGGGCAGCCCATATAGCATGGTAATCCTTGTCAAAGTGACGAAACAGTGACGAAAGCTGTATCCGGTCGTGAAGGTATGCCGTTACACCCTGCAATACCGCTTTTCCACCCGACTTCGAAACAGCTGCTTCACCATATAACTGGTAATTGCCTTTACTGTAAAGGTAATCGGCACCCGAAACGTAGTTTTCTGTTCCCCTGAAATAAAACCGGTTGTAAAGCTGGTTTGCAGGCATAAATGGTAAAGCAAAATGTCTGTATAAAAAAACAGCTCCCAATTTCAGGTTGCCCGACTGCCAGCTTCCCAGGACTCCTGCATTTAAATCCCCTACACTTTTTTTATCGGCAATCTCAGATTCGGTACGATGATAACCTGAACTTTGCAAACTGGTGAACCAGGTACCCAGTGAATCGGAAGAGGCAAGGTTGCCATCCCTGTTCTTTTTTGAAAAGAAAAAGCTAAATCGTGAATCCCCGGCCTTCAGCGCAGTAGATATTCCTCTGAAATATTGATTTTCATCGGTAGAAGTATAGGGCCTTATTCCCTGGTTGGTTTTTGAAATATTGAGTGCATAAAGTGATTTTCCCATTGAAAAACCTTGCCAGACCACCAGTCCCTGTCCGCTTCGGACTATAAAATCACCTACAGTTATGTTTTGAATAAACGGACTCACCTTAAAACTTAAATGCGCAGAATAAAAATCAAAACCATGAGGGTTCGTTCCGGCAAAAAAAGCTTCACCCGGATCCTTTTCTGCTATGACTCCTGCCGAAATATCATTTCCCGACTGAAACCGGTAACGGCTATAATACCTGAACCGGTTTCCTTCATATGGAACAGTTCCATCCTCCCTTTCCTTATATCCCTCTGCTGCCTGAAGGTTTCCAAGAGAGCGGAGCAAAAGTTCATGCCTGCCGTATTTCAGTATTTCTGATAATTTTCGTCGCTCCTCATCAGGTGGGCCAAACCAGACAAAAGGCTCCATCCTCTTCAGAATTTCAGGATGTAAAGCATCAATTGCATTTAACTCGTATATTGATAGAACAGGGCCATACTTCTCACGGTAAGCTACCAGGTGCTCCACCTGAATAATATTTAACAGATGTAACCGTGAAAGCTCATCCCGGGTAGCAGTGTTTATATTCAACGGGTTGGCGGCAAAACCTTGCAGGTCTTCAAGTAAAAGTGTGGCATCGTATTCCTCTCCCATTTCTTCGATAACCGACTCAATAATCGCTTCAATCTGATACTGTGCATCGGGCACTTGTGCCTGAAGCGCAATTGGTAATCCAACCAAAAGGAAAAACTTAAAGTATTGGGCTAATTGTTTCATTATAAACCAAACTGAACAGAAACGGAAGGAGTAATCCCCAGGTTGCCATGATATGCAAAACTCAGGTCAGCAGAAAACCGGCCGGTGCTGTATCCAAAGCCGGCGGTATATCGAAAAGGTTTTCCCGAAACTCCGAAACGGAGGACAAAATTCTCAGCAGGCATAAATTCAACCCCTGATTTTAAAAGCAACGGGTACTGATTGTCTTTTTCCGCTTCGAAAGCGACCAGTACCATTTTATCGAAAGCATAATTTCCACCAAAACGTACTACAACCGGCATTTCATCCTTACCCGAAGGTAAATCAAATCCACCCATAACCGGATTGAATAGATGTACTGCCAGTTGCAGGTTACCGGCAGGATCGAAAAATAGCCCGCCTTCGAACGTAGCAAGCCCTTTAACCTGGTCATTTTCGGGAAAACTCCTGAGAAAGTAATCGAGTTGCAGGCCGGCGCTCCATATTTCAGATAACTTGTGGGCGTAGGCCAGCCCATACTTACTTTCCTTAAAAGTGCCTTTGCCAAACTGCAATGTGCTTATAGCAAAAGCGCCATTACCGACAGGCAATACAAATGAACCCGCCGCCAGGGATAGCTCGTCAATGCCAAATTTCGACTCAAAATAAACACCGCCCGACAAATGGGTAATAGCTGCCAGCCCCGCCTGGTTATGAAAGGTCGCCCATACATCGGAAAACGAAACAAAAGCATGCGACAAAGCCAAAGAACGGGCTCCTGCCGGATAATTGTCTGCTCCGTCACAAAGGTTAGATTGAAATAAAACTAATACAAATAAACCCCAACTTTTAATCCTATCGAGGAAAACTTTACCCATTCAGGTTTTACTGGTTTTTAGTCGGCTGAAGGCTACAAAAGGATTTACGTTAATTCGTCTTAAACTGATACTTCACTTCTGCCAGCTCCTGGTTTGCCTTAATAATTTTTTGTTTCAGGGTTTGCTTGTAGTCTATCATTTTCTGCATCAGGGAAGGATCGCCGGTTGCCATCATTTGAACGGCAAGGATGGCTGCATTCATAGCACCATTAACGGCAACAGTTGCAACCGGTATACCGGGGGGCATCTGCACTATTGATAAAACGGAATCGAAACCGGCCATGCTTGCATTTATTGGTACACCTATTACCGGCAAGGGAGTCATAGCGGCAATAACACCTGGCAGGTGGGCAGCCATTCCGGCGCCTGCAATAATTACTTTTACTCCGCGATTGTTGGCTCCCTTGGCAAATTTCTCTACCTCATCGGGGGTGCGGTGGGCCGATAACGCATTCATTTCAAACGGAATTTCAAACTCCTCAAGCAATTGTGCTGCTTTTGACATCACATCCAGATCGGAAGTGCTACCCATAATAATGCTAACTTTTGGCTCCATCTTTTAAAATATGTCTTTAGTTAATCAAATTGTTTTCGTTATTTTGTACTTTCAAAATTATAAACGAAAATACAGCATAAAAGCAACTTATAAAAATAATTTTTCAGTAAATGAAGCAAGTTAAGATTCACGACAAAGACTTTCAGCTTTTTATCCCTTATGAGAAAATCCGGGCAGCAGTAGAAAAAATGGCCGAAACAATGAACCGGGATTTAGCCGGCAAAAATCCGCTATTCGTTTGCATCCTTAACGGATCGTTTATGTTTGCCACCGAATTATACAAACGCATTGAGATGATAGAGACCGAAATATCGTTTGTAAAACTGGCATCCTATGCCGGTCAACAAACCTCTGGGGAGATAAAACAACTAATAGGCCTGAATGAAATTATTGAAGGACGTACTGTAGTTGTTTTGGAAGACATTGTTGACAGCGGCCTTACCATAGAACATATTCAGAAACAATTGGAGCAGCTGAACCCAAAGGAGGTTAAAATTGCAACCCTGTTATTAAAACCTGATGCCCTTAAAAAGAAAATAGATCTCGACTATATCGGTATGGAAATTCCAAATGATTTTATTGTTGGGTACGGACTTGATTACAATGGATATGGGCGTAATCTGATTGACATTTACTCAGTTATTAATTAATAAACTTCGATTGATATGTTAAACATCGTATTATTTGGCCCTCCCGGAGCGGGTAAAGGCACACAGGCAGAATTCTTAATCAGTTCGTATGAATTAATTCATCTGTCGACAGGTGACTTGCTTCGTAGTGAAATTGCTGCAGGATCAGGTCTCGGAATGGAAGCAAAGGCCTATATGGATAAAGGAGAACTGGTACCCGATGAAGTGGTTATCGGAATGATTGAAAACAAGCTGGAAGCAAACAAGAATGCAAAAGGTTTTATTTTCGACGGGTTTCCTCGCACCACAGACCAGGCAAAGGCCCTCGACGTACTTCTCAACCGTCTGGGAACACCGATTACTGCTATGTTGAGCCTTGAAGTTGAAAAGCAGGAGCTTATCGACAGACTGTTAAGCAGGGGCAAAAATTCGGGAAGAGCCGATGACCAGGATAAATCGATAATTGAAAACCGTATCAGTGTTTACAATGAAAAGACTTCTCCGCTTATCGAATATTATAAGAAGCAGGACAAATACTACGGTATAGATGGAATGGGTTCCATTGAAGATATTGCTGGCCGTTTAAAGGAGATAATTGAGAAGCAAAATTAAATTCACCGGTACGTGCCGGCTGGAAATTAGAACGAACAGAAACGGAGGGGGAGAAAATGGCTGAATCGAATTTTGTAGATTATGTAAAGATCCATTGCAAATCGGGAAAGGGAGGCGCAGGTTCTGCTCATTTCCGCCGCGAAAAATTTGTGCCAAAAGGAGGCCCCGACGGAGGTGATGGAGGCCGTGGCGGGCACATTATCCTGGAAGGGAACCAGCACAAATGGACCCTTCTCCACCTGAAATACAGCCGGCACATACATGCAGGTAACGGCGATGCAGGAAGTGCCCAGAAAAGCACCGGTGCCGACGGGAAAGACATTACTGTGGAGGTGCCCCTGGGAACCATTGCCAAAGATGCCGGGACCGGAGAATTTATATGTGAAATTACTGAACACGGTCAGCAGATAACCCTTATGAAAGGTGGCCGGGGAGGTTTGGGAAACGATCATTTCAAGACCTCTGTCAATCAGGCCCCACGGTATGCCCAGCCCGGAGAAGAAGGTGAAGAGGGTTGGCGGATACTTGAGCTGAAGGTTTTGGCAGATGTGGGTCTGGTGGGTTTTCCAAGTGCAGGGAAATCAACCCTGCTTTCAGTAGTATCGGCAGCCAAGCCCAAAATAGGCGATTATCCCTTTACCACGCTTACTCCCAACCTCGGAATCGTAAGCTACCGTGAGGATAAGTCGTTTGTTATGGCCGACATACCCGGGATCATCGAAGGGGCCCATGAAGGAAAAGGCCTTGGATTACGTTTCCTAAGGCACATCGAACGCAATCCGCTGCTTTTGTTTATGGTGCCTGCTGACAGTGCGGACCACCTGAAAGAATACAATATACTGTTGAACGAACTGGAGAAATACAATCCGGAACTGCTCGATAAACAACGCTTCCTGTCAATAAGCAAAGCCGATATGCTTGACAAAGAACTAATGGAGGAAATCAGTGCTGAACTGAAGGATGTACCCCACCTCTTTTTTTCATCGGTCACAGGATTTAACATTCAACAGCTCAAAGATAAAATCTGGCAAATATTGAATAGTTAATGGAGTTTTTTCAAAAAATACTTGAACTCGACACCGAACTTTTTCTATATCTAAACAGTTTCCACAGCGACTTCTGGGATACCATTATGTTGATGATTACCCGAAAGGAGCCCTGGTTGCCATTCTTTGCTGCTATCCTGTTTTACATCCTAAAAAATTTCAGGGGCAAGGCTTTATTGATTTTTATATTCATTGGAATTACAATTTTGCTCAGTGATCAGATTTCTGTATTAATGAAAGAATCGATTCATCGGTTCAGGCCGGTGCATAACCCGGAAATAGAACATCTTGTGCATAATGTATTACGCAAAGGCAGCTTATATGGATTTGTTTCCTCTCATGCAGCTAACGTATTTGCGGTATTTGCATTCTCAACCCGTATCTTTCGAAACCGGGGATTTTGGGTGCTCATGCTTTTCTGGGCAGTTGTAGTATCCTACTCAAGAATATATTCCGGAGTGCATTACCCGCTCGATCTTTTGGGAGGTGCTTTGTTGGGTTGGCTGATTGGCGTAGCGACCTATAAATTACTTATATTTTTCGAAGTGCACTTTTTCGTGGCAAGAAACCCAAAAATTGAAACAACCAATCTTGCCCCCGGACAGATGGGCATTGTGTTTTTGGTGTTTGTTGTATTATGGGTTACTGTATTTTTAGTTACTTTCATACTGCACCATTACAACTATTTGTAATATGGCAATAACTGCTGTTGAATTTTATACGCTAAAACAAGAAACCTATCATAAAAAAGCATCAGCGGTTTCAAGTAAGATCAGGATGTTTGCCTGGTTCAGACTGTTTTCATTCCTGCTGATCTATGCTCCGCTGGTGAGTTGGGGCTGGAACAGCTGGCAGACAGTTTTACCATCCTTACTATTTGTAGTTTTGTTTTTCTTTTTGGTGAAAAAAAACATACAGTTTGAAAAACAAAAAAAAACATTTCAAATATTAGAAAAACTTTCAAGCGATGAGTTGTTGGCATTGGATCATCAATTCAGCCATTTCGAAAACGGTGAAGAATTTCTGAATCCTGCTCATTTCAACTCCTATGACCTTGATCTTTTTGGTGAGGGTTCCTTGTTCCAGTTCATAAATCGTACTTCAACCCAGGGCGGCAGGCAAAAATTGGCAGGATGGCTGCAAAGCGCATTCCTTCAGAAAGATGAGATAGAACGCCGCCAGGGAGCTGTTCGTGAACTTGCCTCCCAGCCTGAATGGAGGCTTAATTTTCTGGCAAACGGTCATCTTTTCAAGGAATCTCCGGAGGTAAACGAGGAAATCATGCAATGGTCGCAAGCAGAACTTCACATGAAGCATCCCACCACCACACGCTGGTTGCTGGTAATAATACCTATTCTTACAATTGCAGCAGGTATTTATGCTATATTGGGAGGATCTAATCTCTGGATACTACTGTTGGTGTTTACCCAGGGAGGTTTGCTTTATTATTACAGGAAAAGCGTTGCTCAGTTTTACAGTTATTTTGGAAGAAAATCGGAACTGCTTGGAAAATACATGCTATTGGTTCATTTAATAGAAAAAGAAGATTTTACTTCTCCTTTTTTAAAGGACCTTCGGAAAAAAGTACTGAAGCCTGATACGGCAAGTCATATTTTTGGTCAGCTGAAAAAGTTTGTCAACCAGTTTGAGTACCGCCTGAACATTATCACCAACATCCTGTTAAACACCATTTTAATGTGGGATATCCGGTGTACCTACAACCTGTGGAACTGGCACCGGCTCAACCGCTCAAAAATGGCTGCATGGCTTGAAGTGATTGCCGAAACCGACGCGTTAATAAGTCTTGCCAACCTGGCATATAACCATCCTGAATTCACCTATCCGGAAATTCATGACGGGGGGTTTGCCCTACAGGCCAAACTGCTGGGGCACCCGTTAATTCCTCCGGCCAAAAGAGTTGATAACGATTTAAAAATCGACGGCTGGGGCAAGGTGCTTATAGTTACAGGGGCAAACATGGCAGGTAAAAGTACTTTTCTCCGGACTGTGGGTGTCAATCTGATTTTAGGACGCACAGGGGCACCCGTTTGTGCTCAATATCTGGTTTTTACGCCGGTTAAAATTTACACCAATATGCGCACTACCGATTCGCTGTTGAAAGATGAATCGTATTTCTTTGCCGAACTAAAACGGATAAAAACAGTGCTCGACAGGCTGCAAAACGGCGAACGTATTTTTGTAATTCTTGATGAAATGCTGAAAGGAACCAATTCAGTCGACAAACTGAATGGTTCAAGAAAACTCATCAAAAAGCTCCTGGAACTGAAAGCAGTGGCTTTAATTGCCACGCACGATCTGAAAATTAGTGAAATGGAGGAGGAATACCCTCAGATGGTTTATAATAAATGCTTCGAAATAAAACTGGAGGGTGAGGAAATGTTTTTCGATTACCTGCTTAAGGATGGTGCAACAAAAACTATGAATGCGACTTTTCTAATGAAAAAGATGGGGATCATCTAGGTTGTGCTTTTGATTTTTTTTGCCTCCACAACTAAAACGTAAGCAAAATTATTCTGCTGTTCTAATTTCATACAGTTCTCCCTGAAATTCGTTCCCAAAGACAACTTTGAACCCTTCTTCCTTAAAATCCCTGCCATTTCCTTTTGCAATAATTTCTCCCCCATTTGCTTTTACTACAACATACGGCTTTTTATCATCAAGGTAATTCACCCTCACCCATTGCTCACCAGTACCGGAAAACTGTTTGAAAACACCTATGATACCGCCCGATTTGGTTTCGGTATTTATGCGCTGAAAGCCATCCCAGTTGCCATGAACCGGCTCACCAAACCCGGGCAGGTCCTGTCTAAAAAGCATTATCTGGTGTTTATTTTCCATAGCTCGCAGCCAGTTGGCATAAGCTTTAAACTCCTGTTGCTTCTGCTTGCTCATTTTCCGCACATCGCCAAGCATAATGGGAAGAGAGCCTGCAAGTGATTTAAAGGAATATAAAGCGTCCTCGTCGTCGAGCGACTGATTGCCGATTACCAAAGCCGTTGCAGGAATTGCACCCGAACGCCACCAGCTCATTTGCCGCACCCTGAGACTTCCATCGGGTGCCTGCCCTTCAAAATTCGACAGCCAATTGCCTTCGGCATGTTTACACATATCAAAATCAACCATCTGCAGTTCGCCCATGGTTTCAAAGGTACAGTCGATAAACAGATTGGGAGCTGCTTCATGCAGTTCATCATACAATTGCCAGGCACTCCGGTATATTTCAAGGTATGATTCCTGCCGGTCGTTGTGCGGATGGTTTTCAGCAAAGCATCCCGAAACATCGGGATCAAAACGATAAGCGCTTGCCACAATAGCAAAGTCGAGTTTTACATATTCCAGTCCGTGCTCTTTTACCAGTCCCAGAATTTTATCACGTATATAATCTTTCCAACCGGTAGTGAAGCAAGCCGAATACCTACCCTGTTCATGTTCACTGTGGAGGTTGACAAAGTTTCCGTCGCGGTATCGGGCAAACCATTCCGGGTGTTCTTTAAACACTTTACTGTCAGCAGACGCCGCACCCATGCTCAGCCACAGACCGGGTTTCATTCCCTTCGCCTTAATGTAATCGAAAACAGGCTTCAGGCCGTTGGGGAACTTCTTGTAATCGATTTCCCAGTCACCGAAACCAACCTGCCATCCATCATCGATAATAAATTCCTCAATACCACAGGCAGCAGCGGCATCGGCAAGTTCTATAATCAGCTGTTCATTCACATCCCTGCGAAAAGGATTCCAGGTGTTATACACAAAAGTTGGTCGTTGGGGTATCTCTGCCAACCGAATACCCATGTGCTTCCGAATAAAATCGTTCACAAAACCTTCAGTTGCTTCATGAGGGTTTTTGCCTGTATACAGGCCGGTAAACACCCAGGGGCTCTCCCACTCCTCCCCAGGCTCCAGCCATTTGCGAAATGCATATTCCTGACCTGTGTGCGTCAGTCCTGCTGTTAAACTGCGCCCATCGGCACAAACCGAGACCCGTTTTAATACACCCGGAGCTTCGTTTCCCAGTACAATGCCATGATGAGCATCGGGATCATGGGTTAATATCAGCGGATCGTTCCAGTTTCCAAGGTACGGTCCGATGTGTTTGTACCGTGCATAATTGTGGTAAATAACATTATGTGTGTTCCCCCATGGCACATTCAGACTCTCAATATCCAATGATTCTATATTTAATTCTTCAGAACCTGTATTTATAAAATCAATCTTCTTCCTTACTAAAGGAAGATCAGGATACACCACATAAGAAACTGTCAGTTGTATATCGCGGTTGATATTTTTGGTACCTTTTAAAACAATACGGAAAGCCACATTTTCATCCTGACTTTGTTCTTCTGTCTCAACAATCTCCCAGCCTGTGCTGCCATCTACATATTCATCGTTTAATAAAAAACTAAACTCACGGGGATTCTCTCCCCGGTACCATGTATCTTTCGAAGATAAATCTGCAGCATCTCCGCCAGGTTCCTTGCTAAGAATGGAAACAAAATTATAGGGATGTTCCTTCAGCCTAAAGCTTAAAGTTGAAAATTCTCCGTTTTGTAACAGGATTTTACGAATAATTTTATCGTTTTGTATGGTTATTAACTGGCTCCCGAAATTCTGTTGTGCAGATGTGACAAAGGGCAGTATAAATAGAAGTAAGCATAAAGTCCTGTTCATAGCCTTATAGTTTTGTTTGCTCAAAGTTATTTATTTCGCCAAAAAATTGAAACTGTTTCTTTAATTACTTATCAAAGTAGCGGTAAATAAAGCTCCAACTCTAAATTAACTAAATTCAGACAAAAATAATATTGTCACTTTATCAGGCTGTGGAATTCTATTTTAATTTGTATTTTGGGACGATTATCATAACCGGAATCAATGAAAGTCAATTTCAGTTATCTGCTAACCATATCCATTGTTACTGCCTTGGGCGGCCTTCTTTTCGGTTTTGATATTTCGGTAATTTCAGGGACCATTCCTTTTCTACAGGAATTTTTTGACCTCAATGAATCGATGAAAGGCTGGGTGGTAAGCAGCGCCCTGCTCGGTTGTATTCTGGGTGCCAGCTTTAGCGGAAGGCTGGGAGACAAATACGGCAGGAAAAAAATATTGCTGATAACCGCACTACTATTTGGCATTTCTGCCATTGGCAGTGGTTTTTCCTATTCTGTAACAACCTTTGTTTTTTACCGGATATTGGGTGGACTGGCGGTAGGTGGGGCATCAGTGCTGGCGCCGGTTTATATTGCAGAAGTTTCACCGGCACATCTTCGGGGCCGTATGGTGTCGGTAAACCAGCTGACTATAGTTATTGGGATATCGCTGGCATACTATTCCAACTGGCTTCTGCTGGGAATAGGAGAAGATGCATGGCGCTGGATGTTTGCTGCAGAAACACTGCCAGCCACACTGTTTTTTGCAGCCTTATTTGTAATCCCGGAAAGCCCGCGCTGGCTTGTTGGCAAGCAAAATGAAACAAAAGCAAGGCTTGTCCTTGAAAAAATTACCGATCACGAAACGGCCTCCTTTGAGTTGAAAGAAATAAAAGCTTCACTTAAAGGGAATGTAAAACGGGGATCATTAAAAGATGCTTTTAAAAAGAAATATTCCTTTATCCTTTTTCTTGGAATTTTCCTTGCTGTATTCCAGCAGTGGTCGGGTATAAACGTCATATTCTTTTACGCACCAGATATCTTTGCAAAAGCCAATATGGGAGCAGATACCGCACTTTTCCAAACCACACTAATAGGTTTAATGAATGTTGTCTTCACCATACTGGCCATGCAGGTAATCGATAAAGTGGGCCGAAAAAAGCTCATGCTGATTGGTGCGGCAGGCATGGCTGTCTGTTATATTGCCATAGGGGCTCTGTTCACAGCGGGCAGAACAGGCGACTGGCTCCTGCTGTCGCTTATTATTATCACACCGGCGTTTTTTGCATTTGGACTGGGACCTACCGTATGGGTTGTGTTGTCTGAGATTTTTCCCAATCGGATAAGGGGGGCGGCCATGTCGGTAGCCACCTTTTCGTTATGGGTGGCATGTTACCTGCTTACCCTTACTTTTCCCATTTTTGTGGAACAACTGAATGCAGCCAATACCTTCTGGATTTATGCTGTTGTATGCATCACCGGTTTTGTCGTCATATTAAAATACCTGCCTGAAACCAAGGGAATCTCTCTTGAAGAACTGGAACGAAAACTGGTTGGGAAACCTGATAGTTTTAATAAGAAACTGCCTGATGAGGAACTAAAATTAAAGACTGTACAATGAAAAGAACGATTCTTTATATAATTGCTGTTATGCTTTGTATGATTAGTTCTGCAACGGAATTTCATGTAGCTAAAAATGGCAACGATACCAATCCGGGAACTGCAGAAAAACCATTCCTTACCATACAGGCTGCAGCAAATACAGCAGAACCCGGTGATATTATCATTGTGCATGAAGGGGTGTACCGCGAATGGGTGAATCCTCAAAGGGGAGGAACATCAGATCTTAACCGGATTGTTTACAAGGCAGCAGAAAATGAAAAAGCAGAGATTATAGGATCGGAAATAATAACCGGCTGGGAAAATATTACGGGCACCATTTGGAGGGTAACAATTCCTAATTCTTTCTTCAATGATTACAATCCTTATAAAGATTTGATTTATGGCGACTGGTTCAATCCTTTGGGAAGAATTCATCATACCGGAGAGGTTTACCTGAATGGAAAATCACTCTGGGAAGCTGCTCTTTTGGAAGATGTGCTGCATCCAAAATTGCAGAAGGATAAGTTTGATGCTGAAGGCTCTCTGCTCACCTGGTACTGCGAAAGCAATGATGAGAACACCTACCTTTATGCCAACTTTCAGGGGGCTGACCCCAATGCTGAGCAGGTGGAGATAAATGCACGCAAAAGCTGCTTCTATCCGGAATCAACCGGTATAAACTATATTACTGTCAGCGGGTTTCATATGAGTCAGGCGGCAACACAGTGGGCTCCGCCAACTGCTGAACAGATTGGCCTTATAGGTACCAACTGGAGCAAGGGATGGATTATCGAAAACAATACCATCAGCGATTCAAAGTGCTCAGGCATTACCCTGGGCAAACACGGCGATGAATTCGACAATACTTCAGAAGATTCGGCCGAGGGGTACGTGGAAACTATTCACCGGGCGATAAAAAGGGGATGGAGCAAGGAGAACATCGGGAGCCATATCGTTCGCAACAATACCATTTTCAATTGTGAGCAAACCGGCATCTGCGGTAGCCTGGGCGCTATTTTTAGCACAATAGAAAACAACAACATTTATAACATTTGGGCGAAACGACAGTTTACCGGGGCAGAAATGGGCGGAATAAAAATCCATGCTGCCATCGATATGCTAATCAAAAACAATCGGCTTGCCAACTGTGGACGCGGCTTATGGCTCGATTGGATGGCTCAGGGTGCCCGTGTTACAGGCAACCTGTTGTACGACAATTCCACTGATGATTTGTTTGTGGAGGTGAATCACGGACCATTTATTATTGAAAACAACCTCTTTCTGTCGGAACTATCTCTTCGCGACTGGTCAGAAGGAGGGGCATATATACATAACCTGTTTGCCGGAACAATTGAAGTGATGCCGCAGGACAGGCTTACACCATGGCATCTGCCCCACTCAACACAACTCGGAGGATTAACAGAAACGCGTTGCGGAGATAACCGCTTTTACAATAACATTTTTGCGGGTAGTTACCCTGAAAAGGAAAAAAGAAGACTGGGAATGATTATTTATGAAAATACCTTTTTCCCTAACATTGCCGACGGTAACGTATATCTTAAAAATGCGCTGCCATTTCCCGGTGAGGAAAACTATCTGCAACTGGAAATGCACCCGGGAATTTCTGTGTCAGAAAAAGGTAATCATGTTTTCATTACCTTCCCTTTTGACAAAGAGTTTGGCAGGGTAAAAACGCAAAAAATAACAAGTGAAATAATGGGAAAAACTAAAGTTGCTGAAGCTGCTTTTGAAAATCGTGATGGAACCTCTATCTTGATCGACAATGATTATTTTGGCAATCAAAGAAATACCCGAAGGCCGGTGCCGGGACCGTTTGATAAACCATGGCCGGGTGCGACCAGTATAGAGGTATGGTAAGAATTTGGTTGCAACTGTTGTTTATTATGTATAAAAGTGACATAACACTGAAGTATGAAACTTTATAAAATGTATTTTTAAATTTCAATTACTATAAGTCTAAATTTGACAACCTTATAATTAACCAGATTAATCAATATGAATTCCAGAGAACAATTTTTAAACACAATAAATCACCGTCAACCCGACCGTGTAGTTATTGATTTAGGCTCCACTGCAGTTACAGGTATTCATGTTCATGCAATATCTAAATTACGCAGACATTACGGACTGCAGCGAAAACCAATTCGTGTTATTGAACCTTTTCAAATGCTTGGAGAAGTTGGCTGGGAGTTAATTGATTCCATTGGAATTGATGTAGTTGGTGCGTGGGGAAAAAACAACATGTTCGGGTATCACAACCACAGCCCCTATAAAGAATGGAAAACTCCCTGGGGTCAGCGGGTTATGGTGCCGATGAATTTCAATGTCACCTACGATGAAAAGGGAGATGTATTTATGCATCCTGAGGGAGATACGTCAATACCTCCTTCTGCACGAATGCCCAAAACGGGCTATTTCTTCGATGCAATCATCCGACAGGAACCTATTGAAGAAGATGAACTGGATGTGGAAAACAACCTCGAAGAATTCGGGCTGATCACAGAAAAGGAACTGGAGCACTGGAAAGTAGAAGTTGATAAAGCCTACTACTCAGGTAAAGGAGTGATAGCCGCTTTCGGGGGAACAGCTTTGGGAGACATTGCCCTGGTGCCTGCTATGCAGCTCCGCCATCCCAAAGGAATACGCGACGTCGCGGAATGGTACATGAGTACCATCAGCCGTCCGGAATACATCAAGAAAATATTTGATAAGCAGTCTGAAATTGCCATTGAAAACCTGAAGCGGATTTTTGCAGTAGTAGGGAATAAAGTACATGCTGTTTTTATGTGTGGAACCGATCTGGGAACACAGGGATCCCTATTCTGCTCTGTAGAACAATTTGATGATCTGTGGCTTCCTTATTATAAAAGGATGAATGACTGGATACATCAAAACACGCAGTGGAAAACTTTTAAGCATTCATGCGGGGCTGTTGAGCCGCTGTTGGAACCTTTCATCCGTGCAGGTTTCGACATCATAAACCCGGTGCAAATAAATGCAGTGGGAATGGACCCAAAAAGATTAAAAGAAAAATACGGACGCGACCTGGTATTCTGGGGCGGGGGAATCGACACCCAACAAGTTTTACCTTTTAGCACCCCTGCAGAAGTAAGGGAACATGTTCTTAAAAACTGCGAAATCTTCATTAAAAATGGCGGCTTTGTTTTCAATACTGTTCATAATATTCAGGCAAATGTGCCGGTGGAGAATATCGTTGCCATGCTGGAAGCCATTCAGGAGTTTAACGGTAAAAAAAGCTGAATTTTTAGATACACATTCAATAGTTAATATAAATCGATTTAAATGAAAAAAATAATTGTTCCTGTCCTGTTATTAATGTTATTCTTTCAAATGAATGCACAAACATACCAGCCTAATTGGGAATCAATCGACAGCCGTCCGGTACCTCAATGGTTTGAGGACGTGAAATTTGGAATATTTATCCACTGGGGGCTTTATGCTGTACCGGCATGGGCGCCTGCTGATGCCGATATTGGTGTTTATGCCAAGTATTCGGAATGGTACTGGTGGCGTATAAATGAACAGAGCGATGCCGGCAAACTATTCAGAGCCTACCATAACGACATGTATGGAGAAGATTTTAAATACCAGGATTTTGCTCCTCAGTTCAAGGCACAGCATTTTAATCCTGACCAATGGGCCGATGTGTTTAAAAGGGCAGGTGCAAAATATGTAGTGCTTACATCAAAGCACCACGAAGGATTTACTCTCTGGCCCAGCGAGCAAAGCTGGAACTGGAACAGCGTTGATATAGGTCCGCATCGCGATTTATGCGGAGACCTTACAAAATCGGTTAAGGATGCAGGGCTACATATGGGGTTTTACTATTCGCTTTATGAATGGTACAACCCATTGTATCACAACAACCTCGAAAAATATGTCGACGACCATATGATTCCCCA
Source organism: Mariniphaga sp. (assembly GCA_024636975.1). GTDB lineage: Bacteria > Bacteroidota > Bacteroidia > Bacteroidales > Prolixibacteraceae > Mariniphaga. The sequence goes on from JAGXGA010000061.1 coordinate 224,871, forward strand.
GATGAAAGACCTGGTTACACGTTACGAACCTGATATTCTTTGGACCGACGGTGAGTGGGACCATCCAAGCGAGAAATGGAAGAGTACCCAATTCCTGGCCTGGCTGTATAATGAATCACCTGTAAAGGATCGCATTGCAGTAAATGACCGCTGGGGTAAAGAAACACGTGGTGTGCACGGCGGGTATTTTACTACTGAATACGACATGGTGCACGAACAGGAAGGTGTAGGCGAAATAGAACGCCCCTGGGAAGAGTGCCGTGGCATAGGCACTTCCTTTGGCTACAACCAGATTGAGGACCTGGACAATTACATGACATCCGATGGACTGGTGGACCTTCTGATTGAAAAAGTAGCCGGAGGTGGAAACCTGCTGCTTGATATTGGACCTACTGCCGATGGCCGTATCCCCGTTATCCAGCAGCAACGTCTGCTTGATATGGGCGCCTGGCTCGACATTAACGGGGAAGCCATATATGAAAGCCGAAAATGGGAAGGCGCAGAAAACAATTCAGCAGAAAATGTTTATTTCACAAAAAAAGGAAACGACTTATATGTTCTTTGTACCGAATTTCCGGAAAAACCCATTACCGTTAAAGGATTGAAAAAATCAGGTGAGGTGAAAATGTTGGGATATAATGGTAAAATAAATTCGAAAAAATCAGGTGGCAATGTAATCCTTTCGGTACCGGAGATAACACCGGCCAATTTTAAAGGACAGCATGCCTGGGTTTTTAAACTCAGTGACATTCAATAAGGACTGATAAGTCATCGCAGGAAATAATATCATTTTTATATAAAATAAAACCAACGCTTAATGCTTGGGCGTTCGGCGTGAATGTCTTAATTTAGCTAAAAATGAAAAATTAAAAGTTAAAATTATGAATGAAGCACAACAGTTTATAAAAAAACACCAGTTATCGGCTGATGAGATCAATATTGATACGGTAGTTAAGGATTTCCTGAATGAAATGAATGCCGGTCTATCGGGAGATGAGAGTTCTTTAATGATGATCCCCACCTATATTGAAGCAGACAAGCAGCTTAAGGCAAACCTTCCGGTTATTGCAATTGATGCCGGAGGCACCAACTTCCGTACAGCAAAAGTACATTTTGACGATAACATGAAGCTTATCGTAGAAGATCTGAAAAATGGTAAAATGCCTGCTGTGGATGAAGAATTATCGAAAGAGGAATTCTTCAGGGCAATGGCAGCATTTCTTGAGAACAGCAAAGACTATTCTGATAAAATAGGATTTTGCTTCTCATATGCAGTGGAAATATTTCCCAACAAAGACGGTAAGCTGTTGGAATGGAGTAAAGAGGTCAAAGCGCCTGAAGTTATTGGGCAAATGATCGGTAAAAACCTCCTGGAGGCAATGGGCACACCCGACAAGCATGTCGTGCTGCTGAATGACACAGTAGCTACCCTGCTGGCAGGACAGGCAGCAACAGCGGGAAAACAATACGACACCTACCTCGGATTTATTTTGGGTACCGGGACCAATACCTGTTACATCGAAAACAATAAAAACATTACAAAAACACCCGAACTGGATGCCAACGATAGCCAGATTATTAACATCGAGTCGGGCAATTTTGGGAAGGCCCCCCGGTCCGACATTGATTTACTGTTTGACTCTCAAACTAAAAACCCGGGCCGCTATACGTTTGAAAAAATGTTCTCGGGTGGTTACCTGGGAGGTTTATGCACTGCGGCCTTGCGTGTTGCGGCAAACGAAGGCGTTTTCTCCGGGGAATCAAAGCAAAATGTAAAAGAGTTGACTGAGCTTTCTTCGGAAGAGGTGAATAAATTTGAACTTGGCGTTGATATGCAGCAAAACAGGCTTGCCCAGGCATTGGCCAACGAAGAAGACATGAATTATGCGAGACAAATAATCGAAGCAATTATCGAAAGGGCAGCCAAACTGGTAGCAGCAAACCTTGCTGCTGTGATCATGCAGACAGGTAAGGCCAGATCGGCAGAACGGCCTGTGCTGATGACCATTGAGGGTACTACCTTCTATAAACTAAAGAATTTCCAAAGTATGTTTGAAGACTTCCTCAAGGGATATCTTTCAGGAGATAATCAACGTTATTATGAAATTGTGGAAGTTGAAAACTCCAGCCTTGTGGGTGCTGCCATCGCAGGAATTGTAAACTGATTACATAATTTAATCCCTGGCAATATTTTGAGAACTGCCAGGGATTTTACATTTAAACCATGAAAAAACCAGCAGGCCTACTTGTTATCCTTTTAATCTCCTTTTCTGTGATTTCCCAAAATGCGGAAAAAGTAATTGAACTTAACGGCCAATGGGATTTCGAACAAACTGCAAATGCATTTCCTCCGCAAACCTTCAGTCGCAAATGTCCGGTTCCGGGGTTAATACATCTTGCCCGGCCAAAGATTGAAAGCTATGATAAGTTGTTCAAAAAACCGGAGCAAACTATCAGCGAAGAAGCATCCGATTACAGGCAGCTGGATTATGAGCCGATGTACAGCTGGTATCGTAAAACTGTGCATATTCCCGCCGAAAATGAAGGATTGGAAGCAATGATCTCTATTCTTAAAAGTAAATACGTTACACAGGTTTATGTAAATGGAATGGATGTAGGACAGTCGGTGGCATGTTACACACCGATTGATTTAAAAATTACCCAGGCCTTAAGATTTGGTGTTGAAAACGAAATTCTTATCAGGGTAGGCGAACGGATATGGCTTCCGCCTCATGCAGCAGGAAGCACCGATAAAGAAAAGGTTCATTACATTCCGGGAATATGGGACGATGTGTTTCTTTCTTTTTCCGGAAAGCAAAAGATTCTAAAGAACCTGGTGTTACCATCTGTAAAGGGGAAGAAGGTCGATGTTAAACTGTTGGTTCGGAATTTTTACCCGCAGCAGGTAATGTATGGTGATCCGATGCAGGATAGTGTTAAAGCTGAAATTTCCATAAGGGAAAAAGCTTCAGGACGCCAAATCGCCACGGGCATAATTGAAGGAACAACAGTACGCGATAACGAAACACAGTTAACTATTGAAATCCCTGTTGATAATTTTAAAACATGGTCGCCCGAAGAACCATTTTTATATGAAGCAGAAATAAAACTATATAATGACAATACGATTTCGGATGAAACAGTTACCCAATTTGGTATGCGTGATTTTGAGCGACGTGGAAAATTTTTTTATCTGAATGATGAAAAATATTACCTGAGGGGCAGCAACATTACCCTGCACCGTTTTTTTGAGGACCCCGATTGTGAGGCTCTGCCCTGGGACAGGGAATGGATAAAAAAAATGCTGATTGACGATCCTAAATCAATTGATTGGAACGCTATGCGCATTTGCGTTGGCGTTGCACCCGATTTCTGGTACGACCTGGCCGATGAACATGGAATGGTTTTTCAAAACGAGTGGCTTTACTGGCAAAATCATGGCTGGGACGACCAGATAAGGAAAGAATTCACTGACTGGGTATGGAGCGATGGAAACCACCCGAGCATAGTTATCTGGGATGCCATCAATGAAAACTGGAACACATACATAGGGAATGTCCTTATTCCCGAACTGCAACAGCTTGACCCTACCCGGATATGGGATGCCGGCTATATGCAGGAAACCGATCTGGCAGGTGTTGACCCCATGGATGAACCACATCTTTACCGGGCCGGATGGCACTTAATACAGCAGAATGATCCTTATGAATACCTGAAAAAAAATCCCTACCTGCTTGGGAAGATGGATGACTGGGAGCAGGACCATTTAAAGTACCTCGAAGCATCGGCTACTCAGCTGGTAAATGAATATGGGTGGAACTGGCTGTGGCGTGACGGCCGGCCGGCAAAGCTTACAAAAAACATGTACGACAGCCTGTTGGGTGAAAACGCTTCCCCCGAACAACGCCGGGAAATGCAGGCATATTGGCTTGCCTGCGAAACAGAATGGATAAGGGCTGAACGGACTATGGCGGGCGTACTTTCATTTTGCCACCTGACCAATAATTACGGATATACAGGCGACTGGTACATCAATGAAATCAAAAACCTGGAACCGGGAGTTTCTTTAAAATGGTTTAAACATGCATTTGCACCGGCAAATGTCTTCATTGATCTGCCCGACCAAAGGTACTTTCCAAACGGTAATTACCAGCCGGGAGAAATGCTTGAATTTAATCTTACCGGCATTAATGATTTAAAAAATGCCATTAGCGGAACTGTATTCATGAAATTAATGAATGGAGATGGAGAAATAATAACTCAAAAAAAAATTCCCGCTAAATTAAAACCCTATGGACGGATTAACATTCCCGCTTCAGTAAAATTACCTGATACTTCCGGAGGATACCTCCTTTTAACCGAATTTAAACAGAATGGCTCTGAAGAAACTTTAAAAAGCAGAAGATATTTAAAAGTAGGTGACCAAAAGCAATTTAATTTTCATGATGTAACTCCCTGAATATTTCACAGTCATTAAAATCATATGCCTGAAACATAATGTGTTTCAGCACCTTTTATATGCATGTATTTAAGCATGATAATTCAAAAGTGTGCAAAAAGAAAAGGGCAGCTCATCAGCTGCCCTCAAATGTTAACCCCCAAACACACAAGCAATACAGAACGTATTGCGCTACAAATGTAGAAAACCTTTTTTCATTTCCAAAAGAACTTCATTCTTTTTTCAAAAAAAAAATCAATTTACATTTTCATGGAAGGAGTAGTTTATATAAAACTGCTGCAATTAATGCTCCGGCAGCAGGACCAAAAACAGGGATCCAGGAATACTGCCAGTCGTTTAAATCTTTATTTTTTAATGGGAGCAATGCATGCACAATCCGTGGACCTAAATCGCGTGCGGGGTTAATGGCATAACCCGTGGTGCCTCCCAGACTGAGACCCAGGGAAAAGACCACAAGCGCAACAGGCAAAGCGCCCAATGACCCCAACCCAACTTTAGTACTTCCCATACTGACATATTCCAATTGGGGAAGTGTAATTAACAATACTGCAAAAACAAGAATAAAAGTCCCCACTAATTCAGAAAAAAAATTATTCGGATAATGCCTTATGGCTGGCGCCGTACAGAAACAGGCCTTTTTTGCTCCTGCGGTTGAGGTAATGCTGAAATGATTCCGGAAAAATACATAAACTGTGAATGCCCCCAGCATGGCGCCTCCCATCTGAGCCAAAATAAAAGGCATAACCTTACTCCATGCGAATAATCCACTAAAGGCCAATCCCAGGGTTACTGCCGGGTTAATGTGTGCACCACTCAGATCGGCTGTTGCCAAAACGGCGACAAAAACTGCCATAGCCCATCCGGCTGTAATTACTATCCATCCACTGCCATGGCTGTGGGTTTTCTCAAGGTTCACATTGGCCACCACGCCATTGCCAAGCAAAATCAGGATGAATGTGCCCAAAAATTCTCCAAATAGTTCGATCATAGGTTACGGTTTTTAGTCCTCAAAGTAATAATTTTTTGCTATTGCATTGTATTTTTCAATTTGTTGCTTCACCCACCTTCTGTTCATATCCAACTCCCTGCTCATTAATGCGGCAACTTCCGGCGCAATACGCAGGCTTTCCCTGGCATCGAGAAACAAGGCTCTGGTGCGACGGGCCAGCACATCCTCAACGGTGCGTGCCCACTCATAACGAACAGCCCATGCTACCTGCGATTTTTGAATCTGCAATTTTTCACTTAGCCATCCTTTCCACCGTTTTTCTTCATCAGCAATGGCCAATACTTTCTCTTTATCTAAGCCATAATGGGTCATTGGGTCATTATAGGCATCAATGTCCATCCGGTAACCATGAACAGGCAGATGCTGGGTAATGCATTCCCGCTCCGATAGTCCTCCCAGCATTATAGCTTTGTCGATGGTGTCCTCTGCCATCTTACGGTATGTTGTCCATTTCCCGCCAATAATAGTTATCAGCCCTGAAATGGAAATCATTATTTTATGCCCCCTTGAAATTTCCCGTGTGGCTTTCTTTTCACCTTCAGGTCGGGCCAGTGGTCGTAACCCTGCAAATACGCTCAGCACGTCTTTACGTTCAGGCTGCTTAACAAGGTATTGGCCGGCAGTTTTCAATACAAATTCAACTTCCGAATCAAGCGCTACCGGCTCCAGTGAGCGACTTTCAAGCAATGTATCAGTGGTGCCCACAACCACATGATTGTGCCATGGGACGGCAAACAGAACCCTTCCGTCGGAGGTTTGAGGAACCATAATGGCATATTTGTTTGGCAGAAAATCTTTATTCAGTATCAGGTGAATTCCCTGGCTGGTGGTTATCATTTCAGGTTTACCCGGCTCATCCATCTGAACCACTTCATCGGCAAACACCCCGGTTGCGTTTATTACCACTTTCGATTTAATCCTGATTTCTTCTCCTGTTTCCTGATCCACAACCACAACCCCGGTAATTAACTCATCCTCCTTTAAAAGCCCGGTTACCTTACAGTAATTCATAACCGTTGCTCCATAGTCAACTGCTGTTTGCGCAAGGGTGATGGCCATCCGTGCATCATCAAACTGTCCGTCCTGGTAAATTACACCCCCCTTCAAACCTTCCTGTTCTACAGTCGGCAAGGCTTCAATGGCTTCCTCCCGCGACAGGTGTTTTGAAGGCCCCAGCCCGAGTTTTCCTGCCATCAGGTCATAAACTTTTAAACCCACTGTATAGAAGGGACCTCCCCACCAATCGTAGGTGGGAATAACAAACGATTGGTTGGTTACAAGATGAGGGGCATTTTTAAACATTAAGCCACGTTCCTTTAATGCCTCAAAAACCAGTGATACATCACCCTGCTGAAGGTAACGCACACCACCATGCACCAGCTTTGTACTCCGGCTCGAAGTTCCTTTTGAGAAATCGACCTGTTCCAGAAGTAGTGTCTTAAACCCTCTCGATGCTGAATCAACTGCACACCCCAGTCCTGTCGCACCACCACCAATGACTAAAATATCCCATGGATGCTTCGACAATTTTTTTATACTCTTGGTCCGTTCCATACTATTTATTTTAACAGGATGATAATGGCAGATGCCTTGCCTGGAAATTCATCAGGTTAGTCCATCCTATATATTTTCAATTCAATTACCTTTCTTCATACCAGCCTTTGCTTCTGTGAACAGCTTTCCTCCAATTACCAATCACTTCTTCAAACTGTTTTTGCTTCTCATCCGGTTTAAATTCACGGTCTATTTTCCACTGCTTTTTAAGTTCCTCCATATTCCAGAACCCGGTTGCCAAACCAGCCAGGAAGGCAGCTCCCAAGGCCGTTGTTTCGGTAATTTTCGGCCTCACAACCCGTGTATCAATTGCATTCGCCTGGATCTGTAACAGCAGGTTGTTAACTGCAGCCCCTCCATCAACACGCAATTCGTGAACTTTTATACCCGAGTCTTCCATCATGGCTTCAATTACTTCCATGGTACGGAGGGCTATGGCTTCGAGGGCTGCACGCGCAATATGAGCCTTACCTGTTCCCCTGCTGATGCCAATTATAGTGCCCGCAGCATACTGGTCCCAGTGGGGGGCACCCAAACCCACTAAAGCTGGCACAAACGATACGCCTCCGCTATCTTCCACTTCCGATGCCAGACTTTCTATTTCAGACGCGGAATTAATAATGCCCAACTGGTCGCGCAACCATTGCACTACTGCTCCGGCAATGAAAATACTCCCTTCAATGGCATAGGTAGTCTCACCATTAATCTGCCAGGCAACAGTTGAGAGTAAATTATGCTTCGATTCCACAGGTTTTTTGCCGGTGTTCATTACCACAAAGCACCCGGTGCCATAAGTATTTTTTGTCATCCCTTCTTCAATGCACATCTGTCCGAACAGTGCAGCCTGCTGATCACCGGCAATACCTGCCAACGGAATTTCAGCTCCCAACAAATTTTTACTGGTTTTTCCGTAAATCTCGCTGCTTTGCTTAACACCGGGAAGTATTTCCTCTGGAATATCAAGTATTTGAAGTAATTCATCGTCCCATTGAAGCGTATGGATATTAAACAGCAGCGTACGGCTGGCGTTCGTAACATCCGTAATATGCAGGTTACCTCCTGTCATTTTCCAGATAAGCCACGTATCAACGGTTCCGAAAGCAAGCTTGCCGGCTTCTGCCAGTTCACGGATACCTGCCACATTGTCGAGTATCCATTTGATTTTGGTTCCCGAAAAATAAGCATCGAGAACCAACCCGGTTTTCCCTGAAAATACTTTTTCAAGTCCCCTGCTTTTTAATTCATCGCATATCCCGGCTGTTCGGCGATCCTGCCAAACTATGGCATTGTATACCGGCTCACCTGTTTCGCGGTTCCATATAAGGGTTGTTTCCCGTTGATTGGTAATACCGATACCAGCTATTTCAGTTGGGTCGACATTATTTTGTTTCATCACCTCAAGAGCTACTTTCAGCTGGCTTTCCCAAATAGCTGTGGGATCGTGCTCCACCCACCCCGGCCGGGGATATATTTGATCAAACTCCTGTTGTGCAGTACCGGCAATTTCGCCCGAATGATTAAAAAGAATAGCCCTGTTGCTTGTTGTGCCTGAATCGAGTGCAAGGATGTATTTCTGCATAGCCCGGATCTTTTTATTGATTATGAACCATTAAATTACAATTTTTACATCGATTTTAAAGTATATTTTACAACATCTTCGAAAAACAGTTGTACTCTGGCTTAATCGATTGATGCTGCTTTTTATTCTAATCCTGAATTACTTTATAAAACTGAAACCTTTCCTGACCGCGTTCACAGTGGAAAGAACTGATTTCAGTAGCCAAATCTCCTGAAAAATTGTTTCTTTTTGTTGGAGACGGATGTACGACATAAGCTGAATTTGTTTAAACGGCTGCAACGGTGATCCCTATGTTCTTTTGTCCTCTGACAGCCTGTTAGCTAAAAAAATAAAAATGCCTTCATATATTGAATTAAAGCTACATTGAAGGGAATGATCCTCCAATCAAATATTTAAACTATTTTTGCACTCCGCAAATTGAAAAGGATGAACGTAAAAACTGACAAAGTAGGTATTATCGGGAGCGGGAGCTGGGCTACTGCCATTGCAAAAATGGTATTGGAGAATGTAAGTCAGATCAATTGGTTTTTCAGAAGAAAAGATACCATTGAAATGTTTAAGGAATTAAACGCTAATCCGCGTTATCTGCAAAGTGTGGAATTCGACCTTAACCGGGTCCATTTTTATAACAATGTAAACGATCTGATAAAAGATTCGGATATCATTGTGTTGGCAGTACCTTCAGCATTCCTGCCAGAGGTGCTCAAAAGATCGAAAAAATACCTTGCAAAAAAACACATCCTTTCCGGGATTAAGGGAATTGTATCGAAAGAGAATCTGCTGGTACTGGAATACCTGAATAAAAATTTTGCTGTACCTCTCGTGAACATGGGAGTTATTGCTGGTCCCTGCCATGCAGAAGAAGTAGCGCTAGAGAAGCTTTCATATCTTACAATTGCCAGCCTGGATGAAGCAAAGGCCTCCCGCTTTGCCCGGCTACTCCACAGCGGATACATTTATACTTCCATTTCCGATGATATCTGGGGAACAGAATACAATTCGGTTATGAAAAACATCATTGCCATTTGTGCGGGAGTTGCTCACGGATTGCGTTATGGCGATAACTTTCAGGCCACACTTGTGTCAAATGCCATTCAGGAAATTAAACGCTTTGTTGATACGGTGCACCCCATCAGCCGCGACATAAAGGATTCGGCATACCTGGGTGACCTTATGGTAACCGTATATTCCCAGTTTAGCCGGAACCGTATGCTTGGAACCATGATCGGGAAGGGCTATTCGGTGAAAAATGCCTTCCTAGACATGAACATGGTAGCCGAAGGGTATTATGCTTCCCGCTCCATTCATGAGATCAACAAAAAGCACCAGGTGGAATTGCCCATCTGCGAAGCCGTATACCGTATATTGTATGAAAATGCCCCACCTAAAAAAGAGATCAAACAGTTATCGTTGAAATTGAGCTAAGTAAATGATTGCCTGCATGGATTCATTAAACCCTGACAATCATTACACATTTCTATCCGAAGGAGCATGTGCCGCAGGTACATCATATTGGTAGAAAATCTAATGTCGCATAAATCCCAACGTCCCGTATGGGATGTAACACCTTGCTTTTCGCTTTTTTCTACCCAGATTTAATCCCTAACTTGACTGGGAACCCCACAACCTCTTACCTCATCTCCTTATATGCATTGATCAACCCGTTGGTGGAAGCATCGTGTCCGGTTACCGGTTGGTCGCCTTCAAGTTCCGGAAGAACCACATTGGCCAGCTGCTTGCCAAGCTCCACACCCCACTGATCAAAACTGAATATGTTCCAGATAATTCCCTGCACGAAAATTTTATGCTCATACATTGCAATCAATGATCCCAGTGTACGTGGGGTCAATTTTTTCATCAGGATGGAATTGGTGGGTATATTCCCCTTGAAAACCTTGAACGGCAGCAATTCAGCAATTTCTTTTTCGCTCTTGCCTGCTTTCTGCAATTCACTTCTGACCTGCTCTTCTGTTTTTCCAACCATCATTGCTTCGGTCTGGGCAAAGAAGTTTGCCAGCAGCTTGGGATGGTGGTCGCCAACTACATTATGGCTAATGGCCGGTGCAATAAAATCACACGGAATCAGCTTGGTACCCTGGTGAATAAGCTGATAGAATGCATGCTGCCCGTTTGTTCCGGGTTCACCCCAGATAATAGGACCGGTCTGATAATCCACCGGATTGCCGTTCCTGTCGACATACTTCCCGTTGCTTTCCATATTTCCCTGCTGGAAGTAAGCCGAAAACCGGTGCATGTACTGGTCGTATGGCAAAATGGCCTCAGTTTCGGCCCCGTAAAAGTTATTGTACCAGATGCCGATGAGCGCCAGGATAACCGGTATGTTTTTATCGAACTCCGTCGTATTGAAATGGTTGTCCATGGCATGAGCTCCTTCCAGCAGTTCAACATAATTTTCAAAGCCCAGTCCGCAGGCAATGGAAAGCCCGATGGCCGACCACAATGAATAACGGCCTCCTACCCAATCCCAGAACATGAACATATTTTTAGTATCAATCCCAAACTTCGCCACCTCCTTTTCATTGGTGGATACAGCCACAAAATGGTTCCTTACAAACTTTTCATCTTTTGCTGCATCCAGAAACCAGCTCCTTGCCGTGTTGGCATTTGTCATTGTTTCCTGCGTGGTAAAGGTTTTGGAAGCCACAATAAACAATGAAGTTTCAGCATCCACCCGCTTCAGTGTTTCTGCCATATGGGTACCATCAACATTCGACACAAAATGCAGGTTGATGTGTTCTTTTTTATAAGTTTTCAAAGCTTCTGTCACCATTAAAGGTCCCAGGTCGGAACCGCCAATACCTATGTTAACAATATCTGTAATCGCCTTTCCTGTATAGCCTTTCCACTCACCCGAGATGATCTTGTCAGAAAATTCCTTCATCTGATTGAGCACGTCATTCACTTCAGGCATCACATCCTCACCGTCAACCAGGACGGGTGAATTGCTCCTGTTCCGAAGAGCTGTGTGCAGTACAGCCCTGTTTTCAGTAACATTAATCTTCTGCCCCGAAAACATGCTGTTGATGGCCTCTTTCAAACCACATTCACTTGCCAGTTCAATCAAAAGATTACGAACGGTTTCATCAACCCTGTTCTTTGAAAAATCAACCAAAATATCCTCAAACTTCAGCGAATACCTTTCAAAACGGTCGGCATCCTGTTCGAAAAGCTCTTTAATATGCTTTCCCTTAAAATCGTTGTAGTAAGCTTCCAGTTTTTTCCATGCTTTTGTTTCAGTCGGATTTACTTTTGGTATCATAATCGCTTGTTTTTATAAAATTAAATTGTTGATGAACTGCCTAATGAACCCTTAGCTCGATTTAAGCCGGATGCAAAGATATATTTTTATGTAAACAGCCAAAGAAACCCGCCGTATGTTCTTAACCAACATTTAAGCTTCCTGCTTTTTATAATATTCGATGTTTCCGGCCGTGGCAATGTTTTTCACCTTCTCTACCAATGCCATGCGTTGTTGTTCCGAAAGTTTAACAAACGAGCGGGCGAGGGCGATTTTCTCCCTCATGTAAGTTGCGTTTTCGTTGCCTGAGATAAGCACCGAAACCGGTAACGACCACACAAAATGCATTGCTTCTTTTATGCTCAGGTAATTTGGGATAATGGGATCGTCGCTGGTCCAGTTGGCTTCTTTCTTATTTGCAAAGAAACGTCCGTCGGCCAGTGATTTAATAGCCATGATACCCATATTACGGTTCAACGCTTCGGGCATAACATTTTCAGTAAAACTAAAATACGAAGGGTCGAGGGCATTAACCGGCATCAGCACACCATCGAAAATATTGCTTTCGGTGGTCCGTTCCAGCATGCGGGCATGGGCGTAAGGATTCTGGTGACCGGTATACCCGATGTACCGAATCTTTCCCTGCTCCTTCGCCTTCAGCAATACATCCAGCACACCGTTTGCAATGCGGTCGTCAACATCCTGCGGGGTACGCACCGAATGCACCTGGTACAAATCAATCTGATCAACCTTCAGCCGGCGAAGTGATCCTTCCAGATGCTCCTGCACGGTTTTCGCATCGGGACCGGTGGTTTTGGTCATCAAAAAAATGAGGTCGCGGTACTTTGGAGTTAGGTACTTTCCATACCTTTCCTCGCTCACCCCCGCCGAATAGCTTTCTGCAGTATCAAAAAAACGCACACCTCCTTCCAGAGCAGCCTCAATAACCTCCTGCGCATCACGCTCAGTGGTCCAGCCAACATGGTAACCACCTGTGCCGAGCATGGTCACTAGTTCACCTGTCCGGCCAAATTTTCGTTTTGGGAGCACCTCCCCCAACCTGTCGGAATCCTGGTTTTTTGCATACGATACGCTGCTAACCGATAAGCCGGCGGTTAAACCTGCCAGCGATTTTAAAAAAGTCCTCCTGTTTGCCATATTGTTAAAGATTAAATGATTCACTACTAATACCATTTACAACAAAAATTGTTTAAAGGTTACTGAAAATGAAACAGCTGAAAATTCAGGATAAGGCAAAAATCAGGTATGAGAGTATAAATAGTTTAATAAAAACATGATAATCAGGAAATGGTGATCGTAAATTAGTGAATTAACTGATAAATAAGTCCCCCCTCGGTATTTAACCGAACTTCAAAATGAATAACTTTAATTGTAAATTAATCATATATCCAACTGAAGGCAGCTGCATGATAGCGTGAGATTGCTTTGCTGCGCGCGCAATGACGGCTTTGTGGCGGGGTCAGCATGCGGCGCATCAAGTATCATGATATTATATATAACATTTGCGCCGCAGAAAAACCCATTTTTAAATAATTTATATAGTAGGTTATGCATTACCTTTTGAAAGAAAGGTCCATTTCTCCATAATAGGTATCTTCTTATGGCAGCAGGCATATAATAAAAACTTCCTGTGGAATTACATGTAGTAATTTCATCAATATTAAATTTGTAGTATATTCGTATTAAATTCGTGGTTAATTCGTGGTTAATTCGATAAAATACGAATTTAATACGAATATACATCGAATAAATATCAAATAAAATACCTATATTTACTATAACTGATACTAACAGGATATTGAGTAACCGGCTCAGCGTTTTCATTCGATGAAGTGTTCACAGTAAATTTGGAAACATCCTTTGTTTGCTTTTTTTTTGTATTATGAATTATTTCTCCTTTTTTAAAATTTAAGATTGTTACTTTTGATTTGTGAAACCGGGAGGAGATTATCGGATTTTTTATATTTTAGAAAACAGGATCGAAATGGAGTCCCGGTATGGAAAAGTTATAATCAGTGTTGGGTCATGAAATTCTAAAATGCCAATATCTGAGGAACATAAAAATACCTTGACAATAGCATCGAATACCTTTGAAAGTTATAAATCGGATAAAATGAAAAATTTAATTACTCTTTTACTTATTCTGTCGGTATTTGGCACAATTGCCGGCGCTCAGACAAAATCGATCAACTCCACGCCGGAACTGAAGGAAGCTTCACCTGAAGAGGCAGGCATTTCACCTGAGCGGCTGGCACGCATTGACCAGATGTGTGAAGAAGCAGTAGCATCGGATGATCTTCCCGGCATTGTTGCCCTGGTGGCACGCGACGGAAAAATTGTGTTGTGGAAAGCATACGGCATGGCCGACAATCAGGCGGGAAGAAAATTACAACGCGACGATATATTCCGTATAGCTTCACAAACAAAAGCAGTTACTGCCACCGCCGTAATGATGCTGTGGGAAGAGGGCAGATTTCAACTCGATGATCCAATTTCAAAGTACATTACCGAATTTAAGAACCCGCAGGTTTTATATACTTTCAATCCAGCCGACTCCTCGTGGACGGGCGAACCGGCAAATTCGGAAATTACAATCAGGCAGTTATTAACACATACCTCCGGAATAGGGTATGGTTTTATCGACAACGTTGAACACATGCGCATGATTTACCATAAAGCAGGGATAATCGATGCTTTTACCACAGAAGACATCATTATTGAAGAAAATATAAAAAAACTGGCCCTGCTGCCGCTGCATTTCCACCCCGGTAGTAAATATCGGTACAGTTTAGGACTGGATGTGCTGGGATACTTCATTGAAGTGGTATCGGGTTTGCCCTTCGATGAGTTTTTAAAAACACGGATTTTCGATCCGCTTGGGATGAACGATACCAGGTTTTACCTTCCGGAAGACAAAGCCGGCCGACTGGTGGCTGTTCAGCATAAAACAGACGGGCATTGGGAAAAGTATCCTGTCACATCTTACGATACCGACTATCCTGTAAAAGGAGCAAAACGATTCTTCTCAGGCGGAGCAGGCCTTTCCAGTACAGCAAAAGATTATGCTGTTTTCCTCCAGATGTACCTGAATGGAGGGGAATACAATGGTGTGCGGTTGCTTAGCCGCACTACGGTGAGAAGCATTATGGGAAATCAAACCGGAGATTTATGGGGCGGTGATGAAAAACATTACGGCCTTGCTTTTGGGGTAGTAACCCCTGAAGGACAGGACAAAGGTGGGATTGGAAGTGCAGGCACCTTTGATTGGGGAGGTTATTTCAACACCCAGTATTTTGCCGATCCACAGGAGGGGGTTATTGGCATATTAATGAAACAAACCCAGGGAGATGTTAACGATCAAACCGGATGGAAATTCAGGCAACTGGTGTTTCAGACAATTGATGATTAAATAATTATACTATGGATAAAATAAAAGAACTTGCAAAAATGATCGACCACTCGATTCTTCATCCTACAATGACCGATGAAGATTTGCGGAGGGAATGCGAAGTGGCGAAAAAATACGATGTAGCATCGGTTTGTGTTAAACCCTATGCAGTGAAACAGGCTGTTGAACTATTGAAGGGTTCAGACGTGCTTGTGGGTTGTGTCATTGGTTTTCCTGCAGGCAATTCTGCCGTAGCAGTAAAAGTGTTTGAAACCGAAACGGCATGTAACGACGGGGCGGTGGAAATCGATATGGTTATAAATATTGGCAAAGCGTTGCAGGGTGACTGGGCTTATATTGAGGAAGAAATTGGCGCCGTTACTAAAACCTGCCACGAAAACAATTCAATTGTTAAAGTGATTTTTGAGACCGACTATGTAAACAAAAAAGAAGACATTGTTAATCTGTGTAAGATTTGCACCAAAGTGGGTGCCGATTATGTTAAAACCTCATCGGGGTTTGGCTTTGTAAAAGGCGGTGATGGGAAATATGCATATACCGGTGCTACCATTCCCGATCTTGAACTGATGAAACAAAGCGTGGGACCGGGAGTTAAAGTTAAAGCCGCCGGAGGTGTACGCTCGCTCGATGGATTGATTGAAGTACAGGAAGCAGGTTGCAGCAGGTGCGGTGCAACAGCCACCATAGCTATACTGGAAGAGGCAAAAGTAAGGTTTGGTGGTTGATTAGAACAAAAAGCAGTATTTTAATCTACCAGTAATGAATAATAATTTTGGCATTAAATACATTACCATCAAAGCTATAGAATGATGCTATTGTTATGCTGACATAGCTGCCTTATTTGCAGGGCAGCTTTTTTTTACTAATATTAACCTTTTATTTGATTGCCAAAAAATTAGTTAACATGAAGAAATTTTACTCTGGAAATATTCTATTCCTACTTTTATCAGTATTAACAAGTGGCCTGCTTTCAGCACAAACAGGCCCCTCTTCTGCCGGTCAGGATTCTCTGAATGTTTTTATCGGTTCAGGAGTCAATCAGTTGCTGATACCTGTACCTGACTCCCTGGCTTCGGAAAATATTCAGCCGGAAGTTGTTTCATCTGATACTGAATTATTGGAAATCATTGAAGTGGATTATACTTCCGGACAATCATTTGCGGTGGTAACTGTGGAGGAAAAAGATGCACCCGGGGTGGTTAACCTAACATTAAACCTTAATTTTGAGGGAGAAAGTGTACCCCTAGTTTTCGAAGTTCATATTGTGCCATACAGTAATCCGGGAATGGTATTTGAAATTCATGATATCGTTTTCTGGCAGGAGGCTATACCGTTAGATGGGGTGCCTGTTTATGAGACTGTGACAACGAACTCAGCAGGGCCATACAACCAGCTAAATTATGATGAAATTCCCTTAACAGTAAATATGGATTGTTCCGGGACAGTTTGTACAGGCCACGATTTTTACACCTCCTTTTACAGAGGATATCTTATACCACCTGCCGACGGTACCTACCATTTTTATATGCGTTCGGCCGATAACCATACTTTCTGGATAAGTCCAAATGCAAATTTTAATGATGCCGAAGCAATTGTTGCCCGTAGCAATAACTATGGCAAAATAGGATCAGAAATCGGAAACAATACAACAAAGTCGGAACCGGTAACTTTAGAAGCAGGAAAAGTTTATGCCATTTATGCCACTCAATGGACTATTCATTCAACCTATGGAGGGATCATGTGGGATGGACCGGGCATAGAAAGGCAATACATACCCGGTGAAAATTTAATGCCAACATATGACATTGACAAGCCTTCAGCACCAGCCAATCTTGATTATGTATGGCGTTCTTCAGCGAGCTTTTTGGTTGACTGGAGTCCTTCAACTGACGGGACTATTGTTTCGGGATATAATATTTATGTAAATGGTATACGCATAAATGAGGATCTAATCAGCGAAACATCCTACAGAGCTGAAGGCATGGCTGAAGAAACTACCTATTACCTGGCAGCAACTGCAGTTGACCAGTCGGGAAATGAATCATTTATCAGCAACATACTTGAAGTTGAAACCTATCAGAGCGATTCGGTACCCCCATTGCCACCACAGCAACTGGTTGTTTTGGAAGCAACCAGTCTGGCTTTACAAATTAGCTGGAGCGGAGCTTCAGACACTGAAACAGAAGTTATCGGTTATAACCTCTATATTAATGATGTCCTGTACAATACTGAAGATTTAATCTATAACGACAGTATTATAATCCACAATCTGGCTCCTGAGACTGAATATCTTCTTACTTTGGAATCGGTTGATGCCGGTATGAATGTTTCTGAAAAGAGTGAACAATTTATTGTTGCAACTTTAGCATTCGATCCAACCGGACCCGGGTTAGGTGAACAGGTTGGCAAAGTGATAGTTTATAATCAGAATACCTCCTGGAATGAAGGTATCGGGTTGAACGGTCCATACGAAAATGGTGATATGGTAAATAATGCCACAGTCAGGGAGCTTGTAAAAGATTTTGAAGCAGGTGCCATAAGATGGGGCGCCATTTCTGCAAACTCAAAATCATTTCAGGGCTCGGTTGGTAGCGGCAAATCAAACACTTATGCTAAAATGCTAAACCTGGCAAATGAAATTGATGCCCGTTTTGCCCTTACTGTCGGCGTTCAGAATGGAATTGACTATCGCACCGATCCCAATACCTTCCTGCATTTACTGGAATATCTTGCAGGAGATGCATCTACCACATGGGGAGCAGTGCGTGCTTCGGAAGGATTTACCGAACCTTTGCTTCAGCAGGGAAAAGGAATTCTTTTGGAATTTGGAAACGAAGTCTGGGGTGCAGCAGCTCATGATGCGGAAATCGGCTCCGACTATGCTGCCTATGCCAGATGGGTTAGGGAGATGTCTGATGTAGTGCGCTCTTCACCCTATTACGATCCGGAAAAAATTATAATGGTTTACAGTGGCAGATACCCCCATCCCGACAGCAGTTATGGGGTGAATACCAAGGTTCTTACCGGCGACAAGGGGCACGTAGAAAGTCTTGGTGTTTCCGGATACCTTGGAGGAAACCTTTCCTACGATCCTGAAATTCCTAAAGGGAAATCGGAGCTTGACTATTACAAGAACGGTATTGCCATGTCAAGAAAAAACATGGAAGGTTTTGTACTCACCATGAAAGAGATGTTCAGCCTTACAGGAACCCTTAAAACTTTTTACCTGTACGAATCAAATATGACGACCACTTCTTACAACGGAAGGTTCGGACAGGCTATTGTAATGACTGATTACCTTGCCAACTCTATGAATTACGGATCAATTGTGCCCAGTGTTTTTCACCTTACAGGCGGACAGTGGAGAATTACCCAACCGGCTGAAAACTACAATAAATTGCCATTGTACTATACCGGGCAGTTCTTTAACCGGTTTTGCAAGGGGCATATATTGGAAACAGAATTTATTTCAAACAGCATACTGACCAATTCTGACGGACAGACTATTAATTATGATGCTGTTGGAACGTATGCTTTTAATAATGGGGAAAACTTTAGCATCTTGTTAATCAACAGAGACTTTGAGAACGAGTTTACATTGCAGCTGGAATTACCCGAGGGTATTCATATCAACGATGAAGCAATGATGTATACCATATGGGAAGATGATTTCAGTTCATTTATAACTAATATTGATTCAGTGTCAGTTACCCTGTCAGATGATTTGCTGGTGCAGGTTCCAAAACATGCAATGGTAATTATTTCAATGCAGGGAGAAGATCCGGGATATGAGCAGTTACCGCTGGGATATTACGATCGCATACGGCCCGACAGTCTTAAAATTACTTCTGACCGTAACTTCATTATCAGTAACGATGGCGGAACTGATATTATCCGCACAGTGATTTTGCCTTCAGATGCTTTCAGCACTGCAGCCGTGATTGATGTGATTGAAAACACAACTGAAAGCACTTTAAATCCTTTGTCTGGTGGCCGGCTTTATATAAAAGGATCAGGCATCTGTGGTGACGAAGGATACATACGAATTCACGTTTATGCAGCCGACAACCATGAATTAAGTGATACTGTAACGGTGCAGGTAACAAATCAGGGCATTAATTGTCCGGTTACCAGCTCAGAATTAATTGATCTGGAAGGCGGAAATCTGTTTCATCCAAACCCTGTAAAAGAAATATTATACATGAACAAAAACCTCGATAACCGGTGTTATATTCAGCTGTTTGACGATGCCGGCAGGGTAATTTATCAAAATTACCTGAACAAAGGTTATGAAATTCCTGTGAGTGCTTTACAACCGGGAATGTATGTTATTTCGGTGCTTAAGCCCGATGGAAAATATATATCAGATAAAATTCTCAAACAAAACTAATAAGAAAAGAAATTCGAAAAGGGGGGATTTTAAGGACAATTGACAATTCTTTACCTGAAAACAGGAGAACTTGTAAAAAGGGGTTACAAATTCTTAAGAAATTTTAGCGGGAAGATACCACCAGCTTTTTGACAATACTTTTGTTTTCAAATGATTTAACCCTGACAAAGTATATTCCACTTGGTACATTTTCAAGGGGCAATTCATATTTAGAAGTACCAAAATCCATTTTACGATAAACTACCTCTTTCCCGGCAATATTAATCAAACGAACCTCTGAAATTTCTCCTGTGTTCATTTCAAGGGTTACCTTTCCGGTTTCTGCAGGATTAGGATATACTTTCAGTTCATTCTGGGTGGAATCGATACGGACAGCACCATCCTGCAACCCATCAAAATAGCCGGGTACTCCGGCAAATGCAGCCAAAATAAATGATGAAAATATAGTTAAGAGTAAAATTTTTTTCATGATTAAAAAGTTACTGTTTTTTGTAATAACATGCAAATAATATGCCCTTTATTTAAGCAGCAATTCGGCTGTCTGCAAATCTGCAGGTGTATCAATACCAATGCTTTGGAAATTTGTCACTGCGGTTTTAATTGAATATCCATTTTCGAGCCAGCGCAATTGTTCGAGCGATTCAGCCTTTTCAAGCTTCCCTGGAGCAAGCCCGGTAATCTTTTGCAACACCTCTTTGGTATAGGCATACATTCCAATATGAGACCAAAACTGATGATACAAATGCCATTTGCCTTCTTTTTCTCCTCTTACATATGGAACCGGCGACCGGCTGAAGTACAATGCGTAGTTGTTATTATCGAGCACTACCTTGGGCCGGTTAGGATTAAAGAGTTCATCTGCATTATCAATTTCCCTGATAAGGGTGGCAATTTTGGTTTCCGCATCGAAACACGACCTCAATTGTTCAAGCTGTTCGGCTCTGACAAAAGGTTCATCCCCCTGTACATTAATCACAGCATCAAAATTAACATTCTGCTCCAGTAATTTGGCAGCTTCGGCGCAACGATCGGTGCCACTCTTATGTGTTGAATGAGTAAAAACGGCTTTACCACCGAATGATACAACGGCATCATGTATTCGTTCATCATCGGTAGCTACCCACACATCCTCAATTGCTCGTGCCGAATTTTCATAAACCCACTGAATTACAGGTTTTCCACCAAGAAGAGCAAGTGGTTTACCAGGGAAACGGGTAGATTGAAAACGTGCTGGTATTATAACTATAAATTTCATATGATTAATATTGTTTGTTTTCAAAGGTATCATATGCCAGCCTTTTACGGCAGGCAGGGAATTCGCATGAAAGTTTAAATCATCAACAATTGATGCGACAGATTGCTCATGCTCATTTCATGCAAATTTTTTAATTAATACAAGTGTAAATATAACCAATATAGAAATCGGCAGGATTGCAGAATAAAAAATTAACAATTAATAAAATAAAAAAGGTTAAACAAAATACCAAATAGAACATTGCCATTGAAAAATTGTAAATTTGAGGCCTGAAACAAGCCGTGTACGATTTTTTCTAATATGAATCTGCAAGGCCTGTTTCATTAAATTCCCGCCTGAGTAAAAGCATTAACAGGCGAAAGAACGATGAAAATGGATATTCAGGATTTAAAACAACGATTTGAAATAATAGGAAATTCGTCAGGATTGCACAGGGCCATTGAAGTTGCAGTGCAGGTGGCTCCGACTGACCTTTCGGTTTTGATAACCGGTGAAAGTGGCACAGGGAAAGAAGTCTTTCCGCAGATAATTCATCAGTTTTCGACCCGTAAACACGGTAAATATGTTGCAGTAAACTGTGGCGCCATCCCTGAAGGAACCATCGATTCAGAGTTATTCGGCCATGAAAAAGGCTCATTTACAGGCGCCTTTTCTGAAAGAAAAGGTTATTTTCAGGAAGCTGATGAAGGGACTATTTTTCTGGACGAAATCGGTGAGCTGCCACTGGCCACACAGGTTCGTCTGTTAAGGGTACTCGAAACCGGTGAGTTCATGAGGGTTGGTTCCTCAAAAGTATTGAAATCAAATGTACGGGTGATTGCCGCAACCAATCTGGATATTCCCAAAGCAATTGAGGAAGGAAAATTCAGGGAAGATTTGTATTACAGGTTAAATACGGTACCGATCCACATCCTGCCACTGCGCCAGAGGCCGGAAGATATCCATCTGCTCTTTCGGAAGTTCACGCGAGATTTTGCTGAAAAATACCAGATGCCGCCATTACGCCTGGATGAAGATGCCCGAATTCTGCTGGAAAATTACAGGTGGCCGGGAAACGTCCGGCAGTTGAAAAACATTACCGAGCAAATATCGATAATTGAACAGAATCGTGATATTACTGCCGATATATTGCAGCGGTACCTACCTGCCATTTCAACTAAAAATCTTCCTGCATTATTTAATCATCCAGAAGATAAAAACTATTCTACCGAAAGGGAAATACTTTATAAAATCCTTTTTGATATGAAGCGTGATGTGAACGAGCTTAAAAAGCTGGTACTTGATTTGATGGAGAACCGCGATTACCAGATTTCGGTTGATCAGGAACGTATGATCCAGAACCTTTATGATGGGGAAGAAATAAATTTATCGACTAACGAAAAGCTGCCAAAACCTGTGCATTATAAAGATTTCGATCGGAAAAATATTCAGGATACGGAGGAAGTGGTAGAGGAATCATTACTGCTCGAAGACAAGGAGATTGAACTGATAACCAAGGCACTCGAAAAGCATCATGGCAAAAGAAAATATGCAGCTAACGAGCTTGGCATATCAGAAAGAACACTTTACCGTAAAATTAAAGAACACAATATAAAAGGCTGAAAGATGCTCAAAAAATCACTCATTCTGTTTATAATAACATTTCTCATATCAGGAACTTTCAACTCCTGCAAAATAGGATACTCTTTTACCGGGGCAAACATTTCACCTGCTGTAAAAACTTTTTCAGTATATTATTTCCCCAACCGGGCCCGGCTGGTAAACCCAACACTCAGTCAGTCGTTCACAGAGGCGCTTCGCGAAAAACTGCAGCGACAGACGTCGCTTAATGAACTAGCCGAAGACGGCGATCTGATATTTGAAGGCCAGATTACCGGTTATGAGGTGCGGCCAATGGCTATTCAAAAAGAAGATTTGGCCGCTTTAAGCCGGCTGACCATTACGATCAGGGTTAAATATACGAACAGCATCGACCCGGAACAAAACGTCGACAGGTCTTTTTCAGCTTTCGAAGATTTCGACAGCTCAAGTACATTGGCAGATGTAGAAGATGGCCTTGTACCTGAAATTATTACCAAAATCACTGAAGATATTTTTAACGCAACCCTGGCCAACTGGTAAAAGATGGAGAAAGAATTATTTTATAAACTGTCCCAAAATCCCTCCAAATTAAGTCGTGATACATTGGAAGGACTCAAAAAGTTAACTGAGGATTTTCCTCAATTTCATGCAGCCTGGATGCTTTACCTGAAAAATCTTAAAGATTTAAACCACCCGGAGTTTGATGAAGCTTTAAAAAAGGCAGCTCCTATCCTTCCCGACCGGAAGCATTTATACCGATTTTTGCATTCGAAAATTGAACCTCCAGGATTAAGACAAGACAGGAATATAGCAGGAAACCCGGTTTCGGAATATACACTTGAAAAACCGGATGACGCCCATACCGGTGATAATCTCATCGATAAATTCCTTTCAACAACACATAGTCCGTTAAAGCTTAATAAGCCTTTACCCGAGAGCCAACCTTTAGCTGCTGAAAATGAAATTATTGCAAAATCGCTCACAGAAGATGAAGATCTGGTAACAGAAACATTGGCCAATATTTATACCAGACAAAAAAAATACGACAAAGCATTGGAAGCTTTTAAAAAATTATGCTTGAAATATCCGGAAAAAAATAGTTACTTTGCCACCCGAATTGAAGAGATAGAGAAATTAAAAAATATTTAACTGTTTTGAGATGTACGTTTTAATCACTGTTTTAATATTTATCGTCTGTGTTTTGCTGGTACTGATTGTATTGGTTCAAAATTCAAAAGGCGGAGGTTTGGCAAGTAATTTTCAGTCGTCGAACCAAATTATGGGAGTTAGGAAAACTACCGATTTTCTTGAAAAAGCAACCTGGGTATTGGCCGGTTCGCTGTTGGTGTTGTCAATTATGGGCTCGGCATTCATTCCAAGGGAAGGAGCTATGCTGGAAAGATCAAGGGTTCAGGATCAGATTGAAAATGCGGTTGATCCAACGCAGGTTCCCAATTTCCCAACAACCGTTCCTGATGTAAACGATGAAACTCCTGCTCCGGCAGCCGGAGATACCAGCAATTAATTGTACGTAAAGACATTTTAAAAAAGCCATTTGAAAATAAATATTTCAAATGGCTTTTTTAGTGCTGTAAGTGTTTTAATACGGCGGCTTCCAAAATGCGATACTTACTAATACAGGTAAGGATTTCTCCTTTCAACTGATCATCTTCATCACCTCGTTCAAATCCACATCGGGCCTGGTGATCCGGCATTTAGCCATGCTGTAATATACAATTCTTTTTTCGAGGGTTTCACCAATAAATTGCACAAGTTCTTCTTCTGATTTCCCTTTAATAAGCGGCCGGTCAGTTTTTGATTTAAGTAACCGGGTTGCCAGAATTTTTGGATCGATGTCCATGTAAATGGTCTTGCCTGTGCGATTCATTAATTCCATATTATCGAAGAAGCATGGGGCTCCACCTCCCGTAGCAATCACAACATCAGTAAATTCCGATAGTTCTTCCAGTGCCTTACGTTCCTTCTTACGGAATTCATCTTCACCTTCTTCGGCAAAAATCTGCGGGATTGATTTGCAGTTGCGTTCTTCAATGTATTGGTCCATATCGATAAACTGCAATCCTGCATGACTGGCAAGCTTGCGTCCCAGGGTTGATTTCCCGCACCCCATGTATCCTGTAAGGTAAATCCTCATAACATATGTTTTCAACAAAAATCTACATAGAAGATTATAAACATCAGTTTTAACTAAAAGAGCGACATCTGGCTAGGATCGTCATCCTTGCCGGGTCTTTTTACTTCAAAGGGAACATCATCAAAATCATCATTCGATTTTTGTTCCTCTTCCTCTTCTGCAGCTGGTTTATCGTCTTCGTCTTTTATAACCGGCTCAATCTCCTTCACGTTTTCTATGCTGTAGTTCGAGAGCCGCTTACCTTTAGCCTTCCATGATTTAACGCCAATAAATTCTGCCACTTCAATGATTTCATTTTCACGTTCGGCATATTTACCTCCAAACTCTATTTCAAGTCGTGGGAAACGAACCCAGGTAATGTTTATCAGTTTATTGTCAGGACGTTCTCCGATAAACCGTATTCGCTTACCTTCAATATCCTCAATTTCGAAACGTTTCAGGTAATAGAAACCTTGCTCGGCATCGAAGTATACAGCCGAAAGCACTTTACATTTGTCGAATTTTTCAATAACAAGTATATCGGCATCAAAATGATTACTAAGATCGAAGGAGTACAATTCATACTCTCCGTTTTTATAGATCGCCAGGATCTTATCCTCACCTGAAAATTCACCCAGGTATTTACCCCGGTTATCAGCATTCAGGCGCAGCACATCTTCATCGAACCAAATTTTACGTCCGCCAAGTGTGGAAACACCTTTTTCTTTCAACGAGATTTTATGAACTTCATGCTTGGTGAGGATATTTCCCATCGACTGCCTTCCTTTAATGGCAAGCTCACCCATATCCACCTCAAATGCCAGCTTTTTAATCCGTGGCTTTGGCTTAAGCAAAATTTTCAAAACCTCAGCCTCACCATTTGGATTGGCAGAAAAATATGTTATCCGTGAGCCATTGGTTCCCATTGTTATATCGTATTCCTTATCGCGGGTAACTCCGGTAACTGCAAAACGTTTCATGTAGGAAAAACCGGTATTGCCATCACGGTAGGCCACATTGTATATTGTTCGCTTATCGTCTTTTCGGAAAACGGCCAGATGCAGCGGATTTTTGCCGATGAATGCCTTGTCGGTAACTTTCGTAACAAAGTATGTCCCATCGCGGCGGAATACAATGATATCGTCGATATCGGAGCAATCGCAAATATATTCTGCTTTCCGGAGGCCGATACCCATAAAACCTTCCTTGCGATCGACATACAGCTTTTCATTTTTCACCACCACCTTGGTAGCAATAATGTTCTCAAAATTGCGAATTTCTGTTTTACGTTCCCGGCCTTTGCCGTATTTGTCTTTAAGGTGACAGAACCACTGGATAGTATATTCAACTATATTTTCGATCTTGTTTAAAACCTCTTCAATTTCGTCCTCAATCGAAAGGAGATTTTCATTGGCTTTATCGGTATTGAATTTCAGAATCCGGGCCATTCGGATTTCCATAAGCCGAAGAATATCATCGCGGTTAATCTCTCTTCTGAATTGAGGCTTCCATGGTTCCAGCCGTTTATCGAGGTAGAGAACGGCTTCATCCATACTTTCCGACTCCTCGAATTTTTTATCTTTATATAATCGTTCTTCTATAAATATTTTTTCAAGCGATGAAAAATGCCAGGCTTCTTCCAGTTCTCCTTTTCGTATTTCAAGCTCAAGCTTTAGCAGTTTAAGTGTACTGTCGGTTGATCGTCTCAGTATTTCGGAAACACCAATAAAATGCGGTTTATCGAATTCAATAATACAGGCATTAGGAGAAAGAGATATCTCGCAATCAGTAAAGGCATAAAGGGCATCAATGGTTTTATCGGATGAAACTCCAGGTGCCAGATGCACCAGTATTTCTACATTGGCCGCAGTATTGTCATCAATTTTCTTAACCTTAATTTTACCCTTATCGTTAGCTTTAATAATAGATTCGATAAGCGTAGTAGTGTTCTTGCCAAATGGAATTTCCGTTATAGCCAGAGTTTTACTGTCCCGTTTTTCAATCTTTGCCCTGATTTTCACTGCACCGCCACGTAATCCGTCGTTGTAACGACCACAGTCGACCATTCCACCTGTAGGGAAATCCGGCAGCAATTCAAATTCTTCCTCCCTGAGGTAGGCTATTGAGGCATCAATAAGTTCATTAAAGTTATGTGGGAACACCTTAGATGCCAGACCTACAGCAATGCCCTCGACCCCCTGTGCCAACAGCAGCGGGAATTTAGCGGGCAATGTTACAGGTTCTCTTTTCCGGCCATCATATGAAAGTTTCCATTCAGTAGTTTTTGGGTTGAATAGTACTTCAAGACCAAATTTTGAAAGTCGGGCTTCAATATACCGGGGAGCAGCTGAACCGTCACCTGTCAGTACGTTACCCCAGTTTCCCTGTGTGTCGATTAGTAATTCCTTTTGACCCAATTGCACGATGGCATCACCAATAGATGCATCACCATGGGGATGGTACTGCATGGTCTGCCCGATAATGTTGGCAACCTTGTTGTAACGGCCATCATCCATTTCGCGCATGGCATGCATGATTCTGCGTTGCACGGGCTTTAACCCATCGTTTACATAGGGAACTGCCCTTTCCAGGATAACATAAGAGGCATAATCGAGAAACCAGTTACGGTACATTCCCGGCAAGTATGTAATTTCCTCCTTAATGCCTTCTGAACCCTTATCCGGCTGTTCCTTCCCTGTTTCGTTATTTTCTAACTCTTCTGACATTATTATGATTTAGGCTTCCAATCCAATGAATTTCATTCTGTTTTTCAAACTTACATTAACCCTTTCTCCTGGTATTATGCTACTTCATCTTTCTCCACATAGAGATTATCGATGATAAAATCCTGCCGTTCCGGAGTATTTTTGCCCATATAAAACTCCAGCATCTGAGACACTGATTCATGTTTTTTCATCATAACAGGGTCAAGGCGGATATCGCCCGAAATAAAATGCTTGAATTCATCGGGTGAAATTTCACCCAATCCTTTAAACCGGGTGATTTCAGGTTTTCCTTTTAGTTTGTTAATAGCTTCTCTGCGCTCTTCATCTGAATAGCAGTAATAAGTTTTTTGCTTGTTTCTAACCCTGAACAAAGGGGTCTGGAGAATATACAGGTGGCCTTTGCGAATCAGTTCAGGAAAGAATTGCAGGAAGAAAGTAATCAGGAGCAACCGGATATGCATTCCATCAACATCGGCATCAGTAGCTATTATAATTTTATTGTACCTCAGATCCTCCAGGCTGTCTTCAATATTGAGCGCTGCCTGAAGGAGGTTAAACTCCTCATTTTCATACACCACCTTTTTGGTTAACCCAAAGGTATTGAGTGGCTTTCCTTTCAGGCTAAAAACCGCCTGGGTATTTACATCACGTGATTTTGTGATGGAGCCACTGGCCGAATCTCCCTCTGTAATAAAGATACTTGATTCCCCTGCTTTGGCATGATTGTCAGTAAAATGAACCCTACAATCGCGAAGCTTCTTATTATGGAGGTTTACTTTTTTAGCCCTTTGCTTGGCAAGTTTCTTTATTCCTGAAATGGCTTTGCGTTCGCGCTCCGATTCAGTAATTCTCCTTAGCAGTACTTCAGCTGTATCGGGGTTTTTATGCAGGTAATTATCAAGTTCCTTCTGAACGAAATTACCCACATGAGCCCGCACTGAAGGCCCATTAGGGCCTATATCCTTGGAACCAAGCTTTGTTTTAGTCTGCGATTCAAAAACCGGTTCTTCCACTTTAATGCTCACTGCAGCTACTATTGATGCCCTGATATCGGAGGGGTCAAAATCTTTTTTATAGAAGTCCCTTATCGTTTTAACATACACTTCACGAAAAGCCTGCAGGTGGGTTCCCCCGTGTGTGGTATGCTGTCCGTTTACAAATGAATAATAATCTTCACCATAACGGTTCCCGTGAGAAACGGCAATTTCAATATCCTCGCCTTTAAGGTGTATAATCGGATAAATGATATCATCGTCCATATTTTCCTCAAGCAGATCTCGAAGACCATTTTTGGAATAGAAACGCTGTCCGTTGTACTCAATGACAAGCCCTGCATTAAGAAAGGTGTAATTCTTTACCATATCCACTACATAATCGCTTATGTAATGAAAGCTTTTAAAGAGTTCCAGATCGGGCTCAAATACTACCAGTGTACCATTAGGTTCATCGAGGTTATTCAGATCCCGTTCATTTGTTTTGATCCCCTGCTGGAATTCCACCTCTTTGGCTACGCCTTCGCGTACCGAACGAATGGTGAATTTTGAAGACAAAGCATTAACAGCTTTAATACCCACACCATTCAGCCCCACCGATTTCTTAAAAACCTTGGAATCGTATTTGGCACCGGTATTCATTTTACTGGCAACATCAACCAATTTCCCAAGTGGAATGCCACGACCAAAATCCCGTATTATAACTTTGTCGTCATCAATGTTGATGGTAATCTTTTTTCCATTGCCCATCATAAACTCGTCGATAGAGTTATCCATCACTTCTTTGAGCAATACATAAATTCCATCGTCGGCAGCAGTCCCATCGCCCAGCTTTCCGATATACATACCAGGACGTTTGCGGATATGCTCCTGCCAATCGAGTGTCTTTATAGTTCCTTCATCGTAATTCGGAGTCATTGTTCCCTGAATTTTGGGACAAATATAACCAAAACAGCGTTGTATTGTGACCCTTCCACTCAAACATTAACTAACAGCTTAAGGTTGAAAAGTTTGGACATCCAATTCTTTCGTTATTTATAATAATAATGGGGAAGCAGAATCATTTTGAAAATGGATTCCACTTCCCTTTTTGAGTTACTTTTTATATGGTCTTCTCTATCGCCCAGACAAAAGCTCTTACTCCCACTTCCTTGTTTATCTCATCCAGCTTCTTCACCGCTTCGAGTAAATTGTCAACTGCTTCATCAGGAACGATGGTTATAACGGAAGAATTCATCTCCGGCCAGGTATGCGTTCCCATGCGTGGCTCTCCCGTTTCACTTCCCCTGCCCTTCACTTCGTTAAACCACGTGTACCCTCTGATGCCCAGTTTATCGAACATATATTCCACACGTTCGGTATTTGCCTGGTTAAATATTATCATTACTGCTTTCATCATTTACTATTTATTCCATAAAACGGAATTGTTTCACAACTTCCTTCTTTTTATTGCGCTCTCCACGGTGAGCCATTAAACCATACATTACAGGTACTACTATCATTGTAACCAGGGTAGAGAATACCAAACCTCCGATGACGGTAATTCCCATAGGCCGCCATAATTCGGCCCCTTCCCCGGTGCTTAGGGCAAGTGGCAGCATGCCCAAAATAGTTGTTGCGGCTGTCATTAACACCGGTCGCAGACGTGACTTACCGGAAATTGCTATTGCCTCATTTAATTCGAGCCCTCGGTCACGCATCAGGTTGGTAAAGTCGATAAGCACAATACCATTCTTAACCACAATACCTATTAACAGCACAGCTCCAAGAGCAGCAACCAGGCTCAGGGTAGTTCCGGTTATAAATAGTGCCACTACCACTCCGGTAAATGCAAACGGAATAGAGAACATAATAACAAAAGGCATAGTAAATGATTCAAACTGCGAGGCCATTACAATAAAAACCAGGATGAGGCTGATTACCATAAGCAATCCGAGATCCATGAATGACTCCTGCTGGTCTTCATAAGCACCACCAATATTCAGCAGCGTTTCCTGCGGAATGTCCAAGCCCTCCAGTTCTGCATCAATTCTTGATGCCAGTTCACCCAATGCAATGCGGTCGGGTTTGGCCGATACAGTTACGATCCGCTCCCTCCGTTTATGCTCAATATTAGGTGGTGACCAGTATTCATTAATTTCTCCAAGTTCTTTAATCTTTACACGTGCTCCGGTCGGGGTAACGATCGAAAGCTCTTCCAGATCGGTCAATGAACTCCTGAATTCCTCTTTTAGCCTTATCCGGATATCGTATTCCTCACCTTCCTCCTTATATTGAGAGGCGATCATTCCGCTAACACGGTTTCGGACAGTGGAGGAAACCTGGGCAGTAGTAAGCCCGTGCAAAGCCATCTTATCGCGATCGAGCGTAAACTGTAGTTCCGGTTTATCGTTTTTACGGCTTACCTGAACATCAATCGCTCCCTCTATCGGTTCCAATCTTCTGCGCACTTCTTCAGCCAGCACATTGGTTTGATCAAAATCATACCCGTAAATTTCCACATCAACTGTGTTGGTTGTTCCGCCCATTCCCTGGTTGGATGTTGAAACACTGAAATTAATTACTTCAGGCAATGCGGCAATTTCTTCGCGTAATACTGCAGCAATATCCCATACAGAGCGCTCTCTTTTTTCTACATCCGAAAGGCGCATCATGAAATTTATCATATTCGAACCGGTTGTTGTGAACAGGGAGAATAGTCCCCCTTCATCATCGGAACCTGATGATGCTGCCATTACCTGCACTTCCGGGAATTTTTCCCTGATCACATTTTCCAGGTAACGTGTGGTCTTAATTGTTTCTTCCACCCTGGTACCTGTTTGTAATTCTATTTCTGCCTGAATACTGCTCTCATCCGATTCAGGCATAAAATCAGTATGGATGAATTTCAACAAAAACATTGATCCAACGAATATGGCTAATGCAAAAAGCAAGGTAAAAGCTTTATGTCGCAGCGACCACCTCAGGGTGTTTTCATAAAAATTATCCAAAGCCCCCAGACCTTTTCCAATGGTGTTGTCATAACTATACGCACGTGCTTTTTTCTTTGGCTTACGCAACCGCAGAAATTTGGAAGCAAGCATAGGGGTAAGGGATATTGCTGCCAATGTTGATGTAACAACTGTAATGGTAACAATCCATCCCAGCTGATTAAAAATAACACCTGTCATACCTCCAACCAAAGTCAGCGGAAAAAATACGGCAACAACAACAAGGGTAGTGATAATAACAGCCAGCCACACCTCATTAGTGGCATAAATAGCAGCTTCCCTTGGAGTAGCCCCACGTTCAACATGCCGGGTAATATTCTCAAGTACCACAATGGCATCGTCCACTACCATACCAATTGCAATTGAAAGTGAAGTCAGGGAAATTACGTTAATGGAACTTCCGGTAACAAAAAGATACAGGAAAGCCACAATAAGCGAAATGGGGATAGTTAAAACAATAATGAAAGTTGCTCTCCATCTGCCAAGAAAGAACAAGACCACCAGAACTACGAACAACAGGGCAAACAAAAGAGTTTGCGACAGGTTGTTTACCGAACCTTTAATGAACTCCGAAGTATCCATTATCAGGTTGATTTTAATATCCGGCGGCAGCTCTTTCTGCAGTTCTTCGATGCTGGAACGAACCTCACGGGCTACCTTAACTGTGTTGGCGCCCGATTGCTTCATGACAAACATACGCAGACCTGTTTGCCCGTTGATTTTTTCATCGAGCGAAAGGTCTTTTATGGAGTCTCTGACAACAGCCACATCACGAATGTATACCGGTCTTCCGGTCATATTACCCACAACCAGGTTTTCAATCCGTCCACTGGTACTGAATTCGCCCTGAACTCTTAACTGGTAGTCGATCGTACCCATTTTGATATTTCCCGAAGGCAGGTTCATGTTTTCGGCAGCAATGGCATTCCCGATCTGTTCAATTGTAATGTTGTAGGCATCCAACAGCCTAGGATCAGTGTCTACATAAACCACCCGCCGGGGGGCGCCCATTAACCCTATTGAACCAATACCTTCCACTCGGTTAAGCGGGTTAACAATTTTCTCATCCAGTATTTTTTCAAGTCCGGGATAGCTTTCTCCTGCTGTAACAGCATAAAAAACTATCGGCATCATACTGGTATTGAATTTGAAGATTTGAGGGCGTTCAGCGCCATCGGGCAAGAAGTCGTAAATACGGTCAATTACATCACGTATGTCGTTGGTAGCTTCATCAAGATTGGTTTCCCATTCAAATTCAAGGTTTATTACCGAAAGGTTGTCTGTCGAAGTGGATGTTATTTCCTTAAGATTATCCACCGAATTCAAGGCATCTTCGATTGTTCGTGTAACATTCGTTTCAATATCACTGGCATTGGCTCCCGCATAGGTTGTCATTATCGAAACGTAGGGTGGGTCCATTTCAGGATAAAGATCCACAGGAATCTGTACCAGTGAATAAATTCCCATCACTACAATCGCTACAAATATCATTATTGTAGTAATGGGCTTGTTTACAGCATTTTTATATATACTCATATTATTCCCTTTTATAATAAATAGGCTAACTAGTTGTTAACCACTTCAATTGGCACTCCATCAAGCAGTTTTGACTGGCCTGTTACAATCACTCTGGCACCGGGCTTTAATTCATCGGAGAAGACTTCAACCTTATCATCGTATCGTTTACCAATTGTCACAGAAATACGACGGGCTGAACCATTATCATCTACAAATAAATACCGGTTGTTTGAGCCCTGCAGCTTCAGCACTGCCATTGAAGGCAGAAGAATAGCTTCTTTCTGATCAAGATTAAAGTTAATGCGGGCAAACATACCAGGGCGCAATAGGCCTTCCCGGTTGTTAACCAGTATTTCCACATTAAATGTACGGTTTGCAGGGTCTATCTTAGGATGTATCCGATCGATGGTGCCTGTAAAATCCTGATTAGGATACACATCCACCTCTATAGCTGTTTCCATTCCTTTTTTTATTTCCGGGAAATAGCTTTCAGAAAGGGATACCATTGCTTTCAGCCTGTCGATTTGTGCCAGTGACAGAACAGCGGCTTTTCCTGCCTGGGTATTTGGAGCTCCTGAATACATTTCTCCAGGTTCATAATACCGGCCGGTAATTACTCCGCTGAAAGGAGCATGCAGACTGACATTATCGGAAAGGAATTCCACATTTGATCTTGCAACCTCAAGCTGTGTTTGCAGCTGATCGTACTGCTGCTGAGGAATACTTCCATACCTGGCAAGTGTATCAAGTCGTCTGAAATCGGCCTCCAGGTTCTTAAACTGAATCTCTGCCTGCCGAAGCTGTGTACGATCCATCTCAACCAGTGGAGCCCCATTTGAAATCCGGTCACCTACTTCGGCATGTATCTTTTCGATACGCCCCGGAGAAGCTGGTGCCATGTATACTTCTTCATATGCTTCAAGGGTGGCAGGATAGTTTACTGTGCGAAAAACTATCTGAGATTCAAGTTCCATTACCTCAACTGCTTCTTTCTTTTGGGCTTCTGTTACATTTGCCTGCTCTGCCTGGTTTCCCTGGTTGCAGGACAGAAGAAAGCCCACAGCAAATGCAAGTATCCAGTAATTAGATTTTTTCTGTTTCATGTTCATGCTATTAATTGTTCATTATTTTTCCGGTAAGTGTATTTAAGGCATTTTGCGACTGGAGTACCTCCAGCATTGAGGTGAGGTATTCCGACTCAGCCTGCAGGTAATTGCTGTCGGCAGTTGACAGCTCAAGACTGGAAATCATCCCCTGCTCATATTTACGTCTAAGGTTCAGATATACTTCCCGAGATACCTTCACGTTATTTTTCTGTGTTTCGTAATTCTCAATGGCATTATTCAGGTTAAACTGTAACTGCCGGTACTGGATGTCCAACTGTTCTTCCAGTAATGCTTTATTATTTTGTACGGCCTGCAATTCCAATTTTGCCTCCCTTACACGGGCACGACGTTCACCACTGGAGAATACGGGAATATTAAGCTGAAACCCTACAATATGGGGTGGTGATGTATCGAATGCAGGTTTTAACAGTTTGTACGTATAGTTGTAGAAACCTGAAACAGTTGGAAGGTAGGCAGCCTTTTGCATGTCGATCTGTTTTTCTGTCAAATCTTCCTGCATGTCCATCAATTGAAAGTCAACATTCTGTATGGGTTCGAAAGTTGAAGCAGCTCCTGTAGTCCTCTCTCCATCTATCAGATCAGAAAGGCTCTCCGTCAATTCCAGTTCAGTTTCGGCAGTAGCTCCCAACTGGATGCGGAGCAGGTTTTCTGCCATTACGAGCTGCCTTTCAGACGATCGTACTGCGTTCGCCAGTGAATTTACCTGCACCGACAACTGATCAAGTTCAACCTGTTCCATCATACCTACTCTTACCAGGGGTTCTGTCTTACGGTAAATCTCCTCAAGATTACTCATGTTGGTCCTTAATATCTCAAGCGACTCCCGGGAAATCAAAACCAGCTGATACCCCTCCACTACCTGGCTCACAACTTCCTGTTCCGTTTTATCCCTATTCTTTTCGGAAAGTTTTTTAGCCAGCTTTGCAGTTTGCACACCTACAATGTAACTCCCGCTAAAAATAAGTTGCCCCACCTGCAGATTGAAATTACTGGAAGGTTTAATTGGAATTTCAGTTGCAGGTACATTTTCATCGAACTGAATACTAATTGAAGCACCCATAGCATTCGAATAATCGGCACTTGCATTTACCTGGGGCAAACCAGCGGCAATAGCTGCCCAAATTTGCTCCTGTGACTGATCTACAGCATATTCCGACCCGATTATTGTTCGGTTATAGTTAAGTGCATGCTTTTTGGCAGCCTCCAGATCAAGTGTTAACTTCTCCTGTGCCTGCAGTGAACCAATAAACAGTAAACTCATCAACAGGGTAATTATCTGATTTCTTTTCATATCTGCTTATGCTTTTATTTTCAATCTTTTAAAATTTAAATTACCGTTCAATTATCTTATCAATAATTCCAATTCCCCGGGAAGTAGAAATTCCACGCATAAAGTTTATGACCAGATTCTTAAAAACTTCGGCATGATTAAACTCTTCACGGGGAAAAACCTTTTCATCTGAAATAAGATTCATCTGCTCCTGAAAGAGCTTTGACACAATTGGAATGCTTATATCTTTCCTGAAGAGGCCCTCATCCAAACCTTTAATTAGTAACTTATGTGTGAGTCTGTAATTAGTACGGATGCTTTCTTCATGGATTGTAATCCATATTTCCGGATAGAATTTTTTTAAATCGGAAAAGAATACAGGATTTATTGAGTTCATAATTCTAATTCCCTCCTGCATAAAAAAGAAAATGGTTTCCACCACATTCCCTGAACTTGAAATTATCTGTTCGTTCTTTAATTCCTGCTGTTTTGATAATTCCATCATACATGAATTGACCAATTCAGTTTTGTCTTTGAAATTTTCATAAACAGTACGTTTTGAAATTCCAAGAGAAACAGCAATTTCATCCATTGTTACGTTCCTGATTCCTAAACGTAGAAAACGTTCTGTTGCTTCTTCAACTATTCTTTCTCTTAATTCCATTTTTCTAATTTGGCTGCAAAAATATAAGAAAACTTTAAAAACGTTGAAAGTTTTCTGGGAATTATGCATAATTAACAGTAATGTTAAATTTGTCACCTAAAACATTAATTAATTGGATATTAGACAGAAATCATTTTATCAGGCTACTAATGTGGAAAGTTGATCGGATGAATATGTTGATAACATAAAGTTTAAACAAATAGAGGTTTCGCAGAGTTATTAATAAAAGTTTAATTCACTAGAACAACAACTGAATGAATCTACCAAAAAACAGGAAAGACGATTATACGGAGGATGCCATCAGCAGACGGATCAAATACCTGCATGAATACAGTGGCTTTGAAGCTACGCAACTTACAAAAAGCACTATTGATCCGCAACTGACCAAAGGAAACATTGAAAATTTGATTGGTTTTACCCAGGTCCCGGTAGGTGCAATAGGCCCTTTGAAAATTAACGGTGATCATGCAAAGGGTGAATATTATATACCTTTAAGCACAACCGAAGGAGCACTTATTTCCTCCTTTAACAGGGGTGCCCGTGTAATTACGCTTTCCGGAGGGGCAAATGTGGTTGTTGTACGCGACAGCATTCAAAGGGCTCCGTTTTTTGAACTCGAAAATCTTTTCAAGGCACGTGAGTTTATTGAATGGATTGGAAAACAATTTGTATGGCTGCAGCAAATTGCCCAAAGCACCACAAACAATGGGAAATTACTAAATTACAATGCATTCATGCAGGGAAAGATTGTATTTCTCAGGTTAAACTTTTCAACTGGCGATGCCATGGGAATGAACATGATCACTAAAGCAACACATGAGGTTTGCAAATACATTTCAGGCCATTTCCCAATTAAACATTATTCACTTGAAAGCAACATGGCTGTCGACAAAAAACCGGCTCACATAAACAGTATCCTAGGCAGAGGGAAAACAGTTTCAGCTGAGGTAGTCATAAAAAAGAACATCCTGTCAAAATTTCTTCATACAACAGCACACCAGATCGAAAAAGCCTACCACCGCCAGGTGACGGGAAGCTTTCTTGCCGGAACAATGGGTGTAAACGGACATTATGCAAATGGTATAACAGCAATGTTCCTTGCATGCGGCCAGGATCTGGCAAACATCACTGAATCGAGCGTAGGCTATAGCAGTGTGGAAGTAATTGACGAAGATTTATATGTATCGGTAAATCTGCCATCGCTGGTTGTTGGCACAGTAGGAGGAGGAGTATCCCTTCCAACACAGCGGGAGTGCCTGGAACTTATTGGCTGTTACGGAACCGGAAAGAGTAAAAAATTTGCTGAAATTGTAGCTGCAACAGCTCTGGCCGGTGAGATTTCACTTGAAGCTTCCATTGTTGCCGGAGATTTTGTATCGGCACATGAAAAGTACGGACGAAATAAACCCAAGCAGGATGTTCCGCAAATCAGGAATTAACCTGACAGATGTACGGCCTAAAAAAAATTGTATTGAATATTAGAAACCCGTCAACAGGTATCACAGGCAAATCTACTTGTTCTTTTCAAGCACATAAATTACCGAACTTGCCCTGCCCTTTCGGGTAAGGCTTATAAGCCATGAAATTTTACCTGTGATCAATCCCCTGAATAAGGGGAAACTTGATTTTTTATATCTCTCACTAAGCATTGAGACGTAGAAAGAATCAAAAGGCATATTGTACATGTTTTGAACACTGAATCCGTGTTTCTCACCTAACTGTCTTAGATTCTTCGGGGCAAAATGCCATAGATGACGTGGTACATCCCATGCAGCCCAATAGTTCATATATTCCTTCGCATCGAAAGAAGTGTAATTAGGCACGGCAATAATCAATTTTCCACCTGGCTTAAGCAAACGAAAAAAAGCATCCATATTATCATTCAATTTATGAATGTGCTCCAGCACATGCCACAAGGTGATAACATCGAAGCTATGATCGTTGAAGCTAAAGAGGTCTTCCGCAGGATTTAATTTCAGGTAAAACTTTTCTTCCGCAAATTTTCGCGCATCTGCACTCTTTTCTGTGCCGGTTATCTGCCATCCCTTTGTTTTCATTTCTTTGAGAAAAAAACCTGTGCCGGCTCCGATATCCAGAAGATGGCCTTTATTTTTACCGGTCGATTCATGAACCAGGTTTCTTTTCCTTCCAAGCATATATTTTCGTACAAGGTGGTAAACTCCATTTACGAAACCTTTGCCTGTGTTGGAATGTGAAATGTATTCTTCCGACTGGTAATACTTTCCAATATGCTCTTCGTCTTTTGCATTGGATGTAATTTTCATCCCGCACCCGTTGCAATGCATTATTTCAAATTGTTCACCTGAAACAAAAAAATCGGTGGTGGTCAAAAAAGGAGAAAAATCATTATGATCACATACCGGACACTGCTTGACTTGGAACTGTGACATGGGCTCTCATTTTATTTTAAACCGTACATCAACCTGATAAGTTACTGTAATTTTTTGTACCTGGTCAATGCTCTCGTAATTGGAATCGGCAGCAAGCATTCTGCTTTCGGCCTTATAAGGTACATTATAACCATCGTTTATTTCAGAAACTGAAAGCACCTCTCCCAACTCTTCATCAAGGCTCTCAAGCATCCAGGCAGCTTTTTCCTGGGCATTTATTAGTGCTTCCGATTTTATTTTTTTCCTGATGGTTTCTATATCGGAATGGTTGAAGCCTCCGATATTCATACTACTGATGCCTTTTGCATCGAGCAATGAAATAAGCTGGTTAACTTTCGAAAAATCAGCAATTTTAACCTGTAGCTGCTTGCTGAATAAAAACTCCTTTCCCTGCTCTCTCCAATAGTTTCCTATACTTCCAACCCGAACATCTTCTTTTTCAATTCCTGCTTTATAAAGGCTCTTAATAACCGCATCCTCAATCTTTTCAAGCGGCACTTTTGTCCTGTAATCTTTTGGTTCCTTTTTCTTCTCAAACTCCTCTTCCCAATATTCCTGGATAGTAATGTAAAGAACCATTTCATCAGGTTCAACCTCAGTTTCAGCAGTGCCTCTCACTTCAATGAAGCGGATTTGATTTGTTTCCTGAGCAAATAGTGTAAAAGTCAGAAAAATAAAAAACAGAAAAGCAAGGCTTTTCATAATCGGATATAATTTTTAATTAAATAATCAGCATAGCATCGCCATAGGTGCCAAAACGGTAATCACCCTTAAGCGCCTCGTGGTAGGCTTCCATTACAAAATCGTACCCTCCGAAAGCAGCAACCATCATTAACAACGTAGAGTAAGGCAAATGAAAGTTGGTAATCATTCTGTTAGCTACGCTAAATTCATAAGGAGGAAACAGAAATTTATTTGTCCACCCTTCAAAGGGCTTAAGGTGTCCCTGGGTCGATACCGAACTTTCGAGCGTACGCATCACTGTAGTACCCACAGCACAAATATTTTTCCTAAGTGATTTTGCCTGATTCACTTTCTCACATGCCTCGTCCCTGATCCAGATCTGCTCTGAATCCATTTTATGTTTGGTAAGATCTTCAACATCGACGCTCCTGAAGTTACCCAACCCCACATGAAGCGTAATGTAAGCAAATTCGGAACCTTTAATTTCAAGCCGTTTTAATAATTCACGACTGAAATGAAGTCCTGCTGTTGGAGCCGCAACGGCACCTTCATGTTTTGCAAAAATGGTCTGGTAGCGGTCTTTATCCTCAGGAACAACTGCCCGGTTAATAAATTTTGGAAGGGGAGTCTGCCCCAAACTATACAATGTTTTTTTGAACTCATCGTAAGGGCCGTCGAATAAGAACCTCAGGGTGCGTCCCCGCGATGTAGTATTATCAATAACCTCAGCAACAAGGTTGTCGTCTTCACCAAAATAAAGTTTGTTGCCTATACGAATCTTTCTTGCCGGATCAACCAAAACATCCCACAAACGCATCTCACGGTTCAGTTCACGCAGTAAAAAAACTTCTATCTCAGCGCCTGTTTTTTCTTTATTCCCGTACAAACGGGCGGGGAATACTTTGGTGTCGTTGAAAATAAATACATCACCATCGTGAAAATAATCTACAATGTCTTTAAATATTTTGTGTTCAATGGTTCGTTTTGATCTGTCCAGAACCATTAATTTCGATTCATCTCTGTTAAATGCCGGGTGTAACGCAATTTTTTTCTCATCTAAATCATACTTGAACTTTGATAACTTCATGGACAGTTTTTTTTAATAATAAACCAATATAAACTTTTTTACCTCTCTTAATTCAAACTTCTTCCGGTCAAGAATCCCGTTTTACGCAGCAAAATCTAATTTGTTACATAGTCATCGAGATTCTCCATAAAAAAACTAATGGAAACAGCATCATTTACATTAAATTCACCAATACGTGTACGTCGCAAACCGGTTAAATAGGCTCCACATTTTAATGTTTCGCCAATATCACGAGCCAGTGCACGAACGTAAGTCCCTTTACTGCAAACTATTCGAATAACAGCATATGGAAGTTCGAACGACACCATTTCGATTTTATGTATAACAATTTTTTTTGGCTGAAGTTTTACATCTTCACCTTTACGTGCATAATCGAACGCCCGTTTACCTTTAACTTTAACAGCAGAATAAACTGGCGGTTCCTGTAGGGTAACGCCCATAAAATTTGCTAATACCGATTCAAACAGCTCACGGGTTATATGCATGGTATCATTCCGGCTGTTTTCATGGGTTTCCATATCGTATGACGGGGTGGTTGCTCCCAGTTTAAGGGTGGCAACATATTCTTTTTCCCTTTCCTGAAATGATTCTATAAGTTTAGTGGATTTTCCTGTACAAAGAATCATTAAACCAGTAGCCAGTGGATCGAGTGTACCGGCATGACCGACTTTCATCTTTTTAATACTCATTTTCCGGCAAAGGGTATTACGCACCTGCTGAACCAAATCAAACGAAGTATATTCCAGGTCCTTATCGAACAACAAAACTTCACCTCCTAAAAAATCGTACGTTTTTTTAAGGCCTGACATCTACAATGCTTTAATATACAGTAATTTAATAAAAATCAAAATCAGCCTGCAAAGATAGCAATAAGCCCGATAATAAAACAATAAATGGCAAAATAAATGATTTTTCCCTGCTTAACTACCTTAATCATCCATGCACAAGCCAATAATCCCGCCAAAAAAGCAGCAATAAATCCAATGGCCAAAGGTAACACACCAACAGAAGTTTCTCCTGAAAAGTCACCTCCCATAATATCTAAAAACGCTGCCCCAAGAATAGGAACCAACACCATCAGAAAAGAGAATCGCGCCACCTCATCTTTTTTTGTTTTCAGAAGCAGACCGGTGGCAATGGTTGCACCGCTTCTTGAAATTCCCGGCATTACAGCTAATGCCTGTGCAATACCTATAATAAATGCCCTGCCCCACGTTATCTCTTCACTTCCTTTTTTAACGAAATGTGCAAATGTGAGTAAAACTGCGGTTACCAGCAGCATACTCCCTACCAGTATCAGGTTTCCCGTAAAAAACTGTTCAATTTCTTCTGCAAAAAATAGCCCCAGTATTACAACCGGAATAGATGAAAAAAGCAGTTTAGAAACATATTGTGTCGATTCATTCCATTGAAATGCCAGCAAATCAGTAAACAGTAATAAAATATCTTTTCTAAAGACGATAAGGGTACTTAATACTGTTGCAACATGAACTACAACGGCAAACATAAGGCTACTTTCGGTTTTTACACCCAATACGGCATGACCAATTTCCAGATGGCCGCTTGAGCTTACGGGCAAAAATTCAGTAAGTCCCTGGAGTATTCCAAGGATCAAGGCTTGAACTTCATTCATACAGAAAAAATAGAATTAATTGCTTTTTTTAGGCTTTTTCATTATAGCATAAACTTCAAACAGAAAACCAAACAGAAGGATTAACGGTGCAAGTGTAATGCGCCGGAAGCTAAAAATATCAGGATTAAATACATTGGGATCCTCACTACCACCTCCTATCATCAAAATAAATCCGATAATAATTATTCCAAACCCAATAGCCATTAGCTTATAATTTTCCTGACCCAATGCAAATCCGGTTTCAACAGTTGTATTGTCTTTTATTTCTTTTCTTTTCTTCATTTTGTCAAATTCAATTTACCGCTTTCCTGTTGTATTGAAGAGAATACCCTCCTGCACGATGAAATTCAGCAACGAATTTCGTAAATAACCCGTCAAAGATAGTCAATAAAATAATTCATCAAATTTCATTTTCAGGAATTTATTGACCGCGAACCAGGTCGATGCAAATGATATCAGCACTCCAATCAAAATCACTATGAGCAAAACAGGTCCGAGCACCCAAAACCCGGCGGGATCAATAATTCCTTCCATCTCTTTCCTGAAAGTATACATAGAAGCTGCCAGCACTACATTTGCAATTAGTGCACCCGTTATGCCCAGCGACATAGCCCGTATTAAAAAAGGTTTCAGTATAAACGACCGGGCAGCGCCCACCAATTGCATAGTATTTATCGTAAATCGTTCGGAATAAATTGACAGCCGTATAGTATTGTTAATAAGAGAAATAAATATGAAGCCTGTCAAAACGCTTATAATCAGCAAAAACAAGCTGATTTTTTTGACATTATCATTAATCACCCCTAATAGATCTTTCTGGTAATACACCTCTTTCACCTGTGGGTATTCCAAAAATTCCCGTTCTATTATCATCAGGCTGTCGGTATTTGTATAGGATGCAAAAAGCTTGACATCCATAGAGGCAAACAACGGGTTATAGCCCAGGAAGCCCATAAAATCTTCTCCCAAATCCCGCGTGAGTTCCTGTGCTGCCATTTCCTTATCGATGTAGCGTGTTGATTTAACGTAATCGGAAGCAGCTAAAACTTTCTCTAAACGATTAATATCCGCCTCTTTCAGGTTTTCATTCAGTACAAGTGTAAAACCTATTTGCTCGCGCACATAATCAGAAAGCTTGCCGGCATTTACAAGAACCAGAAGCAAAGCTCCCAGCATGAGCAAGACCAGCGAGATACTAACTGTTGAAGTGATCCATGAGCGGAATATCCTCTTCTTCAGCCTTTTTGGCTTTGATGTCTTTATTCTGTCCATAAAAAAATGAAGTCACCGGCAAATGTATAAAATTATTTATGAACCAGCTTAAATTTTCATCACTTGCCTTCTGCCAGCCTTGCAAAGGGAGAATGCTACCTTTCAACCTATTTAATCCTTTGTCTTATAACTTATTGATATTCCCCTTCCTGAATCGTCGTAGGTAGTTTTAAAATCGTCCCTCGACTCTATATACTCCACATAACCGGTCATTCCACGCTGCCGCTGTCCTTTATAAACATTGTGGGTTACATAGCAACCATCCTTCTTCAGCTTTGGAGCCACTTCCATAAAGTAATTCGTATACCAGTCTTTGTCGGCATCACTAAAAACAAAGTCAAACGGGCCTTTCAACTGCGGCACCAATTCATGCGCATCAGCAAGCCTGGCATCAACAAATTCTGAAACTCCGGCCGCTTTAAAATTCTCCAGTGCCTCCTTATGCCTCCGTTCATCAATTTCGATGGTAATTAATTTCCCTCCCGTTTTACTAAGCGCCCAGGCCATCCATATTCCGGAATGACCGGTTGATGTACCTATTTCCAGCGCGTCCTTATACCCGTTCTTTATTATCAAATCGAACAATAGCTGACCATCCGACTCCGGGACATTCATTTCTCTCCAGGAATTGCTGCTGCTTTCAAGAAATGATTTTACTTTTTTATCCAGTTCAGGATTATCGTTCAAATTTTGAGATAATCCTGACAGGCTAAAAACTACCATTAAAAATCCGGCAGTAAAAAATCGTTTTAATAAATCCTTTGTGTGTTTCATACTATTCGGTTACTTTAATTATTAATTACATCAGTACCTGCTATATAAATATATAGATCATTCCAACATCCAAAGGTTTAAATGCCATAGTAAAATTTGTGTGCCTTATCCCATTAAAAATAATTGAAACTTTTACACCTGCATGTACTTATCAAAAAGCTGTGATATGGATTTGGGTTCACCGATAATGGTAAGCACATCATTTTTAAGAAGGCGTGTATTTCCATTGGGTGTAAATGTTACCGAATTCCGTTCAACCAGTGCCACCAGAACATCGGAAGGATATTTTATTTCCTTAAGCTGCTTGTCAATCATTTCAGCCTGAACTGTGCCGGGAAGTAACTGGATACTGATGTACCTTTCATTATGAAGGAGGTATTCTTTTATCTGGCGATGGTTTTTCAGACTAAGCATATCATTTACAAAGTCATCGCGTTCGATGATGTCGATAAGACGTGACAGCATCCGCAACTGCTGACGTGGCTCCTTTGCAGGACTTGCCAGGAAAAAATAGATCCGGATGTCGTCTTCCGAGGAGATTCCCTTTTTCTGTACCGGCTTATTGATGCCCTTTTCCGATAAAATGATGTGCAGGGAAGGATGATCGAT
Organism: Mariniphaga sp.; assembly: GCA_024636975.1. Taxonomy (GTDB): domain Bacteria; phylum Bacteroidota; class Bacteroidia; order Bacteroidales; family Prolixibacteraceae; genus Mariniphaga. The sequence goes on from JAGXGA010000061.1 coordinate 269,278, forward strand.
GCCCTCATTTTTGGCAAACAACACCGACACTTCTGGAATAACCAACTCCGGTTCTATGGCTGAAATAGTGAGAAATTCATTTATCAGGGTTTCTTTTTTGACATGCATTTCAGCAGAAAAAATTCCGGAAACATACTTTACAATGTGATCGAAATCGGTATCATCGGCATGCGTAATACGGGACCTTATGATGGTCTGGTCGAACGGATCGCCCTGACGAAGCCCTTTCTCCTTGATAATACTCATAAATTCATTTTCAAGCTCGGAATACTGGTATTTACCCAATAAAGCAAACCAGTGAAATATAGCTCCTTCACGTTTCACTTTTAACCGCGCATAATATTGATACCACAACACCCCCATCAGCACTATAGCTGCAGTAAATAAGATAGCCATCCACCCCATATAGGCAATAAGTACGATAGAAATAATAATGCCTGCAATTTGCATGTAGGGGTAGAATGGGGAATTGTATCCCGGATCGTAAGCTTCTATTTTGCTGCTTCTGAAAACTATGACCGAAAAATTAATCAGCATAAATATTAACAACTGGAATGTACTCGCAAGTTTAGCTATACCTTCTTCCGAAAGAACTACGATAAAAATCATGATAAACCCGGCGGTAAGCAGAATGGCCTGTACAGGTGTTCCTTTTTTTCCCACCTTTGAAAACCGTGGAGGAAAAAGCTTATCGCGACCCATTGCAAAAGGATAGCGTGATGAGGCCAGCATTCCGGCATTGCCGGTTGAGGCAAAAGCTGCCATAGCAGCCCCGGTCATAAGGTATGCTCCTACATTGCCGGGCAACCAGGTAAATAATTTGGTTACAGCAGTTGCAGCAGGAGCCAGATCGTTGCCAAGCTCTTCCGGTTCAATTATGGCCACCATTATAAACACTCCCAAAAAATAAACCAACCCGGTTACTACTAATGACAACAGCATACCCAACGGAATATTACGTTCCGGATCTTTTATTTCTTCGGCTACTGAAGAAATCTGTGTAAGCCCCAGATACGAAACAAATACAAAACCTGCTGTAACAATTACCCCTTCAAACCCTTCGGAAAAAAATGGCTTGAAGTTTTCATTTACTGCCGGTATATCTATTCGATCGGTAAAAAAAATATTATACAACCCATCCGCAATAAAAGCAACCAGCACGATCAGTAGAAATGAAACAAAAAAGTTCTGTAACCCCGAGGATTTCTTAGCGCCGACAAGATTCAGCACCATAAAAAACACCGTTGCCATAACGGCAATGGTTTTAACCGGCACTTCCCAGAAAATGGCAGCGTAGGCTCCGATTCCGATTATTGCAAACGCTGTTTTAAACATCAGGGCGAAATAGGTACCTAATCCCCCAATAGTACCCATTAAAGGGCCCAGGCTGCGATCGAGAAAAAAATAAGCACCACCCGACCGGGGAAGAGCTGTAGATATTTCTGCAATGCTAAAAAGAGCTGGCATGATTAACAAACCGGCAACCAGATAAGCCACAAAAACAGAAGGCCCTGTATATTGTGAGGCCAATCCCGGAAGCAGGAAAAAGCCGGAACTGAACATCGCTCCGGTACTTATGGTAAATACATCAAATAGTCCAAGTTCTTTTTTTAGCTTATTTTTTTTTGCCATACCAGTCAATATTGCTTCATTCAGAATACCTGCACAAGCAGCAGGTAGGGTTTATAAATATGAACATTTCAATCCAAACAAAAAACCGGCAAAAAAGATTCATTTCTTTTTAAACAACCGGGCAATAGTTCTTCCTATTTCATCCAATTTTTCAATAGGCTCCAACATTGAAGGGTTATTAAGATTATAGGTATGGGCTCCTGTAACATCCAGTTGTACAGGAAATATCAGGATAAAACTATTCGATTGGAAATACCTGTTCAGATACCTGGGGATATTTGACATATTTTTATGATAGGAAGAAAAATTCTCCCTGCTCAAGACTATAAACAGATTATCGTCATTTTTTACATCGCGCGACAACACCAGAAAGTCGTCCCAATCATCAAACAAATTAAATTCAGCTTCTATCGGATGATTTCCGTGAATTTCCCTAATAATACGCAGCGATTTTTCTGTGCCGTAAAACAGAATTTTCGCCCCGGTATGCCGGCCAATATTCCAAACTTTTATAAGCCAGAAAGGAAAACCTACTTCACGTTCGGCATGCTCCGGAATAATAACAAAATGCCTTACAATTGTAGAAACCGGTTGTACGGGTTTATAAACAAAGGTGGTTGCATTACAGTTTTTTAAAATTCCTTCGGTCAGGTTACCAAGAAACGATTCGGTAATTTCTTTTTTTATGTGCAGCCCCATCACCAGGTCGGTAATCCTGTTTTCCTTAATTACACTTGTAATGGCATTTACCACATTGGCATCGTAACGCAGCAATTCGGTTAAATGAATGTCGGTGGCAGAAGCTGTAATAGCTGCCTTATGCAAAATTTTCCTTGCTTTATTTTCTGCTTCGGGGTCGTTCTTTTTGGTGTTAACGATATTAAGTGCAAACAACCCTCTGCTATTTTTCTCTGATCGTATCAAACCACTCAGCTGAATCAATTCATCCACCGTCTCCGGGTTGCTGATTGGGATAAGAATCCGTTCATCGGGGTCCTGGTTTTCTTCTTCAAAATCAGAATTTTCCTCCCTTGCAATTCGTTGCGCTCCCCTCTGGGTTTCGAACGATGCAATAGTACATGTTACCAGGATCATAATGATGGTTCCGTTAAGAATGCTCTCATTAAGTAACCTGATTGGCTCCCCATCGCCGGTTTCGCCCACTATAACATTATAACCTACCAACACTGCGGCCAGTGTGGCTGCAGCCTGTGCATTACTTAGTCCGAATATCAGGCGGCGCTGATCGACTGAAAAGCCGAAACTTTTTTGAACTATCCATGCCGGAATGTATTTCCCTACTGTAGCTACTACCGACATTACCAGTGCAACTACTAAAGTTTCGGTATCGTACAGAAAAGCACGGTAATCGATTAGCATGCCCACACCCAGCAAAAAGAAAGGAATAAATATTGCATTACCCACGAAATCGATTCTGTTCATAAGGGGCGAGGTGCGCGGGATGAGCCGGTTCAGGGCCAAACCCGCCAGGAAGGCGCCAATAATTCCTTCAATGCCGGCCATCTCAAACAGCACAGCCCCAAGAAAAACCATTACTAAAACAAATATATATTGCGATACATTGTCATCGTAACGCTTGAAAAACCACCGGGCAACAAGAGGAAACAATAACATGACTATGGCAGAAGAAACAATGAATGAAACTGAAAGGCGGAGCGCAAAAAACCGGTCGATTTCACCCGAAGTCAATCCTACTACAACCGCCAGCACAAGCAGCGCCAACACATTTGTTATAAGTGTGCTGCCTACAGTAATATTAACTGCCTTGTTTTTGGCAATGCCCAGTTTACTAACTATGGGATAGGTTATAAGTGTGTGAGAAGAAAACATACTGGCCATTAATACCGAAGTCATCAGCGAATAATTCAAAAGAAAATAGCCTGTTACAGTACCTAGCACCATAGGAATTACAAAACCATACAACCCGAGGGCTGTGCTTTTCCAGGCATTCTTCTTAAAATCGGCCAGATCGATTTCCAACCCTGCCAGGAACATGATGTAAAGTAAACCTGCTGTACCCGAAAGAATGATACTGCTGTCGCGCATTATAAGATTAAATCCGTAAGGACCAATTACTGCCCCGGCAATAATAAGCCCAAGCAAGTGTGGAATCTTCACTTTATCGAGTAAAATGGGAGCAAACAAAATGATAAGCAGGATAACAAGAAATTTTAATACCGGATTAACCAGCGGCAAGGTAGTATCTATGGCAGTATAAAGGAGCATGAATATCGGATATTTAAAAGCCAAATATAGAAAATGACACCGACATTATTCTATCCTTTTCATTGGGGATGGTAAAATTTATATGTCCACAGAATTGAGTAGATGAAAAATAACATACGAAGTTAAACACTGCACCAACAAGAAAAAAATTTAAAGGGCTTTAAAAACTAACTACTGACCTTCCATCGAAGCGATCTTCCTCCTCCCGATGGGGGAGATTAAGAGGGGTCAGGTTTATAATTACTGTAACATTTGCATTCCTTGCGGACCCCCTAAATCCCTCCAGGTGGGACTTTTGGCCTGTGCAAAAAGGAATAGTATGGTTTTTTAAACTCACTACTGTCTTAACATCGAAGCGATCTTACTCCTCCACCTGGGGGAGGTTGGGAGGGGTCCAATTAGAATATCCTCGATAGGTTCTTCTCATTATTAAACTCAGTTATAACTCAGTTTTAATTCTATATTAACTCAATGTAAATTCAATTATAATTGAATTTACATTGAGTTAATATAGAGTTTGTATTGAGTTAACATTGAGTTTAGTCCGGACCAGGTCCGTTCCAACCCTAAAGTAAACCATGCTCCGTGTAAACTGAAATTTTGACTTTTTGCACGGCAAGTCAGGTTTATAACCTATTGATTATGCGACAATAAGCATTTTAACTCAACTTGCTGAACCGGTTCCTGTTATATATGTAGTATATTTGTTCTATCCAAAAGGATACCAACAACTAACAGGTAAACCGGCAGGTTCTTTAATGAGTGAACCGGCCTCAACACAACAACAGAAATTAAAATGGTACAGCAAGTATTAAGTCATGAACAAAGAGAGCAGTATGAAGCCTTGCACGCCTTGCTATTGGCTTGCCTGGCCCTTACTGAAAAAAGTTACGATAAAGAGGCAACACAGATTGTAAAAGACAGGATTTCGCACCTGCAGTCGGCTGCGTTGCTTGTGATTGTTGGAGAGGTAAAATCGGGAAAGAGCAGTTTTGTAAATGCCCTTCTGGGTGAAGAAGTTTGTGAAGTGGCACCCGACCCATGCACGTCGGGCATTCAGGAATTGGTTTATGGCGAACGGCGTACCAAAACAACTTTGGGAGAAAACTGGGAAAAGCTTACCCTTCCCAAGGATGTATTAAATAAAATTACAATTGTTGATACTCCCGGAACCAATTCAATTATACGGAATCATCAGACCATTACCGAAAAATACATCCCTCAAAGCGACCTTGTGGTATTTGTTTTTAGCGCAAAGAACCCACACACCGGGTCGGCATGGGATTTCCTGTCGCTTGTTCGAAAAGACTGGTACCGGAAAATGGTTTTTATTCTTCAGCAGGCCGATTTGGCAAGCCCAAATGAACTTTCCATCAATAAGGAAAGGGTATTTCAGTATGCACGGGAACGAAATGTGCAGAACCCGGTGGTATTTACGGTATCGGCAAAGCTTGAAAACGAAAGAAATCCCGACAGCGGTTTTGCTGAGTTCAGAAAATATTTAGGCAATGCCATTCAAAGCGGGGAAGTTTGGCGGATGAAAGTAGAAGGAGCCCGCGATACAGCCAGCCAAATTGCCGGCAGGGTGATTGTACGCTTACAGGGGGAACAGGCTGCCGTTGAGGAGGACAGGGCTTTTTACACCGGGTTACTTGCAAGGGTTAAATCGCGCAGAGAAAAAGCCGATGCCCTCAGGCGACTTGCCGTCGACAGCCTGTGCGTTACCTACGACAGGCTTGCGGACAAACTGGAGCAGGATTTTGCCGATGGATTGGGAGCAGGTAATGTTCTGCGCCGTTCGATTCCATTTCTAAGGGATAAAGATGTTAAAACCTGGCTGAGAGATCTCCAGGCAAATTTTGAAGTAGCCTCCCGAAAAGAAATTGAAGCAGAATCGGCACGTGTATCGAAGGATATCTCCGAAGAGATGATGTCGATGTTTAATGAATTGTCAGAGGCCATTGACCATCACCACGATAAAACTACCGAACGTTTTATAATTCGTGACCCCGATCGTGCTGAAATACTAACGCGTTTACAGCAGCAACTGCAGGATCTGCGTCTTTCCGATATAGCAGAAAATAAAGGAATTGAGGGTTCGGGCATCGGGCGCATGTCACTTACCGGCGGAGGCCTGGCCGCTCTGGGTGCAGTGATTGCATTTTCATCACACCTGATGATTTTTGACATTACCGGCGGCATACTCGCCATTGCGGGGGCCGGTATAATAGCCACTACGCTTATCTGGAAACGAGCCGGGATCCTGCGCGACTTCCGAAAAAAACTCAGAACATCACGTGATGAGTTCCGTCACCGCCTGAATGTGGAGATTGGCCGCATGTTCGAAAAACTATTTATGGAGATTGAACATCGCCTGAAAGAACCGGTTTCTCATCTCGATGAAAAAAGCCAGCGCCTGCTCCCTTTAATTGAGGAAGCTGAACAGGTGAAGGAAAAGGCAGAAAAAATAAAAACCTAGTCAGCTGCCTGCAAAGAAGGGCGAACGGGTGCGGCGGTTTTCTACCGCCGGTTTAATTTCCTTTTTAAATGTACTTAACCCCGACATAGTATGAAATCCTGTCGGGATTTTAAAAATGCTGTACCTTCAGCACCGGCGGTTACCATCAATCTCTTCAAAATATACCTCGTAGGTTTTGTCGTCACTTAAAGTGATTCTGGCACCCAAACTTGAAAGCACAGGGGTTACATCCATTATTTGAATTTCCTTAATTGGCGAAAGTTCTTCGGGAGTCCATTCTGAATCGCTGGTCTTATGGAGCATAACTGTAATCATCAATTCCATGGCCGGATTTTTAGCCATCCGTTTTTTATGGGCATAAACTACGGTGCTTTTGTCGGCTTCAGCATTCCGGTTTGTGTGAACCAGGCTGTCGAGTTCATCCCAGCCGCCGTATGATATCAATGCCACACGCCGTCCTTTAATGGCGGCAGTAATTACCATTTTGTTGTCTTCTGTAAACTGGTTAACCACAGCCTGTTCGTCTTTTATGTGTGGCAATCCGAAATGGCCGAGTGTAAGCTCGTGTTCAAATGCAAGACGGGTTCGGTCAACCCTGATAACACCTCCAGGAATTACAATGTCGGCCAAATCTATAATATACCCCACCCCGTTATTGGGAGGTTTCCTCATGATTGCCTGCCGGTAGATTACTCCATCAATAACCCCGTTGAAAACCATACTTTGTGAAGTGGAATAGGCACTGTTTTTTTCCGAACTATTAATGAGTGATATCCCTGTTAAATAAAAATTTATATCGTCGCCCCTTACATCCCTTGGATCGAGGCTTCGAAAACTGTATTCCATGGAAGTACCTCCTCCCGGGTTGTGGTCTTCCCATGGGAAATGGGTATTGTATATCAGTTTGGAATAGTTGGGATCATCATAATACACTTTGCCGGGAATTATTTCCGATGCACCTGATTTACCATAGTTTGCGAGCACCAGACCGGGGTTTTCAAGAAGAATCGTACGCGTATTTTCTCCCAGTTCTTCCCAGAATCCTTCGTTTTCTTTTGCGGTCCAGAAGGGTGAGTCCTCAGGCAGAGCCAGGCAAATAAAGGGAAGAAACATCAGAAAAGGGCTGGCCGGACAGCTGTAATTCTGCACCATATATTCCTTTTGCCCATAGAATCCAAGGCTGGGAATTTCGTTATGATAAAACTCCTCACGGGCAACAAACTGGAGCAACGAACCGGAGCATAATCGCCGGGCAAAGCCGGCATCGATGAGCGGATCGTCTTTCAGCATGAAAGCAACAGGGAATGCCCCCGAAACCCATGTGCGGTAACATATGCTTCGCGACCACATATTTATGTACCCGTCGCGTCCGAAAAAACCTGTAAGCGACTCCATGAGTTTTTTTGCTGACTGTTCAATGATTCCGGCTATTTCCGGGTAAAATTCATCGCCAAAGGTCCTGCACCAGATTGTGGTATAAACAATAAAAAGGCTTATGGAGTAATAATTATAGGTTTGCTCGAGGTACCATCCGTTTCCGGAATGGTAGGACGCCACCCACAACAGGTGGTTTTTGAGTTGATCATCATCTATTTCGTAGCCGTACTTTTTAAGGAAGGAAAGCGTAATGATGTTAAAAATGCGCCAGTTGTTTTGAGTAGTGCGGTGATGCGCCCATTTTGATATGGTTACCACCATTTCATTCTTTTGTTCCTCAGAATAATGTGTCCAAAGAGTATCGGGCATCAACAGAAGGGTTTTAAACAGCCCTCCAAACTCACAGGTGAACTGATAGGTGGAATCGGGTAAATCATCAGGCAATGGCAATGAATTGACGTGCCCTGGTGTAAGGGCATTATACAACTGAAGGCTGTAATATTCCCTAAGTTTAATCCCTCTGATTTCCACTTCCGGATCAATGTGGATAAGCGGCCCTGCCAAGGTAAATGTCCGTTCAAGCGCCTCGAATTCAAGGGAACGGTAGCGCCAGTCGGGGTCAGTGGGTTGCGGATAAGTTTTGCCCGGAACCCTGGGGAAAGTAAGGGGATCGTTTATTGAACCGATATGTGTAAAGGCCCTTTTGAGTAAATATTTCGCCAGTTCGATGTAATGTTGCCGGTTCATCCCGGTTAGCGGGCTTAAATTAAAATCAGGATTGTTGATTTCAAAAGCTTTCTTCATAATATCTTCTTTTCGGTTGTGGAATGACAAATATTACAAATGTTTACCCGATAATTTTTGTCCGCTTTTAGCAGTTGCTGGTATTATTTTAACAAATTGTCGTTTATTCCATTAATTCTTCATACTAATAATCTTACCTGAGTTAAGAGAGATGTAAATAGTACAAAATAAAGAAGGAGAAATTTTCCCATCCGAAGTTTATTATTGTTTTAGGGCTGCAACGGCATGATAGGCATCTTTTGGATTTCGTTGCCGGTCGAAAAGAAGCGGATAGTTTGTTCGACCTCTAACAGGGAAATTGTTTTTCCACGAATCGGCATCGGAAGTGCCCCAGAATGTAACCCTGTCGATTTTATCTCGGTGCTTTAAAAAGAGCTTAAAAAGCTCCTCATAACGCCGGGTCAATTTATCGTTCACATCTTTTGGCAGTCCTTCTACATAAGGGTTCAATGATTGGGCATATTCTACATTAGTTGAAACTTCAGCTGATCGTTCCCAGTCGTATGGCAATACATCCACATCAAGTTCAGTGAAATGAACCCTCATCCCGGTGGAAGCGAAAGCTTCGATGCTTGTTTCAATTTCCTTAATCGTAGGACTTTCGAGGTGATAGTGCCCCTGCATCCCGATTCCATGAATAGGTACACCCTTCTTTTTAAAATCCTTCACCATTTGCACCACAAAATCGCGTCGCTTCGGACTATCCATGCCATAGTCGTTGTATAAGAGGTGACAATCAGGGTCAGCCTCATGGGCCAGGTGAAAGGCACGGTCCATAAATTCGGGTCCGATAATCTCGAGCCACGGGCTTTTCCTCCACCCATCTTCCGGGGTAATTGATTCATTTACCACATCCCATGCATTGACTTTTCCTTTATACCTGTGGACCACGGTTTGAATATGGCTTTCCATTCGTTTTAACAGCGCATTTTTAGTCAGCCTGTTTCCGCTTTCATCAAGGAAAATATCCTTTGGGACCTGGCTGTGCCACACCAGTACATGCCCCAGCATATGCATGTTGTTATTCATGGCAAAATCCACAAATTTATCGGGAATGTCAAATTGCCATTTATCTTCTGCAGGATGTATGTTCGACCACTTCATGGCATTTTCCATTGTTATGGAGCTAAATTCGCCGGCAATAAAATTCAGTATATCGGTGTCTTCACGCATAAAAATTTGTGAACCAAGGGCAGCTCCTATCAAAAAATCGTTTTTATACAAATCTTTAAGCCCCTGATTGCCTGCAAAATACGACATGCCATTTGCCCTGAATGCTGCCAGTCCGGCAACTGCTGCAACAGAGTTCCGGATAAATTTTCTTCTGTTCAGCATGGAAGGGATTTCATTTTTAGTTCCAATAATTTTAGTCATATCGATTTATTTAATGTTTAAACAAGCTGAAATACTTTTGATTTAATCAGGTCGAAAAGATAGACCTGCTGAAATCTGGAATGAAAATCATGATTCATTATTCTATCATGTAAATTGTAATTTCTCACCCCACGCAATCGGTCAGCAACAATCACCAACCAGTAAAAGTTAAGACTTTGTTTTTGATAAATACGTAGTTTTTCATCTTTTTTATGAATGGCTTCGCGAATATCGCCCACCACATCATCGGAAATTCCCAGATTATTGGACCGCTCCCAAATGTGAACCTCCAATTCGGGATGGTTTACAATTAAAATACTTTCGATGCCTGCCGGAAGCGTTTCACTACCAATGGTAATGTAAAAAAAATCATTCGGTTTCTTAAATTGTACAGCCTTGCGAATTGCATTTGTAACCCTTGCAGTTACTGCAAGTTCTCTTTCTTCTTCAAGGGGTATGTTATCTGAAAAAAGAAACTTAGCAAACAGTTTATAAGGAGAGCTCACACTGAATATACTTTTGGCCGATTCAATTATTCGTTCCCTTATTTTTTTTTGTTCTATTTCATTGCTATCAGGTAATCGGGCATTTATCGGATTTAGCCTTGTAAGTTCAATACCTATCCTGTTTTTTGTTTTCAGCTTTAGAATGAAATCAGGGGATTCGGAAAGCATTAATTTACCTTTCGGGAAGTCAGGATTTCGATCCCTGAAGTAATGCATCAACAAAAGTTCCAGTTGCTTTTTCTCCGGCTGCATACAATACAAATTTTTTAAATAACTACTGCAGATCGAAAGTTTTTGGCAATAGCTGCGCCTGCAGTTCGGGTCGGGTAATTAGTATATAACTACCTTTCCCATCCCATTTACGGCCTTTCCAGTCGGTAAAAGCACAACCAGCTTCGGAAGCGATTAATGCTCCTGCAGCAAAATCCCAGATCTCGTCACCTGAACATATAAACCCATCGAACAGGCCGGCTGCCACATAACAAAGCTCCAGGGCTGTGGTACCAAGTTTACGCAGATTGTAATCGGATGAAAGGCGCCGTGTTAAATCGGCGTACTTTAATTTATCGGCTGAATGAGAGCCATGGTTAAGAAAAAGTGCAGGGACCGGATGCAACGATTTTTTAGGTTCCAACGGTTCATCATTACAGAATGCTCCTCCCCCTTTCATAGCATAATATTCCCTTCCGTGGATAGGATCAATAATTACGCCTGCAAGAATTTCTGCATCATTTACAAGCGCCAGAGAAACGGCAAACAAGGGGAGCAAACGTGCAAAATTTGAGGTTCCGTCCAATGGATCAACCACCCACACCGGCCCATTTTTAATTCCTGTTAACCCGCTCTCTTCGCTTAGAATGCAATAATCGGATTCGTTTAATAATACATCAAGAATGGCGGTCTCGGCTGCTTTATCGGTGCCGGTAACCAAAGTGTTTGAATCGCTTTTGATTTGAACATTCTGCACTTTACCAAACTGATTGCTAATAACATTGGCTCCTGCTCTCGCAGCTTTTCGGGCAGTTTGCAAATCGGCTGAAAAATTACTCATCGGAATAACCAGGTTAAACTTTTAAGCAAGGTCAGGTTTTAATCTTGAATATTCAAATTTTTCAGGTTAATGATTCAACTTCGGGTTTCTTTATATACCGGGAGCGTTTTCAAGCAAATATTTTTCGGCTTCAATATTCCACAGTCCTTTTGTTTTTGAAACCAGATTTGCCAGCTCCTTATACATGGGATCAGTCTTTCCTTTTTCTTCGAAATCAGATATGGCAGTCAGCGGAAATTTCTTATGCGTGTAGATAAGCTTTTTACCGCCGGGTATGCCGGGCAGATTTAATGTAGTTTCGATAACCGAATTCAAACCACCAATATGAGTAATCAGGCCTGCAGGATCAAGTCCTTCACTCATGCATTTCAGTGCTTCAATCATGTCGTTGTTGTTTCCACCCGAAGTACCTGTAATATGCGTTGCAGAATAATGTACGTTGTAAAAATTCAATGTTGCAGAAAAATCGGGGTTAGAAGGCCCTGCAAAAAAGTTAAGGCAACCATCATAATCAAGAATAGCATCGGCCTGCACGATTACAGGTGCTACCGGGGCAAAAACAAACACATCGTTATAACCGTTTCCACCGGATACTTCTTTCAGCTTTTCAACCGGATTGTCAATATTGCCTGTATTCAGGTATACCATTTCAATACCATTTTCCCTGGCCCATTCCACCGGAAATATTTCAGCAGCACGGTCGAGTCGTTCCTGGTCGATATCGGTAATAACCAGTAATGAAGGCTTGCGGTCTTTGCGGTTCACCACGTAATTAATTGCAGCCAGTCCCATAGGACCAACTCCTGCCAGTATGGCCATTTTACCGCCATCTGTAATTTCCATCTGATGCACATAGGAACCAGGTTTGGTATGATAGTTCGCATGCATGGCGCCTATTACACAACTCAGCGGTTCTGCCAGTGAAGCGGGGTAATACCCGGGCCCCTCGTATGCAAGCAGACAATCCTGCTCCAGCACATCTTTGGGAATGATTACATAGGTAGCATCTCCGCCAATGTGCGGATAGGTATACCCCGGAGCGCTTAAAACACCTAAAGGACCATCCTCATAATAAATTGCAGGCTGAATGGAATACTTTTGTCCCGACCTGAACTTATGTTGCCACTTGGCTCCCACTTCCACAATCTCTCCTGCAAATTCATGCCCGATAATAACAGGTTTTTCATTTACATTGTCAGGAACCCGCTTATGGTCAGCGCCTTGCTTAGTTGCCTTATAACTCGACATGCAAATGCTGTCGGATACAACTTTGGCTAAAATCTCATCTTCTTTAATCTGCGGAAGTTCGAACTCTTCAAGTCTTAAATCTTCCTTACCGTATAATCGTACTGCTTTTGTTTTCATATTTCCTGATTCTGGCTCCTTCGCGGAAACCATTAACTACTAATTTCTACTTTATATTATCTTTTTGTTTCCTGCAACTAGCTGAGCATATTTTGCCCTCCTGTTACCGGTACAGCCTGCCCTGTCTCATAATGCTGGTCGATAACATAGAAGATTGCTTTGGCAACATCTTCCGGTGTACAACCACGACCGGCGGGTACCTGTGCTTCATAAAACGCCTTCACATCGGCAATGGTTTTGGCTCCCGGCACTTTTCCTGCGTTTAAATACTGTACAAAAAGTCCTTTATCGGGATCGCTCCACAGCGGGCCGTCAAAAAAGTTACCCGGACAAATTGAGTTGACCTTAATTTTATAAGGCATCAGTTCCAGTGCAAACGATTGGGTAAGACCAATGCCTCCAAATTTTCCTCCGGCATAGGCAAAGTTTTTATTGCTGCCCTTCAGCCCCGATTTGGAGTTTATCTGAATAATGTCAGAGTAATAGTCCGGCTTGTAGTTGTTCTGAACCTTCATCACTTTTTGGGCATATTTGGAGCATAAAAAGTAACCGGTATAATTAACGCGGGTCATCAGTTCAAAAGTGTCAGGCTCCATCTCATCGAGACTGCCGGCATGTAATATACCTGCATTGGAAATCATTACATCAAGCCCCCCAAAGTGAAGCACCGCTTTTTGTATCATTTCTTCTACTGAAACGGCGTCGGCCACATTCACCTTAACAAAGGAGGCCTTGTTCTTAGTACCCTTTGAATTAAGAACATCAGCAAACGCATTACCCTTTTCTTCATTTAAGTCGGCAACTATAATGTTAGCGCCTTCCTCAAACAGTACAAGGGCAATGCCGGCTCCAAACCCCTGGGCAGCTCCTGTTATTACCACCACTTTGTTTTCTAGGCGGCCCTGAGCCTTACCTCCCAGCGAAATTTTTTTACGGTAATTTTCAACCTCCCAGCTTTCAATAAACGCTACCTGTTCGGGTGTTAGGGGATGAGGGCCGCCGAAGTTTTTCGAGAGCCTGCTGATCTGGCAGAAATCATTCACCATATCCTTCAGATAACCTACAGAAACAGCAGAATCTTCAGCTACAATAACCCCTTCATTTTGGAAGAAAATTACTTTAGGCATTATTCCCCTGCGGTTGCTGAATTCCTCAATTTTCTGACGTGCTTCCTGAATTACTTCTTCCTCACTGCCCTGTTTTTCTATAAACAGATATTCCGAAAGGCAATACACCATCTGATCGGGATTAAAAGGGTTTGAAATACCCTTTTCAAAGGCCAATTTATCTTCTGTAAACTCACGCACCCGGGAACTGTTAAAAGCTGCTGCAACCTTAAGCTTTTTCTCGGAAAGCAGCATCCGGACTGCAGGCAGTATTCGGGTAAATTTTGCTGACATTGGCAGCTCTTCCGATTCAGGAAACTCATCAAACGAGCTGTTCAGCCATGATTCAATGCCTGCATAAATACCTTTAATTTCATCAACTGAGTCGGCAGCAACAAAAATACCATGGTTTTGGATAAGTACAACCTTGGGATCGTGTTGAAATTTTTTACTGTACTCTTTTATGTGATCAGAAATTACTTTAAAAAGGATGTATCCCGGATCGCAATAAGGAACATACAAAACCTCCTCTCCAAAGATCTCGTATGATTTCTGTTCTGCCAGGTTACTGCACATTAATCCGTTTACAAGTGTGGAGTGGGTATGCACAACATACTTGTAACTAAATAGGTTGTGCAGTGATGTTTCAACAGAAGGCCGCAGGCCTGAATCAGGATCTACCCTGCTGTTCAAAAGGGCATTTTTAACTTCTTCCTCCCGTTGAACGGGGTCTGCTGAAAATTGCTGCTCCGGGATGCCGGCAAGTTTTTGGCGATCAAGAACACAAAATCCTTCTTCGTTAATATCACCTAAATTTATGCCACTGGCTTTTATCCACAGGTGTTGATCGTTTTTTAAGGATGTATTGCCACCTCCGGCAATCACATAGTCCTTTTTTTGCCCGTAATACCTTGATATTTCAATTAAATCTCTAATCTGCTGATCCATGTTTTTTAATTTCTTTCTTAAAGGTTTAGTATTACTCTCCATCAGCCTGACCGAAATAAGCAATTACTGCTTTTCCCACGTTAACATACTGCTCTTTGTCTTCTGTTTTTGCTTTCCCTCCTGCAAGGTAACCTTCCTCACCGCGGGCAACAAGGTATTGGTGAGCAGCAATAACTGCTGCTCCTTCATAGTTTATGTTCTGTAGTTCCTTGTCAAGCGGGTGTGCTCCGCGGCATGTTACTTTTAGGGGGTCAAGTTGAGGGGTGTTATGTTCTGTACCAAAGGTAATCACAAAGTTGTTTTTATGGAAAAAGGTTACAAAGTCTTTGAGAATTTCATAATCGTTACGGCCGGGAATCAATTCCACTGACCAGACATTATTATTGGTTAACTCCTGCAGCAATTTCTCCTTATCGGCTTCATAATCGGTAAAATTACCTTTTGGATCATCCAGCAGCACAGGGTAACAGGGAATTCCTCCGGCATCAACAATTAAATCGATCACTTCATTTAATGAAAGAAAAGCCTCAGGGTCTTCAGGTACAAATGCAGCGCCTCCAGCTTTAAGAAGGTTACCCCTGATTTCATTCTCCACCATGGCAACATTTCCCAGGGGTGATTTTAAATCATTTCCTGAGAAAATTTTTTCAAAGAGCCTTTTCCTGCCATCTGGCGAACTTACTTTTTCGAAAATTGCTACACGGATAGCCTGGGCAATATGTCTTTCGCGAAATAATCCTTTAGCCAGCTTACTGTGCAGGTCTGCTGCGTCAAAATGAAGATCGATATTGTTATCTGCTAAAAAAGCATTTAGCTTTTCTACCATTTGGTAGGTCTGCCTGTTGCTTTCCTTTTGGAGGTGGGCCATCTTATCCTCTGATCCTGCACTCATCTTAACCGGGTAACGCAAACCTTTTCCACTAAAATAGGTCCGTCCCGGGTTATTTGGATCGTTAACCCGAACACCGGCCTCCTGCAAATTGTTTTGAAGCGCCATAAACTCGATGTTGAACAATGGAAATACGCTAAACTCCTTTGCTAACCGGGCAAATTCCGGATAACCATCAGTAGTATAAAAGTCATTTATTCCCAAAACCTGTACTCCTTCATTCTGTGCCATTTGAAAAGCCAGGTCAATTTCGGAAAAAGCGCTGAACGAATGCGGGGTATGAATATGGCCATTCACTTCCGGAACCGTCTTGTTGTTTTGCTTTTTATACCATTCAAGCAGCGATTTCCTGTCAGGGAAATCTTCAAAAATATGATGATGCAACTTCATTTTTTACAAAATTTTAAGTGTACTGCAAATTAATAAAACAGTTCCAATTTGGCTGTCCTTTGGTATCCTGTTATTTACAGAAAAAAAAGAATAGTTATTCTTTGGAATTACAAAAAAAGAAAATACTTTTGCAGTCCCGATTATAGTCCGTACTTAGAAATAGTATAAATTACTGATTTCCTTTGGATAACAGACCTCAGAGTGGGGCGAAATACTCTGAATAAAACCGCAGGAATAGGTTAAATGTAGAACAAAAATTTAATTTAAGTGAATACTTTAAGTTATAAAACCGTTTCGGCAAACAAGGCTACCGTTAATAAAGAGTGGGTACTTATTGATGCTGAAAACCTGGTGCTAGGCCGTATGGCAACCGAGGTTGCAAGAATTCTCAGGGGAAAACATAAGCCTGATTTTACGCCGCATGTTGACTGCGGAGATAATGTAATAGTTATTAATGCTGAAAAAGTGCAGCTCACCGGGAAAAAACTTACCGACAAAATTTATCTCAGTCACAGTGGTTATCCTGGAGGTCAAAAGACACAATCGCCTAAAGAAATTTTAGCCAAATACCCTGCAAGGCTTGTTGAAAAAGCAGTAAGGGGTATGTTGCCAAAGAATAAACTGGGCAGACAGCTATTCCGTAACCTGCATGTAGTTGTAGGCTCTGAGCATAAACATGAAGCTCAGCAACCTAAAGTTATTGATTTAAGTACGAATAATTAAAGACAAATGGAAGTAGTTAATACAATTGGTCGTAGAAAAACCGCCGTTGCACGTATATATTTAAGCGAAGGCAATGGTAATATTACCATTAATAAACGCGAATTTAAACAATATTTCCCAACCACCACTTTGCAGTATATTGTTACTCAACCGTTAAATTTAGCTGAAGCAGTTGAGAAGTACGACATTAAGGTAAACCTTGATGGCGGTGGTATTAAAGGACAGGCTGAAGCATTGCGTTTGGCTATTACACGTGCCCTTATGAAAATCGATCCTGAATTAAGGACCGAATTAAAAGCAGCAGGCTTTGTTACAAGGGATCCACGTGAAGTAGAACGTAAGAAGCCGGGTCGCCCAAAAGCAAGGAAACGATTCCAGTTCTCAAAACGTTAGAATTTTATTATTATTTAATCATATGGATCTAAAACGGTTGGGACTTCCGACTAGTCGGAACTACCTAACGGTTGCTTTTAGAATCATAAAAAAGTAAACAGATGCCAAAAGTATCATTTGAGCAATTATTAGAAGCAGGTGCTCATTTCGGACACCTCAAAAGAAAGTGGAACCCCAACATGGAGCCTTATATCTTCATGGAAAAAAACGGGATTCACATTATTGATCTTCAAAAGACCATTGTAAAAATGGATGAAGCGGCTGGTGCCATGAAGCAGATCGCAAAATCGGGCCGTAAAATATTGTTCGTAGCCACAAAGAAACAGGCTAAGGAACTGGTTGCAGAACAGGTAAAAAGCGTAGGCATGCCTTACGTAACTGAACGCTGGCCTGGTGGTATGCTTACCAACTTTCCAACTATCCGGAAAGCGGTTAAAAAAATGTTATCGATCGATAAGCTGGCAAAAGATCCTAGTTGGGATAACCTTTCAAAAAGGGAAAAACTGCAGATTGGACGCCAAAGGGCAAAGCTTGAAAAAATGCTGGGAAGTATTGCCGATCTTTCCCGTCTGCCTGCAGCATTGTTCATTGTCGATGTGATGAAAGAAAAAATTGCCGTGCGTGAAGCACAGCGTTTAGGCATACCAGTATTTGCTATTGTTGATACCAATTCAAATCCTAATGGAATTGATTTTGTAATTCCTGCCAACGATGATGCCTCACAATCAATTAAACTGATTGTAGGAGCCATGGTTGATTCAGTAGCTGAAGGTCTAAACGAACGTAAGGCCGAACGCAAAGATGATGATGAAGCACCTCGTAAAAAAAGCCGCAGAAAGCTGAAAAAGGAAAAAACACCTGAACCTGAAGTGGTTGAGGAAGATGAAACTGGCGAAGACATCGAGGATTCAGAAGATACAACAGACGAAGAAGAATAGCCAACTGCTATTTAGATTATAAAAACATTAAAATTAAGTTTTATGTCATTTACAACAGCCGACGTAGTAAAACTGAGAAAAGTAACCGGTGCAGGGATGATGGATTGCAAAAATGCCCTGGCAGAAGCCGATGGTAATTTCGACAGAGCCCTTGAGATCATTCGTGAAAGGGGAAAACTCGTTGCCAGTAAACGTGCCGACAGGGAAGCAACTGAAGGTGCAGTATTGGCAAAGGTAACCGACGACAAAAAATTTGGTGCCCTGGTCGTACTAAACTGCGAAACCGACTTTGTTGCAAAAAATGAGAATTTTGTTGCCTTTACAAGCAAAATATTAAACCTGGCTCTGCAACAAAAACCTGCAAATCTGGAGGAACTGAAAAGCTTGCAGCTTGACGGAAGAACCGTTGAATCGCATGTTACTGAACAAACAGGTGTTATCGGTGAGAAAATTGATCTTTCTTACTATGGGAAAATTGAAGCTGAAACAGTTGTTGGATACATTCACCCTGGGAATAAGCTTGCTACCCTAGTTGGGTTCAACAAATCCGGCGTTGATGAGCAGGTAACAAAAGACATAGCCATGCAGGTGGCAGCTATGTCGCCCGTTTCTGTTGATACCGATACCATTCCTCAGAATGTTATTGAGAAGGAACTTGAAATTGCAAGGGAAAAATTCCGCCAGGAAGGCAAGCCTGAAGCTATGCTCGATAAAATTGCACAAGGTGCGCTCCAGAAATGGTATAAGGAAGTCACTCTCGTTAACCAGGCATTTATAAAAGACGGTAAAATGACCGTTAAAGATTACCTTGAGCAGAACGATAAAGATTTAAAAGTAACAGCTTTTGAACGTTTCGGATTAGGTGACTAATTTAAAGAAGATAATATTTGATAATAAGCTGTCCTTTTCAGGGGCAGCTTTTTTTCTGTTTATAAATATACACTTCAGTTATTCTCTGCGGATTTAAGGTGCCTGCCCACAAAAAAACTACCTCCTTTTCCGATATTTTTTTTGCGCAAAAATAATGTTTCCTTTATTCTTCATCCTGAAATATAACCCGGTATTCAATCCCACCGACCAGTTGTATCGTTTCCCCGTTGCATCAGCAATGGGTATAATCCCATGCCTGACCTCCGGGTTTATCCTGATGAAGAGATGTTTGTTCAAGGGATAATCCAACCCTGCACCGCCCGATAAGGAAAGGATTACAGCATTAAAATCCATATCTTCCTGATTATTTCTGTCCGTTTCTGTCTTGTCGGGAAATATTACCTCCTGAACAGTAAATTCATCCAGGAAAAAATCAGCCGACATTCCTGCAGAAAGAAAAAGCCTTGCCTTCTTTTTAAGAAAAACCCAGTTAATTTTAAGAGGGACTACCAGGTACCGATAATTATTGATTGTAGTTATTTCCTGTGGTATTAACAAATCAATTTTATCAAAACTGGTAAAATTGGACAGATTAATTTTAGACCCTTTATTGGAATAGAGCAATCCACTTTCTATCTCCAGTTTACGGTGGAGCATATACAATATGGAAATGCCGGTGGTATAGCCAACTTTCGGCTTCTCCAATTCGTCGAATGCCTCTTTCCAACCATTATCATCACTTTCAGATTTAAGCAAGCGATAGGCATAATCGGGGGAAAAAACAATTCCGGCCGACCATTTGCTTTCTCTTCCTCGTTGAGCCTGAACTTGTGTTGATAACAAAAGAAGACAAAAGATGCCGGCAGTGACATTAAACAATGCTTTCATTTTAGTAAAAATATTTTCCTAAGGAGGGTTGGTTTAACTTTCTGCCCATAATGGAACATCGCTTTCCTGCTCAGGGGCGTAGGTTAGTATTTTATCTCCGGGTGCCAGCCCATCTTCTATTACAACTTTTTCATCATTTTCTAGGCCTGGTGTGACTTCTTTCATCCATACTTTTCCATCTTCCTCCAGATAAACATAAGAGGCACCGTTTTTTGTAAAAAGACAATTACGGGGAATTGTAACTACATTCGAAAGTTTTGAGAGAACTATTTTATTGTTTGATGTCATTGCCGGTTTAATGTCCTTGCCCCTTACATCGATATCAACAGCAATCCTGAACACTTTCATATCAAACCCCTGCAACTCCTGGCCCACGTTGGCGATTTGCGACACAGCCCCTTTAAATGATTCACCTGGCAAGGCATCGATGGTTACTTCAACGCTGTCGCCCGGAGTAACTTTGGTAATATCAATCTCCTGGATGTAAGCTTCAGAAACCGGTTGCGACATATCGGGAAGAGTGGCTATGGCCGGCATCCAGATGCTGATATTATCGCCTGTCCTGATTTTTCTACCGTTCCATTGCTTAGCATACATTATCATACCTTCTTTGGGAGCAGTTACCCGGCTGGAAGCTATAGCTCTTTTCATGAGCGAATCCCTCCTGCTGTAATAGTTAAACCGGTCTTCAGTCCTCCTGATTTTCATCTTCAAATCAAGTTTTTTAAGCTCATAATCGCGCTTCTTCTTCTCCATATCCCTGATGGTCCGTTCGTATTCCACCTGCTTTTTACGCTGGTAGGCAGGCGATTCATACTTCGATTGTTCCATTTCAAGCCTTTTATAATCGAGGTCATAAACAAATTCACCCAGCTCTTCCCTGAGTTGTGTCAACTGAATGGAAGAATCAATTTTTGCATCATTCAGTTCTGCCAGGTGTTTCTGCAAATCTTCATTGTTGTTCTGCATCTGCTGGGTGATCTCTGCTGCATCAAGTGTGGCCACATAATCGCCGGCACGCACCATTGTCCCTTCCTCTACTATATCTTTAAGTTTTACCTGGTAAATGCGCAGATCGGAATGCTTTAACTCATCGGGTAGGCTTATGACAATGGCATTCTTGCCTTGAATTTCACCCTTAACTTCTATTGCCAGTTCAAAAGCTCCTGCCGATACAGTATGGGTTTTATTGGCAACGCCCCCTTTAAAAACAAATAAAACAGACAGTACGACTGCTGCCGCTGCCAGGCTGAAAATGATTGTATAGATCTTTCGTTTTGCTGTCATACCTTCTAATATTAGAAATTACTAATAATGCGATCGAAATCTTCCGACAGGGTTCTGCTCCCAATGAAATCGTAAAGGGTAAGCCTTCTGATTGTAAAGTAATAATTCCAATAGGTGCGCAGTGCCCTGATGTATGCCCTGCGGGCCATTTCCTGGTCGTTACGTGCCAGGTTCAGTTTGGTAACATCCACCTTGCCGATTAAAAACCGCTGCTGGGTGACATCGTACCCAAGTTGGGCTATAGTGTCGGCTTTTGATGCATTCAATACCTGGTTGGCCTGGAGGTTAAACTCCATCACATTCATAATCACTTCCTGCTCAAAATCCATGCGTTCCTGGTTAACACTAATACGCACCACTTCGCGGTTCGATTGCGCCATTGCAAGTTGGCCCCTACGGCGCCCCCAGTCAAGTATGGGGATTTCCACCCCTACTCTCAGCCGTTGTCTGTCGAGGGGGTCCTGGTAAACCTCATCGAAGGTTGCAGCATTCTGGTTCAGACCGTAAAGAGCATATAAATCGCCGCCTACACCGTTTTCGCTTTTGGCCAGCTTAACTTTCCGGTCTTCCTCAATTAGTCGCTGTTGCTGATTGATCATTTCAGGATTATTTGTCAGTGCCAGGTCAACAGCTAAATCAGGTTGTATCTGTAAAGCCGGAAGCTCGTCGGGAACAAGACATTCAATTTTTGTATTCTTATCGAAGCCCAAAAATGAATTCAGCTCTGCCTGTGCCCGTTCCAGCCCCAGAGCCGATTGGGTTAAAGCGAGCGTCGAATTCATAAAGTTCAGTTCCAGGTTCAGCAACTCATCCTGGGTTACCGTTCCTACCTGGTAACGCCCTTTGCCAATGTTGTAAAGGGTATCGGCATTTGCAAGGTTGGTAGTTGCAATATTAACTTCAATCTGGGCGTCCACCAGGTCGAAAAAAAGCCGCGATGCCTTAATTGCCAGCTCTTCCTTCGACTGAATATATGATTTCTTAGCCTCCTCATATTTTAAAGGTTCTATCCTGGATGTCCATTTAAACCGGTTATATCCATTCAGAGGCTGCGAATAACCAATACTGAACGGAGTAGACGACCATGATGAGTTTTTTTCTATCCCAAGTTTCTGGGACAGATTCAACTCAGAGCGTGCAAATAACTGCCCACCGGTAAAGCCAACGTTCTGGTTAAGCAACATCGAAACATCGGAGTTCAAATCCTCACGCAGCTTGTATTCATCCCTGTTCTCATCATAATTATATACCTTCTGCATCGAACGGTTGTAATCGAACGGCGTAGCCTGCAGTGTCAGGCTCGGCAACCTGTCGGCCTTGAAATACCTGAATTCCCAGTACCGTGCAAGAAACATATTTTCATTCCGGAAAGCATCGAGCGACTGTTCGGAAGCTATATCTATTACATCCTGCAGATCCAGGTACTTTCTTTCCTGGCTTTTGGCAACATTAACCGATAACATGATGATAAATGCCGCAAGAATAAGTTGTTTCATTTTTTTGTGAACTAAATATTAATAACGCAATGAATTGACGGGATCATGTTCTGAAGCCTTTTTTGCCGGAAGATAGCCAAATGTAATTCCTACAACCACCGATACACCAAATGATATAATTATCGAAAATGCCGACACTATGGTCTGAATATCAAAAACTACCGTAATAATTTTAGATAGCGTAATTCCGAGTGCAATACCTATAATTCCGCCCGACACACTTATAATTGTCGATTCCGATAAAAACTGGACTATAATATCAATGCGCGAGGCTCCTATGGCCTGCCTCACTCCTATCTCGCGAATACGTTCCATAACCGAAGCCAGCATGATGTTCATAATGCCGATACCGCCCACAAGCAAGGATATTCCCGCAATAACTCCCAGCACAATATTGAATATGTTTTTGGTACGTTGCTGCTGTTTCAGCAACAGCTCGGGTATGGTCACTTCAAAATCGTAGAGGTTATTGTGCCTGCGTAACAACATCCGCCTGATAATTTCAGCGGTAGAACTCAGGTTTTCTGTCTCATCAACCTGCACAATGATTTTATCGAGCTGATTTAAATTCTCTTTTTGACCAGCATCACCATTTCCCTCTGAGGCAGCCATCATTTCAACTTCATCGGCTCGAATAAGGGCACGGTTTCTAAACCGCATTGACATGGTTTTGGCGGGTATGAATATTTTATTATCGGTACTGCTAATACCCATTTCATCGGAAGCCGAGGCGGTAAAATCTCTCCGTTCGGCAACACCCACCACCTGCAGCCAAACCTGTCCGCATTTGATGTACTTCCCAACCGGGTCTTGCTGATTAAAAAAGACATTTTTCACATTATCCCCGATAACACATACAGGAAAGGCTCCTTTAAGTTGTTCATCAGTGAATTCGCTACCGGTCTGCAATGCAATATTAAATAACCTGAAGTAGTTATTATTGATACCTTCCAGCACTACAGGTTTACTTTTTCCATCGAGCACTGCCGAATAGTTGAATGAAATAACCGGGCTAACTTTTGCAACAGTAGGAATGATTTCCTGTATGGCTTCTGCATCAAGCAGCGTAAGTCCCTTTGAAAATCGTTTAATGCTCACCTGGGGTCCGCCTTCACTTCCGCCCCCTGAATCCTCCGGATTTCCTTCGTGGGTTACAGGGGATATAATGATGTTGTTCACCCCCACCATTTTTATCTGTTCGAGAATCTCCTGCTGGGCTCCGTTACCAATTGCCAGCATGCTGATTACTGCTGCCACCCCAAAGATGATTCCCAAAGCCGTTAGCAGCGATTTAACCTTATTGGCAAAAATCGATTCGATGCCCGTAACAACATCGTGCCCGTAACGTTGCAGAAGTAGCTTCATCCGATTATAATTACATTATTTGAATTGCCCCCTGACTTTTGCTGGAGCTTAAACGGCTTTTTCTTATCCTCTTCAAGCGCCTTGCGCGCCTCTTCTTCTTCACGAATCTTGCGTTCCTTTATTTCGAGATACAGATCCATTCCTTCAACAGGCAGGCTATCAGGATCTTCTGGCTCGGTAAGCAACAGCACATCACCTTCCTCTACCCCACTTCTAACCAGGTAATGATTTTCATTTTGATCGCCCAAATCAACTACTTGCTTAACAACCCCGTTCTTTTCAAGGTAACAATATTGCATTGTATCGTTTGCAAATACGGCTTCAGAAGGAATATACAACGTGTCGCTGAAGGCTCCGGTCTGAATCCTGTTACTTGTGGTCATGGCTGGTTTCAGGTTTTCAACATCGCCAAAAACCCTGATTTTAACCTCAAAAACCTTGGCATCACTTTTAGGCATTGGCTGGCCTATATTTGCCTTTGATACTACTTCTCCTTCCAGCTCCAGGCCAGGAATGGCATCAACTCCCAATACTACTTTCTGCCCCGTCTGGACTTTCGAAATATCAATTTCATTTACATAAGTTATCGACAGCATCGACGATAAATCGGGTAAGGTGGCAATAACCGGCATCCACGGGCTGACGGTTGAGCCAACCTTTATCTTTTCACGTGTGCGGTCCCTCCCATAGATAACCATCCCCGCTTTGGGTGCCGAAATCACAAGCGAATGATATACATTGTCCAGCTTATTTACACGGTTCTCCCTCTGTCGCAATTCCAGCTTACTGCGCTCTACTTTCGATTCAGCCTGCCTTTTTTTAAGATCATAGCCTTTGATCTCCTGTTCCAGTTTACGCTGCGCCTTTTCAACATCCATTTCTGCTTTACGAACTACCGCGGGTGATTCGTAAACCGACTCATCCAGAACAATCTGCATTTCTTCAAGCTCATCGCGTGCATTAATAATCTGGTCCCTGAAGTTGCTCAGGGTGAGATTTGAATCCATTTTAGCGTCTTCATAATTGTTAAACGCCTGCTCCAATTCCTCCCGCGCAGTGGTCAATGCCTCTTCAACCGCTTTCTGATCGAGCGTAGCAACATATTGTCCTGAATCAACAACAGTGCCCTCCTCAATTAAATCGGTAATTTTTATTTCATAAATACGGATTTCGCGATCGCGCAGATTGTCGGGCACTATTATATCCTCCGAATTTTGCGCTTCCAGCTGCCCACTGGAATAGACATACATTTCAAACGGACCCCGCGATACAGCAGTAGTAATTTTCACATTTTCACCTGATGAGTTTTTCAGGAAGTAAAAGCCGCTCAGAATGATGAGTAAAACTATTCCGGCGACAACCATTATTTTTCTGCTCATGGTTATGGATTTCAGTTTTTTTTAGGTTCTTATTTAACAAAAATTATGCCTTAATTAGCATATGTTTATGAATATGTGTTCAAAAACATTTCTGAATTACAAAATTGAAAATTTTATTTAATAAATATCTTTTATTTTCTTCTTAATACTTTGAAACTTCACAGCAAAGTGACCCGTGCCAGTGTCATTACCAGTACTTTTAAGCCGGGTAATTCCCTATGGGCTTTCCAGCTCCGAAATTAAACAATTGAAAGATTATTTTTGCCACTTCAGGTGTCTTTCTTTCTATTCAAATCGTACTATTCATATCTTTGCATGTTATGATTAAGAATATTCCGGCAAATTATATCCGATTAGCACTTATCCTCTCACTGTTCATCAGCCTGACCATTCATTTTTCATTAATGACCACTTTTCTGTTCGAAAATGGGCATGGTCATCGGGACGATTACTTTACCTTACCTTTTTTTGTTTTTGAATTCGTTGCAACCTTTATTATAGCTACTGCAACATTTTTGCTCAACTACTTTTTGATTTCACCATTTGACATTCGAAAAAAGATTAGTCTGAAAAAAATAATCATCTCTCTATTAATTACTCTCATTGTAGTAACAGTGCTGTTATTTATTACCCTGAGCCTGAGAAATGCTTTCAATTTTAATATCAACTTACACAGGCACACCGAAGAACTTTTTTCACGAAACTATTTTGGTGCAGCCATAGCTTATGTTTCATTAATTATTATCCATTTGTTGCGCCTGAAAAAACACATGGAACTGGAAAATGAAAAACTTCGCAATGAAAGCCTTCAGAATCAATTTCAATCGCTTAAAAATCAGCTGAGCCCGCATTTTCTATTCAATTCCCTAACCGCGCTAAAAACCTTAATCGACGATTCACCGGCTGTTTCCAAACAGTACGTCAACCACCTGTCGCAGGTTCTACGCTACACCCTGAAAAGAAACCCTAAACAATTGGTAACTTTGGCTGAAGAGCTGGAATTTACCGAATCGTATATTTTCCTGTTAAAGATACGCTACGATGAAAATCTTCAGATTTCAATGAAAATTAAAGAGGAAACCAAAAACTTGCTACTACCACCGCTAACAATTCAAACTCTTTTGGAGAATGCGGTGAAACACAACGAAATCAGCAAGGAGTTTCCGCTTTCCGTTAGTATCGAAACTTCCGAAAACAAGCTACTGGTGAAAAACAAAATTCAGCAAAA
Organism: Mariniphaga sp.; assembly: GCA_024636975.1. Classification (GTDB taxonomy): domain Bacteria; phylum Bacteroidota; class Bacteroidia; order Bacteroidales; family Prolixibacteraceae; genus Mariniphaga. Next base: position 296,013 of record JAGXGA010000061.1, read on the forward strand.
GCTGACACCAGAGGAGGGAACCGGAATTGGGTTAACCAACTTGTCGAAACTGTTTCGTATTTTGAATGAAAAAGACATTGAAATCAATCAGGATGAAAATGAATTTTCTGTGGAAGTGCAATTGTTAAAACTTTAAAAAATGAAAGCGTTAATTGTAGAAGACGAAAAGCCGGCGGCCCGGCAATTAATAAATTTTCTGCATGAAACCGGGAATATTAATGTGGTTGAAATTACCGACAGCATTAAATCAACCGTAAAATGGCTGGAATCTAATCCTCAACCCGATCTTATTTTTATGGATATTCACATTGCCGATGGCAGTGCATTTAAAATTTTTGAACACGTGAATATTGTGTGCCCTGTAATTTTCACTACAGCCTATGACGAATATGCCCTGGAAGCCTTTAAGGTAAACAGCATCGATTACCTGCTAAAACCCATCACGAAAGAAGCCGTTGAAAAAGCACTGGCAAAACTTTCCAGACTTACAACTTCGAACAGACTACCGGATCAGATTCAGCAACTGCTTTTATCAATAAAAGAAAAAAGAACCTACCAAACGCATTTTTTAATCCCTTTGAAAGGAAGTAAAATGGTTCCGGTGTTGGTTACCGACATTGCATGTTTCTTTATCGACGCAGGAAAAATTACAGCCAAAACCTACGATGAAAAAAGCTATTCATTCGATTTTACCTTAGATGAACTCAATTCCAGACTTAATCCGACTGATTTCTACCGGGCCAACCGGCAGTTCATCGTTGCAAAAAAAGCCATTAAAGATGTGGATTTTTGGTTTGGCAGCAGGCTGTCAATAAATCTGCTTGTATCAATCCATGAAAAAATTCTTATCAGCCGCACAAAAGTATCAGAATTCAACGAGTGGTTCGCAGGGAGTTATAACATTTAATTTCAAGTTCGAACATTTCAATCCTTTCTCAATACATTTCATACCCTGATTTGTCAGGTTCAGGCCAGAAATTGAACTTTTAGAAAAATAATCAATCAAAGTGAGAACAAAGCAATAAAAGTTCAACTTCAAAAAATGACAAAATGAAAACGGAAAAAAGGAATAAAAATGGAAAAAACAGGTTAACCCGCCTTATGCGTGTACTGCACCGGGACCTTGGATTTATAATGATTGGCCTCACAATCATATACAGCCTCAGCGGTATTTCGCTGATCTACCGCGAAACCGCATTTCTGAAAAAAGAAAGGCAAATTACCCGGACCATTGAACCTAACATGGAAATTGAAGAGCTTGGCAGTGCACTGCATATGAGGAATTTAGAAATTGTACGAACTGACGAAAACATAATTCTTTTTAACAATGGCACCTACAATAAATCTACCGGAGTAGTTGAATACACCAGTAATGAACTTCCCTGGTGGCTAAGTAAAATTAACAGTTTGCACAAAACATCCACCCGTAGTCCATTGCATTGGCTTGGAATAATTTATGGCACTCTGCTGTTTTTTATGGCCATTTCCTCATTATGGATGTTCAAATCAGGAACTGGTTTATTTCGCCGGGGAATTACACTTGCTGCCGGCGGAGCAGCCATAGTGCTGGTTATTTTATTCGTTTAAAATCAAATGCCAACTTTTAAAAAACTAAAATAAAATTTTGCACTCAATTCAACTTGTAAACATTAAACTATGAGAAAAAGAACCATTTACCGATTAACCTTTATTTTACTTGGAACCCTTATTTCGTTTCAGGGTTTTGCGCAGGATGAAATAAAAATTAAACCTTTAAAATCGGAAATTGAATTTGATGGAAATCCAACAGAACCGGCATGGAAACTCAGCAGTGAATTCCCGCTAACAATGCATTTCCCCGTATATAACAATCAGCCTGGCGAAAATAATGAGGTATATATAACTTTCGATGATGAATACCTTTGGGTGGGAGCAATTTTGTATTACGAAGATATTTCGGATATCGTTTCTACCAGCAAAAAGCGGGATGAAGAGTCTGAAAATTCCGACTCATTTGGAATTTTGCTCGATACTTACGATGACAATGAAAATGCACTGGGTTTCTTCACCATGCCTTCAGGATTAAAAATTGATTACTCCGTTTCAAACGATGGACAGGGTGGAGGTCCTGGTCCCGGCGGAAGTCAGAATTACACGTGGAATTCGTTCTGGGAAATTAAAACAGTAACTACCGAAAATGCCTGGCATGTGGAGATGCGCATCCCGTTTTCAAGCTTACGGTTTCAAAGTGTAAATGACATTACCCGTATGGGATTGATAATCAACAGGAATATCAGTCATGCCAACGAGATTGACACCTGGCCGGCCATCGATACCAAATATGGCCGGGGCGCCAATTTACGGCCGTCGTTGGCAAGAACTATTGTTTTTGAAGGGATTGAGTCAAAGAATCCTGTTTATATTTCACCATATATTCTCGGAGGTACCTCCAAAAACTACAATTTGAATGAAGCAGGTGATGGATATGAGAGTACAAGCGAACCTGAGTTTACCGGGGGACTCGATGTGAAATACAATCTAAACAACAATCTCACACTCGATTTTACGGTGAACACCGATTTTGCTCAGGTTGAGGCCGATGACGAACAAGTGAATCTAACCCGTTATTCCCTGTTTTTCCCGGAAAAGCGATTATTCTTTCAGGAGCGTTCGGGTATTTTTAGCTATGAACTGGGAGGCCCGCAAAACCTGTTTTACAGCCGGAACATTGGCATTGCTCACGGAGAGCCGGTAGATATTCTTGGTGGAGTCCGGTTAGTTGGGCGGCTCGGGAAATGGGATGTCGGGGTTCTTAACATGAATACCACAAAGTTTAATGGAAATCCGGCAGAAAATTTTGGCGTTGCCCGGCTCAGAAAACAGGTCATTAATGAAAATTCTTATGTGGGTGGAATGGTAACTTCCCGCGTTGATTTTGAAGGAAATTACAACGTAGCTTATGGTCTGGATGGTATTTTTAAATTGACTGATGTCGATTACCTGGATGTAAAACTGGCTCAATCTCAGGATAATTCAATCGATACAGAACTGTTTTCGCCCGATCCGTTATTTTTCTCAATCGAACTACAGCGCAGGGCGGAAGAAGGATTTTTATACCAGGGAAAATATGCGTACTGGGGTAAAGACTTCAAACCGGGTTCAGGTTTTATTTTCATCAACAATATTCATGAAGTCAGAGGTACGCTTGGGTACGGCTGGTTTCCGGGTGAAAATTCTCCAATTTTCAAGTATTCCTTTGAAAATGATTTTGAAATGACAAAACGGATATTGGATGGAAAAATTGAGGTCATGGAAATCGCCACCCAGTTTAAAATGGACTTAAAAACCGGCTATGGAATCTTTATTTCCCTCGGGTATAACCAGGAAGGGTTGTTATACGATTTTTATCTGCCAAACAATATTATCGTCGAAGCAGATGATTATACTTTTTGGAATCTGAGTACAAATTTTAATACTCCGAGAACTAAAAAAGTTGTAGCTGAATTCAGTATTGACGGAGGCGGCTTTTATGACGGGAAGCAATTTTCAGTAGGTCTTGAACCTGAATTTAATCTCTCGTCAAGTGTGCAACTGGCAGCTGCATATAAATTTGATAAGGTTAGTTTCCCCAGCCAGAATCAAAGTTTCACAAATAACATCGCACGCGTAAAAGCTACTTATATGCTTAACACGAAACTATCAATGAGTTCATTTATTCAGTACAATGAACTTGACAACATATTGCTGACCAATTTCCGGCTCAGGTATAGTCCGCGCGACGGGAATGATTTTTACCTGGTGCTAAATGACCTCAGAAATGCTGCCAAATCAGATTCAACCCCGGAATTGCCTGCTTTTTTAAACCAAACAATTCTCTTAAAATATACACACACGTTCAGGTTGTAAAAGTTTAAATGCTATCAAATTATGATGATGAATATAATAAAATTAATACTTAACATTTTACTGACCGCTGTTATGCTTCTGCTTATGGATCCCCGATCCTTTTATGGATTAGGATTCCATGAGTGGGCTGGATTATTCATCGGTCTTTTCTTCCTGCTACACAAAGCGTTAAACTGGACTTGGATAAAAAAGGTAACCGTTGGTTTCATCAAACGTTGTCCGGGAAGGACCAGGCTTAATTATATTCTAGTGTTGTGTTAATTCGAAATTGACGGATAAAGCCTTTTGAGTTTTATCCGTGCCTGGTCATTTGTAAACTGCCAGTTAATCTTGGCATTCTTATTATTCCTGTGATTTTGCCATGCATCTACTTCTGATTTTATTTCT
>JAGXGA010000062.1 GCA_024636975.1 Mariniphaga sp.
AGGTTGCAGCGACTCCATTCAAATTCCTGTTGCCGTTAAGCCCACACTTGAAATCCAGGCCGACCGGGTGCAGGGATGCTCTCCCCTTGATGTCCGGTTCAGTTTTACGGCTTCCGAACAGGTCGATGAATTTGACTGGCAGTTTGGAGAAGAGGGGAGTTCAATCGTTGAGAATCCTGAATTTACATTCGAAGTTGCAGATACCGGTGGTGAGAGTTTTGATGTAGCATTAAATGTTATATCTGCTGAAGGTTGTGAAAGTTCAGATACTGTTGAGAACATGATACAGGTAAATCAGGGGCCTACTGTTGATCTGAACATTGATGAAAACTCCTGTGTGGATTATAACCTGCAACTTACTTTCGAAGGTGAAGCTGAAGAGGGCGCATTTTTTGAATGGTATTCAAACGATACGGTTTTTACTTCCGGTACCGGTCTTGAATCTGTTGTTATTCCCTTGGGGGAAGGAATCTCAAATCGTACAGTTGGAGTGAAAGTTACTGCAACAGGTTGCAGCGACTCCATTCAAATTCCTGTTGCCGTTAAGCCCACACTTGAAATCCAGGCCGACCGGGTGCAGGGATGCTCTCCCCTTGATGTCCGGTTCAGTTATACGGCATCCGAACAGATCGATGAATTTGACTGGCAGTTTGGAGAAGAGGGGAATTCAATCGTTGAGAATCCTGAATTTACATTCGAAGTTGCAGATACCGGTGGTGAGAGTTTTGATGTAGCATTAAATGTAATATCTGCTGAAGGTTGTGAAAGTTCAGATACTGTTCCGAACATGATACAGGTACAGCAAGAGCCTACTGTTGATCTGAACTTCGATGAATCGGTTTGCTACCCTGGAACTGAGGAAATATGGTACACAGGGAATGCTGGTTCCGAGGATATTTTTTTATGGGACCTTTCTGATATCAACCCGGAAAATATTATAAACAACCCTGATAGCACCAGAGGTCCGTTAATATTTGAATTATCCGGTAAACCAACTGCAGAAATAGGAATACAGGTGATATCGGATTTTGGGTGTAAACCTGAAAAACTGGTTAAGACATATAAGCGAAAACCCCTATTCAGTTTGCCTGAAGATACGATTAAAGGCTGTCCGCCATTCAGTACAACGCTGTCCATTATAACTGACGATTTTACTGATCATGTTGATTATTACTGGGATCTGGGCAACGGTCGAACTGCACAGGGAAGTACCGTGTCTCAGGAATATTTTCTGGAGGATCAGGTTTTTGATGTTGCTGTATCCGGTGTCTCTTCCTTGACAGGATGTGCCGATACACTGCTGTTTCCAGGTAAAATAGTGGTACATCCTGTTCCTGAAGCTTCGTTTACGGCCAGCTCTACATCAATACTCGTAAGCGATCCGGAAATCAGTTTTGAAAATACAAGCCGTGATGCTACCCTTTATGAATGGGATTTTGGAGATAATTCACTTGGCTCGGGAAATGAAAACCCTGTGCACCGATTTGAAAATCTTGGATTATTTGATGTTACCTTATTGGCATTTAACCGGTTTGGATGCGTTGATTCTGCATTTACACAGGTTGCTGTTGCTTTTGATAAGTTTTTTCCACCTACTGCATTCTCCCCAAATGCCGCCCTTGAAGAAGACCGGGAATTCAGAATTTATGCAGAAGGCATCGTTAATGATGGTTATAAATTGTTAATTTTTAACCGGTGGGGAGAGGTTATTTTTACTTCTGAAAATCCGGAAACCGGGTGGGACGGGACTATGAGAAATGGCTCCAATGCCCCTGCCGGCAGCTATTTCTGGGTTTTGGAATATTTGGACTTATTGGGCAAAAGTCATTCTCAAAATGGCGAGGTGACATTGTTGTACTGATAAGCTGATAAAACAAAAATACGCTGTATTTCGTATTAATAAATATGGAAACAACGTTTAAATACAGAAAAGAAAGTGAAAACTATTCTCCCGTAAGGGAACATTCTCACAGGAGTTTTAAATATCATCTCTCTCACGAAAGATTTATTGTCCCATGGCAAATGGACGACGTAAAACAGGAAAAGGAGAAAGAAAATTAATCCCTTGTCGTAGAAGGTTTTCATTAATAGTGAGGTGTGTTTTATATCATCGGAATGATTAACTTTTTCCGAAGTGGAATTTCTTTTTTCCTTCCCGGAAAGATTGTCACCGAAATTTCATGCGAACCGTAACTGTAATTCGATAATTTCGAAACGGTAAAATCAAAGCTGTACCCAAGCTGAATCTTTTCAATAGCAAATCCTAAAAGACCAATAATTGCATCCGGTCTTATATCAAGGTTATTGCGGTACCACCCTCCAAACAGGAACGATTTTTCAATCATATAAATTCCCATGTTGAGCTGTTTGAAGCTTCCTTGTTGCTGGTATAAAATGTTAGGTGAAAGTGTGAATTTCCTCGACAGCAAACCGTAATGCAACCTGTGAAGCATACCACCGGCATGAACTGTGCCTTTTATTGGCAGCCTGCCTTTCTGATCTCCATTAATAACCGATTCATCGGGCCGGTTCAGATGATGCAGGGCTGCGCCCCAGAAATATTCGTCGTGCTGACCCACTGCTCCCACTGAAAAATCAGGATACAGCTTTGTTTCATCGGAATAGTGGTTTGAAATCCATTCTGAAATTTCTCCGGTCAACTGATTGACATCGGCTGGAAATACAAGATTGCCGATGTTAAATTGCTTGTATACCATCCCTCCCTGTAACCCAAAGGTTATAAAACTTTCAAATTCCAGTTGTAAATGGTATGAATAGGAAAGTAAAAATGAATTTGTATTTATTAAAGTGTTAAGCTCCTGATCACGCATTAGCTGAAAACCTATTCCAGTATTTGTTTTGGCAATAAGCTGGTCGTACGATATCGAATAGGTTTTAAGAGCAATGCCTTTTTGAGGCCACTGGTTTCTATAGTTGATACTTATCCTAGGAAGCCCGGTGGTGCCTGCCAAAGCGGGATTCAAATATACAGGGGTGGCGTAAAACTGCGAGAAAGCAGGATCCTGGGCTATCAGGCTGACAGGGATAAAAATGATTAACAAAAATAACAGGCAATGACGCATTAAACTGGTTTGATATTGTGGGAGTAAAAAAACAAAAATAAAATGAATTAAATTGTCATATCCTTTTATGATCAATAATGTTATTTTTGACTCATAATTTTGAGCATGGATAGGTACAGGGAAGAAATTTCTCAAAATAAAAAATTCAATTAAACCCGGTATTTCAAGAGTAGAAAAATAATGAAGTGGCCGATATGTTGTTAAAGGATTCACAAAATACTGTTTATCCTGATGCGGAGAATCACTCCCGATCTAATAATTATTTCTCCAATTAAGGCAAATAAAGTGAAATGAAGTTACACATTCCGGTATTGCCGATAGTATTTATGTTGTTAATAAACAGCGGACTTATTTTTGCCCAAAGCACTGGTCAGCCAATACGCATTGATAACTCATCTGCCGATACTGTTTTTTATTGCAACGGACCAATAGCTGTTGCCCCCGCCATTCTTATTGAAAACGTCGAAATAAAAAACTCATCTGAAGGAATTAAGGTTTCTATAACCAACTACCATAAAGGGGAAGACAAATTATTTTATACCGGTAATAAATTTCAGTGGAAATTTAACGAAACCTTCGGAAATCTTGAATTGACAGGATTAGGAACAACCGAAGAGCTGGAAGAAGCAGTAAAACAGATTTATTATGAAAATAGTGCTGCCGTTCCTTCAACACAACCACGATCTTTATCAATCAGCCTGATAGATGCCGATTACCTTCCATATACCGGCCATTTTTACCGGTATGTCAGGAAAACTGATATTAACTGGGCAGAAGCGAGGGATTCTGCTGCAAATATGAAGTATTACGGGCTGCAGGGGTATATGGCTACCATTACTTCCTCAATCGAAAACGATTTTATCTGGTCGAAAATTGATGGTGTGGGGTGGATTGGTGCCTCCGATGAAGGTGCTGAAGGTGTGTGGAAATGGGTTACAGGACCTGAGGCAGGGAAGATTTTTTGGCAGGGGAATGAAAGTGGTTATGCTGCAGGAGGTAATTATTCAAATTGGGCAACTGGTGAACCAAATAACCAGGGAGATGAGGATTATGCCCATATAAATCAAAACCCTCAAAAAGAACAAAAATCGTGGAACGATTTGAAAATAGCGGGAGACGGACCTCAATCGGCGTATTACCGGGCAAAGGGATTTGTTGTGGAGTTTGGAGGAATGCCCGATGACCCTGTTGTTCAGTTATCGGCTTCTGCTGTTATAAGCTGGAGCCAAAAGCCCGAATGGCAGTTGATAGACTTTGATTCAATTGTTTGCGGGGAACTTCATTTGCAGCTGAATTTGCATTTCAACCAGGATGTTTCAACAAACCTTTTTCCTCTTCAGCAAAATGCCCGGGTTGACAACGGTACATCTCTTAAACCGGAAGTTACGGTGGAAGCCCTTGGGAAATATTCTTTTGAGCTGGAGGTGACAAATTCGCAACAATGCAAATGGAACGATACAATTGATTTGAGTTTTCAGCATCAACCAACTGCACAGTTTCAGATCGATGATGCCGAATGTGAAGGTTATAACCTGAAACTTTATTATACAGGCGAAGAAATGAACAATGCATTGTTCGATTGGTATTCAAGCGACACGATCTTTTATTCGGGCATTGATGTCGATTCTATGGAAATTCCATTGGGTTATGGTACTTTTAACCGTTCTGTAGGATTGAAAATTGACGAAAATGGTTGTACCCATTTTAAAAAACTCCCTGTAACCGTTACACCGGTAATAAATTTCTGGGCTGAACCTTCAGAAGGTTGTACTCCCCTGAATACTCAGTTTAAATATGAGTCAACTGAAGCAATAGATAAATTTGAGTGGGGATTTGGTGATGGAATAACTTCAGTTGAAGAAACCTCTTTACATGCTTATTTAAATAACGGCACCGGTGATGTCGGTTTTGATGTTTCGTTACAGGTTACATCTGCTGAAGGTTGCATTAACTATGGAACAGTTGAAAATATGATAACTGTTCACCCGGTCCCTTCCATTGATTATAATTTTGATGAATCATCCTGTTATTCCGGAAAAGAAGAAATCTGGTATAGTGGGTCAGCTGGTTCGGGAGATACATTTTTATGGGATTTATCTGATTTTAAACCGGAAGAATTATTGGAAAATCCAGGTGAAAGAGCTGGTCCGCTTAAAATCGAATTAACCGGTCGGCCCACAGCTGAAATAGGGCTTCAGGTAATTTCTGAATTTGGCTGTAAAACCGATACGTTTATGAGGAAATTCAGCCGAAAACCTGTTTTTAGTGTTTCTCCCGACACAATTTCAGGCTGTCCACCGCTTAATGCAGAAATGTCCCTTGTAGCCTTTGATACAGTCGATAAGGTAAATTATTACTGGGATTTGGGCAACGGACAAAGGAGCGAAGGCAATTATGTCAGCTTAAATTACCGGGAGAAGAATAAAATTCATGATGTTGCTATAGTTGGAGTTTCTTATCTGACAGGCTGTGCAGATACAGCCTTACTTCCCGGTAAAATATTTGTTTACCCGGTCCCTGAAGCTTCTTTTAGTGCCAGCCCATCATCGGTTCTCATCAGCAATCCTGTAATTCAATTTGAGAATTCAAGCAGGGATGCCACTTTTTTTGAATGGAATTTTGGCGATGAGTCTTTTGATTCAAATGATAAAAATCCGGGATACCGTTATGAAAAAATGGGATTATACGATGTCTCATTGATGGCTGTTAATGAATTTGGATGTCTTGATTCAGCTTTTGCCCAGGTTTCAGTATCCTTTGACAGAGTTTTCCCCCCTACAGCTTTTTCTCCGAATGCTATGTTAGAAGAAGATCGTGAATTCAGAATCTACTCTGAAGGTATAGTTAACGAAGCTTATAAATTGTTAGTTTTTAACAGGTGGGGAGAGATAATTTTTACATCATACAGCCAGGAAAAAGGTTGGGATGGAAAAATGAAAAATGGGGGGAATGCCGCGACTGGTGTTTATTTTTGGATTTTGGAATATAGGGATTTTCTTGGGAAAAACCATTTGCAGAATGGTAATGTTACTTTACTGTATTGAAGTAGAACTGGTTCTCAGGTTTTTTCATCTTGTGGGCATAAAGCAGTTGCCGAAAATATTGGAAGTTTATCAAAACAGATAACAGAAAGTAAACCATGTTTTAGATCATCGGAATTATTAACTTTTTCCGAATAGGTATCTCTTTTTTTCTTCCCGGAAAGATTGTCACCGAAATTTCATGCGAACCATAACTGTAATTCGAGAGCTTTGAAACGGTAAAATCAAAGCTGTATCCCAATTGGATCCTATCAAGGGCTAATCCTATAAGACCAATAAGAGCATCCGGCCTTATATCAAGGTTATTACGGTACCACCCTCCAAACAGGAACGATTTTTCAATCATATATATTCCCAGGTTGAGCTGTTTAAAGCTTCCCTGTTGCTGGTATAAAATATTCGGTGAGAGCGTAAATTCCCTCGACAGCAAACCGTAATGAAGCCTGTGGAGCATCGCACCGGCATGAACCGTGCCTTTTATTGGCAGCCTGCCTTTCTGATCACCTTCAATAACCGATTCATCGGGGCGGTTCAGATGATGCAGGGTGACCCCCCAGTAATACTCTTCATGCTGGCCTACTGCACCTACTGCAAAATCAGGATAAAGCTTTGTTTCATCGGAATAATGGCTTGAAACCCATTCTGATATTTCTCCGGTCAACTGATTGATACCTGATGGAAATACCAGGTTACCGATATTAAATTGCTTATATACCATCCCCGCCTGCAACCCTAATGTCATAAAACTTTCGAATCCCAGTTGCAGATGGTATGAATAGGAAAGTGATAGTGAATTTGTATTTATTACATTGTTAAGCTCCTGATCACGCATTATCTGAAATCCAATTCCTGCATTTTGCTTTATAAGAAGTTGGTCATACGAGAGTGAATAAGTGCTGAAAGCCGTACCTCTTTGTGGCCATTGATTCCTGTAATTGATTGCAACACGCGGAAGCTCAGTGGTACCAGCAAAGGCAGGATTCAGGTAGATGGGATTGGAAAAGAATTGTGAAAATCCCGGATCTTGTGCTGAAACGACTTTGGCAAGAAGAATAATTATTACTATGATTAAGCAATTGCGCATGTATTGGGTGCTTTTTCTTTTTTACAATATAAACAATTTAAAATGAATTATCGGGCGGGGCCCATGGATTTATGTCGTTTGTGAATTGATAAGGTATCACCATTCCAAAACTGATCTCACCAAACAAGGAGGGCTTTTTAGCAGGAATGGAATAAGATCCGCCTGCTGTCAGGATAACGTTTAAAATATCATTTTTCAATCCAAAAACCCCTGCAATACCGTGAATATTATCGGTATAATTGTTCTGTACAAAAATTGACATAAGGTGCCCCACCTGTTCCATCCTGAAGCCTGCCCTTGAAAGGAGAAGATCGTGTGAGTACATTAAAACCAGTTCGGGGCTTGCCTTGAATGGTTGCGACTCCAGCCCGTTTTGATTTCCACGCATTTTCTGTGATGCGTGAATGACATAATGAAGCGGTTGAAAATCGGGAAGCGCATCAGCATTTGTAATGAAATGCCGATAGCTGTATGATGCTGAAAATCCTACGGTTAATGCCGGAGAATCCCACAATAGTCCCAATCGGGGTGTCAAATGATTATAAACCAGAAAACTTTCACCCGGAGGGCGGTAGGGGTCTATCTCTTTATCAACCTGACTGTCGATAATATAAACAAACCATTGTTTGGTATATACCAAATAATTAAAACTAACCGACGGAATCAATTTTCCTTCGTTAATGTTTAATGGCTTTGAAAAAGTATATCCTGCTCCTGTGTAGGTGGTATTTATTTTACCCTGCAATCCCTGGTAAAAATACCAGGCTGTTCCTGCTTTCATCTTATCTGACCATTTATCATAGGTAACGGTAAACGAATTGTTTATATTTTCCACCGATTCAGCAAAAAAATTCAGGTTACTCCACACACTGGTCGATTTGTCAAACCCTGCAAATGAAGGATTCAGTAATAACTTATTTGAATAGGGAAGAAAACCATGCTCCGTCTGAGAACTGCAAACAAAACCAATTGACATAAACACAACCAGCAAAACTATTTTTAATTTATTTTTCAATCAGGTCCCTCTTTATCGAATTAATTAGATTTATATTGTTTAACAAATAAGAACCAATATTTCTTGTAAAAAGTACTTTTTTTTGTCTGAAGCATTTGACAAGGCATTTTCTATTCTTGAAACTGAAAGGTCGATAATTTCCTGCTCCGGAAAATTCTCCAGGTTTTCAATTACTGTAAATGCTTCAAATCCGGTTTCCCAGTCCTCATTGATGATCAGGTCAACAAACACCGGAAGATAGTCCTTATAATCCAATCCGTTTTGCCAGCATGCTGTGGTGAGTTTTTTTCTTATTGACTTGTATTCGGTTAACTGAAGCGCTTCTGTCAAAACAGTCACTGCCTCCTGAATTTTTAATGTGCCCAAAATATTGAGGATTTCTTTTTCTACCTGCTCATCAGGGTTCGAATTTAATAAACCAAACAACAGCGGAAGATAGGCGACGTTTCCTTTTGCTTTTACTTCATCCAGTGCCGATACAACTGTAACGTTTCTTCCCGACAATAACCGTGTTTCTAAATTCTTATCTGTTTTTCTGCTGATCATGTAACCGAGATTTTCTGCAAAACTAATTAAAATTTTTGGCAGGCCTGAAAATTACGACCTTTTGCACGAGAGCATTTCCTAACCCCTGCCTGAATCAATACTACCTGACAATGTATTAAAATTAAACTCTGCTGCTGTTATGCTTATTGCCGTGGGCCATCTGTATTTTGTTTTTTTAAATTAAAGGTATCTATAAGGTTAATGACTGGATATTCAATATACCTGGGCCGTAGTAAACTCAATGTAAACTCAATATTAACTCAATATTAACTCAATGTAAATTCAATTATAATTGAGTTAACACTGAGTTAATACTGAATTATAATTGAGTTAACACTGAATTAAATATGGAGCAGTATAGGATAATAGATTATTGAAAGAGCGCCAATCGAAATAAAAAGTCTGATACTGGAACTATTCTGGCTTGCAGGGCGATTATGAAATAACCTGAAATATTTAACTTTGCAATAATGGAAAAAGTGGAAGAACTAAGGAGTGCCGGCATTGGTCGCCTGATGTTTAAATATTTTGTTCCGGCCTTTGTGGGAGTGTTCGTTAATGCGCTCTATAACATTGTTGATCGTATATTTATCGGACAGGGAGTAGGCGCTGAGGCTTTGTCGGGGATATCAGTTATTTTCCCGGTAATGCTAATCATGATGGGGTTTGGGATGCTCATAGGTATTGGCACCGGAGTATATGTATCCATCAATCTTGGAAAAAAGAATACATTACGTGCCGAGCAAACCCTGGGAACCGGTTTTGCGCTTATGGTGCTGGTATCGGTTTTGATAATGGTTGTTACTTACCTTCTGAAGGAACCTATTTTAAGGTCGTTTGGCTCAACCAATGAAACGTTTCAGTATGCCAACGATTACCTGAACATTATACTTGCAGGAACACCATTTATGGTAATCGGTTTTTCGCTGAACAATGTAATTCGTTCAGAAGGAAATGCCCGCATTGCCATGTACTCCATGCTGATTAGTGCAGGAACCAATATCGTGCTCGATCCAATTTTTATCTTCTGGCTCGGCATGGGCGTTAAAGGGGCAGCCTATGCAACGGTAATTTCCATGTTCGTTTTGATGGTTTGGGTGTTGATTCATTTCAGGGGAAGGCGTTCGGTTATTATTTTGAAAAACGAAAACATCAGGGTGAAGTGGAATATCCTGGTTGAAATTGTAGCCATTGGTATGGCTCCATTCACAATGCAGATTGCCAACAGTTTTGTGCAGGGGTTGATAAACAAGAAACTGATTGAGTTTGGTGGCGACCTGGCTGTGGGGGCTATGGGCATTGTGAATTCTGTTCTTTCAATGGTAATTATGGCAATAGTTGCCATCACTATGGCCTCACAGCCAATAATCGGGTTCAATTACGGGGCTAAGTCAGAAGAACGGGTAAAAGAAGCCCTCCGTATTTCACTTATTGCTGCTACGCTTATTGCTGTGGCCTCTTTTGCATTCATTGAAGCCATTCCGGGTGTCCTGGTACGGTTGTTTAACACCGACAGCGCTGAATTGTACAAAATTTCGGTTCACGGGCTGCGTTTGGTTATCCTGGGTTTGCCTTTGGTAGGTTTCCAGATTGTTGCTTCCCATTTCTTTCAGGCTGTCGGGAAAGCCAAAATTGCAATGTTTGCCACACTTTTCCGGCAGGTTATTACCTTAATCCCACTGCTGTTTATCCTTCCTGAATTATGGGGTATTTCTGGAATTTGGCTGGCTTATCCGATTTCCGATACGCTTTCGGCATTGGTTGTTTCTATTTTTCTTATAAGGGCATGGCGAAGGTTGCCGCAGATGACGCAGGATCAGGGTGTAGTAGTTTCTACTAAAGTTATTTCTGTCGAGCGATTTGAGGAATAAGGTGTATCAGTTGAGAAGAATTATCTGCAAGTCTTACAAGTTAGCGATTCTTAGGTTTTTAATATGCAAGGAATAGCCACAGATAGTTATATGGGCAGTTCATAAGTTTGAGAATAAATCCGATAGTAACAGAGCCATGTTTTAGTTTCTCAGTATAAGTTTTTAAATACAATATTGAATTTTGTTATTCATTTTCCTAATTTTGTAACAAACTATCAATAGATGCCAGTTATATCAATGTTTTATGGAATAATTATCAGGTTGTTTCATTTTGATAACAAGCGGCATAATAAGCCGCATATACATGTTGAATATCAAGATGAAACTGCTGTGGTTGAAATTGAAACAGGAGAAATGCTCGCTGGAAGTTTTCCACCCAAAAAACTAAAATTAGTTCAAGCCTGGATAGAAATTCACCAGGATGAATTGATGGCAGATTGGAAACTGGCAGTTGAAGGAAAAGATGTATTTAAAATTAATCCGCTTCAATAATGGTTTTAATAAAAAAAATAGAAGTTGAAAATGATTATATTCTTTACGTAGAATTTAATGACGGCAAAACAAAAAGAGTGGATATGAGACCCTATCTTTCTAAAGGCATTTTTACTCAATTATTAGATGAAAATTACTTTAGGCTTGTAAAAAACAACCGTTATTTTATTTCATGGCCCAATAATCAGGAATTAAGTTCGGATATGCTTTATTACAGCTAATGCCTGATTCAATTTAACCTGGTAGTGGGTTTTAAGCCATTTCACCCTTTATTTGATATACAATGGTCCATCCGGCCCAAGGGGTATACCCAGCAGCATCCACACCACAAGCAGGGCTATCCATACAATGCCTAATATTAATGTATAGGGCAGCATGGTGGATATAATGGTTCCGATGCCGTTGCGTTTGTCGTATTTCTCGGCAAAGGTTACAATCAGGGCAAAATAGCTCATCATGGGTGTTATCAGGTTGGTAAGTGAATCGCCAATGCGGAAGGCAGCCTGTGTCAGTCCAGGGTGGTAGGGGGGATCGATGAGCATGAGCATGGGAATAAATACCGGCGCCATGATGGCCCATTTGGCCGATGCACTTCCCATAAACATATTTATAAATGCTGAAAGGATTACAAAGCCCACTATAAGCGGAATCCCGGTAAGCCCGATATTTTGCAGTGTATTGGCCCCTTTTATGGCAAATACAATTCCAAGGTTGCTGTAGTTGAAAAAGTAAACAAATTGAGCAGCAAAGAAAACCAGCACAATGTAACTGCCCATGGTACTCATCGACTGCCCGATATGCCGGGCCACATCCTTGTCGCTTTTTATCGAACCTACCGTAATGCCATAAGCCAGGGCAGGAAAGAAAAACATCAGCAATATACCTACTATAATTCCTCTGAAGAAGGGGGAATGCAGCACCGAATTGGTTTCCGGATCACGGAACAATCCGTTTTCAGGAATAACAGTAAGGGCAAGTAATCCGAGTGTTACAAGTAATGCCCACCCGGCATTCCGTAATCCTTTTTTTTCTTTTGCTGTCAGTTGCTCGATGGGCATCCGCTCAGCATCTCCCTTATAGGGCCCCAGACGGGGTTCCACTATTTTTTCTGTGACCCAGGTTCCTACTATCAGGACCACAAAACTGGAGGCGATCATAAAATAGTAGTTTACTGCTGGGTTAACTACAATATCGGGGATAATCATCTGTGCGGCGGATTGAGATATTCCTGCAAGTATGGGATCGATGGAACCGATAAAAAAATTGGCACCAAAACCGCCGCTTACTCCTGTAAATGCTGCTGCCAGTCCTGCCATTGGGTGCCTGCCAAGGGCATGAAAAATCATAGCTCCCAACGGAATGAGAATAACATAACCTGCTTCTACTGCCAGTCCTGATATTATGCCTGCCAGTACAATGGCGGCAGTTATCAGCCGTTTTGGGGCCCCCAGCACCAGGGCGCGTATCATAGTGGCAAATAATCCCGATCCTTCGGCGGCCCCAATACCTACCATCACCACCAGTACATAGCCCAGGGGCGGGAAGCGGAGGAAGTTGTTCAGAATGTTTTCATACATCCACCTCAGCCCTTCACCGCTTAACAGGCTTTTTGTAAGAATTGTTTCTCCGTCTACCGGGTGCTGGGCTGATGTACCTGATATATGACTTATCCATGAAATTATTACCACCAGCAATGCAAGTCCGGCAAATAAAGTTGCCGGATGTGGCAGTTTGTTGCCAATGATTTCAACGTAATCGAGCATCCGTAAAAACAATGACCGCTTTTGATTTGTGGTTTTATCTGGTGATGTTTTCATCCCTGAAACTGTTGATTTTGGTTATTTTTTAATGTTTTAATTATGCCGGTTACAATGTGTTAACCCTTTGAGGTTATTGTTGTTCTGTTTTTGGGTAAACAAAACGATCATCGGTATCTTCGATAACATTTTCTTTCCATTCATCCGAATATCCGGGGAAGCTGGGCGGTTGCGGGTAACCCCAGGTATTGCGCAGGAAACGGCCTCCTTTTTCCTGTTTTACGTTACCGTCGAGGTACTTTACAAGCAGGAATTCTCCCAGTTCTTTCCACCTTTCAACAGTATGTTCGCCCATGCTTACCGAGTAATCGGTCAGGTATTCCCTTGCCAGCTCAGGGTCTTCATCCCAGAGGGTAAGAGCAGCAGCATCCACCCCGGGGGTGTAGCCGGCAAATTTTGTTTCCAGTTCATTTTGTAACTTACGGACATCGGGCATCATACGGTTATAGAACAGATAGGCAAAATGAGCTACCCGGTTAAATACCCAGAAAGCAGCATCATCTTTGTAATCAAGAATGTCGCCGTAACCTTCGGCCCATGATTTGGGTACGCGGTTAATACCGCAGTAAAACGGAACATACACGGTGGTTCCTGCATCATCCACTCCAAACCAGTTAATGCCACCAATGGGGTCGGGCAGCCAGCTGCGCATCTGGGCGATAAATGAAAACCCGGTTTGCTGCGTTACAGTGGTCCGCTCATTAAAATATTCCTGTCCCTCGTATTCCCAGGTAAGACCGCGCCAGCGGTAGGGGAGTCCGAACGGCCCTGCTCCTGCATCCTTCGACATGTCAAGCTCGGTACCCTGCAGGTAGTCGCGCTTAAAGCTCATTAAATCCTGCGGGGTAAGTTTTCTGTTCGACTCAACAAACAGGGGCATTCTGCCTTCCGATGTTTTGCCGGTGGCATAATCCCAGTATTCATCCATCTCATCCGATACCTGGTTGAACATTCTCCATACCCTTAGTTCACAAAAGCGGGCAGCACCGAAATCAAGTGGTGCATATACATCACTGAAACTGAATTCGGTATTGTCTCCATCAAAATATTCCATTTCACGGGCAAAGGAAATTACATCGTGTGCATAAACCACCTCTACATTGGGATCGGAAATATTCTCAAGGTTTTTGCTGCTTATGCTGCGTTTTCCGTCTTCCAGCGGAAAGTTGGTAATACGGGCGTGATTTGCATGTGCCGATACATAGCCGTCGGGGATGCGGATGGCCACCCAAACGGCTCCTTTGCGGGTATTGATATTCGTTTTTGATTTTTTATCGTACTGTATGTTGGTGCCTTTTCCAATCAGTTCCATAATCCATACTTCATTGGGGTCGCCTATTGAAAAGGATTCGCCGGAACTGGCATATCCATACTCCTCAATCAGTTCAGCAATAACTTTTATAGCTTCACGCGAAGTTTTTGCGCGTTGTGTGGCCAGGAACATAAGAGCGGCATAGTCCATTAAACCGGTGCTGTCGGTCAGTTCGCTGCGGCCCCCAAATGTTGATTCGCCAATGGCTACCTGGTGCTCGTTCATGAAGCCTACCGTTTGGTAGGTATATGGAACCTGTGGGATTTGCCCCAGTGGCTCGGCGGTGCTGCGGTCGTATATAGTGACCATGCTGCCTTCCGGCCAGCGGGTGGCAGGGCTGAAATACAATTCACCGTAACGGATGTGCGAGTCGGCTGCATAGGTGATCATGGTGGAACCATCGGCCGAAGCCCCTTTGGTCACCAGGAAATTGGTGCATGCATCCGACCTAAAAGGATATATAAATAGTGCACTGAATAAAATCAGGCTAAAAATGATATATGATTTCATATTTATGTTGTTTGTTTTTTTTACCAATTTTAAAATGCTGGTTTTATGAAAAAAAGCTTTTTTCGAAACCGGAACGGGCAAAAATAACCAAATTGAGGTAAAAGTCAAATTGTTGCATAACTGGTGTGGGATGATGCAATTTTAAAAATATTCCTGGCTTCTGATGTTCTATAGAGATGTAATTAAAATCATTTAATTCAAAGTCCTTAATTAATTTATCCAGGACACCAACGACCTGAAATAAAAAATCTCATATTTTGTTTTGTTTTCAAAAATGTTTTTACCTTTGTTCGTGATATTACGAACTGCGATATGATAATTGAAAAAGTGATAACCGAAAAACATGAGAAAGCAGCCAGGTATGCAAAGGCTATGGGGCACCCGGTAAGGATGTATATCCTGGAGCTGCTGTTAAACCAGAGTTGCTGCTACAGCGGCGATCTGAGCGATGAACTTCCGATTGCCAAGTCCACCCTCTCGCAGCACCTGAAAGAGTTAAAATCTGCTGGTTTGATCCAGGGCGAGATAGAAGCCCCAAAAATCAAATACTGCCTGAATAAGGAAAACTGGAAAGAAGCTCACATGCTTTTTTCAGAGATAATGAAATTTTAAAAAAATTTAATCACATAATTCGGTGTTTTGCGAAATACGAATAGCTTTAAATAAATAAGCATCATGGAAATAAAAGTTTTAGGTACAGGTTGCCCTAAGTGTAAATCCCTTGAAAAAGCAACGAGGGATGCAGTTTCTGAGCTGGGAATTGATGCCAGTGTCATAAAGGAAGAAGATATCATGAAGATCATGGGATATGGTGTAATGCGTACTCCCGGATTGGTTGTCAATGAAAAAGTAGTTGCTTCCGGCCGGTTGCTCTCTGTTAACGAAATAAAAGAAATTTTAACCGAAAAATAAATTCAACTATGAAGAAGCTAAAAGTATTGTTCTTTGGAATAGCCCTTCTTGCAGGACTGTCTGTTTCTGCAGGTAATGGTTCCAATTCTGAAGGTGCCCAGGATTCAAAAGAGGCCAGGGTAAATGTTTATTACTTTCATACCAGCTCCCGGTGCGTGACTTGCCGTACCATTGAAGAGGAGGCTAAATTGGACGTTAAGGAACTGTTTGGCGACAAAGTAGGGTTCATGGCCTATAATCTTGATGAGGAAGCAGGCGAAGCCAAAGGCAAGGAGCTGGGTGTAAATTCACAGGTGCTTTTAATTGTCAAGGACAAGCAAAAGATAAACATCACCAATCAGGGTTTTTTATATGCCCGCACGAATCCAGAAAAGTTCAAAGAGGTTATTGAAGAAAAAATCAGACCCTTGTTGTAACAATGGAAGGATTATTAACTGAATTACTCGATAACAGTTCATTTCCTATTGTAACAGCGCTTTTACTGGGGCTGATGACTGCAATCAGCCCCTGCCCGCTGGCGACCAACATTACAGCCATTGGTTACATCGGTAAAGACATTGAAAACCGGAACCGGGTTTTTTACAATGGTCTGGTATATACCCTCGGAAGGGCAGTTTCTTATACCTTGCTGGCAGTTATTATTTTTTTTGGTGCCGATCAGTTTGCAGTTTCGGGTATTTTTCAGCGGTACGGTGAAAAGATTATTGGTCCGGTACTTATAATCATTGGCCTGTTTATGCTCGATTTTTTAAAGATTAAATTCCCTGGAATGGATAAAATATCACAGCATTACGAAGAAAAAGGAGTGAAAAGCTACAGGGATGTTCTTTTACTTGGAATCCTGTTTGCTATGGCATTCTGTCCCTACAGTGGAGTGCTGTACTTCGGCATGCTGATGCCCATTACCATAAGCAGTGCTTCCGGCCTTTACCTGCCGGTGGTTTTTGCAATTGCTACAGGGATTCCGGTAATTCTTTTTGCCTGGTTAATTGCTTATGCCGTTTCAGGTGTCGGTACTTTATACAACCGAATTAAAACATTTGAAATCTGGTTCAGACGGGTTATTTCAGTATTGTTTATAGGGGTGGGAATTTACTATGTGGTAACTGTATATTTTTAAAAAAATTTGAATATGTCATTCGTAAAAGCACGAACAGTTTCCGAAATAAAATCAGAAAAACAAAGCAAGAGAAACAGGCTCGTGATTTCAATTGCCGTTATTCTGCCGGCGCTGGTTGTGTTGTATTTTTATCTCCAGCCGATTGCCGACTTTCTGGTTTATGATCTGGCAGGACTTAATTCAGAGACACGCCTTGCAGAATCAATCAATTTTTTTATTTACGATACGATAAAAATCCTGATACTGCTGTTTCTGATCAGCTCGCTCATGGGTGTGGTTAATGCTTATTTTCCGATCGACCGGCTGCGTATTTATCTGACGACAAAGAAAATGTATGGGTTGCAGTACTTTTTTGCATCCTTTTTTGGAGCGATTACCCCATTTTGTTCTTGCTCATCCATTCCTTTATTTATAGGATTTGTAAATGGAGGAATCCCTCTTGGCGTTACTTTTTCCTTTTTAATTACATCTCCCCTTGTAAACGAGGTGGCTGTTGCCCTGTTCCTTGGTATGTTTGGAATAAAGGCAACATTAATTTATGCCATTAGCGGAATTCTGCTTGGAACTGTTGGAGGATTTTTGCTGGGCAAGTTTAAGCTGGATCGTTATCTTACCGATTGGGTAAGGCAAATACAGGCCAACTCAGAACAGGTATCCCTAAACTGGGAATCGGAAAAGACACCATTTATCGACCGGTTGCCCGGCATCATTCGTGACGGATGGGAAATCGTCAGCAAAGTGCTAGTATATGTTTTGATCGGAATTGCCATTGGAGCAGCAATGCATGGTTATGTGCCCGAAAATTTCTTTACGGGTTACCTTTCAGCCGGTAAATGGTATGCTGTACCTCTTGCCGTAATACTTGCCGTGCCTATATATGCAAATGCTGCAGGTATTGTTCCTGTAATCCAGGTTTTTGTTGCCAAAGGTGTTCCGCTGGGTACGGCTATTGCCTTTATGATGGCAGTGGTTGGCTTGTCGCTGCCTGAAGCGACTTTACTTAAAAAAGTGATGAAATGGAAGCTTATCGGTATTTTCTTTGGCACAATAACCGTATTTATAATTTTGTTGGGGTATATATTCAACTGGTTACTTTGAATAGAATTATTGGAAATTATTAAATTTATAACATAAACAGATTGTTATGGACAGACGTAAAGCAATGAAAGTAGCTGCAGGGGTAATTGCAGGAAGCGGAGCCGGCCTGTTTGCCCTTTCGAAAGGGTTTGAACCTGAAACACAGATTAGTGCCGGGTCTGAAAAATTAGATTACATGCCTGCTGAATCCAACTGGAAATATTCCCGTTTGGATCCAGTCGCTACTGCAGAACTGGCTTATGATGCTTACCCCGAGGGAAGCTGCATGTATGCCACCGTTAAGAGTGTCGTTTCCCAACTGGCGGTGATACATGGCGAACCGTATGTCTCATTCCCGATGCATATGTTTAAGTACGGGCATGGCGGGGTTGGTGGCTATGGTTCAGTCTGTGGAGCTTTAAACGGGGCTGCAGCGGTAATTGGCCTTGTGGTAACTGATAAAGGAACTCAGGATAAAATGATAGCCGATATCTTTCAGTGGTATGAAAAAGAACCATTGCCAGCTCATGTTCCGGCAATTCCGGGGTTTGATTTTATCCCGGTCACAAGCAGGTCCGGTTCAGTTTTATGCCATGCATCGAATACCAACTGGTGCAAAGAAGCCGGGTTCATGGTAAACAGCAAGGAGCGAAAGGAGAGATGCCGTCGTTTGACAGGTGATGTTGCTAAAAAGGTCACCACGGCCCTGAATGAAATACATACCAATGCTTATCTGACAAATGCACACGGCGATGATGCATCAGCCACCTGTTTAACCTGTCATGGCAGTGAAGGAAAGGTTAGTAATACCTCTGTAAAAATGAGCTGTACTTCATGCCATACTGAATCGTTGGCCCACAAGGTGTTTGCTGATATTCATTATAAAATGATGAAATAACAGGTCTTGGAAGGGGAGAAACATTATCGGGGAAGTTTTAACAGAATTACAATTATTTAAACTTTTAGTTTAGGGAAACAGGCAGGAATTAAGCAATTCCAGTTGTTCTTGTGCTACACTTTTTACGTTAAATTTTAAGAAGATAAAAAATATGAAAGTTTTAATACTATGCACCGGAAACAGTTGCCGAAGCCAGATGGCTCATGGATTTTTAAAATCATTTGACAGTCGTTTGGAGGTTGAGTCGGCAGGCACCGAAGCTTCAGGAAAGCTCAATTACAAAGCTGTTGAGGTGATGAAGGAGATCGGCATCAATATCAGTCTGCATACGTCCGATTCTGTGGATAAGTACCTCCACGATGAGTGGGATTTTGTAATTACTGTTTGCGGGGGAGCCAACGAAAATTGTCCGGCATTTTTGGGAAAAGTGAAACACCGCCTGCACATTGGTTTCGATGACCCGTCGCATGCTACCGGAACACCTGAGTTTATTGAAAGCGAATACTACCGTGTCCGTGATGAAATTAAGGAAGCATTTTATAAATTGTATGTTGAAGAATTAAAACCCGGTTTAAAATGAAAGCAGAAGATATAAAAGGGATGGTCAGGGATAAATACAGTGCCATCGCCAAACAAGGCAGTATGCTTGAGAAACAGAGTTGTTGCGGGCCTTCAGGTTGCTGCGACGAGTTGGAATTTAGCATGATTGGTGATGAATACATCAATGTTGCCGGTTATAATCCCGATGCTGATCTTGGGCTCGGATGTGGCCTTCCTACCGAATTTGCCGATATTAAACCGGGCGACAGTGTGCTTGATTTAGGCAGTGGCGCCGGAAATGATTGCTTTGTGGCCCGCTCTCTGGTGGGGGAAACCGGGACAGTTACCGGTATCGATTTTTCAGAAGAAATGTTGCTAAAGGCAAATAAAAACCTTCAAAAAACCGGCTACAGCAATATATCATTTATCCAGGGCGACATCGATAATATGCCTTTACCTGATAAAGGCTTTGATGTGGTTATAAGCAATTGTGTACTTAATCTTGTGCCCGATAAGCAGAAGGCATTTACCGAAATCCAAAGGGTGTTGAAGCCTGGCGGCCACTTTTGCATTTCTGATGTAGTGCTGAGCGGCTCTCTTCCCGCCGGATTAAAGGAAGCAGCTGAAATGTATGCCGGCTGTATATCAGGTGCTGTTCTAAAGGAAGATTACCTGGATATAGTCGGGCAGCAGGGTTTCACCGAAATTTCTGTACGAAAAGAAAAACCAATCAGCATCCCCGACTCA
The DNA here is from genome assembly GCA_024636975.1 of Mariniphaga sp. Taxonomy (GTDB): domain Bacteria; phylum Bacteroidota; class Bacteroidia; order Bacteroidales; family Prolixibacteraceae; genus Mariniphaga. The sequence continues at coordinate 20,066 of JAGXGA010000062.1, forward strand.
ATTCTCTCCACTTACCTGTCAGCCGATGAAATAGTAAGGTTTAAACAATCAGGCACCGGCATTTTTAGCATTACTTTAACGGCTAATAAATAACTTTCATGCTATAGGGGCTAGTATTTAATCCATTCAGCTTTCAGTATGAGTGTTTCCCGGCAGAATTTCCCTGCCGTCGGCATATTTTGCAAAACGTGGCTTTTCCTGAGGGTGAACATTGTCGTGCCGGCTCCAGGGCCAGCCACCAAAGCCGGTATTGCGGTAGTCGGAGAAAGCTTCATGGATCTCTTCAGCACTGTTCATCACAAAAGGGCCATGCTGCACTACAGGCTCATTGATTGGTTTTCCCTGCAAGAGCAGAAGATAAGCAGGCTGACTGCTGTTTTCCAAAATTATGGGTTCTTCTGCCAGCAGGTCAAGCGAATGATAGGGCTTCACATCTATTCCTGCAATCTTTACTTCATTGCCCCTGTAAAAATAAAGAGTGCGGTTAATTTCGAGCGGTGCTGCAGGTATGTTCCAATGTGCATTGGGTTCCATTTTAATGAGCCAGATACCTACCTTGTTTTCCGGGTCGGCTGCCCATGAATCGGGAGCAGGATCGGGTGCTTTTGAGTCCTGCAGCTCTCCGGCAATTATTGTAATTTCAGTTCTTCGTTCATTTTCATCTTTAACGATAACTGTCGGTATGTTTTCATTCCATAGCATGACGTAGTAAGGATCTGCAAACTTTTTTGCCCGGGGCAGATTAAGCCATATCTGAAACAGTTCCAGCGGGTTTCCTTCATCTTTGTTTAGGAGAGGGAACATTTCAGAATGCTGCAGTCCTGCGCCTGCTGTCATCCATTGTACATCACCGTTCCCATACCTGCCTGCCGAACCATGGGAGTCGGAATGGTCGACAAAGCCATCCAATACAACGGTAATAGTTTCAAATCCCCGGTGGGGATGAGCCGGAAAGCCGGGAATAACATCGCCATGATACATCCGCCAGCCATCTTTTTTAGTGAAATCCTGTCCAAGCCTCCTGCCTTCAAGCGATGCTGCCGGCCCCAGTTGGTTGTTTCCCTTTGGATAATCATCGAGGTGATGAACACAGAAAAGGAATGGATCGCTGGTTTCCCAAGTAAATCCGAGTGGCCTGATGTTGCTGATTAACTTATTGTACATAACAGGTGGTTTATCGGTGATGATTTTTACATGAAGTTACAATTTTTCCTTTAAAGCCTGGCCGGTATACGATTCTTTTTTCTGAACAAGGTCTTCAGGAGTTCCTTCAAACACCAGATTTCCTCCACGATCGCCCCCTTCCGGACCAAGATCTATTACCCAGTCGGCCGACTTTATTACTTCCAGGTTGTGCTCAATTATGACGATAGAATGTCCCCTTGAGATAAGTGCATTGAACGAATCAAGCAACTTGCGGATATCATGGAAATGAAGCCCGGTGGTGGGTTCATCAAAGATGAACAGGGTAGGGGAATCCTTTTCCAGCGCAAGAAACGAAGCCAGTTTTACCCGCTGGCTTTCTCCGCCGGACAAGGTGCTGGAAGACTGCCCCAGCTTGACATAACCCAAGCCTACATCCTGCAACGGCTTCAATCGTTTGACTATCTTCTTTTCAGTTGATGATTTTCCGGCTGAAAACAGTTCCAATGCCTGGTTTACCGTAAGGTTCAGTATGTCGTCAATGTTCTTTTCCCTGTACTGAACATCAAGAATATCTTCCTTGAAGCGTTTTCCTCCACAGCTTTCACATAACAGATATACATCGGCAAGAAATTGCATTTCAACTTTTATAGTTCCTTCACCCTGGCATTCGTCACAGCGTCCGCCATCTACATTGAACGAGAAGTGAGATGGCTTCAGCCCCTGTATTTTGGAAGCCTGCTGGTCGGCATAGAGCTTCCGTATCTCGTCATATGCTTTAAGGTACGTAACCGGATTCGACCGCGATGATTTTCCTATTGGATTCTGATCGATAAACTCAATGGCTGAGATCAATTTATAATCGCCTTTCAGGGCATCGTGGTGTCCGGTGCGTTCGCCATATCCCCCCAGCAGTTTGTTAAGTGCAGGGAAAAGTATTTTTGATACAAGGGAAGATTTTCCAGAACCGCTGACACCGGTTACAACAGTTAACGTATTCAGCGGAAATTTTACCGTAAGATTTTTCAGGTTGTTTTCGCGGGCACCTGTAATTTCAATTGAATTGCTCCATTTACGTCGCTGACCGGGTACCTCAATTTTCTCAACACCCGTAAGGTACTTTGTAGTCAGGCTTTCAGGTTTCTTTTCAAGTTCCTCATGCGTCCCCTGAAAAACTACTTCGCCCCCATGCTGGCCTGCAAGTGGGCCGATGTCGATTATCTGATCGGCAGCACGTATTATTTCCTCGTCATGTTCCACCACGAACACGGTATTGCCCACCTGCTGTAATTTTTTAAGTACATGTATCAGCCGCTGCGTGTCACGGGAATGCAGTCCTATGCTCGGCTCATCCAATATGTAAAGCGATCCGACCAGACTGCTGCCCAGCGAAGTTGCAAGATTGATACGCTGTGACTCACCTCCCGACAATGTGGAAGAAAGCCTGTTAAGCGTCAGGTATCCCAATCCAACTTCACATAGGAATATCAGCCTGTTGCTAATTTCAACCAAAATGCGTTTGGCAACTTCCCTGTCGTGGCTTTCCAGTGTGAGCTGGTCAAAAAAAGCTTTCAGGTCGGCGGCAGGCATCAGTACAAGCTCCTGCAGCGATCTTCCGTCTACCTTTACATAGCCTGCCTCTTTTTTTAACCGGCTACCTTTACAGTCGGGGCAAATGGTTTTCCCTCGGTACCGCGAAAGCATAACCCGGTACTGAATTTTATAGCTGTTTTCTTCCAGCGTCTTAAAAAAACGGTTCAGCCCTTCAAAGTAATTGTTGCCGGTCCACACTAAAGCTTTCTGGTCTTCAGTAAGTTCATAAAAGGGTTTATGTATTGGGAAATTAAATTTTTCTGCAGAATAGATAAGGTTGTCCTTCCATTCGCTCATTTTTTCCCCGCGCCAGCAGGCAACAGCTTCCTGATAAATGGAAAGTGATTTATTTGGTATAACCAGGTCTTCATCGATGCCGATTACCTTTCCGTAACCCTCGCATGTAGGGCAGGCACCTACCGGGTTATTAAAGCTGAACATGTGCACGGAGGGCTCTTCAAATAAAATGCCGTCGGCTTCAAACTGATTGGAAAAACTGATTTCTGTTTTTTTATCTGCCTCAATAATTTTAACAACGCACTCGCCATGCCCTTCAAAAAAAGCAGTCTGCACTGAATCGGCCATCCTGCTTTGAGTGTCTTCATCGCGTTGAACCACAACACGGTCGATGACAACATTGCAGCTTCCGTTACAGAATATTTTTTCAGAGTCTGCCAGCATTTCATCGATTCTTACTATTTCTTCATCCTTTTCGAGCCGCGAAAATCCTTTTTGCATGAGCAATTCCGCCTCCTGTGCCAATGATCTTCCTTTATTCAGCTTTAATGGAGAAAGAATCATAACTTTGGTATTTTCAGGGAAGGATAAAATGGAATCAACCACATCCGTCACCGAATGACGTGATACTTCTTTTCCCGATACAGGTGAAATCGTTCTGCCGATACGGGCATATAACAGTTTCATGTAATCGTAAATTTCGGTAGAAGTACCAACAGTAGAACGTGGGTTACGGGTATTTACCTTTTGCTCAATGGCTATTGCCGGCGGAATGCCCTTAATAAAATCAACCTCAGGCTTATTAATCCGGCCCAGAAATTGCCTGGCATAAGATGAAAGGCTTTCAACATACCTGCGCTGGCCTTCTGCAAAAAGTGTGTCAAATGCCAGGGAGGATTTCCCTGAACCCGAAACTCCGGTTACGACAATAAATTGATTAAGAGGAATCCGGAGGCTTATATTTTTAAGATTATGGACTCTTGCACGCTGAATTACTATCGCTTTATCTGCTTTTTTTAAGGACATGTAACGTAGGAATACTTATAATTTATATAAAAAGTTTGTTTATTTCAGTAAAAAGTTTCATTTTTACCCGGACAAAATTAACAAATAGTTTTACTCAAGTTTTATTTAATTTAAAATTGACGCCTATCGGAAAAATTTTACTTTTTGTTTACAATTAAATAGAAGGTAATGTTCAGAATAAAAGAACTGAACGATAATGAACTCGTTCAACGTTTTATCGAAGGCGATCAAAACTCACTTGAGATTTTAATCCATCGTCACAAAAATAGGGTGTATTCCTACATTCTGCTGATTGTTAAAAATCAGGAACTGGCTGAAGATATTTTTCAGGAAACATTTATTAAAGTGATTCGTTCCCTGAAACGTGGTAAATATGTAGAAAACGGGAAATTTGTTTCCTGGGTTTTACGTATTTCGCATAATCTTATCATCGATCATTTCAGAAAGGAAAAACTACAGGGTACCGTTTCTAACGATAGCCTGGAGATTGATGTTTTCAATTCGAATAAATTCTCGGAAGATACCATTGAAGACCAAATGGTGAATAGTCAAATCCTTAGTGAAGTGAAAGAATTGATTAAGGAGCTTCCTGAAGACCAGCAACAAGTTATTTACATGCGCCATTATATGGATATGAGTTTTAAAGAAATTGCCGATCAAACCGGTGTCAGTATAAATACTGCCCTTGGAAGGATGAGGTATGCACTTATTAATCTCAGAAAACTAATAAAGCAAAAAAAACTTATCCTTACGCGTATTTAACTTTTGTTAACACAATAAGAGGGGGGCAGGGGCGTTCTCTATACATTACGAATTTAAATTAAAGAGCGCCTATGAAAAAATTGTCTACATTAGTATTTTTTGTTAATAAATTTACCGGCCAACAATCCGAAGCAGGCGATTTAGATTACCGGGATTTTTTAACAGATGAAGAGGACGAAGCAGAATTTTCTCCTTCTGCCGCATCGATTAGGAATATAATGGATTTCGCTCATTCGTATGAGGTGTTGGATAGCGATTCCACTGGGCAGATAGAGTTAATTACCAATTAAAAAAATTTACTTTTCTCTAAAAGAAGGTGTCATTTTATGGCACCTTTTTTTTGTACCCATTCTGTAATAAGGCCTCGTAAATTCAGAGATTGAATAGTATTCTTAAAATTTTTTTACATGACAGATTTGTCATTTAAGAAAATTTGTATATTTGTGATATTATAATGATATCAAAACAATTTAACTTTAATGCTATGGAAAAAGAATACAAAGGTCTGTCAGGGTACTTGTTTGCCTTTATTGAACTGTTGTTTCTGGTGTTGATTATTTTAGGATTCATGCGGGGTATGGTTGTTCCTGCAGTGGTGGTGATCTTCCTGTTTGTGCTGATTGCTCCCGGATTCACAGTCGTTGATCCGAATCAGAGCTGTGTTATGGTTCTGTTTGGGGCCTATAAGGGAACCATAAAGGAGAATGGCTTTTATTGGGTAAATCCGTTTTTTGTTAGAAAAAAGATTTCCCTGAGGGCGCGTAACTTCGATAGTGAGCCCATTAAGGTGAACGATAAGTTGGGGAACCCAATTATGATCGGAGTGGTGCTGGTCTGGAAAGTGGAGGATACTTACAGGGCTGCGTTTGGTGTCGATGAGTTTGAACATTTTGTCGTTGTGCAGAGTGAGGCTGCTTTGCGAAAACTGGCAGGTATGTATCCGTACGATAACATTGAAGACGAAACAGCACGCGTGACCCTGCGTGAAAGCACCGAAGAGGTGAACAACGAGCTGGAGCGTGAAATCAGGGAACGTCTCGAAATTGCAGGGATCTATGTAATTGAGGCTCGTATAAACTACATAGCATATGCCCAGGAAATTGCACAGGCGATGTTGAAGCGTCAGCAGGCTACTGCAATTGTTGCTGCTCGATTTAAAATCGTTGAAGGTGCAGTGAGCATGGTGGAAATGGCCCTCGATGAATTAAGCCAAAAAGACATCATTAATTTCGATGAAGATAAAAAGGCTACAATGGTAAGCAACCTGATGGTAGTGCTTTGTGGCGATAAAGATGTTTCTCCCATAGTAAATACTGGTACACTATATCAGTAAAATCTAATTTGATTAAATGAGTAAAAAGAAAACATTTGTGTTGCGTATTGATCCTGAAATGATGAAGGCAGTCGAAAAATGGGCTGCTGACGATTTCAGGAGCATTAATGGTCAGCTGGAATGGATAATTCATAATGCACTCAAAGAATCTAACAGATTAAAAGACAAATAATCCTATTAAATTAACGAAATGAAAAAAACTTTTACATGCCCTAAATGCGGAAACAAAAAAGCAGAGTTTGATAAAATACGGACAACCGGCTCAGGTTTTACCCGGTTCTTTAACATCCAAAACCGCCTTTTCACTGCCGTTTCCTGTTCGCATTGCGGTTATACGGAATTATACCGGCATGATGTTTCAGGAACCGGCAGTAATGTGCTGGACTTTCTTACCAACTAAACAAAGCCTGAATTATAGAATCTGGAAGCAAATCTTTAGAACATCTTTTTTCCTTTTCTAATCCCATGATTCAAACAGGTGGAAATTGACGTCCGGATAAAAGGAATTATTTGCAATTTTTGAATATGTGGTTACAGAATATTTAATTATACCAATTCTAAATAAATGGGCATATATGATTTTTTTTAGAAACATTAGAATTATCTGGTTAATTGTGGTAAAGCTAATATTATTAGAGGGTTGCAGCTCTGTTTCTTCTCCCCATATTGGCCCGGTAAACTGATTTTTGGTGTTTTTAATCCATGTGGTTTAGCCTCTATTGTTTTTCCCGGTTTTGATTTCTTTCGGTTCAATATCTATATTTGATGCCTTTCCTGAAAAAATGGAAAGGCATTTTTTCCTCTTATGTGAGTGAAGAGTATCATAAAGGGAGTATATAAACATCAATCTGGAATAGCTGGAACGAACATTTAATTCTAAACTTGTACCAGTGCAGGTAAATGAAATTTATGTAGGTTCAGCCGAAAACTAAAGACGTAAATAAATTAAGTAAATGAAAGCTTATAACATTATTGTTTTGGCCAAACAGGTTCCCGATACCAGGAATGTTGGCAAAGATGCAATGAAAGCCGATGGGACAGTTAACAGGGCTGTATTGCCAGCCATTTTCAATCCTGAAGATTTGAATGCCCTTGAGCAGGCTCTGCGCATCAAGGATCAGTTTCCGGGAACTACTGTGAAAATACTGACCATGGGCCCGGTACGTGCAGCTGAAATCATTCGCGAAGCCATGTTCAGGGGCGGCGACGGCGGCGTGCTGCTTACCGACAGGGCATTTGCCGGTTCCGACACCCTGGCCACATCGTATGCACTCGGCCAGGCACTAAAAAAAATGGGTGAAATCGACCTGATAATTGCCGGCCGCCAGGCCATCGATGGCGATACCGCACAGGTAGGGCCACAGGTGGCAGAAAAACTTAAAATGCTCCAGGTTACCTATGTGGAAGAAGTAAAGGAATTGAAAAACGATACAATTACACTGAAACGCAGACTCGATCGTGGTGTGGAAACCGTAAAATGCAAGTTGCCGCTAGTGATAACCGTGAACGGAACAGCTCCTGAATGCAGGGTGCGAAACGCAAAGCTGCTGATGAAGTACAAGCGCGCAAAAACAGTTACCGAACTGCAGAAAGAAAACGAAGACTATACAATGCTTTACACTAACCGTCCCGATCTGAATATTCCCGAATGGACGGTAAACGATATTGAAACCGATGCTTCACAACTGGGACTTACCGGTTCGCCTACAAAGGTGAAAACAATTGAGAACGTGGTTCTCCAGGCAAAAGATTCGAAGGTTATCTCCGATTCGGATGAGAATATTGAAAATATGATGATTGAGCTTATTAAAAGTCATACCATCGGTTAGTTTTACTTTGAAATTATAGTAAATATGAACAACGTATTTGTTTATTGCGAAATAGAGGACGGCCAGGTGGCTGAAGTAAGCCAGGAGTTGCTTACGAAAGGAAGAACGCTGGCAAATGAACTGAATTGTAATCTGGAAGCAATTGTTGTAGGCCATAAACTCGACAAAATTGCCCAGCAGGTTATCCCTTATGGGGTCGACACCCTGTATCTGGCCGATGATAAAAGGCTGTATCCATACCAGACTTTACCCCACACAGCGGTTGTAGTAAGACTGTTTGAAGAAGAACAACCGCAGATAGCACTGATGGGAGCCACCTCAATAGGCCGCGACCTCGGTCCAAGGGTATCGTCGGCATTGCACAGCGGTTTAACTGCCGATTGTACCAGCCTTGAAATAGGTAGCCATTCTGATAAGAAAGCCGGTAAAGACTATGAAAACCTGCTGTACCAGATCCGCCCTGCTTTTGGTGGAAATATAATTGCTACAATCATAAATCCCGATTGCCGTCCGCAAATGGCCACCGTGCGTGAAGGGGTGATGAAGAAAAATATTCTCGACCCAAAATATAAAGGTAAAGTAGTAAACCTTGATGTCTCGAAATACGTCAGCGATACCGAATTTGTAGTTGAAATAATTGAAAGGCACGTTGAGAAAAGTAAACTGAACATCAAAGGTTCGCCGATTATTGTCGCCGGTGGATATGGCGTTGGCTCCAAAGAAAATTTTAAACTGCTACACCAGCTTGCCGAAGTGCTGGGAGGGGAAGTGGGCGCTTCACGTGCGGCAATTGATGCCGGATATGTTGAACACGACAGGCAAATAGGGCAAACCGGTTTAACCGTTCGTCCCAAGCTTTATATTGCCTGTGGAATTTCCGGACAAATTCAACACCGCGCCGGAATGGAACAATCGGCCCAGATTATTGCAATCAATACCGATCCTGAAGCTCCGATTAATTCCATAGCCGATTATGTGATTACCGGAGATATTGCTGATATCATTCCGAAAATGATTAAGTATTATAAACAGAACACAAAATAATTCAGAAAAATAATATCCAGTATAATGGCAAATTTTTATACCGACAACAGCGAACTAAGATTCCATTTGAACCATCCTTTAATGGAAAAGATTGTACGGCTTAAAGAACGTAACTTCACGTTCAAGGACCAGTTTCAGTTTGCCCCGCTTGACTACGAAGATGCAATGGATAATTTCGAGCGTGTGCTCGAGATTGTGGGTGAAGTTTGTGGCGATATTGTTGCTCCCAATGCTGAAGGCATTGATGCCGAAGGTCCGCAGGTTGTTGATGGGCGCGTGATCTATGCCTCAGGTACTACTGAAAATCTTAAGGCATTGAACCAGGCCGGATTAATGGGAATGTCGCTTCCATATAAATATGAAGGATTAAATTTCCCGATTGTACCTTACATTATGGCCGCCGATATTGTATCGCGGGCTGATGCCGGATTTGTAAACATCTGGGGATTGCAGGATTGTGCCGAAACAATCAATGAATTCGCATCGGAAGAACAGAAGGAAAAATACCTGCCCCGCGTTTGCAAAGGCGATACAATGGCAATGGATTTAACCGAGCCCGATGCAGGTTCCGATTTGCAGGCGGTTCAGCTGAAAGCAACCTGGGATGAGAAGAAAAATGTATGGTTGTTAAACGGGGTAAAACGCTTTATAACCAATGGCGACGGCGATATTTCACTTGTGCTTGCACGCTCTGAACCCGGAACAAAAGACGGCCGTGGGCTTTCAATGTTTATTTACGACAAACAACATGGGGGAGTGACGGTACGGCGTATCGAGCACAAAATGGGCATTATTGGTTCGCCTACCTGTGAGCTTGTGTTTAAAAATGCCCCGGCCGAGCTGGTGGGTTCCCGAAAACTCGGCCTCATAAAATATGTGATGGCACTTATGAACGGCGCCCGGCTGGGAATTGCTGCCCAATCGGTGGGCTTGTGCGAGGCTGCTTACCGTGAAGCCCTGGAGTACGCCAAAGAACGGATGCAGTTTGGTAAAGCCATTATCCGGTTCCCTGCTGTGTATGAAATGCTTTCACTGATGAAGGCAAAACTGGATGCTTCCAGAACATTACTTTACGAAACAGCCCGCTTCGTGGATATGTACAAAACTTACCAGCACATATCCGAAGAGAGAGACCTCACCCGGGATGAGAAGGACGAAATGAGGCGGTACCAGAAACTTGCCGATATTTTTACCCCGCTGGCAAAAGGTATGTCGAGCGAATACAGCAATCAGCTGGCATACGATGCCGTTCAGATACACGGGGGATCAGGGTTTATGAAAGATTACCCTGTTGAACGAATTTACCGCGATGCACGTATTACTTCAATTTATGAAGGAACCACCCAGTTGCAGGTAGTTGCTGCAATCAGAGGCATCACTACCGGCGCTTTCCTTGCCCGGATACGTGAATATGAAGCCGAACGCATTTCTCCGAAACTGGAGTACCTGAAGCGTTCGCTTATCATCCTTACCGACGAATATGAACAGGCAGTGAAAAAGGTGGTATCAGCCGATGATAATGAGTTTATCGATTTCCATGCCCGTCGCCTGGTGGAAATGGCAGGCCACATTATCATGAGCTATTTATTATTGCTCGACAGCAACCGTGAAGAAATGTTCCTCCGTTCTGCAAAGAATTATATCACTTTTGCCAAAGCACAGGTGAAAGCAAATTCTGAATTTATAAGAGTATCGGAATTGAGTGATATTGGATCCTACAAATTTGAGTTGTAAATCATAATTGCAGGCTGAAATATGAAAAGCCATTTTTGGTAACAACCGAAAATGGCTTTTTTAATTTCAGGAACCCGGTTCAGAGGGGTATTCCTTAAGGTAACAATAAAAAGTAGTGCCGATATCCGGCTGGCTTTCTACCTGGATGTAACCACCGTTTTTTTCTATTAAGCTTTTGATGATGTACAGGCCAAGCCCGGTTCCTTTGGCTTTTTGAGTAAATCTCCGGAAAGGTCTGAAAAGGTCATTTCCTGCTCTTTTCAAATCAATCCCGATTCCATTGTCGCTGATTGTTAAAAGTAAATATTTATTGAATCTTTTAGTGGTGACCTTAATATACGATTTTTTATCATTTGCAGAATATTTGATGGCATTTGAAACAAGGTTCTTTAATATGCTTACCAGGTGTACCCGTGCATACCTTATTTCGGGAGCTTCCGAGAAACTAATACTAACATCACCTTCACATGCTGAAATTTCAGGTGCCAATACTTCATTTATTTCTTTCCATACATTCTGAAAATTTACTATTTCTGCATGGACATTTTCTTCTACCTGGAGTGAAACCATCTCAAGCAATCCGTCAACAGTACGTTGAAGCCTTTGGGTTACCGGCTTTATCATACTGAACAGTTCCATTCTTTTATCTGCATCGGGTTGGCTGATGATAAGATCATTAATGGCAAGCAAATTGCCAATGGGTGAGCGCAGATCATGTGCGGCAATGTGAACAAAATCTTCAAGCACCTCATTCATGCGGGTAAGGTCTTTATTTTGCTCTGCCAGTTGTTCATTGGCAATTTTTCGTTCAGTAATATCCAGATGAATGCCTGCCCATGAAATAATTTCTCCATCCTTGTTTCTTATTGGTTTTGCCCTTGCCAGTATATGCTTTTTACTTCCGCTCTTTCCAATAATCTCATGTTCATGTTCATATTCATTGCCTGTTTTAACGGAATGCATCCACATATCCATTATTTCCTGCGACTGTTCAATAACCAGGTTTTCATGCCATCCATGTTCCTTTAATTCCTCAAACGACTTGCCAACAAGATTGCAAAAAGATTCACTCAGGTAGGTAACCTTTCCTTCTGCATCGGCAGCCCATACCCCATAATCCAGAGCGTCGCCCATAATCCGGTATTTTTCTTCCGATTCGGCAAGTGCCTCTTTCTCCCGGGCAAGCTGTTCAATCAACCTTTCTTTTTCATGCTCTGCCCGTTTTGTGTCGGTAATATCGCGGGCAACTACCACCGACCCGGTAATGTTTTTTTCATGATCGTGAATGGGTGCAAAGCTGTAGCTGCCCACCCACGATTCACCTGTATCTTTCCGGAAAATTGAATATTCTGTTTTTGTAACTTTTTCACCATTTAATGCACGGGCAATAGGTAGTTCATCAATACGGGCAAGTTTCCCGTCAGGGAGGCGGAACTCAAAAAAGCTAATGTATTGGTTGACATCCCCGGAAAACAACGTGCCAGGATTAAACCTGTAAAATGAAAGAAAGGCATCGTTAAATTCAATCAGTTTCCCATTCACATCAGAAATATACACCGCATCAGTCATGCTGGTCAAAGCAGTTGAAATTATATTTTTGCTCTTTAAAAGTTCTGCCTGTGCCCGTCTGCGCTCACTGATGTCGATGCCAATGCCAATCCGACGTCCATCGCTTGTGGAAGCATTAGCCCATAATGTATCTTTCTTTGTACCATCCTTACAGATCATAACAATGTCCTTAAAACCGGGTGCCAACGACTTCATGTAGTCGGTAACTTCCTTCCGGTAGCCGGGATCAGGATAAGCCAGTTCCATAATGTTTAAGGTTCTTGTGTCACTGGATGTCCAGCCTGTGATGCGTTCCACTTCCCGGTTAAGCTGTACTTCCCTTATTTCAGGGTCATAAACTAATATCATTGCAGGAACAGAATCAAAAATAATCTGAAGAAGATCATGTTCTTTTTTACGCTGATCTTCCAACCTTTTTCGTTCTGTTATATCCTGAAGTGTAGTGAGTATGGTTTCTCCCATACTTGTTTTCAGCATTTCGGATGACAAAAGGGCATGCAGAATTTTTCCTGATTTGTGCTTTAGCTTTAACTCGAAATTTCTAAAACTCCCCTCATTCAATAAGCATTCGACCATCTTGTTACGGTCTTTCGGAGAATTATATACCTCAAGGTCCAGAGAGCTTCTGCCAATTACTTCATCTTTTTCAAGGCCTGTGAATCTGCAAAAAGTATCGTTAACTTCATATACCATACCGGTTCTTAATGCGGATAAAATAATGGCATTTGGATTCGATCTGAATGCAATTTCAAATTTCTCTTCACTTTTTCGTAAAGCTTCCTCTGCTATTTTTTTTTCTGTTATGTCGTGAATGATGGAATACAGCATGGATTTATTCCTGAAAATAAAAGATGAAGAATATACCTCCACCTGTCGGATCTGTCCATCGGCAAGTTTATGTGGAAAGACAAAATAATTTCGTTCATCCTTCAGAGCTTTCGTCCATTCTGCTCTTACCTGCTCTGGATCCAATTGATTAATATCCTGTATTTTTAATTCTTTAAGCTTTTCTTTTGAGTATTTATAAAATTTTACAGCTGCATTATTGGCATCAATTATCATTCCGGTATCCGGATCAATAAGAAGCATCACTGCCTGATGCGATTCAAACATAGCCTGAAAAAAATTCTCATTAATTGATTTGGTTTCTTCTCCTATCCTTTCAGGCTTGTGCTTTAATATATTTTTGTTTGCAGTTGACTTTATCTTTTTCATGCAAGTAAAATATCACAATGATGTAAAGGAAATCACTAAGATAAAAAAAAATGGTTGCGGAATTATTTATTTTATGTGATCGAACAATTAATTTATAGTCTTAAGAATGAATAAGATTGAGAAAACAGTTCATTGATCTGTTTTAGCTGGTATATTTTCAGTAATAAATTATTGATTCAAAGGCTGTAATTTATATGATTGTCTCTTTCGTCAACAGATTTCTTTTTTACCTTTGCACGCCATTTTAAAAATCCTTTTTTCATACTAAAAATAAGGACAGGTTATTAAAAAGGGAATTAATTGTCCCGGGCACTTTAAGAAAACAATTGAAAACAATGAAAGAAATTAGGAATATTGCCATAATTGCACACGTCGACCATGGTAAAACAACCCTCGTCGATCGCATGCTTCACCAGGTAAAACTCTTCCGCGAAAACCAGGATATGGGCGATCTCATTCTCGACAGCAATGAACTGGAGAGGGAGCGTGGAATTACCATTTTATCGAAGAATGTTTCGATCCGGTATAAGGAAACCAAAATTAACATCATCGATACTCCCGGTCACTCCGATTTTGGAGGAGAGGTGGAACGGGTACTGAATATGGCCGATGGTGTGCTGCTTATAGTCGACGCATTTGAAGGCCCTATGCCCCAAACCCGGTTTGTATTGCAAAAAGCCATTGAGCTGGGATTGAAACCCATTGTGGTGGTCAATAAGGTTGACAAACCAAACTGCACCCCCGATATTGCGCACGAGAAGGTCTTCGATTTAATGTACAGTCTGGACGCCACCGAAGAGCAACTCGATTTTCCTACCGTTTATGGTTCGGCGAAAGCCGGCTGGATGGGCCCCGACTGGAAAGAAGAAACTACCGATGTAAGTTATCTGCTGGATGTAATTCTTGACCATATCCCGGCATCAACCCATAAGGAAGGCACCTTGCAGATGCGCATCACCTCGCTCGATTATTCATCTTATACCGGCCGAATTGCCGTGGGAAAAGTTACACGCGGGCAGTTAATTCCGGGAACAGCGGTCGCTTTGGTAAAACGCGACGGCAGAATTGTTAAATCATTTACCAAAGAGGTGTATCTTTTTGAAGGCCTTGGTAAGGAAAAAACAAAAGAACCGGTGCCTTCAGGTGAAATTTGCGCCGTTCTTGGTCTCGAAGGTTTCGATATTGGCGATACAATTGCCGATGCCCTTGAACCCGACGGGCTGGAATTCATTAAGGTGGACGAACCTACAATGAGCATGTTGTTTGTAGCAAACAATTCACCGTTCTTTGGAAAGGATGGCAAATTCGTAACTTCCCGCCAGTTACGCGACAGGCTCTATAAGGAAACGGAAAAAAACCTTGCCCTTCGGGTAGAAGATACCGCTTCAGCCGATTCATTTATGGTTTTTGGTCGCGGAATCCTGCATCTTTCCATTCTTGTGGAAACAATGCGACGTGAAGGATATGAAATGCAACTAGGGCAGCCTAAGGTACTTATAAAGGAAATTGACGGTGTTAAACATGAACCAATTGAATTTCTTACGGTTCAGGTGCCTGAACAATTCTCGGGCAAAGTCATCGAACAGGTCACTCAGCGAAAGGGTGAAATTATCAACATTGAAGTAAAAAACGAACGGTCGCATCTCGAATTCAGCATCCCTGCCAGGGGTATTATCGGGCTGCGTAACCAGATGCTTACAGCAACTGAAGGCGAAGCCATAATGGCACATCGTTTTAAGGGATACGAAGCCTGGAAGGGCAACCTGGGTGTTCACCGCAATGGTGCATTGATCTCGCTCGAGCCGGGAACATCCATAGCTTATTCAATCGACAAAATGCAGGACAGGGGACGGTTCTTTGTCGATCCGGGTGAAGATGTCTATGCAGGCCAGGTTATCGGAGAAAATACCCGTCAGGACGATCTGACTATCAATATTACCCGGACAAAAAAACTTACCAACATGAGGGCCTCAGGTTCCGATGATAAGGTGAGTATTGCACCGGCTGTGAAATTCTCGCTTGAAGAAGCAATGGAGTACATCCGAAACGATGAATACCTTGAGGTTACGCCAAAGAACATGCGTATCCGCAAAATTCTTCTGAACGAACACGAGCGAAAAAGACAGGCTAAGACATTTACGGAATAAAGGGGTTTCCCCTTTGTTCCTGTTTTCAATTCAGGCTTTCCATTTTATTTTATTAACTGTATTATTTCTGATTCAGTCATTCTGGGTTGGAAAATACCTGTTACCTGTATCTTCTCGAAGCTTTTTTAATCCTGAAAAGGGCTTCGGATGAGATTAGGCAGGCTTTTTCCTGCTATCAGGAGCATTTATTGGTTAATACCTTCGTTTGATTATAATCACCTTTATTTCGTATTAACTTCATAGTATCTTCTTATCATAATCGTAAAATCGCGAATTTGATACGAAGATACTACGAAGATATTACGAATAAACTAAGAATATACACTGGACCTGATTAGGACGAAATAGGAACCTTGTCTGATTGGATCACAGAATGTCTCTCCCGGGCAGGGATTTTTTTTATATAAGGGGATGATTTTTTCTAAAATCATAATACCGATCAGTGTTCTTTTGATAAAAACAGCCGCTTTCTTTTCATTTGTTAATAATCTCCTAATGAAGTGTAAACATATATTACTATTTAGACATACGATAAATTGCATCAGTTAATTGTAAATATCACTTATTGGTTTTATTTTTAGACACTTAATTTAATATAGGATGTCAATGCCAAAAATAAAAGGTTTTCTGGTTATAGTATTCGTAATCATAGGATTATCTGTTGCAGCACAAAATGTTACGCGTTGGCGCGGCCCACAGGGCGATGGTGTTTACCCTGAAACAGGCGTTTTAAAAGAGTGGCCGGCGAATGGCCCCGAAATAATCTGGCATTTTGATGGCGTGGGCGAGGGGCATTCCTCACCAGCTTTTGCAAATGATATGATTTATTTGTCGGGTATGCTCGACCAGACAGGCCATATTTTTGCACTTGACCAAAATGGCAAGCTTAATTGGCAAGCACCCTACGGGGAGGAATTTCATCAAAGCTATCCCGGTGCACGCTCTACACCTGTTATCGCAGGTGATCTGCTTTATATCTATTCCGGTCATGGCGTTTTAACCTGCATGGATGCAAATACAGGAGCCATAAAATGGAAGAAAGGAGCATTCTCCGATTTTGACGGTCAGAACATCACCTGGGGAGTTACCGAAACTGTTGCTGTTGACGGTGATTTGGTATATATGACCCCGGGGGGAAAGAAAAATAATGTGGTGGCTTTAAACCGTTTCAATGGGAACCTGGTTTGGAGCTCTCCCGGAAAAGGAGGAAAATCAGCCTATTCTACACCCCTGTTGGTAGAATTGCCTTCACGCAAGTTATTGGTTACACATACGGGCGAACATATTATCGGGCTTGATGCTAAAGATGGCAATTTGCTGTGGGAGTACCCCCATACCAACCGGCACCAGGTACATGCCAATACGCCCATCTATTCAGATGGGGGATTGTTTGGCTTCAGCGGATACGGGCAAGGAGGTGTAAAGCTGACGTTGAGTGAGGATGGAAGCAGTATAAAGAAAGACTGGTTTAACGATAAACTCGACAGCCGTATGGGCGGGATGGTATTGGTTGATGGATTTATTTACGGCTCAGGAGATAATAACCGCCAATGGCGTTGCGTCGACTGGAATACAGGAGAAGAAAAGTATGCCTCAACTGAGATTGGTAAAGGTGTAGTTATTGCCGCTGACGGGATGCTTTATTGTTATAGCGAACGCGGAGAACTTGCCCTTGTAAGGGCAACTCCTGCCGGTTTTAATATTTCGGGCCTGACAAAAGTGGAACTTGGAACAGGACAGCACTGGTCGCACCCGGTAATCAATAACGGAAGGCTTTATCTGCGTCACGGAAATGTTTTGATTGCCTATAAAATCAAGTAACCAGATTCTTTAAATCAACTAATGCGTTATATATGAAGATCACATTTTCAGCTTTAATCTTATTTTTTTTCGTTTTCTCTTTGAGTGCACAAGTGGTTCAGTGGCGTGGTCCTGCGCGTGATGGCCATTTTACAGAAACCAATCTTTTAAAAACATGGCCGGAAAACGGTCCTGATTTACTACTTGAGGTGGAAAATATCGGTAAAGGATGGTCTTCGCCGGTTCTTGCCGGAGGTGTGATTTATATAACAGGCATGATTGATACTTTGGATTACCTGACAGCAGTTGATTTGTCAGGCAATGTGAAATGGCAGGTTTCTTACGGACGCTCATGGAACCAGTCGTTCCCAGATACGCGTTGCACACCCGTGGTTGACGACAACAGGATTTATGTCCAAAGTGGAACAGGAAGGGTGGCATGTATCGACAAGGATTCAGGAAAGGAAATCTGGTCAAAGGAAGTGGATAAGGAATTTAATGTGGAATATCATCTGTGGGGAAATTCTGAAACACCATTAATTGTCGATAATAAAGTAATTTGCTCACCTGGCGGAAGTCAGACAAGTGTGATTGCGCTTGATAAAATGACCGGGGAAACGGTGTGGCAGACTGAATCATTGGGAGGGCCGAGAGCCTATGCCTCAGCAACTATATATGAATACAATGATTTCAGATATATACTTGCAGTTATAGGAACGCATGTAATGGCCATAAAGCCTGAAACAGGTGAGATTGCATGGAGTTATAAATATTTCGATCTCGCCGACTGGGATCAGAACGGTTTGATCTGGGCCAATACACCTGTGGTTAACAACGATGAAATTTTTCTTTCAAAAGGATACGATTTTCCGGCGGTTATGCTGAAAATGGATTCTACAGGCACTTCTGTTTCGGAGAAATTCATCGACAGGACGCTGGACAACCATCATCATGGACTTATCCTTCATGACGGGCATCTTTATGGGTCCAACTGGTACGATAACCGCAGAGGCCGCTGGGTATCCATGGTTTGGGATACAGGGGAAATCAAATATGTTGACGACTGGGATACAAAAGGGGCTTTAATTATGGCCGATGATATGTTCTATGCGTATAATGAACGTGGCAGCGTAGGTCTTATTAAACCGGGCAATGAGGGTTTTGAAGTGGTGAGCCAGTTTAAAGTTACCAAAGGGGCAGGGCCACATTGGGCGCATCCGTTCATTGCCGATGGGAAACTTTTATTGCGGCATGGCGAAGTTTTAATGGTTTACGATATCAAGGAAAAATAGCCGTTGAAGGAGAATTGATTTTCTACATTTAAAAATTTCAGATGAAATTATGTTTCTATAGCATATTAATCCTTTTTACCACCTCTTTATATTCTCAGGAGATTGTTGAGTTCAGAGGTATTGGAAGAACAGGACATTATAATGAGACCGGGTTATTAAAAAAATGGCCTGACTCAGGACCTGAACTTGTTTTAAAAATAGAAGACATCAGCAAGGGGTATTCTCAACCAATTGTAGCAGAAAATAAAATTTTTATTACCGGGATTAAAGGCGAAGACACTGATGTAATTTCAGCATACGATTTGAACGGGAATCTGATATGGGAGACTGTCTACGGCAATTCATGGATACGTTCATATCCCGACAGCCGGTGCACTCCAACTTATGAAAGCGGGAAACTGTATGTTGCCAGCGGTACAGGGCAGCTTAGCTGCATTAATGCCACGCATGGCGAAAAATTGTGGCAGGTGGATGTTTTAGAAAAATATGGTGGTGAAATACATACTCATGGCGATGCAGAAAGTCCTTTAGTTGTAAATGATCTTGTTGTATATACTACAGGAGGTGATAAATACACTATGGTTGCATTTAATAAAACAACTGGCACTGAGGTTTGGAAAACCAAAAGTCTGGGTGGTGCAAAATCATATGCATCATCGGTTTTGGTAAATCATGATGGAATGGATCTCATTTTGGTTCAGACAACTAAAAATATGATTGCTATTAATTCAGAAAATGGTGAAATACAATGGTACCACAACCTTGACACATTCTATAGCGGAAGTCAGGGGAAGGGTGCACAGGCGAATCCGGCACTGTTTTTTAAAAACGAATTGTTTATTACAAGCGGATACGATCATCCGGGTATTTTATTTGCAGTTGACGGGGATAACAGTTCTGTATCAGTAAAATGGGTAAACGAAACTTTAAACACACACCATGGTGGTGTGGTACTGGTTGATGGAAATCTTTACGGATCAAACTGGCAAAATAATTCCCGTGGACAATGGGCTTGCGTAAACTGGAATTCCGGAGTTGTCAACTGGGAAACAGAATGGTACAATAAAGGTTCTGTTATATTTTCAGATGGTATGCTGTACATCTATGAAGAAAAAGGCGGCAATGTAGCCCTGGTTGAACCTTCCATAGAAAAATTATCTGTTGTCAGCACTTTTAAAGTAGAAGACGGAACAGGCCCTCACTGGGCTCATCCGGCTATTTATGATGGAAAGCTGTACATCAGGCATGGTAATGCGCTTCTTGCTTATAATATTAAAGGCTAATATGAACAGTAAATATCTCATTAAAATATTTACGATTTCTCTGGGAATAGTTTCCATTGGTTTTCTTGCCTGGTGGCTTGGTACTGATCCCACCCACGACTTTGAAATAAGTATGGAAGGAGCCGATAACCGCGAATCAGGGGGTGTTGCCCAGGAGGTGGCTATTGGTGAACACTACGAGCAGTTTGCCACCGATTATGTTACACTAGCCGGAACATGGCCCCGCTTCAGGGGAAGCGATTTCGATAACATATCCAAATCGGACGTGCCACTAATAAATGAATTTGGAAGCGAAGGCCCAAAAATTTTATGGTCAAAAGAATTGGGCGAAGGGCATTCGGGAGCTGCCATTTATGAGGGACTGGCATATATACTTGATTACGATGAGGAGCAACGTGCCGATATATTACGATGCTATTCCCTTGTTGATGGAAAGGAAATGTGGGAGAGGGGTTATGGCTTAAATATTAAGCGCAATCATGGCATGTCACGTACCATTCCTGCTATCACGGAGGATTATATATTAACCATGGGCCCGATGTGCCATGTAATGTGCCTCGACCGGGAAACCGGAGATTTCAATTGGGGGTTGGATGTGGCAAAGGATTACGAATCGGAGATTCCACTTTGGTATACAGGCCAGTGTCCGCTTGTGGATGATGGAAAAGCCATACTTGCCACAGGCGGAAATGCCTTGATGGTGGCAATTGACATGGAAACAGGGGAAAAAGTTTGGGAAACCCCCAATCCCGAGGGTTGGAAGATGTCGCATTCGTCAGTGATGCCGTTTATTTATGGCGGGCGTAAAATGTACGTATATAGCGCTATAGGCGCACTTGTAGGAGTTGCTGCCGACGGAGATGATGCCGGTTCCATTTTGTGGAGCACTACGGTTTGGAACCATTCTGTGGTGGCACCATCGCCTGTTTGTATGCCCGACGGAAAGATTTTTATGACGGCAGGCTATGGTGCAGGCAGTATGATGGCACAGCTATCGGAAAGCAATGGTGCTTTTTCAATAGAAGTCATTACAAAATATCCTCCCCGGGATGGGCTTGCCGGTGAACAGCAGACGGCCTTGTACTGGGAAGGACATTTGATTGGCATTATGCCTAAAGACGGAGGCGCCAACCGTAACCAAATGGTGTGCGTTCATCCCGATAATCCACAGGAGCCTGTTTGGACCAGTGGCACTGAGACCCGTTTTGGACTGGGTCCCTACTTTATTGCTGACGATAAACTGTTTATTCTGCGCGACGATGGGACGCTTTTTATTGCGCAACCCAGCACCGACAGGTATATTCAGATGGATGAGGTGAAGGTAATCGAGGACGGGCATGATGCCTGGGCTCCTTTTGCCATTGCTGATGGGTATTTGCTGATGCGCGATGCAAATACATTGGTTTGTATCGATTTAAATCGTTAAAATTCTGACATGAAGAACAAGGGAATTGTGTTTTTTCTAATTTTATTGGGTGCAGTTATCGTGGTATTGATTGTTTTTGATTACCGTTCTGAGCGACCTGGAAGGAGTGAAGCCAATCCGTTTGAATTCAATGTTGAAGAATATAAATCGGTAGATCCGTCATTAATAAATTACAAGGAGGCTAAAAATTTCCGGATAGGCTTTGAATCACCTGCAGCTATAGAAATTTATAATGATAAAATTTATGTTGCAGGAGATAATAAGCTAAAGGTAATTTCCCTTACAGGCGATCTGCTGGCCGATTTAACTTTTGATTTTCAACCACTAATAGTCAAGGCTGACGGGGGAAGTATTTATCTAGCTGTAAAGAATCAGGTTTTTGTTGTTGGTGAAGATGGAAATATACTGGCTGAATGGGAGCCGCTGGGAGAGAATTCTCACCTTACTGCTATTGCGGTTGCAGGCGACAATGTTTTTGTTGCCGATGCAGGCAACAGGAAAATATACAGATATTCACCGGAAGGTGAAATTTTGAGTGAATTTGAAGGAAAAGTGGATGAAGGGGACCTCCATGGGTTCATTATTCCGAGTCCTTCTTTCGATATTGCTGTTAACAGTGAAGATGAACTATGGGTGGTTAATTCCGGCTTGCATTCACTCGAGAATTATACCTTCGATGGAAATTTACGTCGGCATTGGAAACGCTCAGGTATAAGCCCTGAAGGCTTTAGCGGTTGCTGTAATCCTGCCCATTTTACATTTCTGAATGATGGCCGGTTTGTTACAAGTGAAAAAGGACTGGTACGAGTTAAAACCTATAAGGAATCGGGTGAATTTGAAGGAGTGGTTGCCGCACCAGATAAATTTGATGGTGAAGGGCAGGCACCCGATATAGCTGCCGACAGCGAAAACAACATATATGCACTTGATTTTGATACCAAAATGATAAGGGTTTTTAATCCCGTTGAATAAATAGGTATTAATGTGATTGATGAGGGAATGCAAAACAAAAGATAAGCAGCATGAACCGAAAAGATTTTTTGAAGGCAGGAGGGCGGATATTAATCCTGGGCGGAATGGCAGTTTCAACAGGTTATCTGATTGTCAACGATCAGGTTGATACTACCTGTTCTGTTTCACCTACCTGTAAAAAATGTGGAAAGCTTTCAGGTTGTGACTTACCGCAGGCAAAGGAGGTGAACGATGGACAAAAATAAATCAACCAACCGGAGGGAGTTTATCCAGAGCGGCGCACGGCTTTCGCTGGCACTTGCATTGGGGGGTATCGGAGGCTTGTCGCTGAGCAAAATTACCGGCGATGATTACGTTTGGCAGATCGACCCGTTTGAATGCACGCAATGTGGGCGCTGTGCCACCGAATGTGTGATGTCGCCATCAGCTGTGAAATGTATTCATGCTTATGATTTATGCGGGTACTGCGATTTGTGTGGCGGCTATTTTAAACCTGATGCAAACCAGTTATCTACTGCGGGCGAAAACCAGTTGTGTCCTACAGCTGCCATTGAACGGAAGTTTATTGAGGAGCCTTATTTCGAATACCATATTATTGAAGACCTGTGCATTGGCTGTGCCAAATGTGTTGCAGGCTGTACTTCTTTTGGAAATGGCTCTCTTCACCTGCAGATAATTCACAGTATCTGTCTTAACTGCAACGAGTGTTCCATCGCACGCGTATGCCCTTCAGATGCCATAAAACGGGTAAAAGCTTCTGACGCATATAAAGTAAAAGGCGGATTTTCAAAAAGTGAGGAATCATAGGAAAGAATGAAAAGAGTTATCAATAAAATTGTTGGAATGCGCAGTGCAGGGAATATTGTTTTTCTTTTTTCGCGGTTCCTTGTTGTGGTTATGCTTCTGACTACTTATTCGCTGAATGCTCAGGAACAGCGTTTCCCAAGGCCTGAGTTTGAATCGGGTTACCAGCAGCCAACTGTTGTAACGCCTGAGCCGCGTGCACAAATGATGGAATATTTTGATGTTGCTGTGCTGGTCGGTTTTCTTATACTGGCATCCTGGCTGATGATTAAAAGGCGCTCCAGGCGTGGTATGATGTGGTTAGTTGTATCAGCAGTAGCCTATTTCGGATTTTTTCGTAACGGGTGCATATGCCCCATTGGGTCGGTGCAAAACGTTACCCTGTCATTTTTTGACCCCACTTATGCAGTTTCAATAGTAATTTTGCTGTTTTTCATACTTCCCCTTATTGTTACGCTTTTCTATGGCAGGACTTTCTGCGGGGGTGTTTGCCCGTTGGGCGCCCTGCAGGATCTGGTTATTGTTAAGCCAATGAGCCTGCCCAAGTGGCTGAATAAAACACTGGGCCTTATTCCTTATATATTTCTCTCGCTTGCTGTATTGTATGCTGCAACCGGCACCGATTTTATAATCTGCCGTTATGATCCGTTCATCGGCATTTTCAGAATGGACGGTATGTTTATTATGATCGCTCTTGGAATCAGCTTTTTACTGCTGGGTATGTTCATTGGCAGGCCTTATTGCCGGTTTTTGTGCCCTTACGGAGTTCTGCTGAGCTGGATGTCACGGTTCTCAAGCAAACACGTTACCATTACACCTTCAAAATGCATCCAGTGCAAGCTTTGTGTAAAGTCTTGTCCGTTCGATGCCATAGACTATCCAACCAAAGAAAAAGAGGTGGTTAAATCAGGCCTCGGCCCAAAACGCTTTATTATTTATGCTGCATTAATACCACTATGGATAGCGTTGGGTGTATATATTGGAGCAAAATCGCATGTATTCTTATCGAAAGGCCATAAAGATGTATATCTTGCTGAACTGATGATTTCCAATCCCGAAGTGAAGGATGATCCTGATAACATTGATGTACAGACTTTCCTTAAATCAGGTAAAACAATGGATACACTGGTCTCGGAAGCTGAGGTTATAAGAGGAAAGTTCTATACCGGTAGTATGATTGCAGGAGGATTTTTAGGACTTGTTGTTGGAATGACCTTGCTGAATACTGTGGTTTTCCGGAAACAAGAGGATTATGTGCCGCATAAGGGCAATTGCTATAGTTGTGGCCGATGTATGGATTATTGCCCGGTTGATAAATAAAGAAAAACAAAATAGATACACATGACCATTAACGATAAATTACGATTGTCACAAAACATTGCCCTGCTGGCAGGAATCTTTTGTATTGTGGTGGCTTCGCTTCTTCTACTTAACTACTGGCAGATTTCAAGTAATGATCCGGTTGAAAGCCAGGTTTTGGAAGCCCTGGTAAGCAGGTTGAAGACTGAACCAAATAACGAGGAACTGATTGCTGAAATCCGTAATTTTGATCTGCTGGCCCGCAAGGCCTATTTTAACAGCCAGTGGCAAATAAAAACCGGCGCTTACTTGCTTCTGGGAGGAGCCATCATATTAATAATAGCTCTAACTGTTTATTATTCACTGAAATCAAAGATTGAAGAGCCTTCAAAAGATCATGAGAATGAAATTGCAGGCCGTATTTTGGCGCAAAAATGGGTGATTGCAGTTGGAATTGTGGTTTTTGGATTGGCTTTTATTGCTTCAGCTTCATCTTTGAATTACCTTGATGTTTATCATGTTGAAACTGCGGCAGGTGAGGCTCCTGAAGAGCAGATCGATGAAGGGATTGAAGTGATAGAAGTAGGAGAAGTTGTTGAACCGGATGTTCCTGTTGAGGCTGAGCCTGTAGTTCAGGAATTTTCAGAAAATGAGCCGATTTCTGAAGAGCCAGAAGTTATAGAAGATAAAGCTGTTGCAGAACCGGTAAAACCTGCAGCCACTGCAACTGCTGCAGGATTAACCCTTGACCAGATCAGGAAAAATCATAATTCATTCCGCGGTCCGTTGGGGCAGGGTATAATCTTTCATGATAATATACCTACGTCATGGGATGGAGCCTCAGGTGATAATATTCTATGGAAGTCACCTATACCCAAACATGGCTATAACTCCCCTGTTGTATGGGGCGATAAGGTATTTGTAGCAGGTGCCGATAACCAGAGCCGTGAGGTGTATTGTTACAACAGGGCAGACGGTAAACTTTTATGGACAGGCAAAGCTGACAACATTCCAGGATCTCCTACTTCACTGCCAAGAGTTACTGAAGATACAGGTCTTGCAGCACCTACTGTTACCACCGACGGGCAGCGCGTTTATGCTGTATTTGCCACAGGCGATGTAATAGCATTTGATATGGCAGGTAAAAGGGCGTGGGCAAGAAACCTTGGTGTGCCTGATAATCATTATGGTCATTCTTCTTCTTTGATTACATGGGGCAATAAGCTTCTGGTTCAATACGATACCAATAAGGGAGGTAGAATTATGGCTTTGGATGCTGCATCCGGTGAGACCATTTGGGAAACAGAACGTGATGCAAATATTTCATGGGCGAGCCCGGTGCTGGCAGAGGCTGATGGCAAGTATCAGATCGTACTGACTGCCGATCCGATTGTAGCGGGCTATGATGTGCAGTCGGGTAAAGAACTATGGTCGGTAGAATGTATGATGGGTGAAGTTGGGCCATCTGTTGCCTATTATGATGGGGTGGTTTATGCCGGAAACGAATATGCCCGCCTGGTTGCCATTGACATAAAAACACAGGAAATACTGTGGGAAGATGATATGTACCTGCCGGAAGCCGCAAGTCCTTTGGCCCATGACGGACTGTTGATCATTGCTACCAGCTATGGCGTCCTGGTATGTTACGATGCCAAAACCGGCGAACAGTACTGGGAACATGATGTAGGTCGTACGCTTTATTCCTCACCTGTTTATGCTGACGGCAAACTGTTTATGATGGATAACGATGGTGTAATGCGAATCTACGAATTTGGTAAAGAGATGAAACTGATTGCTGAAAATGCATTGGGCGAATCATCCGGAACTACCCCAGCTTTTGCAGACGGGAAAATTTATATTCGTGGTGAAGAACATTTGTATTGCATTGGCGAATAACAAGGTATTGTTGTTTAGGAATAAGAGTAAAAGGATATTTAGATAAAATGCAGGTTTCTGATTAATATTTATTTAGTTCAGAACGACAAGCGAAACAGAAGAATTTTGAATGAATCAAAAGTTTCAAAATATTGACCGCATCATTGAAGAGAATGGTACTTCTAAAAAGAGTTTGATCCCGCTTCTTCAGGCTATTCAAAACGAATACAATTACCTGCCTGAAGAGGCCTTGAAGTACCTTTCGGAGCAAACGTCCATTTCTCCTTCGGAGATAATAAGTGTTGCCAGCTTCTACAAACAATTCAGGATGCAGCCGGCAGGTAAGCACCTGGTAAAGATTTGTGTGGGTACAGCCTGCCATGTGAAGGGGGCCGGATTGGTATACGATTCATTCCGACGGCATTTTAAGCTGCCATCAGATAATGATACTGATGATTCAAAAACTTATACCCTTGAAAAAGTTAGCTGCCTCGGTTGCTGTACGCTTGCCCCTGTAGTGCAGGTCGATGATATTACTTACGGACATGTTGCACCCGACCAGGTAGATCAGGTAATAGAAGATTTTGAGAGCCAGCAGAATAAAAAAGAAGCCAAAAAGTATCGGAAAGCAGACGGTTCAGAAATTAAAGGGGAAATACGAATAGGACTTGGATCCTGTTGTGTGGCAAGTGGCAGTGGTGAAATTGAAAGGGAAGTGGAATCGGTAGTAAATCAGAACAACCTGCGTGTAAAGCTGAAACATGTAGGTTGCGTGGGTATGTGCCACCAGGTTCCGCTTGTTGAAATTGTTCCCAATGAAGGTGAACCAACGCTTTATGCAAAGGTGAAGCCGGAGGATGTCAGAAACATTGTGGAAAGCCATTTTCAACCCCCCGGAGTTTTTGCCAAACTAAAAAATAAAATCCTGCACTTTGCAGAAGATATCCAAACCGACCGTAACTGGGATGGGGTGCAGCGATATGAAATAAGCATGCGTGAAAAGCCGGTTGCATCCTTCCTTGGCAACCAGGTTCCCATTGCCACTGAATACCGCGGAATAATAAACCCGATTGATATTAATGAATACATTAAAAGGGGAGGCTTCACTGCCATTAAAAAGATGTTCAGCGAGCTTACTCCTGACGAAGTGGTAGCAGAAGTTAAAAACAGCGGAATCAGGGGGCGCGGAGGTGCCGGTTTTCCAACAGGTGTAAAGTGGGAGTTTGTAAAAAAGGAAAAAAGCGAAACCAAATACCTGATTTGCAATGGTGATGAAGGCGACCCCGGCGCTTTTATGGATCGTATGCTTTTGGAAAGCTACCCTTACCGGGTAATAGAGGGAATGATTATAGCCGCCTATGCAACAGAAATTCACCACGGGTATTTCTATATCCGTGCTGAATATCCGCTGGCGGTAAAACGTATACGCAAAGCACTTGAAATCTGCAGGGAGAACAATTTTCTTGGAAAGAACATCCAGGGATCGGGTTTTGACCTGGAGCTTACAATCTATGAAGGTGCCGGAGCATTTGTATGCGGTGAGGAAACAGCGCTCATTGCTTCCATTGAAGGAAGCCGGGGATTTCCGCGTATCCGGCCGCCGTTTCCTGCCCAAAGCGGACTGTGGGGGAACCCAACTCTTGTGAACAACACGGAAACGCTGGCACAGATATCCTACATCATCAGGGAAGGTGCTGATAAATTCAATGGGATTGGCACCCTTGGTAACACTGGTACAAAAGTGTTTGCACTTGCGGGTAAGGTTGCACGTGGTGGCTTAATAGAGGTACCCATGGGCATTACCATCCGTGAAGTAGTGGAAGTAATTGGCGGAGGAATAGCCAATGGCCGTAAATTTAAGGCAGTGCAGATAGGCGGCCCATCAGGTGGTTGTATACCGGCTGAGTATGCCAATACGCCCATTAACTATGAGTCGCTTTCCGAAATGGGGGCGATGATGGGCTCTGGTGGCCTTGTTGTTCTGGATGACACGGATTGTATGGTGGATATGGCCCGGTTTTTCCTGTCATTTACACAGGATGAATCGTGCGGGAAGTGCACTTTCTGCAGGGTTGGCACAAAACGTATGCTCGATATTCTGGACAATATAACCACCGGAAAGGGAAAACCTGAAGACTTAAAGGAACTTGAAAAGCTGGCAGAATGGACAGGCAAGGGAAGCTTGTGCGGACTGGGGAAAACAGCCCCCAACCCGATTCTCAGTACCTTGAAGTATTTCCGTGATGAGTATGAGGCACACATTAACGGTGTGTGCCCGACAGGCAAATGCATGGAGATGATTACCTACTCGGTGAACGATGAGTGCATTGGTTGCACCAAATGTGTGCAAAAATGCCCGGTTGATGCCATCCCATTTACCCCGCATGAAAAGCACAGTATCGATACAGAATTGTGCATAAAATGCGATGCCTGCAGGGCTGTTTGCCCGGTAGATGCAATAGATGTGAAATGACATGATTACAATAAAGATAAATAATACGGCAATTCAGGTTGAGGAAGGCACCTCGGTTATGAAGGCTGCGCAGCAGATGGGGATTGATGTTCCCAATATGTGCTGGCACGATGAACTGGAGCATTTTACTTCGTGTATGCTTTGCCTGGTAAAGGACAGTTCGAGGGGAAAGCTTTTTCCGTCCTGTTCGGTGAAGGCAGCCGAGGGGATGGAGGTCATTACAGATGACGAGGAAATAAAGGAAGCCCGCCAAACTGCCCTTGAACTGCTGCTCAGCGAGCATGTGGGCGATTGTGAGGCCCCCTGTCAGTTGGGATGCCCTGCCCACATGAACATCCCGTTGATGAACCGGCTGATTGCTGCAGGAAAGTTTAGCGAGTCACTGGAAGTGGTAAAACGCGACATTGCCTTGCCTGCAGTATTGGGGCGCATCTGCCCTGCTCCCTGCGAAGGTGCCTGCCACCGCAGGACGGTCGACGAATCGGTTTCAATATGCCTGCTCAAGCGTTTTGTGGGAGATGAAGGCAATGCTCCGGAAATCATTCCGGCTATAAGCACCGGCCATAAGGTGGCTGTGATTGGAGCCGGACCCGCCGGTCTGGCAGCAGCCTACTATTTGCAATTAAAAGGAGTGCAGGTTACCCTATTCGATAAGGCAGAAAAAGCAGGTGGTCAGCTCCGGACTGAAATAAGCAGGGAATTATTACCGCTTGATGTTCTGGATGCTGAAATTGATTTGATACTTAAATCCGGAGTAGATTTTAAAGGTGGCAAAGCAATTGATCAGGAAGCTTTTGATCAGATGACCATGGATTACAATGCAGTAGTGGTAGCTGCCGGTACTTTTGATGGTGATACAAATCGTTTTAATTTAAAAGGTACAGCCAAAGGAATTGAAGCCGACAGAAGCACTTATCGGACTTCAGCAGAAAATGTATTTGCCATTGGTAATTCTTTGCGGACATCTAAACTGGCCATTCGGTCCCTGGGACAGGGTAAAGAGGTTGCCAGTTCAGTATGGCAGTTCCTGAACGGCAAACCTGTAATGGGTGAACGCCGGATGTTTAACTCCCGTTTTGGCCGGCTTGTGAAGGAGGAGTTTTCGGAGTACCTGAAAGAATCGGTAGTTGCAAACAGGAACCATCCGGAAAGCGGAGGACGTAACGGTTTTACGGCTGAAGAAGCCATTGCTGAAGCCAAACGTTGCCTGCGTTGCGATTGCCGTGCTATTGACGATTGTAAACTTAGGATCTACTCCGACAGTTACAATGCCGACCAGCGACGGTTTAAAACCAGCGAAAGAAGAAAAATAACAAAACTGGATAACCATTCCAGCATAATATATGAACCGCAGAAATGCATTAAGTGCGGAATTTGTGTGCGGCTGACTGAAAAAGACCAGGAAAAGTTTGGTTTTACCTACATTGGCCGTGGATTCGATATTGAAGTGGGTGTGCCGTTTAATGGTGAACTGGAAAGTGCCCTTACTGATACCGCAATAAAGGTTGCCAAAGGCTGCCCGACGGGGGCTATTGAACTCAAAGAAAAGTGATATAGATTTTCGAAATCAGGTTCAATCTCAAAAGGGGAAGTTCTTTTTATCTTCCTTATTATAACTGGCAGAGTCTTAATTTGATGTGAAAGTACAGAATATGAAATACAAATTGTTTTTATTGGTTGTAATATTCTTAACAGGGAAGATGATTTGGGCACAATCTTCCGATTCATGGCCAATCTTCAGGGGAAACCAACAGTTAACAGGTGTATCCAAAACAGACCTTCCCACGCAGCCAAAATTATTATGGACATTTCAAACAGGCGATAACATCAAATCGGCGCCGGTTGTTGACAAGGGTAAGATGGTAATAGGCTCAACCGATGGCATCGTCTATTGTACCGACTTGCAGGGAAAGCTGATCTGGAAATTTGAAACAGGCAATGCCATTGAAGCGCCGGCACTTATCCATGAAAATACTGTATATATTGGCAACCTCGATGGCACCTTGTTCGCCCTTGACTTAAATACAGGCGCACAGAAATGGGAATATGAAACCGACAATCAGATAATTGGTTCTGCTAACTGGTGGGAATCCGGTGGAGAAACCTATATCCTGGCAGGCAGTTACGATTATTTTCTGCACTGCGTTGATGCGCAAACAGGTGAAGTAAAGTGGAAGTATGAGTCGGATAATTTTATTAACGGAGCCCCTGCCTGTTCTGAAGGTAAAACCTATTTTGGTGGTTGCGACGGGTACCTGCATGTAGTGGATATCGTAACAGGCAAGGCCGATAAAAAGATCGATGTGGCAACCTACGTACCGGGTTCTCCTGCCGTACACAATAAAATGGCTTATTTGGGCGATTACGACGGACGGTTTTTCCAGGTGGATATCGCAAATGAGAAAACTTCATGGGAGTGGACCGACGAAAAAACTACCTTGCCGTTTATTGCATCTCCGGCAGTTTCGGGCAATCGTCTTTTTACTGCAAACCACAATAAATTCCTGTACAGCTTCGACAATGACAACGGGGAAAAGCTTTGGGAATACAATACAGGGAACCGTGTGGAAGCCTCACCTGTAGTGGCCGGCAATAAAGTAGTTGTGGCCAATATGCGTGGCGACCTGGCACTTGTAAATGTTGATGACGGAAAAGTTATCTGGACGTACGAAATCGGAAGCCAGATAATAAGTAACCCTGCAGTGGCTGGGGGGCGTATTTATGTAGGTGCATATGATGGAAACGTGTATTGTTTTGGCAAATAGAATTACTTTTCTGCGTGATGTCGTCATGTTGAAAGGATAAGAATAAATAGGATATTTCTGATTATCTTTAGGATAGATAGTTTATAGTTCACAGATCAATGGTAAAAAAAAGGTACTTATGAACATCATACAAATCATTCCGGGATCGGGCGGAAGCTTTTACTGCGGGAATTGTCTTCGCGACAGCAAATATTTTAACGCCCTGCGTGCTGAAGGTCATCAGGTGACGAAAGTTCCAATGTACCTACCCTTATTTGCCGACGAACACGATATTTCGGATGTCCCTATTTTCTACGGGGCCATCAGTACCTACCTCAAACAGCTTTACCCCGTTTTTCGAAAGGCGCCCAAATGGGTCGACAACATGCTGAATTCGAAACCGATGATGAAACTTGCGGCTTCAATGGCAGGTTCCACACGTGCCAGCGGCCTGGAAGATATGACAATTTCCATGCTGCTGGGGGAGCAAGGCCAACAGAAAGAGGAACTGGAGTACATGGTGAATTGGATAGCCGAACATTGCCAGCCCGATGTAATTCATCTTTCCAATGCCCTGTTGCTAGGTTTGGCCAGACGGCTGAAGGAAAGGACAGGGGTTCCGGTTGTATGCTCCCTGCAGGATGAAGATGTATGGGTGGATGCTGTTCACCCCTCATTCCAGGATAAAATCTGGAAACTGATGCACACACGTTCACAGGATGTCGATGCGCTGGTGTCGGTAAGTAATTTTTTTGCTGAAAAGATGAAGGACCGGATGCAGTTGCCCGATGAAAAGGTTCATACAATTCACCTGGGGGTGGAGATCAATGATTATACTTTTATTTCCACACGGGAAAAGGAACGAAACGTTGGATACATCTCAAGAATGTGCCATGAAAATGGTTTTGATATAGTGGTTGATGCTTTTGTTGAATTAAAAAGAAAACCGGGCTTTGAAGATGTAAAACTTATTGCAACCGGAGGTTCTACGGGTGATGATACGAAATACATAAAGGAACAAAAGAAAAAAATTAGGGAAAATAACCTTACGGGCTCGTTTGAAATAGTTGCTGATTTTGAAGAAAAAGGCCTTCATGAATTCTTTAAAAAGGTGTCGCTAATATCTGTACCGGTGCGCATAGGCGAAGCATTTGGAATTTACCTGCTCGAAGCTATGGCTTCCGGTGTGCCGGTTGTTCAGCCTGCTTTAGGAGCATTTCCCGAGATCATTGAATTGTCGGGTGGGGGAGAAACTTATCTTCCCAACACTCCTGAGAAACTCAGTGAAATGTGGGCCGGATTATTAACCGATCCTGAAAGGCTTGAGCAACTCAGTATCGCCGGCTATGAAGGGACCAAATCGAAATTTAACATTCATAGCCATGCGCAGGAAATAATTGCTTTATACAATAGTTTATCGAAGGGTAAAACAAAAAAAGAGACCACTCAGGCCGTATAAAAAAATCAGAAATAAATGCTTTTACACTTGCAAAATGTCACGAAAGGTTACGGACAGCCTGGCACCCACAGCTATCGTCCGGTATTGAATGATCTGAACCTTGAGGTGAGAAAAGGCGAAAAAATTGCCATCGTAGGGCCAAGCGGTACAGGGAAAACCACACTGCTGAACCTGGTTGGCACCCTCGATCAGCCGGAGCAGGGAAAGATATTCTTCGACGGCAAGGACATCACAGGCTATTCAAAAACAGAACTGGCGGCTTTCAGAAACCAGCACCTGGGATTCATTTTTCAATCGCACCACCTGATGCCCCAGCTAACCTTAAAGGAAAACGTATTACTGCCCCTGCTTCCGCAAGGAAAACAAAATTCGAAGAATGAGACGGAATGGGCCGATTACCTCATTCAAAAAGTGGGCATATGGGAACAGCGCAATCAAAAACCATCGCAGTTGTCGGGAGGAGAATGCCAGCGTACGGCAGTAGTACGTGCGTTGATTAATAAGCCTCAATTGTTGCTGGCCGATGAACCTACCGGAGCACTCGATGAAGGAAATGCCGACGCTTTAACCGAACTGCTTCTAAAGTTAAGCGAAGAAGAGGGCGTTACACTTATCACTGTAACCCATGCCGTAACACTGGCCGGCAGCATGGATAGAAAACTCACTTTAAAAAACGGGAAACTTGTTTAAGTTCCTTTCTGGATTAGGGTCTTAAATGACAGAAAATTGTACATGACAAAATTCACCTATATATTAAAATCATTCTTTCATTACCTGAAAGCCAATCTGCTGGTTGCGCTCGGTGTGGCAATAAGTACAATGGTGCTCACCGGATCGCTGATAATTGGTGATTCTGTTCGGCACAGCCTTGAGCAGGCCACCTACTACCGCCTCGGGGAAATGACCCATTTGGTTGCCGTTACCGAGCGGTACTTCAGGCAGGAAATGGCCGCAGAAATGGAAGCCGGCAACCCGGAAATTCACGCAGCGCCTGTCCTGTTGCTCGAAGGTGTGGCTGTTGCCGATGGTGGGCAATACCGCGTTAACCGGGTACAGGTGGTGGGGGTTGATAATCGTTTCGAAACAATAGCCGGCAGCAGCATCTACTCTGAATTAAAGGGAAATGAAATTATTATCAGCCGTAACCTTGCTGAACGGCTGAATGCAACCGAAGGTGACAATATTCTGGTAAGGGTAAAAAAAGCCAGCCTGATTCCCTTGAATGCTCCTTTTGTGTCGGATGAAGAAACAAGCGTTTCACTGCGCGCAGAAATTAAGAAGATTGTTGACAAGGAAGAAATGGGCAGGTTCAGCATTAAAACTTCCCAGACTGCCCCTTACAACATATTTATTGCACTCGAAAGGATGAACCAGCTGATGGAATTTGAAGGTAAAGCAAATCATATACTGGTAAACTCCAATCTTTCTGCAAAGGAGGTGCAACAATCGGTAAGTAACAGTTTAACCCCTGCTGATGCCGGATTAAAATTGAAGCACATCGATGCTTCCAGTGAAGTTGAAATTGCTACCGAGCGGGTTTTTATGGAGCCCAAAGTTGCGCAGGTGCTGGAACAAATGCCGGGAGCAACCCCAATGATTACCTATTTTGTAAATGGAATAGCAGTCCAGGAAGAAATTACAGGCAAAGCCAATGGCGAAGACGGAGATAATGGAGAAGAAGAATTGAGGGAGATTCCGTACTCCTTTGTTTCGTCACTGAGCGAAAAGCAGTTGGCCGATAATGAGATCATCCTGACTCAGTGGGCTGCCAGTGATCTGGAGGTAAGACCGGGTGATTCCATCAAAATTAAATACCTGGAGATTGGACCGCTGCGTCAGTTAATTGAGCGTGAAGCTGTTTTTATGCTGACGGAAATTGTACCCATGACTTCTGTCTGGGTTGATTCCACCCGTATGCCCTGGTTGCCGGGGCTATCAGATGCCGGCCACTGCCGCGAATGGGATGCCGGTGTTCCTATTAACCTCGATGCCATTCGCGACAAGGACGAAGCCTATTGGGATGAATGGAAAGGGACGCCAAAAGCTTTCATTTCATTAAATAAAGCGAAGGAAATTTGGGAGAACCGTTTTGGGGTATATACAGCAGTACGCTATCCGGTTGAAGCATTTAATGAACAGGAATACCAGAAAGTCTTTTCTCAGAATATCCGGCCTGCTGACCTGGGAATGGCGGTGGAACCTATCCGGGAGCAGGGAATTACGGCCGCACGAAATGGAACCGATTTCAGCGGGTTGTTTATCGGACTTAGCTTTTTTCTCCTTGCTGCAGCCATTATTCTTACGGCACTCCTTTTTCGGTTTAATCTCGAAACCCGTTCTGCGGAAGTGGGAATATTATCGGCACTGGGATTTAGGGAAAAACAGGTTCGGGGAATATTTCTCTGGGAAGGATTTGTTGTTGCCCTTGTTGGCGGAATACTGGGGCTTGTTCTTTCGGTGTTTTATACATCGGCTGTTTTTCAGATCCTGAATACATTGTGGTTCGACATTGTTCGCACCAACGTGTTGCTTATAAATATTAACCCGGCGACTTTGATAATGGGACTGGTAATCAGTCTGTCGATTTCTCTGGGTGCAATTTATTTCTCTATATACAGGTATCAGAAGCGTAAAACAGCCGAACTGCAAAAGCGCACGGGTACCGAATTAAAGAAAAGTAAGCGTATCGCATTGGATATCCTGATGTGGGGATTGCTGATTGCACCGGTATTCCTGCTTCTGATGCAGTTAATGAGTGCCTCTGAATTAAACCCGATGCTGTTCTTTTTATCGGGAGGGTTATTGCTAAGCGGTTTACTCCTGGCAATACGGAAAATGCTGGTGGGAATGGAGGCGAATAAAACAGGTAAAGTAAGGCTTCACAGGCTTTCTCAATTAAACCTGTCACGCAATTTAGGACGTTCAATTACTGTAATCGTTTTATTTGCCCTGGGAACATTCCTGGTTATATCTACCGGATCGTATAAACTTGATTTGTTTGCCAATTCCGAAAACAAATCAAGCGGAACAGGGGGGTTTCTCTATTTTGCTGAAACCACAATGCCGGTGCTGTTTAATATAAACGACAGCACAAGGCGAATGGACGAAGGAATTTTCGAAGATTTCAATGCAGTGCAGTTCCGCCAGGTGGAAGGCGATGATGCCAGCTGTCTGAACCTGAACCGCATTGAACAGCCGGCTGTTCTGGGTGTCGATCCTGAAGCTTTAAGCGGACGGTTCTCATTTGCCACACAATCAAAGGAAATTAACGAGGAAGACCTGTGGCTGGCACTGAATGATACCCTTAACGATGGCTCAATTCCTGCCATTGCCGATCAGACAGTCATTCAATGGGGATTGGGTAAAAAAATAGGCGATGAACTGCTGTACCAGAACGAAAAAGGCGATACGATCAGGTTAAGGCTCATTGCCGGAACTACACCATCCGTTTTTCAGGGATATATTATTATCTCAAACAGGCATTTTCTTGATAACTATCCTTCAAGCAGCGGGTCGGGTGTATTTCTTATTGATGGCGGGCCTGAAAATTCAGAACAGATTGGTGAAGAGCTGAATTCAGTATTTCGCGACTACGGGTGGGAAATGGAATCAACGGCTAAGCGGCTGGTAGAATTTTATTCAGTTACCAATACCTATTTAAGCATTTTCCTTGCACTGGGTGCACTAGGTATGCTTCTTGGAACAATTGGACTGGCAATAATTTTAGCACGCACCATACTTGAACGCCGGCACGAAATTGCCCTCATGCAGGCAATCGGGTTCAGAAACCGGCAGCTCTTCCAATTGCTGGTGAATGAATACCTGCTTTTGCTGGCCGCAGGAGTATTGACCGGTTTTATTACTGCTGTGGTGGCAACGCTGCCTTCGTTTATATCATCCAACACCGACGCATCACTGGGTACTGTGGCCATTATAACCGGTCTTATCCTGATCAACGGCACTATCTGGATTGCCGGGCTGAGTTGGTTTTCCCTCAGGAGAAAAAAATTAATTACCGGCCTGAGGGTGGAGTGAAAATGCTGTGGATTTTAATCGAACTACAGCATTTAAATTTCAGTTTAAATTTCACCTTACCGGCTTTCATTTTTTTAAAATCCCACAGGATGATAATGGTTCAATCCTCAACCCTGATGGCAGTTCTGACCTGATTTGCTATTTCATCTGTTACAGTTACATCATGCACTTTTTGTGCATGGTCAGAAACCTGTGCCATCAGTTCCTCTTCTGATTCGGACCGAACAACTGCGTCACAATCAAATCCCAGATCGTGACAACGATCGACTTTTACTTGTGCCATATATTATTCCTCCTATGATAAATTGTTTATTTATATGTTGATACAAGTTAAACTAATCCGAAATATAAATCAATAGAAAAGGATAAAATAATCTTAATTTTGAATTTATATCCCTATACGCATAATAATTCAGAGGTTTTAATACTAACAGTATAGAGATAAGATAGACCTTCGCCTGACTAAACTCAATGTAAACTCAATATAAACTCAATATTAACTCAATGTAAATTCAATTATAATTGAATTTACATTGAGTTAATACTGAGTAAACACTGAATTAATATTAAGTTTGATCAGGCGAAAAACCCTTCCGATCATTTCTTTATGTAGAATAATTACATTTCTCACAAGGAATTATATTATGATTCCCTTGACGTTGAATCTGTAGAAAAAATACCTCACATTGTGGATTAATGGTTATAATACTTTAAAAGTATATTCAACTAAAATTATTTGATTATGGAATCATGCTTTATTCATTCAAAATATAATATTTTGTTTATCAATAGAATATGAATATTTAATTAGAATTTCTAAAGGTATTTTAGAAACTTCCCATTGCTAATGTCGAATGGGAATGATCATTGAATTTTTACTGCCATTAATTAAAAGGAGAAATTAATTATGATTGGATGGATTATCGCAGCCTTAATAGGTGCATTTCTTTTCGCGTTACTTGGATTTACCGGCATTGCAAAAGGTTTTGCCGCAATTGCCAAGATATTGTTTTATATATTTCTGGTTGTATTAGTAATAGTTTTAGTTATGAACTTTGTGGGTTGAGATAAATTATTCCCTTAACAATGAAATGTTTATCTTGATTTGAAGCATAATTTATTAATTGGTAGTTAAGTGAATACCCATAATTAAATATTTGTGCTATTTTAAACACAGAAAGCGATTTAACAAATGGTTGAATATCAGAAGGCATCGGAAAACATTGGTAGACAGACCCAGGATTTGCCCGGTAGCGAACATAAAATGGATCCAAAGCCTGTTTATATAACGGAAGAATATAAAGGCTCCGGTAAACTGCTTAATAAAGTGGCTTTAATAACCGGAGGTGATTCAGGCATTGGCCGTGCAGTAGCTGTGCATTATGCCCGGGAGGGCGCTGATGTAGCAATTGTTTATCTGAAAGAAGACAAAGATGCAGAAGAAACAAAGCAACTTGTAGAAAAGGAAGGGAAGCAATGCCTTTTGTTGCGTGGCGATTTAAAAAGTCGTGAATTTTGTAAGTCAGCAGTTGAAAAGACGGTTGAGCAGTTTGGCACAATTAATATTCTGGTGAACCATGCCGGAGAACAACATCCGTCCAAAGGTTTCGAAGAACTTGATCTGGATTTGATGGAGCAAACCTTCAGAACAAACATATTTGCCATGTATTATCTTACAAAGCCGGCAATGAAGTATTTGAAGGAAGGTGACAGCATAATTACCACGACGAGTGTAACTGCCTATGAGGGAAGCCCCAGGTTTCTTGATTATGCAGCTACCAATGGTGCGATTGCGTCTTTCACGCGGTCGCTGGCAAAAAATCTTTCCAAAAAGAAAATCAGGGTAAATGGTGTAGCTCCGGGTCCTATCTGGACTCCGCTTATCCCCGCTACATTCACCGATGAAGAAGTAGAAAAGTTTGGTAAAAATGTACCAATGGAACGGGCAGGGCAACCCTGTGAAGTTGCCCCCTGCTATGTATTTTTAGCTTCTGAAGATGCTTCATACATGACAGGGCAGGTTTTACACCCTGATGGAGGAAAATCAATGCAAAGTTAAAATAAGATTTGAAGGCTAGTCCTCAAGTTTACCCCCCAAGTAATTGTTATTGATATCCATTCCTTATTATAGAAATGGAATTTGCAAGATGATTATGAAAAAGTCCGGAAGGTTTAAAACACCATTTCCGGACTTTTTGCTTTTTGGTATTTAATAGATCAGTGAATGGGATTAATAGCCCCACTGCTGGATTATTGCAAGATTCTCCTGCATGCATTCCATAGGCGATTTCCCCTGGTAAGCCTCCTGTTCAATCACAAATAATTCAGAGCCCATTTCCCTGGCCATATCGGTAACATCCTTTGCACCTACAACACCTTCTCCGAGTATCGTGCTTTCAAATCCTTCTCCGTTTTCAGAGCGGATCATATCTTTTACATGAATATTGTCGTAGCGGCCCGGGTATTTTCCCAAAACATCTTTTGCCCTTGCACCGGCTATATACATGTTACCCATGTCGAGTTGCATAACTACTTTATCTGCGTCGGTATTTTTCATCATCAGGTCGAATATCTTTTCACCATTCAGTTCTTCGCTGAATTCAAAATCATGGTTATGGTATCCAAAACGCATCCCCGACTTTTTGCATAATTCACCACATTCATTAAATACCTCCATGAATCGCATCAGATCGTCGTAGGTTTGTCTTAAGCTTTCATCCAGCCATGGACTTACAACATATTGCTGGCCCATATATGCGGCATCATCTACTAATTTTTTCCATTCATCAGTGAATTCCTGTTGCTGTTCATTCCAATGGTTTTTATTCAGCACCGTATGGCCCGATGGCATCATAATTCCCAGGTCATTCAGCACCTTTTTGAACTCTTCTGCTGTCCATCCGTAAAATTTATGATCGACATAGTTGGCATGTTCCACATGGGTATATCCCATTTCTGCCAGACCTTTAAGCGTTCCCTGCGGGTCATTTTTCATCGCATCGCGCACGCTGTAGAGCTGCAGGGCAACTACTCTTTCATTATTTCTGCCGGAGCATGCAAGGCCGGGTACGATTGCAACGGCGGTGGCTGCCATTCCACTTGTTTTTAAGAAATTCCTTCTTGATGTTTTCATTTTTTATTGGTTTAACAGATTCGAAATTAATTTATGGAAAAATTATTTGAATATGGAAAGAATTTTTCAATCTGCAAATTATTTAAAAACCTTAATTTGATGTACACTTTTACTGGAAGCAGTCGTATAAGTCCACAGTGAGCATAAGATTGAATTTTGGAGGTTTCTAAAAAACAGGCTTTATTTTGAATCTTACTGTAATTTTAAACGCATTTGGTTTGCAGAATAGATAAATGATTTTTGTTTTATAAAAACAAATAAGAAGTTTAATTAACGGCTTTATCCATTGGAAGAAGCTGTTTATTTAATCAACGTTAAGCAAATGTTAAAAGACATGGATGTCTCCTTCTTGCTGCAAATACTGTAAAACACTAATTTTAATAGCATGATAAATATTGCATAATTAGTTGTAAATTAGAGGTGTATTTTAATGTGAATACTTCACTGCCTGTTTTGCTGACACTAACTTATTTGTGTTTTTTCGTTTTTCAAAAAACATATTCTGCGGCATAAAATGGCACTTTTAGATGATTTTGATTAGTTCTTATCAAATTCTTGTTAGTACATTTACGACTCTTGAAAAAAAATATATGGTTCTTACCTATTGAGGGGCATTTATAACATAGGATAATTAAACATATCAATAATATAATGGATTCAAAAATTCAACAGTTAACTGATACCATCTATAAGGAGGGTCTTCAAAAAGCACGTGATGAGGAGGTTGCTATTTTAAATGAAGCAAAAGAAAAAGCTGCCCGCATTGAACGTGATGCACAGAAAGAAGCTGAACGAATTTTGGCGGAAGCCGGTGAGAAAGCACGTGAGCTTAAAAAGCAGGTGGATTCCGAGATTAAAATGACAATGAACCAGGCAGTTTCGGCTATGAAGCAGGAAATTACCTCTTTAATTACGATGAAAGTAATTCAACCTTCTGTGAAAGATTTGTTTTCAGATAAGAATTATTTGCAGACATTAATTTCCACAGTGGTCAAAGGTTGGTTGGAAAAAGAAAGCTTCGATCTGAAGGTTATTCTTCCGGAGTCCGACAGAGGGAAATTGGATACGTATTTTAAGAACAACCTTGCAAAAGAACTTAATCGTGGCCTTGAAGTCACTTTTTCTCAGAATGTGAAATCAGGATTTAAAATTGGCCCTGCCGATGGAGGGTACCTGATTAGTTTTACAGATGAGAATTTTATGAATTTCCTGAAAGGATATTTACGGCCAAAGACAAGCCAAATGCTTTTTGAGGAGGGGAAATGAACAAACGAAAGTATTACTACCTTATAGCAGGTTTACCTGATTTAATTCCTGACGATAAAAAGTTAACTTTTTCATCGGTACAGCTACGGGATTATCTGGAGGAGAATCTTCATCCTTCAGATTTTGAACTGGTAAAATTGTTTTACCTGCCGTGGGATCATGAGAACCTGTTAAAGCTTTTGTATAAAGAAAAGTTTGAGTGGGATGAAAGGGGTAATTATTCGATGGAACTATTAGAGCAACTTGCCGACAGGAAGCAGTTTGAAATGCTTGAACTTGACATTTTTCCCGAATACCTTGTAGAATTTCTCGAGATATTTCATGATGATGAAGAAGATTTCGCGAAATCTGAAAGCGTTAAAAAGCTAACTGAGGGGTGGTATAATCATTTGTTGTCTTCCGGCAATGAATTTATCAGGGAATTTGCTGCCTTTAAAATGAACATGGCTAACATAATGCTTGCCTTAAACGGACGCAAGCACGATATTCCGTTTGAAAGTGCAATTATCGGGGATGACGAAGTAACCCTTGCACTTAAAAAAAGCAGGTCGCGTGATTTTGGCCTGGCGAATGAAATTAATGACATCGAGAA
Source organism: Mariniphaga sp. (assembly GCA_024636975.1). Classification (GTDB taxonomy): domain Bacteria; phylum Bacteroidota; class Bacteroidia; order Bacteroidales; family Prolixibacteraceae; genus Mariniphaga. Next base: position 62,151 of record JAGXGA010000062.1, read on the forward strand.
CATCATACAGATATTTGAAGTTGACAATATTCTTGACAGGGAACTTCGACTGGACAGTCATTTTTGGCATTTCCTCGATGAAATAACTTTCTTTAATTATTTTACCATTGAACGTATTCTGGCTTTCGTTCAGAAACTGTTCATTGCCGAACGCTGGTATAAACTCGATAAGGAAAAGGGACAACAGATATTTAAACAGCTATTGGATGAGTTACAATCAAATTTTGAATTTCCTGAAGAATTCGCAATAACCTATGGAAAAAGAAAATAGAACAACAGGTAAAGTGGTGGGCATAGTGGCCAACCTGGTTATGGTTGAAGTTAACGGACCGGTTTCACAAAATGAAATATGCTTTATTACCTTAAAGCAGGAAAGCCTTATGGCTGAAGTGATTAAGATAATGGGCAAAATTGCCTATGTACAGGTTTTTGAAAGCACCCGCGGATTGATGCCCGGCTCAAAAGTCGAGTTCCAGGGGCATATGCTTGAAGTAACACTTGGCCCGGGTATACTTTCCCGCAATTACGATGGGTTGCAGAACGATCTGGATAAAATGGAGGGCATTTTCCTGAAGCGGGGAGAGTACACTGACCCGCTTAACAGGGAGAAGAAATGGAGCTTCAAGCCGCTGGCAAAGGTGGGTGATGAGGTGAAAGCAGGTGATTGGCTGGGTGAAGTAAATGAAAACGATCAGCCTCATAAAATAATGTTGCCTTTTAAAATGAAGGGAACTTACACGATAAAAAAGATAGTTGATGAGGGGGAATATACAGTTGACCATCAGATTGCAGTGGTGACTAATGGCGATGGTACTGAAACAAATCTTACCATGGTACAGAAGTGGCCGGTGAAAGTAGCAATCGGTGACTATAGGGAAAAGCCCCGTCCTTTTAAACTGCTGGAAACAGGGGTGAGGTGTATGGATACATTAAACCCGATAACCGAAGGTGGGACAGGGTTCATTCCAGGACCTTTTGGTACCGGAAAAACGGTGTTGCAGCATGCCATTTCCAAACAGGCCGAAGCGGATATAGTTATTATTGCAGCCTGCGGGGAGCGGGCAAACGAAGTAGTGGAAGTTTTCACAGAGTTCCCTGAACTTGAAGATCCACGCACTGGTAAGAAACTTATTGAGCGGACAATCATTATAGCAAATACATCAAACATGCCGGTGGCAGCAAGGGAAGCATCGGTTTATACCGCTATGACCATCGGTGAATATTATCGTGCCATGGGCTTAAAGGTTCTGCTGATGGCAGATTCCACCTCGCGATGGGCCCAGGCACTGCGTGAGATGTCGAACCGGTTGGAGGAACTTCCCGGACCGGACGCGTTTCCAATGGACTTGTCGGCTGTTATTTCAAACTTCTATTCACGTGCAGGCTATGTTTTCCTGAACAACGGAAAAACAGGGTCAATTACTTTTATCGGAACTGTTTCCCCGGCTGGTGGTAACCTTAAAGAGCCGGTAACCGAAAGTACCCGGAAAGCTGCACGTTGTTTCTACGGCCTTAGTCAGGCACGTGCCGACAGTAAGCGTTATCCGGCTATCGATCCAATCGACAGCTATTCCAAATACCTTGAGTATCCTGAGGTGCAGGATTATCTTTTAAAGAATGTAGGTGAAGACTGGCTCACTGATGTGCTTAAGGCAAAGGATGTTTTGTTACGCGGAAAAGAAGCTATGGAACAAATCAACATTCTGGGTGATGATGGGGTGCCTATGGCGTTTCATGAAACATTCTGGAAATCGGAACTGATCGACTTTGTGATTTTGCAACAGGATGCATTCGATAATATTGATGCTTCCACGCCAATGAAGCGCCAGCAATACATGTTGTCGAAGATACTGAGTGTAGTGGAAAGCAAGTTTGCATTTGGCCATTTCGAAGACGTTAGCACCTTTTTTAAGGAAGTGATAAACGAATTCAAGCAGATGAATTATACCGAGTTTGATACCGAAGACTTCCGTAAGCATGAGCAGACGTTGGAGGAGATTTTAAATAAAAGGGCTAATTAATTAGTTGTAGAAACTTAAATAAGAAAAAGGAAGATTATGGAAAGCCAGGCATTTCAGAAGATATATACAAAGTTGACAAACATTACCAAGGCTACTGTTACATTAAAAGCCACAGGTGTGGGTTATGACGAAATTGCTTCGGTAAACGGCAAGCTGGCACAGGTGGTTAAGATTGCCGGCGATGATATAACACTGCAGATTTTTGAAGGTACTGAAGGAATTCCTACCAATGCCGAGATCTCTTTCCTGGGGAGACCGCCACAATTAACTGTAAGCGATGAATTGGCAGGTCGCTTTTTCAATGCTTTTGGGAATCCAATCGATGGCGGACCCGAGATTCAGGGAGAGGTGCGTGATATCGGTAGTCCCTCAGTAAACCCGGTTAGGCGTGATCAACCGTCGAACCTGATAGCTACGGGTATTGCAGGTATTGACCTGAACAATACACTGGTATCGGGGCAGAAAATCCCGTTCTTTGCCGACCCTGACCAGCCATACAACCAGGTAATGGCTATGGTGGCGCTAAGGGCTAAGACAGATAAGATCATTCTTGGCGGGATGGGGCTTACAAACGATGATTACCTTTATTTTAAAAATGTCTTTGATAATGCAGGTGCACTCGACCGGATCATCAGTTTTGTGAACACAACAGAGAACCCACCTGTGGAAAGGCTGCTGGTTCCTGATATGGCTCTGACTGCAGCAGAGTATTTTGCCGTTGATAAAAACGAAAGTGTGCTGGTACTGCTTACCGATATGACACTTTATGCTGATGCATTAAGTATTGTATCGAACCGTATGGACCAGATTCCATCGAAGGATAGTATGCCGGGGTCACTTTACTCAGATCTGGCACGTATTTATGAGAAAGCGGTTCAGTTCCCGTCCGGAGGTTCCATTACCATTATTGCGGTAACAACATTATCGGGTGGCGATATTACGCATGCTATTCCGGACAACACAGGTTACATTACCGAAGGTCAGCTGTTCCTGCGCCGTGATACGGAAATCGGGAAAGTTATTGTTGACCCGTTCCGTTCGCTGTCTCGCTTGAAACAGCTTGTAATTGGAAAACAAACCCGCGAGGACCACCCACAGGTAATGAATACGGCTATTCGTTTATATGCCGATGCAGCCAATGCGCGTACCAAATTAGAGAACGGTTTCGACCTTACTGACTACGATGAACGGACATTAAGTTTTGCCAAAGAGTATTCCGAACGTATTCTTGCTATTGACGTAAATGTGGATACCGATACAATGCTCGACATTACCTGGGAATTGTTTGGGAGACATTTCAAGAAGGCTGAAGTAGCAATAAAGGAGAATTTGGTTGCGAAATATTGGGCGCAGTAACGCCAAAAAAGAGATTATTTTTAGTAAAGAAATCAACAGGATTTGAATCTTAAAAAATAAATAAGTGGCCATTAGTTTTCAATATAATAAAACAGCTTTACAAACGCTAGACAAGCAACTTAAGGTAAGGGAGCGGGCATTGCCCACTCTTAAGAATAAGGAATCGGCTTTGCGGGTGGAGGTTAAAAAGGCCAAAGATAAAGCTTCTGAACTTGCTGTCCAATATGACGATCAGATAGCTCTTTATGATAATGTCGCCCGCTTATGGGGGGAATTCGACCAAAACCTGATTCGCATAAGTGATGTGGAGTTGTCATCAAAAAAGATTGCAGGGGTTTTTACACCGATACTTGACAATATTCATTTTGAAATCGATACCACTAATCTTTTTAACCAACCAGTATGGTTCTCAGAAGGCATTTCTATTATAAAAAATATAGCTGCCGTTGCAATTGAGAGGGAAGTTTATCTTAGGAAAATGGAATTGCTTGATTTTGCCCGTAAGAAAACTACACAAAAGGTGAACTTATATGAAAAGGTGCAGATTCCCGGATTTCAGGATGCCATACGGAAGATTAAACGTTTCCTTGAAGACCAGGAAAACTTATCGAAGTCGGCACAAAAAATAGTAAAAGACCGGCAGGAAAAACAGAGACAGGAGGCTGAGCTATGATTGTTCCAATGTATAAATACACATTCCTGGTTCACCATTCTTCTTACCAGAAGTTTCTTGAGAACATCCGCAGAATTGGCGTGGTGCATATAAGCACAAAGAATAATGAACCTACTTCGCAGATGCAGGAACTCTTCAGGCACCTTTCAGAAGTGAGTAAAGCAGCCAAACGACTGGAATCACTGGAACCGGAAGGAGTAGATAAAATGCCATCATTTAAATCGGGCGAAGAGGTGTTTAACCGGTTGAAGGAGATGGAAAAAGAGATGGAACACAACCATCACCGGATACTTCAGCTGGAAAAGGAGAAAAAACAACTGACCCCTTGGGGTAATTTCGACTGGAATAAACTGGAAGAGCTAGGGAAGAACGGCATACAAATAAAATTTATGGCTTGCCCCATTCGTAAGTGGCAGCCCGAATGGGAGGAAAAATATTACCTGCAAGTTGTAGCCGATCTGGATGGCTACCGGTACTTTGCGAAAGTTGAAAAAGCAGCAGAAGCAAAAAGCCAGAAGCCGATGGATGAAATGCCCGATGCCGATGAACTGGCGTTACCCAAAAGATCTTTAGAGCAGGTAAGGCATGAGATGCAGAAGCTTAAAACGGAAGCCGATGCATTAACCCATGAATTGCACCAGATTGCAGCCTGTTGTTCGGGTATGCTGAAGCAATATTCGGAAAGCATACAGCAACAGTTATCGGAGCAGAATGCCCTGCTTCAAACTACGGATGAAATTGAAGGTACTGTTAGAATACTTGAAGGCTGGGTGCCGGAACTGAAAAAAAAGGAACTGGATGAGTTTCTGGAGGAACAACAGGTGTTGTATGTATCAGAGAAACCAACTGACGAAGAGAAGGTTCCTATTTTGTTGAAGAACAATAAGTTTGCAAAACATTATGAGATGATAGGAAACTTGTACGAGCTTCCTAACCATAAAGAACTGGATATGGTGCCTTTCTTTGCACCTTTCTATATGATGTTTTTCGGGTTTTCCCTGGGTGATGCAGGTTATGGTTTATTCATTCTGGCGGTAGCTACTATTGTAAAACTGAAACAGCCCAAGTTAAAATCTGTTTTAACCCTGGCCCAATGGCTGGGTTTTGCCACAGTAATATTTGGAATGCTTACCGGTACATTCTTCGGAATTAACCTTATAGAGGCAGATGTTCCCTGGCTGGAAAGAGCAAAGGCATATATGATTAATACCGATCAGCTGTTTAACCTGGCCATTATTCTGGGTGCTATCCAAATTGTTTTCGGCTTGATACTAAAGGTGGTCAATATTTCCCGTATGCAAGGATTTTTATACTCTCTGCCAACTATTGGCTGGCTTGTACTCATAATTGGCCTGGGTACTGTTTATGCTCTGAAGAGCGCTGAAGCGGTTTCTGTGCAGGCAGCCAGTTATGCACAGATTGCTGTTTTTGGTGTGGCCGGATTGCTGATCCTTATTTTTAATCACCCAAAGCGGAATGTCTTTATCAATTTTGGCGCCGGGTTATGGGATGTCTACAGTATGTCTACCAGTCTTTTGGGCGATATTCTTTCCTACATCAGGCTGTTTGCACTCGGAGTATCAAGCGCTATCCTGGGGCTGGTTTTTAACAGCATGGCAATGAGTATGAAACCTGATCACATAATTTTTGGGCCGCTGGTAATGATAATCATTCTGGTGTTTGGTCATGGAATTACAATATTTATGGCATCGTTGGGAGCTTTCGTACATCCTATTCGTTTAACATTTGTGGAATTTTATAAAAATGCAGGATTTACAGGAGGAGGCAAAGCATATACACCATTTGCAGAACCTGTTTCCGAAAAAACAGAATAAATATTAAATAATAACAATTTTAAAATAAATCAAAGAATGGAACCTATTGTTTTTGCTTACATTGGAATTGGGTTAATGGTCGGCCTCGCTGGGGTTGGCAGTGCATTTGGTACATCTATAGCAGGTAATGCTTCCGTTGGAGCTATGAAAAAGAACAACGAAGCGTTTGGTAGCTATATTCTTCTTACAGCGCTTCCCGGAAGCCAGGGGTTGTATGGTTTTGCCGGATACTTTCTGCTTAACGGATTTGGTTTGCTTACTGCAGGTATTGGCTGGACAGAAGCTGCAGCCGTTTTTGGCGCCGGTTTAGCCCTTGGGCTTGTTGGTCTTTTATCAGCTATCCGTCAGGGGCAGGTTTGTGCCAACGGTATCGCTGCTATTGGTTCCGGCTATGATGTGGCAGGTAAAACTCTTATCCTTGCCGTATTCCCTGAGCTTTATGCTATTATTGCCCTCGCTGCTACATTCCTTATCGGAAGTGCGGTAGCCGGATAGTGAGCTGAATTTAAATCGAAGTTCAACTGACGGTACAGGTTAAAAACCAGTGCCGAATTTATAATGACAAAAATCCATTGTCGGCACCGGCAATGGATTTTTTTAAGCTTTTTCAAATAATCTGATTGATTACCACCTGAAAGGAAGAAAGTTATCGGATTTTACCATTCTTCTGATCGGGATGGTTATACCGGCTGTAATCCGGGATACAATCGCCCTGGAGTTGATTATCTCCCTGTTGCTGATGTGGTGCAATGCATTAAGCCTTGAAAATTCAACCCATTCTGCATTTAGCAAAATTACACCATTCCATTCTCCCTGTTCCCCAATCTTTAAGCCTAAACCTGATACAATCTGAGCGCCTCCGTTAGCGTTCTCACCATTTCTTTCACGGTAAATCAACGATGAACTTTCTCCGGCAGGAATTTTACTATACCGCAATTCAGTTGAAAAGTTATTGATTCCCAATCCTGCTTCAATAAAGGGTTGGAAAATTACAGCAGAACTACCAGCTGGTCCACCGTCATTAAAAAGGAATCGTAGTATTAAGGAAACAGAATTGCTTTGGGTGACGTATTCCAACGGCTGCTGTTCCAAAAATGATGGGTTTGCCGCATAATAACCTGCCGATGAATAATGAGGCAAATCGCTTTGACCAAAAAGAGTATAAGCACCACAGCGAATGGCAGGCTCCCACTTGTTTCCAAAGGTTCTTCCGAAGCTTAACTCATATGCGAATCCAGGATAATGCCTGAACCCATCTGCTGCAAATTTATAATCTTCTGAAAATTCACCTGAGCGGATAACAATGCCTGTACTTCCCGATATAAACCAGTTATTCTGTTTCGGATGACTACTTGTTGAAGCCTCATTAGTAAAAGGCATAACCAAAAGGAGCAGCAGGAGACGTATTCCACAGGAATAATTTGAGGCAACTGATAAAATTTTTGCAGGCTTAAGACTCCGCTTCATTAACTCACAGGTTTGGTAAAGTGCAGGTTAAAAGTAATATACTTTTTTAAATTACCGTCATACATCCATCAGATGCTGATGAAACTTCATTACGAAACTTCTTTAATATTCCTGTTACTGGTTTTTCTGCTGGTCTTTGCCATGATTTTTTGCGGGTTTCAATTTCCTGTTCTGATAAATCAACATCGATACGATTGTTTATAGCATCAATTGTTATCTTGTCACCATTTTTAATGAGACCGATTGTGCCGCCCTCATATGCTTCAGGAGTGATATGCCCTACCACAAAGCCATGTGAGCCACCTGAGAACCTTCCGTCGGTAATAAGCGCCACATCCTTACCCAGCCCGGCTCCCATTACTGCACTTGTAGGTTTAAGCATCTCTGGCATGCCCGGAGCCCCTTTAGGGCCACTGTTGCGGATAACAATTACATCGCCTGCCTTTACCTGTGTACGTATGCCTTCAATGGCTTCAAATTCATTCTCAAATACACGGGCAGGACCGGTAAACAATTCTCCTTCCTTGCCGGTAATTTTTGCCACAGCACCTTTTTCTGCCAGGTTGCCGTATAAAACCTGGATATGCCCCTGCTTTTTAATAGGGTTGTCAAAAGTGTGGATTATTTGTTGTCCTTTCTCAAGGTCTGGCGCTTCTTCCAGGTTTTCTGCCATTGTCCGGCCGGTAACAGTCATGCAGTTTCCATTTAGAAAGTTTTCCTTTAAAAGGAACTTCATAACACCCGGAATCCCTCCAACCTGATGAAGGTCCTCCATCAAATACGTACCGCTGGGCTTAAGGTCAGCAATGAAAGGCGTTTTGTCGCTAATGTGTTGAAAATCATCAATTGTTAATTCGACTCCTGCCGTTTTAGCCATAGCCAGCAAATGGATAACCGCATTGGTTGATCCTCCCATAGCTATAATAAGGGTGATTGCATTTTCAAAAGCCTCACGGGTCATAATGTCCCTTGGTTTAATGTCTTTTTCCAGTACATTTTTTATTGCTTTTGCCAGCTTTACCAGTTCTTCTTCTTTTGCCCTGCTTAATGCCGGATTGGATGAAGTACCCGGAAGACTCATTCCCATGCATTCGATGGCTGATGCCATGGTGTTGGCAGTGTACATGCCGCCGCAGGCGCCTGCCCCGGGAATGCAGTTGCGGATGATTCCCTTATAGTCAGTGTCGGAAAGTGTACCTTTAATCCGTTCGCCATATGCTTCAAAGGCCGACACAATGTCGAGGTTCTTACCTCCAAAATGACCTTTTTTTACGGTACCTCCATACATCAATATTGCGGGGCGGTTCAAACGGGCGAGTGCCATCATGGCACCAGGCATGTTTTTGTCGCAGCCGACAATGGCGATTACCGCATCGTAAAACTGGGCACTTACAACTGTTTCAATCGAGTCGGCTATGATTTCCCTCGAAGGCAGCGAATATTTCATTCCTTCTGTTCCGTTGGTTATCCCATCGCTTACTCCAATAGTATGGAAAATCAGTCCATAAAGATTTTCTACTTTGTCCACCTCTTTTTTAAGGGCTGATGCCAGTCCGTTCAGATGCATGTTGCATGGATTTCCCTGGAATCCGGTACTTGCTATTCCTACCTGTGCTTTTTGCTGGTCTCTTTCATCCATGCCGATGGCATATAGCATGGCCTGGGCTGCAGGCAAAGTTTCGTCCTGTGTTATTAACCGGCTGAATTTATTGAGTTCATTTTTCATACTTCTTGTATTTTATTTGAAACAATCTAATTTAAGATAATTCTTCTTCTTATCGGACCCGATGAGCCTTTTATATTACAGCAGATATTGTTGTATTGTTCAAAATGCATCGATTTGAAAAGAAGATGTACCTGTGTTTCCTTGCAGAAATTTTATCTTTGCTCCATAAAAACAAAAGCATGTCACTTATAATAGAAGAAAAGGACCTTGAAAAATTCATCATGGTAGGCGACCGGGTATTGGTAAAACCGAAAACTCCTTCCGGCAAAACCAGGACAGGCCTTTATTTACCTCCCACTGTGCAGGAAAGCGAGAAAGTACAGAGCGGTTATATTATTAAAGTTGGACCTGGATATCCCATTCCTGCTGTTTCGGAAGAAGATGAATCATGGAAACAAAAGCAGGAGAATGTGAAATATGTGCCCCTCCAGGCTCATCGTGGTGATTTGGCGGTTTATCTGTCTAAGGGTGGCTTTGAGATTGAGTTCAACAATGAGAAATATATAATATTGCCTCATTCTGCCATTCTGATGATTATCAGGGATGAATCCATACTAAAATAAAAAAGAGTGTCGGGCCCGGGCCCGACACTCTTTTTTATTTTATATCTGCTTAACTAGCTGCACTCTTCACATGCCTTGTATATTCCCTCAAATAACTCTTTAATGTCGCTGGCAGCAACTGCCGAAAAAGCAAGCCTTAAAATGTTGTTCAGGCTAATGGTGCCTATACTGTATTTATTGATTAATACCTGGCGGACTTCTTCTCCCGAGAGGCCTCCTTCCAGCTGCACACACATAAAGTATCCGCTGTTGAATGGTAATGCCTTGAAATGTTTGCGGTATTTCTCATCTTTCAATGCTTCCTTCACTGCTTCATAGCGTTTTTGCATAAGCTGAAACTTGGCTTCTTTCTGCTTGGTGTAATCACTGTCGTTGTAAGCAGCCAGTATCAGTGACTGCGAGAGGTTTGATGCATTGGAGATGTTGCCACGAATGGCACCGGCTGTTTTAGCTTCCAAAGCGCTGTACAATTCAGCATCACCACCATTGATGGCATATGTAATGAACCCTACGCGAAATCCCCAAACATAATCTTCTTTGGTTGCCCCGTCAAGTTTCACGGCAAGTACATTTTTATGAAGGTTGGCTAACTGCGCGAACAGGCTTTCCCTGGCAATTCCCTTCTCATATACCAATCCAAAGTAAGCATCGTCGGTGATGCAAACAATATGATTTCCTTGCTCTGCTGCCTTAGCAATTATGTTTACAATTCCATCCACCTCGGCCTGGGCTGGAGTATATCCTGCCGGATTATTAGGGAAGTTCAGCAGAACAATTTTCTTGCCTGTGTTGCCTTCATTCAGTTTAGCTTCAAATGCTTCCAGATCGAACTGCCCGTTTTTGAACAGGTTGAACTTCACAAGGCTTGCATCATAAGCATTGCCTAATATCAGGTTATAATTGCCCCAGAATAAATCGGGAACAATTACTTCATCGCCCGGATCGGTAAACATGTACCCAACCATGCTCATCCCATGTGTTAGCGCATTTGTTACCACCGGCAAGCTGACTTCAGTTTTGCCAAGGGAAGGGTTTTTTTCGTACAACATGCTTTTCCATTTTGCACGAAGATCGGGTCGCCCATAACTTGGAGCATACGGAAATGCAAGCGACGGATCGAGCTGTATACGGGCTGCAAGACTTTCCAATCGCATGGGTGAACCATCATCTTCAACAGCTGTACCAATGGTAGCATTTATACGGGTGGCTTTGGCTTCGGCCGTTTGACCGAGGATACCCTTTTTGGGGAAGAAAATATTTTTTCCCTTCTGGGAAAGCATTTCATATACCGGAGCACTTTTCTGACGGATAATCTGGTTGAGTTCTTCAGCCTGTGGATTCATAAATGTGTATTTTCTATTAATTCGATTTATTTTTAATTGGATGCAAGATAAAAAATAACCACAAACAATGAGATGATTGTTAGTAAAATGAGAATAAAAGGATGAATTTATAAGGTGTTTTTCATTAAAAGAAACAATTTGATAAAGTAAAGCATCGAAAACTAATAATTGTTATATTAGCTGATGAAACCAAATAATTAACTGTCATGAGATTAATATCATCCATTCTGCTTCTGTTTTCCCTTTTAACCATTTCATGTAGTAATTCTTCAAACGAGAAGGCAGGATGGCGTGGCCCTGATCGCGATGGAGTTGTAAGTGATTTTAATGCACCTGCCGAATGGCCTGCTGAGCTAAAACAGGTCTGGAAACAAAATGTAGGCCTGTGCGATGCTTCACCGGTGCTGGCAAATAACCGGTTGTACATGCATGTGAAGCAGGGGGAAGAAGAGGTGACCCTTTGTCTGGATGCTGAAACCGGTAAGGTTATCTGGCGTACTGCAAATAATACTGCACCGGAAGTAACCGGTGGTGCCCGCCCGCATCCCGGACCGAGAAGTACACCCTATGTTGCCGACGGAAAAGTTTACACCCATGGAGTGGGAGGAGCCTTAAACTGCCTTGATGCCCAAACAGGGGAGGTGCTGTGGACGAATAGTGATTATGCCGAAGTACCGGAGTTTTACTCATCAATGTCGCCTTTGATCGAAGATGATATTTGCTTCGCCCACATGGGTGGACGCGAAAAGGGTGCAGTAGTAGCATTTGATGCCTCAAACGGTAAAAAATTGTGGGAACTGACCGGACATCCTTCAACCTATTCCTCTCCGGTAATAATGATGATAGGAAAGGAAAAAATTCTTGTGGTGCAAACTGAAACCAATTTGATAGGTGTTTCAATGAATGGAAAGCTGCTGTGGCAATTACCTACGCCCGGAGAAAGAAGGTTTTATAATTCATCAACACCGGTTATCAATGGACAGAATATAGTTGTTGCCGGGCAGGGACTGGGAACTAAATCGATTAAAGTTGCGAAAACAGGTGATGAATATACCCTTACCGAAAACTGGGCGAATCCTGATTACGGGGTTTCATTTAATACTCCATTGTTGAAGGACGGTTATTTATACGGACATGAAGCCCGCCTGGGTAAGCTTTTTTGTTTGAATGCTGAAACGGGCGAAACCTGTTGGGCCGATACAACCGCACATAACCGCTTTGCCTCAACCCTCGACTTGGGAAATGAAATCCTTTCCCTTGCCGCAAATGGGAAAATGCTGATCTATGAACCTAATCCTGAAAAATACGAAGAAAAAACAACCTACAAAGTTTCAGATACAGATGTTTATGCCCATCCGGTAATTGCCGGAAATAGTATTTATACGAAGGATCAGGAACATCTGATTCGTTGGGAAGTGAATTAATCCGGCGCTGATAAAAATATTTCAGTTTAAATTACCCGCCGGAATGTTTCGTTTTGGCGGGTTTTCTTTTATATGTGAAGCTGAAGTGGCAGAATACAGAAAAAGATTTCCAGCCGGCCTTTAAAGGTTTCTTAACGCTCCTACAATAATGAAGAATCCAAAAAGAGCAGTCAGGGCGGTAAGTATTAGCAGCAGGTTTTTTCCCTTACGACTTTTCCATTCCAGCACAAATGAAGGTATCGCAAGTAGTCCCGAAAGAACAAAAGCCACGTAAGCGGGGAAAAGCATGGCCTGAAATGGTAAATCTGTATTTAGTTCATCCTCCGTCTCCAGGTTTATAATTTCCTCAGGTGTAAGGAATTCATAGGATATGAACAGGTCGCTCCATATCACCAGGGCAGCAAAAACACCTAACAGCAGGAAAATTACAGGCCCCATTAACCGGAATGCTTTTTTATGTTCCACCCAGCCGTAAACACTGGCAATAATGGCTGCAAAAACAAACCACTGGGGAAGGGTATATAATAGAATATCCTGATTCATGTTAAATTAATTTCAGCAAAAGTGGTGAATTTATCTTAAACACAAAAGAGATGGGGCATCTGCGCTTTTATTTTTAATTTTGGGACTTCGTACTCAAAAGAACATTAAGTGAAAAAGTTAGCAATCGATCCAAAGGCCGAAGCCCTTATTTTTGATCTCGACGGCACCATCGCCGATACCATGCCGGTTCATTTCCTGGCTTATAAAAACATACTGCGTGACTACGGCATTGAATTTACTCCCGAACTGTTTGCCACCCTGGCAGGTATTCCCGCGGTTGGCACCATCCAGAAACTGAACGAATTATTCGACACAAAAATGGACGCCGCGGAAGTGGGGCATTACAAGGAAGGTGAGTACGAAAAAATAATGCATAAAATGAAACCGATTACTCCGGTGGTAGAGCTGGTACACGAATACCATGGAAAACTTCCCATGGCGGTGGGCACCGGTGGTTACAAACGGCTTGCCTGGAAATCTCTTGAGATACTCGGGCTGAAAGATTACTTTGAAATCCTGGTTTCCAGTGAAGATGTAGAGCATCCCAAACCACATCCGGAAACCTTCCTGAAATGTGCCGCCTTATTGGGAGTGGAGCCCGGGGTGTGCCATGTTTTTGAAGACGGAGCTCTTGGCATTGAGGCTGCAACAGCTGCAGGCATGATGTCGACACTTGTAACCAATTACTATGAGGTGACCATCGGTAAAGACATTTAAACCAGGCCTGTTCCACCAAGCTTTTTATTTCTCATGCACAATGATTGAAGGTGGCTTCTGCAAAGAGAAGCAGAGGTTTTCATTCAAACATTTCTCCATTTCATTAAGGTTCTTATACAGCCTCCCAGGCTGAGTATATTCAGGTTCCTGATGATTATCCATTAAGACATTCGCCTTATTAAACTCAATCTTAATTCAGTTTTAACTCAGCATTAACTCAATGTAAACTCAATTATAATTGAATATACATTGAGTTAATATTGAGTTTGTATTGAGTTTACATTGAGTTTAGTCAGGAGAAGGTATATCGGAAGTAACTATTATATGCCTTCCGGAGCTTAATAAAAAATTCGTATTTTTAGTTAATGAGCAGGCAGAGAAATTCAAAACATTAAAATTTATAATAGTATGGCAGAATTGAAAACACAGCAAAACGATAGCGATGTGGTTGAATTTTTAAACGGGATTGAAAACGAACAACGGAAGGCGGATAGTTTCGAATTGCTTGAGCTGTTCAGCCAGCTAACCGGGGAGGAAGCCAAAATGTGGGGCGACAGCATCATTGGGTTCGGGACGTATCATTATAAATATGCCAGCGGAAGGGAAGGCGACTGGCCATTGACCGGCTTTTCCCCCCGGAAACAAAACCTCACAATTTACATCATGCCGGGGTTTGAGCGGTACGACGACATTATGAAGAAGTTGGGGAAATACAAAACCGGCTCATCCTGTCTTTATGTAAAAAAGCTGACCGATATTGATCAGGCGTTGTTAAAGGAGCTTGTTGTAACGTCGGTGAATGATATGAAAAAGATCTATGGCAATAAATAAATTTGTCAAAAATTAAAGCAACCTTTTTGTGGTTATTTGTATCTTAGGTGCAAAACCATTAATCGAGATGAAGGTATCAAAATGGTTGTTCATTTTTCTTTTGGCAGCAATCTCCTGTCAGAAGGTGGATACAGAGTTGGTTAGTAATCAGCAGATACCTGAAGGATATTATGAGGGCTGGTTCAGTTACCATGACCAGAATTACTGGTGCCTGATCCAATTTGAGAATAACCGTTATGAAGAATGGCCTTCGGGGGGAGTCATGTTTCAGAAATCAATGGCTTGTCTGACGAAAGGAACGTATTATTCCGATGGCAATAAGCTGGTTTTTAATCCCGGCACCTTAAAGCACGAAGGTTTTCCTGATCCGTGCGATGCGAATACGATGCTTCCGGGGACTTATGAGTTGATTGAAACCGACCGGCAGGATTCGCTGGTATTTGCAAAAGGGGAAGGAGAAAACCGGATTGTCTACCATGTGGTGAATATAACCGGTAAAAATGATTAGTCTGTTAATATACTTTGCGGATGGAGGTTCAGGTATGAAAAAAATTGGATTTATCTTAATTGTAATCATGCTTGCATGCATTACAGGATGTGACAAGGAGAATGAAGATGTACCCGACAATCCTGATGTTGAATCATATATCCAGCAATTAAAATCGGGTGAGTACGATTCCTCACGGTTGCCTGAGTTCACCGGTAGCGATATACAGGCTCTTCTGCAATACCGGAATGAAACGAATATAATTACCGGGTTTCCCTGGAATCCCATCTCATCGTCCGCCATGCAGGAGTGCCGGCTGGGAATTTATGCACTGTGGACCATTGAATCGATAAGGGCAACATCCATCGAAAGCAAGTATTTAGTAATGGGGTTTCCCTCACAAAACCCGGTATTGGCCATTAGGAATGCAGAAGGGCTGGAGGTGGTGCATGATAACAGATCGCATGAAGTGGCTGCAAAAGCCTATTACAACTGGTGGTACGGTAACAGCGGCAAATCCTTCGATTCCTTTAGTCACATTGATCCGCTTGAAGCTACAGAATACCGGTGGCACTGAGAAAAATGGCACGGCTACTGGCTGGAATGAAGTTCAGAACAATGGAAGCAAGCATATGTCGATTCTTAATTAATATTTGTGGTTAATATGCTTGCAGTTACATGATTTAAATTTTATTTTTACTACTGAAATTAGTACTCTATTTAAAAACCAAAACGATCAGTCGTGAAACGAAGAACCTTTATTGAGAAATCAGCTATTGCTTCCGGAATGCTGTTAACTTTTCCTGTTTTGAACAGTTGTGGTACTGAAACTGCAACCGATTATCCGGTAACCGATCTGCATGTTCATACCACCCGGGAATTTACAATTGAAAAGATTCTTGAAATCGGGAGGAAGCAGCAGGTAAACTTTGGCGTGGTGGATCACCCAGCTCCCTGGGCTTTACGAAACGACAAGGACCTGGGGAACTTCATCAACACCATGCGGAAGTACCCGGTATATGTGGGGCTGCAACCAACCTATTTAGGATGGAGCAAAAATTATTCTCAGGAGCTTATTGCACAACTCGATTACATTTTAATGGATCCCCAGATGGTTCCTCAGGGCAACGGCAAAACCTGGCAGATTTGGGAATTCGATACGTATATCGACGATACCGAAGATTTCATGAAGCGCTACATGGACTATGCAATGCAAGTGCTTACACAGGAACCGGTCGATATATTTGCATGGCCATTGTTTTTACCCGTATGCATTGCGCGCGATTATTATTCGTTGTGGACCGAAGAGCGCATGCAGCAGATTCTAACTGCAGCAAAAGAACGCAATATAGCCATTGAAATAAATGATATGGCACATACACCCCACCGGGAGTTCATTCTGAAAGCCCGGGAGCAGGGCATTAAATTTGCGTTTGGCTCCGACTGCCGGAACGACAATGCCGGCCGGTTGGCATACTGCAGAAGTATTGCAAAAGAATGCAACCTTCAGCCTGAGGATTTCTGGCTGCCGGAACAGCGGGTGTGAAATGTGCATTGCGCTTTTTTAATAAAGCTTTAGATCATGATTAGTCTAAAAGGACAGCTAATTAATTTCCTCATAAGGAAAAATTATTTGTTTGAGGGTAAGCTGAAAAAGGAAACTTTTAGTGCTGCCACCTCAATCCCTGAATTCAGGTACAGGTGCGAGAAAGGGGCTTCGCGGTTTGGGAAACTCCCATCAACAATTCATGCTAAAAAAGATGTTGTTGGCGGAGTGCCGGCAGAATGGCTGGAGCCTGAAAGTGCTCCAAAAAATAAGCTAATTTTTTACGTGCATGTCGGAGGTTATGTTTCCGGCTCATGCAATGATCATAGAAACATTGTGTCCAAAGTTGCTGCTGCTGCAGGCGTTAAACTGCTTCTGTATGAATACCGTCTTGCGCCTGAATTCCCTTACCCTTATGCAATAAACGATTCTGTGGCTGTGTATCGCGAGGTACTGGAAAGAGGTTATCAGCCGGAGAATATTATTATAATGGGTGAATCGGCCGGAGGAGGGCTTGCACTGGCACTTCTGCTGGCACTTAAACAGAAGAAGATCCCGCTGCCCAAAGCTGCTGTAGTGATTTCTCCCTGGACAGATTTAACCTGTTCGGGTGAATCGTATAAAACAAAGAACCGGTTGTCGCCGGCTCCATTGGATTCATGGTTTGTATTCAGTCGCCATTACGGAGGTGGAAACGATTTAACGGACCCGCTCATTTCTCCACTGTATGGTGATTTGGAAGGACTGCCCCCCATACTTATCAATTCGGGCGAGAGCGATGAATTATTTGATGATGGAAAGGCATTTTATGAAAAGGCCAGGGTTGCCGGTGTGGAGGTGACTTTCAGGGCAGGAGAAGGTATGGTGCATTGCTACCCGTTACTATCGCCTATGTTTAAGGAAGCCAAAGAAGCTATGGATGAGATTGTTGAATTCATTAGGGAGCATATGCAGTTTGGATTACGCTGATTTCGATTTTTCATGATTAGCACAGTTTCCGGGAGGTGCGGTTTCCGATCCGCGCATTTAGATTATGGTGGTTGTTGGATTGGAAAACGATATGTTCAAATTGTTGATAAATTAGCCTGTTCGCGGAATAAATATTATCTTGCATCAGGTATAGTGAAATCAGCGATCCGGAAATCACTGGTCCCTGACCCGGATATGGCTGCTCCTATGTTTATGGTATTCAACAGATGCAAATAACCTGATCAATTTAAAAGCAAATAAGAATGGCTTTGACAACAGCAGAAAAATTTCTATTACTGGCACAACATCCTGAGAAGGGAAGGTTCCTGATTTCAGGTATACACATCAAATATAGCATTCCGGGAGCCCTGGTGCTGGATATGTCGTTGCAAAAGAAAGTTGCCATTGAAAACGACAAACTGCTGGTAAAGTCCCGTAAACGCACCACTGACCCAATTGAAGCAGAAGTAATAACTACGATTCAAAAATTTAAGAAGCCCCGGTCGGTCCGAAGGTCAATATCTAAACTTTCAGGGAAATCGGGGACATTTAAACGTATTCTCCTCGCTCAGATGGTTCGGAAAAGATTGATCCGCAGGGAGGAAAAATCATTTCTTGGCTTCATCCGATACAACAGGTACTACTTAGTCAACCGGAAGTTGCGTAATGATATAATAAAGCAGTTAAAAGAGAATCTGCTGTTTCAGAAAGAGCTAAGCAATGAAGATGCAGTTGTACTGGGATTAATTGAGGCCTGTAAAATGCACAAGGTGCTGTCGGCCGATAAAAATGAACTTAACAACATAAAGAAGCAGTTGAAGGAGAAGCTGAAGAAAAATGCTGTAGCATCTTCGGTTGATAAAATTATCAGCCAGGTTCAGGCAGCCGTTATGGGAGCGGTTGTTGCTGCCGCTGTGGCTGGCCGAAGGTGAAATGTTGTCTTCCATTTACCTTTATTTTTTGCTTAAAACTTGTATTGCCACGCAACCTGATTCCTGCCGGAGGTATCTTAACTTTAAATGAAATTGTGAAAAATATTTGGACCGTATTAATATTGAGTGTAGTGATTCTGTCCTGTGTGCATTGTGAAGGAGGAGCAGGTATTTATGAAGTTGCCGAAACTGAACAGGCAATTTATTTTCAGTATGAATATATAAATCATGCATGGGGATACCAGCACAATGGATGGCTGATCGACTCTTCAGGAGCTGTATATTGTTTCAATAAACCGGAAAACTGGCACCATGCTGATTCGCTTGGCTTCATTTCCGTGGCGCAAATGGAAAGTAACATATTATCAACCGATTCGGTATGTAATACAGTTGATAAAGAGGTTCTGGTGAGTAAAATTGGCCTGATTGAAGCTGCTTCAAAGGGAAGAATATCTGAGCCGGTACATGAAATGTATGATGCCGGAGGAACTGTTTATTCTGCATTCATGTACAATTCAAAGGAAAAAGTCTATAAGAAGATACTGCTCAAACAGCTTGGCGATTTCAGAATCGATAACAGTTCACCGGCAGCTAAGAATTTGTACCAATGGCTGGAATCGGTTAATTCCCTTATGCGCGAAAACAACTAATTATTATTTTAATTTTGGAACAGAAACTGTGTTTCCTGTCGCTGTTTTTAGTTAATTACATTGCAATCAGGGTATGGTTGTTATTAAAAGGTAAAGTTTACGTCACAATAGATTCCTATGGAAAAATCAGTAAAATTCTCTGCAAGGAACAGGATCAGAAGCTTTTCATTTGCAATAAACGGCCTTGTTAACCTGGTAAAAAACGAGCACAATGCAAGGATTCATTGTGCAGCAGCAGTTGTTGTTGTATTGCTGGGCATTTTCTTTAAAATTGAAACAGCCGAATGGATGTTTATTGCTGTTGCAATCGGAATCGTATTTATAACTGAGCTGTTTAACACTACCGTTGAAAGGCTTGCTGATGTTGTAAGTCCTGAATGGAATGAAAAAATACGGCTCATTAAAGATTATTCGGCGGGCGCAGTATTGGTTGCTGCAATAACGGCCCTGGCTATTGGTGGAATGATTTTTATTCCTGAAATATTTTATTTGTTACAGTGATTAATTCAACCAAAAGGTTTTCCAGCTAATCAAGTAATTTTTATAACAATAAAGCTTTTGAAAGCCTGTCCCAAAGGATAGGTGATTTACCAATTTCCAACCTTCTTATCTACTTCTTCCTGTGTGATGTAATCACCGGATTTTACCCTTAGTGAAGCGGCTTTAGCCCTTTTTACCAGATCTTCTTTTGTTATTGGAGAGCCATCAACATTGTACCCAACTACATCAGGATGCTTATATTCTTTGCTCATGGCGTGAACCATTTTTAGGAATCTTTCATCTGCATTATCAATATAAGTGTGAAGCTCTTCCCTTAAATTTTTTATTCCCATAACTTTCTAAGCTTTCTACAAAAATAACGATTAATATTCATATTTGGTTTCTTTTCAATGGGCGGAGCTTTTCAGTTTTGTTTTACGATTATTAATGGTGGATTGGTATTTATACCTTAGATATTCAGTCTGACTAAGTAGTTTAGTAATTATATTGTTTTAAAAGATTCTCTGATAGAAGCTATTGGTTGCTTACAAATCTAAAGGGAGGTTATCCATGAAATGTAAACGAGTTGATTGTTTTATTCTTCATATCTTGCAGGAATGAAATATTTGCATTAACTTTGCAGCTCAAAGTACTTTTTAGATGAAAAAAGAAAGGGATTATATTCGGGACATAGCTGAGATCCGTTCAATGATGGAACGTTCCTCAAAATTCCTGTCGCTCTCGGGGTGGGCAGGTATAATGGCTGGTATTTATGGTTTGGCAGGTGCATTTATTGCCTGGCGATATTTTAACTTCAATCCTGATGAAATTGTTTACACAGGAAGTTCATCTGTCGGTTTGCAGAAAGTTATATTTTTGGCTGTTGCTGTATTGGTGCTTGCTTTAGGAACTGCTGTTTATGATTCATTCAGGAAAGCCCGAAAAAGAAATGAGAAAGCCTGGAACGCCACGTCAAAAAGGCTTTTAATTAGTATGATCGTTCCATTGACAACAGGAGGAATTTTGATACTGATTTTGATAGGTAAAGGTTTAATTGGTCTTGTTGCGCCACTTACGCTGGTGTTCTATGGTTTGGCATTATACAGTGCAGGGCGGTTTACCTTCAATGAAGTTAGGGTGTTGGGACTGGTTGAAATTTTACTAGGGCTGATATGTGCATGGTTCATTGAATACAGTTTATTATTTTGGGCAACAGGTTTTGGACTGGCACATATTGTTTACGGATTATACATGTTTTACAGGTACGAACGGTGAAAATATCAATTAACGGGTTACATAAAGCGTTTGAAAGCAGGATACGATTGGGGATCATGTCGGCCCTGGCTGTAAACAACAGGCTTGAATTCAACTCACTGAAGGAGTATCTGGACGTTACAGATGGCAATCTGGCCAGCCATCTGAAAGCGCTGGAGAAGGAAAAGTTCATTGGGATGGAGAAATCATTTGTGGGAAGAAAACCCAATACCAGGTATTTTATGACCCAGGCAGGCAAAAATGCATTTAATGACCACCTTAAAGTGTTGGAGAAATTAATCAAATCACAGAAATAGTATTTTTTTTATCTTTTAACTTTGAAATGCAAAGTACTTTTAATGATCAATAATTATGGAAACACAGGGAAAAACAATCGTTGAAACAATCGGGCAGTATCTCCGGCAATCGGTAACATTAAAGCTTCTCTCTATTTTTATTCTGATGCTGTTGCTTATGATTCCCGTATCGTTAGTCATGGAGCTTATTAATGAGCGGGATGCAATGCGCCAATCGGCCATAAATGAAGTCAGTGATAAGTGGGCCAATTCACAGCATGTTTTCGGGCCTGTGTTAACGTTGCCTTTTAACAGACAGGTTTTGGAAGACGGCAAGGTAAAAACAGTCAGGGAGGAAGCCCATATTCTTCCATCGCTGCTCAAAATCAGCGGAGAAGTTGAGCCCCGCTCACTGCACAGAGGGATATACGAGGTGGTGGTTTACGACTCTCAGGTCTCCTTTAAAGGTAACTTTGAAGAGATTGAAAAATACATTGCTGAACTAAACGATTATGAAGTGTTATGGGATGAGGCCTTTTTGACAATCAGCATTTCCGATCTTCGGGGAATTAAGCAAAAGGTAATTGTGAATTGGGACGGACAGGAGATACAGGTAGAGCCCGGGAGCCTGATACCTGGACTGGTGCATTCAGGTATTACGGTCAATAATGTTTTTGAGGATGTCCCTGAAGCTGAGAACTTGCAGTTTTCATTTAATCTTCATCTTCAGGGGAGCAGTCATCTTGGATTCATTCCACTGGGAAAGGAAACAACCATCGTGCTGACTTCCAACTGGCAGGATCCCAGTTTTTCCGGTTCCTTTCTACCCGACGAACGTACGGTAAATGAAGAAGGATTTGTGGCAAGCTATAAGATTCTTGAACTGAACCGCAATTATCCGCAGTTCTGGATTGGAGATCTGAATGCTGCCAGCATCCAGAGCAGTGCTTTTGGTGTCGACCTGTTGCTGCCGGCGAACGATTACCAGAAAGCCATGCGGTCGGCAAAATATGCCCTGCTTGTAATTTCCCTGACCTTTCTGACCTTCTTTTTGGTTGAAATCTTCAGTAAGAAAAGTGTCCACCCGTTTCAGTATATTCTTGTGGGACTGGCACTGGTACTTTTTTATGTTTTGCTGATTTCCATTTCAGAACATACCAGTTTTAATACAGCTTACCTTATTGCCGGTACTGCTGTAATTACCATGACAGGGCTGTATGCCAGGTCGGTGCTTGGCAGCCTGAAACAAACCATTGTGCTGGTGCTGGTTTTAAGTCTTACCTATTCATTTGTTTACATCACCCTGCAGATCCAGGATTATGCTCTTTTGATTGGCAGCATTGGATTAACAGCAATATTGGCACTTACGATGTACATAACACGTAACATCAACTGGTATGAAATAAGTACATTGAAAAAGGCTGATTCTGCAACCGATTAAACATTAGTATGGGCTGTGACGGGCAATGGTGAGGCATTGTCAGTCTGCATATAAATTTATTATAATATTAAATAATTAAATACGAATACATTAAGAACAGCAAATCAACTTTTTTAGATACAACCGGTTGGATTTTTGGTACACTTGTAATAGCAATTGGCTTTGTGAATACATTTTGGGGAAACGACCCGTTTTTTGGGATATTTATTTTACTCGTTTCTTTGATTTATTTTCCCCCTGCATACGACCTTTTCAAAAAAGTAACCCGATTCCTGATACCGGTAGTTGTAAAAATTCTGCTGGGGCTTTTTGTTGTATGGGCAGCACTGGGTGTGGGAGAGTTGTTTGACAAGATCGACCTTATGATGATGGATTTATAATATTCATTCATACAATTCAATCTCATGCTCAGAGAAGCTAAAAAAGAATTGTTTTGGTTTTTTATAATCGCAATCGGAGTGAATCTGATTTATTTTAAACAAAATGCTATGGAAATAAAGTTGTTCATTGTAAAGTCAATCAGTTGGATAGTTGGTGCCGTTGTTTTTTCAATAGGCTTGTTGAATGTGTTATTGGTGCACCCTGTCCCGGGAATTGTTTATTTTTTGCTTTCCTTCGTTTACTTGCCACCGGTAAACGATCTGCTAAAAAAGAGGTATGGTTTTTCGGTTCCGCCTGCAGTTAAAATCATTCTGGGTGTAGTTATTATTTGGTTTACACTGGGCGTTAGCGACCTGGGGGATATGATTGATTAAGTTATCAGCGACTTCTGGAATGAACCAAATTTGATTGTTATTTAGTTTGGGAAAAACATCCGGTGAAAGCTGTCAGGGCAACAAGCAGCAAATTGATTTTATAGGATGTGTCCGGGATTATTTTTAAAGGTGGAAATATAATATGCCGTTTATTTGGATGATGCCTGAAGGATGTTCACACTGTTTGGTCCCTCATTGAACAGCAGGTCAAGTATACTGAGGTTCGGTGTGAAGCCAAACCGGTCGGAAAAGACCTGAGTATAAGGTTCGGGCTTGAACTGTTCATCGGGAGCGGCTTTATGGCTTTTGGGGGTGATGGCTTCACGGAGGTTTATCATATCTTCAGGTACAGTTTCAAAGTCGGAGGTTAGTTGAAAGATATTGTCCAGTTCCAGCAAATCGCAAAGTGTTTGCGTTGTAGCCAGGTTGAAGTCGAACAGAAATTTCCATGGTTTTTCCAAGAACGGGCGGATATCATCCATGTAATATTCAAAGAAAGGGGAGGAGTTGTAGGCTGAAAAGATAGTGCGCCAGTGGTTTCGTTGCCAGTCGGTGTCGTAGGAAATTTGAAGATCCCTGATTTTAACCTTTCCTCCGCGGCCTTTTACAACGGGTATTACCAGTGGCACCTGACCGTTGGCTCCCAATATTTCATAGCGGTTACGCCAGGTTTGCTTGGGGAAGTTCTCGTACTGCTCAATATACACCCATTTGTAAAGCATAAGCTTGGTGAAATACTGCACCGGTGCAAAGCTGGCGGTGTTTAGGAGAACAGCATTGAATTTAACCATTTCTACTCCCTGAAAAATCCCTTGTTCTCATCCTCCTCATCTTCAACATCCAGTTCAATACCTTCGGGATGGCTTACCTGCCTTCTGCGCAATTCAACCAGTTCGTTTTCCAGTTTTTGCTCAGCTTTTGCCGAACGGCGCAGCTTTTTCTCGAGGTTCCATGCACGCGGGGCATAATAAATGGCAGCCAGCAGGTAACCTAACAGGATACATACAAGCAGTACCAGCACCATGGGGGCGTTCGGAATTTCCCACATAAATACACTGATGGTGATTTCAAATGAATTTTGGAGTGTGAAGATCACCACCAGTATGGCCAGGATTAGCATTACGATGATTGTTGCGCTCATAATTGTAATTTTGAACTAAGATAAAAAAAGGATAACATAATCATGCTATCCTTTTAATAAAAAATTTGATCAGCAATTATTTGATAAACTGAAACATTCTTCTCAGGCGGATGTTTTGCGGCAGCGATCTGTCTTTATTAATCGACAGCCAGATAAAACTGGCCTTCCCCACCACATGATCTTCTGGTACAAAGCCCCACATACGCGAGTCGGCTGAGTTGTGGCGGTTGTCTCCCATCATCCAGAAGTAATCCATTTTAAAAGTATAGCTGGTGGCTGCTGTATCGTTTATCATAATAGTATTGCCGATGACCTCCAGTTTATTATTTTCGAAAACCTGTATGATACGTTCGTAAATGGGCAGGTTTTCCATTGTCAGCTGCACCGTTTCGCCTTTTGCAGGTATGGTGAGCGGCCCAAAATTATCGACATTCCATGGGTAGTTTCTGCTGTGGGGAAACACCATAGGGTCCCATTCTCCGGGCTCTTCCATTATTTTTTCGACCAGGGTAACATTGGAAAACGTCCGCAGTTCATCGGCCATATTATCGGTAAGCGGAAACATGTATTGTTCGCTGGAGAACACGGTGCGATCGTCGAGGGCAATGTTCAGCCGGTCGAGCGCCTTCGGGTTAATTCCTGTTCCGTTGGTGCGTACCAGGTAATTAAACTGAATGCCGTCGAAATCTTTCATTGGCTGCCCGTTTACACTCACCTGTCCTCGGTTTATTTCGATTACATCGCCCGGGATGGCTATGCATCGTTTGATGTAGTTTTCGCGTTTATCAACAGGGCGTGCAACCACTTCCCCAAAATTACGGGGGTCGGTCATGATGCGTTCCCGGCTGTAGGTTCGTACAAGCTGATAATAGCTTTGGTTCTGCATGTAAAGGGCTACTGTATCGCCCTCGGGAAAGTGAAACACAACCACATCGTTGTTTTGAACATCCCCGAAGCCTGCCAGCCTTTTGTAGGGGCGTTTAATCCATTCCACATACGACTTTGTGGTACGGCTCAGCGGCATGGTGTTGTGCACAAACGGGAACGACAATGGTGTGTTGGGTGTTTTGGGACCGTACGCTACCTTGCTCACGAACAGGTAGTCGCCCACAAGTAGTGATTTTTCCATTGATGAGGTGGGAATGGTGTAGGCTTCAATGAAAAACATACGAATGAACGTGGCGGCTATTACCGCAAAGATGATGGCATCAATCCATTCCACCACTTTGGTTTGTTTTCCTCCGGGCGGGTCTTTCTTTTTCCAGAACGCCCAATGTACCCTTTGGGTAACATAAATATCGAAAATTATAGCCAGGCCAATCAGCCAGAAGTAATTGCCCAGCCAGATTACCCAAAGGGTGTACAGGGTGCCAACTACAAAAAATTTAAACCATTTGCTGGTTAGTATTCCACTTGTCATTAGATGTAAATTATATTTTTAATAGATCTTTCATGGTGAGAATGCCTTTTTTGTCGAGGCTGTATTCGGCGGCCAGTACTGCTCCCAGGGCAAACCCCTTGCGGCTTTTAGCGCTGTGGGTAATTTCAATGAAGTCAACTTCTGAATCGTACCGGATGGTGTGTATTCCCGGGACTTCCCCTACGCGTTCCGACCGGATAAGTAGTTCGTTTTGTGCCGGAGGATCTTTTTCAACCCATTTTTCGATGTCAGGTAAAACATCTATAATATCTTCTGCAAGGCTCAGTCCGGTACCGCTAGGGGCATCAAGCTTCTGGGTATGGTGCACCTCGGTCATTTCCGGTTTGTAATCCGGGTGCGAGGACATAAGTTCAGCCAGTTTACGGTTCAGTTCAAAAAAAAGGTTAACACCCACTGAGAAATTGCTGCCGTAAAAAAAAGTACCGTTGGTTTCCAGGCATCGGGCATGTACTTCATCGCGGCGTTTCAGCCAGCCGGTGGTTCCGCTGACAACAGGAATGCCGGCTTCAAAACACTTGTAGTAATTATCGACAGCTGTTACGGGTATGGTAAATTCAATGGCGACATCGCACTTTTGCAGGTTTTCAACAGTTAGTTCGTGTGGGTTGTCAATGTCAATTATCAATAAAATTTCGTGGCCGCGGGATTGGGCAATCTTACCGATTTCCTTCCCCATTTTCCCGTAGCCTATCAAAGCTAACTTCATGTTTTTTTATTTCGGTTCTTATTTATATTGCCACAAAGATAATAGTTTAGTCAAATCTAGCCAGAGTGCATTGTAACTTAAAATTATTTCGACCAAAGAACCTTAGTACAGGTTAAACTGTCATATAAGTAGCTTTTCCTTATAAATTTTACCGAAAAGCATTATTTTTGGAACAAATGATCATGAAGAATATAAAACTTGTAGCTACAGATTTAGACGGTACTTTTTTGAGGAACGATCGCACCATCAGCCAGCGGAACCTTGAAGCCCTGGAACAGTTGGGGGAACTGGGCATTCTCAGAGTGGCAGCTACCGGCCGTAACCTGCGAAAAGTTTCGGAAGTTATTGCTGCCGATATACCTTTTGATTACATTGTCTACTCTTCGGGAGCAGGTATTTATAACTGGAAGGAAAAACGGCATATTTTTCAGCAGAACATCGGTTCGGAGGCAGCAACCCTTCTTTCAGACTATTTCCGTAAAATGAACTACAACTTCTCAGTCTTTGCACCGGCACCCGATAACCACAGGTTGTGGTTTCACAAAGGTGGAGAGGAGTGTGAGGAATTTAACCGTTTTTTTTCGTTCCACGACACGTGGTCCGAAATGTTGCCTGTCAACGGTAGCTTTAATAAAGGGCTTTGCCAGTTTTTACTCATTATACCTGAAAATGAGGAAAATTTTTCGTTGCTGAAAAAAGAAATTGAAGTGCAGTCGGATCAGATTCGGGTCATCAGGTCTTCTTCGCCGGTAACCAGGGGATACATCTGGGTGGAGGTATTTCACCACGAGGTTTCCAAAGGTCAGGGGGTGAAGCATCTGTGCAGCCTGCTATCCATTCCTGAGGAAGAGACGGCAGGTGTTGGGAATGACTACAACGACCTCGATCTGTTGAATTTCACCGCTTATTCGTTCGTTGCAGGAAATGCCCCCGGACCGGTTAAGGATTGGTTCCAGGAGGTGCCTTCAAACGAGGAAGATGCTTTTTTTCATGCTGTTCAACCCTTATTGCCATAAATTGTTGTAATGGTAAGTCAGAAATGTTTACAAATGCCAGAAAAATACTATTATATGAAATACCTGATTAGTGCTTTTTTATTTTTAATTGTCATATCTGCAATGTCGCAGCAGAATTTTGATCTCAGTAAGCCCATACCGGTTGATCCGGAAGTATCGAAGGGGGTGTTGGATAATGGCCTGACCTATTACGTGAGGGCAAACGACGAACCCCGCAACCGTGCAGAACTAATGTTGGTTGTAAATGTAGGGTCGGTGAATGAAGATGACGATCAGCAAGGCCTGGCCCATTTTCTGGAGCACATGGCTTTTAATGGTACGGAAACCTTTCCGAAGAATGAGCTGATTTCCTATTTTGAATCTATTGGTATGGAGTTCGGACCTGAGATAAATGCCTATACCAGCTTCGATGAAACGGTATACATGCTGAAAGTACCACTCGATTCGGCACTTTATCTTGAAAAGGGAATACAGGTACTGTATGACTGGGCTTCACAAATCACTCTTTCTGAAGAAGAAATCGATAAAGAACGGGGGGTTATCCGGGAAGAGTGGCGCGGAGGAAGAAATGCCCAGTTCAGGATGCAACAGGAGTGGCTGCCGGTTTTGCTGCACGAATCAAAATATGCCCAACGGCTTCCAATAGGTGAGATAGAGATCATTGAAAATTTTTCGCCCGACGTGCTTCGCCGGTTTTACAACAACTGGTACCGTCCCGATCTGCAGGCTGTGATTGTAGTGGGAGATTTTAACCAGGAAGAAATGGTTCAGAAGGTAAAAGATAAATTCTCGAACTTGTCAGTAGCACAAAACCCACGCGAACTGCAAGACCATCCTATTCCTCCACACGAAGAAACCCTTATTAGCATTGCAACGGATAAGGAGGCACAGTATCCTGTTGCATATATGTTTCACAAGCACCCAATGGAGGTTACAGAAACTGTAGGCGACTACCGGGAAACGATAAAGCAAAGCTTATACAATTCGATGATCAACAACCGGCTTTCTGAGCTTACGCAGAAAGCCGATCCTCCGTTTATTATGGGGCAGTCATCATACACCGAGTTATTTGGCCCCATGAGTGTATACCAATCGGCTGCTGTCGGCCACAACGACCGTATTGAAGAGGGTCTCAAAGCTGTATTGCTAGAGAACGAACGGGTGAAACAATTCGGCTTTACAGAAACGGAGCTTGAACGTAATAAAAAGTCGTTGATGAACCGCATTGAGAAAGCATATAAAGAGCGCGACAAGCAAAAATCAATTAATTATGCAGAAGAATATAAGCGCAACTTCCTGATGACTAAGGAACCCATTCCCGGTATAGAAAAGGAATATGAATATTTTCAGTCATTTCTTCCGGATATCACATTGGAGGAGGTGAATAAACTTGCCGATGAATGGATAACGGAAGAAAATAGCGTAGTGGTGGTAACTGCTCCTGAAATTGAAGGCATGGATGTACCAACAAAGGAGGAAGTACTGGACTTGCTGCAGGAAGTGGAACAAACTGAATTGGAACCATATGATGATGCTGTGGCCGATCTTCCATTAATTTCGGATGAGCCATGGGCTAGTCTGGTAGTGGAAGAGGAATCACTGGAGAATGTGGAAGCTACTGAATGGACTCTACAGAATGGTGCTAAAGTGGTGATTAAACCAACCAATTTCAAAGAAGATGAAATTCTTTTTAATGCCTGGAGTCCGGGCGGTACTTCGCTATACAGTAAAGAGGATGCTATTTCAGCAGATTTTGCAGCTACAATAATGTCCATGAGTGGTATTGCCGGTTTCGACAACATTACCCTTGAAAAAATGATGGCCGATGAAGTATTTAGTCTTAATCCCTATATTTCAGAACTCAGAGAAGGGTTTAACGGTAACTCTACGGTTGAAGACCTGGAGGTGATGCTCCAGATGGTTTACCTTTATTTTACCCAGCCGCGTTTTGATGAAACCAGCTTCCAGGCGTACATGACAAGGATGGAAGGTGTTCTCCAGAACAGGACTGCTTCGCCCGAAGCTGTTTTCCAGGATACCCTGCAGACGGTTCTGGCTAATTACCATGACCGGGCCCGCCCTATGTCAACAGAATTGTTAAAGGAGGCAGAATTTAACCGCATAAGGGATATTGGCAAGGAACGGTTTAGAAATGCTGCCGATTTTACCTTCTTTTTTGTTGGAAATATCCACCCCGATACGCTAAAACCACTTGTGGAGAAATACATCGGGGGGATTCCATACATGGATGAAAACGAGGACTGGCGCAATTTGGGTATTGATCCACCAAAAGGAGTAGTTCAGAAAACAGTAAAAAAAGGACAGGAAGATAAGAGTATACAGTACATCGTGTTTCATGGCGACTTTGACTATTCTTCTGAAAATGCCATTGAACTGGATGCTGTCGGCAGAATTTTATCAACCCGCCTGCTCGAAGAAATCCGTGAAGAAAGAAGCGGGGTTTACTCTATAGGGGCCAATCCTTCTTCATCCAAATACCCGGATCAGGAATATAAAGTTTACATTTCTTACGGCACCGACCCTGAAAAACTTGAAGAACTGAAGCAAGCCGTATTTGATGAAATCAGGCATTTTATGGAAAACGGTCCGTCAGAAGAAGAACTTTCAAAGGCTAAAGAAAAAATGTTACGTGAACGGGAGTTGGCTTTGCGTGAAAACAGGTTTTGGCTGAACATCCTGAGCAATACATATTACCTGAAGGACGGAGATTTTTCGGAATTCGGAAAATACGAAGATATCGTACATAGCCTCACTGAAAAACAGATTCAGGAAGCATTTAAGAACTATTTCAATTTCGACAATTACGTGAGCGTGGCATTGCGCCCAGGCGAATAAATAAGCGATTATAACTGACTTTTAAAATACACTTTTCAATAATTAATGTTGAAAAGTGTATTTTCGTATGGTCAGAAACTAAATTATGAAGATATATACACCGCTGTCAGTTGTCGTTCGGGTTGTTTTTTATTCCTTATTGCTGTTTGGAGCAGCTGAGATGGTGAGGCTTGACGCCTTATTTCCCATGGAAGAAGGTTATTATGGGGAAATCAGCTTTACTGAGTTTTCGCAGGAGATTATTTTGTTTGTGCTATCAGTGATGTACCTGTTTGCCGGGCTAAGATACCGGGAAATACAGCCGGTAACAAATATTTTGGCATTGGTATTCCTGGCTTCATGCATCCGTGAATTTAATTTCCTTATCGACTGGTGGTTTTATCTTGTTTTACCGGTATTGCTGGTGATCATCTGGTTGCTGTTCCGCGACTACCGTAAGCTGAAACCGGCAACGGCTGCTTTTTTTTCATTGCCGTCCTCGGGTTGGTTTCTTTCAGGATTTCTGATCACCTTTGTTTTTAGCCGGCTGATGGGACGTTCATCCTTCTGGCGGATACTTTACGATGAAAGCACCTACCGTATTGCCAAGGCGGCTACAGAAGAAGGAATGGAGCTGGCCGGTGATGTTATAATGCTGATTTCTGCTTTGGAGCTTTTCATTATCATTGGTTATTTGAATAGAAAGGAGCAGGGATGAAAGTATGCGGGTTTACATTTATCCGCAATGCCGTGAAGTTCGATTTTCCGGTTGTTGAAGCCATTTCGTCGGTATTACCCCTGTGTGACCATTTTGTTGTTGCGGTGGGTAATTCAGATGATAGTACACGGGAACTGATAAAAAGAATTGCTTCCGAAAAGATTTCAATTGTGGATACTGTGTGGGATGAAAATTTAAAGCAGGATGGGGTGGTATATGCTGCCGAAACCGACAAGGCATTTGATGCCGTTTCGCCGGAATACGACTGGTGTTTTTATATTCAGGGGGATGAGGTACTGCACGAAAAATATCTGCCGGCAGTGAGGAAGGCAATGCACGAAAACCTGCACCGGCAGGAGGTGGATGGGTTGCTTTTCGGATACAGGCATTTTTATGGAACCTACGACTATATAGGTGATTCACGCAAATGGTACCGCAATGAGATACGGGTTATACGCAACAATAAAAGAATTCGTTCGTACCGTGATGCACAGGGATTCAGGAAGAACGGAAGGAAGCTGAAAGTGGCGCCTGCAAATGCCTATATATACCATTACGGCTGGGTACGCCCCCCATCATTCATGCAGGAGAAAATCGATGAAGTACGTAAGTTTTATAAAGGCATACCGGATGAGCAGGTAACGCAAAGGGCCAATAAGAAAGTGTTCGACTATAACGGTCAATACGATGCTCTGAGGCGATTTGAAGGAACACACCCTGAAGTTATGCAATCACGGATAGCACGGCAAAACTGGCAGGTGGATGTTGATGTAAAGCTGATCAGGATGAAGCCGAAGTACCGTCTTTTGTACTTTATTGAGAAGAAGTTTGGAGCCAGGTTGTTTGAGTACAGGAATTATGAGCTGGTGAAGAGTTAGGAGAGACAGTTGGTATTGAAATTTTTCACGGTTTTGGGATGTTTTTACTCAATACAAAAGGAGAAAATTCTTTAGAAAAGAAATTTCTCCTTTTGTATTGTAATTGATGCAACAGTATCAGCAGTTGTTGACTTTTACTGCTTTATAATTTTTTCTGTAGCCGTGATGTTTTTTCCTGAGAACCGGATAAAATACACACCGGGTTGGAGATTCGACACATCAAGGTGGTTTTGTGTGTGATGGATTTTTTTATCCAGTACAGGTCTTCCCTGAAGGTTGAATACAGTGGCTTTAGTGACTGCTCCCTTATTGCTGAAATACAACTTATCCTTTACGGGATTAGGATATATTTCAAGTTTAAGGCTTTCGGGAATATTAATTCCTGTTGGTCCCTGAAATACGATTTCCTCAATTTTGATATCTGTAATGGTAAAATTAACACTGGAAATTCCCAGATCAAAAACCATGCGGGCTGCGTTATCTGTACTGCCCATATCAAAAACAAAGGTATAAATTGCAAAGGTGTCGGAAAGATTAACCCCGTTGTAACCGCTGTAAGCCGACCAGGGATCTCCTGACATGCCGATATAAACGGTTGCGCTTCTTGTAGTGTCGGCTTTTGCCTTGAATGAGAAGCGGTATTTTTTTCCTTCCTGCAGTGAAATGTTACCTTTAACCAGCTGCACATGCCACCCCTGGGAGCCGCCGGATGTGATGTCTGCAGTAATAGTATTTTCAGAACGGGTTAGTTGTGCTGAACCACCCTGTTGAGTATTCAGGTTCCATCCGTTAGTGCTTGTAGTAAAATTGGAAGTGTAAATTGGTGTGCCAACATACTGACCTGCTTCGGGCATTTCATTATGCAAAAGGGCATCGGCCAGTGGTTGCAAAATAGTTTTGTTCGATGGATTATAAATTCCGAACCCTGCACTGAATTCCCAGTACGCCCAGCTCCATCCCAGCTCTTCCAGATAGCGTGACAGGAAAGTAGTCCAACGGACTCTTGAGTCGAGATCGGCTTTACTGTAGGCACCAAATTCGCCAATATGCACCGGTATGTCTGCCTGCTGTTCAATGGCCTTCAGGGGTGCAAACTCCTGGCGCATAACATCACGCTCGGTTTCAGTATCCAACCATTCGGTACCAAGCCATCCCTGGGATTGTTCACCTGACCATTCAGCTCCCTGGTGGGTAAACTGAAAAGGGTTGTAGTAATGAACGGTTAGTATAACGTTGTCATCCTCGGGCAGTTCAAGCGATGAAAGGCCTCCCAGCCCTCCGTATTCTGGTGTTCCGATAAGCACTATTCGTTCCGGGTTATCAATCCGGATGGTATCCAGCGCTTCCTTGTAAAACGCATTCCATTTTTCGGGTGTCAGATTACCGTGCGGTTCATTCATGATTTCAAACAACAGGCTGTCGGGGTAACCCTGGAAGAATTCAGAGATCTGTTTCCATTGCGACAGGAACCGGACCTTTTGTTGATCGGGGCTCTCATACAGTGCTTCGTGGTGGTGCATATTGATAATGGCATACAGTCCGTTGTTCAACGCCGAATCCACTACCTGTTTTATGCGGTTAAGGAAGTTGCTGTATACGGTATAAGGCGCAGTGGATAAACTGCGGTCAGTTGGTTCCCAACGAATGGGGATACGTACATGGTTAAAACCCAGTTCAGCAATGATACCGGCATACTCCGGTTTCCACTGATTTCCCCATTCAGTTTCTGTAGGCGCTTCAAACATGTTGCCGTAATTGATTCCGCGGCCAAGTTTATCATTTATTTCAAAGGCTTTTTCTCTGTTCTGAGCACTTACCGAAAATGCCAGGGAAAGTAATAAGAATGTAAAAAATGATTTCATATATATAAATTTAAATGATTTATTAATTGTTTAATTGCCTGCTGGTACCTGCATTTTGTTATGGAGTAATGCATTTACCAGTTCCTGATTATAGGTTTTGGTTTCCGGATTGTAAATGCCAAAGCCAGCACTGAACTCCCAGTATGCCCAGCTCCAGCCCTGTTCTTCAAAGTAGCGTGAAAGGTAGGTAGTCCATCGTGCACGCGAATCCATACCGGCTTTTTCATATGCACCAAACTCTCCTAAATGGACAGGTATGTTTTCCTTTTTGCTCAAGGCAATCAGTGGTTCAAAATCCTTCTGAACCGCTGCATGCTCAGCCTGAGAATTGTTCCATTTGGTTCCCAGCCATTCTTTCGATTGTTCGCCCGACCAGCTGGCTCCCTGGTGGGTAAAATGGAACGGGTTATAATAATGAATTGTAAGAATTAAGTTGGGGTCATCCGGGATTTTCAGTTCACTTAATCCTCCAAGTCCTCCCCAGTTGGCTGTGCCTATCAATACAACCCTCCGTGGATTGGTTTTACGAATAACCTGCAGCGCCTGGGGAATCATCTCATTCCATTTATCGGGTGTAAGCTTATCATGGGGTTCGTTTAAAACCTCAAACAGGAGGCTGTCGGGATAATTTTTAAAAAATTCCGAGATTTGTGCCCACTGGGCGAGAAATCGTTTCAATTGTCCATCAGGGTCTTTATAAAGCGCTTCGTGGTGGTGCATGTTCAGAACCACGTAGAGGCCATTATTCAGTGCTGAATCTACGACCTGCTTTATCCGTATGAAGAAAGAATCATGAATGGTATAGGGCGGGTTTTCCATACTGCGGTCGGCAGGTTCCCAACGCACAGGTATGCGAACATGGTCGAATTCTAAGTCAGCAATCATTCTTGCATATTCGGGCTTCCATACTGTTCCCCATTCACCTTCCGATGAAGGTTCAAACATATTGCCATAGTTAATTCCACGGCCAAGTTTATCATTTATTTCAAAGGCTTTCGCACGGTTTTGTGCTTCTGTGCCGATAGCAACAAGCAGAAAAATGAGGACCAAATAGTTTTTCATGACTCCATGGTTTTAGATGCGGATTATAATTATAGTTACAGGTAAAAATAAACCTTTTGCCGGAACTGCAACACTAATTGATAACTTCCTGATTCTGGTTTACTTTTTCCGGACAATCTATGTATGTATTATAGGAATGTTGGCCAATGAGTTATAATGTGGAATTTTGTTTTTACACTATTCATTGCATAAAGATTAGGTATTCTTCAGATTGATACGTCAATTTTAAAGATTCCTTCTAAATTCCCAGATACCTCATCAGGGCCTGTCTGTATTCTTCAATCTCATCGTTCAATGGATCATGGCTGATTATAATCAGGCTGCAGGCCAGTTCCGACAGCTTCCAGTCACGGTTAACACCCAACGCATCGGAACGGTATACACATGAAATATGTTCCTGCACCGGCAATCCGGTTAATTTTAAAATGGCAATGGCCTTCCTGACAGATACATCAAGGTTAAAGTCGCTGGAATGCAGAAGCCTTCGCAACAATTCACTTGCATAATATCGGTAGTTCAGCTCATTCATCCCAGAAACAAACATTTCAATGATGGGGTCGGTGTGATTGTATTCGTAATATTTTGCTATCATATCCGGTAATGTTATGTTTTCAACTTTGTTTCCTTAACTCCTTCAGCTTTTCAAACAGCTGAATTTCTTCTTCAGACAAATTTTTTGGGATTTCTATATTCAGCTCAATATACAGATCGCCAAAATTACCCTGCTTTCCGTACACAGGCATTCCTTTCTTTTTAAGTCTTAATTTGCTTCCGTTTTGAGAACCTTTGGGAACAGGTACATTTAATTTGCCGGTCAGGGTGTTGATTTCCATTTTTCCGCCTAATACAGCAGTAATTAAATCGATGTCAACTTTTTGGATCAGGTCGTTTCCTTCAATGCGATAGTTGTCGTCGGATTGAACCTTAATTTTAATATAGATGTCGCCTTTTTCACCACCTCCGTGACCCGGTGCTCCTTTACCCTTTATTCTTAGTTCTTGTCCGTTATAGGCTCCCGGTTTTGTATTTATCCGCAGTTTTTGGCCATTAACATTCAATATGCGTGAGGTGCCATGATAAGCTTCATAGAGACTGATTTCCATTTCAGCCTGCAAGTCACCTCCTTTGAACGACTGGCTTCGGCCACCATAACCTGCCTGCTTTCCGGCACCTCCACCAAAAAAAGAATTAAAGAAATCGGAGAAGCCACTATCCGCACCTGCATTGCCAAACAGATCTCCCATATCACCTTCAAAGTAATAGGACCCTCCTCCTGGTGCACCTTCACTTTTTGGCTGCGAGTAACCATAGCCGGCCCCGGCATTCTCGTATTGTTTCCAGTTGGCACCCAGCTTATCGTATTTCTTCCGTTTCTCAGGATCACGTAGTACTTCATACGCTTCACTGAGTTCCTTGAAACGTTCTTCAGCTTCCTTGTTCCCCTGGTTCTTGTCGGGATGATATTTTACGGCCAGTTTGCGGTAAGCTTTTTTTAGTTCTTCCTGACTTGCATTTTTTGAAACGCCCAAAGTCTGATAATAATCCTTGTAGTTCATTTTTGTTAAATCATTTCATCTAATGCATAATTTCGTTTAATACTAATTTGAAAGAATCTGCATGGGGTTTTGTTCAATTTTTCCGGTTTGTTATCAATTCATTCCGAAGGAAGGAAGAAGGTGAAGCAGGAATGAAAAGGCATCGCACGCAAACCGGATGTCATCCCATCTTTAGAGTATATTAATAACAGCATACATGTGAAATGTGTTCTAAACATATACTGATTATTTAATTGTTCTGTTAACAGCAGTTATCAAAATATGCTCCAACAGGAGGAGGTAGCCAGATTATCATTTTTTTTGATGGTGATTCGAAAGCTTTTAATTTTTCAAATGAAATACTTCTTTTATTAAGCGGCAGGTACATAAATTGTTTCACTGGCTTTTAACTGATTCATCATAAAAATCCTATATTTAACTTTCATAAATTATATTTTCATCCAGGATTTAAGGAGTTGAACCTGTTATTAATTGTATTTTTATCTGCATGAGAATTTTTTTTATAGGCATCCTACTTCTTCAGATGCTATCTTCCTGTCAAAAACGGGAGACTGCACCTGAATACATTTTCCGGCTGGGACACCAGGGAAATGAAAAGGATATCTGGCACCTGTCGGCACTGCATTTTGCGAATGCACTTGATTCTTTGTCAGACGGACGTATTGAGGTACAGGTATATCCTGCCGAGCAACTGGGATCAGAGCTTGATATTATCCGCAGCATACGTGCAGGAATTGTGGAAATGACCATCACCGGGGAGAGCATGCAAAACTGGGCCGGAATTACAGCCTTTCTTGCAGTGCCTTACCTTATTCGTGACTCTGTGCACCTGAAGAAAGTGGTGGAAGGTGAAATTGGAGATGAAATAGCCGCTGAAATGATTCGTAAAATAGGAGTGAGGCCCATCGGATATTTAGAGCGCGGACCCCGCCATCTTACCTCTAACCGGCCGGTAAAAACACCTGATGATCTGGGAGGAATGATCCTTAGGGTGCCAAATGTACCTTTGTTTGTAAGGGTATGGCAGGCATTGGGAGCCAAACCTACACCCATGGCTTTTTCGGAGGTGTTTACTGCACTGCAGCAGGGAACAGTAGAAGCACAGGAAAACCCATTTGCCCTGATATACAGTGCCGGATTATACGAAGTGCAGGAATACCTTAATCTTACCAGGCATGTTAACAGTTGGATTTATGTGGTTATTGGTGAGGATCGGTTCCAATCGTTGCCGGAGGAATTGCAACGAAACGTGCTTGCAGCAGGAAAGCTGATGCAGCAATACCATAAACGGGAGTTTGTGAAGCAGGAAGAATTTCTTCGTGAACAACTGGAAAAGCAGGGAATGGAATTCATTGAACCCGATATTGATGCTTTCAGAAAGAAAGCGAACGAGGCGGTACTGGAAGCAATACATGACGAATACCGGTCTCTTTATACAAGGATAACAGAATTAAATAATTAACCTTTAGGCAGGATGAAATCAATGGTATGGGTGTATAAATTATTTAAAGCAGGTGCATTGTTAAGTATGTCAGCAATGATTGCAGTGGTAACCCTCCAGGTATTCGCCAGGTACTTTTTGGATGCCACTCCTCACTGGACAGAAGAAGCGGCCAGAATGCTGTTTATTTATGCTGTTGCTTTTGGAACCGCAATCGGAATAAAAAATGGTGATTTTATAAGGCTTGATCTGATCGGAAAATACCTCACTCCTGCCATGGACAGGTTGCTGGATCTTGTTACTGATGTGGCTGTTGTTCTGTTTGCTTTTTTGCTTGTGGTAAGCAGCATAAATTTTGTCCGCCTCGGAATGGATGAATTGTCGCCGGCACTGGAACTCACCATGGGATTCATATTCATTAGTCTGGCAATAATCGGGTTGGCAGTTTTCTTATTTACTATAACAAAGCTTGTGCAATCGATTAAAGATAAATTTTAGCCCATGGTCTGGATAATGTTTTTTCTTTTCTTCATTCTGCTGTTCCTCCGCTTTCCAATTGCCTTTGCTTTGGGAATATCTACCCTTTCCTACCTTCTGGTTGAGGGATTTCCCCTGGTTACCCTTCCCCTTAAAATGTACTCGGGCATCGATGTGTTTGTGTTGCTCTCCATACCCGGATTTATTCTTGCCGGCAACCTGATGAATGTGTGTGGTATGACCGACCGGATTATCCGGTTCAGCAACAACCTGCTGGGGCATATCCGGGGAGGTTTGTCACTGGCTAACATAGGTGCCTCCATGGTGTTTTCAGGAATTTCGGGCACTGCCATTTCCGATACGGCATCTATTGGTTCGGTGATGATTCCTGCAATGAAAAAGGAAGGATATGATGCCGGATTCTCATGTGCCGTTACTGCTGCATCTTCTACTATTGGCCCGATAATACCACCTAGCTTACCAATGATTATTGCCGGTTCCCTTACCGGTATTTCAATCGGTAAACTGTTTCTGGCTGGAGCAATACCCGGAGTGCTTCTGGCAATTGGGCTGGCGGTGGTTTCCTACACCATTTCGGTAAGGAAGAAACATCCAAAGCAGCCAAAAGCAACATGGAAGGAAAGAGGAAGCAGTTTTATCCACGCCTTCTGGGCACTGCTTATGACCTTTCTTATTCTATTTGGTATAATTGGAGGTGTATTCACCCCAACTGAAGCTTCAGTTGTAGCTGTACTGTATGCATTATTTATCGGCACATTTTTCTACCGAACCCTGACGTGGAAAAATATTTTTGCAGTGATTACCAGCTCGGCAGGCACCACTGCGTCACTGATGCTGCTTGTTGGTTTTGCAAATCTTTTTGGCTGGATACTGATTATCGAGCAGGTACCACAAAATCTTGCAGAACTGCTTTTAACCATCACTCAAAACAAATTCCTGCTACTGTTGCTTATTAACATCCTGCTCATAATTATTGGTTCGTTTATGGAGACTATTGCAGCCCTTTTAATAATCTATCCTATCCTTTTAAATGTTGCCGTATTTGCAGGAGTTGATCCCGTACAGTTTTCGGTAATAGCTGTTTTAAACCTGATAATCGGCTTAAATACTCCCCCTGTTGGTGTGTGTTTATTCGTGGCTTCAGGTATTGGTAAGGTATCGGTTGAAAAAGTGGCCAAAGCAGGCCTTCCGTTTTTGCTGGTAAGCATTTTGGTATTGCTACTGGTTACCTATATTCCTGCAATATCGTTGTTTCTGCCCGGGCTGTTTGATTGATTACGGGTTGTTGTTAAAAACGAGTTCGCTTCTCCCTTTCGGCAGATTAAAACAAACAAATGCTTCTGATTCTCTAATTAACCAGGTGCCGGCTTTTAAATCCCTGATCTGCGTTATTTGTTTAAGGGGAGCAGAATTTGCTATGGCAGGATTTATCAGTTTTGCATTAGTTTTGATTGTAAAATCAGGAGCAGCAAATGGAGCATCAAACAGGATGCTTTTTTCATCCGCATGAATTTTAGTTAATTCCTTAGCCGCCCAGTAACGTGAAATCTCGTTAAGCTTCATCCAGATCAGGTGATCGTATTTTTGATGGAGGCGACTGGTTATCTCTTTAAGAATGTTGAACCCGATTTTATCTCCGTTGTAATATATTCCAGGCCAGTGACAAACCATTATAGCCGGTTCACCGCTATCGATAACTTCAACCATTCTGCCACTATTTAAATCAGCTGTAATAAATTTATCTGTGTTCCCGGGAACCAGTCCGTCCCAGCCTCCAAACCAGTCACCGGTGCAGCCAATAATGGAGACCACACATTTTGGATCTTCTGTGTTTAAATCAGTAGCATACTTTACCTGGGGGGCAACGCTTATATTCTTTTCAGTGTACAGATCCCGGAAGTAATGGGGGATTTCTGCGTTGTACACATCACGCACGGCCTGTAATGTTCCAAGTGCGAGGTTGTCTTTATTTTTACTCCCATACCCACCGGGAGTTGTAAGCCCTTCACATTGCAGTCCGGCATCCTTTAATACGCGTAATGCATAAGCCTGGTAAGTTGCCAGTTCATCCGTGCTTTTATCCTGACTCCATTCCCAGTTTTCCATGTATTCAGGGGTAGCATATGGATAAGGCTTTCCGGTTTTTATATCAATCACGCGGGTATGACTTATCATTTCCGGGTGAATATCCCAGTTAGGCACAATTACTTCCCTGATCAGGTTAAGGCTGTTTTCCAGTTCACGTTTTGTCCATCCTGGTATAAAATGACTCACCCATCCGGTGCAGGCAGGAAAAGGAACCACACTGTACTTGCCCTTTACTCCGTTTTGTGCTGTCCATTCTCCGAATTCACGAACAAAACTGTCGGGGATCTCCCTTGGCAGTTTACGCCAGTCTTGTTTGTAATTATCAGGAAAAACTTCAGCAAATTGAGGAATGCCATAATGGGCCATGTTCACCAGGCAGGTTGAATCGTCGATTATCAAACTTACCGGCACCCTGTTTTGCGGGTTTATTACCTTCACACTTTTTAAATTCAGAGAAAAATCATCAGCTGCAGGGGCTATAGCCAGGGCTGCTCCCGCTTTAGCTGTAGTTTTAATAAATGAGCGCCTGTTATAACCCATGTTGCAACAATTTAAATTTTATGAAAGTTAATGAAAATATTGCAACAGGGAAAAGAACTTCATTATTGCAGTAAACTACAAGTTCAGTTTAACCACTTATTGTGTAATTGAAGGAATTTTAATACATTTTTCTCTGGCAGGCAGCGGCCTTTTTTTAACTGATAAACAAACTTTTTCCCGGGAATTCCGGATCACAGGTCAAGTTCACCTTCAGCTTTCGCAGGCCGGCTTCATCACCCGGTGTGGGAATATGTGTGAGGTGGATTTCGCAATCTTCCAGGTATTTAAGTTTTTCCAATGCCATCTGTCCTGCCGGGTTTGACAGGGCGCTTATGGAAAGTACAATCAGGGTTTCATCCACGTCTAAGCTTGTCATTTTACCATCCAGGATATTTTTTTTAAGATGCGTAACCGAATCGATTATACTTTGAGGTATAAGGTACATGCTGTCGGGCAGACCTGCCAGGTGTTTTGTGGCATTCAGGATAAGGCTCGAGGAGGCATGCATCAGCGGAGAATTTTTGCCAGTGATTATTTTTCCGTCGGGGAGCCTGATAGCTGCTCCGCTAAAGGTACCGTCATTTCCTTTTCCATTCTTTTCTGCATTCCTTGCTGCCTGTCGTGCGGGCAATACAACATCGCGGTCTTCCGGTTTGGCTCCCACTTTGAGCATAACTGCCTTTATCCGTTCAAACACTTCCTTGTCGGTAAGTCCCATTGCATATTCCACAGCGCTTCGGAAATAACGACGTATAATTTCCTGCTGGGAAGCCTCTGCTATAATCCGGTCGTCGATTATGCCTGCGCTGGCCCGGTTCACGCCCATATCTGTAGGTGACTGATACATTGACCTTTCGCCTGTTATTTTTTCAATTATCCGCTTCAATAAGTGAAATGCCTCAATGTCGCGGTTGTAATTAACCACTTCTTTGTTGTAAGTTTTCAGGTGGTGAGTATCGATCAGCACCTTGTCGTCGAGGTCTACGGTAGCAGCTTCATAGGCCACATTCACCTTATGATCGACAGGCAAATCCCAGATGGGGAAGGTTTCAAATTTAGCGTAACCTGCCTTTATCCCTTTTTTGTATTCATGATATAAGTTGCTAAGACATGTAGCCAGCTTACCGCTGCCTGGTCCGGGGCCGGTAACCACCACAATTGGCCTGGTGGTCTCAATGTACGGATTGGCACCATACCCCTGATCACTAACAATGGTATCCACATCGGTTGGGTAGCCTTTAGTTGGCTGGTGGAGATACACCTTAATACCCCTCATCTCCAGCTTGTTTTTGAATGCCTTTGCAGAGGGCTGGTTCTGGTAACGGGTAATGACCACTGCTGTAACTTCAATATCCCATTCTCTGAAATCGTCAATTGTTTTTAGTGCATCAACATCATATGTAATTCCAAAGTCGGCACGTATTTTATTTCGTTCAATGTCACCTGCATGAATGCAGAGGATAACATCGGTTTTATCTTTTAACTGCTGCAGGAGCCGCATCTTTACATTGGGGTCGAAACCAGGAAGTACCCGTGCAGCATGATGGTCATACAGTAACTTTCCGCCAAATTCAAGATAAAGCCGGTGGTTAAAACGGTTTACGCGTTCAATAATGGCTGCCGTTTGTTCCCTGAGGTATATTTCATTATCGAATCCGGTTGGTTTGTTGCTATACGTCATTCCTGTTTGTCCCTTTATAACTGATTTACTCCTGAGGCCGTAAAATTCGAAAAATTTTTAGGTTACCGAAATTTCCTGCCCAAAAAGAATTTAAAAAGAAATTAACTGCATTGAATTTTGCATTTCATTGTATTGTGAAATTGAAGAAAAAAATAAAATTTAACCTGTCGGCATGAGTCAACTAACAGTTATAGTTCATATGCCTCTTGCTTTTATTTCCATTGGCAGTAAGCACTGATAAACAAACCTGTTAACAGGGGTATCTAAACCA
This sequence comes from Mariniphaga sp., assembly GCA_024636975.1. GTDB lineage: Bacteria > Bacteroidota > Bacteroidia > Bacteroidales > Prolixibacteraceae > Mariniphaga. Next base: position 105,194 of record JAGXGA010000062.1, read on the forward strand.
TACTGTGCAGCAAGCATGACCACAGTTCCATTCTGATAATCAATTTCGGAAGGCCTGCCTTCCCATACATCGCGGGAAAGGGAAGTAGTGGAATCATGGGGGAATGTATCGATTGCAGCAATTGTTTTATTTACGAATTCAGAATTTATCTGGATACCTTTTTTTTGCGAAAGCAGGTAAGCTTCATTGAGCAGATCAATCATCAGTTGCCTTGTTTCAGGCAGAGATCTCAGTTCTCCATATGTGGACCTGGTGACGGCAAGCAATCCACCGACACAAATACCAATAAACTTTTTCCAGAGCTCAGCTTCTATATCATCTGAAATCTTTGATTCTATTCCAGCTGCATCAAACACTTTTTTAATGGCTGATGCCCTCTCTGATTGGGTTTTATCCAGTTCCCCAAATACAATGGAAGGTGTAATTGCGAAATGGTTTATTATCCCGGGTGAATCTATTTTGCTGATAATGCGGCACAGGCTACCCATTATTTGTGATTTGTTGATTTGCTCTTCCAGTTCACCGGCAGCAGATATTCCATTCTGCAAAGGCAACAGTATACTGCCTGAGTGAATTATGTCTTTTAAATCATCCCGTATTTCCTTTATTTGCCAGGCTTTGGTGCAGATAATTATCAAGTCAGGCTTATTTATGTCCTTAATATTATTGGTTGCCTTAACATTATCAATATGGAAATCTCCCAGAATGCTTTTGACAGTAAGGCCATTTGTCAATATTGCTTCAAGGTGAGCTCCACGGGCTACAAATGTGACATCATATCCGGCCTTTGCCAGTCTGCCTCCAAAGTATCCGCCCACACCTCCTGCTCCTATAATGGCTATTTTCATATTCAAATGATTCATTAATAAAATTTTCCCTGCTAATCTAAAGCTTTTATGTTCATGGAAGTGAACAGTAAATGCAGGTTTTTTTATTTCTTATAAAACAGCTTTCCTGTTACAAGGAGTCCTGTAAATACAAACAGTGCAAATACGATGCTGCTTAAGGCGAGCTGCATTCCTCCTGAAAGAATATGTCCGCTAGTACATCCGCCTGCCATCCTGGCTCCGGTTATGAGCAGGAAGCCACCGATAAATGCCCATAAAATTCTTTTTCCGGGCGATGAACCCTTAAATCGTTTCCAGTTGCTGTGAATCAATGTGAATCGAAATTCCTTTCTTATTAATGATATAATCAATCCTGAAAGAAAAGCTCCAACCAGAAAAAGAATTTCCCAGTTACCTGATTTTTGTATGGCGCCGAAATAATTATTTTGGGTAGTTCCTGTTATTAAATCAGCCAGGTATGGAAAGGCAGTTGAAGCCCCAATAGGTCGGTTAAAGGTTGCAGCCATAAATACTATCGGATTCAGTATGGACAGGGCAATGCCGGCATAAAACCACCTGTAATTTTTTACTGTGTCTTTTTTATGTAACCAAAATGCAATAGCAACGAAACAGGTGCCAATTATTAAGGTGAGCAGGTAAAATAAAGAGGTATTTCCTGTAAATGAATATAAAGAAACAGTTCCTAAATCAGGTCCCAATATGCCACTTAAAACAGGAACTGCTAATGTGTAAATAAGGCCAGCCAATAATCCCCCTGCAATCCCCACTACAGCATCAATCGAACCTTCGCCTGCTGATATTGCCAGAGTCCCGGGACAGTAGCCCAAAATAGCCATTCCTGTTCCAAATATTAATCCCCCAAGCACGATACCACCAGGTAATATTGGCTTCACATGAAATGATGCTAATCCGAGACCGATTACAATACTTAAGACCACTGCACCGATGCCAATGGCTGTTGCAATGGCTTTGGCTACTGTGAATTCCTCCAACACAGCCAACCCGCTTATTACATTGTACCTGTTAAGGTGCGCATATTGCAGGATAGCTCCAAACAAAAAACCGAAAATCAAAATGGTTACCATATCGTATTAACTCTAAATTTCATATGCCTTTTGACAATGTCCGCAGGCTAAAAATTTTGTATGAATTGAGATTAGCTCTTAATTTTTACAAATATAGAAATTGATGAAGAGGTTTTTCCAGATCTCATCTTTATCTTTTAAGGTTTCGGTTCCCTTAAAATTTTATTTGTAATTGTTAACGCGGACACCATATAGCAAAATGCATTTATTTTCTCCACTGATATGCCCCAATATCAATTCTTTCATCCTCTCTTGGTTTATTGGTAAAATCAAAAGAAGGTGCACCTTCTGCATTACCAGCTCCAACTGCTGGTGAGGGTTTCAAGAGTCGATAGTCGTGATTGAATTCATTTGCAAAATGCACTTCACTAACAACTACCGGGAAAACGCCGGTTACATCGGTTGGTTCGCCCTCAGGAAAAAGATTGTATGAGATTTTGAATTTTTTGATTATTTCACCTGCATCATCGCGTATGCATCTTGAAGAATCGTTGGTTTTTTCCCAAAGTATGTTGTTTTTTATTTGAATGTTTTCTCCAAAATTGTGCGATTTACCATTAACAACATAAATACCCCCGCCTCGCGTTGAATTGCGCTGTGCATTGTTTACGAGAGTGTTGTTCACAATGCTGATGCTGTCCCAGTGTGCGTTTTCTTCTGAACCTTTTCCCGGTTCAAGCCAAAATCCGATTCCTCCGTGATTGTTATAGATCAGGTTGTTGTATACCTTAATGTTATGGAGTGTCCATGGAAGTTCCTCCGGCTTCCAGTTGCTTTCAATATTTAAAGAAATGCCCGATTTGGAAACAGCATCATGAATGATATTATTGAAGATTTCAATATGGCTTGCTACGTCCACATAAATCTGGGGCCCGTTATTCCGGTAAACCTGGTTGTGGTGAATTTTACCATGAAGGGATCCGTATTTGGCATCAATGCCTTCTTCTTTATTATCAAATACTTCACAAAACCTGACCTCAAAATTTTTCACACCGCGAAGAGTTATACCTTCATGAGCAGCCTGTAGTCCTTTGTAGTTGTTGTGATGTGCTTTGCAATGCTCTATCAACACATGCTCACCATTCACAAATACAATGCCCCCGTCCTCTGAGTAAGCCACTTCACAGTCAATAATATGTATGTTGTTGTTGTCGATAGAATAGATCCCGAATGATGATGAATGCATTACAGTTAATCCGGCTATTGTTACATCTGAATTTTGTATTTTGATTAAAGGTCCCAGGCGGGGATTGTTTCCATCAATGATTACCTTTTCTGATTCAAAATTCATCATTGTAATTCCACTTTTGTTTATTACCACAAGTTCTTTATAAACGCCTTCGCGAATTATAATAGTATCATTCTCATTTGCCTCATTAAGCGCCATTTGTATGGTTTTAAATGCAGGGGTATTTGAATGGCCTGTATTGCGGGTAATAAAATTATAACCTGATACGGAAGAAGTTTTTATTCTCTGGTCTGCAACAATGATTTTGCAAAATGAATGATGGGGGAAAAGTAAATTAAATGCCAGTAAAAGCAAAAATGATGAGGTTTGCAGTTTCATAATATTGTATTACACTATTCCATTTACCCGATCAAACTACTGCCGCTTCAACTAACTTATTAGGGAATAGACAGGGTATATTGATCACTAATTTAAATGCTAATTAAATCCCTGAAGTACTTTCTCATAATTCAAGGATAGTTCATTAACCTTTTCAGGAAGTTCATCAGAAAGGTTTTCGAGTTCAGTGGGGTCATTTTTTAAATTGTATAATTCCCATTCGTTGCCATTCATTCTTACTATTTTATAATCGCCCATACGGAACATTCGAAACTTTTCAGTCCAGCCCGATAAAAAATATTCCGGTTCCTCCCTGGTTTCACCCCTGAATAAAGGCATAAGTGAACTTCCATGAAGTTCAGTGGCTGGGTAGCCTAGTATTGAATCTGGATACTCATCATTTAATATATCCAGCACAGTGGGCACAATATCTACTACATGGCCTGTCTGCCTGCAAATGGAATTTGGTTTTATAACTCCCGGCCACCTTGCAATAAAGGGGGTAACGCTGCCACCTTCATGGCCGGCCTGCTTGTATTGACGGAATGGCGTATTGGATAAATTGGCCCATGTTGACCGCAAGCTCCAGTACGAATTTGCGGGTCCGGGAGGAACATCCTTAATGGTATTGTTGTAAAACGGACATGCTCCGTTATCAATCAAAAAAAGAATAAGGGTATTCTCCAGCTTTCCTTCCTTTTCCAGTTTATCAATCACGCGACCTATGTTCTGATCCATACGGTCAACCATTGCTGCATATACTGCCATTTCAAGGTCCAGTGAATCCTTTTGAAGTTCTGATAAGCTTTCCCACTCATAGTAATCAGTATATTCTGGTATTAACGGTCCCCTGGACTTATTCAAATTTCCTTCAGGAGGGCTCATCTGTGTATTTTCAGGCAGTAGGCCAAGTTTTTGAATGTTCCTGAATCGCTGAACCCTCAACGAATCCCAGCCCACTTTATACCTGCCCCTGTATTTTTCAATGTCTTCAGGCCGGGCCTGCAGCGGATAATGTGCCACATGGTAAGGTAAATACAAAAAGAAGGGTTGTTCTTTTTCAAAAGCTTCATCCAGCCATTTAACAGCATAATCGGTAATAAAATCGGTCTTATACATAGGCGATTTCTCATGATAAATTTCATTCGCCTCTATTTGTTTCCCTTCCAGATAAAAGGGGCGTTCAAATTTACCGGATGGGGGAAGAAAATATTCAGTGGTTGCCCAAAAATAAAATGAATGATCAAATACATTTTCAGCTTTGCAATAATCAGGCACCCATTCATCAAAATGTTCCTTCCCGCTCATGATATTGAAGTACCCGGCATTCTTTGTATGCTGAGCCAGATGCACAGCTCCGTTTCCACCTTGATACAGGCCGGTCAGTAACGAACTGCGGGTTGGGTTGCATGTTGCCATGTTGTAAAAAGTGCCAAATCGAACTCCTTCATTAGCCAGCCGGTCAATATTGGGCGTATTTATTTCACCACCATAGCATCCGATATCAGAATAACCCATATCGTCAGCCATAATTAGCACAATATTTGGTCGGTTATCCTGGTGTCCGGACTTATGTTCAGAGCATGCAAATTGTTGCACAGCTGCTGTGGCAAGGATTAATGAGATGGTTTTACTTGTTATCTTCATGTACTATATTTGTTTCATGAACTTTATTTAAATCCTGCAATAATGCTGTTAAAAAATATATTTTCCATGCACTAAGTTTAATAATTAGCGGAAAATAAAACTTGATGCAGGCAACCCGGCACCATTGAACAGGTTGGGCGTTGCCGTATTCCTCCAGGCAAAACGGACCGCCGCCGGGTTTTCTACCTTCTTCGATTGCACAACCACCTTTTCTCCTTCAATTTGCGCATTGGCCTGATAAAAGATTCCGTCGGAACCTGCAAGTTCAAAACTGGAAACATTACCACCCTTGGCATGCAGTCCATTTGAATGAGCAAAAGAAACAACTGCCTTACCGTTTGTAAACGATACCGATTTAAACAGCGGTCCTGAGTCTTCAATATCGATTGCATTATAATGCCTGTTCAGAGCCATGTTGGCAAAGCGCAGTGCAGGGTCTTTCTTGTTTCGGGGATGGATATCGGTGGTGTCGCCGATATCACTTAGCACAATCATTCCGGTCTTTTCCACTTCAAGCACCTGTCGTTGCTCATCGCGCACTTCCACACCCATAAAATTATCCCCGTACTGGTAAGGGGCAATCTGGGCAAAATAAAACGGGAACTGGTTGTTCCAGTCTTTTCTCCAGCTTGCTATCAGTGTTGAGAGTAATTCTTTATAGGCATAGGCATTGATTGTGTTTCCTTCACCCTGGTACCACAAAGCGCCTGCAATCTGATAAGGTACAAGCGGAGAAATCATGGCATTGTATATGCGTGCCGGCTCCACAGGACCCCATGGCACAGGCTTTTGTCGGGCGGCAGCTTCTGTCAGAAATTCATTTCCATCAAACGCCTCCCGGGGCATCCAGGCTTCGGCAGGTGTTCCACCCCAGCTTGAGTTGATTAACCCAACCGGTACATCCAATACTTCCTGCAGCCGCTTTCCAAAGAAATAGGCTATGGCGCTGAAATCGGCCATGGTTTCAGGTGTGCTGACTGCCCATTCGCCGCTAAGGTGATTCTGCGGATAATTTGCCGTACTGTGGTTTACAGTAAAAAAACGAATACTGGAATTACTGGCTTTGGCAATCTCTTCTTCCCCGTTGATGATTCCGGAAGATGGTGACCACTCCATATTCGATTGCCCCGAACACAACCAGACTTCTCCTATCATTACCTTTTCAAAAATGATCTCATTGTACCCATTTAACCTGACCGTGTATGGGCCGCCTGCTTCAGGAGTGGGCAGCTGTAACGACCAGGTGCCCTGATTGGTTCCTTTTGTTTCCAAAACTGTATCAAGCCAGCCGGCTGTCACCTGTACCGGTTCACCCGGTTTCGCCCATCCCCATATCTTTACCTCCAACTGCTGCTGAAGGACCATATTGGTTGAAAAAATTCCAGGCACTGAAATATTGGCCCGGGCAATGGTGACAAATCCTAATAAAAGGATTAAAAAAAGAGTTGTTCTTATCAGTTGTTTCATAGCCTTTTGTTGCATAGAAAAGATAAAGTTTTCGATAACCGCCACGTAATGAACCAGGAATAAAAACTGTGATTCAATATAAAGTTACTGTTTGCCAATGAGTCGTTGAATCCAAAATTCCTTCCTTATCCCGTTTGATTCCCGGATGAGGATAAAAATAAGAATTTTTATTTGGATTAAGAGCCTGAATGGGCAGTTACAGTAAGCAGCCTTGCGCCTGCAAGTGAGATATTTCTTTATATTTATGTAATAATAATTAAGAAATATGTGGTTTATGGAAAGAATCCACTCTGCCAAAATGCTGATAACGATTGCTCTTCTTAGTATATGCTTGTGTGTTGGAGCTACAGAACTTAAGGATAAAACTCTGTTGCCTGAAGGTTATGGACTTGCAGCCCGATATCCTGGCGATATGGGCATTTTTGGCGATAAGGCAGTTGTTTTTTCTGAAAATTTCGAAGGATTTAAAGGAGAACGGTTCACCCGAGATGAAATGGGCGGGTGGGATAATTTTTATCACAATCTGATAATTACCCGGGATAAGGAAAATGTGCATTCCGGAAACCAGGCGTTAATGATCAGGCACAATGAAGTACCTCGTACCCATGGTGCAGTAAAAGAAATAGCTGGATACGATACTCTTTTCGTCCGGTTCTATATGAAATTCCATCCCCAGTTTCCTGCAACGCATCATGCCGGAATGTACATACGCGGTGGACAAAAGGGTGCACTGCAGGATAATCCAACCGGCACAAAACCAACCGGCGCCGATCATTTTAGCGTTACCCTCGATCATTTATTCCCCGGGCACGGGGCAAGCCCCGAAGAAAATGATACGCCACCGGGCTGGATTTATAATTACTGTTACCATATGGATCAGAAAGATGTTTATGGCGACATCATTTTACCAACAGGCAATCAGCACGGAACACACACCTTAGGTGAAGATTTTATTCCCCGGCCCAATATAAATCCACAAAGAAACAAATGGTATTGCTATGAGCTGATGGTTATATGCAACACCCCGGGACAGCATGACGGGCGGGCAGCCATATGGATCGACGGGGAACTTTTAACAGAACAACCTAATTTATCCTTTCGCACAGTAGAATCGCTGAAGGCCCGGTTTGTAACCTTAAGCTCATACAGCAGCAGGAAAGCTGAAAATAATATTATGTGGTACGATGATATTGTTGTTGCAACAGAATACATTGGGCCAATGGCTGATTAATCTTGAAAACAGGGAAAATCTACCTGGGTTTGAATTATAGGAATTTCGAAAATATGAATGATCTGGTAAATGAAATATAAAGATAATCAGAAGCGTGCTCCAGGGAATATTTTTTGGTGTTCCTTAGGTTTGGGTGGTTAACTCTTTTTTACCACTAAATCACCAATAATCGATTATAAGTTCTTTCTTTTCCATGCAGCGGTAAAGGGTACAGGAGAAAAATATACATACTTGTAACGTGACCTGGAAATCCCACAGTCTTTTTTTTTATCAAACACCAGGATAATACGACAAACATGTTTTATAAAATACCCCATTATAAAATATTCAAATGATTATATTAATTTCGTTTGGCACTTATATTATTTTCATTCAAACGTTCTTAAGTAAAATTTAAAATGGAATCTAAATTAAAATTTTGGGACATTTTATGTGAAAAGCATATGGAAGTAGTTTTTCGGAAAAAAATTAATACAGAACATATTACCGAAAAAAACCTGATAGAGTTTATGCGAACATTGATTTCAAAATACGCTTTATCAGATGAGGAAATTTTAGAACAGTATATCACCATTCCAAATAGGAAGAAAAAGAACTTAATAAATATTCAGAGATCGAGCAGACATTTAAACGAACCTTTATCAATAATATCTTTCTACGAAAAAGTTGCAGGCATTTCTGTTACAGCAAGCTTAACAGACTAATATAGGTTGGATATCTGGATATTATAAAAAATAAATACTGATCCCCTAATATTTGATTATTAACATAAGCCAGGAATATTATACTTGAAGTCTTAAGGATTAGATTTGCCAATCGCTTTGCGCAATTCAGCACGCTGCTGGTCATCCAGGTTCTGTTCATCAGCCATAGTTTCCACCTTGTACAGCAAGCTTGTTTGCCCTCAGCAGGTCCGGTTAATCGTGATTTTTCAGCCCAGATTCAACATGCTGAAATGTTGATAATAAGTCTTTCAGGTGCGGAAGTGTTCAGGAAGGAATACAAATTAACCGACAGAATACAATTGAATCTTTCAAATTACACCAATGGAATGTATCCCATCCGGTTGAATCTTGACGGAAATCATGACATCCGGAAGGTGGTGTTGAAAAATTGAATAAAATAGAAACTGATAAAGAAAGCAGGAGTCTTCGGGTTCCTGTCTTTCTTATTATTAAGATGGTTTGAAAGGTTGGTGTGACGAAAAAACAATCAGGCCCATCGCATCCGGAAGAAAAAACTGGTTGTTCTGCGATAACCATGAGTCGGCCGAAAATGCAACCATTTTTGTATTACATGCGGGCTGCTGCAAAGCACACGGAGTGAACTTCCGTGACTGACTGGTTTTCTTTTTGAACAACATCCACCAATACGATGATGATTACAGTGAAGACCTGGGCGAATTGCTCCCTCACAATTTTAAACTTCAAAACCAATACACGTAAGCATTGGTGTCTAGCCGAGATGGTGCGAGAGCCTTAGCGCCAGACCGGCCAACGCTCGCACGGGATTCGAGGCCGTGCTGACGGGGAGCACGGACATGTCGCAGACGTATAGTCCGGTGGTGCCGTGGACTTTCAGGTTCTCGTCAACGACGGATCGGGAATTGAACGCCGAGTTGCGATTGGCCTTCCACGGCATCCGCAGTGTGCCGCAGGCGTGGTGGACCGTCTCCCAGCCGAACGGCCATTGGTCGCCGGGGTAACCGCCGTAGCGTCCCGTTAGCAGTTGGACGTCGTTAAACTCGTTGAAGATGCGGTCCCGCGTTTGGTTCAGCAGCGTCATGAAGTCGGCCGTGTTCTTTTGCCAGCCGGCCACGGACGGGAAGCGCGAGTTGAGCAGGTCGTCGAGATCGGCAAACCGTTTGAAACTAATGTACGGCGTGTACCCGTCGTTGGCGTGCGAGTGGATGCCGTTCTGGTCGTCCAGGCAGTTGGCGAAGCTGAACTTGATGTCCACCCGCGTGCGGGTTGGGTCGTGGTCTGTGAGACCCGCCGACGGGTCATTGTTCCGCAAGTGCCAGTACTCGTGGTTGACGTTCATCTCGATGTTGAATGGGTACCGAACGTGGCCGTTAGCGTCGGGTTTCCCCTTGGAATAGAAGATTATCTTCGCGTGATCGTAGGGTGAGATGTCGATACTGGGGTTGCCCACGGAGGTGACGTACGCCTGGGACTCAGCCGACACGGGGTGATCCGTCAGGCCAAAGCCCACCAGTTGCCTGATGTCGTCCGGCAACGAGTGGAACACGGAGGACCGGTTGATCAACTTCGGGCTTTCCGTTGAGCCGGCCGCGATGACCACCTTCTGCGTGTAAAAACTCCGCTGTTCCCCTGTCACCGTATTGGTCGTATTCACCTCGTACCAGTCTTGGGGTACACTGTTGACGGCTTCGACGAAGCTGTTCAACTTGACGAACAGCCCGCGGCCTTTGAGGTCGGCTTCGGGGCGGGTCAGCCCGGTCTGGTTGATGAGAAGTTCGGCTGTATTGAAAACGCCAGTGGGCTCCACGAAGAACTTGTCCGCCGGCGTGCCGTCCGCTAGCAGGTAAGGCTGGTGCAGCGCCCGGGGAGTCTCGTGGATGGCGAAATCGTTCGCGATCGGGCTGTTGTGGAAGTGGGCGACGAGCTCGCGGGCCTTGCTGCCCAACGTCAACGACTTGTTCATCCGCTCGCCGGCGAGCTTCAGGTAATTGCCCTTCAAGTCTGCTGCGATCGTGGCAGGGAAGAAGTCCAGTTCCCAGTCCTGCGGCTGCGGGATGAGACCGGACCAGAAGATGGAGCGGCCGCCGAACACGAGTTGCGGCTTGCCGCCGATTAACTGCTGGTGCGTGGCCGTCTGCAGGAAGTTGTCCACGCCGAAATGCTCCGCCACCGCACCGTTCGAAATGCGGCTGATGTTGTAGACATGGGTCGGGTAGACGAACGAGCCGACGTCCACGACGAGGATGCGTTTCCCCGGATTGCGGTCGGCCAAATCGTCCGCCACGATCCCGCCGCCGATCCCCGAGCCGATCACGATGTAATCGAAGTCGGGGTTCGGGCCGTCGTAGTCCCGAATCAGGCGCGTATGCGCTTCACTTCTCTGGGAGACCAGGTTTGCATAGTTGTCTTGAAAGGCCATGTGTGTTCCCTTTGATTCTCGTTACTTCAGCCGGGGAATCCCGCCTCCGGACATTATATTATACTGCAAATCGAAGCATAATATCCAATATTCAGCATAGTATATTGCTGACTTCATAGTACATATTTGTTCCAGTTTAAACATTTATTTTAATTTTTAATGGTTATGCAACAATGCAATGCTCTGTGATAATGATTCGCTCCTGTGTTGCTCGTTAACGCATACCGCGATGCTGTGCACCGTCGATTGAGACACACTCGCCTGTTATCCACCGGGCACGTGGTGAGGCCAGAAACACTGCGACATCAGCTACCTCTTCCGGTGTTCCAAGGCGACCGGCCGGGATGCTTGCTTTGACACTTTCGTAAACCTCCGGTTGGGTATCCTTCACTGCAGCCCAGAGTCCACCAGGAAACTCAATCGATCCTGGAGCAATAGCATTGGCGCGAATCCCCTGCTGAGCATGCATGACAGCCAGCTTCTTGGCATATGCTATAAGCGCTGCCTTCGCAGCGGTGTAGCCGTAATCCGGAGCTGGTGCACATTCTAACCCTGAGATGGAAGAAACAAGTATAATGGAACCACCACCTTGTTCGGCCATCCATGGAATTACCTGCTCACAAGCATGTACGGCAGCCATCAGGTCTACGTTTATGCTCGCGTTCCAGTCCTCCAGACTCGGTCCAAGAGCCAATGACGACGCATTGTGAACGAGGATATCGATACTACCGAAAGCATCTTTTGTTGCTTTTAAAAAAGAAACCAGGGCTTCCGAATCAGCGATATCACAAGTTGCTGCATAGACTTTGACCTCAGCTTTAAGTAAATCATGCTCCGTTTCTCTCAGTGTCTCCTCTCCACGTGCACATACTGCTACGTTTGCACCCTCTTCTGCCAATCCAATAGCAATAGAGCGTCCGATCCCACGGCTACCGCCGAGGATAACACAGTTACGATTTCTCAGTTTTAAATTCATGTTCAGAGATAAATAATTTTTGAATGATAGTTGAAAGTTTACACCGGTGAAATAAAGCTACAAACTTCCCGGTGCATCACATTATACTGCAAGTCGCAGCCTGAAATCCAATATTCAGCATTGTATATTGCTGACCTCAGAGTTCGTATTTAGTTCCACTTTAAATAGTTATTTCTATTTTTAAAAATAATAGACAATTTATGACAAATTATCGGTAAAATCAATAGGATAAACAAATAGCATAAAACGCGTTATAAGCGTAAAAACTGCAATTGTAGCAAAACGACCCCGCGCCTGTGGGTTTCTAAAAAGCTGCTCATTTGAACATTCATCGGCAAGAAACTTTATTGAAACCGGGACTGCATCCGCAGTTAAAGCGCCTGGTTAAACGACCACAAATGTAACCGAGACCGCCCCTTTTACCGGCAGTGTTGAGATACCCTTCCTCCAGGCCGATAAAAAGTACAATAGTTGGATATTGTTCAGCCGCTTACAAGCTTTGCCAAACTCGCTCGTGTCCATATTTAGCCAGGCTCAGTCTTCAGCTTACAAAGCATAATTATTTCAGAGGTGGTTATAAAATACACCCAAACATGTCTACCGTTTCTATTTATAGTTGCTTTATACACCAGACATTCTTCTATTAAATTTGTTGAGTAAATTAGACTTCACGACAGGAGTATTTTTGCATATATGGATAAAATTGCATATATTGTTATAGTGTTGCCGTTTTATCATATATACATCTATCATGGAAAATCCAACCCAATTATTATAATATTAGCTATTGTGGTGTTAGCTATTTTAGTTCTTATGCTTTGGTTTCGAACCAAGCCACAGAAAGCTGCTAATGGGATTGATCACACTGATGAGATTAGAAAAGATAAACTCACTTTAGATTTTGTTTCACCTTTTCAGTTCAATGGTATAGAGGAAAATATTAGTAAAAGGATTCATGATGCTGTAAACAAGATGGGAGCTGTTGGTGATGATGCCGAAAAGAATTACCAAGCAGCCTTAGACTCAATAAAACCCAATGCTCAGAAGATTATTGAAGCAATTAGTAAAGAACTAGAGGTGATACCAACAGATCGATACTTGGATAAATGGTCTCTTATCCAGTTACTTGCTGAACTAAGAGACCCTGCGTCATTGCCTCTTCTTGATAAGATACTTTCCAAACCTTTACCAAAGGAATTGTACAAAGATCCTCATAAACGAAGTAGTCTTCGACAGGAGACTATCAATTTGACGACAGCCGTGGAGGCTATTACCAGAATTGCTTCGAAAAAAAATAAGGATGCCCTTCAATTATTATTTAAACATGCAAAACACGAAAGCTTATCAGTTCGACGAGCGAGTATACAAGGGGTTATCGAATACGGTGACCAAAATTCAAGAGAAAAACTCAAAGAAATTTTATCTGAAAATGATTACTATTTACTCGACATTAAAAAAACCAATATTGAGAAAGTATCCCAAATTCGTATAAAGGATGGGGACATTCCTAAAAGATTTACTCCAAAAGTAAACGACAAGCCGAGAGTTACACCCCGCCGAGATTAATTGAAAATCGATCATTCATAACCTTTTATTTTTTAATTATTAAAGACAAAAACTATGGCTTCATGTACTTATTCAGTTCCAGATAAAAATGCAAGCGGTGACAACTTCTATGGCGCTTTCATATGTCAACAACAATATATAGATTATTTTTGGGAAGTTTATGGTTTCAATGGAAATAAGGGGTATTGGGATGATGGCTTTGGTTGGCATGATGCATGTAATACGAATAAACCATTGGCTAGAACATTTAATGCTTGCTATCTATTGACCTATTCGGCAAGTGACTATCTTAATGATTCCTATGATGCTCCTCAAAACATCCTTCAATGGGGACGCCGTTATGTTCGGGAGAGTATTGACGAACTTCGTTCGTTTTGCGGTGATGGGGGTGCGGTAGCTTCTTTCAGCGGTGGAACTGCTGAGTTATACCTCTCTTTTTGGTATGATTATTCTGTTGTCGAGAGAGCTGCAATCTTAGTGCATGAAGCACGTCATGAAGCAAAGGGGCATAATGCTACTTTTCCTTCAGGTTCAGTTTTTGGATCATCTGATGATGCGGATTCTAATTGGGATTACCAAGGTGCCTGGACTTTTGAAGCCGGCTACCTCTGGTGGTTTTATGCTGCTGGTGCAAGAACAACATCTGCTTCAAGAGAACGGGCCAGACAAGCTGGGAACGTCATAATTGACAACGCCTTTGCCACCCATCCAGGGTTTAATATTTAATAAAATATAATCCATTAGCTGAATACTCCTTGCTGTTCCATGCAAGAGGCACATATCTTTTGAGTTTGGATAATGGGACAAAGAGTACTTTTTAATATTCCTTCAGGTAGCAGTAAAATGTTGTTCCTTTTCCGGGCGTGCTTTCAACGTTTATGTAACCTCCATTTTTTTCAATTATACTTTTAATAAGATATAATCCTATTCCTGTCCCAGTTGCTTTATCTACTTCAAACCGCTGAAAAGGTGAAAATATTTTTTCCCCGTATTTGTTCATATCAATTCCAATTCCGTTGTCGTTAACAGCTAATAAAGTATAATTTTTTTCCTTTTGTGTACTGATTTTAATGTGTAGAGGAACATCATCACGGCTATACTTTATGGAATTACTAATCAGGTTTTTTATTACGCTGTACAGCAAAGGTTCAATATACCGGATTGCAGATTTTTCTTTAATATCAAGATTTATAGCGGAAGTAGGTAGTTTATCCCTGTATTCCAGCAAGATATCATTAACCACATTTTTAAAATATACCAAGCTTGCTGATGACTTGTCAGTATCCCGTACGCGTAATATATCTGTAATGCTTTTGATTGTTTTATCAAGCTGATCTGCCATTTCTTTGAAATGTTCCAACATTTTAAGTTTTTGCTTAGGTTCCATTTTTTCCATAACCTCAAAAAAACCATACATATTTGCCACCGGCCCTTTCAGGTCATGTGCTGCAATGTAAAGAAGATTTTCAACCAGTTCTTTATCCTTTTTCAACAAATCTTCAATTTCTCTTTGCTTGGTAATATCAGTGGCTGTTCCAAACCAGCGGAGGCTGTTAGCTATTTCATCCCAGACCGGAATTACACGAAAAAGAAACCATTTGTATCCTCCAGCTTTGTTTTTTAACGGGACAAACTCATCCCAGGGTTCTTCGTTCTTTATTGCAAAGCTGACTGTTTCTGCAAGTCGTTTCATGTGTTCAGGATGTATTATTTTTTTCCAACCATAACCTTCTATTTCATGTGGAGATTTTCCGGTATAATCAATCCACCTTTTATTGATCCATATTATTTTCCCCACATTATCGGCCATCCATGCCAATTGAGATATGTTGTTGGCAAGTGTCCGGAATTTTTCTTCGCTTACCTTTAACTCTTCAACTTTTTGCCTGAATATTTCTTCAGTTTTTATGCGTGCTGTGATATCGGTAAAAAGTATACCGAACTGATAGAGTTGCGGCTTTCCTATAGAGAAAGAATACACATCGAACCAACGGCCTATTGCTTCAGAACCTTGCTGAAAACGAACCGGTTCACTTGTTAACACAACCTTTCCGTAGATATCAATCCAGTGCTGTTCCAGGTCCGGCACCAGTTCCAGGGCAGTTCTTCCAACAGGATTTTTCAGACCGGTTTGTTTTTCCCAGGATGGATTTATCTCCAGCCAGCGATAATCACTAGGTTTACCATTTTCATCAAATATCATTTCGCAAATGCCAAAACCTTCATCAATGGATTCAAATAAAGTATGGTATTTCTCTTCAGACTTCCGAAGGGCTTCTTCTGCCTGTTTACGTTTAGAGATATCCTCCACCACGCCAATAATAAAAATCAAATTTCCGTTTTCATCGGTTACAGCAGATACTGTAAGATCAACCCAGACAATATTGCCATTCTTCTTAAGATACCGTTTTTCTATGCTGTAGGAATTAATCTCACCACGTCTGAGCATATCAGCCTGTCTGAGATCCTCTTCCAAATCATCGGGATGGGTAATTTCCTGAAAGGTTTTTTGCAGCAGCTCTTCTTTAGAGTAGCCTGTAATTTCTGCCATTTTTTGGTTTACACTGATATAACGTCCGGGCGGGTCTACCTGGGTCATACCAACTGCTGCATTTTCAAATGTCAGTCTGAAAAGTTGTTCAGGGTCAAAACGATTTCCTTTGTGCAGTATTGCCATATTAATGAGGAATTTAACACATTAAAGGTACGGTTAAAAAATTAAAAACCAAATTGGTCATTTTTCACATTTGCGGCAGGTTTTACTAAGGGATGTTGCGACAAAATTGCGACAAGAGTATAAAAAAAGACCTGCAGTTGATTCTGCAAGTCTTTAATATTCAAAATTGGAGCTACAAGATTTACTTTACCATGAATCTTAGGGGAGAGGAAACTAAATTAAAAACCTTGTTCGCTTCGCTCTGGACATCTTATATTCCAGAGAACAGAATGAATCCGCATTATGGATTTGGCTGGAATACCCAAATCTTGTATAATCGTAGAATTATATTTCATCCAGGTGTAGCCGGAACTGAATATTTAAATTTATTGAGGATCAGGTAAGCATTATAGTTTTGATCAATCAGTCCCGTTATGAAAGTATTTTTAAACTATGTGCGAAAATGAAAGTTTTGTTGGTGAATTTAATAGAAGTGTAACTGCTAAAAATTAATGAACGATTTTTGCAAAAATATAAATTACAAAATCTACATTCATGAAAACATTAATTTTTCTTGTGGTTTTGATTTTACCCAAGTTGTTATTTTCACAACAAATAGCCGATACTGCTTATTATCCGATAATACAGAATCCAGAATATGAGTTATGGAAAGGACCTGTAGTTTTTATCGACGAAGGACACCATAACTTCCATACAAAAAATGGACGATATAAGGCTTTCTCAAACCTTTTGGAGAGAGATGGATACAATGTAAAAGAATATAGGGGTGTATTTGAAAAGAACCAGTTATCTAAAGGAAAAATTATAGTAGTCTCAAATGCATTAAATGAAATTAATTTGGAAGATTGGTTTTTACCAAATCCATCGGCTTTCACAATATCAGAAATTGAAGTAATGAGAGAATGGGTCTTTGAAGGAGGAAGTTTATTCTTAATTGCCGACCATATGCCAATGGCTGGTGCAGCAGCAGATCTTGCAAAAGCATTTGGATTTGAATTCACTAATGGATTTGTGTTTGATACTCTTTCAGGAGGCCCTGTATATTTTAATTTATATGAAAAAACACTTACAGAAAGTATAATCACAAAAGGGAGAAACTCATCGGAGAGTGTCAGGCAAATTGCAACATTTACTGGTCAGGCATTCAAAATACCAGATGATGCTACTCCTATTTTGACTTTTAATAAAAGATATGTGAATATGCTTCCTGATACAGCATGGGTATTTGATGATGAAACAACTAAATTTAATGTAGAAGGATGGTCGCAGGGTGCTTATAAAACATATGGAAAAGGAAAAATCGTAGTATTTGGAGAAGCAGCAATGTTTACAGCCCAATTAGCAGGTCCTCAAAAAAGAAAGATAGGCATGAATAATGAAGTTGCACCAGAAAATTATCAATTATTGCTAAATATAATCCATTGGTTAGATGGTAAACTTGAATAAAAAAAATGGCAGTTAAATCATGTGCTTCCCAATTCTACAACAAATAGGGGTTGAATGGAGTTTAAAATTCCTTATTAGTTTCATTGGAGAAGAAATGGTGAAACTCTGAATGAGTCCCAAAGGGTTAATTTCATTTTACTCCAGATGATAAAAAATTGCCAGTTCACCTTTTTTTGCAAACCTTCTTCTAGATAACAGGAAGTTCGGCCATCAACTCTTGGAAGAGCAAAGCACATGGGGTGAACTTTCGCGACAGGCTGGTTTTCTTTCTGAACAACATTCATCCATACGATGATGATTACTGTAAAGGCCTAGCCGAATTGCTGCCTCACAATTTTAACGAAAATACCAGCGATTCGCAATTGTTCCGTAAAATCAAATCGGGTTTAAAGGAGGCATACAGGCAGTTATTTGAACGCTATGCCCCAGGGATTTATAAATGGATAATTTTAAAAGGTCTTACTTTGAGAAGGGAGAAAGTAGAATGTCAGCATTATTTCACTCCTTAAATTTAACAATTTTATAGCCATTAATAGGCGATAAATTATCTTCGGAAGTTATATATAAAAAATAAATCCCCGGACTTAAAAATCCAGTTTTAACCTGGTAATTCTTAATCTGTGAAACTCGATCTTTGAAATAAACTCTTCCATCAACACCAAATACAGCGATATGATATTTGGAAGGGGCATCAAATTCAATATTTAGAAAATTGTTAAAGGGATTGGGACTTATCCTAAATGAAGAAAATAGATTTTCATGAATGTTTGTAGTACCTTCAACTATGATGTTTTTACTAATTGTATCAATACATAATCCGTCATTTCTCATTAGCTTAATTTCATAGTCTCCCGGAGATTTAAAAGCAAATTCGAATTCATTTTCGTTGTTAATAAATGCACTGTCTCCAATTTGCCAAAAAAAGTTCCCGGAATTCCCGGAGAAATTATTAACAGTTAACAATTCATTCTGTGTTAAATCGATAACCGTATCTGACAACGTAAAATCAAGGGGAAATTCAGGTGCCAAATTAATTGAGTCGGTAAAATTACAACCATCATACACGTATGAAACATAATATATTCCCGGCGATAGGGAATTTAGGCTTAATTCATTTGAATTATTGTGAAGCCATTTCACATTGCTTACCAGCGGATCTAAATTTATTTTACCATCCGACGAGTTTGAGCATGTAGGTTGATTAATATTCAGTTGGGCATCATTAATTTTATTGTGAATGTTAAACCTGATTCTATCCTGCAGATTTGTGTTGCTATAATTCGCTTCAGATGCCAGGCTGATTGTTTCATTTTCATTACTAAGATCCAGATAAATCTTATCTGAATTTGTTGAAACTAACTCATCGTCGATATACCAATTTATTTTTGTAGTACCGGTACATCTGTTTTTTGAATATAACATTAATATTTCAACATTGTCTCCCTCGCAAAATTCAAAATCAGTATTCTCCAAAGCAAAAGTATTCTCGTCATAAGCCACCTCAATGCCTCCCACATTCGCACCGAGAATATCAAAGCTATGTTTACTCTCGCTTACATTAGTGATTATTTTTAATTTTGATGTGTTGCCATAATTGTCTTCAGCTATTACCTCTTGAACGAGTGTACCATAACCTTCATCGTCATAAATTATATCTTCAACTATAATTGTATCCCGGTAAATGCCGGATTCATCTTCAATAACTGCATTTTCAAGTCTAAAATAATAGTCATCGGGAAATACATATTTACAAGAAAGTGTGACTTCCAATGTATCTTTATTTTGACCTAAAAATGAATAATTACCATCAAATCCCAGTTCCTCATCCAGGAAATAATTTGTACTTATTTGTATTTCATCAACGAGTATTTTTGGAACGGTCGTGTCCTCCACAACGATGTTCCTTTCCACCGATATAGTTTTACTTATTGCAGAGGAGCACACCCCATTATTGTTTGTGAGTTTAATTTCATAGTTTCCCGGTGATTTAAAAGTAAAGTTAAATTTATCTTCGTTGTTTACAAAAGTGCTGTCTCCGATTTGCCATGAAAAATCACCTGTGAGATTTGAAATATTCGTGATTGTTAATAATTCATTTTGATTCAGATCAATTATTTTGTCTGATACAGTAAAATCCAGAATGTTGTCAGGAATCAGAATAATTGTGTCGTTAAATTCACAATTGTTATAAGAATAGGAAACATAATATAAACCTTCTTCAAGAGAACTCAAATTCAAAGCATTTGAGTTATTATGAAACCATTCTACATTACTTACTCTTGAGTCTAAATAAATACTACCATCAGCGTAATTTGAACAAGTGGGATTATCCAATACTATAAATGAATCATTACTTGTTTTTTTAATTGTAATCGGGATTCTGTCATTAAAATCAGTATTACTAAATTCAGCTTCAACTGCCAATTTAATACTATCAGTTTCATTACCCAACACAATAGAAATTGTATCTGAATTTCTGGAAACCAGTTCATCGTTTATATACCAATCAATATTTGTAAAACCGGTACATCCATTTTTTGAATATAATGCCTCTACTTCTATATTTTTAAGACTACAAAACTCAAATTCAGATTTTTCTAAAGTATAACTACTTTCGTCGTAAAATACCTGTATGTCACCCACATTCATTCCTCTATATTCAAAACTATAAATAGAACCAATTGTTGCAATAACTACCAATTCCGATTTATTACCAGAATTGTCTTCAGCAATTATCGTGTTGTAAACTGTACCGTATCCCCTTTCATCAGGTATAGTTTCGATAATGATTGTATCATGGACCACCCCAGATTCATCTTCAATGGTTACATTTTCCAATTCAAAATAATACTCCTCCGGGAAATAATAAAGACACGATATAAAAATTTTCAGCGTATCGTCACTTAAAAATTCGTAATATAAATCAGGGTCATCTGGTCGATAATTCGCATTAATCTGTGATTCATCAATGGTAATCTGAGGAGGAATTGTGTCTTGCACCGGAAGGTCACCTTCTACCGTTACATTTTTATATATTGTATCATTACAAATTTCACTACTGTTTATTAGTTTAATTTCATAGTCACCCGCAGAATTGAAACTAAATTCAAATTCATTCTGATTATTAATAAAAGAACTGTCCTTAATTTGCCATAGATAGTTGCCAGTAATGTTTGAGGTATTATTAATAATTAAAGATTCGTTTTGATTTAAATCAATAACTGTATCTGAAATTGTAAAATCAAGAACATTCTGAGGTATCAAAGTAATGGAATCGTAAAATTCACATCCGTTGTAAGAGTAGGTTACATAATATGAACCCGCTGAAAGAGAATCCAACGATTTTGCATTTAATCCGGATTGCTCCCATTTCACGTTGCTTACAGCTGCATCCAGTTTAATGCTGCCATCAGCAGAGTTTGAACAGATGGGATTGATTATATCGGTGGATGAATCATTAATTGTTCTTCGAAATTTGATTCGAATTCTATCCTCGAGATTTGTATTGTTGTATTTAGCTTCCGCTGAAAGCTCAATACTATCGGTACTATATAACTGAAAAGTAATTTCTTCAGAACCTGTCGATGCCAACTCGTTTTCTATATACCAATCAACTTTTGTATCGCCTGTGCACCCATTCTTAGAATATAACATAACTACGTCGATATTCTGAGCTTCACAAATTTCAAAATCTGTTTGCTCCAGAGAATAGGTACTTTCATCATACTCTACATCGATTCCATTGACAATCATACCAAGAACGGAAAACTGGTATTTAAAGTCACTAACCCTGGAAATTATGGAAAATTTAGATGTATTACCCGAATTATCCTCAGCAATTATTGTTTGAATTATTGTGCCGTATCCTTCATCATCATAAATAACTGTGTCGACAACAATCGTATCCATAAAGCTGCCTGAATCGTCGGCAATATTAACATTCTCTGTTTTATAGTAATAATCATCAGGGAATACGTAAATACATGAAAGCGTAACCTCCAATGTATCTTCACCAATAAACAGGTAGCTTCCATCAAATCCCGATCCACCTAAATTATAATTTGTCTCCACCAGAAAATCATTAATTGTAATATTGGGTGGTATCGTATCTTGTCCAGATGCTAAATTTAGTCCTAAAATGCATATAGCCAGATAGGTCGGAAATAAGGTATGTAATTTTGCTGTCATTTCTTAGGGTTTTATGATGGTGAAAAAAGCCTGTTTATTTTGGTATCCTGAAATATCCAGTTTGCGACCAAGAACTTTTAACAATCCGGAGTTTTCTACAGGTTCAAAATACAATCCTTCATATCCTTTGTTTTCAATTAAAATTAAAGAATCTATGATGGAAGAGTTCAAATTAAAACCAACTTTATAAAGGTTTGAATTGGATCCATGAGAAATAAATAAGTCTTCTCTTTTGGTCCCTATACACTGGATATTTCCATTGACATCTATGTACGAATGATACGTTAATTCATAGCTGTTATTTGCACCATTAAACAGAGTATCAGTAATAGCATTTTTAATGAAGTTGTATTTTACAAAGAAGGCATCAAAATTACCACCTACTATTAAGTTGTTTTCCTTGTTGGCATGTCCGGTTAAAACAACCTCCTCTTCGTTTAATATCAACATATTAGTAAATATGGGCAATCTCGCTTTTATATCACCCGGGTCAATTTCCCTGGTCATCAGCAATTCAAATGTATTGGGGTCGAATTGATGAATATAAGCTTCAGATCCTACGGCAAGCGATGTAAGCAAATTTCCATTGGGTAAAAACTCAACCATATAGTTCCATATTTCAGGGTGGAATTCCTGCATTGGCTTACCTTCCATAACTATTTTTCCGGCATCGTCAAGAGCAATTAGTTTACAATACCACTTAAAGCTATCAGCCGACTGATAATTTACGATGAGATATAATCTGCTGTTATTGAAATTTCCTAATGCATATCCGTTTTCAGAAATAAAGAAATATGATTTGATTAGTTTATCCCGTTCAAAAATTTCATAATCAAAATTCTTAGTGATACCAATCTTAACCGGATTATTCCAGACCGATTGGCCATCTGCAGTAACTTTAAAGACATATATCTGAAATGTACTGTCTTTTAGAATTTCAGCACCCAATATAAAGATGTCATTTCCAGCCCCGACGACAACGTCGGTTAATTTGAAATCTATGGTTTCATTTGTTTTATATTCTCTGTTGCTAAAATCAAATATCCTGTCACCATCCTCATCCAGAAAAATTATTTTTGAAGTATCCATCAATGCGAATAAATTGTGGATCTTTTTCACTCTTTGAATAGCAGAATCATAAACCTTAAGGCTGTTGACCGGTGAAAAATCACTCGTAATTTCATCATTGCACCCCAAAAAGCAAACTGCTACAAATAATATAAAATGCACATGTTTCATTGAATAATTTTATATTTCGCATTGTAATTAAAACGTAAGCCCAGACCAAACATGGCGAAATTAACTTTGTCGTCAGTATAGTAAGTATCAGAAATAAAACCTAAATCTGACAACCTGTGTTTTTCGGAAATAAATGAGTTTAAACTCACCTGAGAAATAAAATTCAATGTCAGGTACCACAAAGATTTATCTTTTGATGGAAATATTTCTCTATCTATATGAAAACCAAAAAAAATCAGGTTATTGTTTCTGATTTCCTGCAAATTATCCCTGGTAAATTGCTGTGTAATTTCCTCCTCAATTTTGTCGGTAAACGAATGAAATATTTTAGCGTCTGACTGAATAAGGTACTTGTAGTTTGCTCCGACCCTTATATTCCATTTGGTCAACGCGATTACATAATAGAGCGGCACGTCAATTAACTGTAATTTTTCATTGTATGCTAAAGTATATTTGTCGCCTTGGCTAATACCGTTAATATTTCTTGAATAATTAAAAGTCGTATAACCGATTCCGGATTCCACACCCAATTTACGTGTATAAAAATACCCCAGGTTAAAATTTAGATTCGACCCCATTTCCGAAAAAGAATAATTGTCTGACTCAACACATTCTTCGCAGATATAAGGTTCCTTTACGACAAATGGGAATATAAAATCTCTTGATGCCCTTACGTTCAGGACCCACTGTGGGTAAACTGATATGGTTTGCATACGACTTGCCAGACTGCCTGAAAAATCAAGATTGTATTTTTCTTCCGTGAACAAAGGATCCATCGTGAGAATTGACTTTAAATTTTCTATGATAACTTCTTCAGGATATTGCAATTCAATATAGTTTTCCACAGTTAACCAGAAATTTTTTATAGTAAGGGCTTTATCGTTGAAAGCTACGCCTGTACTTGCATTCAGGTAACTCAAACTTCTTTCGTAATTACCTCTTTCATATTCCAGTTGAGCATTATCCAATGCATTTATATTACCGTTCTGACCATACATCGAAACAGAGAGTAACAGACAAATGCACCCATTGAAAAATTTTGCCTCAATCATAAATTATTGTATTACCAGTACACCCTCATCTTCCTGAAATAAAGCACTTTTAACAGGCCAGTGCACAAACCGGTTTCTATCATACAAAACATATATAAATCCGTCATTACCAAAACAAATGTCATTGATGCGCCTTCCAATTGTTTCCTGATAAATTTTTGTAAAGCCCCACTTGAATTCTGCGAACAAAATAAGTTGGTTTGCACCTACCTGAACAGCCAATATCTGATTACCCGGGTCCATGAGAATGTTATTTATCCGGTCTTTGACTGAAATGAGCGGATAATCAGGATTTGTGCCGAAAACACTGTATTCATTAACTTCACCGTATGGAGTTCCCCAGAAAACAGTACCGCTGTTTTCATTAATACAATAACTGCTAACACCTTTAAACAAAGTTGTATCGGAATCCTTGATTATCGATAATTCTCTACCTGAATAATTGACTTCAAACGATTTTTTGCCGAGCAGAACAGGTGTTGCCGATTTGTACTTTGCCAGTTGCGGCGTAAAAGTCTTTTCCGAATCTGCAAAATTTACCTGGTAACTGGCTCCATTCTTCGAATTTAAGATCAAAACATCTTTGCTATTATTATATGCTTCAGTAATAACATCTCTGCCAAAGATATCTCTTGTTTCAACCTGATAAAGCTTTTCGCTTTCAATGTCAATCAATTTTATATTGTTATTGTAAGTAGAATAGGCGATAAGATTTGTTCCTTTAACCGACGTTGCTTCAACGAAATTTTCATTATTATTGAAAACATATTTATCGCTGCCAGCCTGGTAGATTTGGCCATTTAAGTTATACACAATAGTTTTTCCACCCGATGTCTGGTAAATCCTGTCATACTCGGATTTTAGCCTGGATTTACTTCCATTGAAAAATATGGAAGACAAAATGTCTGAAGTATATAACGTTTCAAGTTTGTTTCTGTGCTCCGGTTTTTCCAATCCTTTAAAGTCAGTAAAAAGTTCAAAAGCTTTTTTTATGCTATCTCTTTGCTCCCGGGCTGACACAACTTCTTCACCCGACATGTCTGACACTAACGTGTCGTTCAAAGATTTAAAAAAATCAGAGGCTTTTAATGCTAAATTTTCTGCTTCTATTAATTTATTAATCGTATCGGTTTTCCTTTCCTGCAGCTTTGCCAACTCTTCATTTGTTTTGGCTAAGGCCTCTTGTCTTTTTGCTTCTTCAGCATTTTGAACGGCAATTTTCTCTTGTCTCTTTGCTTCTTCGGCATTCAGATTAGCAAACTTCTCTTGTCTTCTTGCTTCTTCTTCATTTGATTTTGCAATTTCTTCTTGTCTTTTCGCTTCTTCTGCGTTTTTAATTGCATTTTTTTCCTGTCTTTTTGCTTCTTTTTCGTTTTCAACAGCAATGGTTTCTTGCCTTTTTGCTTCTTCTGCATTTTCAATGGCGACAGCTTCCTGCTTCTTTGCCTCTATTGCGTTTTCAACAGCATTGTCTTTCTGAATTATGGCATAAACGGAAAGAACTGAAATGAATACTAATATTACTGCTATAAACCCGATTACATACCTCTGCAACTGGATAATTTGATTTTGTATCTCACTTGGTTTTTTATACAACAACTTCGCAACAATAACTATCAATGCAAACTGAAATACCTGATTTTTTTGTTTTTGTGAAACTGATTTATCATTTAGCGGGCGCAGATCGACATAAAGAGATTCATGTTTAAAAATTTCACGAAGGCTGTAAGGAATTACATTTGTAAGTTCATAATCCCATTGATTTTTTATTCTGTTCCAGACGATATCTCCGTCCGTAATTGCCAATATTATATAATCTGCCGGATCGTCGCCGCGATTTACGCAACTTTTAACAAAGTACTCTATTTCAACATTTACCCAACTAAAATCGGACCTGGAGAATTTCTTTTGTGCAAGTACAATAAGAAATTCAGATTTACTCAATGCGTCTTCAATTTTCGAAGGAAGATTATTGTTTGGTACTAAATCAGTTACGTCCCGAAAAATAAAAAGTTTTTGTTTATTGAGCCGATGCCAGCCTATACCAAATCTTTCAATCCTGTCCTCGAGCTTCTTTGCTAAATACTTATCCGGATTTTGGGAATATGAAATAAATGCTTTATATGTGTATTTTTTTTCACTCAATGCGGCTTATTTTTTTAGTTGTTCTTTAATAATATATCAGCCTGAGATTTACCTCATTTAAAACTTTAATAAGTTCTTTATATAGCGGAAACCTTTTTTGAACCTCCTGAGGTGATTCATCTTTATTATTTTCTATTTCATTATCATACCAATGATTTGGTTTTAAGGTGATCGAATTTCCTCCAATGCCAGGCATTATTTGATCATTTACAAATTTTTTTCTACGAAATCTTAAAGCAAGAACTATTGATATAATACCGATAAATAAAAGTACTGTAGCAACATTTGAAAGATAATATTTGAAATATTCAGCCACGCTATTAACTTTTACATGAATTAAAGATCTTTTTAATACGAGAGGAAATATACAAATTATATATTAGATATAAAGTTCTTAAATAATTTAATTCAAGTCAATATAAAAAACGATCTTTTTTCTGGAAATTATTAATAATTAAGACATTTCTTGCCTTTTTAAAGAAATACACCTTCTTTTTCCTCTTGCTAACAACTAAGTTCTTTCTTTATTTTTGTAAAGTGTTATACTCTTTAACTGAAATGGTGGTACATAATTGAATTGAAATTTACAGTCATATAAATTCATTTAACCATCAAAGTGTGGAAGTTACAAATTAAGCTTTCCATTATCAACATTAAAAAATATTCATTCATCATAAAATTTTCATTATATGGAACTAAGATAAGCTCAAAGAAAGCAGGCTAAGATTAAGTTGGTTTATTCATTAAAGATTTAAGGATTGATTGTTCTTTCCATTTTTCTGGGATTTGTTTCTAATTAGGAATATGCCACTGATTATAAAAGCAGCATTTGCAGGCAAAATTGCAATGAACACTTCCCAAAATCCAATCACGATTCAAAATGAAATTAACAGCAGATTAGCCGAATTGCATTCCTGTGCCTAACAGCAAGGATTGCATGAAAATTTAAAGAGACTCTGTTGAAATAAAAAATCTTCTCTGCAAATGGATACGAAGTAACCTACTACAATCTTTATTATGTACTTTAGGAGTATCCTGGATTAATTGATTTGTTGCACCTAAATAGCATCCGTTAAAAATAAAATAGTCAGATTTTTTATCTAACTCCTTCATTTTTAGCAGTCGGAGTGTCAATATTTACTTGCAGTGAATCTTAAATGGGGGTAATCCAAATCAAAAACCCTGTTCGCTTCGCTCAGACCAGCTTTTTTTATGAGCAAACCTGTGAGCAAGCTCACGTTTGTTGAAGCTACAAGATTTACTTACAGTGAATCTTAGGGTGGAGGAAACTAAATCAAAAACCCTGTTCGCTGCGCTCATACCAGTTTTTTTTGTACCCAAACCTGTGAGCAAGCTCACGTTTGGGCACAAAAAAAGCCTGGTACTTCCGTACCAGGCTTTTTGATTTGTCGGGGTGACAAGATTTGAACTTGCGACCCCTCGCCCCCCAGGTGTGTAATTTTTCTTTTATTTTAGTTGTATTCTTTTGAATTTCATTATATTTGTAATGATATAATGTTATTGAAAATAAAGCCATATATTGATGTATTTTGATAAAAAACGGCAGGAAAACGGCAGGACATAAATTGAAGTAAAAAACGGCAGGAATGTAAAAAAAACGGCAGGAATGTAAATTCACACCAAATGTAATGAAAAAATACTACTCAATAAAATTAATTGGAGGTAAAAAAAGTAAACTGAAAGATGGATCTTCTCCGGTTGGTTTGGTTGTTCGAAAGGCAGGAAATAGAAAGATTATTTTTTTGGGAATTTCGGCATTCCCTGAACAATGGAATGATGAATTCCAGTTATACGCTGTTGATAAACGGAACACAAATCTTCATCCTGACAGGGAAAAGAATAACAGCTGGCTTTCCGGAGTCAAAAAACGCTGCAATAAGATTATTGAAGAGTATGAGGAAAAAAAGATTGATTGGACATTAAGACAATTTGAACAGAAATACCTGAATAAATCAAAGCATACAGGAGTTAGGGACTATTTTCTGAAACACATTGAGAAGCTTGAACGGGCCGGCAAAATTGGAAATAAAAAAGCATACGAAAATACATTGTATATGCTTGAGCTTTTCGATCCAATGTTTCATCGGTTGATGTTTAATGATGTCGATTTAAAATATATCAGTGATTTTGATGAATACCTTAGCATCGAACGGGGTGCAGCAAACAATACAATTAAATATTACATTAAAACATTTCGTTCGCTGCTAAATAAAGCCATTAAAGATGGTGAAGCATCTGAAGTAAATTATCCATTTGGGAAAAACGGTTACAGCATCTCATCACTGGAACAGGAAACGGAAAAGCGATATCTGCCAAATGTATATATTGAAAAACTAAAAGATGCCGAATTGAAAAGCCACACAATGCAATGGGTAAGTAATCTCTTTCTTTTCTCATATTTCTGCCAGGGAATGAGCTTCATTGATGTTGCTTTTCTTACTAAAGACAATATCCTAGTTTTCGAAGGCGGAAAATATATCGCATATAGGAGACAGAAAACTGAAAGCAAAAATTCTAAAATCATCCGGATTAAAATTACTGATAAAATTCAGCAGCTTCTGGACTGGTTCAGTCAGAACACGACACTTGTAGAAAACTACATTACACCATGTATAACCATTGAAGGCTACAAGGGAGAACAGCTTTACAACCATATCCGGGATAGGTATCGTAAATATAATAAACATCTTAAAACCTTGGGGGAAACATTGGGGTTTGAAGGCATTAGGTTAAGCAGTTACATGTCGCGACATAGTTATGCAATGCGATTAAAAAACAGCGGAATTCCTGAAGATGTTATTTCGGAAGCTCTTGGACATAAGGACCTATTGACGACTAAAATATACCTGGATTCATTCCAGAAAGATGAGATTGCAAAAGCAAATGAATTACTGTAAATAAGAAAACAATGTGTGCAATGTATTTCGATGCTAAATTAGATGGCGACCAGCTACAAAGGGATATAAATGAGATAAATGCCAATCTCAGAAAAACTCTGGAAGAAGGCAGGGCGCAATTGATCGAAGAACTCGAAAAGGAAAATAGTAAATTAAATGAGTATGTTTTATATTCGGACAATCCTGTACTAATAGATTGGTGGGGGTATTACAAGAGGGTTGTGTCCGAAGATTACAGCATGCAAAGAATGATTAATCTCAGATTGTCATTTTTGATTTTTGTAAATTACCTCCAATACAAAGAAAAACAGGGAGAGTTAAAAGAATTCGTAAAATCAAAGCAGGGGGGCTATTTATCATCATGGAAGGAATTTTCCGAAATATTTTTAAACAGCAATGATTTTTTGAATTCTGTATTACCCCAAATAAGCAAAAAGAATTATCTAAAGTACGAAGGCTTAACTTTCAAATATCTGGATAAGTTGTATAAAGGGGAAAGGCCACCACAATTTAAACATTCAGAAATATTTGTAAATGTTATACAGTCTGATGATTTTAAATTTATATCGGAAACTTACTTTAAATATGCCCATAGCAATGAAAGCGGTGAGAAGGAAGATAAAAAGCCGATAAAAACCAATTCCGTAAGACCGGTATTCGATGAAGAAATCAGAAGTGATGTAATTAAAAATCTCAAACACTTATTTTCACCCGAAAAGGAATTTGAAAATTTCATTAATGGCAAATTGATTAATGGGAAAATTGATTTCAGCGGCAAACAAGCAAAGCTTGCGGGACTGCTTATACAATTAAAAAGAGATGGTGAAGTTAATTCGGGGACACATGAGCAGACTTATGAATTTTTAAAAAATACTTTCACAATAAATGGCAAGGACATAAGCTCCAAACAAATTTTAAAATATCTAACCGGTAAAGCAAAAATATCTGAATCAAATATGATTCATCTTTGAAAGTAGTTTAAACTTGTAGGGTTTAAAATGGGGGTGCTTTTGGGTACCCCTATTTTTTATGGGTTTTACTGGGATTAGTTTTGATTCAAATTGTAAAAATAAATAGTATGGAAATCGAAACTAATAAAATTACGGATGAGACTCCAATATCCTTTTTAACCGTTGGCCAGTTAAAAAAAATACTCAGTATTCCTTCACAAAGGGAAGCAGTAAAAAATGAAATTCCTGAAATTTTCGGACCTCAATTAGCTTCAGAATTGTCTGGTTATAAAATGTCAACAATTTATGCCAAAACGTCCAGGAATGAAATTCCGCATTTTAAAAGAGACAATAAAGTATTATTCCGCAAATCGATATTTTTTGAGTGGTTGACAGAGAATAAAATTGAAACCAAAGCAGAATATTCTAGGCGGATGGATCGTAGATTAAGCAAAATTGAAAGATAGCCATGAATCAGCAACCTAATCCAGAAATTTACGGAATTGGCCTTGACCTTGCCTCCGGGGAACTTGATCTTTTCCCTATCGCAGAAAAACCCGAAAATCATTCATTCGGGATGTTTGTCAGCCACAGAACCGGCACCTTGTGTCAGATGGAAACATTGCGGCAAAATGTCATTAACAAATCTCTTGGAACCTTAAGAAAATTAAAATGAGTCAGGGATGGATCAAACTACATAGAAAGATTCAGAATAACTCATTATGGTTATCTGAGACCTTTACACGTGGTCAGGCGTGGGTCGATCTACTTCTGTTGGCAAATCACAAAGATGGATTTTTTTATAAAAGAGGGGTTAAGGTGAATGTTGAACGTGGTCAAGTTGGTGTAAGTGAAGTTGGATTAAGTGATCGATGGAAGTGGTCAAGAAATAAAGTAAGAAAATTTTTAAAAGACCTGGAAAAAGAACAGCAGATTGAACTGCACAAAAGCAATGTAACACAATTAGTTACAATCATAAATTATAAAGAATATCAACAAAAAGAACAGCAGATTGAACAGCAGAAGGACAACAGAAGGACAGCAGAAGGACAGCAGAAGGACACAAACAAGAATGTTAATAATGATGATACTGATAAGAAATTTATTTATGATGAAATTTCAGTAAAATTTGAAATGTTCAGAAAAAAATATCCCGGAACCAAAGGAGGATTAAAAACTGAGCTTGATAACTTTCTTAAGAAAAATGAACCTGAGATTATAGATCAACTCCTGCCAGCTCTTGAAAAAGAAATTTCCCACAAAGAACAACTTCAAAAGGCAGAAGAATTTTGTCCCCCCTGGAAACACCTTTCAACATGGATTAACAAAAAAAATTGGGAACAGGAATTTCCCGAAAATATTTCAATTAATATAATCAATAAAAATGGAAAAAGAAAAAAAGGAATTAACGAAGGAGACATTACTTCAAGCTCTGGATACAATTAATGAGCAGGCTGATAAATTTATTTACTGGTATGTCTATTCTCTTCTTTACAAGAGCAAGTATATTGAACTTGATGGTGAAACTATTTACTTACCCTATTTCGGTAAGGATGAAAATGTAATATTTAGGTTATTTGATGCCTTTCTGAAAATAAAATATCCCGGATATGATATTTTGGAGACCAGCAAAGAACTTGTTATAAAATTAATCAAAGTGGCTACCGGTGAAGCCGAAAGGCCGGGAATCATCCTGCAGGGGCCTGTTGGTACCGGTAAAACTTTTTTAATCCTAACTTGGTTAGAATTTCGATTAAAAGTTATCAATGCTTATCCTGTTGAAAGACGAAATGATATTCAGCATTCAAAGATTAAAGCTCCTTCAATCATTCGATATTCACCCATTGAGTTAAGAACAAATTTTTTTCAAGATGGATATGCATTTATTGAAAAAGGAGCAGGTAATGCCAGAAAAGAACACAACAGAGGAGAAATAATGTTCATTGATGATTTTGGATTGGGTGCAATTGTGAACTATTTCGGAGCTGAAGTAAATATCCTGGAAGAATTAATTTACAAAAGATATGAAGAATTTAAAAGGGCTTCAAACTTTGAATTTTATTGTACTACCAA
Source organism: Mariniphaga sp. (assembly GCA_024636975.1). GTDB lineage: Bacteria > Bacteroidota > Bacteroidia > Bacteroidales > Prolixibacteraceae > Mariniphaga. The sequence goes on from JAGXGA010000062.1 coordinate 137,392, forward strand.
TCTGAGAAGAAAAGATGTTGAGGATAATTTCAATCCACGCTTTTACAGCAGGGTTTACGAAATGGCTAGCTGGGAACCATTCACCGGAGATGATAGGCGCAAAGGAAGTGGACTAATAAAACAATGGCCAATGCTTCCAGAACTTCAATTAGAAAGACCTGAGAGATGGTAAAGGATAAACAGCGCCCGGAATTACGACAGTCCCTAAAAAGCAAAAAAAATCTTTTATACAAGCGAAGGACCAGGCGCAAAATTGAACGCCTGATCCTGCTTTCCAGGGAAATGATTCAAGGTACAATCATAGATTTTGATGAGCTAAATGACATTGATTTTAGGCTGCAATTTTTATCAAAAAGATACCATTCTTGGTAAAAAAGTGGCAAAATGTATAAAACAGGCAAATGTTAAAAATATAAAATACTGTATATCAATTACTTAATTTTCTATTGAACACAATACTAATTATAAGACCATGAAACAAAGGCTAACTTTCTACGAAAAGCAACACTTACAGCGGATGATCCAGCAACAGGGGTCAATCAAGTACATCTATGATGATTTTATCCGTAAAGTAGGTGTTCACATGACCGGATGGACCGATACTGGCTCAGGGGACATCTGGATGCGTAACAAGAGAATCGAGAACGCTATTCAAAAGGAATTAACAGAACTGCATAGTAAAATGTTGTTGAACATGGATGACTTTGCCACCGATGCCTGGAAACGCAGCAATCTCAAAAATGATGAGCTTGTTTCTGCTTTTATTAAAGACATGGCAATAAGTGAAACAGCCAAAAAGGGGATGTTTGCCCGCAATGCCGATGCCTTTAAGGCATTTATGAATCGAAAATCATCTGATGGATTAACGTTATCGGATAGGGTTTGGCGGGTAATGGGTTCAGCAAAAGAGAACATTGAGTTTTACCTTGAATCGGGGTTAAGTACTGGCAGGCCGGCAGCATTGATTAGCCAGGATGTAAGACAGCTACTCAAAGAGCCTGATAGAATATTCCACAGGATAAGAAACTCAAAAGGCAAGCTGGTACCTTCGGCTCCAATGGCGGCTTATCATCCCGGAACGGGTGTATATCGGAGCAGTTACATGAATGCCTTGAGATTGGCTGTAACCAACACCAACGAGATGTATAGAACAGCGGATCACGACAGATGGAAAAGCCTCCCTTTTGTGATTGGCTTTGATGTGAAACGATCTGCCAATGCAGCTGATGATTGCCCTATCTGTGAGGCAATGGTAGGACGGTATCCGAAAGAATATTTATTTAGGGGAAATCATGCATTTTGTATCTGCTATGCTACTCCGGTTTTAAACAACGAAGATGAGTTTGTTGATGCCTTAGTTAATGATGACTTTTCGGCCGTAAAACAAATAGAGGACCTGCCAACAGGTCCCAGGAGCTTTATTCAGGAGCAGATTGATAAAGGTAAACTTACCAAAGATTCTTATTTCCTGAGGCAGAATAAGCAGTTTTTCAAATAAATTCCCCCAAATCAAACCCTCTTATATTTTAAGTTGAACAGCAAAAATTTAATTCCATGAAAGACAGAACACGTTTTGGAAATTCCAGAAGAAGTAACAGGGCACCAAAAACCGACTCCGATAGGGTTCTAAATGAAAAGATCAAAAGCGAGGAATGGAGAGCAGGAATGAAACCTAACAAATAAATTTTAAAATGTCAGCACTATATTTTGATGCCCGGATCGATAATTCACAACTTCAACGGGATATTGCCCAAATAAATAAAGACATATCCGGTCTTTCTAATCACATGAAAAAAGAGGGCCGGGAGATGGATAATATTACCAGCCGGTTAGGTGCAGGACTGGCAGGTGCCTTTTCTGTGTTCGCGGCAGGTAGTTTTATAAAAGATATTGCCAGGGTCCGGGGGGAGTTTCAACAGCTTGAGGTTGCATTTGAAACGATGCTGGGCAGCAAGGAGAAATCAGATAAACTAATGGCAGAGGTTGTTGATTTCGCAGCAACCACTCCTTTTGAATTATCGGAGGTTGCATCCGGGGCAAAACAGCTTTTAGCATACGGAACAGCCGCAGAAGACATAATTCCTACATTAAAATCATTAGGTGACGTTTCCGCTGGGTTATCGGTTCCCATTGAAAGACTTATACTAAACTATGGACAGGTCCGGACTCAGCTAAAATTGACAGGCCGCGAATTAAGGGATTTTCAGGTTGCGGGGGTTCCTATTGTTGCCGAATTGGCTAAAAACCTGAATGTATCCGAGCAGGCTATCCAGGACATGGTATCAGCCGGTAAGATTGGATTTGCGGATGTCGAAAAGGCATTCCAGAGCATGACCAATGAAGGGGGAAGGTTCTCAAACCTGATGGAGAAACAGGCCCTTACGATTACCGGGCTTGCTTCTAATTTTGCTGATGCGTGGGACCGGATGCTTAATTCAATAGGGCAGGAGAACGAAGGAATCATTGCCGGCTCCATCCAGGGCGCCATTACCCTTGTTGAAAACTATGAGGAGGTCATAAAGATATTAAAGGTACTGGTTGCAACATACGGAGCTTACAAAGCGGCTGTAATTGCTACAGCAGTTGTTGAGCGTGCCGCTGCTGCATCCGGAGCAGTCAGGGCATGGATTAACCTTGCGAGGGGAATAAAGTCAGCTAAGGATGCCCAGATAGCTTTTAACCTTGCATCTTCTGCCAATCCTTACGGAATCATCCTTGCTTCTATTGCTGCTCTTGTTTCTTACCTGGTCATCTTCCGGAAGGAAACAAAAACAACTCAGGATTATATTGAAGATTTAAATGATAGCATTGAAGGCATCGGAAGTCAGGTTGATGTTGATGATTTAATAGGACAATACAATAACCTTCAGAACAAAACAAACAAAACAGCCAAAGAGCAGGAAGAGTTAAATAGAATAGTAGGTGAATTGGCAAAACAGTTCCCCAGTGCAATTAGCGCAGTTGATGCATACGGTAAGGCTATTGAGCTTTCGGGAGAAAAGATTGATGAACTAAACAACAAAATAAAAAACAATAAACGTGAACTTGCAAAGGATAATCTTGCTGATTCACAGGAACAGGTCAATGAGAAACTTGCAGAGGCGAACAGGTTACTTGATGAAGCCAATGCAAAACAAATAAAAATATATGATCCTAAAACCGGACTTACCGAAACAAGGGATTTAACAGATTCCCAGATTCAGAAACGAAGGGAACAGGCAGATGAACTATTTAACGATGTTGCCAAACTACAGGAATCAATAACGAAACTGGAAAACCAGTTTTCGGGCATAGGTGTTATTGATGTGGAAAAATTCAAGAAACAGCATTCTGATCTTTTTAAGGATATTTCTACCCAAACAAAAGAACAGGCAGAAGAAACAAAAAACAGCCTTGAAAAACTGCTTGTGTATCAGTTTGGTGATGAAATTGCCAATACAATAAAAAGCCAGATTGATGTTTTGAATAACCATCTGGCGCTGCCAACAATTCAAAAGCAGATAGATCAGACTATTATTGATCTAAAAAAAGCACAGACGCAGCTTGAAAGCATGAGGGCTCCCGGATCGATATCTACAACCACCCAGATAACCGACAAAGAGGAAGAGATAAAGGCATTACAGGAAAAGCTTGATGCATTAACCGGCGTATCCAAAAAGGAAGCAGAAAAGCGGTTAAAAGAACAGCAGAAAGCAGAACAGGAACGACTTAAAGCATTAACACAGTTTCATGAAGAAGAATTGAATCTTGAGCGCTCGTTGCAGGCATCAAAGATTGCTATCATGAAGGAAGGTGCCGAACGTAAAAAAGCGGAGGCAGAACTTGCCTATGATCAGGAATTAGACCGTATTAATCAGCAGCAACAGGCTTTTTTAGAAACATGGAATGCATCACAGGGATTTGAGCCGGGGAATGCAGGGTTTATTACCGAATTACCAGACGCAGAGGTCGAGAGGTTTACACAATTAAGGATTAATGCTGAAGCAAGGAAGAATCAGCAGATTGAGGAAATTAACCGGAATGCAGCCAAAGAAGTAAAAGCAATATGGCAGGATGTTAACGCAGTCTATTTAAACGATACTGAAAAGGAAATTGCCTCAGTTAACTCTCTTTACGAGGAACTGATAAAAAAGGCGAAAGAGGCCGGTATTGAAGATACGACAGACATTTATGCGGCATGGATAAAGGCAGTTGAAGAGGCAAATATTGACTCAGGAATGAGGCAGCTGCAGTTTGAAGAGGAAGTTGAGCTGCAACGTGCTGAGATTTCCACTCAGGGATTTAACCGGGAATTGTTGGTTGAGAAGAAAAAGCTGGAAATAACAAAGAAATACGCACAGCAGAAGATTGGCCTGCTGAAGAAATCAGGTAAAGAGGAAAGCCAACAGGATATTGAATTGCTTCAACTGTTCATAAAGTCAGCTAATGAAGGGCTGGAAGAATTAAACGAACAGACCTTATCTGATTCTATTTTTAAGATTGGAGAAATGGCAGCAGCCATGAAAGGTTTTTCTGATACTGTATTTGGAGCAGATTCACAACTAAGCTCCATGTTTGATGAACTTTCAAACGGAGCAGGTATCCTGGCAAATATCGCATCCGGTAACTTTATAGGGGCAGCATCTGGCATTTTACAAACAATTGCAGGATGGTATCAGCAGACAGTTACCTCGGCAGAGGAACTAACACAGGCAGAAAGGGAAACAAGAGAAGAGGCAATCCGAATCAATGACCTTTACAGGGAACGGCTTCTGCTTTTGCAATCATTAGGGTTATTGTCCCCGACAGAGGCAGCCATACAGGATGTTGACCTGTTAAATCAAAAATTGGATGAAGGGAAAGAGTCAATGGACGATTACCAGCAAAACTTTCTCCGAAACGGCGAATCAACATCTGCGACCATTAAGGAGATGCTTGATGCGGTATATGGGGAAGATTGGGGAGCTGCTGAAATGAGCGAAGCAATGAGCGACTGGGATGCTTTTTTTCAAAGTTATCTAAAAATAGTAGGGGGGACAGCCTATACGAATCATCCATTATCAGCCTTTAATTGGATACCCGATAAAGAACAATTTGCAAAAGACATAAATGATCTTTTAGGGATTGCCAGTGAAATTGAGGCAGTAAAAGAAAAAGAACGCAAAAGATTAACCCAAACGACTGCTGAATCGATTACCGACTCTATTATTGACGGGTTCAGAAACGGATATGAATCAGCCGCTGACTTTGCAGATACATTTGAAGATTATATGCGTGATGCAATGATCAACGCAATGGCTATTCAATATCTTGAAGGCCCAATGAAGATATGGAGGGGGCATTTTGCAGAATTCATGGAAGATGGAATTATTGATCCTGAAGAAAGAGAAAAGCTTCAGAACGGCTTTTATGATGCTGCGGGGAATTGGGTAGATGGATGGAATCAAATGGTAAATAAAGCCAATGAAGCCTCAGAAATCCTTAAGGATACTACCGGCATAGATTTGTTTGAAGGAAAGGCTAATAAGCAATCTGGATTAACTGGGCAAATTAAAGGCATTACAGAAGAAACAGCCGGACTTATTGCAGGTCAGTTTACCGCTATGCGTGAAATCGGGCAGAAGCAATACCTCACAGGGTTAGAGCAGCTCGATGCAATTAATCAATCGGTAACACAACTTGAGAGAATTGCAGATAATACTAAGTATAACAGGCACCTGGAGCAGATGTCCATTGACCTTAGCGACATGAACCGTAAAATCCAAAAAGATCTATAATGGAAAATCAAAAAACCAATGAGGCAATGGAGCAAAAAGCAATTAGATTGACAGCTCTCCTCCGGGATCAGAACAGCGTTAGCCAGGCAGTCTTAAATAACTTCATGGCAGCAGTGGATTTTATAGAATCAAAGGGATTAAAAAGTCAATTTAATGAATATTTGTTGAGTAGAAAAGGGGTGAATTAATGATTAATTTTTCTGTCATTATGGCTGATTTTCTAATATTTTCTAATTGAAAAATAAAGTGGCAATTCAAAATTCATTCATTTCGCTGATAACCAGCATGATATAAAAAAGGTAAATGTCATATAAATAGCTATATGTTAAATAAACGAATTAAATCTTATGAAAAATTCAAAACTGATCCTTTACAAATATGAAAGTTACGGTAACATTGAAGATGTCCGGAAATATATAACGGCTCGTTATTACAGATTTCTAGATTATGCCAATTTTCACGGCTCACAGGCCGGTATAGCAGACGAAGCAAACGACATTTTGAACGAAACCTTACTTTCTCTGTTCTCTAGAGATTTTGAATTATTGGTAAAGCTTTACCGAACAAAAAAGGCGCAATATTGCGAACTTGATTTTTTTGTCCTGAGAATGATAAAGCTTAATTGTTATTCGGCCACAGCACCCTACAGGAATAAATATAAATCTTCAGTTAAAATAGATACTGATGTCGATTTTTCAACATTGAGGATTGAGGCTCCTGAAGATGATGAGCCAATAGACAAAGCCGGGGAAACATTAAGACAATACCGGCTAGTAATGTATGTTGCAGATGCTCTAAATTTAACCGATTTTGAAAGGGATTGCTGGGAATTCAGATTTGTTCATAATCTGCCACATAGCCAATGGGATGGTCCGGAACCGAAACGGGTACTTTATGAAACATACAACATGGTCCGGGACTCAATTCATGAGGCCCTTTACCGGCATCAATTAACAGCACTTAAACCCAGTACAAAAACATATTATGGCAAAACCCGGAGGAGGGAGCTGGTTCAGGAGTTTTTAAGCACCCGGAAAATCCATTTAAAAAGAGAACATCAAAGTATTAATTAATATTTAAAAATAGAATATGAAAAAGATTTATTGGAGTAACAGTTATTCAATTCAGGAGCTTACAGAAAAGGTTACCAGGGTAAAAACAATCATCCAGGCAATCGTTGATCGATTCTCTGAGATTGGAGTCAAAGTTGAAAACATTAATCAGCTGGCAGGATTGGTTGATAACAACAGGAGGCTAATTGATGCGAACCTGCGGGATCTTGTATTTGAACAGCTATTCCCCGAAACTCCTGCGGGATTAAACCGGGAAAGATTCAGGGAAATAGCCGAATTACCAGACTTAAGCAACTTTGTAGAAACTTTTGAACCACTTACAGGTTACCTGGGGGGGATGGGAATTGCTGATGTTGTTAATTGGGAGGCATATTCCATACATGAGGGGAAAGTTGAAATCAATAAAGCTGAATTTGAAAAGCTTAAAGGCAAGTTCCAGGAGGTTGCAGAAACAGAAGAGGAGATTAACAGGCTAAAGGCAGTGAATGCAGTGTGCGCTGCATTAAATAACCTGGTGGATCTTGCCTCAGATTCTCCTGGTAATTACAGCATAAAAGGAGTAACAGAATATGATGAAACTTCAGGCAAGGTTGTACCGGGCTGGCTATTTGTAAAGAACGGCAATATTACAACAGCATCCTTTTACGGTTCAGGGCGTAAACCCGAAAGCCTGAAATCATCTCCCAAAGGAGGATCAGGAAGGTTATCCATTACAGCAGATACCCCAGAAGCAGAGAGGGCCGGGGCATTGGCAAAAGCCAGGAATTAAGACCAAAAAACAAGAGCTATGCAATCAACAGAGATCGAAAATATCTTAATATACGTGGACGAGGCTGAATTTGACCGGCACCTGCATTTGATCCGGGGGAGCCTCATCCCGGTTCTGAATAGGATTAAAGAACAATTTGAAATGCTTAACCTGGGGAACATTACAAATGAATATTTGAATGATATCCTATTTAATGAATGCAGATTGATTAAAAAACAGGTGACGGCAAATAAATTAAATGGGTTGCTGTTGGCTTGTGAAGAATTGGAACACCCGGGTAATTTTGAATTTGAGCTTATCAAAGATTTTCCCTCTGTTGACGATGAGGGAAACATTATACTTTCACCTGAAGCAATTGAGGGCATCCGAGAGATGAATTCTATTTATGCAATGACCAATGAAGGGCAGGAGCTGATGAAGGCTCACAGGGAGGCAGCGGAGGCGCTTAATACTTTCTTTAGATTGGTTAAGCAGAATATCAATCCAACACCTGAAAGTATTTCTGAGCTATTCTCTGTTGACAGGAGGGGCAATATTGAACCGGTGCCGCGTGAATATGATTTTTACTTTGCCAGGCAATCACAACAACCATTATGAAACAGAAGATCACACCAAAGCAGGAGAAATTTTGTGAAGAATACCTGGTTGATTTAAACGCAACTCAGGCAGCAATAAGGGCAGGTTATTCTGTTAAAACAGCCAATAGGATAGCCTCCCGGATGTTGTCAAAAGTTGACATTCAGGAAAAAATTCATGAATTGCAAAGGTTAGCCAGGGAGAAAGCAGAAATTACAAAGGAGGAGATTTTAAAAGAATTGTCATTGATTATCAGGTCTAAAGTTTCTGATTTTGATAATTCAAAGAATGAAATTCGAGACTTTTCACTGCTATCAAAATCGAAGATCCAGGCAATACAAACCTTTAACCGGATGCTTGGTTATGATGCTCCGTCGGATATAAACCTGACTCTGGAACAATTTCCGGAACCTGTTTTGGATGCACTGATTGAACGATTAATGAAAAAATAATTGTCAGATGAACACGAAAAAAGGAAAAATTGAATTACTGAAGGCCGTTGCTAATGGTGAGATTGATATAAAAAATCTTACCTCAATGCCGGTAATTGTGTCTAATGGAAAGGAGACTTTCTCAGGCCTGATGGTATCGGTAGCTGCAAAGAAATCGGGCAATGAGAATCCTGTTATTTATGTGGGGGAGGCTAAAGAATTGATCGAAAGTTGTTTGGCTAATGTTAAAACAAAAAGAAATGAACATTGAGGATTATTCCCGAAAGCAAAAAATTGAACTGATAAAAAAGATTCAGGAAGGGGCGCTTCATATTATCAATGGTGAAATCATCGGGGGGCCTGGGGTTGTTCTTGAGCAGAGGGGAGATGAATATTTTCTGAATGATAAGCCGGTTGATATTGATAAAATTGAGCAGGTAGTTGAAACTCTTATTATCCTACCTGCAAAAAATAAGGAGACAAACTGATTTTAATCGATGAGGTTTAATAGGTTCTGTAAATCCTGTTTCGAATTAATGGTATAAGTTTCTCCTTTGTGTTTTATGAAACCGGAAATATCATAACTGGACCTGTTGAATAATTCCCAGGGTTCAACATTCAATGCCTCTGCAATTTTTAAAATATTCTCAATGGTAATATTGCCGTCTAAATAAGAATGCAATGTTTGCCTGTTAACACCTAGCTTTTGAGCAAGGTCAGTTTTTTTGAGATTCTTTTTCTGTAGCAGAGTATCTATACAAAGATGATCCTTTGCTTTAATTTTGATTTTAGCCTTTGTCATAATATAACTTGATAATAATAAGCAAATATAAGCATTTATCAGAAATTTGTCGCAGTGAAACCTTACCAATCTAAAAATATATTCAATTATTATTTGTAAGGTTAAAACTTTACTTTATATTTGTTGTGTAAAGTTTAATTATTAAAACAATCACAATCATGAAAAATGCAATCGCTTTAATCAGTTTCTTTTCTGCCTCAATTTTGGCAGGAATCGGTATTGAAGATTTTAACACTCTGGCAATGGCCGGGGGAGTAGTTTTTATGGTATTAACAGTTGCAATGGTTATGTCGGAATGTGCAACAGATAAAAACAATGAATAGTCGAAGAATTAATAATTTTAAAAATCACAATCATGAATGAAAAACAATCACAATCAGTAGAAGTACAGGCACAAATCATTGATGGAAAAATAGTAATTCCAATGATCGGAGGCCCGGCACGTGAAATCAGCATTGAAAAGCTACAGGATCTTTTAGAGTTTGATGTTGCTAAAAGTTGCAATGATACAATATTAAACATTGGTCAAGTTGCTTGTCAGATGATAGCGAATGATATTCCCGATTTGAAAATGTATCGTGAATATTTTTCTGAGCCTAACGATTTGTATGTTTTGAGGTTGGTTGCTGAAGCATTTAGAAAATAACTTTTAAATTTATAGTCATGTTGAATACAACGAAAACGAAATCCAGGAGGATCATTGTTGAAAAAGTTGATTGTCGTATTGATCCACGCATAAAAAGAGAGTTTTTCAGAATCTCTATTGATGGTGAAATGGGTTTAGAAGTATCTCCGGATGAATTTTTTCACCTGGGGAAGATTGCCAAATCCTATCGCAAAGCTAAAAAGAGGGATGTTCAGGAGCTGGCATAAATAAAACAAAAAATAATACTTTAACTTTATAGATATGACTGAATTATTTAACACAAATCTTCATCCCAATAAAGAACCAGAATATTTCTACCTGGTATCTGAATTTGTTACAACATTTGGGAAGGATGCTGGTAAACAAGAACCATTTAGTAATGACGAAATCTTCAAAGCTAAGGATTTGAAAACTGCAAGAATAAAAGCAAATTCATACTTTGATGAGAGAATGGAAAAAGTTGACAAAGGGGAAGTAAGTTATTTTTTGCCTTTTGATTCTCCTGATGAATTTGAATTTGGGAAAAATGCTTCATACAGCATTACGATTTATCTTGTGGAACACTATTCTGACAATGAAGAATATCTGCACCCTGTTCGTGGGGAGGATGAGGAAAGTATGGCAGAGGGGTTGGAAACTGAACAAAGTTTATTTAATAAATAAGCCTTTCAATTTTTAAGGTCTTTTTATGTTGCTGATATATTTTACACTGAGTAATGTTCTTAATTTCCATTTGCAGTAATACCTGAAAAAGAGAATGATAAAGCCTTTCAGTAATGGGAAGGCTTTTTTTCTTAATGAATTTCAATTTATTATCAAACAACAATTCATTTTATATGTTATTATATAAGGTTTGGTTTTGGTTTAGTTTTTAGGTTATAAGCCCTGGTTCTCTCGAACCGGGGTTCTTTTTTTTAGCTCAAAGCACAACACGTTATATTTTAAATTGATAATTAATCTTTGTTTGTTTGATGTTCTTTCAAGGCGGCAGAGTAAATGCCTGAATGAACAGATTAAATGCCGGTCCTGAAATATGGGCCGGCATTTTTTTTGCCTACATAACAGCCAGTTAAAAAGGAAATCATTAAATTGCCTAAAAAATCTTAAATTCACAACCATGAAAAAACTAATTTTATTTACTTTTTTCCTTTCCGTTGCTATTCTGGCAAACTCTCAAAATGACATGAGTTACACAGTTAAAGAAGAATGCTTGTGTGCCTCATCTGAGGACAATTTTACAAAGCTGAATAAGATCTCATCCAGGAGGGATCAGGCGGCATTGATGGAAATGATAAATGCTAAAGAGGCATTTATTTTAGAAAAAAATGATAGGGTTGAACTGGTCAAGGGAGGAATTGGTAAAAGTACTGTAAAGGTTTTAAGCGGCAAACTGAAGGGCAGGACTGTTGTTGTAAGCTCTGAGTTTATTAAAAAGACATAGAAACCATTATTGTCCCGGAATTGCTTATACTATTCAGCCAACAAAATACCAATCAAAGGCAGATTTTTATAAAAAAGATTGAATAAAAAAGACTGAAAACGGCAGGAAAACGGCAGTCAAAGAAAAAAGAGCTGCAGAATTAATTTCCGCAACTCTTTGATAATCAATAAGTCGGGGTGACAAGATTTGAACTTGCGACCCCTCGCCCCCCAGACGAGTGCGCTACCAGGCTGCGCCACACCCCGAATCAAATACTTTTACTTTAAGAGATAGCACCAGTCCGGCTGTATCGTTCAATCTGACCTGTCCAGCCTACCAACTGAATGCCCTACCCCTAAAAATTTAGTGCGTGCAAAAGTAACGCTAGAAATCCGTTTTGCAAAACTTTTTATGCACTACCGGTCATTTTTTTCCAGGTCAATCAATAAATTCTATTTTCAATTTGTTATATCAATTGAAAATCATGCAATACAACCTTTAAGTTTTGTACTTTTGCATTTCAAAAAAAAAGATTAACTGTTATGTTTAAACCGCTTAATATTGATAAGAATGATGATCGTCATTCCGAAAAACCAAAAGATGTTGAAAAGGTAAGATGCCTGATAATTGGTTCAGGACCTGCAGGATATACGGCTGCCGTTTATGCAGCGCGTGCCAATCTGAACCCTGTAATGTATGAAGGCCTGCAGCCCGGTGGGCAATTAACCACCACCACCGAGGTTGAAAACTATCCCGGCTATCCCGAGGGTGTTACCGGTCCGGTAATGATGGAGGATTTCAAAAAACAGGCTGAACGTTTCGGAACAGATGTTCGGTGGGGAATGGCTACAAAAGCCGATTTCTCAGATCTTCCCCACAAAGTTTGGATCGATGACAAGAAAATAATTGAAGCCGATGCAGTTATTATTGCAACTGGTGCCACCGCAAAATACCTGGGCATTGAGGATGAAAAGAAGTATGCCGGGGGCGGTGTTTCGGCCTGTGCTACCTGCGACGGGTTCTTTTACCGTGGCAAGGATGTTGCTGTTGTTGGCGGCGGAGATACTGCCTGCGAAGAAGCCCTGTACTTATCGGGCTTATGCAGGAAAGTGTATATGGTTGTGCGCCGCGATGTACTCCGGGCTTCCAGGGTAATGGCCGACCGTGTTAAAAAAACGCCAAACATCGAAATCTTGTGGAAACACCAGACTAAAGGATTGCTTGGCGAAAAAAATGTGGTGGAAGGTGCAACTCTCATTAAAAACAAGGGTGAAGCTGATGAAGCGGAAGTGAAAATTAAAATCGACGGTTTTTTCCTGGCCATCGGGCATAAACCCAACTCTGATATTTTCAGGGACTACCTTGAAAGCGATACGGTAGGGTACCTAAAAACCATTCCGGGAACTTCGAAAACAAATGTACCAGGTGTGTTTGCCTGCGGCGACGTTCAGGATGCAATCTACCGGCAGGCCGTTACTGCGGCGGGCACAGGCTGCATGGCAGCCATGGATGCCGAAAGGTATATCTCCGAAAAGTTTCACTAAAAGATATAAGTAAAAGCCGTTTCATACTTTGGGACGGCTTTTTTTTTAAACAATCAGCCGTTTTTTAACCCCTCATTTTGTGCCAACTTACCTACATTCCCGGTACTGCATCCCAACTGAAAATATATAAAGTTCTTACTCCCTTGCATTACTGCTGCTCATAGCCTTCCGGTTTGTTAAGGGAGATCCTTTTGCCTGCTGTATAACTAATTAAAAATGGTTTTTTCTGCGGCGCAAATGATATATATACTACCATGATATTTGTTGCGCCGCATGCTTACCCCGCCACAGAGCCGTCATTGCGCGCCCGATGTATTCCATCTGGCAAAGCAATCTCATGATAACAAGCAACTGCCTTCAGTTGGATAAATGATTCATTTACGATTAATGTTATTCATTTTGAGGTCCGGTAGGATTCCTAAGGGAGTTCAAAAAGGGTACATCTTATATTTAAATCCGGAACAAATTCATACTTTCTTCGTTGTTTATTCGTACTTAATTCGTAAAATCGCGAATTTAATACGAATAAACTACGAAAAAACAACGAATAAACTTCAAATAAAATATTGAGATGTAGTAATACAGATAAGTATAATTTTAATGGTTAACCCTTACTATATAACTAATTTGAGGTAGGTTTTATCTGCGGCGCAAATGTTATATTTATTATCATGATACTTCTATGTTGAAAAACAAATAATCCAGCTAAAATTTTATTTTTTTCTCTTTTTTCTTTTCTAAAAACTTTCATCAGTTCAATACAAGGTTCTGTCAAGGCCGGAACGAAGTGGAGTTCATTTTAGCC
>JAGXGA010000063.1 GCA_024636975.1 Mariniphaga sp.
TAGTTCACCAAGGTTCCCTCCGGTTTGAGTTATTAACTAAAAACAAAGTTATTAACTCCCCCTAAAACCCCCTATATCAACATCATAAATATCATCTCTTGTTAATAAGTTTTATCTTGCTAATCTAAAGGCTCTGTGCTCCATGCTCTCTGCTCTCTGCCCTCTTCTCCCCTATAGCTTTGTGCCTGCAAAAATATAATACTGCCGGCGGGTTTGCAGTAAATAAATATTCAGCCGGGCATTGATGAAGAAGAAGATTTTAATAGCCCACCGGCGAAAGAGCCCGGGAATATTTAATCTACGGAACCAGTATGGGTAATTCCTGAATCCCCGGATAACCCCTTTTGTGATGTCTTCCTGCTTCGTTAGCTTCAGACCTGACTTTGCGATACCTTTTGTATATTGATCCAGTGTCCAGTGGTGAAAAACCATTTTTGTTTTCCAGCCTGACTGGCTCCCTTCATATTTTTTTTTGGTAGTAAGAATGTCAGCAATGAGGTATCTCCCTCCCGGAACAAGTACCCGGTTCAATTCTTTCAGAAAGGCCTCTTTATCGGGGTAATGAAAAGCGCTTTCAATGTTGATAACGATGTCAAAGGAGTTATCAGGAATGTTTTTCATATCCTGTGCATTATCGACAAGAAACCGGACAGTATCAACCTGCCTTCTTTCTTTTTCATTGTTGGCAATGCGGATATTTCCTTCATTCAAATCAAATCCCGTAATGGCGGCGGGCTGATAATGCTCGTGAATAAATTTCGTTTGCACTCCATTACCGCAGCCAACTTCAAGTACTTTTTTCCCTTTGATGGGTTCTACAAATGAAAGGCAATAGCGGGTAAGGTTTTCCTGTGCACAGGAGAAATCATCGGTATCACTTACATGCAGGGGATAATGAAGCATGGTATAATTGCCTGAAATATTCTTTAAGGCATTGTTCATGGCTTCATAATAACCCCCGGTGGAGGTGCCTGATTTTCCCAGGTGCACTAATTGTTGAAAAATATTCATATACTAAAAATAGTTTTTTAATGACATTGTATGGAATTCGCATAAGAGTTTTAATAATCCTCAATTGTTGAGACTTATTGCTCATGCCCATTTCATATTAGTTGATTTTGCGGCTGCTAGTTAGGATTATTCGCCGACATATGCAAAACTTAATGTAAAACGAAGGAAGAATTCTTTTTACGAAGCGATTTAGGAAACAGACTTTGCTCTATGCTCCTGACCCGACTTCCGACTTCCGACTTCTGTCCTCTATGCTCTTTGCTCCATGCCCTCTGCTTTGTGCTCTTTGCTCTTCGCCCTCTGCCCTTTGCTCTGCTCTTACTTCGCTTAACCGTTGCTCATTTGACGCACAAAATCATCAAGAATAGCTTTAGGACTGACATACTTTCTGTTTAACGTTTTACCACTAAACAGACATTCATAATGAATATCATCGATCCTTTCAAATTTAATGTCATCTGTCGATTCAACATTGGCCAGATGGTATTCAATATTATTTTTCAATGCATTCATATGGCCTAGCATGCTTTTGCTGTCTGTTGTAAATATTTCAGGTTCCAAATGGATGCCGAACTGAGGTTCCAGCATTTGGTATCCCTGTCTTTTCAGCAGTGATGCTATTCTTGCAGGTAACAGGGGGAGTGCTTTATTAAGCGATTTTCCAGGAATAATTACTGATATCAATGTAGGATAATGAAGAAAATGTATTGCCAGCTTACCCGGTCTGTTCATTGATACCAGGGAGGCAAACCATTCACCAGGCAATTCATAACCTGAGGGATTGGAATCCTTTATCCCTTTGATGCATGCGATGTTAAGCAATTTTTTTGTAGCCTTTATTTTCATAATTTTTGCTGTTTGTTATTAAACCCTGCTTCTGCTCCGTCTCTAAAGGCTCTTTGCTCCGCAGTGCTCTGCGCTCTATGCACCAGTTCCTGCAAACGATTTAAAAATCGTATTTCCGTTTCTTAACCGGGATTGCCCTGACACGCTTGATATTTATTAATATATTTTTCAGCCTCAATTATGATTCCCGTTTAAGCTTCTCTTGATAAATCATCTGTATCCATAACACTATCCGATTAATTTGCTGTAAAAATATTTTTTTTTCAGATACCAGTTCACGGAAGTTGAAATCAAGAATATATTCTTTAATCAGTATCAATTGACCGACCGAATTTTAAAGGACGACAGCTACCAATTCCCGGAATATGGATCCGGCCAAAGCAGGACTTTTAAGTATTAAAAGTTATAGCTAACTTGCACGCTTAACGCTGATATTTTCCATTTTTAAAATTGATTATTGTTATGAATATACTGTACCTTAACGACATAGATTATTCGAAAGTAAAAAAGCAATTCAGCAAAACAGTTGAATTTCTTGAAAACAATAATTTCAATTCCGCAGAAATTAAAAAATTACCTGGGAGGGATTTTTACCGCGCAAAACTCGATTATGAAAACCGGTTACTTTTTAAGTTTGCCCGGTACAATAATCAAACTTACATTTTATTGCTGGAAGTTATTTACAACCACAACTATGAAAAATCACGGTTCCTGAGGGGGGCAAAAATTGACGAAAGCAAATTGAGGGTATTGGCAAATGAAGCACATGTTCCCGGGGAAGACATAGTTGAACTAAACTATGTAAACCCCAACACCAACCGGTTTCACCTGCTCAATAAAGTACTTTCTTTCGACAATATTCAGCAAAATATTTTCACCGTTAAGCCGCCGGTAGTAATCGTCGGGTCGGCTGGAAGTGGTAAAACTGCGCTCACACTCGAAAAAATAAAACAACTGAAAGGTGATATACTATATATTACCCTTTCATCATTTCTTGTGGATAATTCATCAATGCTTTACTACTCCGGAAACTACGTCAACGAAAAACAAAATGTCGATTTCCTGAGCTTCCTGGAGTTTCTCGAAACGCTAAAGATAATTTCCGGGAGAGAGCTGGATTTTAAGAATTTTAACGACTGGTTGCAACCCCGGAAACATTCGTTTGGGATTAAAAACACATATAAGCTGTTTGAAGAATTTAAAGGTGTGATAACGGGCCTTAATATTACCAAACCTTTCATGGATAAAGATGCATACCTCGAATTGGGAGTGAAACAATCAATTTTCCTGAAAAGCGAGCGTGGAAAAGTTTATGAAGCATTTATCAAATATATAGAGTTTTTAAACGAAAGTGATTTCTACGATCTGAACGTTGTTTCGTTTAACTGGCTCCAGTACTGCCTTCCGAAATATGATTTTATTGTTATCGATGAAGTGCAGGATTTTACAAATATCCAGTTGTACCTTGTGCTGCAGTCATTAAAAACCCCCGACAATTTTATTCTTTGCGGCGATTCGAACCAAATTGTCCACCCAAACTTTTTTTCGTGGACGAACGTAAAAACGATGTTTTACAAGCATAACATTGCCGAAAGCAAAATCAGTGTTTTGTGTACCAATTACCGAAATTCCGCCGAAGTTACCGCTATTGCCAACAAACTGCTGCTGATAAAAAATGCCCGTTTTGGCTCTATCGACCGGGAGAGTAATTTTCTGGTGGAACCATTAAAAGATAACAAGGGTCTGGCAAATTTTTATATTGACACAGAAGCCAGGCGGAAACAACTCAACGATAGTACAATGCGCTCTACCAAATATGCTTTGCTGGTGATGACCCGCGAAGAAAAGGATGCTGCCCGGAAGATATTCAAATCCCCATTGCTTTTTTCTATCCAGGAAGCTAAAGGTCTTGAATATGAAAATATTATACTCATAAATTTCATAAGCAATTACAGCCGGGAGTTTAATGAAATAGCACAGGGTGTTTCGAAAAAAGACCTCGAAAATGACGATATGGCTTTTGCGCGGGGGAAAGATAAAGCCGATAAGTCGCTCGATGCGTATAAATTTTATATTAATTCGTTGTACGTTGGTATAACACGGTCTGTTAAAAACCTTTATATTCTTGAATCATCGTCAAAACATACTATTTTATCCCTCCTCGGACTAGTCGAAACAAACGAAAAAATAAACATCAAAGAAGAAGTTTCATCTATGGAGGAATGGAAGGAAGAGGCACGTAAGCTTGAAATGCAGGGGAAAAAAGAACAGGCCGACGATATTAACAAGAATATACTCGAACTGAAAAAGCCCGACTGGGAACCGATTACCCGCGAACACCTTGACAAGCTGAAGGAGAATGCCTTAGACTCGGATATTTACAATAAAAAAGCAAAAGACCTGTTGTTTATGTATGCCTTGCTGTATAACGATCGCAACAGTATTTCCAGATTGGCCGGGCTAAAATACAAAAGAGCAGAACATCCAGAATTCGAGCGAAATGCCATTAACCGAAAGTATTACAGCAATTACAATAACGACAATGTTAAAGGAGTTGAGCAGGAAATCCGGAAATATGGCATTAATTACCGCGATCAGTTCAACCTCACACCCCTGTTGGCAGCGGCTGAAAACGGGAGTGTAAAAATCCTCAATTTTTTACTGGCGCAAAGCGCCGATGCAGATGTAGTGGATAACAATGGGAGAAATCCTTTCCGGATTGCCATCAACAAACTATATGTTTCACCTCAGTCGATTACCAAATTAGAAGATATTTTTCACAGGATACTTACTAATTCTGTCAGGATTAAAATAGACGACAGGATGGTGAAAATCCCAAACAGAAAGATGGAGTATTTCCTTTTGAACATATTTATAGCCCTGCAAGATGCAATTATTAACAACAGCAGGAGACATTGGGAGGAAAAAGGTGTGAAAGCCTCGGATTTAGAGAAGGTTATTGCCCCATATCCTGAAGGAATTATGCCTGATTATCGCAAAAAACGCAGTTACATTTCATCGCTTTTGGCCAAAAATGAAATAGAAAGCAACAACCCATACAATAATGGTTTGTTCCTGCGGGTCGATCGGGGCTATTATTGCCTTAACCCCAACCTGTCGGTCTGGGTTGAAGATAAATGGGTAAATGTATATGAGCTTACAGGGTTAGCCCGGGTTAAAATATTAACCGAAGAGGAGAAACATTTTCGGATGGTTGACAAACTAATAGCAAGTAATGAGGAGATTAAAAAAGCAGATCCCGAATTTGCCGCACAGCAGGAAAAGATGTTGTTGGATTTCAAACAAAGAATGGTGGAAGAATGGGAAGAAATGAAGAAAATTACGGAAACAGGCAAAGAAGAAAATAAGAAACAACAGAAGAAGGATGAAGATGAAAAGCTTCGGAAAGCCGGTAAATTACAATATAAATTGCCGTTTTAACCCACTTTACAGTCCTACCGCCGGAAATTCCAGTCCTTGCTCACCGGCACTACTGAAAATCAAATGAACACAACTCGTTACCCCGGTGTCCTGTCCGTCAGTTGCCGATTGATTTCTTTAAACAGCCGACTAAAGCACATTGGCAATAATTTTTTACTTCTAAAGGCCTTTCATTTCGAATGCTACGAAGGAATCCGTGCCACCCGGTCTCCCGGTTCAGGCATTCCTTTATTTGAAGTTGGTTTCGGTACAGTGCCCTGTGAATACTCTGCTAACTAAACTTCATAAGTACTGACAATCTGACTCATCCTTCGCCTGCTATGTAATCTCTGTTCCCTGTTCACTGTTTATTGTTAAATCAGCGAATCGGAATTGCTGCTCCCGGTCTCACTGTTCACTGTTTGACTCTTTTGGCCCACCCGGTGCCCCATGCCCCCGTCCGAATGACTTCAGCCGGACGGGCTATGCTCTTTGCTTTACCGATACCTGTCCAGCTCCAAAACCTGTATATTCACCGCAAAATTTATATTCGCTTCTCCCATGCCGGCAGTGGTAATTCCCACCACCTCGCCTCTCATATTCAGCAAGGGGCCTCCGCTGCTGCCATGGGTAATTTCAGCCGATGACTGTATCAGCTTCCGGTTGTCGCGGTAACCGGAAACGATTCCTTTTGAAAGGGTGTGCTCGAGCCCGTAGGGATTGCCGATTGCAAAAACATCTTCACCGATTTCAGGATCACCTGCCGCTATGGGGATGGGGGTAAAATCGTCCACACCGGTTAGCGCTACTTTAAAGATGATGTAATCATCGCTGCTGCTTTGGGCAAGTATGCGTTCTACTTTTAATTCCCTGTCGCCGGCTGTTCTGATAATTTCGGAGCCTTCGGTTGTTCCTTCAAATACATGGTAACTGCTCACTGCAATGCCATCTGCTGAAATGAAAAACCCGGTTCCCTGGTAGTCCTTGCTTCCATCGGAAGTAAAAACCATGAAAACGGCAGACTGGTATTTTTTGAACAGCTGGTTGAGGGGCAAGGGAGCAGCTGAAGGTTCACTGTTTTTGTATACCTGCTGCACAGGTTCCTGCTCTGTCGGTTCCACAGCAGCGCTTCTGCCGGCGTTTCTTTCAGCCCGCCTCTGAATGCCCGACTGCGAACATCCCGAGCATCCGGTTACCATCTGCAGGAAAACCGCGATAACAAGGAGGAATAATATGTTTGTTGCAGTTCGCTTCATCTCGATACCTTGGGTATGATCTGTATTGAAAACCGTTTGTTGTTCTCTTCGTCATCGGCCCTGCAGAGCCCGCTGAACCCGCTGCCGCAGAGCATCACTTCCACGTTGTACCGCCGGAAATCAATTCCGTTTTGTTGCCAGAGCTCATACAGCGCCAGCGCACGCTGGTAACTGGTCCGGTACCCGTAGGCATTGTCACTTGAGTACTGTCTGTCCCATGTATTGGCCATGTTTCCTTCTATAACAAGCAAGTAGGAAATACTTTGTTCATCTTCCATCAAACCGGCCAGAAATTGTTCCAGCTGCCTCCCTGCTGAAAGGGCTTTCTGCTTCAGCTCCTCATTTCTTATAACAGTTTCACCCGGCTCAAAGATTTCCACCCCCGTTAATTCTTTCATGACGTACTTCCTGCATTCGGGCAAGTATTCAAAGGTATTGCTTTCATTCAGCGGACTGAACAGGGCTTCCATGTTCAGCAACTTGTTTGCACGCTCGATCTCCTGTATCAAACCGGTTTGAGTTACTTTTAAACTGTCGATTAATTCTGTATTCTCGTCAATGATGCTGATGTTCTCCGACATCTTGTTCAGGAGAAAACCAACCGTAACAATAAACAACACCAGCATCACAAAGAACATACTTGTCATTAAATCGGAATAGCCTATCCAAAAAAAGTTACTCTTCTTCATGAATTTCCTTTCCTCCGTTGCAAAAATTTCGGAACCGGTATTTTTATAAAACGCTTAGGCAATTTTATATTCACTCTTTTCCTAACCGATGGCGTTCTTCTTCCATTGCTGCCTAGTTTCTTTTCAATTTCGGTTATCTTCTCCAGCAATTGTGAATTTGTGTTCTGCGAAATTATTCTTTCCAGGTTATCGTTCAGCTTATTTATGCTTTCATTCAGCTTATTGCTGTTTTCGGTGCTTGCCGCCTGAAGGGTCCGTGTGTTATTGTCAATTATTTCTTTTATGGGTGAAAGCTCCTGAAGGTTATCCAACTGCTCAAACCGGGGCACCGCATTTTCATAGGCATGCCGGAAGGCTTCCAGGTGGCGGGAAGTAACCTCATGCATATCCTGCCTGAATTGCTCATACTTCTCGGTGAGTTTCGATTCCTCAAAATTCACCCGTGTGTTTAACAACTGAATGCGGTTATCGATTTCATTCTCAAGGCTCACTATGGCCTGCTTAAAATGCGATTCTGCCAGGTTAAAAGCATCGGTGGTAGTGCTTCCTGCAGCGGTGACTGCCTGCTGCGCTTTTTCGCTCATTCGTTCCATTTCCTCGAAATGAAGGGTCAGGAACCGGGTGAGCCTGCCGGAATCATCAAGGGTTTTATTTATCTGACCCACCATATGGTCAACATTATTTGTGCGGGTTGCAAAATCGTGCAGGTTCCCGGCGATCTTCTCCATCGATGCCAGGTAATTTGAAAAACCGGTAAACGCCTCCAGATTTCTTTCAAGGTACTGAAATACCTCAAGGTTAAGCCTTGAGATTTTATTGATATCAAGCTGATCCACCCGCTTCACCAGGTCCATCTGCTCCCGGATGTTGGAATAAGATCGTTGCACGGTCTCATCCACCCTGGAAACAATGCTTTCAGCATTTCGGGAAAACTGGTCCAGACTGGATTTCAGGCCCGACACCCCTGAATCCTCAGTTTCATAAAGCTCCGGCAGCAACTCCGTCTCAAGGTACGTCAACAGCCGGTTCTTACTGTTAAGGATAAACAGCCTGGCCGATTTGTATTTAAAAGACGACAGAATGGTAGTCATAAACAGCCCCAGCATACTGGCAATCATGGCAATCTTCACCCCGTCGATCAACGGATTAATGATCCCTACAAACTCCCGGGTATCATCTCCGCCGGATGTTGTGGAAATGCCCGGAATGGCAAGAAGCCCAAAAATAATGCCCAGCATGGTTGCCCCCAAACCCAGGTAAAGCGGAGTAGGGATCGATTGCGAAATTTCTTCATCGTAATTATCAACTTCCCGTTCAATGATGTCTTTAATGATGCCAAAGTTCACCACTGCTCCGTAATTCCGGATCAGGTAGTGGTTTAAGGCATCTTTTATCCGAATGAGAATTTTATTATTCCCCCTTGCCTCAACAACCGTAATTTTCCTGTAATTCCCCGATGCAATTGTTTCCGGCTCGTGATACTGAATCTTTGACAACAACTGCTCTTTCTCTTTTAAATCCTTTTCATCAATCCATCCCTGCCTTAACCTTATCCTTTTATTAAAAACATCTTTCAGAACATCAATTTTCTTCCAGGTACGAATTGTCTGATATACCTGAATCACGATAATAACTAAAAGCAGAACAGCTTCAGCCAGATGAATGCCGTTTGTAATTTTTAATATCCCCAGATCAATATTTATTTGATTAATGATCCCCATGCGTTCTTAACTTAACCGAAGTTTTATCTTTTTTTCAATGCTCCAGGTTCCATCTTTTAATACTACCTGCCCCGGATGAACAAGCTGAATTTTTTGAGGATTCGCCTTACCGGCATTTTCAAATTCACATACCGGTTTCAGAAACGAATCCATTTGATTGAGCGCCCGTTTATCCGATTTGCCGGCCAGGTAAAAGAGTTTCCCAACCGATCCGTTTCGTTCATACTCAATCCTGTACCAGGTATTTTCATTTTCTTTCTTACTTCCCTTTTCCTCGGGGAAGGTTCCGTTTTTTGAAGGGACACTGAAATACCGGTTCATACTATTGTTTTCAATTTCAAACTCAACACTCCTTGTTGATTCACGGGTCGATTTCACTTCATCCTTCAGTGCCTGAAACTCCTTCTTTCTTTCTTCAAGCTGCTTTCTTACTGCAGCCAGTTCCTGTTTTATTTCCTGCAGTGCGGTGTAATGGCGCGTACTGTCCACAGCATGAGAGGAACCTGAATTTCTTTGTACCCTGCTCCTTTTCTTTGATTTATATTTCATGAAATAAAAGAAATAGCTTATGGCAGCGGCAGAAGCAAGAACTCCCGCAAAAAACACAGCAATCAATTGCCAATATTCAGGAAGAAAGCTCATCTCAGGTATTGTTTGTTTCAGCGAGTTTATATGCAAGCTTATTCAATACGCCCGTAAGCGGGTAAAAAAACAGTGTTTCGGCCAAAGGAAGGTTTGGGTCGTTTCCTTCTTCCCTGATTTTCACATCAATTCCCTTCTCGAAAAAATGCACCAGGTCGTCATTCCTTACGTCCTTAAAGGTAACATAAGCATCACGGCTTATACCATACAGGTTTTCAATCCGCTTGTTCTCAAAATAGCTGTCCAGAAGCCTGTAGAAATGCTGAACCGATTCCAGTACGGCATGCATCTGTTCCTGTCCTATCGATTTGTATTTCGGAACATCCCTTAAATTTTCTGAATCAACTATGCCCGATGCTCCTTTGCTTTCGGACTTTCCCATCCAGAATTTAACGGGAAGTTCATTGTTTATGTCATCGGCAAGAAGCCCACCCTTGCATGTAATTTCCTTGGGCATGGGCGACTGCATGATTTTGATCTTTCCGGTTGCCTTTTCATTGTATACCGATTTAAACAGGTACTCATACAAATCGCTTACGTTTTTATAGGTGCTGGTATCCAAAAAAGATAATGATTTTGAGCCGGTTCCGCTAAACAATATATTTTCAGGAATTGCAAATCCGGTCTGTTTCATCAGCTGAGCCACATAATAACCCAAAGCAGCATAAAACAACAGGATGCTCATCTTTAAAGCCTGATCGTTTTTAATCAGGTCTTCATAGTTAAACGGGCTTCTGTTACCCGCACTCAGTGAAAACAGGAAGCTGCTGAAATCAGCCGAATCGCCGCTTTTATCGATTATGTGCTGCAGAATCTTCAACTTATCGGTATCGGTATTTTTTAAATAGCTTTCGGCCTGCTTCCCGAACCGTGACACAAAGCCGTTGATGGAAGGACTGCCACCGTAGCCGTCGCCGAATACTGCATCGCCGGCAAACCGGAAGGAGGAAATCAGGCGGGCGTTTCCTTTTTCAAAGATGGCAATATCGGAACTGCCACCTCCTACATCAATGGATACCGACAGCCCCAGTACATTTTGCCGCTTATGGTAAAAATAAAACGGAGCCGTGCTTTCTGCCATTTTTTTTATGCTGTTCTCTCCGGCAAACTTACCGAATACTTTTTTATACAACGCCTTCCATTTATCCTCCAGGAAATTCTGATGGAAAACAGGCATGCTCACCGGGTAAAACCAAATAATGCCGGTGTTGCTTAAACTGCCGTTCTCAGTTAAAACCTTGTAAAATGCCAGCCGAAGAAGGTATTCGATGTATGCCTCCACTCTTTTTTGTTCCACCGGGTTCCTGAAATTGGTCCACTTAAGTTTCGTCCTCAGGCTTAAATGGCCCTGCTCCAGCTGTTTGTCGTATAACAGGTAATTGTTGATGTGTTTAAATACTTCCACCTCCTTATTAAAATCGATGTTGCTGTTTTCGACTATTGCAGTCCGTAACGGAAAACCGGTTTCATCGTGTCCAAACGCGAGGGGCATTAACTCCTGCTCAAACGTCTTTTCATTGATTACATACAACTGATCGGGATCTGACTGTACGTCGAGCAACGAAGCCCAGAACGTGTTGGGGTGCAGATTGGCAAGCACATTTTCTGTAATCCCTGATTTCTTGTATTCTATATGGGTATTGGTCGTACCAAAATCGATGGCAAATGTATAGGAATCATTTCCCTGGTGGTATTTCTGAAGCTTTGGCACGATAAAAGCCTCTCCAAACGTTGGATGATGCAGTTTAACCAAATCAAACCTGCCCTGAAGGCTTTGGTACATGCTTTTCAATGTCCCTTCTCCCGGACTGCGTACCACGGGCACTGAGGATTCAACCGGTTGTCCCTTTTCGAAAAAGGAAACAGAAACGGCATCATTACTGAGCAATGAAGATTCACCCTGAAGTAATCCTACCGTATAGGAGAGCGGGAAGGATTCCACCCGCACAAACGGCAATATAGCAAGATGTACTTCTGCCTTTACCTGATCGCGCTCGTGGTAGATTTTCTTATAGATAACATCCCCGCCCCGCACCGGGATTTTAAGGGTCACTTCTACTCCACCGGTGCTCTGTTCGTGAACGGTACAAAGCCGGGAAATATCTTTTGTTCCGAAATACTTAAAAAATACAGATGTCAGCGGCAGTAAATAGCTGTCGGCTCCTGCCAGTTCAAACTTGTTCCGGTTCACTGTATAGGGCAACTTTACAATCTTTTCCTGCAACAGATTACCTTTTGTCAGCCAGGGATACCTGTGTTCCTGGAAGGGCAATACCGAATCATTCAACGATCGGGTGTTTATTTTCAGTTCAGATGAATTCGGATCCCACAACACACCCGATGAAGTATAATTATACTTTCTGCTGAACCGTTCATCGGGAAGCACCAGGGGCGGGTATTCATCAGCCTGCAATGAAGATTGCATCAGGAAGTCGCTTTCATCCCGTATGATCTCCTTCATATCGGGTTCAGTCCCCAGCGGAATGTTTAATATCTCGCACGTATCGCCCGGATTTCCCTGTACCAGGCAAGGCTTATAGCGGGAAGAGGCATCAGACGGCAACCGGTGAATCTTTTCCTGTAAATAATCGGGCAGCTCCTTTCTCACGGCATTCAGATAGCTGTAAAACTCATCGAAATACTTTGTGAAACCCGGAGCAACTGACAACGAATAAAGATATTCGATGTAGGAATGTTCTCTGCGGGCCAGCGAAGAATAGTTTTTATCGAGCAACACCTCGCTTCCGCAACGGATTACAGGAGCATATTTACGGGCATCGGGCGATGCAAAAAACAACGTTGACGGGGAAGTTCCCCCCATAATTTCTCCCTGCCGGTTCAGAACAAAATAGAGTCGCGATACCTTGTTGAAATTATAGATATCGGCATCCTGTTCCCAGAATACGGCAAGCGTTTTAGCCATCGCCCGGTGGCTTAAATTGTCCGATTCCAAAAGTTCCTCAATCCGTTTACCGGGCTCCCAGGCCACAACTTCAACTTTATCGCCAATGCGATTTGAAATGTAAAACATCTGCCCGATATCCAACGCATCGGAAACAAGCCCGTGCTGGGCAGTATTCCCTTCAATCCCGTTATCAGAAACCCATTTAAAAGCCGATTTTACCAAATCGATTTGTGCAAACGGACTCGGAATTGAAGTGGCCACTTTTTTCCCGTCGGTGTTCACCTTGCTGAAATCGGGATTTATGCTGCGAAACCACCCTGTATCTTTATTTCCTTCGTGTAACCGAAATACTTTCTTTTCCATGTCTATATGAGTTTCTGATTTTCCAATACGGTTTGGGTTGTATCTCCAAACAATTTTATGAATTGGGTAACCTCATTTTCCGAATCCACCTTGTTTATACGTCTGCAGTTTTCTATATCAACCGCCTTATAACTTTTTGAATTAACCAGGTACCAGTATCCTTTTGGTTGCCTGCCCTGTTCATCAACAAACTCAAGTGCACCTAACGGCGCTGTACTTTTGTAAGGTGCAAAGGCCGGTTTGTTTGAAGCCATTTCATTGAGCCACTGTTCGAAGTGCCGGTTAAACGGAACGATAACTTTTTCGAAAAAGTCACTATGAAAAAAGCGGTTATCCAGCCGGCTTTTTATTGTCCATGCCGATACACCCAAAGCTCTGTCAAGACCCGACGACAAGTAATTGCTGAACAGCTTGTATTTTGTCAGTGACCTTCTTATAATCGATTTCTCGTTGTTATTCAAATCGCTGATCTTTATAACATCGGTGTCGTTCTCAATTCCGAACTCCTTTATTTCTGTTACCGGAAAATTGCCGTTGCCGTCCGGTTGGTATTTGTTTATGTTCTGACAAAAATCAAATATGCTGAATGCCCCTGCCAGCTCAAGAAAGTGCGCCTTGTTTCTTTGGGCTCCCTTGCCTTCATTGTTCGGATAGAAGTCGGAATCGATGTTCCCGATGAAATAGAGTGCATTCACAGTATTTGGCTGCCCGATGATGGTCCGGTTGTAATAATCAATGGCAATCTTCGACTTTTCCAAAAACGTGTCGGAATCAATGGAGCTGTTCTCATCGTGGTTTACATTAAAGTAGGGCAGATAGGTTATCCCACCTACCGGACTTTTTACAATAGATGCAATGTTGGCAATGCCGGTATTGAGCGACCGCAGGTTTTTTATCAGCAAAGGAAAACCGGCTGCACCCGTACCGCCAAAAATTGAATTGATAATGAAAACTGCATCGCCCGGATTAAACGCAGAACCGAAATCCTGGAAATCTTTCGATGAAGTAAACTGGTTCAGAACCATTGAGCCCATGTGGGGATTTCCCTTAAATCCCACATCAAGATTGTCCTTCAGGTTCTTTTCCGAATAGAGCAGCTTTAAAAACAGCTTATCCCCCGCTTTAAGGTTGTTGTAATCGAGGTAATCTTCAAACTTGCTCTGATGGGTTCCGGTAAGCTGGAACTGGAAAAACCCCGGGTCAATTGTATCGGGCTGTGCAATGTTTGGCAGGGAAAGCACTTTTTGCGAAAAGAAATCATCGGGCTGATGGATGTTCATCCTGATTTCCTGGTACAACCTTAAAATATCCTTCGTCCGGTCAAGGTCCCCGTTGGCAATGTCGGGATCAATAATAACAGGCACAACCGTATCGAAGCCGTTTGGAAGTTTACATCCGGCAGCGAACAGCATAGTCAGTGCTTTAAGCACCCTGGAACCTGTCCCTCCTATTCCGAAAATAAATAATTTTGCCATTAATGTTTATTTTAAAAGGGTAAATGTTTTTGTATTTTACTTGTCATCTTTAACAAAAGGCTTATCAGAAAACCTGTAATCAATCCTAAAAAGAGATTTATGCTTGCATATCGCGATGCAAGGCTTCTGGTAAATTCTTCCGTCTCCGGATTGGTCAGGAATTCCGCCAAAAAGCTATTGGTATATCCTCTTGTCCAGAAACTGACAATAAGGGTCAGCACGGCCAGCCAGATCAGCCAGTGCCACAACCGGGCATACGGATACCGCCATACCCAGTAAAACAGGGCCATCCCCACAATGGGAACCAACAAAAAGATCATTCCTAACCAAATGTATCCTCCTTCTGTGTACAGCTTGTCGAAAATGGGTTTGTATTGCTCTTCCCATATCCCAAACAAATTGTTTTCATAAATGGCCGCAAAGGCATCGCTTAAAAAGTTCATTGTATTTAGTTTTGAATCGTTATAGTAAAGCTGGCTATGTTTTCTTTTTCTGAAATATCGGTATAGGCTTCTCTGATGGCCCGGGTCAGATGTTTTAAGCCGAAAGTGGAAGCTGTATCAACGGGAGCACTGCTGTCGTCTTCCGTAGTCGATTCCTCTATCCAGCCGGGAAATGAATACTGAAGGTTTACCTGCAACTCTCCGGCAGGATTGCCTGCGGCCTTTACCGTTATCAAATGAGAAGGTTCAAACGGCAAGGCATCGTACAGCAACCCGGAGAGAACTTTTCCTTCCGATACTTCTGTAACATGGTAATTGGGAGAGCTTGTATAATTGCCGGCATCTGTAAAATAGGATGCCGGATAGGGTACCTCTTTAAAATTGGTGGCAATGGAGAACTGAAACGTTTTCGTATTCCTGTCCGGGCTGATGTCGGTCAGAACATGCTTTCTCCTCCGGTCGGTCTTGTACATTCCTGAAGTATTGTGTGCCACGACTTCATAAGGAATGTCAAAATCACTGATAACAAAAAACCGGGCCATGTTTTCATACCCTTCCAGTCCGCGCAGGTACTGCTCCGAAAAATTCGATGTCAGCAGATCGGAGTTGCCAAAAATCCAGATGTAATAAGGGCGTTGCTGGTCAATTCCCCTGATCACCCCTCCCATCCCCGGAAAATAATCCCCTTTAAACTGCGAGGAAAACTGCACCAGCAAAGTCTGAAGGTTTTCCTTCATCAGCCGCTGAATGAACCTGGTCCGCAGGCTTCGCCCTTCATTGATCAAAGCATTCAAAGGCTGTGGCTGCTTGCCAACATCGTAAATCCCGTCGGAAATCAATATCGAGATGCTGTCGCCTCCAGCGCTGGCCAGTGCCTGCTCAAACATGCCGTTCAGGTTGCTGTGGGTAATCTGGCCGGTGCGAAAACCATCCGGATTCAGCCTTTCCTTTAGCATGTCGGCACTGTTCCCGATGTGGGTAACCTGCGGCCCCATGCCATTTATAAAGTTGAAATCGAATGCTGTATTTGATTTCACCAGATCTGTTTTCTGAGCCAGTTCGGTCAGCACTGCCACGTATTCCGTGTTGGAACTTACATAACCAAACGTGCTTTCCGAATTTTCGATATAAAAGGTGACTTTACTTATTGTTTCAGGCTGCACCTCTGTAGTTTGTTCTTGTGGTCCGGAAGACTGTCTGCCGGTCCGTTCCCTGTTTGTACATCCAAAAGTCAAAAATAAAATCAGTGCCAGGTTTAATGAAATAAATGTCTTCTTCTTCATTGTGTAATATTCCAATAATAATTCAAACGGTTTATAAAAAAGACTCCTTATTTGCTCATAATTAAACGATAAAACGATGAAGATGTGAAATAGTTGTTTAACAATATGACATTTTTGCTTTTGTTACTAAAGATAGCAAAACTCATTTGATTAATCAAAAAGCATTTATGTTTGCATAATAGGAACACAGTTGGGTGAACAGGAACAACGTCCCGAAAGTTATTCAGGACCGATTCGCTGATTAAAAAAAATACAACAACGCGCGATTCGCCCGTCCGAACGGTTTCAGCCGGGCCGAGAAATTGCGCCTCCCGTAAAAATCTGTGTCAATTTGTGCAATCAGTGGCTATATAAAAACTCCTGACTCTCTTACAAAACCTTATTTCCTCCCAAACCTTAGTAAAGCCACTAATTACTCAGATTTCACAAATTAACCGTAAAGTATCTGTGTCAATTCGTACAATCTGTTGCGATATAAAACTCCTGGCTCTCTTACAAAACCTTATTTTCCTCCCAAACCTTAGTAACCTGCCTGCAACCACCCCTTCTGCGCTACCTTATTACCTAATTGTGTTGGCTGGTAAATCAATAAGGTAACAAGGTTTGTATTAGCACTATGAATCAGTTTGTTACTAAGGCTTGCCAATCGAACTAAGGTTTTTATGAGACAACAAAATGCCACTAAAATTTTAAGTAAAAATGCGCAATTCGGAAATTGCACCACCCATGGTTCATACAAATTTATTCTTCAGGCTGGTCAGATACTCATCGGGAGACAAAACCGGGATTGAAGATTCCTTAAAATCTTTACCATTTCTGGTAATCAGAGCATTGCAGTTATTTTCAACAGCACAATAATACTGAAGTGAATCTTCAAAATCAGAAAATTTTGATGCTAATCCTTTTTCAATAATTTTATCGGTTAAATCTGATGTTTCTGTTATTACTTTGAATTTACGAATCTTCTCCTTAACCAATTCCTTATCTTCAAACTTTGTAAGTAAGTAGTATATAGTTGACCATGTTAAAGCAGAGACAACCAGTTGAATTTCTCTTTTATCAGCAAGTGATGCAATTTTTGCAACTGAATTATAAAACGGCTCTCTTTCTCCCAGCAAATCAAGAGCAACATTTGTATCAAGGAATATGTTATCCTTCATCGGTATTTTTCAGCTAAATAATCACCATATTCTTTTTTATAATCAAAATCAGCAGGAAATTTCACCCCAGACCTCATGCTTTTAACAAAGGGTGATATCTCAAAATCTTTTTCTGATTGTGCAGTATCTTTATCAACCAATGTTTTGAGATAGGACTCAATCATTCGTGAAAGACTCCTGTTATGTGATGATGCATACTCCTTGGCCTTTTCAATCACATTCTTATCCAGTTTTAATGTCAATTTAGCATCCATAACGCCTACTTTTTATACGTGTAAATATACAAAATCAATCCGTATATCTAAAATTCATAAATAGAAACGCCACTAATTACTCAGATTTCACAATTTAGCAATTTCACAATTTCACCATTTCTCCGTTTTAGCCCGGCACTCAGGAAAACAATTGCCGCCGGAAACAGGTTAAAAGAAGAACATTTTGACATTGAAGAGAAATGAAGAAAAAGGTAATCGTAATAGGAGGAGGTTTTGCAGGAGTTCAGCTGGTCAGGAAGCTCGATAAGAAACTGTTCGACGTTTTACTGCTCGATCGTTTAAACCATCACCAGTTTCAACCGCTGTTCTACCAGGTGGCAACATCACAGATTGAACCATCGAGTATTTCCTTTCCGCTACGGCATGTATTTCATTCAACCAAATCAACACAAATAAGGCTCACTGAAGTGCAACGGATAGTACCTTCGGAAAATAAACTTGAAACGGGCACCGGGGAATTTCTCTACGATTACCTTGTTATTGCAACCGGTTGTAAAACAAACTTCTTCAATAATGAATCGATTGAAGATAAAGTCTTTCCGCTCAAAACCACCTATGATGCCATTGCCATACGCAACCATATTATTACAGTTTTTGAAAAGGTATTGCATGCCGCTCCGCAGGAAAAACAGCGCCTGCTTAACCTGGTTATTGTTGGGGCTGGACCTACAGGAGTGGAACTGGCCGGTGCATTTGCTGAAATAAAAAACAATGTGCTGCCAAAAGATTATCCGGGAATTGATTTTTCACAGCTGACCATTTACCTCATTGAAGGAAGTAAAAGTACACTGAGCAGCATGAGCAGTACGGCCAAAAAAGCTTCCGGCCGTTACCTGGCGAAGATGGGAGTCGTCATAAAAACTGAAACCTTTGTTACCGGCTACGATGGGAAATCGGCACTTCTGTCGGATGGTGAATCGATACCTACATCAACAGTGATATGGGCTGCCGGTGTCACGGGCAATAAACTGGAGGGACTTCCTGAGGATGTTTGGATAGCAAACAACCGGATTATAGTAAACCGGCACAACATGGTGCAGGGATATGATAACATCTTTGCCGTTGGCGACATTGCCTATATGGTTACCCCTGCCTACCCGAAGGGACATCCGCAGGTAGCCAATGTGGCCATAAACCAGGCCAGACTGCTGGCTAAAAACCTGAAGCGGATGATCGAAAACAAACCTTTAAAGGATTATGAATATAAAGACCTGGGCTCAATGGCTACCATAGGCCGGAACAAGGCTGTGGTTGATTTGCCGTTTATCCGATTTAAAGGTTACCCGGCCTGGCTGGTTTGGATGTTTTTGCACCTCATGCTGATCCTTTCCGTTAAAAACAAACTGATAATTTTTATTAACTGGGCATGGAGCTACCTGACCAAAGACAGTTCCCTGCGGCTTATTTTAACTCCCGGTAAGCCATTCTCCCGCGGATAGCTATTCGCGTGTTCGCTTCATGGGTTTAAGAAACTCATTGCCGTCGGCTGAAGCCAACAGCATTAGTCTTATACTTCTGCCAGTCAATTTCTGACTTACACTTTGCTATTTATTCATTGTGGGACAGTGGAGACATTTGAGACGCTGAAGTCTCAGCTATAATGCCAGACAACTTCTGGCCTCTGTCTCCTGACATCTGTCTTCCGACCTCTTACTCCTTACTTTGAACTCTTTTTCTCTTTGCCCTTTGCTCTCTACTCCATGCTCCATGCTCTGTGCTCTTTGCTCTCTTCTAATTATCTTTCCGCAATTATCATTAAGTTTACCGTTTGAAATATGAATTATGAAAATCTATGAACTTACCAGTATAACAGAACCTGTTGCAACTGCCTTTAAAAAGCTTATTCCGCAACTTGCACCGGATATTCCGGTGCCTGATAAGAATACGCTTGAAGAAATTATTAAGTCGGGCAATACCAAAATATTTATTGCCGAAGAAAATGAGATTTCAGGTACATTAACCCTTGTTTTTCAACAAACCCCTTCCGGAAAAAAAGCATGGATTGAAGATGTGGTGGTAGATGCATCAGCAAGAGGGAAAGGCATTGGTGAAAAACTTGTGCATTTTGCCATCGAATATGCAATGGAAAAAGGAACTGCAAAAATTGATTTAACCACCGGAATTCAACGTACAGGTGCCATTAAACTGTATGAGAAACTGGGATTTAAAAAAAGGGAAACCAATATATACCGGCTGAAAATTGAGCCACGTTGGATTGAGGGGGATTGAGGGGGATTGAGGGAGATTGATGGTGATTGATTGAGATTGATGGTGATTGATGGTGTTTGATGGTGTTTGAATGAGATTGATTGAGATTGATGAAGATTAAGTAGAGTCCCCTTCGGCTGGCCCTCTGCTTTATGCTATTTACCTATCCAGGGACACCTGGGATAATTGGGGTGCTGAGGGAACTTCCATGAAACCAGGACCTCCTGAGGTCTATGCGGCCGCCAGAAGAATCTCAGTCGTGACACGACCTTAAAACTTTTCCATTAGCGGCGCATGGAAAGGATGATTTTCAAACCCAGGCCGGCAGTTGCGCCGCGAGGTGGTAGATTGAGGCTGCATTGCTACCCACATTTGATTCCTACGGAATCTTTGGCAGAAAGCAGTTGACAGGTACACTTAATTGGCATTTAATATGCATATCCCATAAAGGTCGAAGAAGGCGGCGCATGCAGCGTTTGCATTTCAATCGGAGTCAGTGATTGCGCCGTGGGGATGGTGTGATGGCACTATTACCCAAGGCGACTGCCCTGGGCTGAATTAAGCTGGGCTTTCAGCCCGTAAGAAATCTGCCAACATACTTAAGTTATTTCTTATATAATGCGGCTGAATCCGTTTACCGGACTGTTTATTCAGTGACACCCGGAATTTGCAAGTAGACGCAGCGAATTTCGTTGGTGAGCCTGTCCCGTTAGCGGGAAACTATTCCCGCTGGATGAAAGGAAGCGGGACTGTATACTATTATATAACTAAAATCTCACTCTTCTCACCATCAGCCAATTGGCATCTGTATCAATCCCCCTTTAATTCCCCCTTCTATGTTGTAATCCAAATTTATTTAGAACTTTTTTCTTAAAAATCAACAGTTTAAGATTTTTCTTTATTTAACTTCGGGCAATACTGAGCCAGCAGGTTATCTTTTCCTGGCAAAATCCTGCCGGATTCGATA
>JAGXGA010000064.1 GCA_024636975.1 Mariniphaga sp.
CATAAGCTGATCATTAACTCTATAAAATGTAAATTGGTCAACAGGGTGTTTGCAGTTATAAAAAGGCAAACACCATACGTGAGTATTTATCAACAAAATTTTGGTTAATAAATTTGCATATATCTTAGAATTCACAGAGCATAGGGCAGAGAGCGAAGAGCATGGGGCACAGGGCAAAGGGCGTGGGGCAAGGAGCGAAGAGCAACAGCAAAACGACACAACAGTAATCACTTCTGAAAATAAAACAGAACCGGGTCAGCGGCATGCAGGACTGGTGCAGAAACACCTTTACGTTTGCCAGGCCGATGTTTATAACGAGAAGTACAGCATGGGCTTTACCCGCGACACCAGCCCCAACTGCTGCGAATGCGACAAATGTACCCGTACTCTCCTGGCTCTCGAGCTGCTGGGCTGTATCAATGATTTTGCCCACCGGTTCGATCTCAGCAAATGGGCAAAAGCCCGTCCTGCACGCATATCCCGCGACCTGGTAAAATACCAAACCGACCCCTTTGCCCGTGAACTTATCGATCTGCTGCGCCAACAAAAACTGCCTGTGCCCCTCAGGAGCAGGTACACAGCTCAAAAACAACAACTGCGCGACAGACTGGCTTCCATACAGTTTCTTCGAACATTACACCGGATAGTAGTTAAACGGGAAAAAAATAAGTAAACCGTGAACGGTGAACAGCAGAAAGGACAGTGAAAGATGAGCAGTGAGACCGGGAGCAGCGTTCCGAAAGCTTTCGGAACCGATTCGCTGATTCATAAGAGCAGCGAGTGAACATTGCCAACCCGGAACTCTGAATCGGCTTCGATAAAGTTTATAATTTCTGGTCCGCTAATTACATGAATTGCACTAATTTTCATTCCTGGAACCAAAGCTCTGAAACCGAAAACCTAATACCCAGGCTTCTCTTTGATTTTACCAACAGTTTTAATACATTTGAATAATAAAACAGGAATATCATGGAAACTATAATTATAAATCCCAGAGACAAAGACGAACTTAATTTTTTTCTTGATCTGGCAAAAAGACTAGGAGTTAGTGCAAAAACCTACGAAGATATACAGGATGAACAACTCCTGAAAGTAATGGAGATAAATCGGAAAACACCTAAAACTGATAAACAAAAAGTGTTAGATACGCTAAATAATATTCTTAATGAGAAACAAGAAGATTATGGGAAATGAACATTGAATTTCTAAGCGGTTTTGAAAAGGATCTTGCAAGAATAAGGGATAAAAAGCTGGCAAAAGTTATCCTAAGTTGTATCCGGCTTTTTGAAAAAGCAAATAACCTAAATGAAATCCCCAACATAAAAAAATGACCGGGCATCCAACAGCTTATCGGTACCGTAAGGGAAAATACCGAATAGGTTTTTATTCAGTTCCTCTTCCTTGTCCTGATACTTGTGTCTATTAATCTTGTTTCAAAAAAAAGAAGGCTTCTAAAAAGTTTATAAACTCTAATCCACTAATTACACGAATTGCACTAATTTTCATTCCTGGAACTCGAAACTCGAAACCCGGAAATCGAAACCTGGAACCCGAAACCCGGAACCCGAAACCCGAAACCCGAAACCTGCCCATCTCCCCCTCTTTTCAACCATTTGTCCACTCTTTTCACTGCCTCCCAATTCAGTCAGCAAAACCACCCACCACTATGTTAATAATGTTGAAATTTTCATAATCAATTGGGCATAAGCTGCCCGTTATGCCCGCCCGGTATTGCTGCGCGGACCTTTTAGTACTTTGTCCGGTTGTGTAATAATTTGAATTTAATACACTAAAAATTGTACTTTATATTATGAAAAACATATTTTTGTGCCCGAATTTAAATCCCGTAATGTATCGGGACCATTGCCCTGACAGATTACACCCTATGTAACTGAGAGGGCGGAGCCGTCATTTCTGAAGAAAATTACGAATGACACGAAGGAAGACGAATTACACGAAATTATAAAGATTGCACGGATTTAGGCGGATTGCGCGGATGGGCACGAACTATTAATTTATTTATAATTCAACAAATGGCACTTCTGCTCGAACAGGAAACATACAAAATAATTGGGGCCTGCCCTGTGTAATAAGAGAAAAATGTACTATACCTATGTTTTGATTAGTCTGAAGGATCATAAATTCTATACAGGATATACTTCTGATATAGAAAAGAGACTTCAACAGCATAATGATGGAGAGGTATTTTCTACAAAAAGCAGAAGGCCTTTCAAATTGATTTATTTTGAAGCTTGTCTAAATCAGGATGATGCATTGCATAGGGAAAAGTATTTACCCTGTGGAATAAATCGGAGATTTAATGCACAGCATTATTCCACAGGGTTAAAGACTACATATGGGAAAAGGTATATTAGAAACAGACTTAAGATCTTTCTAAATGAAAACCCTGTGTAATAAAGCAAGCAACAAACATCCTTGCCATTAAAGAAGATGCAGAAGATAGGGAAAGATAACATGACTTCTGGCTCTATTTCACAGGGTAAAGCCGACTTTTTGTGTTACGATAGCATCATCGTCGAGATTAAAGCAGCTACCTTCATACATAACGATAATAAAAGACAAACGATAAACTATCTTAATGCAGTTAATAAACCGGTTGGATTACTAATTAACTTTGGAGAGGCCAGCTTGAAATGGAAACGCTTCATCAACAGCAAAGCTTTGCCATCCGCGTAATCCGCATCCGCGTTAATCCGCCCCAATCCGCATCCGCGCAATCCGCCCCAATCCGCGTAATCCATCTACCGTAAAGCACCGAACCTCCGAAAAACAAATAACAATAATAAAAGCACCATGATCATTAACAGCATAACATGTATCGGCGCGGGATACGTTGGCGGCCCAACAATGGCCGTAATTGCCCGTAACTGTCCCGACATAAAAGTAACCGTTGTCGATGTAAACGAACAGCGCATTGCCGACTGGAACGACAGCAACCTCGATAATTTACCTGTGTACGAACCCGGGTTAAAGGAAGTGGTGGCCGAGGCCCGCGGCAGGAACCTGTTCTTCTCGACCGACATCGATGCCGCCATCAGCGAAGCACAGATGATCTTCATCTCGGTGAATACCCCTACCAAAACATACGGTACCGGTAAGGGCATGGCAGCCGACCTGAAATTCGTGGAGCTGGTTGCCCGCAAAATTGCCGAAGTGGCCGCCTCCGATAAAATAGTGGTCGAGAAATCAACACTGCCCGTGCGCACTGCACAGGCCATCCGCTCCATACTCGACAATACCGGCAGCGGCGTAAAGTTCCAGATCCTTTCCAACCCGGAATTCCTGGCCGAAGGAACTGCCGTTAACGACCTGCAGCATGCCGACCGTGTGCTCATTGGCGGCGACCACCATACCGCCCCCGGCAAAGAGGCCATGGATGCCCTCGCCGCAATATACGGCCGCTGGATACCCCGCGAACGTATTTTGCTTACCAATGTGTGGTCGTCCGAATTGTCGAAACTAACGGCCAACGCATTCCTGGCGCAGCGGGTGTCATCCATAAACGCCATTTCTTCCCTGTGCGAACAAACAGGAGCCGATGTCGATGAGGTGGCAGCAGCCATCGGGGCCGATAACCGCATAGGACCGCGCTTCCTGAAAGCCTCGGTAGGCTTCGGAGGCTCGTGCTTCCAGAAAGACATCCTCAACCTGGTGTACATCTGCCGCTCCCTCAACCTGCATGAAGTGGCCGAATATTGGGAACAGGTGGTGAAAATGAACGATTACCAGAAGCAACGCTTTGCCCGGAACATAATAAGCAGGCTCTACAATACCGTCTCCGGGAAAAAGATCGCATTCCTGGGGTGGGCCTTCAAAAAAGATACCAACGACACCCGCGAAACACCGGCCATGTACGTGGCGGCCGCCCTGCTCGACGACCGTGCCGAAATACACATCTACGATCCCAAAGTGAGCCAGGAACGAATCTACGGCGACCTCCGCAACCTCATTGCCCAAAACCAGCTCACCATCGACCCCGCCCAGCTCCCCGACCTCGTGAAGGTCTGCAAAAAACCTTACGACGCCTGCCGCAACGCCCACGCCATTGCCGTCCTCACCGAATGGGATGAGTTTAAGGGTTACGACTGGCAACAGATCTACAACGATATGTTTAAACCTGCTTTCATATTTGATGGGCGAAATATTTTAGATATAGAAGTATTAAAAGATATCGGATTCCAAACCTATCAGATCGGTAAATGAATTCGCGTAATTAGTTTCAATTCGTGAAATTCGTACTTCTGATGAAACCCGCATTTGTTTTTGACGGCAGGAATGTGCTGGATAAAGAGAACCTGGCGTGCATTGGTTTTAGGGTATACCAAATGGGAAGGTAAACATCCTGTCTGCCGGTAGGTAGGTGTGAACAGTTAGTGAGCTATCCCTCTTTACCGGCCATGTTCCTGTCAACGATTCCGGAGGAATCAAATGTCTATAGCATGCAGCCCCAATCAACCACTTCGCGGCGCAACTGCCGGCCTGGGCTTGAAAATCGTCCTTTCCTTGCGCTGCCAGGGAGATTCAAGATTTATATGATAGGGAACAGTCCCTCTGATTGACAGGACAATATCACATAAGAAATAAAATGAATAAATTAGCAGGCATAGGAGTTGCTTATTCTTTACAAACCTGCTAAACGCACTAATTACGTCGTCATTGCGCGCGCAGCAAAGCCCGCCTGATCGGATGGGCAGGCAATCTGTTTCTATTGCCAATTCCCAGTTACCAGTGTCTGATGACTATTCTCCAGTGCACTCTTCCCAATTCCCAGTTACCAGTGCCTGATGCCTATTCCCCAGTGCACTCTTCCCAATTCCCAGTTACCAGTGCCTGATGCCTATTCCCCAGTGTACTCTTCCCAATTCCCAGTTACCAGTGTCTGATGCCTATTCCCCAGTGCACTCTTCCCAATTCCCAGTTACCAGTGTCTGATGACTATTCCCCAGGACCCTCTTCCCAATGACCAGTAACTTTTTTCCTCCCCTTTTCAACCATTTGTCAGCCAAGCCCTATCCTCTGACTCTCACTGTCAGCAAATCCACCCAACACATGGGTATAAATAACTGAAATCGGTGTAATCTGTTATGCATTAGAGATCGGAATTAGATGATAAGTGTTGATAGTCAGCCACGAGACTTCCTTATTTAGTTTAATTTTAAATTAAAAGCCACTGCTGAAATTATGAAGTTTTATAACCTAATGTTTTATTTTTGTGCCCCGAAACCCATCCCGATGCACATCGGGATCATTGCCCGAACAGATTACAATTAATGTAACTGAGAGGGCGGAGCCGTCAGAAAGCCAAATTTTTTTACCAAGATTAACATCTTAAATGACCCAATCATCTTTTGTTCGTTTACTAGTCCTGACTCCATTTTATCCGGTTCTGTAACCGGTAGGGCGCGAGGTGTGCGAGAGCACAGAGCACAGAGCACAGGGCAAAGAGCAGGACTGACGATGAAAAAATAGGCAATGAAGCTGTGAGCATACAACCGGGAGTTTAAATGATGGGTCACCCATTTCTAAACCTGTCCTTTCCGATTTCAAGGTCCTTAAAGGAATTCAGTCCAAAGCATTTCAATGCCCGGTGTCCAATGCCCAGTGACCAGTGACCAATGACCAATGACCAGTGGCCAATGACCAATGACCAATGACCAATGACCAATGACCAATGACCAGTGACCAGTGCCCAGTGACCAATGACCAATGACCAATAACCTTTTGATTTGCAGTCTTAAAACAATATGTCAAAGAACGTATTTTGCAACAGCCAAAAGCCGGCTGTAAGCTTTGGCATCATAAATACAAATACCGGGCAAAAAAACATAAAACACAACAGAAACTTCTTCCTGCCTCATTTTGCATAAGTTGATTTGGCAGTTTAAACTGACAGGATTTTCATGAAGGATGAAACAGCAACATATAATGACAGCATGGCAATAAGGATACTTAGGTCAACCAATATACACATCATATAAAGCTTCATCTACATCAACAAAAACTATTTCGGGTACATTGGCGATACGGTATTGAAAGAAAATAGTGAATAACTTTTGCCACGTGATTTGCGGAATATTGTCAAAGAGTCAGGAGAAAAAGTTTATAAATTTTAACAACTGAATATTATATGAATATCCAGATGGTAGACCTTAAGGGTCAGTATCTCAAAATAAAAGAAGAAATTGATTTGGCACTATTGGAATGTATTGAATCTACCAATTATATCAAAGGGCCCCAGGTAAAAACGTTTGAAGAACATCTGACAAATTATCTTGATACATCTTGTGCAATTACATGTGCTAATGGAACAGATGCCTTGCAAATTGCTTTTATGGCGTTGGAATTAAATCAAGGCGATGAAGTAATTGTGCCGGCCTTTACGTATGTGGCCACTGCCGAAGCCATTGCGCTCCTGAAACTGGTACCGGTGATGGTGGATGTCGATAAGGAAACCTTTAACATTTCCGTAGATGAAATTGAAAAGGCAATTACATCCAAAACCAAAGCTATCGTTCCGGTTCATTTGTACGGACAAAGCTCCGATATGGAGGCTATCATGAAACTGGCCGGCAAATACGGATTATTTGTAATTGAAGATAACGCTCAGGCCTTAGGAGCTGAATATAAGTTTTCTGATGGAACTATTAAAAAAACCGGAACCATTGGCCACATCGGTTGCCACTCTTTTTTTCCAACAAAAAACCTTGGTTGCTTTGGTGACGGTGGAGCTATAACAACCAATGATCCTGATCTTGCTGAACGATGCAGAATGATATCCACACATGGTCAAAAAAGAAAATATTACCATGAACTGATCGGATGCAACTCCCGGTTGGATTCCATTCATGCAGCAGTTCTTGAAGTGAAACTAAAATACCTTGATAAATACATCGCTATTCGTCAAAAAGCAGCTGAGTATTATTATAAGAACTTGTGTGACATTCCCTGGGTTACTCTGCCACATAAAGCTGATTATGCCGTTCATTCATTTAATCAGTTTACATTAAAGGTAAATAACAACAAACGTGATGAACTGCAGCAATATTTAAAGGAGAAAGACATTCCTTCTATTATTTATTATCCGTTGCCATTATATAAGCAGCCCGCTTTTCAACAATATAGTCCTGTCAATTTTACTCTTGAAAATACAGAAGTATTATGTAATTCAGTTTTATCGCTACCAATGCATACTGAATTGACTGAAGAAATTCAGGATAAAATTATTCATACAATTAAAGCATTCCAATAAATGGAAGAAAAAAAATATTCTGCCCATGATACAGCAGTTATCGATCCAGGCTGCAAAATAGGAGAAGGAACCAAAATATGGCACTTTACCCACATAATGTCTGGTTGCACTATAGGCGTGCAATTCGTAATCCATGTAATTCGTATAATATGAAGAACTTTGCTTTAATCGGTGCTGCCGGCTATATAGCTCCGCGCCACCTGAAAGCCATAAAAGATACAAATAATCAACTTGTTGCTGCTCTTGATCCTTATGACGGCGTTGGAATCATGGACAGTTATTTTCCAATTGCTGATTTCTTTACTGAGTTTGAACGTTTCGACCGGCACATAGATAAAATTCGTAGAAAAGGTACTAACATAGATTATGTAAGTATCTGCTCTCCCAATTTTCTGCACGATTCACATATACGTTTTGGGTTACGCATAGGTGCAGATGTAATTTGTGAAAAACCAATTGTACTCAACCCCTGGAATGTGGAAGCTTTAAAAGAACTGGAACAGGAAACAGGCAAACATATATATAACATCCTGCAGTTACGGCTTCATCCAAGTGTCATTGAACTAAAGAATAAGGTTGATAGTGGAGACCCGAATAAAGTTTATGATGTAGATTTAAGTTATATTACCTCGCGGGGGCATTGGTACTACACCAGCTGGAAAGGCGATGTCACCAAATCGGGAGGAGTGGCAACCAATATTGGTGTACATTTCTTTGATATGCTGATATGGATTTTTGGTGACATCAAAGAAAATGTGGTACACCTGCATGAGCATGACCGGGCTGCCGGATTCCTGCAACTTGAAAAAGCAAGGGTCCGTTGGTTCCTTAGTATTAATTACGATACAATTCCGGAAGAAATTAAGCAAAAAGGAATGCGCACATTCCGTTCAATTACTGTTGACGGTGATGCATTTGAATTCAGTGGGGGGTTTACTGAATTGCATACCCGCAGTTATGAACAAATTCTTAACGGAAAGGGTTTTCGTATTGCTGAAGCCGAAAAAGCCATTAATGCCGTTCACGATATCCGACACCAACAACCGGTCGGACTAAAAGCAGAGTATCACCCATTAGCGAAATTGCCGCTGGCAAATCATCCTTTCAGAATTAAGTAACCTGGAATTTTAATGGCCTCCCGCGCATCAAAAGTATTTTCTTTATCCCTTGCTCAAGGTATTCTAATGTTAGTAACTGTGGTCTCCGGGATGGTTTTTGCCCGGGCTTTATCTGTTGCTGATTATGGAACCTACTTACAAACTTTTCTTGCTTATGATTTTGCAGTGCCAATATTAACGCTCGGTTTGCCCTCAGCGTTATTTTATTTTATGCCCGGAGCTAAAGACCGTCAAAAGGGACTTGTTATTGACAACCTGATTTTATTATTCATTGCAGCACTTATTTTCAGTCTTTTTCTTGCTTTAGGAGGTGCCGAACTTTTAGCAAAACGATTTAATAACCCCGACTTATCTAAAACGCTTCGTTGGATGATTTTTTATCCCATTTATACCTTTCCGGTTTTAATTGGGAGTGCTGTCTGGGTTACAAAAGATAAAGTTAAATTAAATGCATTATATAATGTTATTACCGGGGTAATTCTTACAATTTCATTAATAACTGCTGTTTTAATAACCCGGACATATGAAGTGCCAACTCTTGTCAGAATCTGTCTACCCGTTATTTTTCTACCGGTTGCATTATATTTAATTTTTAAGAATGTGCCGGGACAATGGTATCAACCCAGTATTTCTTCCATGTGGACTATGGCCAAATTTTCTATCCCACTTGGTTTGGCAACAGTTTTCGGCACGGTAACCCGGCAAATGGCAAATATGATAGTTTCATTGCTGACATCTCCTGAAGAATTTGCCATTTTTGCAAATGGGGCAAAAGAAGTGCCACTTATTGGAATTGTTACTGGCTCAATAGGTGTTGTA
The DNA here is from genome assembly GCA_024636975.1 of Mariniphaga sp. GTDB lineage: Bacteria > Bacteroidota > Bacteroidia > Bacteroidales > Prolixibacteraceae > Mariniphaga. The sequence goes on from JAGXGA010000064.1 coordinate 9,208, forward strand.
ATTATGGCAGATATGGCACAAAATGTAAAACAGGGTGATTTGAATAAAGCATTGGAGCTGTTTCGAAAAGCTTCGGTAATAAGTGCCACCATTTTATTGCCAGTAATGGTATTTCTGATGATATTTGCTGAGAGTTTTATTTATATCCTGTACTCCAGTAAATACAATGCAAGTGTGCTGCCGTTTAGGATATATTTATTCATGTTGCCAATAAGGATAGTATATTACGGTTCAGCTTTTATTGCACTGGGCAGGACAAAAGCAATTTTATACAGAAGTTTTATTTCACTCTTACTTACGGCTATTATAGCATATTTACTTACTAAATGGATAGGTTTTATTGGAGCTGCTATTGCGACTGTGGCTGTATCATATATTTGGGCAATTCCTTATAATTTAATTTCTCTCTCTAAGTCTTTTAATTGTAATTCCTTCTATCTCATCCCATTTGAAAGAATTGGTAGAATCATTTTGATATCCGTAATATCCTTAATTCCTGCATCTGTTATTTTGATATCAGGATTGAATTATTTGGCAACTTTTATTTGTGGACTATTATTATTTGGAAGTATTTACTTTATTATTTCATTTAAGTTCTTGCCTGAATTTAAAGAGATTATTATTCCAATAAAAACAAAACTGTTTAAAGCATTAGGAATATAAATTATGAAACAGTTTATAAAGTCTGTCATTTTGTATTTGCCTTTTTTAGGTAATTATTACAAACTAAGAACATGTAAATTTGCAGGATTCACGTTATGGAGATATTTTAAGTTTACTTTCTTAACCTATGATAAAACAATTTACTGGCCAAGAGACAAAACATCGCAAGTCGCAAATCCAATAAATATAGAAGTTGGCAAAAACACCAGCATTGGTAATCATGGCTGCTATATACAAGGAAATGGATATCTGAAAATAGGAAATTATGTTAGAATTGGACCAAACGTAGGAATCTTAAGTGGGAATCATAATGAATACATCCAGTTTGACCAGGTTAAAAAAACAACAATAATTGGTGATTTCACGTGGATAGGAATGAATTCGGTCATTGTACCAGGAGTTGAATTAGGTGAAAGAACAATTGTGGCAGCTGGTTCAGTTGTAACTAAAAATTTTCCTGAAGGTTATTGTATAATCGGCGGCAATCCGGCAAAACTAATTAAGAAAATTGATAAAAATAAATTTGAACCTCATCTGAATAAATATGAGTTTTATGGATATATACCAGTAAACAAATTCGAAAAATTTAAAAAGAAACATCTTTCGAAAAAACATAATAAAATTTCATAGGATCAGCATATTCAAATTTTATCAAAGTGGTTAAAAAAAAATCAATCCTCTTTTTATCTGCACTTGATTTTAAAGAAAAATCCATTCAGGTTATTCGTAAAACTCCGGAGGCATATATTAAGGCCGGCTGGGATGTAAATTATATTGTAATTCGTGATAATTCAAAATACGACAATTATTATTACGAAAATGAAATTGAAATTCCAGGAATGAATACGACCAGGGAATACCTTCCCTTGCAGTCAGTAATAAACAGATTCGGTACAAATAGGGTTGTTCGAAGAATTCTTCAAAAAACAGCCTATTTTCTTGCAATAATAAAGCTTTACAAGCTGGCAAAAAAAATAGTAAAAGAAAAAGATATCGATGTTGTTTATGGCTATGAAGTGCATGGTGTGTTGGCAGCTAATCTTTTAAAATGGACTGGAAAAATTAAAGGTAAAAAGTTAATCAGCAGGTTTCAGGGGACATTTGGAAGTTATTATTACGATAATAAAATGGTTTTAAAAATGATTTCCAGTTCAGACCATTATCTGGCTCAATATTTATCTTCTGATTTGTGTATTATGACCAATGATGGGACACAGGGTGACAGAGCTTTACAAATAATTAAATCACACAATCTAAAAAATTATAGATTTTGGGTAAATGGTGTAGATGAGCAGAAACAAGATCCCAAAACCATTTCAGACTTAAAGAAAAATTTAAATCCTTCTGAACATTTTTTGTTTTTAACCGTGTGCAGACTGGAAAAATGGAAAAGGGTTGACCGAAGTATTCTTGCTTTATCTATCCTTAAAAATAAACTGGGTTTTACAAACTTTAAATATATTATTGTTGGCGAGGGTGTTGAGAAAAACAATTTAATCCAGTTGGCAAAAGAAAATGATTTAATTAATAATATTCATTTTACAGGTGCTATACCTAATAATGAGGTTAAGCAGTATTTAAATATCGCCGATGTATTTTTATCAACTTACGATACATCCAACGTCGGAAACCCTTTACTGGAAGCAATCCGGTGCAATAAAGTTATATTTACTTTAAATAACGGAGATACAGGATCATGGATTCAGCATAAACAAAACGGGTTCATATATGATATTGATGAAAATTTATATAAAAATATGGCTCACGATATCTCTGATCTGATAACTGATGATCAATTAAGAGAAAAAATTATCAAAAATATTGCTGTAACAGAAGAAGAAAAACTTTGGACATGGCAGGAGAGAATGAATGCTGAGGTTGCTGAAGTAGAAAATTTGTTTGAATGAAGATTAAAACAGTCAATCTAATTGTTTATCTGATTTATTTCTATCTCCCGATCGATACTTTAAACGGGATTTTGATAAGGAATTTTGAATTGTCAATATCTCCTGTCTACAAAATATTTACATTGGTGTTAATGTTGGTTTATATCACCAGGCAAAAAAATTATTCTCCTTTAAAGTGGACAATTTTTTTTATACTTATTTTTATTTTTCACCTTATTATTGGTATACATACAAGTCTCGCATTTTCCTGGGGGTTGAAATTCTTAGCAATAATCATTTCATTCAGTTTTTTTAAGATATTGTTGCAGGAAGGTCGTTTTGATATTGTAAAAAACCTGGCATTCATTTCATTTGCATTGATTGGCATAAATATTTTTATCGGATTAATTGGATTTGGTTATGCTCAATATGCGAGGGACGATGTCGGAACCAGGGGGTTGTTTTATGCAGGCAATGAATTAGGAGTTCTGCTTTTAGTTACCTCCCTGATAATCCTAAGTAAGTTTTTGGTGGAACAGGAAATGCGTAAATATCTGTTTTTCTCTTTTTTATTTATTGTTTTTGCAGCAATGCTTACTACAAAAACAGCAGTGCTCGGCCAGATTCTGGTTGTATTTGTTTTACCGGTAATTGAGTTGGTACATTCAAAGAGAGGATTTATCTTAAAAAAGAGGAGTATAAAAATAGCAGGTTTTGGCTTTTTGGTGATGTTCGCCGGATTACCTGCAGTCGCTTACGTTGTATTGTACGAGCTGAATTTAATAGAACGAATATCATATTGGGCCGGAAAGGTCGATATGGTAACTTTATTTTTTAGTGGACGAAACCTTTTAGCTGCTGAAGTTTATGAATATGTAAAACTGGAAGGTTCATTTTACAATAATTTAATAGGATATGGTTATGATACATTAATAAGTGCTGTCGGAAGAAGTGTTGAAATTGATTTTATCGATCTGTTTATGCTTTTTGGCTTTATTGGAGTGTTGGCTATGTACGGCTTTTTTATTAATCAACTATTTAGCAGGTCCAATCTCTCTGATGCAAATTTTGTGTATAAACCCTATGTAAGATTCGGAATTTTATTACTTCTTTTTTTGAGTTGCATGAGTGGCCATGTGTTAAATTCCGGATTGGCCGGTATTATGATCGGTGCTTTACTTTCTTTACAATTTTATTCACCTTCAGAATCTGATGAAGAAAATTAAATTATTTCTGATATCAAATATGTTTCCATCTGATCAGGATAAGTTCTATGGGATTTTTGTGAAAAATTTTGTTAACGGATTTAAAAATACAAACGTTGAAATTACTTCGAAATCATTAATTTATGGCAGAGGGAAAAGTAGTTTTGAAAAAATTAAAAAATATACAAGATTCTATTTTTCAGTAGTTAAAAACATTATCAAAAACGATTATGATTTAATTTATGTGCATTTTCCGAATTATGCAAGTCTGCCTTTGCTGGTTTGTTTACCTTTATTAAAAAAACCACTGGTTTTAAATTTTCATGGAACCGATGCACTTGCAAAAAGTAAACTTGCAAAAAACCTGCAGTTCGCAGTAAAGCCGGTAATTCAGAAAGCCCATACTGTTGTTGTTCCCTCGGAATATTTTAAACATGTCGTTTCCGAAAAATTCAACATCGGTTTAGACCGAATATTTGTTTCTCCATCCGGAGGTATAGACACTGGTTTGTTTAGAAACAACAACTTGCCAAAAAACGACAATCGCTTTGTTTTGGGTTATGTTGGACGAATTGATGAAGGTAAAGGGTGGGACGTACTTTTAAAAGCAATTGCACAGGTTAAAAGTAAAATTCCAAATTTGAAATGTTTGGTAGCTGGTAATGGTGCTCAATTAGCTGTTTTTAAAGAACAAATTACTGCTCTTCAGATTTCGGATACAGTAATTTTCGAAGGCTCTGTTGCACATAATAAGTTAGTGGAATTTTATAATAAACTGGATATATTTATATTCCCGACAAGATTAACCGAGAGCCTGGGACTGGTTGGAATTGAAGCATTATTATGTGGTGTACCCGTAGTGGGTTCAAAAATTGGCGGTTTGCAGGATTATATTATTGAAGGGGAAAATGGGGCATTTTTTGAACCTGGGAACTACCATGATCTGGCAGATAAAATACTGGACCTTTTTACGCATATTGATAAATTGCAGGCATTAAGAAATGCAGCTCCCAAAAGTGTTGAAAAATATCAAAACAAAACAGTGGCAAATCAATTGAGCCAAAAATTAGAAGATATTGTTTTACGAAATGAATAAATACAACATTTTAAATACACCCTGTTTTCAGGTTGAAAATAAGGAATCCTCAAAAGTTTTTATTAAGGGAATAATAAAGCAAGGTAAAGGTGGATACAGTACCGCAATAAATGCAGAAAAAATCTTAATGTATTCAAAAAATCCTTTAATGAAAGAAATTATCGACAATTCATTGTTGCCGATTCCTGATGGTTCAGGTGCGGTGCTTGCGTTAAAATATTTACATGGATTGAACAGCATTCGGTTAGATTTACCTAATGCTGTTTTTGAACTGGCAAACGAGGAGAAATACCGGCTTTTTTTATTGGGGTCTTCCGAAGAGAACAATATACTTGCAGTCGAAAAGTTAAAGGAAAAATTCCCGGGTATTAATATTGTCGGAAGGGAGAATGGTTATTTTGATAATGAAACTCAGGTTATAGAAAAATTGAATGAAAGCAATCCACAGATTGTAATGGTTGCCCTTGGTTCACCTAAGCAGGAAAAATTTTCAGCACGTGTAAATAAATTACTTCCTCATACTTTATTTATTGGTTGTGGAGGTGCAATAGACATCCTGGCTGGAAAAGTAAAAAGAGCCCCGGTTTTTTATCAGGATAATCATTTGGAATGGCTTTATCGGTTGATTTCTCAGCCAAAGAGAATAAAAAGACAAAAAATGCTGCCCGTTTTTTTTGGAAAACTTTTGATTGAATCTATAAAAATCAGGTTCTCCAGGAACTAAATAAAATTGAAAACAGTAACCGTTTTAGGAGCACGGCCTCAGAATCATACTGAGAGACAAGAAAACTGCTGACCCTTCAGGAACCTGAGCTGGTGACTCGAGGTCACCTGCTCAATTATCTTACAAGCTAACTAAGTTAATAATTCAGCAGCTGATCCCTGGTCAGCAGCTGAAGATCCTAAGTAAAAGGGATTGTAACTATCGGCCTTAAATCGTTTGTTGAATTCTTTAGAGACTATGAGACTAAGCGACAAGGAGACTAAGCGATAAGGAGAAAAGGAGACATAGTGACTTAAAAAACAGCATACGGGGTTTTTATAAATGCTTTAAAAGAAGGATTACATGCATGATAAGTAAAGGCGATCGCGAAATACTTATTAAATATAGAGTTGATCAGGCAAAGCACACAATTGGCGAGGTTGGTAAATTGATAGAAATGGATTTACTGAATGTGGCAGTAAACAGAATTTATTATGGCAAGTTTTATTGTTTAACCGCATTGGCTTTAAAATATGAATTCGCTTCGTCAAAACATGCGCAGTTAATAGGGTGGTTTAACCAGGCTTTTATTAAAACCGGGCAAATTGAAGTGAAATACGGAAAAATAATGAATTCCTTCCTTCAAGGTCAATCAGATTGCCTGGAAAAATTATCGTAATAATGCAAAGACAACCCAGAGGTAACACCGGTATAAAAAATATTATCTATTTTTGAATAAAAAAGGAAAATGGAAACCATAGTGTTAACCGGAGATTCAAAAGCAAATGCAAAATTGCTGCTTGAACTGGCAAAAAAACTTAATTTTTCTGCAAAAGTAATTTCTGCTGAAGATGCTGAGGAATTAGGCCTCTTCTACTCAATTAAAGAGGGACTGGGTTCCGGATTAATGGCAGAAGAAGAAAAAAGCAAGTTTCTTTCCGATCTTAAAACGAAAGAATAATGCAGATTGAGATAACCAATAAGTTTGGTAAACAAGTTGCATAATGCAAGGACAAAAAGATCAGGAATAAGCTGTCTCAGGTGATCAATGAATTATCTGAATCACCTGATTTAAGACATATAAACAACATGAAAAAGCTAAAAGGCCATCAATCAATTTACAGAATCAGATTGCAGGATTACCGCATTCGGATTGGTGGTTCAGGATAATAAAGTTATTCTGGCAGCATTTGATCACCGATCCGATATTTATAAATATTTTCCTTAGGCATTAATGACTGAGCAACCCGAATTCCGAAGACAACTTTTCCAAAGTTTAAAACTTTGGAAAATCTTAGTCTCACAAGTTTACACTAATTCTCCTTTCGTGTAATTGGTGAAATTCGTGGATAAAAATTTGCTGATTTCAAATTGCAATAAAAGCGCGGTTCAGATAGGTCTGACCCTGCCAGTTTTTCGGTTGAAGCGGTGCTACGATTGCTTTCCGCAACATCCGTAGCAATGGATGGTTTCGTGGCTCCTGTTAAGGGAATGGATTGAGGGCTTCCGGCTTTCAGTACTACTATTTACCTGTAAGTAAAAGAATCATTATATTTGCCTAAAGTTTTACTTATGCGAAAAATAAATGAACACTGTTAAATACATACCACGTCCGTTGTATCTTAACAAAATAGAGCCGTTTATCGGTTCAAAGCTCATAAAGGTGCTCACAGGCCAGCGCCGTGTTGGCAAAAGCTACGTACTGTTGCAGGTAATGGACGAAATACGAAAACGCGATCAGGGGGCTGTTATCATCAACATTAACAAAGAAGATTACCGGTTCGATTCCATAAAAAACCACACCGACCTGATGGAATACCTGAAAGTGCATCGTTCCGGTAAAGGGAATCATTACCTGTTCATCGATGAAGTGCAGGACATTTCCGGTTTTGAAGTGGCTTTACGCAGCCTGCTTACTGTCGATGGTTGGGATATTTACATTACAGGCAGCAACGCAACCCTGTTATCGGGCGAATTGGCTACTTACCTCAGCGGCAGATACATTCAAATTTCGGTTCATGCATTATCATATGGTGAATTTATGCAGTTTCACCAGTTGTCCGAGAGCGCTGAAACACTCATGAAATACATTCGCTGGGGGGGCATGCCACACCTTATTCATCTGCCAAAAGAAGATGCAGTGGTTTTTGAATACCTTAGAAACATACACAATACCATTGTTTTACGTGATATTGTGGAACGGTTCAACGTAAGAAATGTCAGGTTTTTACAAGATCTGATTCACTATCTGGCCGATATTACCGGCAGTGTTTTATCAGCCAAACGCATCAGCGATTATTTAAAATCGCAACGTATCAACCTGTCGCCCAAACTGGTACTTGAATACCTCACGTACCTGGAATCGGTATACCTGATAGACCGGGTAAAACGTTCTGAAATTGAAGGAAGAAAAATTTTTGAAATCGGGGAAAAATTTTATTTCGAAGATATCGGTATGCGACATGCCATTGTTCCTTACCAGCAAAAAGATATTGGGAAAGTACTGGAAAACCTGGTTTACCATCAGCTTGTTGCAAACAGTTATCAGGTTTATGTGGGAAAACACGGAGATAAAGAGATTGATTTTGTAGCTGTAAAAAAAGATATTAAGATGTATGTTCAGGTTGCTTATCTGATTGCCGATGAAAAAACCCATGAACGGGAATTTGGAAACTTGCTGTCGATACCCGACAACTGCAAAAAACTGGTGGTAAGTATGGATGAAACCGCTTCCGGCAATTATAAAGGAATTGAGCATGTTTCTATAAGGAATTTTTTAATTGAAAAACTTTGAGAAAGAGATCGGTGAACAGAAGGCACAGGGTCTAACCCAAAAAAAAATCGAATTCTTTTTACCGTCGGGGGGCCAAAAGTTCCGGGTTCTGAGCCCGCCTGAACGAAATAGTCGGGCAGGCCCGCCTGAACGAAATAGTCGGGTAGGTTCTGAATTCCGGGTTCCGGGTTCTTCGAAGACAACTTTTCCAAAGTTTAAAACTTTGGAAAAGCTTAGTCTCACAATTTCCACTAATTCTCCTTTCGTGTAATTGGTGAAATTCGTGGATAAAATAGTTGGAATAGAAAAGCTCACAATTAGTCATAAGCATCCGGACCTGAAAGAGTCCACGATTTACACAAATTTATACTAATTCTTCTTTCGTGTAATTGGGTACGCCACGAAGCGTACGTTTATATAATAATTAAAAACCTGGTAATATGAAAGGATTACACAGACCAATTTGTCGTTCAGTCTGAAGCAGCTGTGAGGTGCGGGGAGGAAACAAACCGTTCTAAGTTCACGGCCAA
>JAGXGA010000065.1 GCA_024636975.1 Mariniphaga sp.
CATCGTTTTCCCGGGGCGTTGCCACCGGGCTGAATTAACCTGGGCCTCCAGCCCGAAGAGAATTGGCACCCGTTTTCCAATACAACAATGCTGGTTTAAAATATTTTGAGCTTTCAGCCCGAAGAAAATTGGCATCCATTTTCCAAAACAACATCACCATGTTGAATTTATTTGAGCCTTTAACCCGAAAATCTGCAAATGGGGCCATCCCGGTTAGGATTTGGAAAAAATTGATTGTCCTGTATGGTTTTCCTAAACGCCCTGAAAGGGCAGATTATTTCAGCCCAAGGCAACACCTTGGGTTTAGGATGAACCTCGTTGAATCGGCGCCCTGAAAGGGCAGCTTAAATAAATTGAAGCATTGTTTTCATGAATATACATTTAACCTGCCCTTTCAGGGCGACGGGGGAGCTTCGTTTAAAGTTTTCCCGGGGCGATGCCGCCGGGCTGAATTAATCTGAGCCTCCAGCCCGAAGATAATTGGCATCCGAATTCCAAAATTATGTAATCTTGTTTAATTTAAACTGGGCCTTCAATCCGCAGCGCTTTATCAATTCCCCAACAACTCCCTGGCAGTATTTAACGTGGTATCGGTTAAATTTTCGCCGCCTACCATTTTGGCCAGCTCTTCAACACGCTCATTTTCGCTTAGCAGTTTCACGGAAGTAAAAGTCTTACCGTTTTCCTCGTACTTGTAAACTTTGAAATGGGCATTCCCGCGGGCGGCAATCTGCGGAAGATGGGTAATATTAATAATCTGGGCCGAGGACGAAAACTCTTTTAGCATATGCCCCATACGCAAGGCTATTTCACCCGAAATACCCGAATCGATTTCATCGAAAACAACAGTAGGCAACGCTTTGGATGTACGCAACAGGTTCTTAACTGCCAGCATCAGCCGAGACATCTCACCACCCGAGGCAATCTTTGAAATCTCTGCCGGCATCGAGTCGGCATTGGCGCTGAACAATATGGAAACGGCATCCTTCCCATCCGGCGTAAAATCGGGCATCGGTTCATGCACTACCTCCAGTCTGGTCTTTTCCATGCCCAGTTGCCGCAAATCGTTTACTATTTCCTTCTCTATAACAGCAAATGTTTTCTTTCGGACCGTTGTTAATTCCGCTGCCTTTTCATTAAGCTGTTTCCTGTTCACTTCAAGCTCAGCTTCCAGTTGTTGTATCTTCTCATCGTGCCCTGCCACCTGGTCGATTTTATCTCCGAAGGATGTCTTCAGGTCGATTAACTCCTTTACAGTTGCTGCCTGGTGTTTTTGCTGAAGGCTGTATACCAGGTTCAGGCGGTCGTTTACAAGTTCAATGCGGGCAGGATCATACTCCACATGGGCAGCCAACCGGTCCGATTCATCCAGTATATCCTTCAGTTCGAGCAGGCAGCTTTGCATCCGTTGTGCCATCTCCGGAACTTCAGTAACGTAATGCCTTATGCTTTCAAAAAGCTTCTGGCTATCCTTCAGGTTTTGAATAACCGAAAAACGTTCGTTGTCGAGCAACTGCTGCACCCCGGCAAAAGCATTCTTAATCTCTTCGGCATGGGTAAGTTTCTCCAGCTCTGCCTCCAGTTCTTCCTGTTCGTTTTCCTTCAACCCGGCCTCTTCCAGTTGATTGAACTGAAACTGCCAGTAATCAAGATCGGCCTTTTCCTTATCGTTTCGCTCTTTCAGTTCTGCCAAATCCTTCTGTAACGACTTATACCTGAAATACTGCTCCCTGTACTGCTGAAGGATTTTACCTGCTCCTGAGACCACATCAACCAGTTGCAGCTGAAATTTACGATTGCCCAACTCCAGGTTCTGGTGCTGCGAATGGATGTCGATAAGTTGCAATGCCAAATCCCTTAAAATTTTAAGCGATACCGGAGTGTCATTAATAAAAGCTCTTGATTTGCCTGCAGGAGTTATTTCGCGGCGTAATATAGAGGGGTTATCGTAGTCAAGATCGTTTTCTGAAAAAAAATCCTCAAGATGGTAATCCTTCACTTCAAAGAAACCCTCTACGATACACTTTTCATTGCGATTTTTAAGCACCGATAAATCAGCCCGGTTACCCAGAATCAATCCAAGGGCACCCAGAATAATTGATTTCCCTGCACCGGTTTCCCCGGTAATGGAATTCAATCCGGAATGAAAATCAACATCAAGGTTGTTAATCAGGGCATAATTGGAAATGGCCAGTCGGGTCAGCATATAAATGACTAATTACAGTTCTTCACTTTCGGCAATTCGTTTGTATTTGTTACCGTTCGAGGGATCTACTTCGTTTAAAATTGCCATTACGCGGTTCCGTTCATCGGGTAATGATTTGGAGAAAACATTTACAAGCTCATCGGCCTTTGCATCAAAAAACATCTGGAGAATATAAGCTGAAGGCCTGCGACGGAATACTGCCTGAATATCGCGAAGTGAATTTGCAATATTAGCCCTTCCCTCTTCAGGTTTCTGTGCCATTAAATCGAGGCCCTGCCGGTGATAGGTGTACATTACATCCCGGAATGAGGAATACGAATTGTTCAGGACATTCTCAATCAGCCAATAGCGGTTCCGTTCGCTTTCAAAAGCTTTCCATCCCTTTTCAGGGGCGTTCTGTGAATTATTGACAATCGACTGTGCCTTTTCAAAAAAAGGTGTACCTCCCTGGGGAGAAAATGTATCGTAATCGAAGCCCAAAATAACGTAAGCGTAGTAAGCCAAAATATTGGTAAGGTTATCCCTGTTGGAGGTTTCATTGAATTCAAGCGGCTGGAATTCAACATACTTGCACCTGAAGTCGTTGTCCTTAATGTTGAGCACCGTTGTTTCATAGCTTGAACCAAAAACAGGCCTGGTCAGCTGTACCTGGATCGACCCCCTGAACTCATCGGTCGAAATCTGTTCGTCGAGTTTGATAAGTATGTTACACTTAATTTTTTCATCGTACGTGTAAGCATGCTCCGTCCACTTGCGGTTATTCATGAACTCATATATATCGGACTGCATGGTGCGAAAAAGTTGCCGGTTGGCTCCCTGTATGCTTTGGTGATTTACGGTGACATTGCATCTTAACTCCTGTGCATGAAGCATGGTAAAGGAAACTATCGCCACCACCAGTAAAATCAGTTTCTTCATAATAACATCCTTAATTAAGGTAAAAGTACAAAATTTTAAAAGGAATCAAATTATTGATGAAGCAGTGAAATTATTTCATTAACAATATCGGCTGCCACATCCCTCTTTGACTTTAACTCAAAAGCCTTTATTTTATTGTCTTTTCCAAGAATGGCCACTTTATTTGTATCGAAACCAAATCCAGCCCCTTCATCTTTGAGCGAGTTCAAAACAATTAAATCGAGGTTCTTCTTTTCAAGCTTAAGACGGGCGTTTTCTATCCCGTTATTTGTTTCGAGGGCAAACCCGGCTAAAATCTGGCCTGTTTTTTTCACAGCACCGAGCGCAGCAGCAATATCTTTTGTTGGTTTCAGCTCAATGGAAAGATTTTCCTTTCCCCTCTTTGTCTTTTGCAGCTCAGGATGTGCAGGAGTGAAATCGGCAACGGCGGCTGTCATAACAGCGCCATCACAATCCGGAAAGCATGCAATACTGGCCTCGTACATTTCATGTGCCGACTCAACAGGCACGAGCTGAATTCCTTTTTTCGCCGTTGATACAGAAACCGGGCCAGACACCAAGATCACTTCTGCGCCCTCATCAGCAAGCGCTTCGGCAATGGCATATCCCATTTTACCGGTTGAGAAATTGCCAATGAAACGTACGGGATCAATTTTTTCGAATGTAGGACCTGCCGTGACCAGGAACTTCCGGTTCAGGAGTTTTTTTTTTGACTGAAGTGTTCAACCAGCCTGTTTAATATGTTATCGGGTTCCTCCATCCGTCCCTTCCCTTCAAGCCCGCTGGCAAGTTCGCCTGTTGCGGGATCGAGTAGTATATTACCAAAATCATTCAGTATTGCAATATTTTTCTGGGTTGAAGGATGGCTAAACATATCAAGATCCATTGCCGGGGCAATAAACACCGGGCATTTGGCCGATAAATACGTTGTAATGAGCATGTTATCAGCAATTCCGTTTGCCATTTTGGCTAAGGTAGCTGCTGTTGCAGGAGCTATAACCATAGCATCGGCCCAAAGGCCAAGGTCAACGTGACTGTGCCATGTACCGTCGCTCTGTCCGAAAAACTCGCTGATTACAGGCCTTCCCGACAGGGCAGAAAGTGTTACCGGGGTAATGAATTCCTTGCCTGCCGGAGTAATCACAACCTGTACTTCTGCGCCTTCACGCACCAGCAATCGTAATAGAAATGCCGATTTATAGGCAGCAATACTTCCGGAGATTCCCAATATAATTCTTTTCCCCTGAAGCTTCATATCAGCTAATTTTATGCCTGTTTGCTTTCCCTGGAAGGATTACGGTGGTAAATGTGTCCTTCCTCAAGTTCCTGGTATGAAATCAAAGATGGTTTTGGAAGGCGTTCGTAAAATTTAGAAATTTCTATTTGCTCCCTGTTTTCAAAAATTTCTTCCAGGTTATCGGTATATGATGCAAATTCCTGCAGTTTCTGATTCAGTTCTTCTTTCAGTTCAGAAGAAATCTGGTTTGCCCTTTTGGCAAGAATCATAACTGTTTCATAAATATTTCCGGTTTCAGTTGATAATACATCCAGGTTACGTGGAACCGTTGTAAGAGCAGCTTTTGTTTTTTTGTAATCCATTTCCTAATTTATATTTGTTTCTTGTTGTTCATCATAATTCAGCAGGGTTGCTACTGTATTGTAAAATTTATCGGCCTCCTGACGGTAACTGCTTTCGGGAAACTCATCCACAAAGGAGAAATATTCATCGAGCGCACTTGATAGTCTTTCGGTTTTTTTATCTTCTACACTGTTAATCGCCAGCAGGTATTTCGCTTTAAGCAGCATATACATCATCTCCTCGCGGTAGGGGCTGTCGGGATATTCCCTTAGGCCGTTTTCCAATGCAATAGAAGCTGCTTTATGGTTGCCAAAGTCGTAATAAAGCTTTGAATTCAGGTACGACTTATATACCAGTTTTGTTCTCAGCTCGTCAATCAGGCGGTTCGCCTCATCTACCCTGTCATTGTACGGATACAGGTTTATATACAGTTGCAGCGATTCAATAGCTTCCCGGGTAACAGTCTGGTCGAGCCTTGCTTTGGGCGAAAGCAGGTACGAACAGTATCCCACCATAAACTGGGCCTCTTCACCATATTCACTACCAGGAAATTCTTTTAACAACGATTTAAAATAATGGTTTGCCATCAGGTAATCTTTCTGGCCCATTAAGCTTTTAGCGTAATAATAATAAATCTCGTCGGCCCGGGTAGTCCCCCGGTAAATATTTACAAGTTCCTGGAAAAGAGTCCCTGCTTTTACATACTCCCCGTCCTCAAAGTACTCGACAGCCTTCTTGTGCTTGAATTCATAGTCGGTACTTTTAAGAATCTTGTTGTAATCGCCACATGATGATACGGCTATCAATACAACAAACCCTATGACTAATATTCTTACTTTCTTTAACATGGCGCAAAAATAACCTTTTTTTACATACACCTGAATCAATTAGATGAAATTAACACATTTGTGAAAGTTTTAAAAAAGTTTACATTTGCATTCATAATTTAAAACTATCGAAACGTGGATATATTTCAAAAATTAAGGGCCAACCAGGGTGATCTCGGGCAACATATGAATAAGGCACATGGCTATTTTGCTTTCCCGAAACTTGAGGGAGAGATAGATGCGCGAATGAAATTCAGGGGCAAGGAAGTCCTTACCTGGAGTCTGAACAACTATTTGGGGCTGGCAAACCACCCCGAGGTAAGAAACGCGGATGCCGAAGCCGCAGCTCAATACGGCATGGCATACCCAATGGGGGCCCGCATGATGTCAGGTCAAACCACAAAACACGAACAACTGGAACGCGAACTGGCTGCCTTTGTAGGCAAGCAGGATGCCTTCCTGCTGAACTACGGTTACCAGGGAATGGTTTCTGTTATCGATGCCATTTGTGGCCGTCATGATGTGATTGTTTACGACTCTGAATCGCATGCATGCATTCTCGACGGTGTACGCCTTCACATGGGCAAACGGTTTGTATATCCGCACAACAACATGGAAAACCTGCGTAACCAGCTAAAAAGGGCAACCAAACTGGCCCAAAAGCAGGGTGGAGGAATTTTGGTTATTACTGAAGGCGTCTTCGGCATGTCGGGTGACCTGGGCAAACTGGATGAAATTGCCAAACTGAAAGATGAATTTGAATTCCGGCTGCTCGTTGATGATGCCCATGGTTTTGGTACAATGGGAAAAACAGGCGCCGGCGTGCCTGAGCATTTTGGTGTAACCGATAAAGTTGACCTGCATTTTGGCACCTTTGCCAAATCGATGGCCGGAATAGGTGGTTTTATTGCCGGCGATACCGATATATGCTTCTACCTGCGGTACAACATGCGCTCACAAACTTTCGCCAAATCGCTTCCCATGACTATGGTTCTAGGTGCACTTAAGCGGCTTGAAATGCTCCGCTCAATGCCCGAACTGAGGGAAAAACTCTGGACTGTTGTGGATGCCCTGCAGTCAGGACTGAAAGAAGCGGGTTTTGACATTGGAAAAACCAATTCACCCGTAACCCCCGTGTACATGAAGGGTGGGACTGCCGAGGCAACCAACCTTGTTTACGATCTTCGTGAAAACTACGGTGTATTCTGCTCAATCGTGGCTTATCCCGTTATTCCCAAGGGAGAACTGATTCTGCGGCTCATTCCTACAGCAATGCATTCTCTAGAAGATGTTGAGTACACATTAAATGCCTTTAAAGAAGTTCGCAAAAAACTGGAGAATGATGAATATCCAAAAAACGAATTTGCCAAAGTGGAAGTAGATATGTAATTTTAAAAAAAAACATACAACATACCGATAGAGGTTGCCTCCGCTGAGACAACCTCTTTTTTTTTGTTCTTTCCTGCCTGTGATGTGTCATCTGTTGCCGGGATAACATCAGTTTAATTTACTAAGTCCCCCCTCGGTATTCAACCGAACTTCAAAATGAATAAATTTAATCGTAATTGATCATCTTCTAAATTGAAGGCAGCTGCATGTTATCGTCAGATTGTTTTTCCGCCAGCTGGTCGGAGCTGCAATGACGGCTTCGTGGCGAGGGCAGAATGCGGCGTAACAAGGTGGTATGTTTGAAAAATAAAAGAAGCACAAGCTAAAGTTTTATATTAGTAGTGACAAAACTATTTATTAACACAAAAACATTAGCTTATGCGCAGGCAAGTTACAAAGGATTCATTCA
>JAGXGA010000066.1 GCA_024636975.1 Mariniphaga sp.
CATTATTCAATTGGCTAATTGAAAAAACAGATATACAAAGAGCGTCTAAAGTACGGTCAACCAAAGGACTATTAATTTATGTCTTTGGTCGCTTGGCCGCTGCTTTTATTCATCTAATTTTTTAACTCTTAATTCGCATTAGTTACACATGAGTATCCATTTATCACAGATGAGGTAGTTCAGGGTTTAAACCTGTTAAGCCAACATTACCTGTTAATTATGGAAATATGGAAGCAGGTGGAAAGCTACATTAACAACCGTTTCATCAAATAAACCTTAGACTTTAGCTATATACCACTCCCGTACTGCTATCCCTCCTTGCCCCTGTCACCGATGCATAGCAGTTAATTTCCTCAAGGAAACGCAGCAATCCAAGAAAGGCAAACACCAGCGCCTCTTTATATTCTATGATTTCTGATGACGGGATGACAATTTCACATTTCAGGTGCTCCCTTATCCTTTCAAGGAGGAAAGTATTATATGCCCCGCCACCGGTTACCAGCATCCTGCCTGTTTCGGGTGCTGCATTTGCTATTTGCAGGGCGATGTGCTCATAAGCTGTACGGAGTTTATCCTCAACAGAGGCATCAAAACTGTTCATCAATAGAAGAAAGCTGTTATCCATCCACTCGCGGCCGAGTGATTTGGGTGGCGGTTGCCGGTAAAATTCAAGCCGGTTCAGTTGTTCAAGCAGTTCTTTATTTATTTTGCCTGTGCGTCCCAGTTCTCCGCCGGCATCGTACGATTTACCTTTTTTTTGTGCCAATTCATTCAGGATAAAATTTACCGGGCAGATATCGAATGCTGTCCGCTTGCCGTTTTGCTCGAACGAGATATTGGCAAACCCGCCCAGGTTAAGGCATGATTCGTATTTCGAAAAAAGCAGCCGGTCGCCCACAGGTACCAGCGGGGCACCCTGACCTCCGAGAGCCACATCACCCGAACGGAAATCGGCTACTGTGGTGATGCCTGTTTCGGCAGCAATACAGACGCCGTTGCCCAGCTGAAAAGTAAAGCCTTTCTCAGGCTGATGAAAAATCGTATGGCCATGTGAAGCAATCAGTGCCGGTATTAACTGATTCTTTTGCAGAAATTCGTTGATATGCAGGCCGGTGTACCTGCCGTAATCGTTGTGCAATTCCATCAGTTGCACACCGGAAAGAGCAGGGGCGCTTTTTAGTTTATCCTCCCACTCCGATGGATATTGAATGGTTTTGGCAGCCACAATGGTAAACTCCCAGAGGTTGTCGGCATACATGAATTCCACTGCAGCCAAATCCAATCCGTCGAGCGAGGTGCCCGACATGGTTCCTGCCACCAGGTACTTATTTCCAGAAAGAGGCTTCATAGGTGCTTTTGTTATCTTTATAATCGGTTACTGTTAACATCAGGCTATGACGTTTTCCCAACTCAAAACGCGAGGCATCGAAATAATGCACGATGGTGTTTGTTTTGGCATCGTACTCAAACAAGGCCCAATTTCCATTCAGTAGACCATCATAAGATTTTATCCCTGATAAATCGTCCCTGATACGAAACCGGATGCGTGATGATTCACTCAGTTCACCATTGGCTTTGAAACTCAGTGGCACTATAACAGGAGGAATGGTATCGACTGCCACTCCATAATTACCAAAGCTGCGTATATGACCGGTAACCCAGCCTTCATCAAAAGCACCTCCTGCCGTTGAATATTTTTCAGTAAGTGTATCCACATTCACCAGCAGTGCCTTCTCCTGTAGACTTTCAGGAAGATTTTTAACTTTAATGGAAAGCAACACGTTGTTATGAATCGGTACGGATTCATTGTGTACCACATGAATGTCAGAGAAGAGCGGATTACTTACAGGGATTTCCCTGTGGTCGAACCTTAAGTCATCATAAAGTGCCTCCTCAGGAATCTCCAGCTTAATTGCCTTTGTTTTATATTCATTGTGTCGGTCGTACCTTAGGTATTCTGTAAACTGTGGTTCCGGTCGCTCTAGATTCATATATCGGCTGGCAAGATTAAACTCAAGCACCGATGTATTGCCGTTTAAATCGGTCAGTTCGATCTTCACCGGGTGATAGTTTCCATCGGTCATCTTCAGGTTCCCTCCCCGCTGGGTATAATTATACAAACCCAGTCGGTTTCCAGGCTCAATCCATGTCTTCTGATACCTGCGTCGATTGGTCACATACTCACCGTAATCGATGTAGCTGTTTATATATCGGCTTTCATCAAATGAAAAACGATCCATCTTGACTGAAGAATACAATTCTCCGTCGAACCACAGCTTCATGGAGTAAATGCCGCATCGGTTTGCCGAGCCATCAAAAAAATCGTTTGCTTCGATAGCTATGCCTATATTCCCGTAAGCTGGAATTACCGGAGCTTCCTGCACCTGATACTTTCCGTTCAACAAAACCACCGGATAGGCTTTCTTTTCAGGCTTATAATCAACATGTGAAAATTCGTTCAGCGGAACCACCATAACGGAATACATTTTAGGCGGAATGTTATCGGTTACCGGAAAATTGTATTGAAGCGGATTCAAAGGCTCCTCCGATTCGGTATCCCTGATTTCGAAGTGGAGGTGCGGACCGCCTGAGCTTCCACTGTTACCGCTTTTGGCAACAACTTCATCTTTGACAACGATGAACCTTTCGGCAGGTACATTTTCATCTATTCGAAACGACTGTTTCATATATTGAATATCCTTTACATACTCATGGATGTCATTCCTGAAACTTTCGAGGTGTGCATAAACAGATGTGGTGCCATTGGGATGATCGATATAAAGCGCATTCCCGAAACCTGATGGTGAAACCACTATACGTGAAATAAATCCATCAGCCACAGAATATATTGGAAATCCGTTTTTACGTTGTGTCTTGATATCGATTCCCGAATGAAAATGATTGCTGCGCAGTTCAGCAAAACTGCCGCTCAGAAAAATTGGAATCTTTACCGGAGAGGAATAATAGCTATCCTGTGCCGATGAAAACAGAACAAAAACTATTAAAATAAATACCAGGAAGTGCTTCATGTAACTTTAAGTGAATCGTAAAAATAAAAATTTATTTCTAATTCCGGACCTGTATTTATGGCCTGTTTCAGCCTTGCAGATGCAGGTTTATATACTTTTTAACGAAACCTGGCAAGGATAATTGTATTTCGCTCTGATCAAACTGCTGCAAACATTTTTACAATATGGTAAAAATATTAACTTTGTCGGTGAATTGCAGCAGATATGACCGACGAAGATCGTTTGCTTCTTAAGGATTTAAAGGTTAATGTGCAACGGTTGTTTCAGGAATATGAACGCCTGAAAACCGGGAACAGGTTGCTGGTGGATAAGGTGACAGCATTAAACAATGAAATTGTACATCTTAAGAATGAAAAGAATGATCTGAGCCGGGAAAATGAAAATATTAAACTTGCCAACCATCTTCTTTCCGGCAAAGACGGGAATGGGGAAGCAAAAAAGAAAATAAATAGTTTAGTACGGGAAATCGATAAATGTATCGCATTACTCAATAAGTAATGAGGGGTGAATAAGGATCAATTTAGAATAAATATCAGGATCGAAGGACGTGTTTATCCACTGAGCATCGATCGGAAAGATGAGGAGAGACACCGGCTAGCTGCAAAAACGGTGAATGAAACAGTAAGTAAATTCAGGAACCTGTTTCAGGATAAGGATTCACAGGATATCCTGGCAATGGTAGCTTTTCAGATTGCACTGGAACATACCGAATTGCAGGAACGTGAAGACAAGTCTCTTTTTATGGATGGATTGAAAGATATTAGTGATGATATTTCTGACTTTTTGAGGGAAAAAGTCACGGAATAAGAAATCAGAGTTATATAAATTGTCGAAACCCGTATTGAATTGCTTTGAATAAAAGTGATTTTATACGGGTTTTTTAATTAGTTAATTAAAATTAAATGAAATGGATGTTACATCGATAATCATAGGCGCTGCCGCCGGTTTTATAATTGGCGGTATTCTGGCATATTTTGCCTGGGATAAAGCCCTGAAGAAGAAAAAACGTAAAATAATCAGCGAAGCCAACAGCGAAGGTGAAGTAATTAAGAAAGACAAGATTTTACAGGCAAAAGAAAAGTTTCTGCAGTTAAAGGCAGAGCATGAAAAATTCATCCAGGAAAAAAATTCCAAAATAAGCGTTTTGGAGAACAAGCTGAATGCCCGTGAAACAACAGTAAACCAAAGGCGTGAAGAACTGCAAAAGAAAACACGCGAGTTTGAAATTACACGTAAAGAGGTGGATACCCAGCGTGATAACCTTAATGCACAATTGCAGCGGGTAGAACTTAAAAGCGAAGAACTCGATAAGATCCATCGAATGAATCTTGAAAAACTGGAACAGCTATCGGGACTATCGGCAGAAGAAGCCAAAGCCCAGCTTGTTGAATCCCTTAAGGATGAGGCCCAGACAGAAGCCGCATCTTATATCAATGAGATTATGGAGGAGGCCCGACAGACAGCCAACAAGGAAGCAAAGAAGATTGTAGTTAAATCCATTCAGCGCGTGGCTACCGAGACAGCTGTAGAAAATGCAGTTACCATTTTCCATATTGAAAGCGATGAAATCAAAGGGCGTATCATCGGCCGTGAAGGCCGGAACATTCGTGCCCTTGAAGCAGCCACAGGAGTGGAGATAGTGGTTGACGACACCCCTGAAGCCATTGTGCTTTCGGCATTCGACCCGGTACGCCGCGAAATTGCACGCCTGGCACTTCACCAGCTGGTAACCGATGGTCGTATCCATCCTGCCCGCATCGAGGAAGTGGTGGAAAAGGTGAAAAAGCAGATCGAGGAAGAGGTGGTTGAAACAGGTAAACGTACCGCCATCGATCTTGGCGTACATGGCCTGCACCCCGACCTGGTACGCCTGATTGGTAAAATGAAATACCGTTCCTCTTACGGACAGAACCTGTTACAGCATTCTCGTGAAGTAGCCAACCTGTGTGCTATAATGGCAGCTGAACTGGGACTGAACCCAAAGAAGGCAAAACGCGCCGGTCTGTTGCACGATATAGGCAAAGTGCCTGACGATGAGCCCGAATTGCCGCATGCTGTTTACGGTATGAAGCTGGCTGAGAAATACAAGGAAAAGCCCGACATATGCAATGCCATAGGTGCCCACCACGATGAGGTGGAGATGGAAACATTGCTTGCGCCTATTGTACAGGTATGCGATGCCATCTCAGGAGCCCGCCCCGGGGCCCGACGTGAAGTTGTGGAGTCGTACATCAAGCGATTGAAAGACCTTGAAGACCTGGCCCTCTCCTACCCGGGTGTTACCAAAACCTACGCCATACAAGCCGGCCGCGAGCTGCGCGTAATTGTGGGTTCCGACAAGATGAGCGACCATGAAGCCGAACAGCTGTCGTACGACATCTCAAAGCGCATACAGGACGAAATGACTTACCCGGGGCAGATAAAAATTACAGTTATCCGCGAAACCCGTGTGGTTAGTTATGCAAAATAAAAGCGAATAGTTTATTTGTTAATGAATAGAAAGCCTTCCGAAATCGGAAGGCTTTTTTCATTAAAAAATTTCGCAATGATGTATCTCAATTAAAGTTCCCAAATTGAGAATATTTAATATATTTGCAATAGATCGAAAATAAATGGAAAGGATTTTTTCAAAAAGCACATTAAGAGAATTTTGGGAAATACATGCTGATTCAGAACAATATCTAAAGACATGGTATAATACTGCGATGGATGCAGTTTGGAAAACTCCTAATGATGTTAAACAGACTTACTCAAGTGCAAGTATTTTAAGAGACAGCAGAGTTGTTTTTAATATCAAAGGGAATGCATACAGGCTTGTAGCCAAAATTAATTACGAGAAACAATGGATTTTTGTAAGGTTTATTGGAACCCACGATGAGTATGATAAAATTGATGCAAATACGATTTAAATAAAAAATATTGCGATATGAATATAAAACCAATAAAAACAGAGGCTGATTACAGAGAAGCTTTAAAAAGATTAGAATTAATCTTTGATGCCACAATAGGAACTACTGAAAGTGATGAAGCCGATATACTTGCATTAATGATTGATGAATATGAAAAGAAATATTACCCTATTGAAGCTCCCGACCCAATAGAAGCTATAAAAATCAGGATGGAGGAAATGCAACTGAAACAGGTCGATTTAGTAGATGCCATTGGTGGTAAAAGCAGGGTTTCCGAGGTATTAAACCGGAAAAGAAAATTAACAGTTGATATGATAAGGAAACTTACAAGGCAATTAAATTTATCACCAGGACTTTTGATTAAAGACTATCAACTTTCAAGATAGAAAGTACATATAACATTGGTCTTAAAGCAATAAGCAATTAATATTACCTGTCTTCTATTCATACTTTTGTATCTAAATTTTTACCCTATAAAATCCTTAAACGCATTGTACGTCCCTCCCGTGCGTTCGCGCTCCTGCATGTCGTGCTGGTTACGTTTCCAGTCGGTTGCAAGGGCAGTCATTCTAGAATCGGCATGGGAAAAGAACATTTTATACGAAAGGCAGAAGCGGGGCTTCCGGTTATCCTGAGGATCTTTAATACGGTCTTTGGTGCAACCGCCGTAACACTTCGTGAGCCACGGACAGCGGCGGCATTCACCGGGAAGTATGGCCTTGGCAGCACCAAACACCTGCTGCTTTTTTGAATTCAGCATGGTAATGATCTTGTTGTTCATCACATTACCCAGCTTCCATTTCGGATCGACAAAGAAGTCGCAGCTGTATATGTTGCCATTATGCTCAACCACTACATAGGGTCCGCACTCTTTGTGCATAGTGCATTCGGGTGCTTCCAGCCCCACGTAGGGGTAGAACACCGAATCAAAATGCCGTACCTGGGTGGTAGGTTGCCCGTTCTTAAAATCGGCCATCCATAAATCAAACATCCTGACCAGGAATTCACCGTATGCCTTTGCAGAAAGAGAATAGGAAGCAGCCTTTGAGGGATCACGCGGATCGGTTTCCACAATGGGGATGAACTGCATCCAGGTTAACCCCAGCGATTTGAAATAATTATAAGTCTCTTCGGGGAACTGCACCGAGTAATCGTTCAGAGTGGCCAGCACGTTTACTGCCACACCGCTGTCGAGCAGCATGCGCACGTTTTCTTCCACCTTTTGGTGGGTTCCTTTCCCCGCATTATCTTTCCGGTAGTGATTGTGAATATGTTCAGGCCCGTCGAGCGATATCCCTACCAGCCAGTCGTACTTTTTCAGGAATTCCGCCCACTCAGGGTCCAATAAGGTACCATTGGTCTGCAGACCATTGCCTATCGTTTTGCCGAAACCGTACTTCTTTTCCAGCTCTATGGCACGTTTGTAAAAATCAAGCCCCATAAGGGTAGGTTCTCCTCCCTGCCAGGCAATGGAAACATTATTTCCCGACTGCTGCATCACCTGGCGGATCATCTCTTCCTGCACTTCATCGCTCATGCGGTGACGCCGGCTTTCGGGAAACAAATCTGCCTTTTCAAGGTAAAAACAGTAGGTACAGTCAAGGTTGCAGTCGGGGCCGGTAGGTTTCACCAGCACTGATGTTAACGGTCGGTGTTTTATAGCCATTCTTCTCCTCCAAAATTAATCAACCTGTGCAAACATACTAAAATCTGCATGCTTTCAAAAAATAAAAACTAATTTTACATCCGGTAATAATGATTCATTACAAATGAAGTTTTTAGGCAACATCATCTGGCTGGTATTCGGAGGATTGGCAATCTTCCTGGAGTACATCGTCGCAGGCGTGGCAATGTGTGTTACTATTATCGGTATTCCGTTCGGGCTACAGTCGTTTAAGCTGGGAATCCTGGCACTCTGGCCTTTTGGGACCAAAATATCCTATATGGATTATGCGCCAGGATGCCTTTCGACCATCATGAATGTTTTATGGCTTATAATTGCCGGCATATGGATTGCCCTTACCCACCTTGTATTTGGCATTCTGTTAGGAATAACAATTATCGGCATCCCCTGGGCAAAGCAGCATTTTAAGATGATGTCGCTGGCTTTAACGCCATTTGGCAGAAAGCTTGATTAAGGGAGCTGATATTGACTCCATCCGATCTCTTATAAGTTCTTGTATTGGCCCCACCCAACCTCCTTCCGGGGAGGAGGGTTGAGTTGGTGGTTTATTGCAACAGGGCTAATAAGTCCCCCCTCAATATTCTACCGAACATCAAAATGAATAACTTCAATCGTAAATTAATAATTTTTTCAATTAAAAGCTTCTGCATAATAGCCTGAGATTGCTTTTCCGCCAGCTGGTCGGAGCTGCAATGACGGCTCTGTAGCGGGGGCAGAATGCGGCGTAACAAGGTGGTATGTTTGAAAAATAAAAGAAGCACAAGCTAAAGTTTTATATTAGTAGTGACAAAACTATTTATTAACACAAAAACATTAGCTTATGCGCAGGCAAGTTACAAAGGATTCATTCA
>JAGXGA010000067.1 GCA_024636975.1 Mariniphaga sp.
TTGGCCGTGAACTTAGAACGGTTTGTTTCCTCCCCGCACCTCACAGCTGCTTCAGACTGAACGACAAATTGGTCTGTGTAATCCTTTCATATTACCAGGTTTTTAATTATTATATAAACGTACGCTTCGTGGCGTACCCAAGCCCACAAAGGTTCACAAAGTACCCTGAGGTTTTTTTTACTTCAGTTATAATCATAAGATAATGTGTAAGTTAAGTAATTCTGTCACTGGTATCCCGACGCGCTACAAAAAGCAGACCCGCAGAATACACCAAGAACCTTCATTAAAGTACAATGCATACGCATACTAGCGGGCGGTCCTTCAGCTGACGGAAATCTCACGCTATTATGCAGAAGCTTTCAATTGAAACAATGATTAATTTACAATTGAAGTTATTCCTTTTGAAGTTCAGTTGAATACCGAGGTAGGACTTATTACAGACATAATTACCGATTTCTCATCTTCAGAAAATCTGAAATGGGTTACCCAGAATACTGTTTTGTACTGAAAGTGTTTTTTGTAGCGCCTTTGGCGGTTAAATTTGCAAGTATGAGATTTCAACCATTGAATCAATACAACTATAAAATGAAAATATATTTACTTCCATGTTTTGTAATACTCCTGTGTACTTCATTTCTTAACAGCTCTGCCCAGGATATTCCTGAGCCTGACCAGAAACCGAATCCTGTCAACAAAGGATTTTATGCCGGTGGACAGGCATCAACCAACGGGCTGGGATTCAATTTCAAGTACATTTTGAGCCGCAGATTTTCGTTAAGCGCAGGAATGGAAACCATGCACCTTGTGCGAAATTTTGAGATTCATGGGTACGGAGTACCTTTCAATGCAGAAGTTGATTATAAAACAGGCGGTTTATTTTTGCTGGGTGAACTGTTTTATGCCCGCTCCCTTTATCTGTCGGCAGGCATAATATCAAATAACTTTCAACCACAGGCAGAAGGAAGGGCACTGACCAGCTTCCGGTACGGGGATATAATTTTACAACCTTCTACAGTAGGAACAATAAACGTTGAGGTAGAACCGAAATACAGGTACTCACCTTATGCAGGTTTGGGTATCAGGCGATTCCTTGATAAAAACCATGTATTTTCATGCAATTTTGAAACGGGTTTATTTTATCTGGGTGCTCCTGAAATGCATCTAGAGGCAACAGGGTTATTCAAACTAACAGCTGACCCTGCAAATGGAAAAGAAGAGTACCTGGAAGCACAATTTTCAGCCTATAAATACTATCCTGTAGTAAAAGCAGGAATAGCCGTCCGCTTATTTTAACAAAAATCGACTGTTATTAATTATCATAAAAAATAAATCAGCATGAACAACAAACTTAATATCCTGAAATTTTTAGTGTTAACTCTTGCTACACTAGTTACAGTCAGCTGTACCAGCTATCTTGAAAATCCGCTTAAAGACAAGGAAACAGGTGAAGACATCGATCTGCTTGTAATTGACTCTTCTGTATTTCCTGTCCGGCTCCAAATCTCTTTAATCGATTCAATGGCCCTGTCGGCAGTTGTATCGCCGGTAACCATAAGTTTCTCAGGAAAAAATGATAATGACATCATTACCCTGGCGGGCAAAAAGCAATCGGAGTTTTATACCTCGAGTGGCTTTATTGAACTTGCCATTGATCCAAATGTAAATGTATCAAAAACCGAACCTCTGATTTTCACCATTCATGTAATGTCCAAAGAATATCCTGAAACTGTGCAGGAATTCATTTTTGACAGCCAGGGGGTAAAAGAAATCACCCTCCAACTATAAAAGCTACACCTAAGTGACCTTCTCCTGATTAAACTCAATGTAAACTCAGTGTTATTTCAGTATTAACTCAATGTAAATTCAATTATAATTGAATTTACATTGAGTTAATACTGAGTTTATATTGAGTTTACATTGAGTTAACACCGCAGGAGGTAGCTACAGGGTATAGGGGAAAAGTCATTCGATTGTTCAAAAATGTTCCTCAAAACATTTATTTTCCAGCCCGAATGAATACTTCTCGTAGTAATCATTTTGCTGCCGGTCTCAAACAATTTGCAATTTGTCATAAGTCGGCTTATAAGGCTCCTGTCTGTATGGAAATTTAACTATATTTGAAAGTTAATCGATAAAACAACATATAATATATCAGTAAGTTACAACGACAATAAACAAAACTTTTATAAAAAATGTACACTTGAGTTTACTAGTACCTGGATTGAGAAAATAAAAAGCTATAGGTTATGGATAAAGGAATTAATAGGTTAATTAAAAACTATATTCTCTACTTAAAAGAATCAAATATAGAATTTGAAAAAGTTTATCTTTTTGGGTCTTATGCCAAAAATAAGGAAGCAGCTTATAGTGATATTGATTTAGCTTTTATTTTTGATAAACAAAATAAGATAGATTATTTTGATTTGCAGGTTCATATGTGGACATTAGCCAGTGATATTGACACAAGGATTGAACCTCATCAAATGAGTTCAGAAGATTTTATACCAGAAAATCCAATAGCTTTTGAAATCATGAATACAGGTAAAGAAATTCTTTTATACTAACAACTTGCCACAATCTGGCAAATGGCCACCTTCCCGGAAAGGCAGGTTACGGCGGTTCGTAAATTAACCAGGCAAAACATCCCTGTTAGCATTTGTTTTCAATAAAGGAAAAACATTCTAAGAGAGCGCAGATATGACAGCGCTGTAAAACCTGATGGGTCAACATACATTAGATTAATCATCCTTCTGTTCCACTAAATTTACTAAATTGCCCGCTAATACATTTAAATACTGAAACCAATGAGAAGATTGATTTCCATGCTTATTTTCCTCCTGGCACTTTCCAGTTACAGTCATAGTCAGGCACCCTACCCCGTTCGTGGGATGTGCATAGCTGCGCCTTCGGTTGACCAGGTGGATGAATTCTCTGAGTTCATCCGTAATGAACTGGCACCAGCCGGTTTGAACCTGCTCATATTGCGTGTCGACTGGAACTATGAGTACCAATCACATCCGGAGTTAAGAGGAAATAACCCGCTCACAAAAGAGGATGTAAACAAACTTGTTGCAGCCTGCAGCGACAACAACATCCGGCTGATTCCGCAAATCAATCTGTTCGGTCACCAGTCGTGGCATAGTAGTCTTGGCAAATTGCTTGAGGTGTATCCTGAGTTTGATGAAACCCCGCAGGTTAAGTTACCCGAAAATTATGAGTGGCCTAATGACGATGGGTTATACTGCAAAAGCTATTGCCCAAAGCACCCCGATGTTCACAAGGTGGTTTTTGCATTGGTTGATGAAATTGTGGCAGCTTTTGAAACTGACGGTTTCCATGCCGGACTTGATGAAGTGTTTTACATTGGACATGAACAGTGCGAGCGTTGTTATGGCCACGACAAAGCTGAGTTGTTTGCCGGAGAAGTTACTAAAATAAGGGACCATCTGGCCCAAACAGGCACCGAGCTCTGGATGTGGGGCGACCGGCTTATTGACGGCAAAACCACAGGCATCGGGTTATGGGAAGGAAGCTACAACAATACACACCGCGCCATTGACCTGATACCTAAAGATGTGGTAATCTGCGACTGGCATTATGAAAGACCCGACCCGACAGCCTTCCTGTTTGCTTCAAAAGGATTTAATGTGGTTACCTGTCCGTGGAGAACTCCCGAAATTGCCGTTGAGCAGGAAAAAATGTTGCGTATGTTCATCGAAACAGCTACAAAAACTATGCAGCCCCGATACCAGGGAATGCTGCAAACGGTATGGGGTTCAGCAAAAAATTTCATGGACAGCTACAATGGAACCATCGATTCTGAAAGGTTTGATAAATCAGCCGATAGCTTTAAGGAACTGAGTAAAGCCTGGAAGCTATAAATGAACCGGCTGAAGGATTAGTATAATAAAATGAAGAAATCAATACAATATAATGGGATCATGGTGTTTAACCTGGTCCCTTTTTAATTTAAATCAGTGATACAATGAAAACCATTTGTTATTTTTTAGTTTTAGCAACTATCATTCTTTTCTCCACGCATTCCAGCGCTAAAGAACTTCCTGGCATAAAGGTGGCGGGCAAAAACTTTGTAACCGAATCGGGAGAAGTTATTCGTTTGGAAGGGGTCAGCTTCTCTGATCCCGATAAACTGGAGAAAGAAGGTCAGTGGAACCGTGATTATTTCGAGGAAGCCAGTAATTGGGGATGCAATGTGGTACGGTTTGCAGTTCATCCCACACGGCTTAACGAGAGGGGCTGGGATGCCTACTTCGAACTAATGGATAAAGGAATAACATGGGCAACCGAACTGGGAATGTATGTAGTTATCGACTGGCATTCGATTGGCAACCTCAATACCGAAAAATGGTTTCGTCCGATGTATGTGACTTCGTGGGAAGAAACGGTCAAATTCTGGCAAACAACAGCAGAGCGGTATAAAGGAAATACAACTGTTGCCTTCTTTGAATTGTACAACGAACCTACATCGCAGGGCGGTGAACTGGGCGAACTCTCATGGGCAACATGGAAACCCACAATGGAAAAGCTGATCGATGAAATTAACAAGGTGGACGACCAGAAAGTGTATCTTGTGGCCGGCATGGATTGGGGATACTTTCTGGATGAAACTATGAAAAACCCGGTTAACCGGAAAAATGTGGCCTATGTTACCCATCCCTATCCGCAAAAACGAAATAAACCGTGGGAACCACAGTGGGAAAAAGATTGGGGACATGTAGCCGACCACTACCCTATAATGGCCACTGAATTTGGATTTATGGGTCCCGATGAGCGCGGGGCACACATGCCTTGCATCTCCGATGAACCATACGGAGAGGCTATCATGGACTATTTTTCCCGGAAAGGTATTTCCTATACCTTATGGTGCTTTGATCCGCATTGGGCACC
Source organism: Mariniphaga sp. (assembly GCA_024636975.1). Classification (GTDB taxonomy): domain Bacteria; phylum Bacteroidota; class Bacteroidia; order Bacteroidales; family Prolixibacteraceae; genus Mariniphaga. The sequence continues at coordinate 4,909 of JAGXGA010000067.1, forward strand.
AACATTAATTACCGATTGGAATTTTACACCATCACGGCAGGGAAGGTTTTTCAAAAAGTTTTTGGCTGAATAGTTAAAACTATTGTTATTTTTACTTTTCAATTTATTTCAAATAAAGAATTACGTGATGATAAATAAGATTTATTCTGTCAGTTGCCAGTTAATGGTGCTAGCTTTTTTCTTTTTGTGTACCGTAAACCCTGCAGCTGCATCTGTTCCCTCAGATCAAGCCGATGAATTACCCTCCCTCAAAGGGAAGAAAGTACTAATGGTATGGGGAGGCTGGGAAGGCCATGAACCACGTCAGTTTACCGAAAAAATTAAACCACACCTTGAAAAATTGGGAGCAATTGTAACCGTTTCCGATTCACTGGGCGTTTACACCAATGAAAAACTGATGGCTTCATTCGACCTGATCATTCAGTCATGGACAATGGGACAGATAAGTGGGGAACAGGAAAAAGGATTGCTTAATGCCGTTCGAAACGGTGCAGGCATAGCCGGTGTGCATGGTGGCCTGGGCGATTCGTTCCGCAATAACCCCGGATATCAATATATGGTTGGCGGTCAGTGGGTAGCTCATCCCGGTGGTGTTATTGACCATACTGTGGAAATCACCAACCAAAATGACCCGGTAACCCGTGGCATCAAAGATTTTAAAATAAAATCGGAACAATATTATCTGCATGTCGATCCAAATATGAAAGTTCTTGCGACCACTACGTTTAATGCCGACCACGACGACTGGATTGACGGAGCAGTAATACCGGTAGTTTGGAAAAAAACATATGGAAAAGGACGGGTATTTTATTTTGCAGTCGGACACGTGGCAAAAGATTTTGACACTCCTGAAGCAATGGAAATACTGACCAGGGGAATACGCTGGGCCAGCGGCAGTAAATACCTTCCCAAAGAAGAATGGGTAAGCCCTGTTTATCCTGGTAAAAATTCAAAGTAATATACCAATTAAAAGCAATTCAATCAGTTATAAATAACATAAAATAACATTAAAATGAAATCATCAGCATTTCTCAAATCAGGTAGTTTGTTGCTTATTGTTTTTTTCTTTTTTATAACTTGTTCCCAGCAACTATGGGCACGCGACTATTACCAGCTTAAAATCTATACCCTGAAGGATAAAAACCAGGAATCAATGGTTGAAAACTACCTTAAAAATGCCTGGTTGCCAGCACTTCACCGGGCTGGAGTTAAAGAGGTGGGCGTATTTAAACCCCTGCAGGACGATACAGAAACCGGCAAGAAAATCATCGTTTTCATTCCGCTTAAAAAGCTTAACCAGTTAGAAAAAATTGAAAGCAAACTAAACGATGACATGGCTTATCAGAAGGAAGGGTCAGAATACATCGATGCAAAATGGGATAATCCTCCCTACCAAAGAATAGAATCGGTGATACTAAAAGCATTCAGCCACATGCCATCTTATGGAGTTCCCTCCCACTCAACCCCTAAGTCGGATAGGGTTTATGAGTTACGAAGCTACGAAGGCCCTACAGAAAAGTATTATCGCAAAAAAGTGGAAATGTTTAACGAAGGTGGTGAAGTGGATTTATTTGACCGCCTTGACTTTCAGGCATTGTTTTATGCCGAAGTTGTGTCAGGCAGCGACATGCCGAATTTAATGTACGTGACTACCTTTTCGGATATGAAATCACATGACGAACATTGGAATACTTTTAGGAATCATCCGGAGTGGAAAGTAATGTCGGGGCTGGAAAAATATAAGAACACGGTATCGGGGTCAACTATCCAATTGCTGCATCCCACCGACTACTCCGATTTGTAGCCTCTGCAAAGCAATAAGTTTACTTTTTTTTCCCTTGTTGCCGGAGGATTCGGCACATGAATTGTTATGAACGGGGTATAACACGACCGGTCATTTGCAGTTTTAATATAATTATCTAATTTTAGCCTGATGTTATATCACAAAATATTTAATCATAAAACTTCCGACACCTGGGTTGTGTTTGTCCATGGTGCAGGAGGCAGCAATGTGGTATGGTTCAAGCAATTGCGCGATTTTAAAAAGCACTTTAACGTGTTGCTTGTCGACCTTCGGGGACATGGCAAATCAAAAGCCCATTACTCGGAGGAAGAGATGTACCGGTTTGAAGAAATCGCTCTTGATGTCGTTAAAACCATGGATCATCTTCACATTGAAAAGGCACACTTTGTGGGTATATCTTTGGGGTGCATTATCATCAGGACTATCGACAAGCTTGCACCCGGCAGGGCGTCATCGATTATACTTGGAGGGGCAATCGTACAATTCAATAAAAGAATCAACGTGCTGTTAAATACTGCCAAGCTTCTTAATTCCATTCTACCTTATATGTGGCTCTACAGGCTAAATGCATGGATACTTATTCCCTCAAAAAAGCATGTACAATCGCGAAAGCTTTTCATTCGTGAAGCAGTCAGGTTAGGGGAACGGGAGTTCAGAAAATGGCTGCGTATGTCGGATGAAATAAGGCACAGCCTGAAAGAATTTATAATAAAGGAAGCTTCCGCACCTGTTCTATACCTGATGGGTGAGCACGATCATATGTTTTTACCCATGGTTTCTGATCTCGTAAAAAAGCATTTTAATTCAAAGCTCGAAGTAATCAGCAACAGCGGTCATGTCTGCAATTTAGACCAGCCCGATGTATTCAACCAGCACTCAATTCAATTTATTAAAAGCATTCCGGATTAACAGGAAGATTTATGCAGACATTTCGTTTTATAGTTGTAGTTTTCTTCCTGCTTTCAAGTTCAACATCCGGTTTTGCCCTGTATCCTTTTCCTGAAAAAGAAGGCGGTGACAATCCGGCATCTTCATTATTGTTTTCAACAGAAAAAAGGTATGCATTTCATGAAGATACCATCCACAGTCTTAATTTTCGCTATGCCGGCAAACAAAGAGAGTTAAAACCCTGGATTGCCCCTGCAGTTCTTGTTACAAGTGGCATTGGCACTCATTTTATGTCCGGGTTAAATGAGGGTGTCCGTGATTTTATGCAGGAAAATCTTGCCTATACCGGAAGCATAGATGATTACGGACAATATGCTCCACTGGCTGCGGTATATTTATTAAACCTGGCAGGTGTAAAAGGAAAAAACAACTTCGGGAACCGATCAGCTATTGTTTTTAAAAGCATTTTGTTGAGCAGTACCCTAACTTACAGATTAAAAGTATGGGTTAGTGCAACCCGGCCCGACGGAAGTGTGCATTCCTTTCCTTCAGGCCATACTTCAACGGCTTTTACCTTTGCCCAGTTTATGCACAGGGAATACGGCGATCGCAACCCCTGGTACAGTGTTGGTGCATATTCAGGTGCAGCAGCCGTTGGTATTATGCGGATGGCAAAAAATGCCCATTGGTTATCTGATGTACTTATGGGGGCCGGTATTGGCATACTCTCAACGGAACTGGTATACCTCACCCACCAGTATAAATGGGATAACGAACACCTGAAACGGCTCGATATCTTCCCCTTTCAGCGTGGAGATCAAAAAGGGTTATCAATGGTATATACTTTTTGAAACAGAAAAGGCAGTCATTGGTCATTTGTCTTTAGCCATGAGGGAAAAGAATCTATTGCCTTATGCTACCCATATAGTGCTGCGATGCAGCATTCTGCAATATTTACACGGCCTTGAAAAACATTAACTGCCTGCTGCCAACTGCCGCTATCTGCTCTTCTCCTCCTTTACCTCAGTATTTGCCACAGGCTGTAACTGCCATTACTTTCTCCTTAAAAGAAAATCCTCCCTCAGCGGGGTAAAGCTGTCGATCAGCCGAACATTTTTGGTGAGCAGTTTTACTGTATGTTTTTTGTTAGGAGGAACGGCATACATATCTCCGGCCTTCAGGTGCTGGTCGGGCTCGTCTTCACAGTAAAATATGATCTCTCCCTCTGCTACATAAGATGTTTGCTCATGCGGATGGAAGTGCGGTGGCTCAGGCTCATCCCATGGACCGTTGCTGAAATCAATGAGAACACACATGAGCTTATCGGTATGGATAATTTTTCGCCGAAGTCCTTCCTTTACTTTTTCATAGGGTACTTCATCGAATTTTAATACTGCCATAATATCTGATTTTAATTTGTTCTTCGAATTTAAAAAGAAATTATTGAACCAACATCTTTTACCTGCTTACCAAATGATTTATTATTTTCGTCCTTGAAAAACTGAACAAATGAAGAAATTGCTTTACGTCCTTTTTGCTCTGTTGTCAATTAATGCAATTGCGCAAGACTTCGAATACCAGGTGTTGTTTGAAGGAATAGGCGATAATCGGGAGTATTTCAGCGGAAAAGCCAATTCGCAAACCATATTGGGCAGCCGTGGAGCTTTTGAAGTGGGACTTGATATGGATAACCATAAAGTTAGAGCCGGCTTAAGCCACCTGCATGAATTTGGCAGCGAAATAAACTATCATATGCCCAAACTGACCCTTTATTATAATTATTCCGATGAGCAAACAGAATTTTTGTTTGGTGCATTCCCCCGTCGCGGTCGCATAAACTTTCCATTGGCAATGCTCACCGATACATTGCTTTATTACCGGCCCAACATCGAAGGGATGTTTGGTCAGGTGCAATGGGACTGGGGATGGCAAAATGGGTTTGTTGACTGGGTTAGCCGGCAAACCGATGTAAACCGGGAAAACTTTATGGCAGGCTTTTCCGGGGAGATTTTCTACAATAGCCTGTTTTTTGAAAACTATCTGCTGCTTTTCCACGATGCAGGGGCAGCTATAGATCTTCCGGATGACCACATCAGGGATTACCTGGGTTTTGCCCTCCGGGGGGGCATAAGAACAACAGAGAATACAGTATTCACAGGCAATGTAAAAGCGGGTGTAATGGGTTCATCTTTTCGTGAGAGAAGCGTTACGAATGGCTTTGTAAATGCCCTCAGTCTTTTTGCTGAAACCAACGGACGCTGGCGTAACTACGGACTAAAATCAGTTCTGCACACTGGGGCAGGCCATCGATTCGCATATGGCGACAGGTTTTACCAACTCGACAACTACTGGCGCACCGATTTGATATGGTATTTCATTAACCACAAAAATGTGAAGGGAACATTTAACCTGTCGTTTCATGTTATTGACTGGAACGATCTGGACCAGCAGCAGCAATTGTCGATTATATATGTATTTGGAGAATAGATACTTTTGTACACTTTCTACACATTTATTAAAAAAATGCTCAAATCCGGTTCGTCGGCTATAATTACCATTCACCCATTAAATTCTACGATCGGTATCTTTTAAATTTTTAAAAATTAAAAACTCCCCGACTTTTGGTTCATGAAAACAATACATAAAACAGGAAATCATGAAACCAATACTTTTAATTCTATTACAACTTGTATTTCTGTATGCACAGGCGCAGGTAAAAATTTCAGGAACAGTAGTTACAAAACCAGGAAACCCGGTTTCGGGGGTTAACCTGTTTCTGCAAGGGACATACGACGGAGCTACCTCCGACAGCCTCGGCAGGTTCAGTTTTACTACCGACATTTCGGGTACCCAAACTTTAATTGCCAGCTATGTAGGGTACGAAACCCAGGGAATTAATGTGGAGATTGAAAATGAGGACATCTCTTTGAATGTCGTATTGAAGGAGGAAATAAATGAATTAGACGAAGTCACCATTAATGCAGGTGCCTTTGAAGCCAGCGACACAAAGAAGTCGGTTATTCTCAAGCCGCTTGACATAGCTTTGACAGCCGGAACCAACGGAGATATATACGGAGCTTTCGGCACTCTGCCGGGTTCTCATCACGTTGGCGAAGAAGGGCGCCTATTCGTCAGGGGAGGCGAAAGTTATGAAACCAAATCATTTATGGACGGCATGCTCATAGGCACACCCTATTTTTCAAAAATGCCCGATTTGCCCACCCGGGGGCGCTTCTCTCCTATTCTTTTTAATGGTGCAGTATTCAGTACAGGTGGTTATTCTGCCGAATACGGGCAGGCACTTTCTTCAATAGTTGCCTTAAACACTACTGCCCTGGAACCTGAAAGCAAAGCTTCTGTTTCATTGTTGTCAGTCGGAGTGCAGGGATCGCATGCCACACGATGGAAAAACACATCCCTGGCGCTTACAGGTGAGTACCTCCACACCGGGCTAAGCAATAAGCTTTTCAGGCAAAACATCCAATGGCTTCAAACTCCTGTTATAACTGGTTCGACCCTCATGTTCAGACATAAAACGAGCGATACAGGTATGCTAAAGTCTTTTGGCAGTTTCAGCAACAACAACAGCAAATTACTGCATCATAACTTTCAGGAGGCAACTTTGCAGGAAATAGGGCTTGGAAATACCAATTTCTACTTCAATACCACCTGGAACGAAATGCTGAACGATAACTGGATGATGCATGCCGGAGCAGCATTAAATACCGATACAGAAAACCTTCACATAAATGAAGGACAACTCTTCACTTCAAAAAACACTTCACAGCTAAAAACAACTTTTACCCATTCCTCAGCAAAAAAGATCACCACCAAGATGGGAATTGACTGGATTTATTACGATTACAAACAGGAAATCAATCTTGGTGATAGTCATCTGCTGTCGTTTTTCAATAATCAGTTATCTGCATTTGCTGAGTCGGAACTGAAAGTATCAAGGCATCTGGCCCTGAAGGCTGGGGTGCGTGCCGAACAAAATTCCCTGTTGCAACAGACTAAGATAGTCCCACGTGTATCTGCGGCGGTAAGAACAGGTAAAAACAGCCAGCTCTCAGCAGCATATGGCGATTTCTTTCAAAATCCGGCTGATGATTATCTGAAGTTTTCTTCAAGGCTTGGACCGGAGCAATCGACCCATTCCATATTGACCTGGCAGTATATGGAAGGAACCTATACCTTCCGTATTGAAGCCTACCATAAGGATTATACCGATCTTGTGAAGTTTAAAAATGAGTTTTCGATGGAGCCGGGAAATTATACCAACGAAGGCAGCGGCTATTCAAAAGGTATTGATATCTTCTGGCGCAACCAGAAAAAATTCGGCAAAAGTGACTATTGGATTTCCTACTCATGGAATGATTCGGAGCGCAATTACAGGGATTTCAAGGTACAGGCAACACCCCATTATGTGTCGGCTCATAATTTCTCTGCAGTTTACAAGAAGTTTTTCATGCCTTTGAATTGCTTCTTGTCAGGCAGTTACTCTTTTGCCAGCGGAAGGCCATATTATAATCCCAACAATGCCGATTTCATGTCTGACCGAACTAAAAATTACCACGATGCCAGTCTGGGTATCACACATATTACGTATCTTTTTAATACACAAACTGTGTTGCACCTGGTTGTCAACAATGTATTTGGATTCAATAATATATATGGATACAGTTACAGCAATTTACCTGATGAATCAGGTACTTACATTGCCCAGCCCATTACCCCTGTGTCCAAAAGAATGGCAGTATTTTTAATTTCTTTTCAACTATAAACAATTAAAATTTATAACAATGAAAACAGTGATTACAATTATTTTATCATTTATGCTTTTAATGGTACAGGCACAGGAAAGCCCGTATGAGAAAGCAATGCAAAGCGCTTACAATAAACTGCAACAGGCACAGATGGCAGATGAGTTTATTGATGCAGCAAACACATTTGAACGCATCAGCCAGAATGAAACTTCGGAATGGCTGCCGCTCTACTATGTTGCCTACTCGAACATTGTAACAAGTTACTCTATGGAAGATGCCATTCAAAAGGAAGCACTTCTCGAAAAAGCCCAGAAGCATATAGATGCAGCTCTTGAAAAGGCTCCTGAAGAATCGGAACTTCATGCCCTGCAGGCTTTCTTATACCCATCCCTGATCATGATTGATCCCATGACTAATGGACCGGTATACGTAGGAAAACTTTATGAGTCGTTGGATAAAGCAGAGCGACTGAACCCTGAGAATCCGCGCATTTACTTCCTCAGGGCAGTAACCTTATTAAATATGCCACCGGAATTTGGCGGGGGATCAGAAGTTGCGAAACCTGTGTTTCTGAAGGCTAAAGAAAAGTTCGACAGCTTTGAGCCAGCATTGCCCTTCTCACCTCAATGGGGAAAAGAACTCACTGAAGAAGAACTAAGCAAACTCTGAATCATTCAGGGATAAGCGTACCATAAAGATCGTAATCTTCAGAGCCGGTGATTTTAACATTATAAAAATCACCGGTCTTTAATTTTTGATCAGAGGATATAAAAACTTCGCCATCCACTTCGGGTGAATCAAACTCGGTGCGACCTATAAAGAAACCATCTTCTTCACGATCCACAAGTACGTTAAACATCTGTCCGATTTTATTGCGGTTCAGTTCCGCAGAAATCTGCTGCTGTAGTTCCATAATTTCATCGGCACGGGCCTGCTTTACTTCTTCAGGCACATCGTCAGTGAACTTTCGGGAAGCATAGGTTCCCTCCTCATGGGAATAGGGGAACACGCCCAGCCTTTCAAACTGTGTATCGGCAATGAACTGTTTCAGCTCTTCGAAATTGGCTTCTGTTTCACCAGGAAAGCCAACAAGCATAGTGGTTCTTAATATCACACCGGGAACCTCCTCTTTAATTCTGCGGATAAGGGCTTCGGTTTCTTCACGTGTAACATGACGCAGCATATTCTTTAACACCGGATTGGCAATGTGTTGCAACGGCATATCAATGTACTTGCACACCTTTGGGTTTTCGCGCATCACCGGCAGAATTTCGTAGGGGAATTTTGTAGGATACAAATAATGGAGCCGGATCCATTCGATGCCCTCAATCGCTGAAATCTGCTCTATCAGCTCCGGCAACTGGTTTTTACCATAAATATCGATCCCATAGTACGATAGTTCCTGTGCAATAAGCAGAATTTCGCGCACTCCCTTTTTGGCAAGGTAGCGGGCCTCCTTCACAAGGCTTTCGAGGGTCCTGGAATTATGCCTGCCGGTCATCATAGGGATGGCACAAAACGAGCAGGACCGATTACAGCCTTCAGCAATTTTAAGGTAAGCAAAGTGCGAAGGCGTAGTAATTTTACGTTCGTAAATGTATTCGGGCTGGTAGGTAACTTTCAATTCATCTACCATGGCCTTTAAGTCGAACTTGCCAAAATACCTGTCAACTTCCGGAATCTCCTGCTCCAGATCTTTCTGATACCGTTCCGAGAGACAGCCCATCACATAGAGTTTGCCGATATCACCACGCTTCTTTGCCTCCACATAGTCGAGAATCATATCAACCGACTCCTGCTTGGCATCATGAATAAAGCCACAGGTATTAACAAAAACTGCATCAAAGCCAACCTCAGAAGAATCGTGCACTACTTCATACCTTCCCTTCTCCAATTGATTAAGCAATACTTCTGAATCAACCAGATTCTTCGAACACCCCATAGTAATAACATTCACACGCTTCTTTTCCATCCCAAATATATTTGGTGCAAAGAAAAGATTTTTTTGTCTGAATTTAATACAAGGGTTAGTGAAATCCTTTCTATCTTAACACTATTGTGTATTCCAACAGCTTAGTACGTTGCAAAGCAAGGAAAAGCATGAATCAGCGGTTCGGAAACCGCCGGGCCCAGAGCTACTGTTTTGTTTTTAACGGATTCTCTGCTTCGTTGAAAAACTGTTCCTGAAGGGCAGGCACAGTATCATCGGCTTTTACCTGGCGAATCATTTTTACGAGTTGCTCAACTGTGTCGTTTATTAACAATTCACCTGCCTCAGCATTTGCCTTTGAACCAAATCCTCCATAATGGTTTGGAAAGTTGGCATACCACCAAATGCCAGTGTATACGAAATCGAGGTGTTTCAAACGCTCCTGGTCTATTCCCGACTGCTGTTCCGAGCGCTCAGGATGTGTAACATCAGGCTGAGCAGCTTCCATCATTGAAGTCTCGCTGTTGCCTGCATGCGAATCGAAGCGGTCGGGCTGGGTAAGCTCAGTTGCCTTTTTAGCTGCCTCACTGCTTCTTTCAGGCCTGAACCAGTATAATGAGTAATTCCGCCGTTCCGACAACTGAGCCATGCCGAAATAATTCAGAAAAGCATTATTGCCACCGTGGCCATTTACAAGGATAATTTTTTCGAAGCCGTTACGGTTTAGTTCATCGAGTGTCTCCTGCAGCACCTTCCATATCAATTCCGGACTGTATGAGATCGTTCCCGGCTGATGACGGGCTTCATTAATCTGGCTGAAATAATACCATGGAAAAACAACAGTGTACTCTTCTTCAGCTGCCCTGAGAGCATACTCTCTTGACATGTATAAGTCGGTTCCCAATGGCAGTTGTGGACCATGCTTTTCAAAAACCCCGATAGGAATAATACAGGTTTTTGAACTTTTCTCCACTGCTTCTATAAAATCAGGAGCTGTAAGCTCTTCCATGCGATAGGATAATTCCTGGGCAAAAGCACTGGGAATTAATAACAAGCACAATAATACTCCAATAATACTTTTCATTTTACTTTGGTTTTTATTTAAATGAGGCTTAAAAATAAGTAAAAAATATTTACAGCTGATTTGCGTTTATTTGATTTAAGCATTTTACTTTATTAATTTCGGCAGCCAAATATTACATCTATGCGCAGAAGTACAACCTTGTTGATTAGTTTATTTCTTACCGGTATTTTTTCAGCTACGGCCCAAATGCCATACGGTTCAGAGAAGCCGAAAGTAGTAATAGGATTGTTGATTGAGAACATGCGTCCCGATTACATACAGCGTTACTGGAATAAATTTGAATCCGGCGGGTTCAAAAAGCTTTACTCAAACGGAGCGGTATGTTCAAATGTAAACCTGACACAGCATAACCAGAACTATGCCAGCGGCACCGCCACTCTGTTTACAGGAGTTTCACCTTCCACGCATGGTATAATTGGCAAATCGTGGTACGACAGGCTGCGCAGAAAAGAAGTGGAAAGCACCCAGGATGATTATTATTTTACAGTTGGGGCTGATACCAAATTTGGTAACGCATCACCAAAGAAACTGCTTACAAATACAATCACCGATAATCTGAAAATATTTTCCGGAGGGAAGGCCAGGGTCTACAGTGCTGCCATGAACCGTGAATCGGCAGTATTCTCAGCAGGACATGCCGCCGACGGAGCTTACTGGTTGGATCCCGAATCAGGCCGAATGGTATCCAGTTCATTCTATATCAATAACTTTCCTGATTGGGTGCGTGATTTCAACAGTGAAAACTATCCCGAACGTTTCAGTTATCAAAACTGGGTAACAATGTATCCTGAGCCACATTATACGGAAAGCATGCCCGATTTATATGTGCATGAAAAGGGTTATTTCGATGAGTTTAACACCTTCCCCCATACAATTGGGCGCTATACCAAAAGGGCAGAAAACCTCACTCCTTTAAAAACAACACCCTATGCCAATGAAATTATAAAAAACTTTGGCATTCAACTGATGGAGAAAGAAGCTGTAGGACAGGATGAATTCACTGATTTTATTACCCTTGTGTTCTCCTCTATGGATTATGCAAATAATTCATTCGGACCTCCCTCGCTGGAAATGCAGGATTCCTACCTGTATCTCGACAAGTATATAGCAGAAGTCATAAACTATGCAGAAAATAAATTTGGAAAGCAGAATGTAATTTTTTTCCTTACAGCCAACACCTCGGCTTCCTACCCTGTAGGTTACCTGAAAGAAGAGTTTAATTTACCTGTTGATTATTTTTCACCGGAAAGCGCTTTTGCCTTGTTGGCTTCATTCTTAAACGTAAGCTATGGACAGGAAAACTGGATAGAACATTACACAGATCACCAGGTTTATCTGAATCATGATTTGATAAAGAAAAATAAAATCGACCTTAATGAAATAAGGGAGACGGCCTCTAACTTTTTAAACCAGTATGAGGCGGTACAGCTTTCAATGACTGCTTCTCAGCTTGAAAACGGAAGTTCCACCGACGGCATGCTGTCGTTACTGTATAATTCTTATTCAAAAAACCGGTCAGGTGATTTTCTTTATATACTAAGAGAGGGATGGCAGCCGTCGTATAAATTTAAGAAAGTAAATTATACTGACCAGTCGCACATACCCATGGTATTTTATGGCGCAGGCGTTAAACCTCAAATTATAAGGGAAAAATACAATGCGGTTGACTTTGCACCTACCCTAAGTGAACTATTGCAAATTCCTCAACCCGATAAGAGCCAGGGAAGGCCAATTTCTCCTTTAATGAACGGTAACTGATTATTTTGTAATGTTACCAATAGCCTTTCCTGTATCGGATGCAGCATACGGCTCAAATTTCAATACTTTAGTACCTTCTGTTTTCTCCTGGGATAAATTATGCGGAGCAAGTTCCACTGATATAATTGTATCATTAACCAATTTGAATGTGGAAGAGTATGAATCAAAACCCGAGCTTGAAATTTCAAGCTTTTGCTGCCCCTGATTTAATAACAGCCTGTAATAGCCTTCACTGTTTGTTATTGTACCTACTCCGGAAACCGACTCAAAAACAGAGGCATTTCCTTTCGCTTTTCCGGTCTGCTGACTTTTAACAAAACCAGATACCGATATCAACTGCGCCTGTCCCTGAAAAGGCAGAATTAGGTTTATGCAAAACAGGAAAAAAATAAGATGTGCTTTCATGGTTTTTGATTCTAAAATTTAGTGAAAATCCGGTTGTAATTATTTAGATGCACTGCCGGTGAAAAAAGTTGCGTCACCGGTTTCAATTATTTCCCCTACAAAAACCATAGCAATCTTTAATAAAAACCATACAATTAAAGTTATTTAAAATTAATCTACTTTAACATGCCAAAAGTATGCTGAAAAACAGGCATGTTACACAACACTCTATTCGTTTTTTATCAATCATCTGCTTATTTTTATGCACGGATGGATGAAGGTTTAATTCTTTAAATCTTTAAACGTTCCGAACCTTAAAAAGGTATTGTAAAAAATAAAATTAATCTATTTTATAACTTAAAGTTTTTCTATGAATCCTATACAATCATTAATCCGAAATCTTGCCAACCAATACGGCAGGAGCCGTGAAAATCTTCTGCCGGTAATGCAGGGGGTTATTCAACAGGAGAAGTTTCTATCAGAATACTCTATGATTGAAATTGCCCGTGAGATGGATATTCCTGCAGCAGAGGTATTTGGTACGGCTACGTTTTATTCGTTCCTCGAAACAAAACCTGCAGGAAAGTACATCATCAGGGTGTGCAAAACAATCACCTGTGCAATGAAAGGCAAAAACCAGCTGCTGTTTGCCATTCAGGACATGCTTAAAATTAAAGTCGGCGAAACTTCACCCGACAAACGCTTTACTCTGCTGGAAACCAACTGTCTGGGCTGGTGCCATAAAGCTCCGGCTATGCTGGTAAACGATGAAGTTTATACTGAAGTAAGTCCGGAGAGAGTGAGGGAAATTCTTACCAAATACATGAACGAAAACAATTAAACTGTTCAAAATGGCATATTCATATCAGTTAAAAAGAGTTGATTTCATTTTCAGAAATGAAAACGACTGGGAAAAAGTTCTTTCCGCAACCATTAAGAAAAAACCCGAAGAACTTATTAATGAGCTAATCAGTTCTGAACTCAAAGGCCGCGGTGGAGCCGGATTCCCTACCGGATTGAAATGGAAACTCACGGCCGAATCGAAAGCTCCTGAAAAGTATGTAATCTGCAATGCCGATGAGGGGGAGCCCGGCACCTTTAAAGACCGGGAAATATTATCAAAAGTGCCCTATAAGGTGCTTACTGCAATGGCTGTTTGCGGATATGTAACCGGTGCAAAGCAGGGATTCATTTACCTTCGGGGGGAGTATAAATTTCTTGAAGCAGAACTCTACAAAGCTATAGATGAGTTTCAGTACTACTGTAAAGAAATAGACCTTGATTTCAAAATAAAGATATTCATGGGCAGCGGGGCATACATTTGCGGTGAAGAAACTGCCCTGATGGAATCGATGGAAGGCCGCAGGGGCGAACCACGCAATAAACCCCCCTTCCCCACCCAGGCCGGTTACATGGGTGTCCCAACTGTTATCAATAATGTGGAAACCCTGGTGCATACCTGGACCATTTTTAAATATGGCGCCAAAAAATTCTACGACCTTGGAGTTCAGTATTCAAGAGGAACAAAATTATTCTCTGTCTCGGGTGATACTCCGAAACCCGGCATATATGAACTCGAACTTGGTATGAGCCTTCAGGATTTCGTGTATGAATTTGGAGACGGCGATACCAAGGCAGTTCAGGTTGGAGGCGCTTCCGGATTCCTTGTTCCGCGCAAAAAATTTAAAGACACAGCCATTGGCTACGAAGGAAAGCTGGTAGGAATTTCACTCCCAACAGGTGGGTCGATGATGCTTTTCAACAGCTCCCGATCCATGTTCAATGTTCTTGATAATTACCTTGAGTTCTTCCGTGAAGAGTGTTGCGGTCAATGTACTCCCTGCCGTGTGGGTTGTCAGCAACTTTTGCTGGGTATTAAAGCAGTTAAAAGAGGGGAAAAGCCGGCAAGTTATCTGAACAAGCTGCTGAAATTAACCGAAACCATGCAGCTAACCGCGAAATGTGGCTTAGGCCAGTCGGTGGCAAATTCGTTCTCTTCCATTGTCGAAAATTTCAGAGAAGAGATGATTTATTAAAAATATAAATGAAAAACAATGGATAATAAATTAAATATTACAATAAATGGTCTGCCGGTAAAACTTGAGAAAGGAAAAACCATTTTGGAGGCAGCCGAAAAAACCGGAATTAAAATTCCCACCCTATGTTATCATAAGGATCTTTGTGTTGCAGGAAACTGCCGGGTATGTGTTGTTGAGGTGGTGGGCCAGAAGAGGCTTTCAGCCGCCTGTGCCACTCCCTGCGAGGAAGGCATGGAAATTTTAACCAATAGCCTTAAGGTAAGAAATTCGAGGAAACACATTATTGAGTTGTTACTTGCCGAACACAATGCCGATTGCACTAAATGCTACCGCAACGGTAACTGCGAATTGCAGGAACTGGCTTCGGAATATAAAATAATGACACAGGATTTTATAGAACTGACCCCGCTTAAAAATTACACCATTGACATGTTCTCACCTTCCATTATAAAGGATGACAGCAAATGTATCAGATGCCAGCGCTGTGTAAGAACCTGTGCCGAACTACAGGGAGTGAATGCACTTACAGTAGCATACAAGGGAGATCGGATGAAGATCACGACCTTCTTTGAAAAAGCCCTGAATGATGTGGTATGCACCAACTGCGGACAGTGTGTGAACCACTGTCCAACCGGTGCACTGGTTGAGAAGAATTACATAGAAGAAGTATGGGAAGCCATATCCGATCCCAATAAGCATGTGGTAGTTCAAACCGCTCCGGCCGTACGTGTTGGCCTGGGTGAGGAAATGGGAATGAAGCCTGGCGAACGTGTAACAGGAAAAATGGTGGCTGCACTAAAAAGGCTGGGATTCGATTCAGTGCTCGATACCGACTTTACTGCCGACCTTACCATTGTTGAAGAGGGAACCGAGCTGCTTACACGCCTTAAGAAAGCTATTGTAGAAAAGAACACGGAAATAAAATTGCCAATGATTACCTCCTGCTCGCCAGGTTGGATTAAATACATTGAACATCTGTACCCCGACAACCTGGGAAATTTATCAACCTGCAAGTCGCCGCAGCAAATGTTCGGGGCACTGGTAAAGACCTATTATGCAAAAGCGCGCAACCTGGCACCTGAAAACATTGTTTCGGTATCGATTATGCCATGTACAGCTAAAAAGTTTGAGGCACACCGGCCTGAAATGCACGACAGCGGTTACCGCGATGTAGATTATGTTCTTACCACCAGGGAACTGGCCATCCTGATAAAACAGGCAGGGCTGGATTTTGATAAACTTGAACCCGCCCGGTTCGACAGGCTGATGGGTGATTCTACCGGGGCAGGTGTAATATTCGGAGCCACAGGGGGCGTAATGGAAGCCGCCTTACGTACGGCCTACGAACTTGTTACAGGAAGGGAAGTTCCTTTCGAAAACCTGAACATCATGCCTGTAAGGGGAATAGAGGGAGTAAAAAAAGCCTCCATAAAAATTGAAAACCCACTCAAAGAATGGGCCTTTCTAGATGGAGTGGAGCTTAAATGTGCTGTTGCACATGGATTGGTGAATGCGAAAATAATTATGGAAGCCGTAAAAACAGGCGAAGCTGATTTCCATTTTATTGAAATTATGGCTTGCCCAGGCGGTTGCCTTGGTGGCGGAGGGCAACCCATACCTACCAATCCCGAAATCAGGAAAAAACGCGCCGAAGCAATTTATGCAGAAGATTCTGGCCTGCCCCTGCGCAAATCGCATGAAAACCCTGAAGTGCAAAAACTCTATAAAGACTTCCTCATTGAACCGCTTGGAGAAATTTCGCACCACTTACTGCATACAAACTATACAAAAAGGGAGCGTTTTTAATTAAGCTTGAAGATCCGGTATTGCCCTGCAGTACCGGATTTCTTCCCAAAAAAGCCTTAACTGTCCCATATTGAATTTACCGGAAAGTATTTTTATAACACAACTTCCAAAAAATGAGACATATAAAACTATGGAGTAGTGTTTGATGAAATCTATTTAAATCATTTTGTAAATTCTGGGAAGATAAAAGCTAAATACTTTTTGCGTAAAATTCTGTTTTAACAAGAAGCATTTAACTGGGGGTTGTCAGTATCTGACAACCTCTTTTTTTTTATTAGAACTGCCGGTAAAATCACAACTCAGCTATTCAGCTGGCTTATTTACCACCTGCACAGCTTCAAAAAAACAGCACAATCCGTCACCACTTTTTTAAAAGCACAATCCCTGCAGACACGTTTCAATAAAAATGAAAAACATACCCTATATCTTTTTTGCAGAATACAGGTTGTAGTGCTTTTGCTTTCACGGGCACCTAAAAATATTGTATCCCGACATACCTGCTACGGATTAAACTCAATGTAAACTCAATATTAATTCAGTATTAACTCAATGTAAATTCAATTATAATTGAATTTACATTGAGTTATATTTGAGTTTACATTGAGTTTAACATGGTCCAGGTATCTCATATTCTTGTTTTATACAACCCTGGATGCAAAGAGTATATATTGAAAAATTTTTCTTAAAAACCTTATTTTCAATATTTAACCTTAGTAAAGCACTTGGTTTCTCAGATTTCTCAACCTTATTATTTTTTTAAATGCTTTTAATCCGGGAAATAAGGGAATAAGGTTTGGGTATAGTAGTTTCGGATAGATACTAAGAAAATAAAACAACAGGATGGCGCAGTTTTCATTATGAGCATTATTTTAATCAGCGAATCGGAATTCGCTGCTCCCGGTTCACCTGTTGTCTATGACAAATCAAAATTTATTGGATGGTCAGCATAAAAAACAATGCTGCTTTTCAATAAAAAAATGCCTGTTTTCTTCTAAATTTGCTGATATTGTAAAATATAATCAATAAAAACAGATGAAAAAAATAATCTTCATGGCTTTGGTATTAATTCCATCGGTCTTATTTTCGCAACAAATGAACATTATTTCCTTCAATATCAGATACAATACCCCGAATGACAGCATGAATGCATGGCCTAACAGGGTTGAAATGGCAACCGGGCTGCTTCGTTTTCATGAAGCAGATATATTTGGTTTGCAGGAGGCATTGCACGGACAGATTTTGGATGTCCAGAAAGAGTTGCCGGATTACGCCTGGTTTGGTGTAGGCCGTGAAGACGGAGAAAAAGGAGGCGAATTTTCTCCCATATTTTATAAAAAGTCAGAATTCATTCTTCTAAAAAACGGAACCTTCTGGCTTTCGGAAACACCTGAAAAACCTAGTAAAGGATGGGATGCTGCACTGAACCGCATTATAACCTGGGGCCAGTTTCAGTCGAAAGTTACAGGAAAACAGTTTTTGGTATTTAACACGCATTTCGATCATGTTGGAAAAGAAGCACGAAAAAACTCAGCTGATCTGATCGGGAAAAAGATTCAGGAGATGACCAGCAATAAAAACCTGCCTGTAATTGTAACCGGTGACTTCAATCTCGCACCCGACACAGAACCCATTCAGCGTTTGAAACGATTTGTAAAAGACAGCCGTGAAGTATCAGAAGAACCCCCTTACGGGCCGGTAGGGACATTTAACGGATTCAAACTGGAGGCTGATTTAAGCAGCAACCGGATTGATTACATTTTTGTTTATGGCGCCATTGACGTATTAAAATACGCAGCTTTAGCAGAAATCAAAGATCAGCGGTTTCCATCGGACCACTTACCTGTATTTGCAAAAGTACAATTGAAATAACCCTGCAAAATTGATTCATGATTGAGCAAGCAGGGAAATTAATCATCAATACTGCCGATTTTGTATGGGGAATCCCTGTATTAGTCCTTCTGCTTGGCGGGGGATTTTATTTCCTGGTATATTCGCGCCTGGCACCGTTAAGGTATTTTGGCCATGCTTTAAAAATACTTACAGGCAAATTCGACAATCCGGATGAGCCCGGGCAATTAAGGCATTATGAAGCCCTTTCGACTGCACTTGCAGGTACTGTGGGAATGGGTAATGTGAGCGGAGTTGCAGTAGCCATAACAATGGGCGGACCGGGAGCTATATTCTGGATGTGGATTTCTGCGTTGCTGGGCATCAGCACTAAATTCTTCACATGCACCCTTGCCGTTATGTTTCGTGGGAAAGACTCTGCCGGAGTAATACAGGGAGGGCCCATGTATTTTATCACAGAAGGATTGGGAAGCAAATGGCGGCCAATGGCTGTTTTTTTCTCAATAGTTGGAATGATTGGTGTTTCTCCCCTTTTCCAGGCAAACCAACTTACACAAATAATTGGCGACACCCTGCTTGCACCTAACAATGTGGAGACTTCATTTCAGACCAACCTCATAACCGGGATCGTCATATCATTAATAGTCGGAATTGTTGTAATTGGAGGAATAAATCGTATCGGAAGTGTAACCGGTAAATTGGTCCCGTTTATGGTTGTGGTTTATGTGGCAACGGTTTTGTTTATTATTTTCACAAATGCCGGGCAAATTATTCCGGCTTTCAAAACTATTTTCACTGATGCATTTACCGGTGATGCAGTGTTGGGAGGTTCAATAGGTGCAGTTATCATTACAGGAGTGCGCAGGGCAGCTTTTTCGAATGAAGCAGGTTTGGGGACAGCGCCCATGGCACATGGTGCAGCCAAAACAAATGAGCCGGTCCGCGAAGGGCTGGTGGCTATGCTGGGCCCGGTAATTGATACACTGATCATATGCACTATGACAGCCCTTGCTATAATTGTCACCAGCACCTGGCTGGAAAGTTCAGCCGACGGGATTACCCTCACAGCACATGCATTCGAAGCAGCCATACCGGGTTATGGCCCTTACATATTAACAGGGGCGGTTACTTTTTTTGCCATGTCAACACTATTTGCATTTCCTTATTATGGGGCGAAATGCCTTGGATTTGTTGCCGGAGCAAAATATCAGCACCTGTACAATTATGCATTTGTAGTGGCAATCATAATCGGCTCTGTTTCCAACCTAAGGGTAATTATTGGGCTGGTTGATATTGCATTTGCCCTAATGGCATTCCCTACGGTAATTTCTGCATTGTTGCTTTCTCCACATGTCAAACAGGCTGCAAATAAATATTTTGCTGAGTTGAAAAAAACTTCATAAAGGGTTCACATTCTTAATGTTAATTTCATATTGAAAACTTAAATTGTATGCAATATAATTCTTCACATAAATTCGTGATATTTGTCATCAATACATTAAAAATATCAAATAAAAATAATACGGATGTTTAAAATACAAACGTTGAATAAAATTGATACCGAGGGATTAAAACTTTTGCCTTTGGATCAATACGAGATTGCAAGCGACATACCGGCACCCGATGCCATAGTACTGCGCAGTTTTAATATGCACGATATGGAATTGCCCTCCTCCGTTAAAGCAGTTGCCCGGGCAGGCGCAGGTGTTAACAACATTCCACTGGAAAAATGCACTGAAAAAGGCATTGTTGTATTTAATACTCCGGGAGCCAATGCCAATGGAGTAAAGGAGCTGGTAATAGCCGGTTTGTTAATGGCATCAAGAGATATTACAGACGCAGTAATGTGGGCAAAAACCCTTTCAGACAAAGGTGAGGAAGTTCCTTCCCTGATAGAAAAAGGTAAAAATAATTTTGCCGGACAGGAAATTCAGGGGAAAACACTCGCGGTGGTAGGACTGGGTGCAATTGGCGTATTGGTTGCCAATGCAGCACATGCAATGGGGATGAAAGTGATTGGCTACGATCCTTATATGTCGGTAAAGCAAGCCCTGTTACTTAGCAACCAGGTAAAATTCGTAAAGGGGATACAGTCGCTTCTGAGCCAGGCTGATTACATTACGTTAAACATACCGCTTACACCCGAAACCAAAGGATATATTAATAAAGAGAAGTTTGGGATGATGAGAACTGGTGTAAGGATTCTGAACTTTGCACGTGGTGGGCTGGTTGATCTGGATGCTCTTTCAGAAGCCATCGATTCGGGAAAAGTTGCACGCTATGTGACTGATTTTCCGAATGAGAAAACGTTGCAGATGAAAAATGTGATTTCCATTCCACATCTTGGAGCTTCAACAAAAGAATCGGAAACCAATTGTGCTATAATGGCCGTAAATCAGGTAAAAGATTTTCTCGAAGACGGCAATATTAAAAATTCAGTGAATTTTCCTGAGGCACAAATGGACAGAAACGGTGGAGTACGGATACTTATAGCCAATCAGAATATTCCAAATATGGTAAGCCAGATATCAAGCGTTCTGGCCTCGGAAGGATTAAACATCGACAATATGTTGAACAAGAAACACGAAAACATAGCCTTCAACATTATTGATGTAGCACAACCCGGTGTGGATGAATCGCTGGAATCAAAGCTAAAGGCAATAAAAGGTGTGTTTATGGTTCGAATTATTCCGGCTTGAAAGTTATATAGATAAAGCAGGAAGCAGGCCTTCCTCTTATTTTTTATTATTTTTGACTTTATCTCAGTAATTAATTATTAAAATTAATCATTATAAGTAATAAAACATGGACAAACGAATAGAAACCAAAGCAGCCGATAATATAAGGATTTTATCGGCCTCAATGGTTGAGAAAGCAAAATCAGGACATCCCGGAGGTGCCATGGGTGGGGCCGATTTCATACACATTCTTTATTCAGAATTTTTGAATTACGATCCCTCCGATTTAAGCTGGCACAATCGCGACCGTTTTTTTTTAGATCCGGGGCACATGTCTCCAATGCTTTATTCTGCTCTGGCACTTGCCGGGTATTACAGTAAAGATGATCTGGCCAATTTCAGGCAATGGGGAAGCGTAACCCCGGGACATCCTGAAAGAGACCTTGATCGCGGTATTGAAAACACTTCCGGTCCGCTTGGTCAGGGGCATTCAATGGCCGTTGGAGCAGCTATTGCTGAAAGGTTTCTTGTTGATCGTTTTGGCGACTGGATGGCACACAAAATCTTCACATATATTTCCGATGGTGGCATACAGGAGGAAGTATCACAGGGAGCAGGTCGGATAGCAGGATTCCTGGGACTGAACAACCTTATCATGTTTTATGATTCAAACGACATTCAGCTCTCAACAGAAACAGATAAGGTATCGCATGAAGATACAGCAAAGAAATACGAAGCCTGGGGCTGGAATGTAAAGTCAATCGATGGAAATGACCCTGACCAGATAAGAGGTGCGCTAAAAAATGCCGTTGCTGAAACCGAAAAACCAACATTGATTATCGGTAAAACTATAATGGGAAAAGGCGCTGTTGCTGATTCGGATGAACTATTTGAAAGAAAAGTTTCAACGCATGGAATGCCATTAGGTGAGGCAGGAGCTTCTTTTGAAAAATCAATTAAGAACCTTGGCGGTGACCCGTCAGATCCGTTTGCTATCTTTGATGATGTAAGAGAGCTTTACGAAAAGCGGAAAGAAGATCTAAAAAAGTGCGTCGCTTCAAAGCGGGCAGAACAGAAAGAATGGGAAAAAGCTAATCCTGAACTGGCAGAAAAAAGAAACAGATTCTTTTCAACTGAGGCAACTGATTTTGATTTTTCAGCTGTGGAACAGAAAGCCAATACTGCTTCACGGGCAGCATCAGGGACGGTGCTGGCTGCAATGGCAGGCAAGGTAGAAAATCTTATTGTAGCCTCAGCCGATTTATCGAACTCTGATAAAACCGATGGATTCCTGAAAAAGACTACAGCCTTCAGCAAGGGCGACTTCAGCGGCTCTTTCCTGCAAGTTGGTGTGAGTGAACTTACCATGGCCTGTCTTGCAAATGGCATGGCCCTGCACGGTGGAGTAATCCCCGTTTGCGGAACCTTCTTCGTATTCTCCGATTATATGAAACCGGCAGTACGTCTTGCAGCTTTAATGGAACTGCCAGTAAAATATGTATGGACTCATGATGCCTTCCGCGTGGGAGAAGATGGACCAACCCATCAGCCGGTAGAGCAGGAAGCGCAAATCAGGTTAATGGAAAAACTGCAAAACCATAAGGGGCATAACAGTATGCTGGTACTTCGCCCGGCCGATTCCAATGAAACTACTGTGGCATGGAAAATGGCGATGGAAAATACATCTACTCCAACAGCATTGATTTTATCGCGTCAGAACATTCCGAACCTTCCGGTTGAAGGGAGCACATGGGAATCGGCATTGCAGACAGAAAAAGGAGCATATGTAGTTACCAGACCAGAAGGCACCCCTGATGTGGTGCTGGTGGCTAGTGGCTCAGAAGTGGCAACCCTGGTTGCCGGTGCCGAAAAACTTAAGAAGGACGGCATTAAGGTTCAGATTGTTTCAGCTCCTTCAGAAGGATTGTTCCGCAATCAGCCGGAAGAATACCAGGAGAGCGTCCTGCCAACAGGTATTCCACGGTTCGGGCTTACTGCAGGTTTGCCCGATACATTATCCGGACTAATCAGAGATAACGGAAGAATTTGGGGAATGGCTTCATTTGGATTCTCGGCCCCTTACCAGGTACTTGATGAAAAGCTTGGCTTCACAGGAGAAAATGTATACAACCAGGTAAAAGATATGTTGAGCTAAGTTAATTCAAAAAACTTTTGCTGTAAAAACCGGGTAACTTCACCCGGTTTTTTATTTGCTACCGGATTATCATCAATTATAACAACAGGAGTTATTTCGCTTCCGGTGCCGGCTATCATCAGTTCGTCGAGTTTAAGAAGTTCATTTTCAGAAATCGCTCTTTCCTCAAATGGAATGTTATTGGCAGCACAAATTTCAAGAACAACCTTTCGGGTAATTCCCGGTAAGATTAAGTTTGACAAGGGATGAGTAACAACAATTCCGTTTTTTACTGCCAATACACTTGAGTGGGTTGCTTCAGTAACCTTTTCGTCGCGGATGAGGATGCACTCCCCTGCCCCTGCTTCAACTGCCTGGTTGAAGAGCATGGTATTCGGAAGAAGGGAAACCGACTTTATATCGCAACGTAGCCACCGGATATCCTGGTGAGTGATAACTTTTATTCCTTGTTCAAGATTTTCTTTAGCAGACGGCATGGGAAAAGCAAAAGCATAAACAGTTGGTTTCGCATCAACCGGAAAATGGTGAATGCGTTTATGAGCCCCACGAGTTATTTGAAGGTAAACACCGGCATGAATCCGGGTTAAATCATTCATCTCAAGGAGTTGGCGAAAAACATCCGCAAAAACATCAAGAGGGCCAACATCAATTTTAACTTCCCTCAGGTTTCTTTTAAGCCTTTCGATATGATCGGCATACCTTAAAGGGTTCCCGTTGTAGTATTTAATTACTTCATAAATTCCATCAGCGAAAATAAAACCCCGGTCGTTTGGTGAAACAGAGGCATTGTCAACTGGTACAAATTCCCCATTAAGATAAATCAGTTCTTTCATCGGATTAAACTTTTAAGCAATTCAACTTCTTCCGGCCAGAGTTCTTCATTCGGTGTTTCCAGTATCAGGGGAATTCCGTTAAACCGGTCATCGCTCATAATAGATTCAAACACTTCGAGCCCCAGGGTACCTTTTCCGATGCTATCATGCCTGTCGACCCGGCTGCCAAACTCTTTTTTCGAATCATTCAGATGCATTCCTTTCAGGTATTTGAAACCAACAACTTCATCAAACTCCATGAATACTTTTTCAAAACCCTCCTTCGTTTTGATATCATAGCCTGCAGAAAAAGCGTGGCAGGTATCAATACAAACACCAATCCTGCTTTGATCATTAACCTGATCAATTATTTTTTTAATCTGGTAGAAAGAGAATCCAAGGTTGGTTCCCTGCCCGGCTGTATTTTCAATAACTGCTGTTACCCCACTGGTATTTTCAAGCGCCAGGTTAATTGACCCGGCAATTGTTGCCAGACACTCTTCTTCACTAATTTTATTTAGGTGGCTGCCGGGATGGAAATTCAGAAGATCGAGCCCCAGTTGCTCACAACGCTGCATTTCATCAAGAAACGCATCACGTGATTTCTGAAGCGGCTCCTTCTCCGGATGCCCCAGATTAATCAGGTAACTGTCGTGAGGCAAAATCTGCCATGGATGATAGCCGTATTTTTCACAATTTAATTTAAATGTTTTTATTGAATCAGGTGTTAAAGATTTAGCTACCCATTGCCGCTGATTCTTTGTAAAAAGGGCAAATGCAGTTGCACCTGTTTTATATGCATTCGCCGGGGCATTTTCTACACCACCTCCTATGCTTACATGCGGACCTATATATTTTCTGTTCATAATAATTAAATTTATAAACTGCTGACAAATGTCGGAACAGTTTTTGCAAAAGCATTAGTTATCTGACAAATTCTCCCTGAATCTAAAATCGTTATGAAGATAAATGAATTTAAAGTTACAATTATATAAATTTTAAAAAACCATGAAAAATATAATATTTACAAGTATGCTGGTTGTTGCATTTCTTTTTACAGCAAATGCTCAGGAGGAACAGAAAAGCCGGAAAGAGCGGCGGGAAGAAAAGCAGGAACAAAAAAAGGAAGAAATAAAAAACCTGCTCGAAGAAAAATCATTTGTTTTTACACCTACACATGCACTGCCATTGGGTGGTGGCAGCATCTACTTAAGCCACTCATTTGATGCAGAGATTAAAGGCGATACCCTCTTTTCGTATCTGCCATTCTTTGGTGTAGCCTACCGTGTTGAATATGGCAGCAGACAAAGTGCTTTTGATTTTACACAGCCAATTGAAGAATATGAATTTGAAAAAGATGACAATGGGTACCAGGTAAACCTGGAAGTTAAAAACACAATGGATTACCTGACATACAATTTTCATATTTCGGAATTGGGTTATGCCACATTGAATGTTACCAGCACAAACC
Organism: Mariniphaga sp.; assembly: GCA_024636975.1. Classification (GTDB taxonomy): domain Bacteria; phylum Bacteroidota; class Bacteroidia; order Bacteroidales; family Prolixibacteraceae; genus Mariniphaga. The sequence goes on from JAGXGA010000067.1 coordinate 30,332, forward strand.
GGCAGGCAATTTCATTCTACGGACATATAGAAGCACCTGAAGAAGACAAGTAACTTTTATTTTCTGCTTTTGGTAAACAACAGGAAAAGTTATGATCTGACAGGCTGAACTCATCATTTTAATTTCATTCATTGATTTTCAAAGATGGTTATCTTTAGAATCAATGAAAGTTTAAACATTTTATAGAATACAAATGTTATTTTTCCGGCTAAAAGACATAAATGTCTGAAATCAATTTCGCATGTATATAGAAAAACCGGATATAACTACTCGCCCACAAATGACTACTGAAGATTTTCTAAACGACTACTACCTGGCATTTTTAAGCCGTCAGCTTAGCATAATAGGCCGACGGGAGGTACATAATGGCCGGGCTCATTTTGGAATATTTGGTGAAGGAAAGGAAGTAGTCCAGGTAGCTTTAGCCAAAACATTCAAAAAAGGAGACTGGCGTTCGGGTTATTACCGCGATCAAACGTTCATGCTTGCATTGGGTTTATTGCAGCCGGAAGAATTTTTTGCCATGATTTATGGTGATATCGACGATCAACGAAATCCTTCCACCGGAGGCAGAAATTTCAATAACCATTTTACCACGTCAAATGTGGATGAAAATGGGGAGATTAAAAACCTTTCTAAAAAGTACAATTCGGCAGCTGATATTTCTTCAACCGGGGGACAGATGCCCCGCTTACTAGGTCTGGCACAGGCCTCGAAGGTGGTAAGAGATAACCCGGAGTTAAAAAAGCATCTCAATAACAATGTTACCGGCGATGAAGTTGCCTTTGGCACTATTGGAGATGCAAGCACATCGGAGGGAATGTTTTTTGAAACCATAAATGCAGCTGCTGTTATGCAGGTTCCTATGGCTGTAGTCGTTTATGACGATGGTTATGGAATAAGCGTTCCGGTGGAAAAACAAACGGCGAAAGCCAGCATTTCAGAAGCTCTTAAAGGTTTTCAGAAAGAAAAAGATACCAACGGCATTGAAATCATTTCATGTAAAGGTTGGGATTACCCGGCACTCATAAAAACATTTGAAAAGGGCATTTCTGCCTGCCGAAAGACGCAGGTCCCTGTGTTGTTTCATGTTCAGGAGCTTACCCAACCCCAGGGCCACTCCACATCGGGGTCGCACGAACGATATAAGAGTAAAGAACGGCTGGAATGGGAAGAGCAATACGATGGACTTAATCGGTTTAAAAAGTGGTTGCTTGAAACCGGAAGGGCAGACATTGAAACCATTACACACATTGAAAATAAAGCTCATAACAGAGCCAGGGACGCAAAGAAGAAAGCCTGGAATCATTACGAAAAATCTTTTAAACAGGAAATAAATCATCTTGAAAAGATTGTGGAAAACCTTAAAAGCCAAATAAACAAAACAGATGAGCTGAGTGAAATCAAACAACGAATATTTCCAACACGGCGAAAATACCTGAACTTTGCAAAGCGGCTGTATTTCGAACTCCATCAAACAAGGGATCTAAATGCTGAGCAAAAAGAACTGAAACAGTGGATTTCAAATTTCGAAGCTAAAAGCCGTAAAGCTTATAACAAACAGCTTTACCGGGAAGGATCAGGTTCTGTACTTAATGTTAAATCTGAACCAGCCAGGGTTAATGAAAACAGTTTTGAAATAAACGGCTCTGAAATACTTAGCCGCAATTTTGATGTTTTATTCACAAAGTATCCAAATCTGGTAACATTCGGTCAGGATACCGGCAGGCTGGGAGATGTAAACCAGGGTATGAAAGGGATGCAGGAAAAGTTTGGGGAACACCGTGTATCGGATGCCGGAATCAGAGAGGCTACAATCATTGGTCAGGGAATAGGTATGGCCCTAAGGGGATTTCGCCCCATTGCCGAAATTCAATACCTCGACTACCTGATTTATGCCCACTCCACTCTCAGCGATGATTTGGCCAGTATGCAATACCGAACAAGGGGAAAGCAAATGGCACCGGTTATTGTTCGCACCCGCGGGCATCAGTTACAAGGGATGTGGCATGCCGGGTCACCCATGCAGATGATTCTTGGTTCACTGCGCGGCATGCACCTGTGTTTGCCAAGAAACATGACAGAAGCGGCAGGGATGTACAATACATTAATGGAAGCCAGTGAGCCCGCTTTGGTGGTTGAACCACTTAAAGGGTACAACGTAAAGGAGAAACTTCCTGAAAATATAGGCGAATTTAAAGTGCCGTTGGGTGTTCCTGAAATTGTAAGAGAAGGCAAAGATATTACTTTTGTTACTTATGCCTGGAATGTTCACCATGCAGTTAAAGCTGCCAGTCTGCTTGAGTTAAAAGGTATATCTGCCGAGGTAATTGATGTGCGTACTTTATTGCCGTTCGATGTTAACAGCGTCATTTTGGAATCGGTAAAGAAAACCAATAAAATACTTTTCATTGATGAAGATGTTCCCGGCGGAGCAACTGCCTACATGATGCAAAAAGTATTGGAAGAACAAAAAGCATTTGACTACCTTGATACTGCTCCCCGTACAGTTCCTGCAAAAGAGCATCGCCCGGCATATGGCATCGACGGGGAATACTTTTCCAAACCGAACGTGGAGCTTATATATGAAGTGGTTTGGGAAATGATGAGAGAAACCGATATTAAACGATTTTCGAAATTATATTAATTGTATAATCCACATAGAAGATTCAAAGTTATTAAATAAGTGTTTTCGAATTGGTTAAATTCTTTCCTCCATATGTTCCAGAAGAATGCCTTTGGTTTCCGGCATAAAGAACAGAACCCAAATCAATTGCAGAATCATCATTGTACAAAACAATCCAAATATATACTGAGGCAACATTGATTCTGCCATTAAAGGAAAAACCAAAGTGATTAAGGCTGCAAAAAACCAATGCGTAAAGCTTCCGAACGATTGCCCGAATGCACGTTGCCGGTTTGGAAATATTTCACTTATAAATACCCAGATTACCGTTCCCTGTCCAATGCCATGAGAAGCAATAAATCCAAAAATATATACAGGAACCATATCTAAATGCCCCGATGAAAATGACCATGCAATTAATCCAAGAGATACAATATACCCGATTGAGCCAATAAACATTAGCGTACGGCGACCAAGTCGATCGATAAGCCATAAACCCACAAAAGTAAAAACAAGGTTTGTAATACCTATCCCCACCGATTGCAAGAGTGCTGCCTGGGATTCCAGGCCTGTCATTTCAAATATCCTTGGCGAAAAATATAGAATTGCATTTATTCCTGAAAGCTGATTGAAAAATGCAATAAAAAAAGCAAGCAGAATGGGTTTTAGCAGTCGTCTGGAAAAGAATGTACCGGTCTGTTTTTTATTATTACCAGTTGCTTCAATTTCGTTGACTAAATTATTCAAATCCTCTTCCGGTAAATCGGGATTACCTTTAAGGAGCACAGCCCTTCCGCCTTCCCTGTCTTTCTTATGAATGATCAGCCACCGGGGGCTTTCCGGGAGCCCTATACAAAGAAGGGTAAATATTAAGGCAGGGAATGTTTCTACCCCAAGCATCCATCGCCATGCATTTTCACCGATTCCGCTCAATAGCGAATTAGATAAAAAAGCGATAAGAATACCAAAAACTATATTAAACTGGAACATCCCTGTTAATCGACCCCTGAATTGTGGCGGAGCGATTTCAGAAATAAACATAGGTGCTGCTACAGTAGATATTCCAACACCGAGTCCACCGATAAACCTAAAGAACATGAATGAGTTGATGCCTGGCGCCAATGCGGAACCAACAGCTGAAGCAAGATAAAGAATGCCAATCCACAGCAGGGTCTTTTTTCTACCAAAGTATTCAGCTGGCCATCCACCAACAATTGAGCCCAGAACTGTTCCCCATAAAGCCATGCTAATGGCTAACCCATGAATTGTTCCTGATAATCCCCAAAGCGACTGAATGGTTTGTTCGGCACCTGAAATAACTACTGTGTCGAATCCAAATAAGAAACCTGCCAAAGAAGCAACAACAGCACTTCTGTACAAAAAGAATCTTTTATTCATTTTTGAAATTTAGATTTGTCAGGTAAATATAGTAGTTCTTTACATTTTATTACTCGTTAAATTGAGTTGAATAAAAATAGCTAAAATGCGAGTATTGTAAATTCGGTTCTGCGGTTTTCAAGGTGTTCAGCTTCACTGCAGGGAACACCATTTGCACAATGGTTAATTAGCTGACTTTCTCCATAACCCTTCGATACAATACGCTCCTTGGGAATGCCATTCTCGACCATGTAGTCTGTGGCAGAATCGGACCGTTTCTGACTTAACCATTCATTATACTGTGCTTCTCCCCTGCTGTCGGTATGTGATGCCAATTCAACTTTTAAAGAAGGGTTGTCTTTCATTAATTTTATAAGTTTATCCAGTTGCCTTTCTGACTCAGGCAGGAGCCTCCATTTATCGAGAAAGAATATAATATTATCGATGAGATAGGATTTGTTCAATTCTTTTTCATAAAGCCTTACAGTATCTGTTATGTGATCGCCCGGACTAAAACGGTATGGGTCGGCTTCTATTACATAAGTGAAATACTCGTTGGCAGAGATCCTTAAATCGCATGAACTTATAGTATCCGAATCAATAGTGGCGTATCCAAAACCATCAGTCAGCCATTGCAATTCATCACAATTAATGTCGGCCTCAGGTATTGGCTCTTCATTTTCAATATCAACTACATAAATTTGATACCTGGTTTGTTGTTCTATATTTAACAAAACAGAATTTTCAAGGTAATACGGTTTTAAATCGGAATCATAACCTGGTTTTGTAGCAACAGCCTGGTAGCATTGACCTTTCAACACCTCAAAGCGGAACCTGCCATCAGGGTCGGTTTGTGTGCTCTGTAAATTATTTCCATTGCAATCCTGCAACTGAATGTTTGCGTCCGGAACAGGCATTTCCATAATATCCAATACAGTGCCTCTAATAGTTTCAAACAGCGAAACCAGCTCGATCCGATAAATGTCATCACTCCCCTTCCCCTGCCTGTTTGAGGAAAAATAACCATACTGATGGGATGAGTGAATGACAAGGCCGAAATCATCATTCAGGGAATTAACCTGCTCTCCCAGATTAGTAACCTGAGAATTAATTCCCAGGGTGGTATAATATAAATCGAGTTGTCCAATATTCCCCTCGTGTGCATCTGAAGAAAAAATCAGCAGGTTGTCGGGACCAAAAGCAGGGAACATTTCATTTCCCGGACTGTTTATAATATCGCCCAAATTTTGAGGTTCGCTCCATGTTCCCTCTGTCCTTACCACCATATACAAATCAGAGTTTCCATATCCTCCATTCATATCACTTGAGAAGATTAATGTGTCGCCTGAAACACTAATGGCAGGATGTGCAAAATTGTAATTATCCTGATTAAAGGGCAGATCTTCTACAACCGTCCACTCTTCATCTACTTCTCTCATTATTACAAGCCTCAGCTTTATGTTTTCGCGGCTAAGCTTTGGAAGGTATGAGTCTCCTTCAGGCAGTTGGCTTAAAGTAACAAACAGTTCTCCTGTAGCCTCGCACCAGGCGACCGGACCTTCATGATATAAATTACCAAAACCTGGAACCAGTCTTCGCAGAACAAGCGGATAGCCTTTATCATCCGTTTCCGTGAAATATACATCATAAAATGACCTGTTTTTTTCCTTCAATTGCTCCCGGCCAATGAACTCATCGCGTACAGCAGAAAAGAACAATTCATTTTTCACTATAGCAGGTGAAATTTCACTTCCTGCTGAATTAATTAATGGCAATAGTTCCACAGAAAATTCATTTCGTTCAAAAAATGTCTGGCCGATGGTACTATTTGAAAATAACATCAATAACAAATATATTTTGACAGCATTTCTCATAATTCTAAATCATTTTCAATTCAATGGCTTAAAACATCCTTGGTGAACTCCATTTTCGCCTGGAACTGAGTTCGTATGAAACCATAACTTCATGCGTTCCAAAATTAAACGATCGCAGCCGGGCAGTAGTATATTCAACACCGTACCCTATTCTTAATTTATTATCGAAAATCCATTGGGCAACAAAACCAAATGAATCGCCAAGCCGGTAATTAGCTCCCAACCATACTTTATTATTTAGCAAAAAATTGGCTGACAGATCGAAAATAGCAGGTGCCCCCCAAACAAAACGTGTTAAAGCAGTCGGTTTGAACTGAACAAAATCTGAAATTTGATATACATAACCTCCCATTAAATATACATGACGCAGTTCAGCTGAGGTCGAAAGGTAGTTATAATGTTCATTTTGTAATAATTTAGGAATTGAAAGCCCCACGTAATAATTCTCGCTTGAAAGAAAGGCCCCCACTCCGAAATTCGGCAACAATTTCTTATAAATATCTCGTGTAAACATTGGATCAGGAGGACCATCAGGATAACCTACATAATCAGCAAAATTCACTACATAATTTGTTATTCCGCCTTTTACTCCCAAACGAAGATGGTTATCGGCGTTTAATTGCACCCGGTAAGAATAATCCAGGTTAACCTGATCCCTTTTTTCAAACCCGGCTTTGTCTGAAATCACATTTAAACCAACGGCAACATTCTTAAATTTTAATGGGGTCTGAACTGAAAGTGTAAAAGTTCTTGGTGCTCCGTCCATGCCTGCCCATTGCTGTCTACCCAATACCAAAAACCCGGGATTATCCCAGGTCCCGGCATAGGCTGGATTTATAACCTGTGTATTAAAATTATATTGTATAAATAATGGTTCCTGCTGGGCGTAGCCTATATTTGCCGACAGAATAAGAATAAGCATTCCCAGCCCGCCCTTAATGATTTTATGTAAAGAAAATTCCTTCATTTTCATCTAAAAATAATTTTATCTGTTCAGGAAAATATACCCATTCACTGGTTCCAGTCCATCCTGTAAATAAAGAATGTAATAATAGGTACCGGCCGGTAGTTTTCCACTGCCGAATGTCCTTTGGCTGGTTGAATAGCCATCCCACCATGCATCTGCTATACCATGAACATCAGTATTCCCATAATTTCTCTTTTCATAGACCCGGTTCCCCCAGCGGTTAAATATTTCAACTCTGGCATTAGGGTGCTTTTCCAGACATTTAATCCGCCATGTATCCTGAATGCCATCATCATTGGGAGAAAAGCCATTGGGGATTACCATTTCACATTGTTCTACTTCAACAACAACCGTGCTGCTGTCGATTACCTCACTGCCATCGGGAGCAATACCTGTTGCAATAGCCGTATTTTCAAATTCACCTCTTGTTTCATCTTCCGGCAGCACGATATACTCAGTAATGTAGTCTACTGAATTTCCAGGAAAAAGCTGCCCCACATCCTGTACAAAACCGGTTAATGGATCTTCAACCCTTACATCGTCCAGAATTACATTGCCGTTGTTGGTAACAATAATACTGAAAGTAACTGCCTCATTTAGTACCGCTTCAAGTGAAAATAATACAGCCTGTTTTTCAACTAAAACTGACGGAGCTTGAATTAAGGGGGTAACTGTTGGGGCATCGTCATTCACAGTACCTCCTGATATATCTTCAATACTTTCTCCATTTATAATTAAACCGGAGGCAAGAGCAGAATTTTCAACATTCCCTACATTCCTATCCGATTGGGTTACCTGGTAAGTGGCAGTTACTATACCTGCTTCGCCAGGTAGCAAAGTATCGGGAATTATCCGAAGATTAGTTATTCCGATCCGTTCATCAGTTATATCAATATGCCAGACAGGAAGATTTCCCGTATTAGTAACTTCAAAAGAGTAATTAATAGTTTCATCATCGGAATTAAATATTCCTGTTTTAACCAGACCAATTGAAGCTGAAGAAGCATCCTGTTCATAATCGATAACAACTTCTGCTTCACTGCACACCTCAGAATCCCAGATACTGCAAAGAGTATAGGAAACAGGTGAAGGATCGGCAAAGAATCCGGATTGTGGGGTAAAAATCATCGTACCATTTACTTCATTATACATCCACCTGCCCTGTCCCTCAATATCAAGTTCATGTTGTAATCCCTCTGCCATTGGATCAAGGTCTACGGTTACTAAATCAGGTGATGCTGGTGTTCCATCACTTAGTACGTCATTATCCAGAATATTCACAGAGACTTCAGTGCCCGGCTGATTACCTGAACTACTGTCATCAACAGCAACAGGCGCTTCATCATTATATACGATTGTGATTGTGCCATTATCACCCAAACCTGTCAGAATCTCCAAAAGCCGGTATGTTACAGGCTCAGTGGAACCCGAAAATCCTGGTATGGGAGAAAAAGTTACATCGCCTGTTGAGGAATTCAGGCTCCAGCTTCCTTCCCCGGCCACATTCAGTTCATTCTGCACTCCTGCCCTGTTAAGGTTAATGTCAATAACTACCCGTACAGGCAAAGCCTGTGTACCATCACCCAATTCATCGTTTGTAAGTATGTTAACAGTAACTACATCTCCGGGAGAATGACCCGCACTTATATCGTCTTCAGCCAAAGGAGGCTGTTCATCATACCCAACTATTACAGTACCATCATCACTTAATCCAGTCAGATTTTCAATAAGAGTATAAATTAAAGGTGTAGGATTAGTCGAAAAACCAGGAAGAGGTGTAAAAACAACTTCACCTGTTTCGGAATTGAAAACCCAGTTCCCTTCTTCCGGCAAAGAATACTCCGATTGAATTCCCGACTGAGTGGAATCAAGATCAATAGTTATTGCTTCCGGAAATGCCGGTGAACCATCGCTCAATTTATCATTCGCCACTATATCGATGGTTACAGCTTCCCCCGGAATGTTTCCCGTACTGTTATCATTAAAAGCAAAAGGTTCTCCCTCATTGTAATCAACCGTCACAGAAGCATTATCACTTAAGTCAGTTAAATCTTCTATAAGAAGATATGTAATTGGAGAAGGATCAGTGGTAAACCCTGACTGAGGTGTAAATGTAAGCTCACCTGACTGTATAATATAATTCCACACTCCCTCATTTTGTACAACCAATTCCGATTGAATTCCATCGGCTTCAAGATTCAGATCTACTGCAACCAGACTCGGCAAAGCCTGAGCTCCATCATTTAATAAGTCGTTTTCAAGTATTGCAATTTCCACTATATTACCAGAAATATGATCGGAACTGGTATCATCATTTGCGACAGGCGGAAACAAAGCGGCAACAACTGCTTCATCATCGGTTTCAACTGATTCATTACCATGATTTCCTGTTACTACCACTGTATTGATTACTGTCCCCTGATCCAAATCTGCCTGGGTGACAGAATAAAGAATGGAAATACTATGTGAATCTCCAGGATTCAGGCTTCCAATATTTTCATTCAGCTGCACAAGCGGATCATTAACTGTAACATCTGTAATCGTGACATTCCCTGTATTTTCTGTCACAATTGTATAATTGATTTCATCACCTACAGCCTTATATGATTCCTGAAAAGCACTTTTGCCAACGGAAAGTCCAGGTCTTTGAACAGCTGTTACCGTTGCATCATCAGTAGCGTTCACCACAATGCTTGCCGAACCCAAACCTGTAACCGAAACGGTATTCGTAATACTGCCTGAATTAAGATGAGATTGATTGATGATGAATGATTCGGTATAAGTGCGTATCTCTCCGGGAGCAAGAATTGCTATGTTATCGGTTAGTCCTATTAACTGGTCTGTTACTACAACACTTAGAAGAACTACATTTCCTGTATTCTCAACTTCAATGGTGTAAGTAATTTCATCGCCTACCGAATCATAGGTAAGCGGAGAAGCTGTTTTCCTTACTGCCAGGTTGGGATTCTGGCTGGCAGTAACAGTTACCTCATCACTGTCAGAGACAGGTTGACTGTCAGGATCGTTTCCTGCAACAGAAGCAGTATTACTAAGGCTACCATTATTCAAATCAACCTGGGAAATTGTATATGATTCTTCAATAGTCACTGATTCTCCGGAAGCCAGATTACCAATTGATTCTTCCAAATTAAGCAATTGATCTGATACAGTTACATCGGCAAGAATAACATTACCCGTATTCTCTACTACAATTGTATAAGCTATAATATCACCTGCAGAATTATACGTTGCAGGAGAAGCTGTTTTGGTAATTGTAATACCGGGGCTTTGGGTGGCAGATATTGTAACATTATCACTCACATTAATTGTATTCCCATCTGATGCTGTAGCTGTATTGGTAAGGGAGCCTGTATTAAGATCAGCCTGCGTAATTATATAAGTTTCGGTAAAAGATCGGGTACCTTCAGGTGCAAGATTTGGAATGGATTCACTTAAGTCAATAAGAGGGTCTGTAACAGTTATATTGGAAAGGGTAACATTACCTGTGTTTTCAACAGTAATTGTAAAATCGATCTCCTGGCCGACTGAACTATAGATAGTGGGCGATGCGGTTTTTATAATTGACAAATCCTGGCTGGTCTCTGCTTTTACTTCAGCTACAGCACTGACTGTTTGTGAACCACCATACGTAGCAGTTGCTGTATTAGTAAGGCTGCCTGCATTAATATCACCCTGTTCAATTGTGTATATTTCAGTAAAATCTTCAGTATCACCAGGAGCAAGGCTGGGAATGGTTGTTGAAAGGCCTGTCAAAGGATCTTCTATACCTATATTGGTAAGGGTAACATTTCCTGTATTTTCTACTACAATTGTATAAGTAATGTCATCTCCTACCTCATCATAAGTTGCAGGTAAAGCAGTTTTACTGATGGTAAGCGCCGGAGTTACATCGGCATTTACTGTTTCTTCAGCACTTTCATTAATTGAACCACCATTTTTAGCAGTAACCGTATTGGTAAAAGTACCGGCATTCAAATCGGCCTGAATTATTTCGTAAGTTGTAGTGAATGTTTGCTCAGCACCGGGAGCAAGGCTGGCAATAGTTTCATTCATGCCGGTCTTAAGGTCTTCTACAGCTATTCCTGTAAGGGTAACGTTCCCGCTATTCTCAACTACAATGGTATAGGTTATTACATCGCCAACGGAATCATAGGTTGTTGGTGGTGAAGCAGTTTTACTGATGGTAAGCGCCGGAGTTACATCGGCATTTACTGTTTCTTCAGCACTTTCATTAATTGAACCACCATCTTTAGCAGTAACCGTATTGGTAAAAGTACTGGCATTCAAATCGGCCTGAATTATTTCGTAAGTTGTAGTGAATGTTTGCTGAGCACCGGGAGCAAGGCTGGCAATAGTTTCATTCATGCCGGTCTTAAGGTCTTCTACAGTTATTCCTGTAAGGGTAACGTTCCCGCTATTCTCAACTACAATGGTATAGGTTATTACATCGCCAACGGAATCATAGGTTGTTGGTGGTGAAACAGTTTTGGTAAGACTTAAAGCCGGCAGCTGATCTATTGTTACCACTACATATTGGGTATTCTCTATTCCTTCCGCAGTGGTTACCGTGGCATTATTTTCAATAGCAATGCCGGTATTTATAATATCCTGGGAAACGGGATTATTATATGTACCAATTACAGACTCTCCGGGTGCTAAAGTTGTTAAATCCAAAAAAATGTCTCCAAATTCATTGTCATTAACCTTTACCTCTGTTAATATTTCATCTCCGGTATTTGTTACAGTATAGGTATAAGTAACTTCTGTAGGAGCGGAGACTATTGCGGGATCGGCAGTAATTTCAAGTGACACAATTGCTGCCTGTGCAAATTTATTATCTATTTCTGTATTGAAATTCTCAGCAGTCGAACCATAAACCGGCACCAGAATACAAGCAATGTAAATAAGAATCCTGAACGATTTAATAAATTTTCCTGCTACCCCTGATATACAGGAAGTAAATGACCGAAAATATAAATAAAGCTGTAAAACAGTTATATCAAAAAAGAATGATTTCATAATCTTTGGTTTTGTTATTATGATTATGCATGCTTTACCAAAGCTTCCACGCCAGAAAATTAGTCATTTATTTAAAACCCGCAGCAGGTTGGTAAGCATCTAACTTTATTAAAAGGTTCTCCTTCCCCAGGTTGTTCAAATTTTCTCCTAAAATAAGCAGAATTTTTTTTATTCAAATATTTAATTACTTCTTTATAAAAGCACTAGGGTTTGTTTATAATAAAGTTTTGATTGGAGGCATATTCAGGCAGGGCTGCATTAAATTAAACCTGCGAAGGTAAACTGTAAGGATGCCTGTACTCTTTTTGAAACATACTGTTTGCTTCATCATCATCCAATACAGACAATGTTTCCGGATTTAGATTCAAAGTTCTACCTGATTTATAGGAAATATTGGCAAGGTGAATCAATGCACAGGAATAAAACCCTTCTTCAATCGGTGCTGTAAGTATACCAGGATCGTTGGCATGGATGGCGTCAATGAAATTCTGATAATGGTTCCCTTGTCCTTTTCCTGATTCTCCGGGTTCTCTGCTTTTTCCCATAAAAGTCTGCCACCCATCTACATCTTTCAACATATATCCTTTTGAACCGTAAAAGATATTACCCACAACATTGGCAGAACCGGTCATATAGGTGTTGGTAAGACTTTCCCCTGAGCCTAAATGGTTTCCTTCAGGATTGCTCATCCAATGCCTGACTTCAAACTGCAGAATTTTCTTTTTATCACCACCACCTTCCTTATCCGAAAATTCAAACATAGCCATCAGCACATTGGGAGTTTGCTGATCATCGTTAAACATCATATGGCCTCCGACAGCACTTACCTTTGAAGGATACTTAACGCCAAGCCCCCAGCGGGCCACATCCAGTTCATGAACGCCCTGGTTACCCAAGTCACCATTGCCATAATCCCAGTGCCAGTGCCAGTTGTAATGAAAGCGATTGCGGTTGAAAGGCCTTAAGGGCGACGGACCTAACCACATATCATAATCTACTTTTTCCATCTAACTTTTAGTAAAAGGGCCAATCCACGAATTACTGTCAACTGTGCTGGAATACTTTTCATCCTCCTTCATATAGCCGTCAGGATAACTGCCAATGGAATTGCGCCACTTATAACAGATTTCCTTTGCCAGATAAACTTCACCCAGCTTTCCATCCTGCATATATTGAACAGCCGATTGGGCTGAAGGATTACTTCTTTGTTCGGCACCATCCTGAACTACCACTCCATATTTCTTTGCAGCTTTAAGTAGCATTCGTCCTTCTTCGATGGTATGACAGCAGGGCTTTTCAATACTGGCATGTTTGCCCGACTGTATCGCCCAGATGCCTGCAAGGGAGTGCCAGTGATTTGGAGTTACAACCGATACTGCATCAATTGATTGATCTTCGAAAAGTATGCGCATATCTTTATATATCTTAGGTTCACGCAAATCTTTATCGGAAAAATGTTTCTTTACCCGATCGGCAAACAGGTTTTCATCCACATCGCATAAGGCTGCAACCTCTACATTTTTTAATTTTTGGTATTCCTGAATATGCGACTGTCTCATTCCACGGATACCAATAACAGCTACATTTATACGATCATTAGCACCCTTCCACCCTGTTCCTGAAAGAATAGTGGGAACTGTAATGATTCCTAAATTTCCCACAGCAGAAGTTTTAATAAATTTTCGTCTTTGCATTACTTCATCTTTTTAAAGACATATATGTTCTACATTTTACAAGTTTAAGAATTATACCAGTTTAAAATGGTTATCTTATAATAAAATTAAATGATTACCGACTCTGGTATAAATTTAGTTAAAAAGTTTTGTAAGGGTTAAAGCATATCAACGACTAAAACTATGTTTTAATGAAAAATTAGCTAAAATGAAAATAATATATTTAATAGTGATTATAACATTAGGATTTGCCTGTTCAGTAAATGAAATTGATAGTAAGCCGGAATACGATTCGCAATCTGAATTATGGCTTGTCGATACTACTAAAATGACGGGGACAAAAGTAACTGAGGCCTTTCCAATGGTTACCGAACCAGATTATGTAATTGCAAATAAAGCACCATTTGTGAATTTTAACGAAGAAAAGGCCATAGTATTTAAAATCAAAAATGAAATTTATATTTATCCTATCTGGATGATGGGAGTAGAGGTTGTAAATGACATGCTTGATGATGTTGGATTTGCTGTAACATATTGTCCTAAAACTAAAACTTCCTATGTCATTAACCGAAAATTAAATGATAATACTTACACATTTAAAGCTTCTGGCTTATTGTACCAGGATAACCTTGTTTATTATGACACAGAATCAAATAGTTATTGGTCACAAATGCTTTTTAAAAGCATTCATGGTCCTCAAATTAAGCAAAACCCTGTTTTTATACATTCCTTTGAAATGAACTATAATTCTGCCATACATATATTTCCAGATGCCAAAGTTTTCATAAATTATCCTTCAAATAAAGAAAATTTTAAATCATTTACCATCAACAAAAGCAATACTGAAGGTGAATTGGTAATAGGCATTTTTGATTTAAAAACTAAACCTGATGTTTTACCTGTATTAAATATCGACAGGTTACCTGAAAAGGGAGTATACAGCTACAATGACTTGTTGGTGGTAATTAAAAAAGAATATCAATTTTTAAATGTGTTTAATCGTGTTGCAGGCAGAACATTTGAATTCCATGATGACTTTCCAAATATTTTAAAAGATAATGAAGGCAATATTTGGGATGTATTTGGCACGGCAATCAGTGGACCGGCCAAAGGTGAAAAAATGGAAAGGCCTGTTTCATTCATTGCTCAATGGTGGGCATGGATGGGGATATATAATTCTTTTGATCATCTGAATGATAAATAATTTTTCCACCATAAACTATAATTATCTCAAACCAATATAATCCTCTTCTGCAAATAGTTCTGTCATAAAAACACTTTGTATAAAATCCACTCCTGTTCAAATCGCGGGGGATTTAATTTTTTGATGATCCTTTCTCTGTTTTTATCCTTGAAATGCTATGTAACATTTTTTCCGTGTACGAACACGGCAAGTGAGAAATTTTCGTTAGTTTTGCATTTAAGTTCTTCAATAAAAAATGTCAATTAATTAAAAATAAAACTGTTATAGAAACTAAAAAGCAAATACGGATAAAAGATATTGCAGAAAAAGCAAATGTTTCTATTGGTACTGTTGACAGGGTATTACATAACCGGGGCGAAGTGGCTGAAGATACAAAATCAAAGATACTTCAGATAGTAAAGGAGATGGATTACCAGCCCAATATCCTGGCAAGTACATTAGCTTCAAAAAAATCTGCATTGTTTGCAACTCTTTTTCCTGAACCTCCGTCGCCAGAAGGTTACTGGAATAAACCAGTAGTAGGTGTCAATAAAAGAATAGCGGAACTCCGGCAATATGGAGTACAGGTAGTACCTTTTTCCTTTAGCCAGAATGAACCGAAAAGCTTTGTAATAAATGCACTAAAAGTTCTTGAACTAAAACCTGATGGTGTTGTCTTTGCTCCTTTCTACAAAAAAGAAGCAACCGAATTTATCGGGCAGTTAAAAGAATTGAGTATCCCTTTTGTTTTTATCGATTCAGAGATAAAAGAAGCCGGGCAGGTTGGATACATAGGCCAGAATTCTTACCAAAGCGGATTGGTTTCAGGGAAACTGCTTGATTTAATTCTTCCCGAAGGGAATGTGCTTGTTATTCATTTTGCAAAGGAGATGGACAACCAAAACCACCTGGTGCAACGTGAAAAAGGTTTTTATGATTGGTATAATAATAACAACAGAGACATCCATCAACTCTACACAATTGAAATTCCAGATACCAATGGCGAGAAATGGATGGAACCGGTATTGGAAGCCATTCGCAAAAAGAACATCAAAGGGCTGTTTGTTACCAATTCGAAAGTATTTAATGTAGGCCGGCTGGTAGAAAAGTACAATCTTAATGGATTAAAAATAATCGGGCACGACCTGCTGAATGAAAACATTACTTTTTTAAAAAAAGATATCGTACAGTTTTTAATTTGTCAGCGCCCCGAAGAGCAGGGATACAATGCCATTAATAAAATTTTCAGGCATGTTGTACAAAAAAGGGTAACTGCCAGGGAAAACTATACATCCATTGACATCGTAACAAAAGAAAATGTAGATTATTATAAAGAATTTAAAAAGGATATATAATGGAGCCAATGTCGTTTAATGATTTAAAAGGAAAAGTAGCCGTATTTACCGGCGGAGCAGGTGTTTTAGGAAGCGCGATGGTAAAGGCCATGGCCTCGGTGGGTATGAAAATTGCCATTGCCGACATCGATAAGGAAACTGCAGCTAAGGTAGCGGAAGCAATTTCTGCCGAAACAGGTTCACAGGTAATCGGAGTGGCAGCCAATGTGCTCGACAGGGAATCGCTGGAGCAGGCTAAAGCAGAGATAAATAATCAGTTAGGAGAAATTGACATTCTCGTAAATGGTGCAGGTGGAAATAGTCCGCAGGCTACCACCAAACTGGAACAAATGCAGGAGTACGATGACTTGGCCGATACCTTTTACGGCCTTCAAATGGAAGGTTTCGATAAGGTATTTGCCCTGAATTTTAAAGGTACTGTTCTTCCTACTATGGTTTTTACAACCGATATGCTTAAAAAGAAAAAAGGAGTAGTGCTTAATATTTCATCTATGAATTCATACAAGCCTCTCACTAAAATACCAGCTTACTCTGCTGCAAAAGCTTCCATAAATAACTTTACTGAATGGCTATCGGTGCACTTGGCAAAAATGGGAATCAGGGTAAATGCTATTGCTCCCGGTTTTTTCATTACCAATCAGAACCGCTTTCTGGTAACCGATGAAAAAACAGGAAACTGGTCGCCCCGCGGACAAAAGATTGTGGATAATACCCCAATGGGCAAATTTGGAGAACCAGACGATTTACAGGGAGCTACGCTATTCCTGCTTTCCGATGTCTCCAGTTTCATCACCGGAATTGTAATCCCGGTTGATGGAGGATACAGTGCCTACGGAGGAGTTTAACACTTCTCATAAAAAGTGAATTAAATTCAATAATATTTAAACAATTATTATGAAACGAAGAGATTTTCTAACCACTACAGCAGGAGTGGCAGCAGGAGCTTCCCTTATTTCAAATCCGGTTGGCGCAGCTGTAACCCGGCAATCTAAATTAAAGATTGCAATGGTAGGAACCGGAGTCAGGGGTATTGGCTTCTGGGGGAAAAGAGTTGTTGATAATTACAGCGATATTGTGGAATTCGTAGGGTTAAGCGATATCAACCCCGGCAGACTGGAACTGGCAAAAAAACATATGGGAATTAACTGTCCCGTCTTTACTGATTTCGATCAGATGATGAAGGAAACCAAACCAGAAATGGTAATTGTTACCACCATGGATTCCACCCATCATGAATTTATTATTAAGGCGATGGAATACGGCGCCAATGTATTATCGGAGAAGCCTATGACTACCGATGAAATAAAAAGCCAGGCCATTCTTGATGCCGAGAAACGAACCGGAAAAAAATGTACCATTGGGTTCAACTACCGTTACGCAACCCTCTTTTCAGCCATTAAAGAACAACTTGCAAAAAAGCCGTTAGGTGATGTTACCTCTGTCGACTTCCACTGGTACCTGAATACATATCACGGTGCATCCTATTTTAGACGCTGGCATGGTGAACGAGATAAAGGAGGTACACTTTGGGTGCATAAGGCCACGCACCATTTCGATCTGCTGAACTGGTTTATCGATTCCGATCCGGTGGAAGTTACGGCTTATGGCGCACTGGAACATTATGGCACAAACAATCCATACAGAGGAGCTAACTGCCGCAACTGTGCTTATACCGACAAGTGCGAATACTACTGGGATATAACCAAAAGTCAGCACGACATGGATTTGTATGTAAAAAATGAAAAATACGACGGGTACATTAGGGATAACTGTCTTTGGCGTGAAGAAATAGATATTTACGATAAAATGTCGGCCCAGATAAAATATGCAAACAATGTAGTGGTAAATTATTCGCTCACCACTTACTCTCCCTATGAAGGCTGGCGTATTGCATTTAATGGGAAAGAAGGCCGCCTTGAATCGTGGGAAGACATCCCATGGCGTGGTCAGGAAAAAATTAACCAGGCTCAGTTGCATGCTGTAGAGATGAACCAAAGCGGAGAAGAAAACATCCGGTACGATGAAATCTTTTTGATGAAGAATTTCAACCCCGATTATCAGATCATAAAAGTTGAATCAGCAAAAGGTGGTCATGGCGGCGGTGATTCCCGCCTGCAGGATAAAATCTTTCGGGATCCCGATATGGCCGACCCATTCAAACATTCAGCTGGCACCCGCGATGGAGCCATGTCATGCCTGATTGGAGTTGCCGCACGAAAATCAATTGAGCAACAACGTCCGGTGCATATAGAAGAACTGACTGACCTAAAACCCCACCCTACCCGGGGTGCGTAAAAAACAAAAAGGAGGTTAGTAATTCCTTATTATAGATTATTGCAATGAAAACATTCAACTCATTGTTGAATTAACAGGACAGGAGGAAATATGGCACTTGAACAAACATGGAGATGGTATGGTCCCTCTGATCCGGTAACCCTGCAAGATATCCGGCAAGCCGGTGCTACTGGCATTGTAACCGCTCTGCATGAAATACAAAATGGAGAAGTGTGGGACATAAAATCAATAGAGAAACGAAAAAGGTTAATTGAATGGAACGACAACCAGCCAATTCCTGTAACAAGAGGGTTAACATGGTCGGTTGTTGAAAGTATACCTGTACATGAGGATATTAAGCAGGGAAAGAGCACACGCGATAATTACATCGATAATTATATCCAAAGTATACGAAACATTGGTAAAGCCGGTATTCCTGTATTATGCTACAATTTTATGCCTGTGGTCGACTGGACCCGAACCAACCTGAATTTGCAACTCGAAGATGGTGCACGTGCCCTGGCTTTCGATATGGTTGACTTTGTGGTATTCGACCAGTTCATTCTTTGTCGTAACGGAGCAAAGGAAGCATATGACGGGAATCTGATCAAAAAGGCAGAGCAAAGATTTGAATCTATGAGCAGCGAGCAAAAATACGAACTGGAACATACAATTCTTGCCGGATTGCCAGGAGCAGAAGAATCATGGACCCTTTATCAGTTTCAGGAGAAGATCGATGAATATAAAAACATTGATGATAACACGTACCGCAAAAACCTTGAATATTTCCTAAAGAAAGTCGCTCCCGTTGCAGCCGAAAGCGGAGTAAAACTGGCAATTCATCCCGATGATCCTCCCTTTTCGTTGTTTGGGTTACCGCGGGTTGTAAGTACCGAAAAGGACATAGAATTTATACTGAACATTTACGATTCCATATACAACGGGTTCACCCTCTGCACAGGCTCATTAGGAGTAAGACCCGATAACGATCTGGAGGGAATTGTAAAGAAACACGGATCTAAACTCAATTTCGCCCACTTAAGAAGCACACAGCGCGACGAATACAATGGTTTTCATGAAGCCGGCCACCTGAGAGGCGACGTGGATATGTACAGTGTAATGCTGGCCATTCTGAAAGAGCAGCGCAAAAGACAAGGTGTTTACCGTCCCGATCATACAATACCCATGCGCGCCGACCACGGGCACACAATTCTTGATGATTTAACAAAAAATACCAATCCGGGGTACTCGGCCATCGGATTACTCAGGGGGATGGCAGAACTTCGAGGACTGGAATTGGGAATTGAAAGAAGCGGAGCTGTATTTAGCAATTAGTATCAACAAAAATAAAATTAAATAAAATGAGTCTGGAAATAAAAAAAGAATGTAAATATTCCTTATTAGTGCCTACCAGTATGGGCGTCAGATTAACACCCGTTAACGGCCAGCCGGTGCACAGCAGCGATACCTATACCATGTATGCAACAAGTGCTGAAACAAACGTAGCCAGTATTTCTTCCTACCTTGGATTGCCGGTAAAGGTTTTAACCACTTTCGTTAAGGGAAGTCCGGTGGCACAGTTCATAAAAAACAACCTAAAGTCCAGGTTTATGGATTTCGAAGGTCCTGAAGTGGAACAGGGAGACCCCTGGGGCTTCCGCCACCAGTTCAACATTGCCGACAGCGGATATGGGTCACGCGGACCACGGGTCCATAACGACCGGGCCGGAGAAGTAGGCCGCACACTGAATGCAGGTGATTTCGACCTGGAACGAATATTTGGGAAAGAAGGTGTGCAGGTAGTGCATCTTTCAGGATTAATAGCCGCCCTCTCAGCCGATACCAGTCGTTTTTGCCTTGAAATAGCAAGGGCAGCTAAAAAACACGGCACACGCATTTCTTTTGACTTAAATTACCGTGCTTCATTCTGGAAAGGTCGCGAAGAGGAACTTAGACAGAACTTTACTGAAATAGCCTCTGTTTCCGACATCCTTATAGGAAATGAAGAGGATTTCCAGCTGTGCTTTGGCATTGAAGGACCACCAGCCGGAGGTGAAGGAATAAAAGCAAAAATAGATGGTTTTAAAGGCTTGATAGAACGGGTAAAAGAATCCTTTCCCAATGCATCGGTTTTTGCCACTACCCTTCGTGAAGTGGTTAGTGTTAATGAACACCTGTGGGGGGCTATTATGCTTGAAGGAGAAAACTGGCATGTGATTGAGCCACGCACTATTCATGTTCTCGACCGCATTGGTGGAGGCGATGGGTTTGTTGGGGGCATGCTCTATGGTATCCTAAGGGAGTGGAATCCCGAAAAATGGCCACAGTTTGGCTGGGCTACCGGAGCTATGGCTGCAACCTTCCTTACCGACTATGCCCAACCTGCCGACGAGGAAATGGTCTGGAGTATCTGGAAAGGAAATGCCCGGGTCAAGAGATAGTCGTTAGTTGATAGCAGCAGCAGGCAATGAAACTGTGAACAGTAAAAAGTGAACAGTAAAAAGTAAATAGTAGATAGCGACAGTAAGCTACAGGCAGTCCGATCTCTTGTAATGATGGTTATAATAGTTTTAAAACAAAAATTGCGGATAAAGTGCCTGCTACCGACTGTCGATATATACTAAAATATTAATAATTAAAACACTACCACATGCTATACTACGAAAATGGTTCAAAAAGTACGAACCTCATAGCCGATGACCTGAAAGTGGGACTATTTCAGGCGTTGGAGAAGTTAGGGAAAAGAAATAAGGTACTGGCTATTCCGCCTGATTATACGCGACTGCCGTCACGGGCAGGAGAGCTGACAGAGTTTAGCTGGCAATTTTACCAGGATACACTTACCGATGTATTACCGGCTTTGGGGACCCATTCTCCAATGACCGATGTACAGATCAAGCACATGTTTGGTAATACTCCACGCAGTCTGTTCCGCGATCACGACTGGCGCAACGATGTAGTTACCCTCGGTACAGTACCTTCCGATTTTGTAAAGGAAGTATCTGGTGGTGCAGTTGATTATTCCTGGCCGGTGCAGGTAAATAAATTGCTGGTAGAGGGCGATTTCGATCTAATACTTTCAATTGGCCAGGTAGTGCCACATGAAGTGGTGGGAATGGCTAATTACAACAAGAATGTATTTGTTGGCACCGGCGGTTCGGAAGGCATCAATAAAAGCCACTTCATTGGGGCAGCCTATGGTATGGAAAAGATGATGGGACGGGCCGATACCCCGGTACGAAGAATTTTTAATTATGCCTCTGATCATTTTGCAACTCACCTGCCCATTGTATATGTGCAAACGGTTGTTGGACTGAATGAAAACGGAAAGCTGCAAACATATGGACTTTTCATTGGCGACGATTTTGAAGTCTTTGATAAGGCAGCAAGCCTCTCGCTTCAGGTTAACTTTAAAATGGTTGACAAACCATTGAAAAAGGTTGTCGTGTGGCTCGATCCTACTGAATTTAAAAGCACCTGGCTTGGTAATAAAAGCATCTACCGTACACGTATGGCTCTGGCTGACGACGGCGAACTGATCGTTCTGGCGCCTGCCCTGGTTGAATTTGGCGAAGACAAACAAATCGACAAGCTCATTAGAAAATACGGGTATTACGGAACCCCGCACACATTAAAGATGGTTGCAGAAAATGAAGACCTGCGTTCCAATCTGGGAGCTGCAGCTCATCTCATTCATGGTTCTTCTGAAGGAAGGTTCAGCATTACATATTGCCCCGGTAAAGAGACAAGAAACCTAACACGTGAAGAAATTGAAGGAGTGGGGTTTCAGTATGCCGATTTTGATGAAATCACAGAAAAATACAATCCTGCCCTGCTAAAAGATGGTTTTAATACACTTCCCGATGGGGAAGAAATATTTTACATTTCAAATCCTGCCATTGGATTGTGGGCTTATAAAGATAGATTTGATTATTAGGATCAGAGCAAAGGGCTCAAAGCACAGAGCAGAGGGTACAGGGCAAAGGGCTAAGGGCTAAGAGCTAAGAGTTATGAGCAGAGTGCAGGGAACTAAGAGCTAAGCACAGGAAAGGTCAAGGAATTGAATTGGTTAAATTGCATTTCAGAAAATGGATAAAAACATGAAAAGATTCGAAACAGTGCGCTGGGGAATTATCGGAGTAGGAAATGTTACCGAAAAGAAGAGCGGACCGGCATTTTACAAAACGGAGCATTCAGAACTTGTTGCTGTTATGCGAAGGAATGCAGATAAAGCTGCTGATTATGCAAAAAGACACAACGTGCCTAAATGGTATACCGAAGCTGCCGATCTAATTAACGATCCGGAGGTGGATGCAATATATGTTGCTACCCCACCCGATTCGCACGCACATTATGCCATTGAATCGATGCGTGCCGGCAAACCGGTTTATGTTGAAAAACCAATGGCCCGCAACTATGCCGAATGCCTTGAAATGCTTAAAGTTTCAGAAGAAACCGGCATACCCCTGTGGGTTGCCTATTACCGGCGAACACTGCCTGCATTCCTTAAAGTAAAGGAACTGATTGAAGAAGGTGCCATCGGAAAACCATTGCTGATAAATGTTAAACTTATTAAGGTGCGGCCTGAACGAAATCAAAAGCCCGATGAAATGCACTGGCATGTTTTCCCTGAAATCAGCGGAGGAGGATATTTCTTTGATCTGGGTTCCCATCAGTTCGATTACCTCGACCTTCTGTTTGGACCAGTAAAGGAAGTATCCGGAATGGCCTCAAACAGGGCAGGTCTTTACCCAGCCGAAGATACTGTAGTGGGAACATGGAAACATGAATCAGGGATTACAGGTAACGGCAGCTGGTGTTTTGTTGGCGATGAATCAACGGAAGCAGATGAAATTACAATTATCGGTGAAAAGGGCGAAATAATTATACCCTCATTTACCCATGGCCCTGTAAAGGTAAAAACCAACGACGGAATCGTAAAAATGAAGTACAATAACCCGGATCACATTTCGCATTACCTGATTCAACAGGTTGTAGCTGAATTGCGCGGTGATGGGAAATGTGTCAGCACAGGGGTTTCTGCTGCACGTACCAGCCGGGTGCTGGATGAGATAGTAAAGAACTACTATCCGGGAAAGAATGAAGTGGGTAAAATGGAGGTTAGTTAGAAACTGGGGGGAGATTGGTGGTGATTAAGTAGATATTTGTTAGAGATTGAAGAGAGTTTTGATGGTGGTTAGGTTATAATTATATAAAAAACACCTGATAAAAAGCACCTGCACCGCTAACAACAAATCTCATCCTAATCTCAATAAATCACTACCGCATATAAACAGGAAGTAACAACATGAAGATAGTTATCGACGATAAAATCCCATACATCAGGGGGGCTTTTGAGCCCTGTGCCGAAGTGGTGTACCTGCCGGGTAGCAAAACCACAGCCGAATTGGTAAAAGATGCCGACGCACTGGTTACCCGTACCCGTACCCGCTGCAACAAAGACCTGCTGGAAGGATCAAAGGTGCGGTTCATTGCCACAGCCACCATCGGTTACGACCACATCGACACCGATTACTGCCGCAATGCAGGAATTGAATGGGTAAATGCCAAAGGCTGCAATGCCGAAAGCGTTAACCAGTACATTGCTTCTGCCTTGTTTTCCTGGTCGATGAAAAACAGGATTGACCTTAAAGAAAAAACGATTGGGATTGTAGGTGTCGGGGAAGTGGGATCACGTGTGGAGAAATTGTGCAGGACTATCGGAATGAAGGTGCTGTTGAATGACCCGCCCCGCGAAAGAAAGGAAGGAAGAGAACATTTTGTTCCGCTTGAACAAATTCAGCAGCAAGCCGATATCGTTACCTTTCATGTACCTCTGAACATGAAGGGTGAAGATGCCACCTTCCACCTTATTGATGACAAATTTCTAAATAGCCTGCAAAAAAAACCTTTGCTGATCAACTCTTGCAGGGGCGAAGTAACAAGAACCGATGCTGTAAAAAATGCTATTAAAGAAAGCACAATAGCCGGATATATTGCCGATTGCTGGGAAAACGAACCCGATATCGACCTGGAGCTGCTGAATCGTGTTGATTACGGTACACCCCACATCGCGGGATACTCAAGAGACGGCAAAGCCAACGGAACAACAATGAGTGTAAGGGCCATCAGCCGTTTTTTTAACCTGGGCATCGATAACTGGGAACCGGCTAATGTAGAGCTTCCGGAAAATACAATTATTGATATAAATGGGAACCAGCGAAGGGAATATTCAATCCTTGCTGAAGCCATACTTTCAACATACGATATCGAATCGGATAATGAAGCCTTACGCAATGCCCCATACTTATTTGAGCAGCTTAGAGGCGATTACCCGTTGCGAAGGGAGTTTGATTCGTACACAGTTAAAGTAAGGAATGTGGAAGCAAAGACGATGAGCAAGCTTAGAAAGTTGGGGTTTAAGGTAGAAGAAGGGTGAAGAGGGTTAGGTAGTATTTTGGTGATATTTGGTAGAAGTTACCACCAATTCACCAAAGGCTCTAAAAAATCCATATGGTGAGGTTTGGTGAATTTGGTGACTTGGTGGTAAAGAAAAAGAGGCATAAACCAGTAAAATACCTAAGAAAAAATAAAGAGAGCTAAACACCAAAACACCAAAGGCACTAAGGTGAGTTAGGTGACCTGGAAATTAGGTAATGATTAGGTGGTAGTTGGAAGATATTAAATTATAAACAAACTATATAAATTACAAAGAATGAAAAAATTAGCTGACATTGGATTGATAGGGTTGGCCGTAATGGGCGAAAACCTGGTGTTGAACATGGAAAGTAAAGGTTACACGGTAGCCGTGTTTAACCGAACAGTGGAAAAAGTAGATGCCTTCATGGAAGGTCGCGGTGCCGGAAAAAACTTTATCGGGGCACATTCCATTGAAGAACTGATAGCTTCACTTGAACGGCCACGTAAAGTAATGATGCTTGTTAAGGCAGGTAAGCCGGTTGATGATTTCATCGAGCTGGTAATGCCTCATCTCGAACCGGGCGACATCATCATCGATGGCGGGAATTCCCATTTCCCTGATACCATTCGCCGTGCAAAATATGTTGAAAGCAAAGGATTCCTGTACATCGGAACCGGTGTATCGGGTGGCGAAGAAGGTGCCTTAAAAGGCCCTTCAATTATGCCCGGTGGTTCGCCTGATGCATGGCCTCACGTAAAGGAAATCTTTCAGTCGATTGCTGCAAAAGTGGAAAACGGCGAAGCCTGCTGCGACTGGGTAGGCGAAGGCGGTGCCGGACACTTTGTAAAAATGGTGCACAACGGCATCGAATACGGCGACATGCAGATCATCACCGAAGCATACCAGATTATGAAAGACCTTTTGGAAATGAGCAACGATGAAATGTACGAAGTATTTAAAACATGGAACCAGCAGGAACTCGACAGCTACCTGATAGAAATCACCCGCGATATTTTAGGATATAAAGATGAAAACGGGGAAGAAACCCTTGATTTCATTCTGGATACCGCAGGACAAAAAGGAACAGGCAAATGGACAGGTATATCAGCTCTCGACCTGGGCATACCGCTCACCCTCATCGGCGAATCGGTTTTTGCACGCTGCCTTTCCTCGCAGAAAGATTTGCGGGTACAAGCTTCCAAAGTTATCCACGGACCAAAAGCCAAATTTGAAGGCAACCGCGACCAGTTCCTCGACGATATAAAGATGGCACTTTACGGGGCAAAGATTATTTCCTATGCACAGGGTTACAACCTGATGATGGAGGCAGCAAAAGAATACGGCTGGAACCTGAATTATGGCGGCATTGCCCTGATGTGGCGCGGTGGCTGCATAATCCGTTCTGTGTTCCTGGCCGATATCAAGGCAGCATTCGAAAACAATCCCGGCTTACCCAATCTTCTGCTCGACCCGTTCTTTAAAGAGAAAGTTGAATCGGCACAAGACGGTTGGCGCAGGGTTTCAGCTACTGCCCTGTTAAACGGAATACCCGTTCCTGCAATTACTTCAGCGCTTTGCTACTTCGACGGGTTCCGCACAGAACGTCTGCCTGCCAACCTGCTGCAGGCACAACGCGACTATTTTGGCGCTCATACCTACGAACGGACCGACAAACCACGCGGGGAATTCTTCCATACCAACTGGACCGGCCGCGGAGGCAATACTGCATCGTCAACTTATAACGCTTAACCAACTGCGTTTATATTTACAAAAAGGGAGAGGCATTTGCCTTTCCCTTTTTATATATTACCTCCTGACTTTGTATATGCAAGTCGATTAATGGAATGTTGTCGTGTTAAATTATGAAGCGAAAATCTATCAGTTTAAACTGATGTACCATTATTACCCTGGTCATCAATCCCCTTTATAGTCATTAATAAAAAATCCAGGCATTGTGAATAATCCAATTCATCATACTCTAATCCAAGCTTTCTGATATTTGCATAATAGTCCTTGATTTTTATATAATAGTTCTTTTCTAATTGGACGGATGCTGCTTTTTGTCCAATTTTCTCCATCAAAAACCATTTCTCAATAAGTCGTGCAACACGTCCATTGCCATCCTGGAAAGGATGGATTTTCACAAAAATAAAATGGATTAATGATGCATAATAAAAAACCTCAAACGGATTTAATTCAGTATGCTGTAACAATTCAATATCATGAAATAATTTATCAAGCTCTGATTTTACTATTGTGGGGATGGCAGCAACATATTCTATCCTGTCTTCATCATTGATCACAAACATGGGATTATTGCGAATCAATCCTTGCTGACTCTTAGGTAAAAGATTTTCACTTAAAATCGAGTGTACCTTTTGCACATTTTCCACGGTCAGTTTATTATTATCAATAAAATCATAGGCTGAATACAAATCATCAGCTCTTTGGGTATAGTCAGGTTTATATTTTACTTTTAAGAATTTGTGCTTGAAATAACTGTCATAATCAATATCCTCACCCTCGATCTTAGAAGAATAAACAGAAGAAACAGATTTATAGAACTGAAAATAATCAACAGGCACATCAACCTTTTTAATCTTGTTAATTTTATCCAAAGGCGATTCTGATACACATTTCGTATATTCATTAAGAAGCTTATCTGTCAGAATCTTAAAGTCCATTAACAACAATTTCCACAAAGATACATTTTTTAGTACCCGATATAAATTAACGGGCAATAGGGTATTGAAAACCACAACAAGAGATAAAACGGGCAGATCGTTGGGCAGATAACATGAGGTGGCAGAGGATGAACTACAAAATATTATAAGACTCTAGATCCCTCTTACTTTCATACCAAAGCATTGGTAAGAATATCCTGATGCGCTTCGAGGCTTTATGTCTACTTGATAGATCATAAATATTTCTTTAACAATCGGTTTGACTCTTCCCAACTAATTACATTGTCGGGATTTTTTTCATAATCGTCTAACCTTTCATCAATCAAATCTTTATGTGCCTGGGTCAATGTAAAATCCTTACTGCGCACAAAATAATCCTGAAACATTGCATATAAAGCCTCCAATGACTTTTCATCAAGGTGGTCTATTTGGTTATGTAAGTCTTTTCTTAATTCTGGTGCATTCATAATATCCATTGCTTTTAACTCCTACATAGTTAACGATTAATATTCATTTTTAGTTTTATTTCAACGGATGAAACAATTCCAACTGTATTACTAAGTCTGTTAAATCCTCTGTCATGTGCTGCATTTGTCAGACATTATTGAATTTTAGCCAGTACATTTTTACGCTTGCTCTTATTTGTCGGCTGTCGATTATTTCAAGGTTTAGTTTCTTTGTCTGGCTAATGATATTACAAATCACATCGCCTTGCTTTTTTGACGGGAACAAGTAAGGCTTTGGTTTTTTAAACTTTTCTATGATAATTATACTTTCCAATACTTTCCCGAATTCATATCTTGGCCTCCCATTTAAAATACGTTATTAACAAATTTGAATTATATGATAAAATTAAATCAACTTGCTGCTGTTATTTTTATTCTGGCAGCAATTACCCTTACTTCAACTGCAGCAACCGACTCACGGCTGATGCGTTTTCCCGATATCAATGGCGATCTGGTTGCATTTGTGTATGCGGGCGACATCTGGACTGTCAGCTCCAATGGCGGGGATGCCAGGCGGCTTACCTCGCATGAAGGCATGGAGCTGTTTCCAAAGATCTCACCCGATGGAAAATGGATTTCCTTTTCGGGAGAATATGCCGGCAACCGACAGGTGTTTGTGATGCCGGCCGAAGGAGGTATTCCCAAACAACTGACCTGGTACAACTCAGTGGGTGTAATGCCCCCTCGGGGAGGTTTCGACAATGTGGTACTGGGATGGACACCCGACAGCAAAAACATCCTGTTCCGGTCAAACCGGACCGAATTTGGGGAACGAAATGGAAAGTACTTTACAGTGAGCATCAATGGCGGAATGGAAAATTCGTTGCCCATTGTCAATGGCGGAATGGCAACCTTCTCACCCGATGCAAAAAAGATCTGCTTCACTCCTGTCGACCGCGAATTCCGTACCTGGAAACGTTATAAAGGGGGCCGTGCTACCGACCTCTGGATTTATGACCTTGAACTAAATACCTCGGAACAGATTACCGATTTTGCAGGCTCCGACCAGTGGCCGGTATGGTATGAAAACAAGATATACTTTGCTTCCGACAAAGAATTAAAACTGAATATTTACAGTTACGATACCCAAACAAAAATTGTAAATCAAATCACCCGGTTTACTGAAATGGATGTACTGTGGCCTTCAGGTCAAAACGGGCAACTCGTATTCGAAAACGATGGGTACCTTCATAAACTGAACCTTGAAACAGGGGAAACCGAAAAGCTGACCGTTAACATACATTTCGACAATCCAAACCGGGTATCCTACTTCAAAAACGTGAAAGACAATATTCACAGCAATACCATCTCCCCCACCGGAAAACGTGCATTGTTCGATGCACGTGGCGACATCTTTTCTGTACCCGCCGAGAACGGCTCCATTGAAAACCTGACGCAGACACAAGGCATCCGCGAGATTTACCCCAGCTGGTCGCCCGATGGAAAATACATCGCCTATTACTCCGACACCACCGGTGAATATGAAATTTACCTGCTTGAAAACAGAAAAGGGGCAACACCTGTACAGCTTACATCCGGCTCATCGGCATGGAAATACCAAAGCGACTGGTCGCCCGACAGCCGTTTCCTGGTATACTTCGACCGGACACTGAACTTAAAGCTACTCGATGTCGAATCAAAAAAAGAGATTATTGTCGACCGTGCAGCCAATTCTGAAATAAGCGATTACAAGTTTTCTCCCGATTCAAAGTGGATCGTTTATTCTAAAGAATCATCAAACGGGCAACCATCGGTTTGGGTATATAACATTCAGGAGGCCACCACCAGTCAGCTTACCGACGATACCTTCAGCGATTTCTCACCGGTATTTTCTGAAGACGGAAATTACATATTCTTCCTTTCAAACAGGGATTTTAATCTTAATTTCTCCGCTTTTGAATTCGATTACATGTACGATAATGCCACCCGGATTTTCGCAATGATTTTAAAAGCCGACGGGCCGGAGCTATTTAAAGATAAAAATGATGTTGAACCCGTGAAGGAAAATGGTTCAGATGAAAAGAAGAAAGAAGACAACAAAAAAGAAAAAACTGAAAAGGAGGCCGTATTGGTTCAGATTGATCCTGGTGGAATAAGCAACCGTATAGTAGCTTTACCAATGAATCCCGGCAGTTACAGAAACCTTGAACCAGTAGAAGGCGGCTTGCTTTTTATAAGTGACGGCAAACTTGAAAAATACGATATTGCAGAAGAAAAAAGTAAAAAGCTTTTAGACAAGGTCTCCCGCGTTCAGGTTTCGGCCGACAAAAAAAGAATGTTATACCATGCTGGTGGTGAATATGCCATTTCTGAAATAAAAACCGATCTAAAAGAGGATGAAGGTAAGCTGAACCTCGATAACCTGGAGATGAAGATTGATCCTGAAAAGGAATGGGCACAAATATTTAAGGATGGCTGGCGCATATACAGAGACTATTTTTATGTTGAAAACCTTCATGGCATCGATTGGGAGAATTTAAAGGACAATTACGAAAAATGGGTGCCTTATATAGGTCATCGTGCCGATCTGGACCATATCCTCAATGAAATGGTTTCGGAAGCAAATGTCGGACATGCTTATGTGAACTGGGGCGATTTTGAAAATGTAAAACGTATTGACGGAGGGTTACTGGGAGCAAAACTGGAGCCTGATGAAAAGGCAGATAAATTCAGAATTTCAGAGATATACGACAGTGAAAACTGGAACAGCTCACGTCGCTCCCCCTTAACGGCACCGGGGGTGGATGTGAATGAAGGCGATTACCTGGTTTCGATTAACGGAAAGCAAATTACAACTGGTCAGAATCCCTATGCTTTCCTTGAGAACCTGGGCGGCAAACGAACCGAAATTACAGTTTCATCAGAAGCAAATGGCAGCAATCCGCGTACATCAGTTATTGAACCCATAAAAAGTGAGCTGGAGTTGATGTACCTTACGTGGGTAAACCAGCGCCGCGAAATGGTTGATAAACTTTCCAACGGAAGGATCGGTTACATTCATGTGCCCAATACTTCTACCGACGGAAACCGGGAACTTTTCAGGGGAATGTATGCTTACCACGATAAGGAGGCGCTTATAATCGACGACCGGTACAACGGGGGTGGTTTCATTCCCGATGTAATGACAAGCCTGCTTGAACGCACTACATTGAGCTACTGGAAAAGGGGAGGACTTGATCCCATGCGCACGCCCGGAGTGGCGCATGACGGACCTAAGGTGATGCTTATTAACGGCTATTCTTCATCAGGTGGGGATGCATTTCCATACTATTTTAAGAAAAAAGGCCTGGGAACCCTCATCGGCACCCGAACCTGGGGCGGCCTGGTGGGTATTTCGGGAAATGCATCCCTGGTGGATGGCGGGAGCATTTCAGTACCACGGTTTGGCATTTACGATGAAAATGAAAAGTGGATAATTGAAGGCATTGGCGTTTATCCTGATATCCGCGTGGTGGATCGTCCCGAGCAACTGGCAAAGGGGCAGGATCCTTCAATTGAAAAAGCAGTGGAAGTATTGCTGCAACAACTGGAAGAAACCCCGGCGAAAAAAATTAATGCACCTGCACCACCTGACCGTTCAGGCTGGATTGAACAGGATGTCGAATAATACAAGTTAAACCATCACCTTGAATGCACCGTCTTTGCAGTGTCTGCCAGCACCAAAGACGGTGCATTTATTATATCAGTCTAATAAAACCAAATCCGTTAATAATCGTTCACCGAAAAAGAAAATTGCCTTTCCTGGCTTTACAGGTTACATCCTGATAATTAAAAATTTAATAGAAAAAATCATTGCATAGTTCCTAAAAATAAATTAAGTTTGTAATACAAACTAGTTCTCATATTAAAACTTTATGCCATGGATACAGCAATAAAAAATTCCAACCTTCAGGATGAAGCACAATCACTCCAACTCATTCGTGAAATGATAGCAACATCACGGAACAAGCTAAACAAAGACGGCATTTTGTTTATTGTATGGGGATGGATATCCTTCATCAACTATTTCCTGTTAAATTATCTTCCCGAACAAATTTTACTGTCCAATCGGGTTATGCAGCTAACCAGAAGTCTTCGGGTCATACTTCCTTTGCTGGGACTGACTTATACGCTTTATTATATTTTGAAACAACGAAGCAGAGTACAAACGTATATGGGCATATCTCTCAGGTACGTCTGGGGTTCGCTGCTGGTCAGTCTTGTGCTGGTAAACCTTATCCAGATGAATGTCCTGCACAGTATCAATTTTGAATTACAGCATCCGATTTTTATGGTTTTAATCGCATTTGCGATAACTGTCACAGGAGGCATTTTGCGTTATAAACTTTTAATTGCCGGCGGAATTATTTTCGGCCTGCTGGCATTTATAGCTTCCTATTTACAACTCCATGACCAGTTATTGTTGGAAGCCATTGCATGGCTGGTTGCATTTATCATTCCCGGACATATTATGTATGCAAACCGAAATTTAAAAAAATGACATTTAAAGATCTTGATCCTTTATTGCATTCTCAGGTCCGGTTGGCTATTATGTCTATACTTGTTATGGTTAAATCGGCTGAATTTGGATTTCTTCTCGAAAGCATAAATACCACCAAAGGGAATCTTAGTTTTCAGCTTAAAAAACTTAGTGAAGCAGATTATATCGCGATTAAAAAATCATTCAAAGGAAACTACCCATTGACCACCTGTAAAATAACTCCCATTGGGTTAGATGCGTATGAAGCGTATGTAAATTCTATAGGTGAATATTTTTCCGGGTTTAAAAATAGTGCTGATTCCACTCAAAAATGAGATAAAGCAATTACATTGAAAAAACCTGGAATTTTGCCCAATTCATAATTACACAAGAGATTTTTAATAATACTCATTTCATATTGAATGGTTGCTGTTATTATGCCCTACAAACAAATCAAATTTTTGATTTTGACAATCATTGTAAATCCATGTACCGGATAATACATTCATGCTACCTTCTCCTTATTAAACTCAATGTTAACTCAGTTATAATTCAGTATTAACTCAATATAAACTCAATTAAAATTGAATTTACATTGAGTTTGTATTGAGTTAATATTGAGTTTACATTGAGTTTGGTACGGTCCAGGTGTATACAAACCATTACCTATACATACCAAACCTTTCCGTGGTAAAGGTAAAATCAGCTCACTAATAAGGGTTGCACTCAGCTCACGGGTCATGGTTTAAAATCCACTTTGGAAGACAGTTGCTCAAGGATTGGAATTTGTCCTTTGTGGATTTTCTGGCGGGCGATATCTAAAGGAAACCAGGCTGCCTTGTCGATTTCAGGTACATCTATTGTTTTTCCTGAACGGGGCGGCCATTCGAGGGGGAATGTATTGCTTTTTATATCAGCAGGATTTAAATCAGCTTCAACTGCCCAAACAAATACCAGTTTACCGCCGGGTTGTTTTACTGGTTCGAGCTTAATGAATTCTCCGCTTATCTGAATACCGGTTTCTTCCCAGAACTCCCTTTTGGCGGCTTCTAATGGTATTTCATCATCCGTGAATTCACCTTTTGGAACCGACCAGGCATGTTCATCCTTGTTCTTCCAGAATGGTCCGCCGGGATGTGCCAAAAACACTTCAATGTTCTTTCCGGCTTTACGACAGGCCAGTATTCCGGCGCTCTTTTTCATTTTTACAGATAAGTCATCAACCGCCTTTTGCAAACATAACTACTGAAAGCGGGGGAAGCAGAATATTTACCGACTGCTCTTCGTTATGATATGGAACCGGATTTGAAGCTACTTCGCCAAAATTGCCCATACCACTTCCGCCGTATTGTTTGGCATCGCTGTTCAGGATTTCATACCAGACCGTATCTTCAGGTACACCCACCCGGTAATTGTACCGGGGTACAGGTGTTAAATTGGCAACCACCAGGATGGGTCGGCTCTTATCTTTACCGTACCTGACAAAGCTGAGCGTAGAATTGGTTGAATCGTTTGCATCAATCCATTTAAATCCTTCACCCGAAAAGTCAACTTCATACAAAGCAGGAAAACGTTTGTACACGCTGTTCAGGTCTTTAATGAAAAATTGCAACCCGCGATGGTTTTCATAATCGAGCAAATGCCAATCGAGGCTGCTGTCGTGGTTCCATTCTTTCCACTGGCCAATTTCCATTCCCATAAAGTGCAGCTTTTTACCCGGGTGGGCAAACATAAAAGCAAACAGGGCACGCAGGTTTGCAAATTTCTGCCAGTCGTCGCCGGGCATTTTATTGATCAGACTGCCCTTTCCATGCACAACCTCATCGTGCGAGAGCGAAAGCATGAAATTCTCGTTAAAGGCATACATAATGCTAAAAGTAAGCTGGTTGTGATGATAGCTCCGGTGGATGGTTTCGTGTGAAAAATACTTTAGTGAATCGTGCATCCAGCCCATGTTCCATTTCATACCAAACCCAAGGCCACCGGTGTAAACAGGCCGCGTAACCATGGGCCAAGCTGTGGACTCCTCGGCAATGGTCTGCACATCGGGAAACTTGGCATACAACGATTCATTCAGATCGCGCATGAAAAGAATAGCATCAAGGTTCTCGCGGCCTCCGTATTCATTAGGTATCCACTCCCCTTCTTTTCGTGAGTAATCGAGGTAAAGCATAGATGCAACGGCATCCACCCTGATTCCATCGATATGATAACGTTCCATCCAGCTGTGTGCACTACTTATCAGAAAGTTCCTTATTTCATTCCGCCCGTAATTAAATATGTAGCTGTTCCAGTCGGGGTGGTATCCTTTCCTCGGGTCCTGGTGTTCATAAAGATAAGTTCCGTCGAAAAAGTGCAGCCCGTGCTGGTCGCCGGGAAAGTGCGAGGGTACCCAGTCGATGATGATCCCAATGTTGTTCTGGTGCAGGTAATCGATAAAATACATAAATTCATCGGGGTTCCCAAAGCGGCTGGTAGGTGCAAAGAAACCGGTCACCTGGTAGCCCCATGAACCGGAGAACGGATATTCGGTAACCGGCATCAGTTCAATATGGGTATATCCCATTTCTTTTACGTAGGCAGTCAGCTCTTCTGCGAGTTCTGGATAATTCAGCGATCGCATTCCTTCTTCAGGTTTACGCCTCCACGATTCAAGATGAACTTCGTAGACTGAAAAGGGGCTTTCAAGCGAATTGCAATTTTTCCGCTTGTTCATCCACTTTGAGTCATTCCACGGGTAATTATGCTCCCAAACTATTGATGCTGTTTTCGGAGGTTGTTCATTATAATTTGCCAGGGGATCGGCCTTTTCAACAGCATAACCGTTATGCTGCGAAACAATATAGTACTTGTATGCTTCACCTTTCCCAATATGTGGGATGAACCCCTGCCAAATTCCTGAACCATCGTCACGAAGGTTCAGATGATTTTCTTCTTTATTCCAGCCATTAAAATTACCAATAACCGATACCGATTTGGCATTTGGAGCCCACACTGCGAAAAATGTGCCTTTGATGTTATTTTGTTCAATAATATGGGCACCCAGTTTTTTATGTAGGGTGAAATGCTTACCCTCCCGAAACAGGTAGATATCGTATTCCGAAATCAATTCCGTTTCTTTATTGGCAGAGGCATTACCTTGATCAAGGTGCCCGTTATTCTGTTCAGTACTCTTATCTGTTCCTTCCGGTATATTGTGATTTTCGCTCATAATCTGATATTTTCAGTTTTCAGAACTTCTACTTCTTTTCAATCAAATCTTCCATTATCATTTTCAGTCCGAACAGCGGTATATGCAGCCAGTCGGGCCTGTTGTTCACTTCATAATCCAGCTCATAAACGGCTTTTTCAATGGTATAAATTGCCATCAGATCGTGCAGCTGTTCCTTCTCTTCGGGAATAAACGATGCATCGCCTGCAGTTTCAAGATAGCTTTCGATAAAGATATCCTCGACAGTTTTATACCAGGCTTCCAGCCAGGGATTCAAAAAGTCGGTGCTTTCAGGCATTTTCGATTCATTTGCCACCTTTCCCATGTAAATTGAATAATGAAACGACCGCAGCATTCCGGCAACATCCTTAAACGGGCAGTGCTTTATTTTACGGGCAGTCATCGAACGGGCAGGTTCGCCTTCAAAATCTATAATTACAAAGTCTTTCCCGGTAAACAGAACCTGCCCCAGGTGGTAGTCACCATGTACCCTTATTTTGGAAGTATGGATTTTTTTTCGCTCCAGGGTACTTTTCATTGTCGACAACAACAGGCTTTCATTGCCTAATACTTCATCAATAAGCTTTACCTGGTCTTCATTCAGTTTCTTTTTCGACGACTTCATCTGGCTGAAGGTCCGCTTGATCAGTGTACGGAACGATTGGTACAGCGACTTTTGATACAACAAAGAGAAAGGTTCCTGCCCAAAATCTTTCTTCCCTTTCACTGATGCCAGCGCCAGGTGAAGTTCAGCCGTCCGTTTTCCAAGCAGGGCAATCATCTCAGTAACAAATGAACCCACCAATTCGATCATTTTTTCCCGGCCTGCCGCTTCGGCAACATGTTCACCATAATTTGCAGCCATCAGTTCATCCTTTTCCTCTATGATCCGATCGAAATACCGGTCAATTGATGATTGCACAAATTCCCATGCATTCCCTTCATTCGGGATGTAATCGACCAGGATTCCCATTCCTATATTTTCCCTGTTGTCGGATTCGTATTCGAGAGCACCAGCAAATGTAGGGAAGTTCCTGAAACTGGTATGTTCGGTAAGCACACGGATTATTTCCAGTTCAGGGTTATTACCCTCTTCGGGAGCCCGGTACAGCTTAAAGAAAAACTTATTGTCGTATAGGATAGAAGTATTTGATTGTTCGGCCAGCAACACCCTTGAAGGCAATGGAAGTTCGCTCTTATTAACCTTTCTGCTGATGTTCCTGCCGGGAATACCTGCAATGGCACCTTTTTTATGCTTAACTTTTCCTTTCTGCAGGATAAGTTTCATCAGTATATCCCTAACCATAGGATTATACGATCCATCGTAAAGCAATCCCTCATGACCATCTATTTCAACATAGGCGATAAGCGATTCAAGATGTTTATTCTTTTTCTCTGTAACCTCTTCGCTTGTTATTACCGATAAGGGAATAACATACTGTTCATTCCTGCCTTCGATGTAAAATATTTCAATAAACAGGATGTATGAGTTGAATTTCCCTGTTGACAGGGGTATGGTATCGTTTAATTCAATGCTTTTGATTTTTTTGGCCTTGCCCCTGAACCACCTGCTCTTTTGAACATAGCCAAACATAATGTCTTTTAAGGCGTTTACTGCCGGCGCGCTCATCTGGTTCCAGTCTTTTGCCGTTAATTCCAGACGGGTGTCAGGAGAAAGGTAATCGAGTCTTTCTTCTTCCACTTGTTCCTTTAACTCAAACCAGAAGTAGTTTTTAAACTGAAGCGGAAAAACATAGGGATCTTCATCAATCACCGGAAACCAGTTGCGCCCGAACACTTCAACAGGAACATAACCTGCATATTTCGACAGGTCCAGTTCAGCCAGCTGCGAGTAGCGCGACAAGTTAACGATAACCAAAATTTTTTGTTTTTGGTAGGTGCGTGTAAAAGCCAGTATTTTGGAATTGTTGGTATCAATAAATTCAATGTCGCCGCGACTGAATGCCTTATATTCTTTTCTTTTGGCAATAATCCGGCGCATCCACCATAAAAGTGAGCTTGTTTTCTGCTCGTGATTTTCAACATTGATGGTTTCGTAGTGGTAATCGTGGTTAAAGATTACAGGCAAAAACAAACGCTGCGGTTCGGCGGTAGAGAACCCGGCATTCCGGTCGGCCGTCCATTGCATAGGTGTCCGTACACCATCCCTGTCACCAAGATAATAGTTGTCACCCATTCCTATTTCATCGCCATAGTAAACAATAGGTGTTCCTGGAAGCGAGAACAGCAGTATGTTCAACAGTTCAATATTCTTCCGGTCGTTTTCAAGCAGGGGTGCCAGCCTGCGTCGGATGCCAAGGTTAATGCGCTGCTTGTTATCTTTTGCAAACGATTTGTACATGTAGTCGCGCTCCTCGTCGGTAACCATTTCAAGTGTAAGCTCATCGTGGTTGCGAAGGAATATGGCCCACTGGCAGTTTTCAGGGATTGCAGGAGTCTGATCAAGAATATCAACCAGGGGGAAGCGGTCTTCCATGCGCATCGACATATACAAGCGGGGCATCAGCGGAAAATGAAACGACATATGGCATTCATCGCCTGTTCCAAAATAAGCTGATGCATCATCGGGCCACTGGTTGGCCTCGGCAAGCAGCATTTTATCGTCGTGATTATCATCGATGTGCTTTCGCAATTTCTTCAGGAATTCGTGTGTTTCGGGCAGGTTCTCACAATTGGTGCCCTCCCGTTCATACAAATACGGAACTGCATCGAGCCGCAATCCGTCGACTCCAATCTGAAGCCAGAAATCAAGTACTTTAATTACAGCATCGTGTACCCGTGGGTTATCGAAATTCAAATCAGGTTGGTGAGAATAAAACCGGTGCCAGTAATAAGATTTTGCTATAGGGTCCCAGGACCAGTTGGAGATTTCAAAATCCTGGAAAATTATCCGGGCATCGGTGTATTTATCGGGTGTATCGTTCCACACATAGAAATCGCGGTACGAACTGCCGGGCTTTGCATGCTGTGCCCGTTCAAACCATTTATGCTCGTTTGAAGTGTGGTTAAGTACCAGTTCAGTAATTACCCGCAGCCCTTTTTTATGAGCTTCACGGATGAACCGTTTGAAATCGGCCATAGTTCCGTAATCCTCATTAATGGCAGTAAAATCAGAAATATCGTAACCGCCGTCTTTTAAAGGAGATTTATAGAACGGTAAAATCCATATAGCGGTTACGCCCAATGATTTCAGGTAACCCAGTTTTT
Source organism: Mariniphaga sp. (assembly GCA_024636975.1). Lineage (GTDB taxonomy): Bacteria > Bacteroidota > Bacteroidia > Bacteroidales > Prolixibacteraceae > Mariniphaga. Next base: position 69,210 of record JAGXGA010000067.1, read on the forward strand.
GAATCATCCCCTTAAAATCACCTATTCCATCCCCGTTACTGTCTTTAAACGACCGGACGTGGGCCTGATAAATAATTGCATCTTTGTACCAATCTTTCGACTTGTTTTTTTCCATTTGTTCCTCTCTTTTACATGAAATAATAAAAATCCCTTTCAGAGCGTATTTTTCTTCTGACTTTAAATACATGTACCGGCATAATTCCCGGATTTATTTCAACATAATTGTATTCTCCGCTCCATAAAAAATATGCTCCGCTTATTAAATCGTGCACCTGGTAAGGGGTATGTTCTTCCATTTCAAAATCATGAATTGGAAATCGCAGCCATCCTGAATGCGTGTGATATGGATCGAGGTTAACTACCACCAGGATAATACTGCTTAAATCGTCGGTTGCCTTGCTGTATGCTATAAGCGCTTCATTCTCGATATCATGAAATTTCAATGAGTGTGTATTATGAAGGGCTTTATGTTCCTTTCTGATCCGGTTTATCAGACCTATGATCTTTTTCAGACTGCGTGTATCATTAGTGTCCCAGTCTTTCAACTCGTACTTTTCCGAGTTCAGGTATTCTTCCTTGCCCGGCTTCACCGGAGTACTGTCCATCAGTTCAAATGCAGGTCCGTACATGCCGTAATTTGAACTCAGTGTAGCTGCCAGAATGAGCCGCTGTATATAGCCGGCCCTGTTTGTTACCTGCAGGAATTCAGGAAGGATATCGGGGGTGTTTGGCCAAAAGTTCGGCCTGAAATATTCCCTGACATTCGTATTTACCAGTTCGTTGCAATAGGTGGTAATTTCATATTTGGTGTTTCGCCAGGTAAAGTAAGTGTACGACTGTGTGAAACCTTTTTTTGCCAGGCTGTTCATCAGTTTAGGGCGGGTAAAGGCCTCTGCTAAAAAAATAACATCAGGATGCTCCCTGTTAATCTCATTGGTGAGCCATTCCCAAAAATTAAGGGATTTTGTGTGTGGATTATCCACTCTGAAGATTTTTATCCCTTTGTTTATCCAGAAAAGGAAAACGCTCCTGAGTTCTTCCCACATATTTTGCCAGTCGTCGGTTTCAAAATTGAGCGGATAAATGTCTTCGTACTTTTTGGGGGGGTTTTCTGCATATTGGAGCGATCCGTCTGGTCGGTGTTTGAACCATTCGGGATGTTCTGTTACATAAGGATGATCGGGAGAGCACTGAAAGGCAACATCAAGTGCAATTTCAATATCCAATTCACCTGCTTTTTCAACCAGGTGGATAAAGTCGTCCATGCTGCCAAGTCCGGAATGGATCGCTTTATGTCCACCTTCCCTGCCGCCGATAGCCCATGGCGACCCAGGCTCTCCGGGTTCAGCTGTTACACTGTTGTTCTTTCCTTTTCTGCGCGTTTCGCCGATTGGGTGAATGGGCGGCAGATATAATACATCGAATCCCATTTCGGCGACGTATGGAAGAAAATTGACGAGGTCGTAAAATGTTCCGTGCTTTTCACTGCCGTCACCCAAAGAACGGGGGAATACTTCATACCAGGTACTGAAATTGGCCTTCTTGCGTTCCACTTTCACCTGGTATTCGTGCTCCGATTCGCTTATGTGGCTCTTAACCGGGTACTTTATCATAACCTGATATAAACGGTTGCTGAGCAAGTAGGCTGTTTTATCTTCAGGTGCTTCATCATCTGACCTAAACTCATTTATAACCTTCGAAAGAAACTTTTTATCCTTTTCGGGACAATCAGAATGTGAATCCAGGGTATTTTGGATAATATCGGCACCAATTAACAAATCTATGCTGTACTCAACTTCTGCTTCAATTTTTTTAAGAATGTCGCGATGCCATGATTTAAAATGATCAACCCAGGCGTTTACCTTGTAATAATAAAAACCTAAACTGATGAGCTGGAATTCGGCCTTCCACCGGTCGTTGATAACGTATTCCATTTCCATCGAATTCCAGTCCTGCTGATCCTTATGCCGGTAAAGTAATTCCGCACTCAAAGCATCATGACCATCACCAAAGATATCGGCTTTAATATTTATTACATCATTAATAACTCTTTTAACAGGATACCTGCCACAATCGACCTGAGGTTTAATATTTTCTATAATTACACGTTGCTGACCCTTCATGCTTGTATATTTATTTTATTTATTATCGTTTTTCGAAATAACAGTAAAAAGAATCTGGCATTGATTAAAGAAGAACCTGACAACTGAAAGTGAAAAACATTTACAGTTGGTTTTTCTGAGGCAGGCTCATAATACTTTATTTGATTACTTTTTACATTGAGAATATTCAGGAGTTTTTCTTCTGGTGAAAAATGGATAAATAAAAACTCAAAAATTAGATGCCATGCTACTGCCGAACACTCTTTTCTGTTCCTTCTCATACCCAATATATCCCAATTTTTCTGCCAACTCTGTTAAAAGTACAAAATCAGCCTGTTCAATTCATTGAATCCGGGAACAGATTCAACAGCCATCGTTATGAATATCACATCACAAGAAAAATAGATCATACAAATTCAGAAAAATATTTCTGAAGCATTAACATGGAATAAATCAGACTATCAGCGTATTTTGTGGAATAATATCCCAAAATTTAGTGGTGTATTTTCCACACATGTTTCATATATTCTAACAAAAACTCAAGGTAAAAGGTTTATTCTCCATTCTTTCGGATTGCTTATAAAAATGATGGACTGGAAATAGGTCTGCATATTGTGCAAATAACTATGCAAAAAGAAGGAGATCATGCTGATGAGTAAAACAAAATAAGGGAGGGTACAACCTTCAAAATATCTTTACAAGAAAATTTTAACACTTAATGAGATTTATGTAGCGAAATTTGTTTTATTTTGCGACCTTTATAGTACAGAAAACTCAGATGAAGATCTGAAAGACAGCCATATAAATCAAATACTGTGTAAGCATGAAAAAGTATAATGTAATGATGGTAGATGATGATACCTTTACCAATGAACTGGCCAGCATGGTAATCAATTGGTCATCCGATTCATCATATTTTTGCGTAAGGGAGCATGCTGGTGAAGCTTTATCGGAACTTCGGGAATTATATAGTACCAATTCAGAAAATTTCCCTGATTATATTTTACTTGATCTTAAAATGCCGGAGATTCATGGATTCGATTTCATAAGAGAATTTGAAGACAGCTTTCCGGGAAGAAAAGATAAAACGTATTTTATAATTACCACGAGTTCCATATTAAAAAAAGACAAAAAGGAAGCGTTAAGCTTCAACAGCGTGATTGATTATCTTGTAAAGCCTATTCCCGGTGAATTTATTGAAAATTTAATTTCAAAAGGTTACCAGCGCCAAAGACAAATGAACAATTACAACATGTAAAAATAGCTATCCACTTCTTCTTTTCTAAACAATTTCACCTGACAGTTGCATCGATTTAAAATTAATTTGCACTTTTAGTCCTTAAAAACATGCTTTCAGCAAACTGCTGAAAGAAAAGCATATAATCAGGGATGAAAATCGAAAATCATGCTGTCGAGGTGCAGAAAGCCTCCGGCGAAATTGAGCCTTTTTCTGTTGAAAAGCTAATCAGCTCGCTTCGAAGCACTGGTGCAGATCAACATGTAATTGAGCAGATTACCAAAGACATATCAAATTGGATATTTAACGGAGTAACCACCAGGCAAATATACAAACGTGCCTATGAATTGTTGCAACAGAATAGAAACCATCTGGCGTCGCGCTACAAGTTAAAGAAAGCCATAATGGAACTGGGACCAACAGGTTTTCCCTTCGAACATTTTGTTGCAAAGATTTTTGACACAATGGGGTTTTCAACTAAAACCGGGCAGATTATGAACGGTCATTGTGTAACCCACGAAATGGATGTGGTAGCTGTAAAAGATAAAGAGGAACATCTTATAGAATGCAAATACAGCCAAAGCCCCGGTAAAAATGTGAGCGTACAGGTACCGCTTTATGTTCGATCAAGAGTAAACGACATTTTTGAGACACAGAAAGAATCTGCGGAATATCAAGGATTTTCCTTTCATGGCTGGGTAGTCACCAACACCCGGTTTTCTACTGATGCAATTGATTTTGGGAGATGCTCTGGCCTGCATTTGCTTAGCTGGGATTATCCTACAGGAAAAGGAATGAAAGACATTATAGATCAGGAAAAGATTTACCCTGTAACAGTTTTAGCAAACCTTTCCCAGAAGCAAAAACAACTGCTGCTGGAACAAGGGATAGTAATTTGCCGACAGCTGGCCGATAATAAGGAATTGATTAACTCGCTTAACCTAAGCAACAGCCAATATCGGGAGTTAATGAATGAATTAATTGAAATCACTTAAAATTGAGGTTTATAGTTGTTGCGTAATTCAATTAACATTCTTAAATTCGGTATTGAAAACCAAACAAATTGAACGTTGATATGACATACTTCGAAAACAACCCTCAGCTTGAGCTGGCATTCAATTTCCTTCACTACACAAATCAGAATATCTTTTTAACAGGAAAGGCAGGAACCGGGAAAACTACCTTTTTAAAAAACCTGAAGAAAATATCTCCTAAAAGGATGGTGGTAGTTGCACCTACAGGTGTAGCTGCCATAAATGCAGGTGGAGTAACCATCCATTCATTCTTTCAGTTGCCATTTGGCCCACAGGTGCCGCAACATTCAAGTCAAAATGAGATGATGGATTCCGGTGCCGGAAATGGGAATACCAACCGAATAAACCGGTTCAGCAAAAATAAAATTAACCTTATCCGAAGCCTTGATCTGCTTGTTATCGATGAAATAAGTATGGTACGTGCCGACGTGCTGGACGCTATCGATGCCACGTTACGCAGGTTTAAAAACCGCTACCAGCCGTTTGGCGGAATTCAGCTGCTCATGATCGGCGATCTGCAGCAACTTGCTCCTGTAGTGAAAGATGATGAGTGGGAAATTCTGAAAAGGCATTACGAAACCTGCTTCTTTTTTAGTAGTCTGGCACTTAAGAAATCGGAATTTGTGGGGGTTGAGTTAAAACATATTTATCGCCAAAGCGAACAAGCGTTTATTGATCTGCTGAATAAAGTACGCGACAATAAAATCAATTATTCTGACCTGCAATTGCTAAACAGCAGATTCAGGCGCGGTTTTTCACCTGCCGACGATGAAGGTTATATAACCCTCACTACCCATAATTACCAGGCAAAGCAGATCAATGAAGCTCACCTGAAAAAACTCTCAACTAAATTGCACCGGTTTCACTGTAAGGTGGAAGGCGATTTTCCTGCCTTTTCGTATCCTGCCGATGAAGTGCTGGAGATTAAAACCGGGGCCCAGGTGATGTTTCTGAAAAATGATTCATCAGCAGAGAAGCGTTACTACAATGGCAAAATCGGTAAAGTCGTAAACATCATCGACGACCAAATAGAGGTACTGTGCCCCGGTGATACTGAACCCATAACCGTAGAGCCGGATTTTTGGGAAAACACCAAATACAGGCTAAATGAATCAACATCGGAGATTGAAGAAGAGGTTGCAGGAAAATTCATTCAGTACCCGTTAAAGCTGGCGTGGGCTATAACCATTCACAAAAGCCAGGGCCTTACCTTTGAAAAGGCAATCATTGATGCTGCCCAATCGTTTGCCCACGGGCAGGTGTACGTTGCACTTAGCCGGTGCAAAAGTCTTGAAGGCCTTGTACTGAGTACTCCACTCAGTCAGCAAAGTGTAATAAATGATGATACTGTAACAGGGTTTGTAACTCATGTTGAGCAAAACCAGCCTGGCGATGCTGAACTGGAAAAATACAGGAAAGCATATGAACGGCAACTGCTGAATGAGCTGATCGATTTTAAACTCATTGTCCGCACCATTTCCTACATTCTGAAAATCTGGAATGAAAATGCCTCAACCTTTATGGGCAATCTTCAGGAAAAGCTCCGGGAATTGATGAAATGCATCCAGAATGATATGATTGATGTTGCTGATAAATTCCGGCCGCAAATGGAAAAACTGATTTTGCTGCATAGCAATGCTGAAGAAAACCAGCAATTGCAGGAAAGAGTTCAAAAAGCATCGGCCTATTTCCTGACCAAAATCAAAGAGCATGCTGAATCCCGTTTAGAGGAAGCTACCTTTGAAACAGATAACAGAGCGCTTCGCAAACGAATAGCTGAACTGACAGGCTCGCTGGAAACCGATATTGAAGTTAAAAAATCGTGCCTTAAATCTGTTGCCAAAGGATTTACTATAAAAGATTATTTAACTGCCCGTGCTATAGCCGGCATCGAAAAGCCGGCAGTAAAAGCTCGAAGTAAGGCTGCAGCAATAACCCTTACCCACGCTGATCTTTACAGGAAGCTGATTGAGTGGCGGACAAATAAATCACGAGATACCGGAATGGATGAATCAAAGATACTTCGGCAAAAAGTAATGGTGGAAATAGCAGAAAAGCTTCCGGCCACAGCTGTTGAACTGAAAGCAGTAAAAGGGATGGGCGGCAAAAAAATGGAACACTTTGGCCAGGAACTCTTGTCTCTTATTCTTAACTACCGGAGTGAAAAAGGTATGGACATTCCTTTAAATGCCCGGGAGGAAATTGAACTGGCAGGACTCGACACCAAAGAAATCAGCCTGGTACTTTTCAAACAGGGACTCCGGCCAGCAGATATTGCAAAAAAACGAAAGTTTGCAGTTTCAACAATTGAATCACACTTATCTCATTGGGTAAACCTGGGTAAGCTTGATGTGTTTGAACTTATTGATAAAAGCAAATACGACAGAATTGCAAAAAGCCTGAACTCCGATGAATTTGAATCCATCACTGCAGTAAAGGAAATGCTTGGAGATGATATTTCATTTGGAGAAATAAGGCTTGTAATGGCCAATGAAAAACGGCAAACTGTATAAATGCTCTTTAATAAAAATTCAAGGGAAATTTTGACAAATACAAAGTGTTAATTCCTCCAGCTTAAAAGACCGTTATGCGAGTTTTTATTAATCAGGTCTGATATCATTTCAGGCCTGAACCTGCCCTTGACATAAACCATTGCATTGTCGTTACCCCCAACCAGGATGAGCAGCTCATCGATAGATTTCCCACTGGCTTTTCCAAAAATTGTAACCTGATCGTTATCGTTCCGCACAACAAGCAGTTCTTCCATTTCCGGGTTTTGACTTACTGCATAGTAAAATTCCTTATGGAAATTGGTGCGGGCATTCAGGTCGTTGTCATCAATTGTCAATACCCTTACTTTATCGATGTTACGCAACAACTCCCGCTCTTCCTTCTCCAGTTCCCCCATTCGCGAAGCAAGGCCGATCACCCATCCGGGAACTGTAATGGAAGTAACTCCCTCTTTGAACCGGTACTTTGTGAATGCCTCAGATACGCCAGAATCGTATTCGCACGATGTAAAAAGGAATAGAATTGCAACGGGTAATAATAGTATAAGTCTCATGGCTATTTTTATTTGTTTCACTTAAGACGTTCAATACATCAGTTTCGTTACCCGAAGATGAATAATAATCAAGCCTTATAATTGCGGCGCATGGAAAAGGAGAATTTCAAAATTAAGGCGGAAGTTGCGCCGCGAGGACTTTTTAGCAATTTTACCCGGAGCGTTGCTCCGGGCTGAATTAAGCTGGGCTTTCAGCCCGCCAGAGTAATACCTAACATTACTCCTGTATCAACAGCTTGTCTCTCCAGTTTACTATTGCGGCCAACTAATTCTTATTACTTATTACAAAATGATGCTACAGCAAATAAACGCACAGTTTCCAAAAAACAGCTTTTCATTCTGCCTTTCCCGTTTCAGTCACCTGATGATTAATACCCTAAATTTTCACCTTTTTCTACAGCCGGAATACCGTTATCCATCCAATCAGGCATAGGTTGTCCCTTCAGGTAATGATTGAAAAACTGAAACATGCGTTTGCTTAAATCAACCCGGTTGGCCCAGCTTGAGGCTCTAAGGTTATGAGGTTCGTTGTTGTAGTTAAGTAACCAAACCGGTTTATCGAGACGGCGCAAGGCAGCAAAAAATTCTATTCCCTGGGACCACGGAACGGCGCCATCGTTGTCGTTGTGCATCATCAGCAGTGGGGTATTTACCCTGGGTGCAGCAAATAGTGGTGAATTTTCGATGTACTGAAGCGGTTTTTCCCATAAGGAGCCGCCTATCCGGCTTTGCTGCCGTTCATATTGAAACATCCGTACCATACCTGTTTGCCAGCGTATGCCGCCGTAGGCACTTGTCATGTTGCTCACCGGTGCGCCTGCCATAGCAGCAGCAAACTTATCGGTTTGTGTAATCAGGTATGCCACCTGGTACCCGCCCCAACTATGCCCCTGCAGCCCCATACTGATCTCGTCGATATAAGGAAAGGTATTTACAAGGTATTGGGTTCCGCTTAAAACGGCATTGAAAGCACTCTGCCCGGGATACCCCTCACGATAGACAATATCGGGAACAAAAACAATGTACCCGTTGCTTGCGTAAAAAGTCTTATTAATGATGGAACGGCTGGGGGCCGGATGCTGATGGTGGTAAAGTTTTTCGGAGTTGCGTTCATAAAAATAAACCACCATGGGATACTTTTTTGAAGGATCTAAATTCTCTGGCAAATACAGAAGTCCTTTCAGCTTTTCTCCATTAAGGGAATTCCATTCTACCAGTTGTACCTTCGGCCAAACAAACTCAACCTGCTGAGGATTGGCATCTGAGATTTTTTCTGCCTTAGAGAAATTCAGATCACTGCTCCATAAATCAGGAAATTCCGCTACATCTTCGCGGGTCCAGATAAGCTTATCGCTGTTTTTAGCCTTGCGCACTCCGCTGAAATGACTTTTATCCATAATAAGCAACCGGGGATCGGTAACCACATCGATCCGGGCACTAAAAAAACCATCCGACATGGTCCGTTCATCAAAGGCAGTTAAAATTATATCTTCACCTGAAGGTATATGTTCCAGTTCAGAATCCAGCTCAAGGCAACGCAGGCGGGTTTGATTTCTTCGTCCAAACGTATTGGTTATACAAACCGGAACGCGTTCACCGGAAGGGTCAATTCTCCAGATATCGTACCGGTCGTAAATAAAAACAAAGCGATCATCTTCACTCCACCCGGCAATTCCGTAGGGTGAAGGATCGGTGGGCCTGTCTTCTTCTTCATCATAAAAAATTACCGGGAGTATTTGCGTAATCGGCACAGCTTCCATCCGGTTTATATCGGTTGACCGGGCATAATATCCCCTGTCTGAACTATCGTACCACACCACGTATTTCCCATGAGGTGACATACGCACATACGACTTATTATCTGCAATCTCCCTTTTAATGCCCGATGGCAAATCCACAAGGTAAAAATCACGGCTGTATTTGCCTGTCCAGCCTGTTTCCCTGATGTAAGGCGATTGATTGTATCCCAGGGCAACATCACCGTTACCTTCCAGAATTGTTGATACTTCCCTGATTGAAGGATCAGCAAGTTGTATGAATCGTTCAAGGTCAAGATGATAAACAGCGAGGTAGGTACGCTTTTTTTCTCTGGAAAGCTCCACAAGCTGCTGCGACTGTATCTTCTCGTCGTGCCAGCTCCATATATCCAACTTTGGCTTCTCCTCATCAAGGAGCGAATCTTTAGGTTCAGGCCTAGGTGTAACAGTTGTTCCGAAAAATACCTTCGTTCCATCTTTTGAAAAATATAGATTGCCATACTTTCCGGGAGACCACCCGATGGGCATGCCAGATGTATACTCATCCACTATTTTCTCAGGATCATTGTTTATTGTTCCTGCATACAACGAATATTTTTTCTCACTGATGGTATCTTCTGAAAAAAGAAAAGCACATTGCCTTCCCTGCTCGTCAGTAACCAGCTGTTCAATGCATCCTTTTTCAGTAAAAACCCGGGTAGCCACCCCGGTAAAGGTATTGAAAACATGCACTGAGGAATACGTACCGGTTGAATCTTTAACCTGCCTGCGAAACCAAACCAATGCACCATTATCAGAGTACTTCCATTCCGATACACCTGGAAAAATAACCGTATCGGCTGTTGCCACCTGAAACAATACCAGGTCATCATCTTTTACCTTCGTTTTATTCTGCTTTGGTGCTGTTGCCGAAGAATCTTTTACAACCGGCTGTGGCTCCATTGAAAATGCTATCCACCTTGCATTTTCATCAGGGATATTATAGGATTTTATACGCGGATACTTGTATATCCTCTCCTGATTGGAAAAAACAAATATGCCAAGGCTGTCTTTAGGCATATTCTCCCTTTTAACCTTTTTTAGTTTAGCTTTTCTAATGCGTTCTTCGGGGGGTTTAATATCAAAAACAATAAAATCATTTTCCGGTCCGAAGTTTATATTGCTTCCTCTTGGAATGGAATCAAAATCCATCTTACCGCGTTTAATAATCAACATTCCATCCCCCTTTTGGGGATTCTGTAAAAATGCAATTAATTGTCCGTCATTAGAAATAATGGTATTCGACAACGTGTTCCAGCGGTAAAAATCTTCAATTGCAAGCGGCTTTTTAACTGGTTGCTGAGCAGTTCCCTTCAGGCACAGACAGAAAAAAATCATCCATACAACACTTCTCATCTCTCCTCCTCCACATGGTTTCTGGTAAATATTTCAAAGATAAACGATTTTAAAATTTATACAACTTTTTAACCGTCTATTTACTGATTTTTCATCTTACAGGCCGGCATTAAACAGTTGATGAAATTCATCAGGAACTGACGAAGTAAAAACCTCCTGTTTTTTAGTTACGGGGTGCGAGAATTGGATTGAAGAAGCATGAAGCAATAACCTGTTTAACCCCGTTTTTTCTGTAATGATTTTATTCAGTGTAAAATCGCCGTGATGGGTATCACCAACAATATCGAACCTGTTCTTTGCAAAATGCTGACGAATCTGGTGCCATCGCCCGGTTTCGGGCATTATCTCCACAAGGCTGATCTTAATTGCTGTTTTTTCTTTATAGGAGATACCAGTTTCCACACATTGTAAGGTTTTAAAATGCGTGACGGCCGGTTTTTTAAATTTAGTCTTCTTTTTTACAAGCACCTTATCGCTAAAAGTACCTTCTCCGGGATTTCCATGAACAACAGCAGTGTATTTTTTCTGAACCTCCTTTCGTTCGAACTGCAACGTAAGCTCCTTTGCCATTTCAGGAGAAAAGGCCAGGACCATAACCCCTGAAGTTTTGGAATCGAGCCGGTGGACATTGTATATCCACTTCCCGGTAATTTCTCCCAGCAGTTTGGTAAGGTATGGGGCATCATGGGGCATAAAATCGTTCTTATGCACCGCCAGCCCGGCCGGCTTTTCAACAACAATCAGCTGTTCATCCTGGTAAAGAATGGGAATATGAAATGTATTTTCCATGTTAAAAATCGAAGTTTAATGTCTCATAATGTTTTCTATCTTTGTTTAGCTGCATAAAAATTAAGATGAATCAAAGGTTAAAAAATATTACCATACTGATGCTTACATGCTGTTTTTTTTATTCCTGCAGCACATCTGAAAGTCACTATCAGCAAATATTCAGTTCGTATGAAGCCGGAAGGTTCAGTGAGGCCCGTCAGGAAATCGATCAGCTAACAGCAGCCAATCCACAAGCGAAGGTTGCTGAAGAACTGGAAATTTTACGTTACCGGATGGACCGCATTGAACTTGATTTCTCAAAAACAGAAGCAGAAATCAAAAAAGAATTGCTGGTTTACTTTGACGATTTAACAGCAACGCAGATGAACGAATGGGAAAGCTCAGGCAAGCTGGAGATGCGTATGATCGACGGTACCAAAAGGTATTTCCGGAATGCGGTTCCCAACCTGTTCAGGGTTGATTCGATGGCAGGAATCGTTAAAATAAAAAAAGACGGAATTTACAATGATCCACTCGATGCATTTTGCCTGGATAACACTACCTCCTTAGTAAAGAATTTTCAACAAGGACTTCCTCCGGAAGAGATGAGACTAAGGTTCCGGATCGAATATATCATTACACTTCAACCCGATGCTGTGCCTGCCAATGAACAGATCAGGTGCTGGATGCCGTTTCCACAAGAATCGCTGCCCCGCCAAAGTAATGTAAAACTGCTTTCAGTTAATTCCGGTGAATATCAGGTTGCAGATAATTCATCACTTCAGAGAAGCCTATACATGGAGAAAGTATCCGTTGCAGGCGAGCCAACCGTATTTAGTTTCTCAGCCGAATTTGAAACCCTACCACAATGGATTCCCATAGCTCCGGAAATGGTAAAACCCTTCGACACCTCCGCGGAACTGTACCAGCAATATACAGCGGAACGACCACCCCACCTCATCTTTTCAGAAGAAATTAAGAGCCTTGCCAGGGAGATTACCCGCGATTTAACTAATCCAGTTGACAAAGTAAAAGCAATATACTACTGGATCGATCAGAACATCCCCTGGGCATCGGCGCTGGAATATTCTACATTTGAATGCATTCCGCAGTATGTCCTGGAAAATAAAAAAGGCGATTGTGGCATGCAAACCCTTTTATTCCTGTCGCTGGCCCGTTACAGCGGCATTCCGTGCAAATGGCAAAGCGGTTGGATGCTTCACCCAGGGGAGGTGAACCTTCACGACTGGTGTGAGGTTTACTACGAAGGAATTGGCTGGGTGCCTCTAGACCAGTCGTTCGGACTGCAGGAATCAGAGGTTACGGAAATCAAAGATTTTTATATTTCAGGATTGGATAACTACAGGTTGATAGTAAACGATGATTTCAGCCGGGAGTTTAATCCCCCGAAGAAATATTACAGAAGCGAGCCCATGGATTTTCAGAGAGGTGAGCTGGAATGGAGAGGCGGCAATCTCTATTTCGATAAGTGGAGCTACAACATGAACGTAACACGTATAAAAGAAACATCGCTATGAAAATAACAGGAGCACTGCTGATTTTGATGATTGTTGTTTCGTGTGGAGTGAACGACCGCAGGAAGGCAGAAGAAATAATTAACCGATTTGAGCAGAACAGCATCCACGACAAACGCGAAACAGTTTTCAATGCAGAGGCATCGTTCATGAAAGGACAGGTTGTGTTGAAAGGAGAAACCGACAACCCGGAGCTTATAGAGCAGCTTATCGACAGCCTGCAACCAATGAAAGTTCAGAATGAAATAACCCTCCTGCCCGATTCATCGGTCGGAGATAAACCTTTTGCCCTGGTCACGCTATCAGCGGCCAATCTCAGGGCTGAGCCACGTCATTCATCGGAACTGGTTACACAGGCCCTGTTGGGCACACCAGTAGAAGTCCTGAAAAAACAAGACAACTGGTACCTGGTACAAACTCCCGATCGATACATCTCATGGGTAGATGGATCCGGTATTTTCCCCGTTACGGAACAGGAACTGAACAACTGGCAACAATCCGACAAGATGATTTTTACAGGATCCTTTGCCCAAATATTTGAAACCTGGCAAATGGAACAACCGGTGGGAGATGTTACAATGGGTGGCATTCTGATGCTGCAGGAAAGAAGATGGAACTATTTAAAATTCGCTTTTCCCGATGGACGGGAAGGTTATACACCCATCGGAAACTGGGTACATTACCTGGAATTCATTGAAAAAGCCGGTCCTGACTCCACTTCGGTTGTGGAGGGGGCCCAAAACCTGAAAGGAAGGCCGTATCTGTGGGGCGGGACTTCTTCTGTGGCAATGGATTGCAGTGGATTTACCAAAATGGTTTATTTTATGAATGGGGTTATTCTTGCACGCGATGCCTCATTGCAGGCAAGGCACGGGGAGGCAATTGATCCGGGAAATGATTACGTGAATCTTCAACCAGGCGACCTCCTGTTTTTCGGACAGGAAAAGGATGAAAACCAACCAGAAAAAATAACACACGTTGCCATTTCACTGGGGAATACAGAGTACATTCACGCCGCAGGAATGGTAGAGCAAAACAGCTTCAACCCGGAAAGTGAATTGTTTTCTGAATATCGTAAAAACACTTTTATCAGGGCACGAAGAATTGTTGGATCGGAAGGTAAAGAGGGCATCCGGTGGATTAAAGAACATACCTGGTATTGAATTAATAAAGTTGAAAACTCAACGAAATGGGAACAGGAAGAAGGAATTTTATAAAGAACACAACGCTTTATACAATAGGTAGTTTGATGCTGCCACGATTAACTTATTCGAATATGAAAGGAACATTACCCAAACAAGGTCTAAAGCTTACATTTGAACCCTATGACCTGCAACTGAAACATGTTTTTACCCTTGCCAACAGCTCGCGCACTACAACCCCTGTAATGCTCACCAGGATTGAGTTCAACAACATTATTGGTTACGGTGAGGCCTCCATGCCACCTTACCTGGGCGAATCACAAAAAACCGCTGCCCGGTTTCTGCAAACGCTAAACCTAAACCAGTTTACCGATCCGTTTCGCATGGATGAAATACTGGAGTATGTTGAAGAAGCCGCTCCCGGCAATACAGCCGCAAAGGCAGCAGTTGACATTGCCCTGCATGATCTGACAGGGAAAATTATGCAGCAGCCCTGGTACAAAATATGGGGTTTTTCTCCTGAAAATACACCCCATACATCATTCACAATCGGAATCGATCAGCCTGATGTGGTCAGGCAAAAAGTGGATGAAGCTGCTCCCTATAAAATTCTGAAAGTAAAACTAGGCGGTCCAAACGACCGGGAAATGATTGAAACCATCCGTTCGGTGACCGATAAACCGTTGTGCGTTGATGTAAACCAGGGATGGAAGAATAAGGAAGAAGCGCTTGAAATGGCGCACTGGCTAATAGAGAAAGGGGTTGAATTTGTGGAACAGCCAATGCCAAAAGGCAATATCGACGATCATGCATGGCTCTCTGAACATTCACCACTGCCCATTATAGGCGACGAAGCCATTCAGCGGCTGACGGACGTACAGGAGGCTGCAGGTGTATATTCAGGCATAAACATTAAGCTGATGAAATGTACAGGCATGCGCGAGGCCCATAAAATGATTACCCTTGCCCATGCATTGGGATTGAAAGTGATGATTGGCTGCATGACTGAAACTTCATGCGCCATATCGGCCGCGGCTCAGTTGTCACCCAAAGCCGAATGGGCCGACCTCGACGGCAACCTGCTCATATCAAACGACCCGTATAAAGGGGTTACTGTTGAAGACGGGAAAATAACCCTTATCGATAAACCGGGGATTGGTATCTCCAAAATCTAAGGAAAAATCATATAATGGAATTAAGTCTTTGCATACCAGAAGGCATGCAGGTGATCAATTTATGCCCTGACGGAAAGAAATGCCCTTTAGATTGCAGTGACATGGTCAATATCAAATTCAATGTAAACTCAGTGTAAACTCAAACTTAACTCAGTGTAAATTCAATTAAAATTGAATTTACACTGAGTTAATACTGAATTAATATTGAGTTTACATTGAGTTTAGTCAGGCGAAGGTATAGTTTTAGTATTCGATTGAACACATTTTTAATTGACAGTAAAGTTCCGTCCGACAAAGTTCTTTTACGATAGTCGTAGCTGATGGATTGTCCCCCTTAAAGCACGGAATGAAATTTGCTGATGGTAAATCAAATAAATATAACCGGGAAAATAAGTGGGGTATAAATTTGAACCAATATCTGTCCCCGGTTGTCATAAGTGTGATATGAAAACAAGTTTAATGATAATATTAATTGCTTTAACATTTTCGGCGTGTGCACAAACCGATGGGAATGTTAAAAGACAGGCAGAAGCAACAGTCAATGCAGAGATGGAAATACAGTCAGAGAAACCCGAAGCAAAACAGGAAAAGGAGGATGAAATGAATAAGGGATACAAGCCTTTAACGGAATTTGAAGAATATGTAATTGTAAATAAAGGGACTGAACGTCCGTATACAGGAAAATTCAACGGCCATAAAGAAAAGGGTACGTATGTATGCAAGCGTTGCGAGGCCCCCCTTTACAAGTCGTCCGACAAGTTTGAATCGAACTGCGGATGGCCCAGTTTTGATGATGAAATAGAGGGAGCCGTCACCCGGACTACCGATGCCGACGGAAGGCGCACCGAGATCACCTGCAGTAATTGCGGCGGTCACCTGGGTCATGTTTTCCTTGGAGAACGGTTCACAGCAAAAAATACGCGGCATTGTGTAAATTCCATATCGCTCGATTTTGTGCCTGAGGGGGAGTGAGACGAAGGCGAAGGCAGAGGCGAAGGAGGGAAATTTGGTACCTGCATTAGGCAGTAGGCAATGATAAGTAATAGAGAAGTGAACAGTGAAAAGTAAACGGTGAACAGTTCATCATTTATTAAACGGGAAATATTATATAAAAAATAACATTAGGATGTTGGCCGCCATAGCAAACTGTAAAGACAGGCATTTTGTGCAGGAGGCATGTTATAAAATTCTCTTGCAGGCTGAAAGCCTAATTTAATTCAGCCCGGTGGCAGCGCCCCATAGCCGTCAGGATTATTCTTGTAAAATATTGACTGTCAGTGATAAATGTACACATGATTCTTTTTTTGCCCCATCTCGCATTGAAATGGGGCTTGAATTTTGTATTTTCACCATATCAAGGAACTTTTAAATTTTACAA
>JAGXGA010000008.1 GCA_024636975.1 Mariniphaga sp.
TGATGTATGGCTGCCTTTATTAATTACCTTACTGAGTTCTTCTACCTCGGATTCACTTAGTTTAATTGTATACAGTACCATCTTTTTTTGGTAAATATATACAATAAAACCGTCATATCAAAATTAACTTAACACTAGTTTCCCGGTGAGAATACCCAATTCATCGGTAGTGGCATCAATAACCAGAGTAATTACGGATGTGTTGCCTTTGGCATTGGGCAAGCCTGTGCGGGCAAGAATTAATTCGGCATGCTCACTCAGGATCTTGTTAACGACACCTGAGCATTTTTCACGGTCATCAATAATAACTCCTACAAATCCCAATCGCTTTAGGCTGTTTTCCATACTTAAGAATTTTTATGCGGAGGAGGACCGGGGGGAAGATCAAAAAGAATCCGGCAGTCGCTTTTTACCTTACTGCAGGTTTATTTATCCATTTTTTCTTCCCTAAGGTCAGCAAAGCCTTCCCGCAGGATTATGCCCTAAAATTAACTTTAAATAAATTACTGACAGATGATTTACAGCATATTATTATATGTTATAAAATATTTTTTGCTGAAGTCTTTTTTCTTTTATGCTTTAGAAAAAGTTAAGCTTTATTTAAAGTAAATGATCGATTGCTTCGGTTGCTGCATTTAGTATGGGCTGGTTTGATAATGGTGTGCCTACCGCTTTTATCATCCACTCCCTTGGGGTGAGTTGGCCCAGTGCAAAAATACGTTCCACTTCCGAAGCCAGTGGCTGTGTTTTAAAATGTTCTTCAAGCTGGAAATGGATGAGGTGACCAAACGCATAGTTTGGCAGGTACATGGGTGAATTTATCATGTGTGAGTATATGGCTAAAATGGTTTGTTCCTGAATATCAAATACCGGGGCAAAATATTCATTCCAAACGTTTTTGCTGATTTCAAGTGTAGCATTTTTTAATTCTTCTGCAGTGCAATCCGGATTATTGTACATCCATTGCCACATCTGCATATCTACCATCGACACACCCATTATTTCATATACCGACCACAGAATGTCAAGTGTTTTCAGATATTCAGCATCAGGATTTTCATCCTTCATGTCAAGCAGCATTAAATCCCTTTCCTGAAAAACAAATGCCAGTGCTTCAGTAAAAGCGGTATTAGGCACACCATTCATAATGTAATATGGAACCTCGTGCAGTGAAATGGTTTGCTCCACGTTGTGCCCGAATTCATGAATTGCAATGTTGTATCCTTTATAATCCATCCCGCCTTCCGGTATGCGTGTCCGAAGCCGGGCTTTTTCTTCTTTCATGGAAGCGCCCCATGCATGTCCTGAGCCTCTTGCCGGATCAACAGCTATATTGGAAGCAAGATAGCGGGCTTTTTCATTTTCAAATCCCAGTTTTTTCAGGATATTCTCCAGATCGTTTTCCAGTGCCTTGGCATCGGGATACCTGTCCTGTGTAATTGCATTCAGTTTTTCTTCCGGCATTGAACTACGTGCTTTGAATCCGTCGTACCAAATGTCCCAGGGCTGCAAATCGCGACCTAACCTTTTTTTTATGATTTCGCCGGTCTGTTTGAGCTGTGGAGCGCTGAGAAATTCATGGAAAAGGGCCTCCACCTCTTCCTGCGGAATTTGCATGTTACCTGAAAACGATCGTTTTATTGATGTATTCAGTACCGGGTGGTAGGAATCAAAATCTTTTAATGCGTTGAAATTATTCACTATTTGTTGGTAACGTTTATCGGATTCCGGTTCTGCCTCAACTTGCCGGTCGTTCTTCAATAGTTTGTTTTCAAATGGATTCCAGTTGTATTCTCCTGAATTAATAATCTGGTGGGGGATTGACTGGTCGATAATGCGCTGCATTACACTGTAAATTATTTCCTGTTTTTCGGGCCCGTTTTCGGAATTGGAATAATTGGCTTTAATTTCATCGCGCAGGTTCCAGTGGCTTAGCAGTACCATGTTTTCGGGGAATAGCGGCTGTCCGGTTTTGCTTATCAGATTGCCCATGTAAATATTGTATTCGGCAATGTATGCATCTGCCTGTGCAGAAACTGCAGCACTGTTCTGGATAAGTACAGAAGGTACTCTTGAATTAAAAACATCACCCATTCGTGCATATGCCCATTCGGTTTCAGTCCAGTTTTCACCCAGTTCATTCTTTTCTTCAGTGGAATAAAAGGGAAAATTTAAGGCCACAAGGAAAGCTATTTTGTTGCCGTAAAAATCGTTGTTTAGATGAGCACCTGCACTGTAAGCCGAAAACATATGGTCCACCGCATGAAGTTGCCCCGTTTGCAAATCGACGTTTTTCTTCATATCAATGGTCATTTTGTTAAAATGACCGAAAAGTGATTCCATGTATTCCGACACTTTAATAAGTACGGCATGTTTTTCATTGCTGTCACCAATATAGTTGTCGGTGCAAAAGGCTACAAATTCTTGTTCTGTACCATCGGATTGCCGCCATAACGATGCAGCATGATGTACTCCTTTTTCAATCTCCTGCCTGCTGTTTTCAGGAAACTTTTCAGTAATGCCTTTAATTGCTTCTTCTGAATGTTTTTCAGTAATAATCATTTTTTCAGCTGAATTTTCATTTGTCTTTTGTCCGCAATTCCATAAAAGGAACATTATAAAAGTAATTGATAGAAACTGCTTCATCGGTTATTCGTTTAATAATTTACTAAAATAATTGCCTCGAAAAATAATGCAATTCAATTTGAAATTCAATGATTTTACAACATTTAAAGAGTTGTTGGATTTTTTCTCTTCTTTCATGTTGTCTATTCTGATCATAACAGGGTAAAGTCTGCCTTAATAAATAATTATTTTCAGCCTTTTAGCTTTTCATTGATTGTCAACTGCTATTTTTGCAATAATGAAGACGGTTGCCGAAATACTACAACAACAGGAATTTGCAGTTCAGGATTTGATCTTGTTACTAAATGCCGCAGATAGCAGCAAGCACTTACTTTTTGAACGCTCCAGCCAGCTGAAGGAAAATGTATTGGGTAAAAAAGTATACTTCAGGGGGTTGGTTGAATTTTCCAATGTCTGTTCCAAAGACTGTTATTATTGTGGTATCCGTAAGAGCAACACAAATGTTGTCAGGTACAATGCCTCCGATGAAGAAATACTTGAAGCATGCCGTTTTGCTTGGCAAAACAGGTTTGGATCGGTTGTACTTCAGTCGGGGGAAATATCATCGAAAGCCTTTGTGAAGAGGGTAGAAGGTCTGCTGAAAAAAATTAAACAGCTTTCGAATAATGAATTGGGGATTACTTTGAGTTGTGGTGAACAGTCGCGGGATACTTTTTTACGCTGGTTTGAGAGCGGAGCTCATCGCTACCTGCTGCGAATTGAAGCCTCAAACCGACAGCTTTACTATAAAATTCATCCTGATTCTGATAATCATTCATTCGAAAAAAGGTTAGAGGCATTGCAGCATCTAAAGGAAACAGGCTATCAGGTTGGTACAGGAGTGATGATCGGATTGCCCTTTCAGACTTTGAAAGATTTGGCCAACGACTTGCTCTTCTTCAAACAGATTGATATCGACATGTGTGGTATGGGTCCATACATCGAGCATGAACATACACCGCTTTACCAACATCGGCATTTGCTGCAGAGCCGGAAGGAACGATTTGACCTTGCTTTAAAAATGATTGCTGCCTTGCGGTTGCTGATGCCCGATATCAATATTGCTGCTGCAACTGCTTTGCAGGCAATTGATCCCGCTGGACGTGAAAAAGCATTGACTGTTGGTGCCAATGTAATTATGCCTAACCTGACTCCTTGCGACTACCGGAAAGAGTACCTGCTTTATGAAGACAAACCCTGCCTGGATGAGGATGCTGAGCTTTGCCGTAATTGCCTTGAAGCACGGATAGAACTGGCCGGCAGTGAAATAGGGTACAATGAGTGGGGCGATTCAAAACACTTTACCTCCCGGATCAGTAAGCTTAATATATCTTCGTAAACATGATTTCAGATTTTCTCCCCCTGTACGAATTATTTTTTCCTGTGATAGACTTTCCACCAGATGAAAAAGCCGCTTACCAGGACCATTATCAGGCAAAGCCCTGCCAGTGGAACAAAAAGAATATAAAACATGCCAACCAGGTGCTCAAAAATACGGCCTGTATGAATTTCCAGTGACACATTCCATAACGACATTGGTGATTTTTGCAATACTTCCTTTGGCATCTCAGGAAAGCCAATTCCTGTTAAAGGCAGGGCTCCGCTGTTATAATCGAACCACCAGGCAGTGTTTCCTGCCTCCACCAACCCGGCTGCCATTTCCGAGCCAATTGGACTGGACATTCCCTGTGGTGCCACATAAGCACTGCCCGAAAAGTAATTATAAACCCCGCCTGTACCGATGTCCCATAAGAACAAGCCTGTAAATGAGCCTGTAAGGTACTTCAAATGTCCGGCCGGCTTGAATACATTCAATCCCATTACACTTACCGGAGGTTGCGGAACAATTGGTTGCAGAGGCTTTCCCAAAGCTTCATCTGCAACATAGAACCCTTCCGAAGTAGAGAAAATATATCTGTTCAGATTTTTATCCCATACCACCCGGCGCAGTTTGTCGAACCATGGATTCGGATTATCGAGATGAGTACCTGGAATGATGCCTACCTTTTTATTGGCAATGGGAATCAGCAGTGGCGGACGCAGGTGTATGCCGGCTAAAGTATTGATAATTAAAAAAACGATAAAAATATATCCTATGACATTGTGCCAGCGCAGATTGGTTTTTGTTGCGCTCACCCACGGCTTTAACGGCTTTTTCTTCCTTTTCATCCACCTGATAATTTTTGGGAAAAAGAAATGGAGCAACCCTGTAACTGAAAGTACAATGGTTACCAGTCCCAGCAAATCAACAATCAATTTCCCCGGAAGTCCAAACAGCTCGCCACTGTGTAGCTCCCATAGGGTGTTGAATAGTCCTGTTTTGCGCTCATATCCCACAGGTTCAGGAAGTTGTACCGGTTCAAATTGTATTCCGTTGGTTGTTTTTAATAGATAGTGGCGGGTAAGAACCAGTAGTGTATCATTCTTAATGTTTACGTCCGCAATACGCTCCTGCTCAACAGGAAGCAACATTTTTTGCCATTCACCTGCTGAAATGCTCCAGCTATATAACCCGAAATGGGTCCCTGCATAGAGCATTTGTTTGTGGCGGACAACTGTATATATTTTTCGGTTATCGATTCCTTTTGGAAATCCCTGGTTGAAATCAATGAATTGATCAAGGGTGGAAGGGGTTTTCCAGATTCCAATATTGCCATAAACTAAAACTGAATCATTTTCAACAGGCAGCGAACCACGTACAGCAGCCAGATTCCAGTTTTGATAACGATAGTTGTGCGGCAGCAGGTTTCTGGAAATATCTACTGCGGAAAATACCTGCCGGTGATTCATAACGATTCCCGACAAGGCAAATAAGATGGCAAAAAGGGCAATAATTATACCCGGCCATTTGTGTAGTTTCCTGAATATTTTGGTTGATTTGTTTTTACGCATAACGAATTGACACCGACAAACGATTTGTACTATTTCTTCTGATAATTAGTTTATAGGGAAATAAGAATCCTGATATCTTTAATTATAAAAGGTAAAACGGATGGTAATGGTCAATATTTTTAACTGGAAGGAATAATTTCAAAACTTCTCCAGGAGAGTGGTTCTTTTTATTACCCCAATTTTTTAAACCGGAGTTACCGGATGAAAGCAGGTGTGACAGAAAGCATGATATATCCCCAATGCTGTCCGGCAGTATGATCACCATCTTTCAGCAGTTCCATGCTTTCGCCTGCAAACATTACGGACCAGCCTGCGCTTAACGTTGCCATGGGCTGCACTGCCCATGAAACGGCCAGGTCCAGTTCGGTTCCAAGGTAATTTTTAGCATCCTGAGCGATTTTTCCGGCAGATGCAAAATAGTGCAGATCGGCATTTAGTTTTACTTTCTCCAGATTGTATCCATATTTTAACCAGGCATCATGAAGGCCCACTGAATTAATATGGTTACCAACATAAAAATAATCCATAAATCCGTTGAACTTATGATTGGTTCCATAAAATGGTTCAAATGCATACACTTTGTCGGTTTTATCATAACTGTTGCCC
This sequence comes from Mariniphaga sp., assembly GCA_024636975.1. Classification (GTDB taxonomy): domain Bacteria; phylum Bacteroidota; class Bacteroidia; order Bacteroidales; family Prolixibacteraceae; genus Mariniphaga. The sequence goes on from JAGXGA010000008.1 coordinate 6,124, forward strand.
GACAGGTATTCATATCCTGCAGCTAAGCCGTTGCTCATTGAAGCCTCTGCCAAAAAATTAATTGCGCTGATACTTTCACCTGAGCGATGTTTGCCTGTCTGGCCATATAGATTGGCAGCAAATGTCACATCTTCGGGCATAAATACAAATCTTCCGCCAAAGGTTTGGCTGTACCGGGTTTCTTCATTTTGTTCCGTCACAAAAACAGGTACCCCGTTGTTGAGTAATAACAGGCTTAATCCTGCATTCTCCCATGCTTTGTTTAACCATACAAACTGCAGGTTTTTGTATGCATCTGGCCCATCATATATATCATTGGTAATATTGGCATTTTCATGGTGTGCAATACCCACATGCAGTTTAACTTCCTCTTCGTATTTAAACAATACCAGGTCGTGCGAACGTGCCTGGTGTGCCCACCCTACATTTCCGAAAATGCGGTGGTCGTCATACACCAGTTCCTGCCTGCCGGCCTTCATTGAAAAGTTGGTCAGCAGATTTACTTCAGCCCAGGCTTCATGCACCGATGTGGCAAAATTTTCATTGGCCACCAACTGGGGTTGACTGCCCCAATAGCGAACATCCTGCAGAACCAGTTTGGTTTGGATTCCTTCTGTACTGAATAGTGCATTCAGTCTTGTGCGTTGAGCTGTAGCAATTGACATATCCTGGCTTTCCGAAGCCAGGGATTTATATCCTCTGCTGAATTCTGTCCTTGGCCTGAATTCCCCGGAAAGAACAAACTGTGCTTTTGCTTCAGACCCCAAGAATACCAATCCAAAGGCTAAAAAGAAATAAAACTTGTTCATATTTGCCACTGAAATATTAATTTGCAACGGGTGTATTCCATGAAGCTTCTCTTTCTGCTGCTATTTCCTCCCATTTTGGAATTACAGTTTCAAGAAACTCTTCTTTTTCTTCACGCATTTTTTCCATAGGCAGCCCGATAAATTCCTGTGCTTTTGCTTTTGTTGAAATATCGGGGTAGGGGATTTCTTCATTTTGTCCCAGCTCTGACAAAAGCCGTGCTAAATCAAGTCGTGTTTCCTGAGCAATTGTAATTGCAGTACCAACTAGCCGGCTTATTTCAAGAGGAGAGTGGAATGATGCGCCATGAGAGGCTGCTGCATAATCCCATCGCCACTGAGCATGTCTTATGCCCATAAGGATATCTTCCATTTGTTCTTCTGTAGCTCCCAGGTCCCAGGCTGTTTTTGCTTCAACATGTGCTCTTACAATCAATTGCTCCAATATGTTGCGTGTTTCCATCACCTTATCCTGATTCCGGTATACAGAACGTACAAGTTCTTCTGTTTCTTCGCGGTGGCAAACCTGGCATGAGCTTGAAATGTTCTGCAGTGGTGAGGTCATTTTATGGTTTGTGAATTTTTGACCACCTTCACTTATATATGGCATGTGACAATCGGCACAGGAGACACCACGTTGTGCATGAATCCCCGTCATGTAAGTTTCATAACCCGGATGCTGTGCTTTCAGCATTGGCGCCCGGCTTAATTTATGTGTCCAGTCGCTGAATTCAAGATTATCGTAATATTCCTCCATTGCTTCGGCAGTAAATCCGTTATCCCATGGAAATACCAGGTATTGCGATCCATCTGCAATTTCTTTATTAAAGTAATATTCCACATGGCATTGGGCACAAACCAGGCTTCTCATTTCCTGGTGACTGGCCTGGGTTATATCTTTGCCCATCCGTTCGAATGCTTCAATCAAAGCCGGCCGGGTAATTGTAAGGTTCATTGTTTCTGCCTCATGGCAGTCGCCGCATCCTATTGGGTTGACTACCTCCGGCCCTAGTTCGGCCCAGGTTTTGGAATAAAATTCTGCAGCGCCCATTTCATTCATTAGCCTTGGAACATCGGGACTCTTGCAGGTCCAGCAGGTAGACGGCTGAGGTCCCTGCTCCGGACTCATTGGTGCTCCTGTACGAAGATTTTCCCTGATGTCGCTTATTGAATAATAATGCCCCTTACCCTGGGTGTAGTCTGCTGAAAAAAGATATCCTGCCCACATTACTACCATGGCAGGATGCTGTTCCAGCATATCAATCTCTGCATTTCCGTTGTATTTACTTTGAAAGGAAGTATCGGCAGTTGCGTAATACGATTGAAATTCGCGCGGATAATTTTCTCCCCAAACCTCATTTCTTGGTTCAAATTGCGAGATTTCACTACGAGGGACATTTACATAAGCTGCTTCAATTCTTCTTTCAACAATCGATGAAGCCAGCAATCCAAGTAAAAATACCACAACTACGGTTAGAAAAAACAATACCCATGCAAGCCAGGGACGTTTTTCGGTCATTTCGCGAATAGTACTCATCTTTAGTTTTTTTTGATTATTTTATTTACTGTTTATTTACAATTTCTCTGAGCCATTGGGGTACAGGGTTTTCGGGCAATGGCACCCTTGCGTTAGGAACGCTTGAAATGCTGTTCACCCTGCCATGTGGAACTGTCCGGTGGCACTCTACACACCGCCGGTCAGTCATGTGTGCTTCATGATTTTTTACCGATGCATCAAGTTTTGGATCAACAAGCAACTCGTTGTGACAACGGATGCAGTTGTTATGCACTACTTCTGCGCCTTCCGGTTTTATAAATATCACCTGGGGTTCATTTCTCAACGTAAAGATCGTTGAATGACGCAACCCATCTTTTGCTTTAAAATAATAATGGTTAAATATGTTGTTATGGGGCACATGACAATCATTACATGTTGCAACTTCGCGATGAGAGCTGTGACTCCAGGTTGCATATTGCGGCGACATTATATGGCAATTGGTGCAGGTTGCAGGATCATCGGAAAGATAAGAGTGAGCTTTAGATACGTATAAAAGAAATAAAACCAGGCCCAGAAGCAGGCTTGACACAATCATCACCGGTATCCTCCATTTAGGAGGGGGAAGCAGCTTTTTCAGCATAATGTTTTATTCAGTTAAGTAAAATCCAAATTTCTATAATTTTCTACTTTATTTGTGTATCATTTGTTACAATTGATGAAAAAATTAGTTCATACGATATGTTAATTTAAAATGAAAATAAATAACAGAAAATTAGAGGGTTATTGCTAATTAACGAGCGTTATAATTTCTGAATTTCAGTTCTTTTCTTTTATTTTGATAAAAAAATCGCCAGCTTATTAACATTTAAACCAAATGAAGAAAATAGTAGTCATATTATGTTCTTTTATTTCAATAGTAGCTCAATCCCAAGGGTTTGTAACACCAAAGGACATTAAAGTTGAATTTTCAGGTTTTGTTCGTAATGATTTTATTCTCGATTCACGCAGAAATGTTTGTGGCTGCGATCATTTGCTGGAGTTCTATCCCTTTAAACCTGAGTACGATGAAAATGGAGAGGATATTAACAAAGTAGCCAATGCACATCTGCTAAATACTTTTTCCCGGTTCGGAACGAGGTTTTCAGGATTGGAGTTGGGAAAAGTGGTCATTTCAGCCTATATTGAGGTAGATTTTACAGGTTTTAATGAAACAAATGGCATTCGGCTCAGGCATGCCTATACCAGCTTTGCTTTTTCTAAATCAACTTTGTTATTTGGCAGAGCATGGCATCCTACCTTTATTGAAAAAGTATATCCATCGGTGTTAAATGAAAATACCGGATTGCCTTTTCAGGTATTTAACCGAAGTCCTCAGCTGAGGTTTACGCATCACCTGGCTCCAGGTTTTGATATTATTGCAGCGGCTGTTTACCAGTTTAACTATGCGAATACAGGACCAGACGGTAAAACTTATTCCTACCAGCGCAATGCTGTTGTCCCGAACCTACACGGACAATTGCAGTATTTTAATGAACACTGGACTCTTGGCGCTGCTTTTGACTGGAAAAGTATTCAACCGCGTACTAAAACCACTGGCACTCAAGGAACATTTAAAACCACAGAAAAACTGAATACATGGGCAGGTATTGCCTACCTGAAGTATGTAAATGATAAACTGGAATTCAAGGCAAAGACAATGTATGGTCAAAATGTTAGCGAAAGCCTTTTACCCGGTGGTTATGCAGTGGCTTCAACTGATCCCGCAACCGGAGCTGAAACATATACTCCTTCAAATCATATTTACAATTGGCTCAATATAACTTACGGTAAGAAATGGAAAGCAGGGCTTTTTGCAGGTTATCTGAAAAATCTTGGTACCAGTGAAGTCCCTGTCGGTCTTGTTTATGGAATGGCAACCGATATCGACAGAATTTACAAAATTTCACCACAGCTTATCTACACATATAAAAATTTAATGCTGGGATGGGAACTGAGTATGACAACAGCTGCATATGGAGATTTCGATTATGAAGATTATGGCAAAGTAAAAAATGCTGAAAATGTAACAAATTTTAGAAATATGGTTTCTGTTGCTTACAGTTTTTAATTTTCCTCTTATTTTTGTTTAATTTTTGATAAATTAGTAGCCGTTCCTCACAAGTACGGCTTACCAAAAATCGACAGTTATGGCATTTGAAGTTTCAGTGTTTCTTGAGAATAAAATAGCTCATTTTGAAGGCATCACCAATATCCTGAAATCGGAGCAGATTAATATCCGATCACTTACTCTCACAAACATATTACATGGGTGGGGAGTACTTAATCTGTTGGTTGATAAACCGGAGGAAGCATACCAGGCATTGACCGGCAAAGGAAACAGTGTTGCGTTGCGGGAAGTGATTGCTTTGGAAATGAAAGATGAAACCGGCGGATTGGACGAGCTGCTGGTTAATATTTCAAGGGCAGGCATTCATATTGAAAATGCTTATACCCGCCTGATTTCTCAAACTGGAATGGCAATACTGGTGTTGGATGTCCCCGATGTAATCGAGGCGAAACGACTACTTGCTCAAAACAGCATCCCAATTCTTGCTGATGCAACTGTATACGGTCTTTAATCTAACGGACTCGTTTTTTATTTCTTATAACAGAATAATTTAAAGCCGAAACTCTGAAAATGATTTGGAACGAAAAGATGGAATGCGCCTCACGTGATGAAATGGCTGCTGTTCAAAGCAAAAGGCTGATTCAGACTGTGCAGAGGATTTACCATAATATTCCCAGTTACCGGGCTAAGATGCAGGAAAAAGGTCTGGTTCCAGGTGATATCCGTTCGGTAGATGATCTTGATAAACTTCCTTTTACAAATAAATCCGATTTACGCGACAATTACCCGTTTGGAATGTTCACAGTTCCAATGAGTGAAATTGTTCGTGTGCATGCAAGTTCAGGAACTACCGGCAAACCGACAGTTGTTGGCTACACACGCAACGACTTGAACATGTGGGCAGAAGTTGTTACCCGGACGCTTTGCATGGCTGGCGTGCACAGAAACGATATTGTACAGGTGGCATATGGTTATGGTCTGTTTACCGGAGGGCTGGGGTTACATTATGGTACTGAAAACCTTGGTGCCACTGTAATTCCAATTTCAGGAGGAAATACCAAAAAGCAGATTCAGCTGATGCAGGATTTTGGCACATCAGTTATTGCATGCACACCTTCCTATGCACTTTATCTGGCGGAAGTGATGAAGGAGATGAATATCAGACCCGAATCACTTCAGCTTAAGGTTGGTATCTTTGGTGCCGAACCCTGGAGCCAAAGTATGCGCCGTGAAATTGAAGCTAAACTGAAGCTAAAAGCGATCGATATTTACGGTCTGAGTGAAGTTGTTGGACCGGGTGTATCCTGTGAATGTGAATACCAGGAGGGAATGCATATAAATGAAGATCATTTTATTCCGGAAATAATCGATCCGGAGACTCTTACTCCGCTTCCTCATGGTGAATTGGGTGAGCTGGTTTTTTCTACCGTAACCAAGGAAGGGATACCAATTCTCAGATATCGTACACGCGACTTAACGCGGCTTATTTACGAAAAGTGCGCATGCGGCCGTACGCTTGTTCGTATGGAAAAATGTACAGGAAGGTCAGACGATATGCTTATCATCAGGGGTGTGAACGTATTCCCCTCGCAAATTGAAAGTGTACTGCTTGAGATGAGCGAAACAGAACCGCATTACCTGCTTATAGTCGATCGTGAAGGATCGCTTGATGTACTGAAGTTGCTCGTAGAAGTACAGGAACAGTTCTTTTCCGATGAAATCAGAGAACTCGAAGCCCTACGGAAAAAAATAACAGCAAACATCATGGGGACTTTGGGTATTTCTGTAGATGTTAAGTTGGTTGAGCCAAAAACTATTGAGCGAACTGCAGGTAAGGCAAAGCGTGTTATTGATAACCGGAAATTATAACGATATGAAAGCAAAACAGGTTTCAGTTTTCCTTGAAAATAAATTGGGCCGGCTAAATGAGGTTGCACATATTCTTGGTGAGGCAGCTATTAACATTTCAGCATTTACAGTTGCCGATACCTCTGATTTTGGGGTGCTGAGGCTGATTGTATCCGATCCTGTAAAGGCTTGTGAAGTTTTGAAAGAACATCATTTTTCAGTGCGAACCACTGATGTTGTGCTGGTAAACAGCTCAAACCGTCCGGGTGCATTGTCTGAATTATTATATGAGCTGGATGTAGAAGGTGTTTTTATTGAATACCTTTATGCTTTTTCAATGAACGATGATAAGGCAGTTATAGTAATCAGACCCTCTGATATGGAAAAATGTGTGAATGTTCTGAGTAAAAAGTAATTGTAGTTTACCGAAATAGTATATGATATTTCCAAATGATAAATCGGCTAAAGGAAAAAGGAGAACTAAACTCAGAATGCGTATATTTAAATAATTTTTTAAAGTAAGTAAATGAAGCGGATAGCGGTACAGGGAATAATAGGGTCTTTTCATGAAGATGCCGCCGTAAAATATTTCAAGGGAAAGATTAAGGTAGTTGAATGCAAATCTTTTACTAAAGTTTGTGAATTGGTTGATACCGATCAGGTCGATTATGCTGTAATGGCAATTGAAAACTCCATTGCCGGCAGTTTGCTGAAAAACTATCAGCTGATTCGGGATTACCACCTGCGGATTATTGGTGAAATCTACCTCCATATTCAGTTAAATCTGATGGCAGTGGCAGGAGTTAAACCAACCGATATAAAAGATATCTATTCACATCCTATTGCACTGCAGCAGTGTGTTGAATATCTTGAAAAGTATTTCCCGAACGTTGAATTGCATGAAGGCATGGATACCGCAGGTGCTGCAAAACTGATTTCTGAACAACGTCCGGCAGATGCTGCGGCCATTGGTAATCTTCGTTCAGCTGAACTTTATAAACTGGAAGTGCTGGAAACAGGCATAGAAACAAATAAAAAAAACTATACCCGCTTTCTTATACTTTCGAAGCATGGCAATCCTACTGAGAAGGCAAATAAAGCATCCTTAAGTTTTGAAGTGGGGCATTTTTACGGAGCATTGGCCAGGGTGCTGAATGTATTTGCAGAAAATGAAATAAACCTCGCAAAAATACAATCGGTGCCTATTATAGGAAAGCCCAATGAGTATGCCATTCATGTGGATATTGAATGGGAGGATACCGGCAATTACAATAAGGCTTTGCATCAGGTGCTGAAAAGTGTTTCGAGCCTTGCTATTTTAGGTGAATACGAACGTGGTGAAATATACATTCATAATCAGTAATAACAATTCAGTTAAGTATGGACAAAACAGCAATATTTTTCGGCCCGCTCGATGGAGCTGTTCATCGGGTTGCAAAAAAAATAGAAAAGGCTATTGGTGAAGATAAGGTGGTGATGGTTCCGGTAAATAATGCCAGTGTTGAAGACCTCGAAAAGTATGATAAAATCATTTTTGGCATTTCTACAGTTGGTAAAGAAACCTGGGAATCGATCTATACAAATGTCGACTGGGCTAAATTTTTGCCTGAAATAAGTAAAACCAGGTACGAGGGAAAAACACTTGCAATATTTGGATTAGGAGATCATGTAACCTATTCATCCACATTCGTTGATCATATTGGTCTGCTGGGGCATTCCCTGATTGAAAACGGAGCAACCTTAGTGGGCCAGGTTCCTGTTGAAGGATATGAATTCGATGAATCGGAAGCTGTAGTTGACGGAATGTTTTTGGGCCTGCCTGTGGATGAGGATTTCGAACCTGAGCTTACGGATGAGCGCGTTCAGAATTGGGTTGAACTATTAAGAACTCATTTCGGCTTTTGAATTTAGCCAGTAATTGATCAGGCAAATATTTATAATTAGACATCCGGATAAATCTAGTCCTGATGGATAAAATCCAACAGATGGAAAACACGCCATTAAGAAAAGAATTAGTTGATGCCAGGATAAAAGAACTTCGGATTGCCGATTCAGGTAAGGCTTCTATAAGAGAAATAGTTGCTTTGGTGAACCTGGTGGAGGAGGAAACTGGAGAGAAGTTCGTACGAATGGAGATGGGCGTACCGGGACTGCCCCCGTCACAAATTGGCGTGGAGGCTGAAATTGAAGCGCTGAAGAGGGGAGTGGCTGCAATTTATCCTATGGTTGACGGCATTAAACCACTGAAGGAAGAGGCAGCCCGTTTTGTAAAAAATTTTCTTGATATTACTATTTCTGCCAAAGGCTGCATACCAACTGTTGGTTCAATGCAGGGAACCTATGCGGCATTTATGGCTACCGCCAATGCAGTGCAGGGGAAAGACACAACTCTTTTTATAGACCCCGGCTTTCCTGTGCAAAAGCAACAGATGATGGTCCTTGGCCAAAAGTATGAAACTTTCGATGTGTTTAACTTCAGGGGACAAAAATTAAGAGATAAACTAGAGGAGTTTTTTGCAAAAGGAAATATTTGTTCCATCGTATATTCAAACCCAAATAATCCTTCCTGGATATGTTTTACTGATCAGGAGTTAAAGGTAATTGGTGAACTTGCTAACAAATACGACATAATAGTCATGGAAGACCTGGCGTATTTTGGAATGGACTTCAGACAGGATTTATCGAAGCCGGGAGAACCGCCGTTCCAGCCTACTGTGGCTAAATACACCAATAATTATATACTTTTTGTATCCAGTTCCAAGATATTTTCATATGCCGGTCAGCGGTGTGGATTGATGCTGATACCTGATGCCCTTTATAAACGGGATTATCCGGCACTCCAGGAGCGGTTTGGAGGAACTGATTTCGGCAGCACCATTACCTTGCGATTGCTTTATGCATTGTCATCAGGAACCAGCCATTCAGCCCAGTGGGCTCTTGCCGCAATGTTAAAGGCAGCTAACGACGGTCAATTTAACTTTGTGGAAAATATTAAGGAATATGGCGAAAAGGCAAAAATAATGAAGCGCCTGTTTCTTGAAAACGGATTTAAAATTATTTATGAAACCGATTTGGGGCAACCAATTGCCGACGGTTTTTATTTTACAATTGCCTATCCGGGAATGACAGGAAATCAATTGGTTGCTAATCTGCTTTATTATGGTATCAGCGCTATTGCACTTGATAATACAGGAAGCAGGGAAGAGGGGATTCGTGCATGCGTTTCTTTTGTAAAACGCGGACAGTTTCCCGATTTGGAAAAAAGATTAAAGATGTTTAATAAAGATTTCTCCGAAAATAAACATTGATGGATCAACAGAAGGTAGTTGGCAGGTATCATATTACGCTCGACTTGTTAAAAGAGGTTGAACTAAAAAACAAGCCTGTGGTTCTGAAGAAAGGAGAATCTTTTATTGAATATGGTGAGAAAACTCAAAAAATAGGAATACTTATAAACGGTTTGCTTTATTCAACCTATGTTTCCGAGAATGGTTCCGAATGGATTTCCCGGTTTTTCTTTCCACCAAACAATTTCATTGTCAGTAATCACCGAAGTTTTTACCTGGGGAAAAATTCAAAAGAATCAATTCGTGCATACGAAGATTCAGAATTGATTTGCATTGAAAAAGAAGAATTCAAGTATTTACTGGACAATAACAGAAAGTTCGAACGAACAGTGCGTATTTTGGCAGAAGAGAGTTATGTCCAGGCAATGGAACGCATTCATTCTTTTCAATCTCTTAATGCCGAACAACGAATACGTAAATTTTTCGATGAACATCCTGAGTTGGGGAAAAAGCTTCAGCGACAACACATTGCGTCCTATCTTGGCATTCATAGAAACATTCTTACCCGATTTCTTTATAAAATTTAAGAAAGCAACATTAGTTGCGTATTTTCAGGCAGGTAAAAAATAGTTTTGCTATAATTAAACAGTTTTTAACCTGGAAAGTAAAATAACTTACAATTTATCAGCTGTACATTCCATATTTTAATAATGTTTAAGCTGTTAAATTTTTGCCGGAAGAACCTGATTTTTATGGTGTTTTTAAGGGAAAAAGGATGTTATTTTTACCGGATAAATGAAATAATATGGCAAAAGTAAGAGGAGCTGTTGTTGTAGCAAAGGAAGGTTGCAAAGGATGTGGATTATGCGTTGAGGCCTGTCCGGAATGCGTTCTCTCATTGAACAGGGAAGTGAACAGCCGCGGCTACCATTATTCTTATATGGAGAATCCGGAAGCTTGTATTGGCTGTGCCAATTGCGGAGTTGTATGCCCCGATACCTGCATTGAAATCTACAGGGTGCGCCTGCAATAATTAATTGATTTCACTTGCAAATACAATTCTGTGCAATTATACTTCCAACGGAGGTAAATTGCATATTAGCAGTTACAGAAATTAAAAATTCAATATAATGGGAGAATACAGATTAATGAAAGGAAATGAGGTGCTGGCCGAAGCCGCCATCCGTTGCGGATGCGATGGTTATTTTGGCTATCCCATTACACCTCAGTCTGAAATTATGGAAACGCTCATGGAACGCCAGCCATGGAGTGAAACCGGAATGGTAGTTTTACAGGCCGAAAGTGAAGTAGCAGCCATTAATATGGTGTATGGGGCTGCAGGTTCAGGGAAAAAAGTAATGACTACTTCTTCCAGTCCGGGCGTTAGCTTAATGTCGGAAGGAATTTCATATATAGCAGGTGCTGAATTACCCTGCCTGATTGTTAATGTACAACGGGGAGGACCAGGTCTCGGAACAATTCAGCCATCACAGGCCGACTATTTTCAGGCAGTAAAAGGGGGAGGGCATGGTGATTATAAAATGATTGTACTGGCTCCTTCATCTGTTCAGGAAATGAATGATTTTGTTGATCTGGCATTTGAGCTTGCCTTCAAATATCGTAACCCGGCTATGATTTTAACTGATGGCGCTATTGGTCAGATGATGGAAAAGGTGGAGTTATCAGAGTTTAAGAAAAGATGGACCGATGAAGAAGTAACCGATAAATGGGGTAGCTGGGCAACCACAGGTAAACCTGTTTCCCGTAGCCGGAATGTGATTACTTCTCTTGAGATGGATTCATTGAAAATGGAAGCGAATAACAAAAGGTTCCAGGAAAAATACAGGCAGATGGAAGCAAACGAGCAGCGATTTGAAGCAATTCAGTGTGAGGATGCTGAATACATCCTGGTGGCATTTGGAACCTCTGCAAGGGTGTGTGAGAAAGCTGTTGAAATTGCACGTGTTAAAGGATTAAAGGTTGGTCTGTTGAGGCCAGTCACATTGTTTCCTTTCCCTAAAACAGTTATCGGGGAATTAGCCGGTAATGTAAAAGGATTTCTTTCGGTGGAAATGAATGCAGGCCAGATGATTGAAGATATAAAGCATGCAATATACGATGCAGGCCTTCACCGAAAGGTAGAGCATTTCGGACGTATGGGAGGTATAATACCTTCACCAGGGGAAGTTGTTGAAGCGCTTGAACAAAAATTTATACAGGAGGATATATGATGGAAATCAAAGATATTATTAAACCAGAGAACCTGGTTTACGGTAAATCGAATTTATTGGTCGATACCATTTCACACTATTGTCCCGGGTGTACCCATGGAGTCGTGCATAAACTGATGGCGGAATTAATAGATGAAATGGGCCTCCAGGAGAAAACAGTGGGTGTCGCACCTGTAGGTTGTGCTGTGTTTGCCTATAACTATATTGAAATCGACTGGCAGGAAGCAGCTCACGGCAGAGCGCCGGCTGTTGCTACAGGCATTGTTCGGCTGAATCCAGGTAAGTTTGTATTTACCTACCAGGGAGATGGCGATCTGGCTTCAATAGGAGCAGCGGAAATCCTGCATGCCTGTAACCGCGGTGAAAACATCCTGGTGGTATTTATCAACAACGGTATTTACGGTATGACAGGCGGTCAGATGGCACCAACTTCTCTTGAAAACATGGTGACATCAACCACTCCTTTTGGGCGTGATTCTGAACGGAATGGTTATCCAATGAAAATGACAGAACTGGTAGCACAATTACCGGGTACTTCATATGTGACACGACAATCTGCACAAACAGCTGCTACAGTACGTAAATGTAAGCGTGCATTAAAAAAAGGCATTCAGAATGTACTCGAAAAGAAAGGAACTTCTTTTGTAGAAGTTGTTTCCACATGCAATTCAGGCTGGAAAATGACTCCTGTGCAGGCTAATAAATGGATGGAAGAAAATATGTTTCCATATTATCCTCTGGGAGATTTAAAGGACAGCAAAAAAGGTGAATCTGTTTCAAAAAATTAAAAAAACCAGATTATGACTGAAGAAATGATAATTGCCGGTTTCGGTGGACAGGGTGTTCTTTCAATGGGGAAAATACTTGCCTATTCAGGAATCATGGAAGATAAGGAGGTAACCTGGTTTCCTTCGTACGGACCCGAGATGAGAGGAGGCACGGCCAATGTTACGGTTATTGTAAGCGACAGCCGCATAAGTTCTCCCGTATTGCATGAATACGATACCGCCATAATATTAAATCAGCAAAGCCTCGATAAGTTTGAAAAAGCTGTCAAGCCTGGCGGAATCCTTCTATATGATCCGAATGGTATTACAAAACCTCCAACCCGGAATGATATCGGTATCTATAAGGTGGAAGCTACTAAAACGGCGGTTGAAATGGGAAACCCAAAAGTGTTCAACATGATTGTCTTTGGAAGCTTTTTAAAAATAAAACCAATTCTTAACCTCAATAATGTAGAAAAAGGATTGGAAAAATCATTGCCTGAACGCTATCACAAGCTTATTCCACTTAACCTTGAAGCCATTAAAAAAGGTCAGGAAATTGTGGAAATGGTGAATGAAGTGCAACCGGTATAACAAAACTTATAAATGTATACCGGGACAGATCATTTGTTTTTAAGTTGCATTGGTAAAGTTGCTGATTGTCATAAACTTTGGCTGAAAAAATAAAATAATAGTTCTTTTAAGTATTACTTGGCTCATTGCATTTATGCAACAGCATCTGCATTTTGTTGACGTTGGTTAATCGTTTCGTCAGGATATGTTTTCAACGAAAAGCAACAACTGATGCATCCGACAGAAAAAAAAACCGCCAGAGATAATCTACTGGTGGATATACTTATTCCTTAAAGTTCCTTTGCAAATTCCTTCAGCCACTCCCTTAGCGGCTCACCTATTTCCTCATGTTTCAGGCCATAAATAACATTTGTTTTCAGAAAATCAAGCTTGTTGCCAATATCGTAGCGGGTTCCTTTGAACTTTAATCCATACATGGCATACCTTTTTACCATATCACGCATTGCATCAGTGAGCTGGATCTCATTGTTCTTGCCTGGTTTAAGTTTAGCAAGGTAATCGAAAATTTCGGGTGTAAAAATATATCGGCTTGCTATGGCAAGGTTCGAGGGGGCTTCTTCTGCTGAAGGTTTTTCTATAAAATCTTCGGCAATAATAACATTTTCTTCCAATGGTTTTCCTTTAATTACCCCATATTTGTGGACACTTTCCATCGGAACTTCCTCCAGGGCAACCACTGAACTTTTGTATCGTTCATAAACTGCCATAAGCTGTTTGGTTATAGGGTCACCTTCACCGCTTATGAGGGTATCGCCCAGCAAAACTGCAAAAGGTTCATTGCCTACATGGTCGCTGGCGTAACGGATGGCATCGCCTAACCCGTTCATCTCTTTTTGCCAGATGAAATGTATATTAGCCAGGTTGGATATTTTTTTTATCTGATCAAGCAAGTCGAATTGCTTTTTTGCCAGCAGCGACTCTTCCAGTATCGGACTCCGGTCGAAATGCTCCTCAATGGCACGCTTACCTTTTCCAATAATAATTAATATGTCGGTAATGCCACTTGCTACCGCTTCTTCAACTACATACTGGATCACAGGCGTATCCACAATAGGAATCATTTCCTTAGGCTGTGACTTGGTTATGGGCAAAAATCGGGTTCCCCAACCGGCGGCCGGGATAACAGCTTTTTTTATCATAATTTTTTTAATTTACAATTTCGGGTTTTATAACTTCTATATTTTTCCTGCTTAGGTTATTTTTCAGTTTGGTAAACATTTCTTCATCTTCATAGGTGCCGATTATTGCTCCGCCTGAGCCTGTGAATTTTGCTGATGCACCGGCCGAACGGGCTGCTTCTACCATTTCAATGTTGCCTTTGGTAATGGCAATCAGGCTGCGCCGTAAATCAAAATTTGCATTAATAAGGTCGTGCATTGCACTATAATCTTTCTTATACAATGCTTCACGAAAGCCTTCTGTAAAACCAGCCCACTTTTCCATTGCTTCCAGCACCGGTTTCTCTCCTATGTTAAACCGTGCCCGCAAATTGTTGTGCAGGACCTCAGTGCCCTCCGACAGATTTTTGCGGAATGCTATGTACATATTTGGAAACAGCGAGGCATCCAGCACTTCGTAATTGCCAAAGCCCTGCTTATCCATAATTTTCTTGTCGAAGTTCATGTAAACCGGTTGAGCATATGCTTGTGCCACCCTGTCCTGAAGGCCGGCAGCAATTCCCAGTTCCTTATCCTCGACACTATGTACAAGATTTGCCAGTATTGGTTTTGGTATAGCTACGCCATAAAATGAAATCAATGCCTTTATGCAGGCAGTGATGATTGCACTGCTCCCGGCAAGCCCCAGCCGAAGTGGTATGTTGGAATCGTATCGGATGGTGAAGTTACGGTCATCGAGCTGAATGTTGCATTCCCGGCAGTAGTCGTAAAATACTTTAATTGTTGCCTTCAAAAGTCTGATACCCCCGTAATAACCCGACAGGTTGACATTCTCAACAAGCTCACCAATACTGTTAAAGCTTGTCTTGTCCAGTCGCTGGGGTTGAATATCCAGTTCGGGAGTATGGTATAATTGTACTTTGGCTTCGAAATTTTTAAAAAGAAATGCAATGGTTTTTCCAAAATAACCGTCGGATGGGTTCCCGATCACAGCGGCTCTTGGATGACAATAAGTTTCAATAATCATATTAAATTGTATGGTTTTAAGTATTCCATTTTTTGATGGCTTCAAAATTCACTATATTTTCGGGATTGCGTGCCAGCGGAGTATATAAAAATTCCAGCTGCCTGCTGAAGCGTTCAGCAATCTTTCCCCGCACCATCTTCATGGTGGCATTCAGTAAACCGTTTTCCTGATTAAAATTTTCGGGTAATACAACAAATGCAGCAGGCAACCACCTGTCGGGAAACAAACCTTCATACTCGCCTCCCTTTTTATATTTATTAATTTCATCGCTTATAATACCCAATGCTTTCCTGTTTCCTTCATCGCTCCCGGGTACAATGTTATGTTTTTTGAGTTCCCTGTTGATGGCTTCCATCTCAGGAACAACCATTGCTGTTGTATAAGGATTTTGATTATTATTTAACACTATTTGTTGGATAAAGGGCGATTTTTCAACTATGGCTTCCTCAATACCTTCAGGACTATATTTTTCACCGTCGTTTCCAATCAGCAGGCTTTTAAACCGGCCCAGCACATAAAGAAAACCGTCGTTATCCATATATCCCATGTCGCCGGTATGCAGCCAGCCATTTTTTATGGTTTCTTCGGTGGCTTTAGTATTTTGCCAGTAGCCAAGCATAACATTATCGCCTTTTATAACAATTTCTCCTTTTTGGCCAACAGGTAACTCATTTCCCTGTTCATCGAGTATTTTAAGATCGAGGTATTTAACCAGCCGCCCCGACGATCCAAATTTAATGGCATGCAGTGCATTGGAAGAAATAACCGGGGAGGCTTCTGTAAGTCCGTATCCCTGGCAAATCGGCATTCCTATGGCATAGAAGAATCGTTGCAGTTCGATGTCGAGTAAAGCGCCACCGCCAATAAAAAACTGTAGTTTTCCACCAAATCCCTCCCTGATCTTTGAAAAAAGTATCTTATCGAAAACAGTTAACAGCGGTTTAAGAATAAACCTCCACCCCCTGCCTCGGTCATAACCCGATCCGTTGTATATATAGCTTACTTTCAGGGCAAATTCAAATACCTTATACAATGTTTCCCCTTTCTTGCGGATCTGTCCTTCGATGTTTTGCCTGAATTTTTTTGAAAAAGCAGGTACACTCATCAGCAAGGTGGGTTGTATTTCCTTAATGTTCTGCGGTATATTCTTTAATGTTTCAAGTGGGGTCTTGCCAGTTTCTACTGAAGCAATACTTGCTCCTTTAAACATAAATGCATACAGGCAGCAGGTGTGGGCAAATGCATGATCCCATGGAAGTATGGCCAGTGTCTTCCATTCAGGATACATCTCCATGAGGGTATTCGATTGTACCACATTTGCTGCATAGTTCAGATGCGAAAGCATAATGCCTTTTGGATCTGCTGTCGTTCCTGATGTATAACTTATATTAGCCAGATCATTTGGCTTAATGTTTTTCCATGTGGCTTCCAACTCCAATTGGTGCATTTTAAGAAATTCTTTCCCCTTCTTAATTAACTGGCGGTAATCCACATCATGTTTACCCGGTTTTTCTTTCCCATCGAGGTAAACAACTTTTTCAAGTTTAGGCAGGCTTTTTCTTATGGCTTCCACCTTTGCTGCATAAGGAGCTGATACAAAAATGAATCTGCTTCCACTGTGTTTAAGCCTGAAAATGAGTTCACTTTCCTGCAATCGGATCGATAATGGAACATTTACACCACCGGCATAAAGCATAGCCAGTTCGCTGATAATCCAGTCGTTTCTACCATCAGCAATTAATCCGCACCGGTCTCCTTTTTTCAAACCGAGGGAAACCAGTCCTGCAGCAAGGGTTAATACCTGCTCTCTTGTTTGCCTATAAGTTGTGCCTTTATATTCCCCCTCCTTTTTTTCCCACAGGTAAATATTGTCGGGGTAGCGGGTAACCGTTGTCTCGAAAAGTTCAATTATTGATTTCATTTTCAACACAGTTAGTTTTTGTTTATCTAATCAAATGTACGAAAAAGCTAACATAAATTTTATACTGCACAGGCGATTAATCTAATATGCTGCATTCAACAAATAATTCACGATAAATTATTGACTATGTTGCTGGTAATACATAAAATGTATTTCAAGAGTATGAATATTATTCTGTAATGAATTTATAAATGGATGTTTCCTTATAAGTTTCAGCCGGTTGAAGCATTGTTGATGGAAAATGGGGCTGATGCACTGAATCGGGGTAATGCTGGGTTTCCAATGCTACTCCTGAATAGCGGCCAAACTTTTTTTCACCGTCAATAACAAGCTCCGGAATCCAGTACCCGGTATATAGCTGAATCCCTGGTTGGGTGGTATATACCTCCACATTTCGTCCACTTGAATTCTCTCTTAAGGTTCCGGCATGGATTAATTCACCATTTTCATTGTTTAGTACAAAATTATCATCATAGCCGGTAGGAAGTTTATCCAGATCTTTTGAAAATGTTTTAAATTCACTGAAATCAAATGGAGAATCTGTTGTTCCGATTATTTCCCCTGTTGGAATCTGGTCCGACATTTCAGTCATTCTTTCAGAATTGAGTTTTAACTCGTGGTCAAGAATATTCTTTTTACCTGCTGTCAGGTTGAAGTAGGTGTGGTTGGTAAGATTTACTACTGTAAGTTCATCAGTGGTTGCTGTATAATCAATTATAAGCTCATTCTTATTGTTTAACAAATAGGTACAGCTAACATCCAGATTGCCGGGATACTTTTCTTCAAGGTGCGGACTATGGTAAGAAAGCTTTATGCCCACTGCATCTTCCCGCTCAATAATCTCAGCATTCCACATCCTTTTATCGAAGCCGGTTAAGCCACCATGTAAATGATTCGGACCATTATTAACAGCCAACGGATAAGATTTACCGCCGATTTCAAGCTGTCCTTTTGCAATCCTGTTTCCATACCGGCCGATTATCGCTCCAAAGTATGGATAGTTTTCTAAATAATCCTGGTTAAGGTATGATTCCAAATCGTCAAACCCGCATGCAATATTTTCTTTTGTTCCATTTTTATCCGGCATTTCAATGCTTGTAATTATCCCGCCATAGTTGGTTATTTTTACTATGAGGCCACTGTCGTTGGTGAGGGTAAAGAGTTGTGCCTCCCGGCCGTCGGGGAGTTTACCAAATGTTGCTGTTTGTACGTTCATGCTGTACGATATTATTAATATTTAGTTTTGTTTACAAAAATGCAAAAAATGATGCAGGAAACCGGATGGTTTTCATAGTTTTTAAAACATGATTGTTTTTTTCGGGATTTACCTATATTTGTTGTCAACCTAAATTGTGAACTTTTGAAAAAAGTTATAAATATCAATGACCATTCCGTATTGCCGAAATACAGGCAAATTATGGATTCACTTTGTTTTGCCATTGAAAACGGTACTCTGAAAAAAGGAGACAAGATCCCGTCAATTAACCAAATCAGCGCTGAATTTAACCTGAGCCGTGATACGGTAATGTATGCTTTTAATGAATTAAAATCAAAGGGCATTCTAATAAGCCAGCCCGGAAAAGGTTATTACCTGGCCACCAATGAAACGCATCGTGATGAAAAGGTATTTATTCTGTTTGATGAGTTCAATGCCTTTAAAGAGGATCTGTATAATTCTTTGGTTACTGCCTTAAAAGGAAGAGGACGCGTTGAGATTTTCTTTCACAATTATAACCTTAAAACATTTAAAAGCCTGATTTATGAAAGTATAGGGCGTTACACTTCTTATATAATAATGCCTGCATCGTTTGATAATACATTCCATATAATTTCAAGGTTACCAACCGACCGTGTATTTATTCTTGATCGTCTTAAGCCCGAATTGAAGAACTTTTCAGTAATTTATCAGGATTTTGAAATGGATTTTTACGATGCTCTGGTCAGCGGGCGTACATTATTGAAAAAGTACCGGAAACTGGTTTTTATTCACTCCGGTGGAAAAGAACCTGCCGAACGGGTAAATGGATTTGAACGGTTCTGTAATGAATATAAATTAGAATTCCAGGTTTTTAACTCAATTGATGGTAACCGTCCCGGGCTATATGAGGCCTGGTTTGTTGCATCCGATCGCCATTTGGTTCAATTGGTTAAAATTGCCAGGGAATATAAATATAAATTGGGCAAAAAATTTGGAATCGTATCGTTTAACGATACGCTGCTGAAAGATGCAGTGGCCGGAGGAATTACTACAATTTCAACCGATTTTGCCGAAATGGGAAAGAATCTTGGAGATATGATCTTTAATCAGAAAAAATCTGTCATCCGGAATCCATCGAAACTAATTGTCAGAAAAAGCCTTTAGTTCCCTGCCGGAAATTTATATTTTTTTTACAATTTACATTTATATGATATATATTTGTCCAACTAGTACCTACCAGTAAGTTATTTATAAAAATTCAGGAATTATGACAGTTGATCAATTAAAAGAAAAGTTTATCGAAAAATACGGTGAAGGTGATTTCAGCGGATATTTTTCCCCCGGTCGTGTAAATCTCATTGGCGAACATACCGACTACAACGGAGGATACGTTTTCCCGTGTGCAATCAGTTTCGGGAATTATTGCCTTATCCGCAAAACCAACCGTAAAACAGTTCGTTTTTCTTCACTGAATATGGAATTTGAAGCCGAAGTCGGCATCGCCGATTTAAACAAGGCCATTGGTAAAGAATGGGTAAATTATCCAATAGGTGTTTTTGCGCAGTTTTTGAAGCGTGGAATTGTTTTTAATGAAGGAGCCGACATTTTGTTTTATGGAAATGTTCCTAACGGAGCTGGCCTTTCTTCTTCTGCTGCGCTTGAGATGGTAACTGCTGTGGCGGTAAATGATATCTGGAAATTAAATGTCGACCGACTTGACCTGATAAAAATGGCACAGAAAGCAGAACATGAATATGCCGGTGTGATGTGCGGTATAATGGACCAGTTTGCTTCCGGAATGGGGAAAGCCAATCACGCCATATTTTTGGATTGCGACACACTTGAATACCACCTGGTTCCCGTTGAACTTGAGGGTGCAAAAATCGTAATCAGTAATACCAACAGCCCGCATAAACTTGATTCGGGCAAATACAACCAGCGTGTTGCTGAATGCCAGGAAGCTGTGAAGGAAATCTGCGAATTGCTCAAACCCATCAAGGCACTTGTGGAATGTTCAATGAGCGAGTTTCAGCAGATTGAAGATAAATTCACTGACGAAACTGCCAAAAGAAGGGCAAGGCATGTTATAAGTGAAATAGCCCGGACCGAAGAAGCCGTGAGGCAGCTGAAGCATGGCAATCTTGAACGTTTTGGTGAATTGATGAATGCCTCACATGATTCGTTACGCGACGATTATGAGGTTACCGGTGTTGAACTGGATACCATGGTGGAAGAAGCCAGGAAAATTGATGGGGTTATCGGTTCCCGTATGACAGGTGGAGGTTTCGGGGGATGCACAGTGAGCGTTGTGAAGGATGAAGCTATTGATACGTTCATTGAACAGGTAGGTAAGAAATATGAAGAAAAAACCGGGCTGGAAGCTGAAATTTATGTGGCTGAAATAAGTGACGGTTCAAAAAAGCTTTTCTAAAGAGCTAAATCTGCTATATTCGCATGGAAATTTAGTAATTACTTAATTTAATATTAAAAATCAAAGATTATGAATCAGCGTAAAAGTTATGTTCTGCCAATCATTATGATGATCCTGCTGTTTGGTATGATCGCATTTGTTACCAATTTGGCAGCACCTATGGGTATTGTACTGAAAAACCAGTTCAATGTGCCCAACTCTTTAGGAATGCTTGGGAACCTGGCCAATTTTATTGCCTATGCGGTAATGGGTATTCCAGGAGGTATTCTTCTTACAAAAATCGGCTATAAGAAAACCGCTTTGATTGCTATTGCTGTAGGCTTTGTGGGTGTTGGTATTCAGTACCTGTCGGGTCATGCCGAAAGTTTTGGAGTTTACCTTTTGGGTGCATTCATCGCAGGTTTCTCAATGTGTTTGCTGAACATCGTTGTAAACCCGATGCTGAACACTCTTGGGGGTGGCGGTAATAAAGGAAACCAGCTCATACAGGTTGGCGGTTCTTTTAACTCTGTAATGGCTACCTTCACTCCGGTTTTTGTTGGTATCCTTATTGGTGAGGCAACAAAGGCCCGCATCACCGATATATTCCCGATTATGTACATCGCAATGGCTGTATTTGCACTTGTATTTTTTATTCTTTTGGCAACCCGTATACCGGAACCTCATGCCGATCAACCGCAGGAACCTCTGGGTGGTCTGATGAAAGGTGCTTTAACTTTCCGTCACTTTGTTTTTGGGGCAATTGCAATTTTTGTTTACGTGGGTGTTGAAGTTGGAACTCCCGGGATTGCAAACCTGTATATGACTACTCCAACCATTGAGCAGTCTCAGCAGATAATTGAACAGTATAATAGCCAGGGTGCATCCCTTACAGTTAGTGAAGATGCTTATCAAAGTGCTCAAAGAATTCTTGAAGGAAGAGATACCCCCGGGTTTGGTATTGGAGCCGGAATCGCCGGTGGCGTGGTAGGCTTTTACTGGTTGCTGATGTTGGTTGGCCGATTGTTCGGCGCAGGCTTCGGACATAAAATTTCAAGTAAAACGATGTTAAGCTTTGCATCCGGTTTAGGTTTGGGGTTGGTCCTTCTTGCTATTTTCTGGCCTGAAACTTCCACAATGTCTATGCCTACCTTCAATGTAGTGGCTGGAGCTGTTCAATTTGGAATGGTACCTGTCCCTGTTAAATTTTTCTTTCTGGCTCTTGTAGGATTATGCACATCAATAATGTGGGGTTCTATTTTCAACCTTGCCGTTGAAGGGCTGGGTAAATACCTGGCAGCTGCATCCGGAATTTTCATGGTTTTGGTTGCCGGTGGTGGTATCCTTCCTGCAATTCAGGGTTGGGTTGCCGATGTTGCATCTTATCAGGCAAGCTACTGGGTAATTATTGCCGGTTTGGGTTATTTGCTTTTTTATGGTGTTATTGGCAGCAACGTTACCAAAAGAGCCGATGAGCCTCAGTTGGCAGGCAAAACTGTTTTGGGTGCCAAGGATAAAGATTAAGCATAAACAGAATTTGGTTCTGTTTTAAACAGATCCTTTACAAACCGTTTCAGGG
Source organism: Mariniphaga sp. (assembly GCA_024636975.1). Classification (GTDB taxonomy): domain Bacteria; phylum Bacteroidota; class Bacteroidia; order Bacteroidales; family Prolixibacteraceae; genus Mariniphaga. The sequence continues at coordinate 28,515 of JAGXGA010000008.1, forward strand.
CTAGCCATGAAACGGTTTGTTTCTTATTGGGTAATGAGGATTCCCTGTCCGACTATGTCATTCAGGTGGGCGATCCGCTGATTTTATTCATAAGTGAAAAAAAGCTGCCGGTTCTCCGACAGCTTTTTTATCTTATTCTTATTGTAGTTTTTTGTATTTAAATCGTTTCGGTGAGGTATCTGCCAGACGCCTTTTCCGGTTTTCTTCATATTCGGTAAATGACCCTTCAAAGAAATAAGCCTGCGAATTGCCTTCAAATGCCAGAATATGTGTAGCTATCCTGTCTAAAAACCAGCGGTCGTGGGAAATAACAACGGCACAACCGGCAAAATTGTCAAGTCCCTCCTCAAGTGCTCGCAGCGTGTTTACATCAATGTCGTTGGTAGGCTCATCAAGCAGCAGCACGTTGCCTTCCGACTTCAATGCCAGCGCCAGGTGAAGCCGGTTGCGCTCACCGCCCGACAGCACACCACACTTCTTTTCCTGATCGGCACCCGTAAAATTAAACCGTGCCACATATGCCCTTGAATTCACCTGACGATTACCCAGCATCATGGTTTCAGTGCCACCTGTAACTACCTGGAAGACCGATTTCTCTGTATCGATGGCCTGATGGGTCTGATCCACATAACTAATTTTGACGGTTTCGCCAATATCAATTTTCCCTGAATCAGGTTCATTCTGGTTCATTATCAGTTTAAACAAGGTGGTTTTTCCTGCTCCGTTTGGGCCAATCACACCAATAATGCCTGAACGTGGAAGCTTAAAGCTAAGGTCCTCGAAAAGCAGCCTGTCGCCGAAGCCTTTTGAGACGTCTTCCATTTCAATCACCTTATCACCCAGCCGGGGCCCGTTGGGAATGAATATCTCGAGTTTTTCTTCTTTCTGCTTCACATCTTCATTCACCATTTTGTCATAGGCATGCAAACGGGCTTTCGATTTAGCCTGCCGGGCTTTTGGGGCCATACGTACCCATTCCAGCTCCCGCTCAAGGGTTTTCCTTCTTTTCTGACTTCCTTTTTCTTCCTGCTCCAGGCGTTTGGCTTTTTGTTCAAGCCACGAAGTATAGTTTCCTTTCCAGGGAATACCCTGCCCCCGGTCCAATTCCAGTATCCAGCCTGCAACATTGTCGAGGAAATACCGGTCGTGGGTGATGCAGATTACCGTGCCCTTATATTGTGCAAGGTGCATTTCCAGCCACTGGATGCTTTCGGCATCGAGGTGGTTGGTCGGCTCATCGAGCAACAGTACATCGGGCTCCTGCAGCAAAAGGCGGCATAAGGCTACACGGCGGCGTTCACCCCCCGACAGCTCATGGACCGGTTGATCGTTTGGCGGACATTGCAGGGCATCCATGGCACGCTCCAAACGGCTGTCGAGGTTCCATGCATCGGTCTGGTCAATCCTTTCCTGAAGCTTCGCCTGTTCATCCATCAGCCTGTCCATCTCATCGGGGTTCTCGTACACCTCGGGCAAGCCAAACTTCAGATTGATTTCTTCATAGGCGGCCAAAACATCAACCACTTCCTGTACACCTTCCTTCACTACATCTATTACCGTTTTCGATTCATCGAGTTCTGGTTCCTGTTTTAACAGGCCGACAGAATAACCCGGTGCAAATACAAGTTCTCCGTTAAAGTTCTTTTCTTCCCCGGCTATGATTCGCAGCAGGGTTGATTTACCCGACCCGTTTAATCCGATTATGCCAATTTTGGCACCCAGAAAAAAGGAAAGCGAAATGTCTTTAATAATTGTTTTATTTGGTGGGTAGGTCTTACTCACCTTATACATCGAAAAGATGATTTTTTTGTCGTCGCTCATGTCTGAATAATAAAATTTGATGCAAAAATACAACAGTATTTTGGGATTTCATCTGAATGGGCAATAATTGAATGGGAGAGAATAAATGATTTGTTGCGTCCGTTTTGTGATAGATGTCTTTTCAGGGTAGGGCAGGGAACAGGTAAAAGGACGTACTTCCACCAGACCTTCGCCTGATTAAACTCAATGTAAACTCAGTATTAATTCAATATTAACTCAATGTAAATTCAATTATAATTGAATTTACATTGAGTTTTCACTGAGTTTAAATTGAGTTTACATTGAATTTGGTCAGGCCCAAATAAATCTGAATTAGCTTTTATACAGCAATATAAGCTTTAATTTTTCTGATCGTTGGTGTTTGCATAAAACAATAATGCTTAGCTTAGAATTAATCTGGTGTAGACGCATGAGCCTTTATCCGGAGTAAAAAGAAGTTTTACTAAAGTTTTTTTATTTCCTCCTCAAAATCGGATTGTAAATCTTCATGAAGCGAGGAATTAATTTTTTTTATCCTTTTAACCTGGTTCTGGTAGAGATTTAAAACCACCCGGTTGGAATTCATTCGCAGGCTGGAACTTTTCATTTTCAGACAGAAATAAATGAGTAGTTCCATTTCAACTTCTTTTGACCCTGAAAAGCGAATGTATTTGTTGGTTGTGCGAAGTGTTTTTCGCAATGTTTTTTTTGCAAGGAAATAGCTGCTTGTATTCAGGTTACAGAACTGTTCATCAATTTCGTCCTTTACGTTTTTGACAAACAGTTTCTGGTTGAACGCTTCAAACAGGAGGTAATTAATAAGCTCCTTATTCTCCTTTTTAAAACGGGCCAGGCGGGCAATAATTTCCTGTAACTGCTGTGGAGTAAGTAATTTTAGTTCCTTCTTTATTTCGCTAAGTGGTGCAGTCTCCATAAACAATACAGGCTTTTATTTACCGGTTCACTTTTTTTCCATCCACCTCAATCCAGTCGAGACGTGAACAGGCTGCCGACTGCCCGCCGGGCATCAGGTCGGTGAATCCTATTTCCTCCACGTTCGAAAGATCGGGTTGCCTGGCAGGGCCCACTGCTACTACCCGTCCGATATCCAGTAAATGCCAGTTAATATCCTGGAGGTTGAACTCTTTGATGCGCCAGTCTTTCGACGGACCATCGGCAAGGTCGCTTACCAGCCAGGTTCCGTCGGCCAGTTTCAGAGCAATGCGCAATTCACGGTTGCCGGCCTGTTTACTTCGCCACCTGATTTTTGCAAAACCTGTTAAATCTGTGTTGAATTCTTTATGTTTTACCGAAACCAGCCAGTTCCCCAGGCATAAACCCGACCATACATAAAATGGATCATCAACCGGTTTATCGTGGTTGCTTTTCTTGAGGCTGTCCTTGCCGGCACCATAGAGTTGAACCAGCAGTTCCGGATCGCTTACATGGTTTTGTGATAACGGAATTTCGGGAGGCGTTTCTTTCCAGTCTTCCCGAAAGAACAATCCGGGGCGGTAACTCTCCTGTGCAAATATCATCTGGATATTAAACATTAACAGGACAACTGGAATTAGGAATGTTTTTACTTTCATTTAATGTGATTTATTAATTTGTATGATACTTTCAACATGTTAGCCGGAAAATTAATTAAAATAATAGCAGCTTACACTTGTTGGAAGAATGATTTCTGATACATACTTTTCAAAAATACAATTTGAATAGGGATTATGAAAGGGTTGTGATATATTTTAAATTATTGTTATCCGGTAGATAAATAAACGAGTTTAACTTTTAACTTTATTATCTGAAAAAATAATGTTTCATTCCGAAGGGACTTTTGAGAAATCATGTAACTTGCTATCTCCCCATATTTTGCCCATGACAGTAGAGTTCAGGAACGGTTCCATGGGAACCAAATATGGGTAGAATAAAAATCAACCCCTTTTTCTAAAGTTACGTAGGAACGAAACTAATATTAGCATTTAAATTGTATGATTAGGTTTAAGAAGATAATATAAACACTGCGAACAAAATGAGACACTTTATCTGTATACTTCAATCGGTTCTGATACTATTTGTATTTGCACTATCAGCTTTTGCCGGTTCATCTGAGGAAGTTATTAATGAAGTTAAAATTCAACTTGAATTAGGACATTCCAGCAGGCAAATCAAGGTGCAAAAGGTAAAATTTATTGCAAGTTCACCGGGGCTTTCGGTTTCTTTACCCCAGGGAATTGATATTGAGGGGAATGATGATGTTGCCATTGAGTTAGTGCTTAACTTTGGTGCAGGAGATATCGACAGGCTGGTTGTTGATGTTGCATGGCCGGAGTCGGTTGCTGAATTAAGGAGTTTACCCCGAACTGAAATGTGGAAGTTTTTATTGGAGAATGGTTCTCCGGGCCAGGTTAAACGTTTGTTGGAGGACCCCTGGAATAAGCCGGATGCACCGATGCTCACAGTTCAGCTTAATGACGAAGGTACCCTGGGGTTTACTATCGGATTAGAACAGTTGCTTTTGCATGGAGGCATGTGGTTGCCCGAACACGATATTTATGTTACTACTGCAATCAATCCGGTAGATTTTGACCGGCATGTGGCATCATTAAAGGGAAAACGGGTGCTCGACAGAGTTATAAATGAACCAGATGCTTCACTGGAACAATACAGGGCGCTTTGGACTGATTTTGGCAATCCGCTGATTTCTGACTCATCCTGGGAGCAATGGCAGACCAGCTGGATGGGAACCCGGGGGCATTTAATAATTACCGCCGCTGCACATGGTTCTGTATATAAATTTGCTGTTGACCGATATGGTAATGTTCGGCCCGATTTTGCCTCGCCTTACAAGTTTAGTCTTGATTTTGCCTGGAAGGAAACTCAGTGGAAAGAACAACGGATTGTGGATGGATTGCCGGTAATTGTAACTAAACTGGAAAAGAATGGCCGGTATTATGAACTTGAACAATTTGCCGCTCCTTTAGGAGACGCTGATGCAGCCAGCCGTGGGTATATTCCAGGCGTGTTTTTTAGCAAGGTGAAAATTTCAGGCGAACCGGGGCCATTTAGGTTCAGTATAGCATATACTCAGGAACTGGAGAACCGGCAGGTAGAATTAAATGAAATAAACAATAAACCTGCTGTTGTAGATAGTCTTACAGGTGAGGTTTTTTTAATACTGGAAACTCAGCAGGGATTCACAGTAGAAACTGAAAACCAACATGTTGTTAACGACAGCAATCAAATTGGCATATCCGTTTACGGCGAATTAAAAGAAGGCGAAACCGTGGAGCTAATTCTTAAGTTGCCTTCTCCGGCAGTTACTGTTGCCCGGGCTCAAAATGTTGCAGAAGCCGATTATAAATCAGCCAGGGAAGGTGTAATTAATTATTGGAATAGCTGGATTAGCCAGGGGGCGCAGTTTATTGTGCCTGAAGAGGAAGTCAGCCAGTTGATCAGGGCAAGCCTGTGGCATTCTCTTGTTTTGCCCCGGCATACAATGGGAGCGGATAGTACACCACATATGGATATTCCTTATGCCAACACCGCCTATGGACAACAGAATGCCGACTGGCCAATAAACCAGGCAGTGTATGTTGATTATATGATTTATGGATTAAGGGGATATGAAAAAGTTGCTGAAGATGAATTGTTATCTATGTTTAAAACCCAGCAACTCCCCGATGGAAGAATTGGAGGCTATGCCAACTGGGGTGTTTATTCACCAGGCCATTTATATGCTATAGCACAGAATTTCCTATTGTCACAAAATAGGGAGCAATTTGATAACCTGCTTCCGTATTCAATGAAGGTACTTGACTGGTGCCTGCTCCAGATTGCCAATGCCAACAACGGAACGGATAATTCAGGATTAATAGTGGCACCGCTAAACGACCTTAGTAATGAAGAAAGAGAATGGGCTTTTACACAGGCCTATTTTTATGCAGGGCTGGAACGATTTGCCAAAGCATTGGAAAATTATGGACACCCCCGAAGCAGGGAGGTTAAAGATGCTGCCCTACAAATGAAGAAGAGCGTGGAAAAAGCATTTGCCCGCGCCAGTGTAAAATCACCTGTTGTACAACTTGCCGATGGGACCTGGGTAAATTATGTGCCATCGGATGCCATGACTACCCGGCGGCAGCTGGATCAATGGTACCCCACCGACGTTGATACCGGACCGTTACATTTGTCACGCCTTGGTGCACTTGATGCTGACAGCTGGCTGACTACAGCCATGTTGCATGACCATGAGGATAACCTGTTTTTATATAACCAGGGTGCAGCAAATGAACCTGTTTATCTGCCTCAGGCAAATACCTATTTACTGAGGGATGAACCTAAAGCTGTGATTCGTTCTTTTTATAGTATGATGGCCGCTGCTTTTTCTCATAACCAACTGGCTCCGCTTGAGCACAGGTGGGGCCATGGACAATATTACGGGCCGCCAAGTACCGGGGGAGCCTGGTTTGAGATTTTAAGACGAATGCTTATTAATGAGGTTGGCAACGATACCCTTTTTATAGGCCAGGCAATTCCCCGTAAATGGCTTATGAAGGGAAAAAAAGTCGAAGTTAAACATGCCCCTACCTATTTTGGTCCCGTTTCTTTTACAATGGGGGTGCAAAATTCAAATGATAAAATTGTTACAGTTGTAGAGCTTTCCAATCGTAATCAGCCAAAAAACTTAATGATCCGTGTTCGGCATCCTGAATCCAAAACAATACAATCGGTTACAGTTAATGGCAAATTGTGGAACAATTTTGACTTCGAAAAAGAGTATGTCATAATACCAGTTCCCAACGGAGGAAAATATATTATAGAAACCTTATATTAAAAGCACGAAATTTCATTTACCATTATTAAATTTGAAAATGAGAAAATTGTACTTTGCACTCTCAGGGTTATTTTTTACGTGTTGTTTTACTTCCTCAGGAGAACAAATATCTTCAAAACCAAACATTATTTACATTTTAGCCGATGATCTTGGCTACGGTGATGTTTCATGTTTTAATGAGAAATCAAAAATAATAACTCCCAATATCGACAGGCTGGCAGCAAAAGGGATCCGTTTTACTGATGCCCATACAAGTTCAGCAGTATGTACGCCAACCCGTTATGGCATTCTAACCGGCAGGTACAATTGGCGCTCCGATTTAAAAAGAGGTGTTCTTTCCGGTTATTCCAATGCATTAATAGAACCCGACCGGATGACAGTTGGAGAGATGCTTCAAAAGAATGAATATCATACCGCTTTTATAGGAAAGTGGCACCTTGGATGGGACTGGCATGTAACTGCACCTGAAAATTGGCAGTCGGGCCCGCTGGGAACCGTTACCGAGCCAGAGGTCGATTTTACGAAGCCTGTTCAAAATGGCCCAAACAAAAGGGGGTTTAGTTACTCATATGGATTCTCCGGTTCGCTGGATATGGCCCCGTATGTTTATGTAGAAAACGGAATGTCTTCTGCTGTTCCGGTTAATTATACTGAATGCATTGATGATAAGGGATTCTGGAGGAAAGGACTAACTGCACCCGATTTTATCCATGTTGAGGTGCTGCCTCATTTAACACAAAAATCAGTTCAGTATATCAAGGAAAGGGCACAACTGAACCAGCCTTTTTTTCTTTATTTTGCCTTGCCTGCCCCTCATACACCCATTCTTCCCATAACAGAGTTCCTGGGAAAAAGCAATACCAACTTTTATGGTGATTTTGTATTGCAGGTTGATGACGTAGTCGGGAAAATTACTGAAGCTATTGAAAAGAGCGGGATAGGTGAGAATACCATTATCATTTTCACCTCCGACAATGGCTGTTCCCCTAAAGCAAACTTTGAAGAACTTAATCAGGTAGGGCATTATCCTTCCTATATCTTCAGAGGGCATAAAGCCGATATTTATGAAGGGGGACACCGTGTTCCTTTTATCCTGAGATGGCCAAAAGAAGTTAAACCCGGTGACACATCAGATGAATTAATCTGCACAACCGATTTAATGGCTACCCTGGCCGATCTGCTGGACTTCACATTACCCGATGGAAGTGCTGAAGACAGTTACAGTTTTGCCCCGGTATTGGGAGGGGAAATATATAAAAGCCCCATCAGGGAAGCAATAGTCCATCATTCCATTGATGGCCGGTTTGCCATACGGCAGGGCGATTGGAAACTGGTGTTGTGGCCGGGATCGGGGGGATGGAGTTTTCCCCGTACAAAAGAGGAAATGAAAGGGTTGCCTGATTTTCAGTTGTTTAATCTGAAGGATGATCCGGCGGAAGAAAAGAACCTTGTTCTTGATTTTCCTGAAAAGGTAAGTGTTATGAAGGCATTGCTTTCGGGATATATTGAACAGGGGAGGAGCACTCCGGGAAAATCTTTACAGAATGAAGATATAGACAAATGGCCTGAAATTGACTGGATGAGTAATTAATACAACATATATGAAAACAAACAAAAAAAACATCCTTAGGATAGTGCTTTTTTGCTGCTTTTTTGGAACTGGCTTTTGGGTTACTAGCCAGATCCCGGCCCATTTAAAGGATTACAGTAAGGAATATAATGAAAGTCCCCGGGAAGCAAACCTCCAGTGGTTTAAAGATGCCCGGTTCGGGATGTTTATACATTATGGCCTTTACAGTCAGTTGGGGAAGGGAGAATGGGTTCAGTTGCGGGATACAATTCCACTTGATGAGTATGCAAAGTTAAAAGACCGTTTTACTGCTTCCGGTTTCGATGCCGGTTACATTGTTCAACTGGCAAAAAAAGCAGGTATGAAATACATTACCATTACCAGTAAGCACCACGATGGATTCTGTCTTTTTAGAACCAATGAAACGGATTTTAACAGCGTCAGTTCACCGGCAGGCCGCGATTTAATGGAAGAAATGGCTGTTGCCTGCGAGAAAGAAGGATTGGGATTGTTTCTTTATTATTCTTACGCTGCCGATTGGAAATATCCATGGTTCTATTCCCGGGAGGCAGGATGGGCCAATGCCCGCCCTGCCTATAAGGTCAATCCAGACGAGTATAAATACAGGCAACCGGAAGATTTTACAAAGTATATTGAATATGTGCACAGGCAGCTCAGGGAACTGTTGACACAATATCCGACAATTGCAGGTATCTGGTTCGATCCGATAATGGGTTACTATGCAAATCCTGATGTTTTTCCTGTAGAAGAGACCTATGCCTTGATCCGGAGCCTCTCACCCCATGCCCTGATCTCATTTAAACAGGGCGCCAACGGAGATGAAGATTTTGTCGCTCCTGAGCGTGGAGGAGCTGCGCGTGTGGGTGAACAATACCCCATTGCACGGCGTGTTGCTGAACTGAACAAAAACAAGCCCAAAGAGGTATGCAATACTATGCAGCCTCATCTTCCCGGGGTGCATGGAGGGGCGACGTGGGGTTATAACAAAGCCATAGATGGTCATCACCTTAAAGTTGATGATGTTAAAAAGCTACTGGGTGAAGCCATTCTGGAAGGGTATAATCTTTTGCTGAATATTGGCCCCTTGCCCGATGGTTCGGTGCATCCTGAAGATATTGAAACATTATCAAATCTGAAAAATTAAAAAGAAGAATGATGCCGGAGAAAATAAGTGGTTTATTAATGGGGATTTACAGCAGGATTAAATCGGCTGGAAGGTTGTTATTATTAACAGGTTTATTTTTCTTTCTCAGTTTATCTTGTAAAAGTCAAAAGGATTCAGAGAAAATCGACCGGCATGAACTGGTTAACCGGCACAACATACTGGTAAAAGAATATAATCCTTTGGCTTCACTCTCAGTTGGAAACGGAAACTTTGCTTTTACTACCGACATTTCCGGGTTACAAACTTTTTACAAAGAGTATGAAGTTGGAGTTTCGCTTGGTACCATGTCGAACTGGGGCTGGCATACTACCCCCGATACGATTGGTTATGATATGTCGGAAACTTACCACTATTATGAAATTGACGGCAGACAGGTTCCTTACCAGGATCAGTTGACTGTTTCTGATCGGGCAATGTATGCTGCAGCGTATTTCAGGCAGAACCCACACCGCCTGCACCTTGGAATTATCCGGCTGGTGATAACAAAAAGCAATGGTGATGAAATTGAAATCACAGATCTTCAGTCGCCCAGGCACCATCTGGATTTGTGGAAGGGTGAAATAACAAGTAATTTTATTGTTGAAGGAGATTCTGTTTCGGTGACGGTTTACGTGCACCCGGATAAAGATTTGATTTCTGCACGTATTGTGTCACCTTTAATTGATTCGGGGCAACTTGCCGTTGAGTGGCTTTTTCCATATGCCGCCCCCGTTCATACGCATGCCGGTTATGATTTTAACTCTGCTGAAAAGCATATCTCAGTCGTTGAGGCAACTGTTGATAATTCTGTAGTTATTAAAAGGCAGTTGGATAACGATCGGTATTATATTTTAATAAGCTGGCAGGAAGATGCTGTATTTGAAAAAAAAGACACGCATCGTTTTGTTTTACAACCATCAGGTGAAGTGAACCAGCTTGAGTTCAGCTGCCAGTTTTCACCCAATGCTATAGCTGAAGATTTACCGGATTTCGTTTCAACACAAAAACGGAGCATTGCCGGATGGGAAGGATTCTGGCAGTCGGGTGGGGCGGTTGATTTTTCTGCTTGCACCGATCCCCGGGCGGAAGAACTGGAACGCCGCACGGTTTTGTCGCAGTACCTCACAAAGGTAAACGGTTCAGGCAATCTGCCGCCACAGGAAACCGGACTTACATTTAATAGCTGGTACGGGAAGTTTCACCTGGAAATGATCTGGTGGCACAGCGCCCATTATTACAATTGGCAACGGCCGGAACTGATGGCCGGACAGTTACCATTTTACAGGGACATATACAGGCAGTCGGTTGAGTTTACCCGCCTGCAGGGGTATCCGGGTGTCCGATGGCCTAAAATGGTGGGCCCCGGTGGCATTAACAGCCCATCTTCCATAGGCTCCTACCTCATCTGGCAGCAGCCGCATCTGATTTACCTGGCCGAACAATTGTACCTGGCTAATCCCGGCACCAAAATTTTGAATGAGTATGCTGATTTAATTTTTGCGACCGCTGATTTTATGGCTGGGTTTGCTTCATTCGACAGCACCATTGGAAAGTATAATCTGAACCCGCCGCTTATCCCTGCGCAGGAACACTGGGACCGGGAGACTACAGTCAATCCGCCCTTTGAACTTGCATACTGGTACTGGGGATTGACAACTGCCCAAAAGTGGAAGGAAAGGCTGGGTGAGCAAATTCATCCCGGGTGGGAAGAAGTACGGACTAAACTGGCTGCTCCGGAAGTACTCAATGATGTTTATTCAGGAATTGCCAGTGCTACGGATTCCTATACCAATCCTGAAAACATGAGGGACCACCCCATGGTATTGGGTTTGCGTGGAATGTTGCCCCAATGGGAAAAAACAGATGAGGAGGTACTTCGAAATACACTAAATCTGGTAATGAATGAATGGGACTGGCAGCACACCTGGGGGTGGGATTATCCCATGGCGGCCATGTGTGCTACCCGTTTGCTGGAGCCGGAAATTGCACTGGAGGCATTGTTGATGGATGTTCAGAAAAACAGGTACCTTGTTAACGGGCACAATTATCAGGATGAGCGGCTCCGGATTTATTTGCCCGGTAATGGAGGCTTTCTTAAAGCCATTGCTCTGATGTGCGCCGGATGGGAAGGCTGTAGTACAAAAAACCCCGGATTTCCTGATTGCGAAAAATGGAACGTAAAATGGGAAAATTTGAACAGCGATTTTTAAGATGCCGGCTAGTTATATATACTTCCAAATCAAGCTTGTCTGCTACAGGGGCCATTAGCAATCAGACAAATTTTTAGCAGGAGTTTCTATTTGTCAGTTAAAATATTTACCACTGTATGTTGTGTAGCAATTAAATTTAGCTTAATTTTGATAAATTATGCAATCGATTGTATATGGAAATTAAAAGCAATTAGTAATAAAAATTGTGAAAGGGGTTTGTTTTAGTTTACAAATAAAATCAATCATTTAATTATCAAGTTATAACAACAAAAAACGAGAATCTATGAAAAAAAGGAAGATTGGAATGATAAGAGTGCCCGGTATACTGCTGTGCCTCTTATTTATTATGACGATTACCGGTGCTTGGGCACAGCAGCGGACTGTGACAGGGACGGTAACGGATGACGACCGGCAACCATTGCCGGGAGTAACTGTGGTTGTTAAAGGTACAACCATAGGAACAGTAACTGATACCGACGGCGAATTTTCAATTAATGTACCTGCTGATGCCCAAACCCTGCAGGTTTCTTTTGTGGGCATGCAGGCACAGGAAATTCCCCTGGCCGGCAGGACCAATATTGCCGTTACACTTGAAGAAGAAACAATAGGAATCGAGGAAGTAGTGGCAATTGGTTATGGTACTGTAAGAAAAAGCGACTTAACCGGTTCAGTTTCTTCGGTAAGCTCGGAAGAAATAGCAGCATATCCAACCTTAAGCGCTGTTCAGGCATTACAGGGAAGGGCTGCCGGATTACAAATTTCATCTAATAATGGAGAGCCGGGTGCTTCCCAAAGAATACGTATTCGTGGCGGCACATCAATTAGTGCAAGCAGTGATCCCATTTTTGTTGTGGATGGTTTTGTTGGTGGCGTTATGCCCCCTCCTGAAGACATTCAGTCGATTGAGGTGTTAAAGGATGCTTCGGCAACTGCCATTTATGGTTCACGTGGTGCCAATGGTGTCATCATGGTTACTACAAAGCGTGGAAAAACAGGTGCCCCACGAATTGAACTGAATACTTCCTATTCGATGCAAAACGAAATCAATCGTCTAGATTTACTAAATGCCGATCAGTTTATGGATTATATCAGAGAGGCCAGGCCTAATATTGAACCCGCCGGTGGTAATACCAACTGGCAGGATGAAATTTTCAGGCCGGGAAACATTCAGAATTACCAGCTATCCGTATCGGGTGGAAGTGAAAATGTAAATTACTATGTTTCAGGAACACTTTACGATCAGGAGGGTGTAATAGTTAATTCAGCGTATGACCGGTTTTCGGTGACAAGTAATATTGATATAACCGCCAGCGATCGTTTTAAAATTGGACTGAATGCTTTTGCTCAACGATCGACCAAGGATGGTGTGAGAACACAGGAAGGATCAGGAGGTCTCACTCCCGGAGTCATCTCATCAACCTTTAAGTTTGAGCCTGATCAGCCCATATATGATGCTAATGGCAGGTTTACAATTGGCCGTCTGCACGATCCCATTGATAATCCTTATGCCATTGCAACACAATTGCAGGACGAAGAAATAAATGACCGGTTCCAGGGAAATGCATACGGAGAATACCAGATTTTTGAATCATTAAAGTTCAGAACAACCTTTGGTGCAACTACCAATAGTGGACGCAGGGGAAGGTATTCACCCACCACTTTGCAGGAGGGACGTAATGCAGGAGGTGGTGATGCACGGGTTGACGGATCTAAAAGCACCCTCTTTTTGAATGAAAACTACCTGACATACGATCGCATGTTTCAGGATGAACACCATTTTACTGCTATGGCAGGTTATTCATTTCAGTCATCTGTTTCTGAAAGCTGGGGCGGCAGGAGCCAGGCATTTATTACCGATGCCATTTCATTTTGGGATTTGGGCTCAGGTGCAACTTTGCAGGCACCTCACTCCAATTATGTCGACTGGCGTATTTCATCGTATTACGGAAGGTTGAATTATGGCTTGCAGGACAGATTCATGGTTACCTTCAATGCCCGCTATGACGGCTCGTCAAACTTTAGCGCCAATGAAAAATGGGCCTTCTTCCCATCCGGTGCTCTGGGCTGGAATATGGGAAATGAATCGTTTCTTCAGGATGCATCCTGGCTAAGTTCATGGAAGTGGAGATTAAGCTATGGTCTTACAGGAAATCAGGCTATTTCGCCCTACCAGACACTGGCACGCTTTTCTCCGGTATTCACTGTTATTGGAGGAAATACAGTTAATGCTGCGCGACCTACAACGGTGGCGAATGAAAACCTGACATGGGAAACAACAGCCCAACTTAATTTAGGTGCTGACATTTCAATCCTTAACGATCGGATTGCTCTTACACTGGACGCCTACCGGATGGTTACATCCGATTTGTTGTTCTCAGTTCAGCTTCCGCAATATTCAGGTTATACAAGCCAAATCAGGAATATTGGAGAAGTAGAAAACAAGGGATTTGAGGCTATGGTAACATCCAGAAATTTCACCGGTGATTTTCAGTGGAAGATGGATGTGAATTTTTCATTGAACAGGAATTCCATTCTTGAACTGCCTGAAGGCAATGATATCCGTTATGGTTCTGGTCCCGGGCATATGGTAGGTTTGGGAGATACTCAGATTTTGAGTGAAGGTGAATCGGTAGGTGCTTTCTACGGGTGGATTTATGATGGCGTTTACCAGGAAGGCGATACGTTTGTTCCAGGCGGAGGTTTTGAACAGGAGCCAGGTGGTGAGAAATTCAGGGATATAAATGGCCGTAATTCGGAAGGAGAACTCACAGGTGAACCTGATGGGACAATAAATAACGATGACCGTACTATTATTGGTAATCCGAATCCTGATTTTATTTATGGATGGAACAACGATTTCAGATGGAGAAACTTCGATTTGAATATTTTCTTCCAGGGATCTCAGGGTAATGATATTTTAAGTTATACTCTGATGGAACTTAATCTTTTGGCCGGTATAAACAATGCTACCACCGATGCTCTAAATCGTTGGACTCCTGCAAATACCGATACCGATGTGCCAAAAGCAGTTGTTGGACGCACCCGCAGGGTTTCTACCCGCTGGATTTATGACGGAAGTTATATCCGTCTTAAAAATCTTTCACTTGGATATAACCTGCCTGCATCGGTACTTAACAACCTGAATCTTTCGAAACTGCGGATTTATGTGAGTGCGCAGAATATCTTTACAATTACCGATTATCCTGGTTACGATCCGGAGGTTAATTACAACAGTGGGGGAAGCACAAACGGTAACCGTAATGTGGGTCTGGATTATGGCAGTTATCCAAATGCCAAGTCATACACATTAGGCGTAAACATAGGATTCTAGGATTTAACATTTTAAAGGAAAAGACTATTATGAAAAATATATTATTAAAGACTTTAATTGTAGCGCTGGTCGTAGGCTTCTCATCCTGTGTTGACCTGGAAGAAAAGCCAATCGGTTTGCTTGCGCCTGAAGCATTGTTTCAAACTCCAAGGGATGTGGAAGTTGCAATATTTGGAGCATATGGCTGGATAGCATCTGAACGGCTCTACGGACGTCAATTTGTTTCTGCCCTTATGCTTAGAAGCGATATGGTGGATATAGGTGACCGCGGTACACCAGCCGAACGGCAACAGGTGAATGATTTCAATATGGATGCCAATAATGGTATGGTAAGCAGGTTCTGGCCATACTGGTACCAGACCATAAGCTCTGCAAATGCAGCCATTGCCGGTGCTGAAGGACTAGAAGCTTCTACTGATGTTATTAATCCATTGATAGCTGAAGCCCGTTTCATCAGGGCCTTTAGTTACTACCATCTTATCAGGGTTTTTGGTGATGTTCCCTACATCGATTATTTTATCAGGGATCCTCAATCGGTTGCCGATATATCCAAAACTCCGGCAGAACAAATCTACCAGGGGATAATCGAAGATTTCCAATATGCCAAGGAGTGGCTACCTGATACCTGGCCCAACAATATTAAATCAAGGCCTACTAAAGGAACTGCGGCTTCCTACCTGGCTTCTGTTTATCTTACAAGGGAAAACTGGCCGGATGCTTATACCGAAGCAAAATGGGTAATCGATAACAAGGATCGGTTCGGTTATTCGCTGGAACCCGATTATCAAAACTTATTTATTGCACTGAACGGTGACAGGCCGGAACATATTTTCACAGTCGATTTCCTGGGCTCTCAAAATGGTGGTGGAGGTGCCAACGATGACCTGATGCCGCCAATGAGCGGAATCAGGGGTGCCGACCACCAGGGTTGGAGCGTGCTGGTTCCTTCCATGCAGGTGTTTAATGAATGGAATGACGATGATTATCGCAAATGGGTGAGCTTTGATGATTCAATTGCAGTTGATGGTGTGTTGGCACCCTATACTGAATTCGATAACACGCAAAGACCCCATATTGCCAAATACTCACGGTTTCCAGGGAATTCAAGTGGTGACGGCAGATATTCCGACCATAATTATTCGGCATTCCGTTATGCTGAAATACTTCTTATTGCAGCAGAAGCTGGCGCTGAAGCAAATGGGGTAAGTGCTGAAGTAATCGGATACGTTAACCAGATTCGTGAAAGAGCACGGAACTGGGGTGGTGAAATAACTTCAACTGTCCCTGAAGACATCACAACAACTCCTGGTAAAGATGAATTTGTAAATATTGTTTTAAATGACCGTCGACTTGAGCTGGCATTTGAATACAAACGCTGGTACGATGTCAAACGCAGACGTCTTGGGCAGGAAGTTTTTCTTGGACCTGATGCTAGGGAGCCTCATCCAACTTTTGATCCGGCAAGAGATTACCTGTTTCCTCTTCCTGCACAGGAACTTGATGTGAATCCTAACCTGATGCCACAGAATCCGGGTTACTAGTATGTGTAACGATAAAACTTTTTGATGAATAATATAAGGAATGGCTGATTTTTCAGCCGTTCCTTTTTTTTTGCTCACTTCAGTTGGAAATTATTTTTATATTCGTATTTTGCCTGAACAGTGAACCATTTAGCTATTCTATGAAAAAATTTTTTAAGTCTCTTGGCCCCGGGTTTATCATTGCATCGGTAGTATTGGGTCCTGGCAGTATTACTGTAGCTTCACGCATTGGCTCGGAACATGGCTATTCATTTCTGTGGGTAATTATTTTTGCTGCAATTTCAATGATGATCTATACGTCAATGGGTGTCAGGTTTGGAGTTTCCAACGATAAATCGATTCTTCAAACAATTGCCGATAATTATGGACGCTGGTTTTCAGTAGTTATTGGTATTTCAGCATTCCTGGCTGCTTCAAGCTTTCAGTTTGGTAATAATCTTGGAGTTGGAATTGGCATGCAGGGCATTACAGGGATCGATGAAAGGGTATGGCCATTTATTTTTACTCCCCTGGCTATTGTCCTACTGTTTTGGGCAAAGAATCTTTATAAAGTGCTGGAGAAATTGATGATGGCCCTGGTAATGATAATGATTTTGGCATTTTTCTTTAACCTGGTACTTACTAAGCCGGATGGAGGAGATCTGGCGAAAGGTTTTTTACCGCTAACTCTTGAAATGGGAAACCTGGATATTGTTGCAGCCCTGGTGGCTACTACTTTTGTTTTGCATGGTGCCATTTATCAGTCCTATCTTGCCCAGAACAAAGGTTGGGGTATTTCCAATTTGAAACGTGGATTAAGTGATACCTATATGGGGATTTTCTTTTTGGCGTTAATCTCATTTTTAATTATTGTTACTTCTGCTGCTGCTTTGCATCCGGCTGGTATTACTGTAAATTCTGCTGCAGATATGGCATTGCAACTTGAATCACTGTTTGGAAGTTATGCTAAAATTGTTTTCAGCATCGGACTTTGTGCTGCAGCTTTTTCTTCCCTTATGGTAAATGCTGTGATGGGTGGAGGGCTTTTATCTGACGGTCTTGGTTTAGGCCGCAGTATGAATGATAAGATGCCTAAAATTTTTACTACTGTAGCGTTACTGCTGGGTATGATTATAGCCGTATTTTTTAGAGGTGATGTAATTTATGCCCTGATTTTGGCACAGGCATCTTCAATTTTTGCTGTTCCGCTTATTGCACTTGGAATGTTTCTGATTCTGAACAACAAAAAGGTAATGGGCAAATTTAAAAACAATGCGTGGCAAAACTTTCTTGCTATTTTTGGTTTTATATTAATCAGTATGATGGTTTACTTTATGTACAGCCGATTAATTGGATTTCTTAATACAGTGTAAACATGTTATTGCCCGGTATAGTTGATTTTACCCAAAAGCTGATTAAACTCGATTCGGTAAACCCTCCCGGGAATGAAGCCCCGGTTGCAAAATTGACCGGCGATTTGTTAACTGCATACGATTTTGCGGTTGATTATATTCCATACGGGGATAACAGGCTGCATCTTGTGGCTGAAAAAGGTTGCCATTCAAACTCGCCTGCTGTTATTTTTACAGGACATTTCGATACAGTACCGTTAGGTGTAAAGGCATGGACAGTTGATCCATTGGGCGGAGAAGTAACCGATGGCAAAATTTTTGGCCGTGGTTCCAGTGATATGAAAGGTGGGATTGCTGCAATGGCATTGGCAGCCATTCAGGCATTTGAATCAGGAAATCCTGCATGTGGGGTTCGTCTGGTATTTACAGCAGGAGAGGAAACGGGATGCCAGGGGGCAAAGCACCTGGTTAATGAATACAAAAAATTTGGAAAGGTGTTTGGCATTGTGGTAGGAGAGCCAACTTCCAACATTCCTGCTGTGGGGCATAAGGGTGGGTTGTATTTAAAAGTTACAACCACAGGAAAAACAGCACATTCATCAATGCCTCACCTAGGAGAAAATGCTATTTACAAAGCTGCACGGGCAATTCTTAAAACTGAGAAATTCGATTTTAGAGATGACAAAGACCAGTTGCTGGGATTTTCTACTTTGAATGTGGGAAGGATGCAAGGTGGAATAAATCTGAATTCGGTCCCTGACTATGCCGAATTTACTATTGATGCGCGGACAACAACCAACATCAATCATACGGAGTTGCTTTCCACATTAAAAAATGAATTAGGGGCGGAGGCAGATATTGAAGTCCTTGTTGATTTGCCGGCAGTATCATCACCTGAAAACAGTCCTTTTGTACAGGCTGTTTACAAGGCATGCGGAATTTCGGCAGGTACAGAAGGCTTTCCCAAGTCGCTTCCCTACCTCACCGATGGGGCAGTATTGCAACCTGCTTTTGGTGGAATCCCCACGGTAATTTTGGGACCGGGGCAACCTGAATTGGCCCACCAGACTGATGAATACTGCCTCGTTGAAAATCTGGAACGGGCAGTTGAAATTTATAAAAATATAATTTTAAGAATGAACGACGATTCATTTGGTGCCGGAATTTTGTAAAAATGGGTGGTATAAGATCAGTAACTATTGCGGATATGCCCCAGACGACTGAATTATCGGAAGCAGAGGGATGGAACCAGACTGGGAAGGATTGGAAAATGCTGGTGGCTTCTCCAGGTAATGTTTGTCTTGCATATACTTCCGATGATAAAATCATTGCCACAGCTACAGCCATGAATTACGACAATGAACTGGCATGGATAGGCATGGTGCTGGTGCATCGTGATCACCGGGGAAAAGGGATAAGCAAACTTTTAATTGCTGCATTGCTTGATAAGCTGAAATCCTGCAGGTCCGTTAAACTGGATGCAACCCCTGCAGGTCAGCCGGTTTATGAAAAGTTTGGTTTTAAAAGTGAATGCCTTGTTCATCGAATGACTTCTGATGCAATTACACGGGATTTAATGAAATTAGAAATTAATTCTTCTATCAAACAGGTTGCTGCCGGTGATATATCAGAAATCATTACTTGCGATCAACAAGCTAATGGTGTAAAAAGAAAAGCGCTGATAGAATATTTAATCGGTGAATATCCACAGGAAGCTTTTGTTATAAGAAAGCTTGGCAAAATTAAAGGTTTTGCTTTGGGAAGGACAGGAGCACGATACCATCAGATAGGGCCTTTAATTGCCGATTCAACAGAAGATGCAAAGAAACTACTTTTATATTCTTTATATCATCATAAAGGATTGCCTGTAGTACTGGATGTGCCGGAATGGAATAATAAATTGATAGGATGGCTTTTGACCGCAGGCTTTATTAAGCAGCGCCATTTTGTTCGAATGCATCTTCATGAGAGGACATTGCCGGGTGTTCCCCAAAATATGTACCTCATAAGCGGGCCTGAATTTGGATGAGTAGTTACATCAGGTCATTATCTGTTCGGGTAATTTTTTAATTCTTTTTTAAAGATTGTATCACAATAAGTATATTATTGCATCAAACTTTTCTTTTCTGGTATGGTTACAAGAAAGAGCAAGTATATCACGCTGTATTGATAATAATTTTGTTATTTTATTGATAAATATAAAATGCAATCCTGTCTTTCATTTTCTAAAGGAAAGGGTTAAACTATAAAAATTATGGAAAAAATTTACTGCCTTATTATGGCTGGTGGTTCGGGTACCCGGTTCTGGCCCCGTAGCAGAACTATTAAGCCCAAGCAATATCTGAATCTTTTTGGAAGAGAATCACTACTGGAATCAACAGTTAGTCGATTTGGTAAATTTCTGGAAACGGAAAACATTTATATCGTATCAGGAAAGAACCAGGCGAATGTTTTGGAAGAACAAACACCGATGATCCCTAAAGAAAACCTGATCTATGAACCGGTGGGTAAAAATACACTTCCCTGCATTGGTCTGGCAGCAATGTTTGCTGAAAAGGATAATCCGGATGGAATTATGGTAGTATCGCCTTCGGATCACCTGGTAAAGGATGATGAACTGTTCCGCGATACAGTGTTGGCAGCTTCTGAAATTGCAAAAAATAAGGATGGTATCGTTACCATTGGAATTACCCCATCCTACCCGGCTACCGGATATGGTTATGTGCAGGTGGAGCATGAACTTACGGAAGAGGAAAAAATAAGACAGTTTAAAGTAAAGCGCTTTGTTGAGAAACCTGATTACGATACGGCTGCCTCCTACCTTAAACAAGGAGGTTTTTACTGGAACAGCGGAATGTTTATTTTTAAGATTTCTGTATTTCTGGAAGCTGTAAAAGAGTTTGCCCCTCAGCTTTACCGCGATTTAAGAATCATCCAGGCCGATATGGGAAACCCGTCGTACGGGGAAACCCTCGATACCATCTATCGTGCTGTTGAAGGGATTTCTGTTGATTATGGCATTATGGAGCATGCAAAAAATATCTACCTCGTTGAAGGCAACTTTCAGTGGAACGATTTGGGAAGCTGGGAGTCGGTATATCTTTTCAGTGAAAAGGATGAAGACAGGAATGCCGGCACAGGAGAAAAAATCTTCATTAATTCTAAAAATTCGTATGTTTATACAGATGAAGGCGTGGTGGCACTTATTGGGCTCGAGGATGTAGTTGTCGTGAGGGAAGGTAACGCTGTTCTTGTCTGCAAACGTGAAAACGCGGAAGATGTAAAGCAGGTAGTGGAGCAACTAAAAAGCAGTAATAGAAACCAGTTTTTATAAGATTTATTAAACAGACCAAAAAATAAACAACTATGCCTGAAATAAAAAGATATTGTAAAACCCTTCAGCTTCATGATGATCCGGTGTTGATTGAAAACTATAAAAAAGTACATGCTCCCGGAGCTGTATGGCCTGAGATTACAAAAGGCATGCGGGAGGTGGGGATTACCGACATGGAAATCTACATTCATGGTAACCTGTTGTTTATGATAATGGACACAGTGGCTGATTTTGACCATGACAAGGCAATGGAGGAATTGGCTGGTAAGCCCCGTCAACGTGAATGGGAAGCTTATGTGTCGCAGTTCCAGAAAACTACTTCAGATGCAGCCGCCGATGAAAAGTGGCAGTTAATGGAACGGATTTACAGGATGGATACATGAAACAACCTTGGATTTTTAACCTGAATTAAATAAAATGAATAAGATTAAATTGCTCTCCCTTTTTCTGATATTGGGAATTATTCCTCCTGCAACAGCAACAAAATTTATTGAAATTAAGGTAGTCGACAAAGAATACCTGATGGTTTATTTCAAAGATGGCGAAGTATTTTACCGCGACGATGGCAAAGGGCCCAGCGGTAACACAGGTCACGATTATGCTGCAGGCGACGACAGCCTCCACATTTATGGCAATGAGTTGAATACAAAGGTTGCACAGGAAATTAAAAGCTGGAGAATTCATTCTTCCGGGGATGATTTTTATGGCACAACAGGCAAAATTCCGGTTGCTGTCCATCGGAAATCGAAAGTTAATAATGCAGATCATTCATGGAATTATAAACTTGATCACTGGATATTTCTTAAACTGCCCTCCGGAATGAAAGAAGGTGTTGAATATACCTTGTCAATCGATTCCGAAATCTACAGCGATGTTTTAGAAGCCACCATTACCTACGACAATACAAAAAAATTTTCGGAGGCGGTTCATGTAAATATTATTGGATATGTTCCCTCCAGTCCGGTAAAATCGGCCGATCTTTATCTTTGGATGGGTGATGGAGGGGCTCGCGATTACAGCTCATTTGAAAATAATAAGGTTTGGTTGCTTGATGTTCAGTCAGGGAAGAAACATGAAGTAGGAAATGTTAATTTCTGGAAGAAAAGTGCCACTGAAGCCGAAGGGAGAAATCTTACCGGTTCAGATGTATGGAATGTTGATTTTTCGTATTTCAATTTACCCGGAACATACCGACTGGTTGTTGAGGATGTTGGCAGCAGCATGGAATTCAAAATTGAAGACAATATTTATTTTGATCCGTATAAATATTCTGTCAGGGGGTATTATTACATGCGGATAGGAGAAGATCAGCCGGAAATGGTCCCTGTTCCGCGGCAACCAACATTTATTCCGGGTAAGGATCCGGAAGGTTTTACCGTTTACATTACCGACTTACACCCCTTTCATCCGGTATGGAGAGCCCGGCGGGGGGATACATGGGATGAACCGCATTTCAAACCGGCAAAGGAATCGTTGTTCTGGCAACACCGGCTTCCCGGAAATCCTGTCAACCAAAACGCATACGGCGGACATTCCGATGCCCTCGACTGGGACCGGCACCTTGCTCATGTTTCGAATATTTATGACCTATTGTTGCCCTATTTTCTGAGCAATGGGAAACTTGATGACGATAACCTGCAAATAGCAGAAAGTGGCAACGGTATACCGGATATTATAGACGAAGCAAGAAATGAAGTGGATTTGTGGCTAAGGCTTCGCCACGAGGAAGGGTATGCGCATGGGCTGACCAATCCTTCAAGTGAAAAAACAATGATGTTTCAGGCCGGGAATACAACAATGGCAGCTTGGGCAAATGCAGCAAACTGTGCTATGCTGGGAGATTGTTTCCGTATTTCAGGTCGTACGGACTTGATGAAATTTTATCGCGATGAAGCAATAAAGGCATTTGAATTTGCCGGAAAGCAGGAAGATCAGCAGCTGGATGACAGGCAGGGTATTGGTGATGTAAATATGAGAGGCAGGGATTTCAGGATGATGGCAGCTGCTTTTCTATATAATATTACAGGGGATGTTAAATGGGAAGATATTATTGCAGCAGAAAGTGTGGTAAAGAATAGAATATCTGAAATTGAAGTTAAAAGGGACTGGAGCCAGTTGTATGCAACCGTGGCTTATCTGTTTACGCCACAAAAGCGGAATTACAATTCGTTATATGATAATATGATAGCCTCCATTCGAAACCAGGCGATTAAAGAAAATGTAAACTTAATGGATGAACGGCCATCAAGACGTTCATCCAACAATAACTGGTGGCAAACCGCACAAAACATGCATCTGGTAATCCTGGCACATGCTCTTTCCGATAATTCAACGGAAAAGCGTTTGTTTGAACGCTCCATGTACCTCGAAGCAGACTGGGGCTTGGGTCGTAATCCTTCAAATATTGTTGAAATGACTGGTTTGGGTGAGCGTCACATTGTAAACTGTTATACTTCCGGAAGGAACGACGGCACTCCGGGCTTGCACCCTGGACATACTCCGTACAACAACCTGGAGCCATGGGGAGGCGATAATAACGGGTCCAATCCGCGCTGGTTTTCCGACCGGGGATATCCCGACTGGAAAGAAGGGGGATGGCCGCATCAGGAAGCACATTTCAATAACAGGTATTCATGGGCAAATGCAGAGTTTACACCGAGGCAAACCATGCGGGGTAAAATGGCTCTCTATGGTTATTTATACAGTATTTCAGCACACTAATGTAATCGTTTTAAAGCAAATTGTAAGAAATAAACTTTGCAGAAGTTGAAATCAGGATCCAGCTAAATAATATAATCTAAATAAACTATGCCGATGAGACAATTTTTTGTGGTTTTATTAGCAGGATTACTGCTGTCCTGTTCCTCTAAACAAAACTTTTCTTCCGGGGTTAACGATCTGACACATCTTTGGGATACGATCAGACCACTGGCAAACCCCGGTAAAGGCTGGTACCATCATTTACTTGACAATGGTATCGATAAATACCAAATATCCGATGATTCCGTTTTTAGGACCTTTCCTGGTATGGATCACCTGTATCTGCGACTTGCATGGGCATATCTTGAGCCTGAGGAAGGTAAGTACGACTGGTCGTATATCGATAATGTTGTTGATAAATTTGTTCCGCTGGGTTACGGTATTTCTTTCCGCATTACCTGCAAGGAAACAGGCCCTGCTCCGGGCAGCGTGCCAAAGGAAATTGACGGAATCAGGTATGCCACTCCTTATTGGGTAAAAAAAGCCGGAGCTAAGGGCACTGACCGACCGGAGCATGGCTCTCCGTCATGGACCCCCGAATGGAATGATCCCGTTTTCCTTGAAAAGCTCGATAATTTTCATAAAGCTTTTGCCGAACGATACGATGGCGAATTATGGGTGAGGTACGTTGATGTAGGCAGCATTGGTGAGTGGGGTGAAGGACATACCCACTTTTCCACCCGCATTCCTCCTACTGTGGACGAGGTAAAAACCCATATGCAAATTTATCTGAAACATTACAGACATTCGCTGCTTGTGGTAACCGATGATTTGCTTTACTGGAATAAACCAGATGAGGAGGTAAAGGAGCTTTTGGAATTTGCAAAAAGCAATGGTTTCTCGCTACGCGATGACAGCCCGCTGGTGGACTGGTATATTGATAACAATTTAGATACCTGGTCGGTAAGCCATCCGCATTTTTTTGAAGATCTGTACCTAAAACGACCAGTGGTTTTTGAACTGCAGCATTACGGAAATGTGAAAGAAGATGGCAATTGGAAGGGAAAAAACGGAGAAGAAATCCTTCGGGAATACGGAGTGAGTGGTGCTGAGATCTTCAGGAATGCTATACATTTAATCAAGCCAACATATATCGGCTACCATGGGTATGCAGAGGAATGGCTGAATGACAATCCGCAACTGACAAACGAGCTGCTTAACCTTTGCGGCTACTGGTATTTCCCTGTTTCATTCAAGCTTGGAAAGATTAAAAATTCTGAATTTGCTTTCAGCATTAATTGGCTGAATAAAGGAGTGGCACCGGCGTATGATGCCTTCTCTTTAAGAGGAAAGTTAATACCACTTGATTCATCGGGGAAAATCGTTGAATTTGAGTTGGAGGATTCACAGAACAGAAAATGGATGCCGGGTGAAATTTATAATGCCGAATACATTGTGTCTTTGGCTAAAGTACCAGAGGGTAATTATAGTCTGGGCATTCAGCTTTTCGATAAAACATCGGGAAAGCCTGTTGAAACAGGAGTGAAAACTGAGGAAATTATAGACGGATATTTTATGCTGGATGAAGTTTCATTCTGATATTATTTTTATAATAACATCAAATTTGCTGTTGTTTTATACTATTTTAGTAATTCAAAACCATCTAATTATTGTCCAATGAAACTAATTAATTCTGTTCTTTCTGTAATACTTTTTTTTCTGTTTACCATTGCCTTTACCTCTTGCACCTCCAGGGGAAACACAGTTAGTGAGAAAGCTGCCACTGATGAATATTACGTGGCTGCATACGTATGGCCTTCGTGCCATCATGATGAGCGGTTTGGTGATATGCTTTGGCCTGAAGGTATTGGCGAATGGGAAATCATAAAAATGGGAACTCCCCGTTTCGAAGGGCATTATCAGCCTAAGGTGCCGCTTTGGGGTTACGAATTGGACGATGACCCAAAGGTGATGGAAAAATGGATCGATGCTGCCACCGATCATGGGGTAAATGTGTTTATTTTCGACTGGTACTGGTTCGATGAAGGACCGTTCCTGGAAAGTTCGCTTAACAATGGTTTTCTCAAAGCCGAAAACAGCGACAAAATGCAGTTTTACCTGATGTGGGCCAACCACGATGTCCGCCGGAATTACTGGAATGTACACAAGTTTGCTAATGACACCTCCATAATGTGGAGAGGCGCTGTTGATTGGGACAACTTTAAAATTATTGTCGACCGGGTAATTAACCAGTACTTTCACCAGCCTAACTATTTTAAAATCGACGGGGCACCGGTATATTCCATCTTCAGTATTTACAATCTCATAAAAAGTTTCGGAACTGTTGAAGAGACCCGGAAAGCAATAGATTACTTCCGGGAAGAAACCAAAAAAGCAGGCTTTCCCGATTTGCACCTTCAACTGATTGTTTTTGAACAGCCAAATGAAAACCTGGTCACCAACCTTGAAAAACTGGGGGTGAATAGTGTGACGAAATATAACTGGGGAGGTCCGCATCCGGAGGATTATATTCAGTGGGGTACCGAATCAATGGAACGCAGGAAAGAATGGGATGAGAAAGCAGAGATAACATATTTCCCAAACGTCTCCATTGGCTGGGACGATTCACCGCGGTTCCCGCACAAAGGGAAAGAACATGTAGTGCATTACAATAAGTCGCCTAAAGGATTTGCCGCTTATATGCAAAAGGCAAAAGAGTATTGCGATGAACATCCGGAGCAGCCTAAACTGATTACCGTTTTTTCATGGAACGAATGGATTGAAGGAGGGTACCTTCTGCCTGATATGAAATACGGGTTCAGCCACCTGGAGGCAGTTAAAAGGGTGGTAAAGGGGGAGTATAACCCTTATCCCAGTGAATAATGTGCAGGGCTTTGGTTTGTATAAAGACATAATAGTATTGATCCTCCGGTTGCTTTCCAGTGCAGATTTCCTTAACTTTAGTGAGAATTAAAGGAAATCTGATATGGAAAAATCGTTAAAAGAAAAAATAAGGTCATTTATCATTGAAGGAGTCAGTGAAGATCCTGTTGAGGCAAAGCCTGATCCGTTCTGGCAAAATCTTAATGAGGCAGGTACGGAGCTGTGGCTCGATACAGGAGATATGGAAGAAGCCGAAAAAATATGGACGGAGGAAATGACGGCTTTAACCACCAATAATACGTTGGTCAATAAGGAAATTCAAAAAGGTTTTTACGACGAATTTATTGCAAAGGCGAAGGAGATTGTGAAGTCGTTGCCTGAAAAGGAACAGATGACTGAAATTGCCTTTATACTGAATGCGCGACATGGATTGCGGCTGGCTAAAAAGTTTGGAGGCCTGGTGAGTGTTGAACTCCATACCGATACTGCACATGATATTGAGGCTGCCGTTGATTATGGAACCCGTTATTCTGAGATCTCCCCGTATCAGTTCATTGTAAAAGTTCCGTATACCGCTGAGGGCTTGTTGAGTGCACGCATACTCCGGCAAAAAGGGGTTAAGGTGAATTTTACCCTTGAGTTTTCTGCCCGACAAAATGTTTTGGTTGCAGCTGTTGCAAAACCTAATTACATGAATGTCTTTTTAGGCCGCATTGGTGCCTACATCGGTGATAACGAACTGGGCGATGGTTCGGGTGCTGGTGAACGGGCTGTTCTGGCTTCACAAAAATGGGTGCGGGAGTTAACTGATAATGATCCGGAGCCTGCAAAGTTAATCGCAGCCAGCCTGAGAAATTACTCTCAGCTGGAAGATCTGGCAGGCGTTGATGTATTTACAATGCCCGTTAAAGTAGCTGTTGAGGGGAAAGCCAACCTGAATGGAATTTTCAAATCGCGGTTGAAGGAGGTCTACCCGACAGAAATTAATAAGGAGGCTTACCGGTATAAACCTGAAAAATTCTGGGAAGTAAATGATAAGGAACTTGAACTGGCAAAAAGTCTCAATCTGGATGTTCCGAAAAGTGGTGACGAATTGGTTGAGCGGGCACATAAAGCAGGGTGCGGTGATATGTTTCCCCGGTTAAGCGCCAACGATTTGCAACACATCTCAGAAGATGGAAAAATTCCAAATCATGAAAGATGGGCAGAACGTATTGAAAAGGGTGAAATTGCAATGGATACATTGTTAAATCTGGCTGGGCTGGCAAGTTTTGCTAAAGACCAGGCACAGTTGGATGAACGGATAATGAAGATTATTTCAGGATAATAAGTGCAGGAGTAACCTTTAATGAACCAAATGAGGATCGGATCAAAATTTTATGTATTTTCCGTTAAATAAATGGTGAATAAAATTAATAAAAGACTGAAGCTTTCTTTATGTATAGTAAGTGCTTCTGCATTATTGTTATCAGGGTGCAGAGCCGATGCTTCTGTAACGAATCCTCCAAATATCATCTTTATTCTTGCCGACGACATGGGATGTTCACAATTGGGCTGTTATGGAAGCATTTATTATGAGACGCCTCATATTGACCGGTTAGCCGTTGAAGGCATGTTATTTACAAAAGCCTATGCTGCTGCTGCCGTATGTTCGCCTACCCGGGCCAGCATAATGACGGGTAAATATCCTGCACGGTTGCATCTGACAGATTTCGTTGCTGGCAACTTTCGCAATGATTATCCATTAAGCCAGCCTGAGTGGCAGAAGTTTTTGCCACTTGAGGAGGTTACAATTGCTGAAGTACTAAAAGAAAACGGATATAAAACTGCCTTGTTTGGCAAATGGCATTTAAGTCCTGAAAAAACACCTCCTCAGAGCCTGCCATTTAATCCTGACAAGCAGGGATTTGATGAAAGTTTTGTTACCTATAAACCCTCACCCGGGCTTGAACAGCCATGGCAGGATGCAGGAAACGATGCACACAATGTTGATACTATTACAAGTCTTTCCCTTGCATTTATGGAACAGAACAGGGAAAATCCCTTTTTCCTTTTTGTTTCACACAATACCATTCACGACCCGCTGAAAGAACGTGATGAAACTATTTTGAAGTATAAGAAAAAAGCAGGCTCTGATAAACCTGAAAATCATCCGGTAATTGCAGCTATGGTTGAGCGGCTTGATAACAGTTGCGGTAAAATATTTAATAAAGTTAAGGAAATGGGATTGGAAGATAATACAGTAATTATCTTTTTTGCCGACAACGGCGGAAAGCATTCATATGCTGCCCAGACTCCGTTTAGGGCAGGAAAGGGGTGGCTCTATGAGGGAGGAATAAGAGAACCGCTTATAGTGAAATGGAAAAATCAGGTAAAGCTGGGATCCGTAAGTGAGTCGTTGGTTATTTCAAACGATTTTTTTCCTTCATTTCTTGAACTTGCCGGCATTCATGCAGACTTGCCGGAAAATGTTGATGGGAAGAGTATTATCCCTATTCTCAAGGACCCAGGAACCAGAATTCATAATACTCTTTATTGGCATTACCCGCATTATCATCAGGGATCTGCAATGGTACCTGCCGGTGCTGTAAGAAACGGAAAATGGAAGCTTATTGAATGGTATGAAAAAAGCATCGCAGGAGAAAAGGAACAGGCATTTGAACTTTACGACCTGGAAAAAGATGAAGGGGAACAAATGAATCTGGCTGACAGCATGCCTGAAAAAACACTGGAGCTGGCTGCAAAGCTTGGGAATTGGCGGAAAGAAGTTGGCGTTCAGATGCCTGTTGTCAATGATGAGTAGTTGGTTTTTTGGAAGAGCATCCACGTTTAAAATATTCAAAGCAGTAAGAAAAAAAATATGAAAGAATTTAAAGCACTCTTGCAGGAAAAGGAGGAAGAAATTTCTTTTGAATTGAATGATTCAGAATATAAAGTTCAACAATGATGAAAATTAACCAAAATAAACTGATAAGTCTTTCCGTAGCAGGCTTGTTTGCCTTTTCAGCAGCAGGTGAAGAAAAGATTTCTAAGCAAAGGGCATTGCCTTTGAAACCAAACATACTGATTATTATTCCCGATGATCTGGGTTGGTCGGATGTGGGATACCACGGTTCCGGGATATTAACTCCAAATATTGACAAGCTGGCCCAAACAGGCATACGACTGGAGCAGCATTATGTAATGCCCACCTGCACACCCACACGTGTGAGCCTGATGACGGGTAAATATCCCAGCCGGTATGGAATTACCGGTCCCGATTATGGCGAAGTCATAGATCTGGGAGATCCTACCCTGGCTTCCATCTTAAAAGATAACGGATATTTTACAGCCATAGCCGGAAAATGGCATATGGGGTCTCCGCCTTATACCCCTCTGAAGTATGGGTTTCAATCATCATACGGGTATTTCGACGGGCAAATTGATCCGTATACCCATGAATACAAAACTGAAACTGAACTAACAAGCAGGGAGTCGTGGCACCGGAACGATGAGTATCTGGAGGAGGAAGGACATGTAACTGATTTGCTTACGGCTGAGGCAATCAGAATTATTGAGGAAGAACGTGAGGAACCTTTCTTCCTTTACCTGGCCCACCATGTGCCGCACTTTCCGTTGGATGAACCCGATGAGTGGATGTCGTTATACAGCCACCTTCATATGCATCCTTCGCGGCAGCTTTTTGCTGCTGCTGTTTCACATATGGATGCGGGGATCGGTAAAGTCATGGATGCTCTTGAACGGACCGGAAAACGTAACAATACTCTGATTCTGTTTTTAAGCGATAATGGTGGACAGCACAGTTGGCACAGCAATACCGAATATCGTGGCAAATATGCCGATAAGCCGCATGATGTGCTTGGTAATAATTACCCTTTACGGGGATGGAAAGGTGATTTATATGAAGGCGGCATACGTGTACCGGCAATTGCCAACTGGCCTGGAAAGCTTACGCCGGGTGCAGAAGATTTTCCCATGCACATGTCGGATTGGCTGCCCACAATTTGCAGTTTGATTGGATATAAATCAGAAAAGGAAAACCTTGAGTTTGATGGTAAAAACATCTGGCCCCTTTTGTCAGGTCAAAAGCTAAGTACTGAGGAGCGTTCAATATACTGGAAAACTGCAGGGAATTTTGCTGTAAGGGAAGGTGACTGGAAACTGGTTGTTCACCGTAATTCTGATCAGGTTGAATTATTTGATCTGAAAAATGACTTCAGAGAAACTCAGGATTTAAGTACATCAAATCCCGATAAAGTAAAACAACTTCAGAATTTGTTGGAAGAGTTCAAAAAGGGAGATGAATGACTTTTATAGATGCAGTACTTAATTTCAGGAATAAGCATGTTACCTTAAAATAAATACCAATGAATAATCCTATTAACCCCAAAATTAACTATCTGCTGATATCTGTAATTGGTCTGAACAGTTTTACATTAGCTGCAGATATTTCCTCGGCAGAAAACAATTCAGAACGGCCCAACATTCTTTGGATTACTTGTGAAGACATTAGCCCCTATCTTGGCTGTTACGGCTTTGAGCAGGCGATGACTCCGAATTTGGATGAGCTTGCGGGAAAGGGCATTCGCTTTACACATGCCTATGCAAACGCTCCTGTATGTGCGGTTGCCCGTTCGACTATTCTTTCCGGAATGTATGCTTCAACATTGGGGACACATCAAATGCGTTCAAGGATTCAACTACCAGATGATATTCCCGTTTATCCTAAAATCCTAAGGGAAGCAGGTTATTACTGTACCAATAACAGTAAAAGAGATTACAATTCCAATTATGAATTTGACATTACAATTTGGGATGAATCCAGCAATAATGCACATTATAGAAATCGTAAATCCGATCAGCCATTTTTTGCTGTATTTAATAATACTGTGACGCATGAAAGCCAACTCAGTCAACAGCGTATTGATTATTATACTGAAAATGATTTGATTCCTGAAATGCCGCGTATTAACCCCGCCGATATTATTTTGCCTCCATATCATCCTGATTTGCCTGAAATAAGGCAAGATTGGGCACGACTGCATGATTTGATTACGTTCATGGACAGGCAAACAGGAGATTTGTTGCAGGAATTGGAAGATTTGGGGTTGGCTGATAATACCATCGTTTTTTTCTATTCCGATCACGGAGGCCAGCTTGCCCGGTCAAAACGATACATTTATAATGTGGGAACCCAGGTTCCTTTAATCCTGTATCTGCCCAAAAAGTGGCAACACCTGTCAGAAAAAAAGCCAGGGGATACAGATAGTCGCATGGTTAGTTTCGTTGACCTCGCACAAACAGTAATTTCACTTGCCGGTTGTGAAGTTCCTGAATTAATGCAGGGCCATGTTTTTTTGGGCCCTGAAAAAGAGGAGGCACCGGAGTATGTACACTTTTATCGTGACCGCATGGGTGAACGCTACGATTTTTCAAGAGCGGTGACAGATGGACAATATTATTTTATCCGGAATTTTATGCCCCACAGACCAAGAGGACGCGATTCAAGATATGGTTTTACCGTGCAGGCCAATTGGAGGGCATGGGAAGAATACTACGGAATGGGCAATTGCAATGACATACAATCTCAATTTTTTCAACCCAAAACTGTGGTTGAGTTATTTGATACAGATTCGGATCTGTGGCATATTAACAATATTGCGAATAAACCGGAATCTCAGAAAATTACTGGTCAACTTTCTGAAGAACTGGATAAATGGATGATTAAAACGCGGGACATTGGTCTGATTCCTGAACCGATGTTTCATGAGTTGTGCGGGAAAGGGAAAAAATTTGAAACAATGTATGAGTATGCCCAAAGCGAGGATTATCCTATAGAAAAAATTCTAAACGTTGCAAAACATGCTTCTTTTGGAAGTACGAATGAAATCAGTAGTTACCTGGAATATCTTAAAGATGCAGATCCTATCATTCGTTTTTGGGGAGCTTTTGCCCTGTTTCTTGCGCGTCCTTCACGAACAGATGTACGTGCGGTACTAAAGGGAATTATTGATATTGACAGCTTTGCTGCAAACCGGATTATGGCTGCACAAGCTCTTGCTGTATGTGGGGAACCGGATGTTGCCTTTGAGAGTATTATGAAAGAAGCAAATCAAACTGAACAAACTTACGTTCTGCTCCTGGCCTTAAATGCCTTTCAATACAGCTTTACCGATGATCGGTTAACTTTGCAGGACTGGGAAAGATTTAAAGCCAAAAACCTTCCGGAAAATGATGCTGATGTAGAATTGGGTTATCCCAATCGAATCATAACCGATGCACTTGAATTATGGCCCGGGAGAAGAATAGTTTATTAATTAGTTAATCAATTAAGTAAAAACCAGATGAAAACCATATTAATCACTTCAGCAGTTCTTGTTGCAACCCAGCTTGTTGGTTGCAGTGCAAAAAAAGCAGCAGATACACCTGTCCGTCCCAATATACTGTTTGCTATCAGCGACGACCAGTCGTTTGCTCACACCAGCTTTGCGGGAAGCAATTTTGTCAATACACCTGCATTTGACCGCATAGCAGGTGAAGGGGTTTACTTTAGCAATTGCATAGCCGGATCACCCGGATGTGCCCCATCACGCAGCACCATTGTAACAGGGCGTTACCACTGGCAAAACGAGCAGTCGGGTCAGCATGCCTCCTCCTGGTTAAAAAAGCACGTGCCATTTGTTGACCTTATAGGTGCCAACGGTTATGCTACCGGCAGGACCGGTAAAGGTGTTTCCCCGTTTCGGTATGCCCGCGATGAAAACGATTCGCTTTGGCGTTCAACTGATGCTGCCGGCATTGCCCACAGCAATATCCGTTACGAAGAAGGTACACCTGGTGATGAACGTCCGGCAAAGTATATTAGTGATCTCAATTACTTCGAAAACTTTAAATATTTCATGGAAAACGTGCGGGGCGACAAACCCTTCTTTTTCTGGTACGGAGCCACTGAACCCCACCGGGCTTACGAACAGGATGCCTGGAAACGTACCGATAAAAAGCTTGAAGATGTCAAAGTACCGGCATTCTTTCCCGATAATGAAATTGTGAGGGGGGATTTACTTGACTATGCGGTAGAAATCGAATGGTTTGACCTGCATCTGCAACGGATGCTTGAATACCTGGAAGAGACTGGAGAGCTGGAAAATACAATTGTCATGGTTACCTCAGATAACGGAATGCCGTTTCCAAGGGCAAAAGCAAACTGTTACGAATATGGAATCCATGTTCCTTTTGCGGTGCGTTATCCAAAAGGTTTCCCGGGGGGAAGAACTGTTGATGATGTGCTGAGCTTTGCTGATTTGGCACCCACCATACTTGAAATTACCGGTACCAGTTCTGATGGGATGATGCCCATTTCGGGAAGAAGTGTTTTGAATAGTATGAAGTCGAAAAAAGAAGGAGTAGTGAATGAATCAAAAGAGTATGCCTTTGCCGGTCGTGAAAGGCACTCGTCATCGCGCTATCTCAATTGGGGTTATCCCCAGCGGGCCATACGCAGCCATGATTACCTGTTGGTGTGGAACATGAAGCCCGACCGCTGGCCTGCAGGTGCACCACAGCGGATAAAACCGGAAACTGAAAATGAACTGTTCCCTATGTACGGCATCGATGAAAACGGTGAGCATCATTCCGAATGGGCCTTTACCGATATTGATGCAGCGCCAACCAAATCGGTTATCATAGAAGACCGGGAGGAGGAAACAAGCCAGCCCTATTTCGACTGGGCGCACGGAAAGCGGCCTGAATTTGAGCTGTTCGACATTAAAAATGATCCTTTTAACCTGAACAACCTGGCCGGGAACCCGGAATATGCATCCGTTGAGCAAGAGTTGAAGCAAAGACTGCTGGCAGAGTTGGAAGCATCGGGAGACCCGCGGGTGGTTGGCCCCGATAAAGAAGTGTTTGATTCATACATCCGGTACAGTCCCATGCGGGAGTTTCCTGAACCGAAGTGATTAATGCGAATTAAGAGTTAAAAAATTAGATGAATAAAAGCAGCGGCCAAGCGACCAAAGACATAAATTAATAGTCCTTTGGTTGACCGTACTTTAGACGCTCTTTGTATATCTGTTTTTTCAATTAGCCAATTGAATAA
>JAGXGA010000009.1 GCA_024636975.1 Mariniphaga sp.
AGTACCAACCCCTTGAAAGGGAAGCACCGCAGGGTGGATTGGAAACACTTCCAGTAAAGCGTTTCCGAGAGGACGACCATTTAAATAATGAAATTAGTACCGGTATAATGCCGATAACTTGTCCCGCACTTGTTTCGGGATATAAATGAAGAGCGTTAATGACAGCAATAATCTTAACGCTCATTTCATGTGTTTATAATTTGTTTTTTTTTGTCACATAGCCTGCCCCGAACTTGATTCGGGGGAACTCGCCATTACAATCATTCCCCCTCCCGCTAAGGCGGGACAGGTTTTGTGTGAGGACACTCTTATGGCTCGTTTCATTTAATAATCGGTATTATCAATTATGGGAGGATAAATCCATAACGATATAGGAAATACTGAAAATTGTTAATGTGAGCAGGGCACTTTTTATACGTATATTGTCTGGGTGAAGCCAGCCTGACGCCTGCCGTTCCATTTGGACTGGTCAACCTTTCGGTGGTCGATGTGGCGATAAAAGCAAATATCCGCAAATCAATGTCGGTGGCTTTTGTTGCAGCAATTATTGAAATAGTATTCGCTTTAACGGCTCTGCTGGCCGGCTCACTGCTAAACAATTTAATTGAAGGCAACTCTATCATAAAATTCAGTGTCCTGGGTGTCCTATTATTCGCAGGGGTATTTTTCTGGTTTAAAAAGAATAAAGTGCCAATCAGGGAAACTAAATCATCTTCAAATGGTTATCTTAAGGGAGCAGTACTGAATTTAATCAGCATTCAGGTGCTTCTGTTTTGGATTATTGCAATTGCTTTTCTGTCGGTTAAAAATTTAGTTCCCGCTTCGGTGCTGCAAATGGTACTTTTTGTAGTTGGTGTTTGGCTGGCAAAAATGGCCGTTTTGTGGGCATACGCAATTCTTGCCCGAAAAGTGGCGGAAAAATCAGCTCTGCTTTCGGCAAATATTAACCGCATTATTGGTGGCTTACTTGTTTTGACGGCGGTTTTCCAGTTCATAAAATTTTAAATCAATAATAACATCAATATATAAAAAATAGAATATGAAAGCAATTTGGAACGGCAAAGTGATTGCCGAAAGTAATGACATAGTAAACGTTGAAGGTAATGCCTATTTTCCGGCTGAATCGGTTAAGAAAGAGTACCTTAAAAACAGCGAAACTCAAACGGTTTGCCATTGGAAAGGCACAGCCTCATATTATAATTTGGAAGTAAATGGCAAAACCAACGATGATGCTGTCTGGTACTATCCAACTCCGTCAGGACTTGCAAAAAGTATAACAAATCGTGTGGCTTTTTGGAAAGGTGTCGAGATTGTTAAAGACTAAAATAAGATTTCTATGAACAATGAAATAACAACAAAAGAGTTAATTGCTATCGTGTCTGCATCAATAAGCCCCTCCTCCAGAGGGGTTGGGGAGGCCTCTTTATCGCCACAATTTAAAATTATTGATGTTCGGTCTATAGAGGCATACAACGGCTGGCAGCTGAAAGGCGAAAAGCGAGGCGGCCACATCGCTGGTGCAAAAAGCCTTACGGCAAAATGGCTAAAATACATCGACTGGATAGAAATTGTCCGTCATAAAAACATCCTTCCAGAAAATGAAATTGTTATTTACGGATATTCAGATGAAGAAACGCGAAAAGTAGCTGAAAGATTTGTAAAATCAGGCTATCCGAAAGTATCCGTTTACAATCAATTTGTAAAAGAATGGGCTGCCAAACCTGATTTGCCCATGGAAAAGCTGGAACGTCACCAACATCTGGTTTCTGCCAATTGGGTAAAAGAGTTGATTGGCGGAAGAAAACCAGCAACGTATGAAAATGATAAATATATAGTAGTTCATTCACATTACCGCAACCGTGACGCGTATTTAAGCGGTCATATTCCAGGGGCAATTGATATGGACACACTTGCACTCGAAGCGCCCGAAACATGGAACCGGCGTTCACCCGAAGAACTTAAAAAAGCATTGAAAGACCACGGAATTACAGCAGACACAACGGTTGTTTTATATGGGAAATATATGGATCCGGATAACGCTGATGATTTTCCGGGAAGCGCTGCCGGTGATATTGGCGCCATTCGCAACGCATTTATTATGCTGTATGCCGGGGTGAAAGATGTAAGGGTTTTAAACGGTGGGTTTCAATCGTGGCAAGATGCTGGATTTAAAATTTCCGCTACCGATGCACCTAAAAAAGCGGTGTTGGTTTTTGGTGCTGAAATTCCTTCAAAACCAGAATTGGCTGTTGATACACCCGAAGCAAAAGAGATGATTGCATCGCCGGACAGCGAACTGGTTTGTGTGCGTAGCTGGCCCGAATACATTGGTGAAGTGAGCGGGTATAATTACATTGAAGCTAAAGGACGTATTCCTGGAGCTGTGTTTGCCGATTGCGGTTCAGATGCCTACCACATGGAAAACTACCGCAACGTGGACCATACCACCCGCGAGTTTCACGAAATTGACGAAATATGGCAAAAAAATGGAATTACACGGGATAAGCACCTGGCTTTTTACTGCGGAACAGGTTGGCGAGGTTCCGAAGCTTGGTTTAATGCTTGGCTAATGGGGTGGCCAAATGTTTCTGTTTACGATGGAGGTTGGTTTGAATGGAGCAGCGACCCGGCAAATCCATTTGAAACAGGAGTTCCTGAAGAATACCTCACGTCAGGCCGCTAAGCCACCAAAAAAAAGAAAATTATGGAACAAAAAGTACATCTTACAAAATTAGCAAGCGATACTTTACTGGGACTTTCATCAAACCCGAAATACCTGTTGTCGAAATATTTTTATGACGATGCAGGCAGCGCCATTTTTCAGGACATCATGAATATGCCTGAATATTACCTCACCGATTGCGAACACGAGATATTTTCGAGCCAAAAAGAAGAAATAACGCATGCCATTTGCAATGATACCTTGGGATTTAACCTGATAGAACTGGGTTCCGGAGATGGCATGAAAACCAAAATTCTTTTAAAATATCTTGTCGGAAAACCCATCCATTTTCAATATACACCCGTTGATATAAGCGCAAAAGCAAATAGCGAGCTAATAGAAAGTTTGAAATTAGAATTACCCTCGTTAAAGGTTGAAGCAAAAACCGGTGATTATTTCCATAAACTGAAAAACCTGAACGGTCATGCTTCCATCTCAAAAATTGTTCTTTTCCTCGGGTCTAATATTGGGAATTTTTCAAACAACGAAACAGATGCGTTTTTTAATCAGCTTTCGGCATTTACAAATTCCGGCGACAAGGTGCTGATAGGTTTCGACCTGAAAAAATCACCAAAAATTATTATGGATGCATACAATGACCCGCATGGGCACACCCGGCGTTTTAACCTGAACCACCTGGTTCGCCTGAACCGTGAACTGGGTGCCGATTTTAACATCGGACAGTTTGAACAACATACCATTTATGACCCAAAAACCGGCGATGTAAAAAGTTTTCTGGTCTCGAAGGCAAAACAAAAAGTACACCTTGGGACACTTGAACAGGATTTCAATTTCAGGCAATGGGAAACGATTTTTATGGAACGCTCCCGGAAATTTGACTTGTCAACCATTGAAAAACTGGCAGATAAAAGTGGATTTAAAGTGGTGCAGAATTTCACCGATAAGCGCAATTATTTTGTGGATTCGTTGTGGGTTAAAGGTTGAATATTAGCATTTAAAATGAATTTGACAGAGTAATAAAATAAGGAATGTCCATTTTATCCGAAATAATAAAAACAGTTCAGGAAAGACACGAATACTTGTATGAGTTGCTTGTTCAGCATATTCTGCTAAGTCTTGCCGCCATTGTTATTATTACCGCAATTGGACTTGTAACCGGAATTGGTATTTTGTATAACCCAAAATTGAGGGGCCCCATATTGGGAACCGTCAATTTTTTATATACCATCCCATCCATAGCCATGTTCGGGCTATTTATTCCACTTATTGGCATTGGGTATGTCAACGCGCTGGTTGTACTGATTATTTATGGCTTGCTACCGGTTATCCGAAATACATACACCGGATTGAATGTAGTTGACCCACTTTTACTCGATGCGGCAAAAGGAATGGGCGCCACACCCTGGCAGGTTTTTTCAAGGGTGCGCTGGCCACTGGCTTTTCCAACCATTGTGAGTGGGTTCCGTACCATGGTGGTAATGACAATTGCACTGGCCGGTCTGGCTTCTTTTATCGGTGCAGGAGGATTGGGACAGGCTATCTACCGGGGCATCAACACCAATAATTCGGCGCTAATCCTTGTAGGTTCAATTTCAGTGGCATTACTTGCATTGTTAGCAGATTTAGCAATTGGAAAAATTGAAAAATCGCTGAAAAAGAAATCGGTGACGAAAGGAAAATCGCATGTCTGGCTGAAATATTCAGGTTTGTTCGTAATCGCTGCAATCGCCCTATTTATGCTCTTCACAAAAACAGGGAAATCCACCGGAAAAGAAATTGTTGTAGCCACAAAACCAACTGCCGAGCAATATATTTTAGGGGAAATCATTTCACAGCTTGTTGAAAACAATACCGATATTCAGGTCATCCGCAAATTTGGCATCGGTGGAGGTACTTCCAATATCCACCCTGCCATGTTGAAGGGCGAAATAGATATTTATCCTGAATACACCGGAACTGCATGGTTGTTTGTTTTAAAAGAGCCTCAAATTATTAATCCTGACAGTTTATATTCAGCTCTAACAAAAGCGTATGCCGAACAATTTAATTTGAATTGGATTTGCCGCTTGGGATTTAATAACACCTTTACCCTGGCACTCCCGGAAACAGTGGCACAAGAAAATAGTATCCACACTTTTTCTGAATTGGCGCAAAAAAGTAATAGCTTCATTTTTGGAGCCGAGTTCGATTTTTTCGAGCGCGAAGATGGCTTCGCCGGATTGAATAGAATTTATCCTTTCAACTTTAAAAATAAAGTGGAACTCGATATAAACCTGAAATTCCAGGCGCTTGAAAATAATACGGTGGAGGTAATCAATGCATTTTCAACCGATTCGCGTATCAAGCAAATGAACCTCCGGGTACTGAAAGATGATAAACTGTTTTTTCCGGCCTATCAGGCAGGCATTGTGATTAGAAACGAAACACTGCAGGAATTCCCTGAATTGAACGGAATATTGAAAGGACTGGAAGGATTGATTGATGATTCAACTATGCTACAACTGAATTACGAAGTGGAAATTGAAAAAAAATCGCCCGATGAAGTGGCGCAGACCTTGTTAAAATCGCATCGATTAATAAAATAGGATGAAACAAAATATAATTGACATACAAAATGTTACTAAATCCTATGAATCAGGAAAACCAGTTTTGAATACTATTTCTCTGGCGATAACTAAAGGCTCATTTGTAACTATTATTGGCCCGAGTGGTTGCGGTAAAACCACGCTTCTACGGTTAATAAATGGAATGGAAGACGCTGATTCAGGCCAAATAAAGGTGCTGGGAAAGGATTTAGCTGACTGGGACAAAATTCAACTTAGGCGAAGCATTGGTTATGCCATTCAACAGGGCGGGCTTTTTCCGCATTTAACAATCAAAGAAAATATTGGATTCGTTCTTTCAATCTCAGGAAATGAAGCTGTAAGCATTGATAAACGGGTAAATTCGTTGGCTGAAATAATGAGTTTTGATAACAGGCAACTGTTGTCGTATCCGGCAGAACTGAGTGGCGGACAACAGCAGAGAGCCGGTGTTGCCCGCGCGCTGGCAGCCAATCCCGAAATCATCCTGATGGACGAACCTTTTGGCGCCCTCGACAACATTACCCGTAGAACCTTGCAAAAAGAACTCAAAGAAATGCACCAAAAACTGGGAATTACTTTTGTGATGGTCACTCACGATCTGAAAGAAGCGTTTACACTGGGGACAAAGGTTGTTATTATGAACGAAGGCAAAATTGAACAGTATGATGCGCCGGACAACATCAGAGAAAAACCCACCAACGAATGGGTGAAAGAATTTACGATGGAATAAACTCTTATTATTAATTGACATTCAGGAAAATAACAGAACGATAATTAAATACCAGGATATGCAAATAGCAATAACAGCAGCAAGCGGACAATTGGGTGCCGCAATTATTTCTCAACTTATCACTAATATCGGGCGGGATAACTTAATTGGAATTGCACGAACCCCTCAAAAGGCAGAGCATTTGGGCATTGAATTAAGAAAAGGGGATTATAACAACCGGCATGAGTTCGAAAACGCGCTAAAAGGGGTTGAAAACTTGCTTATCGTTTCGAGTATGGACGAACCTCAAAAACGAATTCAGCAACACCGAAACATTATTGAAGCTGCCAAAATCAATGGGGTAAAAAAGATTGTATATACCAGCATTGTTGGTGACAAAGAAAAAAATGCTTTTAGTCCAATTGTAAAAAGTAATCGGCAAACAGAGGAAGATATTCAAAATTCAGGAATGAATTGGGTAATTGGAAGAAATGGATTATACATAGAGCCTGACCTGGAATACATTGACAAGTATATTGCCAGCGACGGGATTTTCAATTCTGCCGGTGATGGCTTGTGTGCTTATACAAGCAGAAGTGAACTGGCATTTGCATATGCTGAAATGTTGACCGACAATAAGCATAATGGAAAGATTTACAACCTGGTGGGAGGAGCAATATCTCAAACCCAACTGGCAGAATATATAAATCAGGTTTACCATACTAAACTTGCTTATAAAATAGCATCAGTAGAAGATTATATAAAAGACAGGCAAAATGAATTGGGGGACTTCCTTGGAACAATAATCGGAGGAATATACGAGGGCATAAAAAATGGTTCTTTTAACGTGAAATCAGATTTTGAACAAGCCGCCGGGAGACCACATAAATCGGTACTGGAAATGGTTGCCGGATTTAAAAAAACACAGATATAAAAACATCGGGTCATGAAGCTTTATTGAAAGTTTCTGTCAGGTTAGCGCATCACTTTCGACTATAATTTAAATGATGAATAAATAATTTAATGATATGAAACGAGCCCCCGAAGGGTCGGGGCAGGCTATGTGAGTGTCCTCGCACAAAGGGGGATGATTGAAATGGCGAGTTCCCCCGAATCAAGTTCGGGGCAGGCTATGTGGCAAAAAAATCAATTATAAACACATGAAAGTACAAAATACCTGGAAACAGATTACGATACCTTTTAGTGCAGTCGTAAATAATGTATTACAGCAACAATATCTGGCTGCGCAATTTATCGCGCTGGCAGGCAGATATCTCATTCCTAAAAAGCCAGATGGAAGCAGCATCAACATGCAGTTTCTTCCCGAAAAGCAAATGCTCATTGGCAACCAACACCCTGATGGCTGGGCTGTAGGGGTAAAACTAAAAGACCTCACTGTACAAAATTTGGATAAAAGCCTGAATGTACAGGCTGAAATCTTGCTGGAAGGGAAATCATTTGACGAAGCATTTCAGGAGTTTAAAACCAAACTTCAAAATTTAGGGATTGATATTTCCGGCCTGAAAACTGAACAACCTTACGAATTGTCAACCGATGCACTAAAAGAGGGTAAATATTTTACTATTGGAAGTGATGATGCAGTATCCGAAAACATTCGCTACCGGCATAATGCACGATTGATAATAAATGAACTAGCCGCAGAATTTACTGATGTTGAACTTGTTCGAATTTGGCCGCATCACTTCGACACCGGCACGTTTGCCACAATCGCCCAGAACGGGAAAGGCAATGCCGCAAAAACCATTGGGCTGGGTTGGGCCATTCCCGACAGCATGGTTCATGAACCCTACTTTTATATCAGTTTCTGGTCTGAAAATCCGGTGGAAATTAAAAATAATCCGGCCAATCTACCCGCCGGAAAGTGGATGATGCCAACCTGGGAAGGTGCAGTACTTGGTATTTCTGAAATCATTCAAAAAGAAACAACCGAAGAGCAATACAATTTGGTGAAGAGTTTTTTTGAGTCAGGGATAGAAGTTTTGAAGGAAAAATTGAAATAAATCAGGCGAAGCCGCCAAGTCACCAGAGAAGAAAACTTTGGGCTCTTGCGCCTTTACAAGCAAAAAAATACAAGATGGAAAAACCAATAAAACTCATTTCTCTAATTGAATTGAATGACCGGCAACCCGCCCATTCCATAGTAAAAGAACTCGACCTCGTTGTTGTTTGTTACGACAAAAAAGTATCCGTATTTTATGGTCGTTGCCTGCATCGGGGCGCTTTGATGGCGGATGGCCACATAGACGGCCACAACCTGATTTGCGGAGTTCATGGCTGGGATTACCGCCTTGATACCGGGGTTTCGGAATACAACAACAAAGAAGCTCTTCATAAATTCAACTCGAAAATTGAAGATGGCTTTGTTTGGATTGATGAAACCGGAATTGAATATGCAGGAATTTAATGAACACGATTATCAACTAATAAATTAAAAAGATGAAACACGTAATGCTTATTTTATTTAGTGTGGGACTTGGCTTTTTTTCGGCAACCGCCCAAATCGCAGAAAAAGCAGAAGACATTTCACCATTGCTTATCGGGGAAACCATCCCTGAAGCTGAACTGAAAGCGCCTGATACGACAGGTCATAAAGTTTCGGCAATTATAGCTAAAGAGCCGACTGTCCTGTTGTTTTATCGTGG
Source organism: Mariniphaga sp. (assembly GCA_024636975.1). Lineage (GTDB taxonomy): Bacteria > Bacteroidota > Bacteroidia > Bacteroidales > Prolixibacteraceae > Mariniphaga. Next base: position 8,641 of record JAGXGA010000009.1, read on the forward strand.
CGGCTGGTGCCCATTTTGTAATGCCCATCTTTCCGAAATACAACGGGTGCAAAGCGAAATAATTAAATTGGGCTATCAAATTGTGGCCATCAGCCCCGATTCGCCTAAAAACCTGCAAGCAACAGATGAGAAAGATAAACTGGATTACAGCCTGTATTCCGATGCAGACGGAAAATTTATCAAATCACTTGGAATAGCATTTAAAGCGCCTGACAAATATTTCGGAATGTTGAATGAAAAATCGGGTGGATTAAATAAAGGGTTCCTACCGGTTCCATCGGTGTTTATAGTCGATACTTCAGGGAAAATACTGTTTGAATACATTAACCCTGACTACAAAACCAGGTTGAGCGCTGGCCTTTTGATGGCTGTGTTGAAAGAATTGAATAACGAAAAGAAATAAACAATATCGAATACAAAAAATAGAATAATGAAAATCAAAATTATATTATCCATATTAACCACCATTTTATTTTTTAATACTACAAAAGTTATGGGGCAACAAGAAAAATCCGAGAACACGTCTGACAAACTGGTAATAGTCTGGACAAGTGATGATCCGTACCTGGCTGAAAGAATGGTTTTAATGTATGCACACGCGGCTAAAAAAGCCGGTTGGTTTAAAGAGGTAACCGTGATTATCTGGGGACCTTCGGCAAAAATGGTTGCCGAAAACCTGAAAATTCAGGAGAAACTGAAAGCCATGCAAAAAGACGGGGTGGAAATCCAAGCCTGCATTGCCTGTGCTACAGCCTATGAGGTAGTCGATGAGCTCAAAAATCTCAAATTTGAAGTTAAAGGAATGGGCAAGCCACT
>JAGXGA010000010.1 GCA_024636975.1 Mariniphaga sp.
TAGAAATCCTGTGGCGGAGAATCAAATATCAATGGTTACCTTTTGAAGCTTATCTCAGTTTTCAGAATCTCAAAGAACGCTTGTCGTACGTTTTGAATAATTTTGGCCATAAATACGACATTATATTTTAACCGTTACTTAGCTTTGTTGCCGTGGTTTTCTTGTAGATTGGCAAAAATCAATATACAGCCAGCCAGGATAGTAGATTAGTCAGGAAGTTTTTAAAGCTGCGGTGACTGGTGTGCTCAATCTGATAGCTATTTTTCAATTCATTGTTTACCATTTCAATCAATGCCTTTTTGCGATGCAGGATTTCATTCTGGAGTAACATCAGCGAGTTTTTCATGTTATTTCAAATCTTTGTGATCAGGTGGATCCCGTCATTTAAAAGTTCTTCAAACGATGTCTTTTTTGAGGACTGTTGAGATAGCTACTTTTATTGACAGTAATTTGTCCTAAATCTCTTCATTTATTAATTCCGTTAATCTTCCAGACTGGGAAAAAGGGTGGGTGAGGGAGAAATGAAAACGAATTTCCTTTTTGAAAACCCATTTTTTATTCACGCACATTACCCTCAAGAGTAGAAATCCTTTATATCAAGCTCAGGTTATTAATGTTCTTTATCAATTATTAATAGAAAATTAATTGTCCAACGCTAATTTCGCAAATAAATACCAATATTTATAAAAAATGGGTTTTCAGGAATTTCGACGAAAAGCAATCAGCAGTTTGGTTCTGATTTTAATTCTTGCAGGAACAAGCTTGGCGGAATTAAGACATTTGGATCGTCCCTGGTTTTTTATTCAGCTTACCGACCCACAGTTTGGTATGTTTGAAAACAATGCCGGTTTTGAAAAGGAAACTATTCTGTATGAAAAGGCTGTGGCTAAAATAAATAGTTTGAACCCTGATTTTGTAGTCATTACGGGTGATTTTGTGCATGATCCGAAATCTGTTATGCAGATCAATGAATTCAAGCGCATTACCGCGAAAATAAATCCGAAGATCCCGGTTTATTATTTGCCGGGGAATCATGATATTGGTCAGATTCCTACCAAGGAAAGCCTGAAAACGTACAAGAGGAACTATGGAAGGGATCGGTTTTCATTCGAACACAAGGGTTCCTCCTTGATTGGATTTAACACCAGCCTGATCAAAGCCCAATTAGAAAAACCAGAACAACAACAATACAACTGGCTTGCCAAAAAACTGAAGAAAAGCCAGGACACCTGCCCAATTATCTTGTTTGGTCATTATCCTTTTTTCAACAAAACCTTTGATGAACCGACTGCCTACTCCAATATTGACCTCGGTGACCGCCAGAAATACCTCGATTTATTTAGCAGCCAAAAAGTAAATGCCGTCTTTTCAGGTCACTATCACAACAACAGCCTTTCAAGTTATGGAAATGTGGAGTTGGTAACGACCAGCGCACTGGGAAAACCATTGGGGAAAGCTCCATCCGGGTTCCGGATTGTAAAAGTATACAACGACAAAATCGAACATGCATACTACGGGTTGGAGGAGCTTCCGGATTCAGTTTTGTTTCATTAACCTGACAGTATGTAGAAACACTCGAAGCAGCCTGCAAAAGAAGTAAAACCGGTAAACAAGTTAATTTAAACAGATAAAACATAAGACCAATGAGAACCAATTTAATTTTAATGCTGGTGCTGATGCTAGGGATCAGCCAGTTAAGAGCTTCTGATTTAACAAGTATCCAACAGTTTGATGTCAAACCGGAAAATAGTCCGGCAGTAAATAAAGTTAACTTGCAAAAGGCAATTGATTGGGCTTCAGATAAGGGAGCGGCACTCTTCGTGGAACCATCAGAAGAACCATACTACGTTGATGGAGGTATTGTTCTAAAAAAGAATGTTTCACTAATTGGGGTACATGGCCCAACTCACCGTGGAACCTCACATCCAACAAAAAAGCAACCTGTAGGAAGTGTTTTCGCTATTATCGATAAGAAAAATGCATTTATTACTGTTGAATTGGGTTCGCAAATTAAAGGAATACAGTTTTGGTATCCCGAGCAAACACTGACTGACCCAATGGCCATAATTCCTTACGAGCCAACCATAAAAGTTTCACAAACCAGTCGAACACAAGGGGTTTACTTATCGTGTCTCACTTTTTATGGCGAATATTTGGCTTTTGATTTTAATGCCAGTCCTGAAAATCCGTGCGAATTAATGACTTTCGAACATTGCTACGGTTATCCGCTAAGTGGTGAATTTATTCGAATCGATTATTGCTATGATGTTCCCCGGATTTTGCATTGTCATGTGAACCCTGCCGGGCAGCGATACATCGGAGGACAATACAGCCGGGAAGTTGTGGATGCGGTGATCGCTAAAAAAACCTATGCTTATACCATTAACCATACCGATAACGCGCAGATTATTGACCTTTTTACATTTGGAACGTATGGAGGAATTCTGCTCGATAGTGAGTCCTACGGGCAATTGACCAACTTTAACTTCGACTGTGTCGCTGTCGGGATTTTGAAACGGGGAAACAACACCAAAAACCGCAACTGGCAGATCGCTCAAGGTTCCATTATCGCCAATACGGGCGAAAAACTGGAAAATATTCACCCCATCATCATCGAAGGACAGGGACATACTTCATTCACGAATGTTGAAGCATTTTCGGGTGGAAATGGCGCCTTGACAACGGTCGCTGAAAATATGTCACAGGATTTTATGCTGGTCAGGGGCGATAAAAAGCTGACGGTTTCAGTATGGGGCAGCCGCATGAGGAATTATCAGTCAGATTCACCTGTTACGGTCGAAAATAATCAGGCGGTAATCTATATGTCCGGCTGTTTTGACAAGGATGAGAACCTGTACAACAAGACATTTAACTGATTCCAATCATCAACTGAAAATGATGCCATTTATAACAATGAAAAAACACTTTAGCTTATTAAGCCTGGTAATATTTTATACGATATGTTTACCCCATTTAGGTATGGGGCAATCCGGTGTAACGACGAATGATCCTGGTAAAGTGTTAAAAATGATGACTTATAACCTTAAGTTTGCCAGTCCTGACTATCAACCATCCTGGGAAGTAAGACGCGAAATGCAGGTTGAAATGATTCGAACATACCATCCCGACATCATCGGAACCCAGGAAGGATTAAAGGAGCAGATTGACTATCTGGCTGATCAACTTCCAGAATATGTGGTCATTGGCGAAGGCAGAAAAGGGGGAGACGATGATGAACACATGGCTATTTTTTTCAAACGCGATAAGTTTCGCTTGCGTGAGATGCAAAGTTTCCAGCTTTCCGAAACCCCTGAAATAATTGGTAGCGGACCGGAAGTCAATCCACGAATGGTTACCTGGGTGCGTTTGGCGCTTATTCATCCGCCAAAGAAAGCTGAAGAAATCACGTATTCGCAGGATTACAGGGGGCATTGGAAGAATACAAGGGAGTTTTATGTATTCAATACCCATTACTTCAATGGACGCATCGATTCGCTGGCCAGGTTGAATGCTTCACATCTAATCCTGAAAAGAGTTACTGCCCTGAACCGGTTTGGAGCATGGACACCTGAACGTCCGGTATTTCTGATGGGCGATTTTAATTGTCGTCCGGGCAGCGCTCCTTATAAAGTGTTGGTCGGTGATAAAAATGCTACGGATCCTGATTTGTTTAGAAATTCATTTGAAGACCGCAGTAAAATCGATTGGGTGCTGTACAAAGGAGCGGTTAAAGTATTGAAATATGAGGAAGTAGATTTTAATGTAAATGGCGTTTATCCTTCCGATCACAAGCCCATCTACGTTGAATTTGAAGTTCTGGATCGATAGAAATAAATTAATCAATTATACAATCAAACTTCTATGAAACAAGCATTTTTAATGGTCCTTTTGCTGATATGGCTCTCCCTCACAGCATTGTGTGGGAATATCGTTTACCCCTGGCGCGCTACAACAGCCATAATTCAAAGTGGAGGAAGTTTTGAAGTCTGGTTCAATGCCGATAGCGGACAAGCCATTCATTCCATAGAACTTAATGGCCCATACAATACCCTAAGTACAAGTATAAGTACAGTAGCTGACAACTGGGTTTATGATCCGATGTCGGGTAATACATATACTCATACAATTACGGTAGCTGTACCTGCTGACACCCCCGCCGACCGGTATGATCTTGTTCTGAATACCTCTACAGGCACCATTACATCCTATGGAGGAGTTAAGGTTGTAAAAAAGTACAAAGATGAATATTATCTCGTGCACATGTCGGATGGTCATTTATTTCAAAATGGTCACGACTTCGATGTCTTGTTGAAACGGAAATCGGCCATGATCGATATTGCCAATATTATGGATGCTCAAATTATTATAGAAACAGGCGATAACATGTACAACGTGATTAATCACCCTGAAAGAGAAGCGTATTACTTTTTGGGAAATGACTCTATCCACACAAAAGGAATGGCAAAAGCCACTGCTGCAACATTTTTAACTCCGGGAAATCATGATGGCGCGATAGCCAATGATTTTAACAAAGCCACCGCCCAACAAAATGCTGATTTTTTCAATCGTTACTGGGGAATGCAAAGCCATAGTTTTAAGTATGGCAATGGCAGATTCATAAATATTAATAATGCATGGTCGCTTACTACAACCAGCGCGGATGACCACCAATATCAGATAGATGAAGCCATCGGGTGGCTTCGAGGGATCGGAGCAGGTGGAAATTTTCATTTAGCAGCAGGTCATATCTACAATAAAATGCATAGTTTACTTGACGCAGAGACAAAACTAAGTTTAGTATTGGCTGGTCATAATCATCATCTCTTTACAAATAATCCGTATTCATTTACTGAAGGGAGCCCTGCAGTTGCCTATATAGCCGCATCTACAAGAGAATACTTTCTGTTCAATTTGTTTAAAATAAACAATACGAACGGGAGCTTTACAACACCTTCGGGCGCTACCGCATCAACAAATGTGCTTTTCAGTGGAACTAAGGATAGTCCATCGACCTGGGTACCGAACCTGAAACTCACGTTTACAGCGGCAAACGATGGATCGGGCACTTCCAATTCAGCCACCATCGAAAACAAATTCCCATTTGCAATTGAAGGTGCAAAAGTGCGTTTTGCCGTGCCTGAAGGATATGATTATGCAATTACAAATGGTACGATCGATCAGGAATTCGATGGAACATCAGTACATGTAGTGGATGTATCAGTAAACCTGGAAGCAAATAGCACCACTCTGATTGAAATAGCACCGACTAAATAGGTTAATCGTTTATTAAAAGCATAATATGAATGCAATTCGAAATATGGCAACAGGATTGGCAGTGCTGTCAATCAATGTTGGCACAACAGCAGCGAGTGATAATCAATCGAATCTTCCGAAGAAAAAGCCCAATGTCATTATTATTATGACTGACGATCAGGGGATTGGTGATTTTGGGTTTAACGGGAATCCGTATATCAAAACACCGAATCTCGACAAACTGGCCTCGCAAAGTTTAAACCTGACTAATTTTTATGTGTCTCCGGTTTGTGCTCCTACAAGGGCAAGTTTAATGACGGGGCGATACTCCGAACGAACCGGGGTTTACGATACCTACAATGGTGGTGCGATAATGAGCGACACTGAAATTACCATGGCCGAAATCCTAAAACAAAACGGTTACGAGACTGGTATTTTTGGGAAATGGCATTTGGGCGATAATTATCCGTATCGTCCATCCGATCAGGGATTTGACGTTTCATCAGTTCATCGGGCTGGTGGTATTGGACAACCCGGCGATGTGATGAATTATTTTGCAGGCGACAGTTCCTATTTTAATCCTGTTCTGTTTGAAAACGATCAGCCGGTTCAATCGAAAGGGTATTGTTCAGATGTTTTTACCGAAAAAACCATCAATTTCATTCGTAAAAATCAGGAAGGAAAATCGGGCAAGCCGTTTTTTGCTTACCTGTCGTATAATGCGCCACACACGCCGCTTCAAGTGCCTGAAGAGTATTTTGATCTGTATAAAAATCTTCAGTTTAAAGCTGACTCATTTGGTGTTTTCGATGAAGCTGTCGACAAGATGACTCTGGTTGAAATAGCTGCTGCAAGAAATGTTTATGGAATGGTCACCAATATCGATGACAATATTGGGGAATTGGTTAAGTCTTTAAAAGAACAAGGAATCTTCGACAATACAATCCTTGTATTTATGTCTGATAATGGCCCGCAACAGAATCGCTATAAAATGGGTTTGCGCGAGCGTAAGTCATCAGTTTTGGGAGGTGGCGTCAGAGTGCCATGTATAATTCATTATCCGGATAAATTTAAAGAAACGCAGGAGTTGGATTTAACCCTTGCCCATATCGACTTATTGCCATCAATCCTTGATTTGTGCGGGATAAATGAACCCGAACATAAAATTGATGGTGCGAGTTTCTTTTCGGAAGATGAGGACAAACTGTACAGGTTCAAAAACAGGATTTTATTTTTCGAATGGGGACGCGGCTATCTTCAAAAATACCAGAACTTTGCCGCTCTAAAAGGCAATTTTAAATTGGTTGGAAATACCGGTTATCAAAGTGATGTAGAAGATTTCGAATTGTTCGATATAAAAAACGACCCAACAGAAAAGAAAAATATTCTGAAAGAAAATATTGAAATTGCCACCTCTTTGAAAAACGAGATGGATGCATGGTATGATGAAATTGTTTCAGAAAAAAGCAACCATAGGATTTATCCTGCATTCATCGGTACATCGCATGAAAATCCGGTTATTCTAAATCGTAACGATGCAAAAGGTACACCAGTCGCATGGACTCAGGATCACGTCCTGAATTACTGGGAAGTGAAAGCCCTGGAAGATGGTGTTTATGATATTACCTATCATTTTATTGAACCGGTGATTGAAAAAGGAGAGGTGTGCCTGCAAATGTATCCGTATCACCTTGTAGCAGGGACCAACGCTACGATCACCGACTGGACGTTTGAAAATGTAAAAATCGGGAAAGGTGATTATCGTATTGAACCTTATTACCAAACAAGAAAAGGACGCTATATTTTTCCGTTCTATATTTCAGTAAATCGAATTGATAAATAATATTGGAATAAATACAATTTTAAAAAGAGTGGTTATGGAAAACAGAAGAAATTTCATCAAAAAAGTTGGGACTGTTGGTGCCTTTAGTTTGGTAGCTGATTGGGCTTCTGCCTCTACTGACTCCGATAAATGGGGAGAACTTCTTCCACAGCGTCAGCTTATCAGAAATGGTGAGAAAGTAACCTCTTTTTGTCTTGGAGGTTATCATCTGGGGTATATTGAAAACCCAAAAGACGCTGAACGAATGATTGAGCGTTCCATTGAATTGGGCGTACGGTTTTTCGATAACGCAAGAAAATACGTTAACGGCAGGGCCGAAGAGTACATGGGTAAATACCTTACACCAAAATACCGCGACGAGATTTTTCTGATGACCAAAGCACCAGGAAAAACCGGGGCCGAGGTACGCCAAATGTTAGATGAATCGCTAAAAACATTAAAAACGGATTACGTCGATTTGTGGCAAATTCATGCCGTGAATACTCCTGAAGATGTTGATAACAGGTTAAAAGCTGGTGTGTTGGATGCTTTCCTCGAAGCAAAGCAAAAAGGCAAAGCGCGTTACATTGGTTTTACCGGGCACCAAAACCCTAAAACGCATCTGTATTTTCTGAAAAAGCTCGATGAATTGGGCATTGAGCTGGATACCTGCCAAATGCCAATAAATGTTTGCGACCCGTCGTTTGAATCCTTCCAGCATCATGTTCTTCCGGTATTGCTCGAAAAAAAATATGGCGTGCTTGCCATGAAAACTATGGCTGGTGGCAGCATGATGGGAGGAAGGATAGACACTACCCCAAGAAACATTGAAACCAAAGATATTCCGGATGTTGTAAGCCTTACTGAACTGACACACGCCAATCTTCACCAGTACGTTTATTCGCTGCCTGTATCAACTTTGGTTAGTGGATGCCTGCATATGCATGAGCTTGAGCATAATGTAGAAGTGCTAAAAAATATGAAACAACTTTCGGAAAGTGATAAGCAAACACTGATTGAGTATGCTAAGCCCTATGCGGGATTAATTGTGGAAAATTACAAGCGGGTTTTGAGCTAATTTGAAATGCTTACGAAATAGAATACGCTATGCTGTATTTCTGACTGCTGCCATCGTATTTTTTCTGGTTTTTTCCGCAGTCAAATGGCGAAAGACTGGAAATACCTCACGGTTTAGAGCGGTGGGTGAAAAACAAAAGACATTTCAAGGCAGGGAATTTGGGGAATTTGCAAAAAGAGATCGCGAAAATTAAAAGATAGCAAAAAATATTATTTTTATTAATGATCTGATAATCAATATTTAGGAATTGTTTTCTTTTGTTTTTTCACAATCATTAATCTTGTTAATCCCTTATTAATCCTTTGTTAAAGCCTCATTAGTACTTTTCGTGAATTAAAAATTGCTAAACATTATTTTTTCGTTTTCTAATCGTACCGTCAATAATAATTTTAAAAAACGCAACAATTATGAAGAAAAAATTTACTGACACATTAAAATCTAAATCATGAAGAGAACAAAAATTATTTTACTAATTCTTTTGTTTCCGGTTTTGCTTTTTGCGCAAGAACGAACAATTACAGGAAAAGTAACAGAAAATTCCGGCGAAGGGATTCCCGGTGTTTCCATCGTTATTAAAGGCACTTCATCTGGTACTATTACCAATGTAGATGGAGATTATTCAATATCCAAAATTTCTGAAAATACGACACTCGTATTTTCATTTGTAGGATTAAAAACGCAGGAAATTTCTGTTGGTAATCAGACATCAATTAGTATTACAATGGTTGAAGATGCCATTGGGATTGAAGAAATTATTGCGGTTGGATATGGCACGCAGAAAAAAGGCTCGTTAACGGGTGCAATATCCTCAATCACTAGTGATGAAATTACTGCAACGAAAGGTCAGAATGTGCAGAATATGCTTACCGGCCGACTTCCCGGAGTGCGGGTAGTTCAACGTAATTCGGAGCCTGGTAATTTTGATAATAGCTTCGACATCAGGGGATTTGGTTCTCCTTTGGTCATTATTGATGGTGTGCCACGTGGAGACTTACAAAGATTGGATCCTAGCGAAATTGAAAGTGTATCGGTATTGAAAGATGCCTCGGCGGCAGTATATGGTGTTAGAGCTGCAAATGGTGTTGTTTTAGTAACCACTAAAAAAGGTGAAAAGGGTGCGCCAAAGTTAAGCTACTCTATGTTTTATGGAATGCAGTATCCTGCCGAACTTTTAAAGCCTATTGGTGCTGTTGATAGAATGTCTCTTTTTAACGAAAGAACAATGAGGAGTACAAGTAATCCTCAAATTACTTATGGTGAAGAAGAGTTTGAAGCTTACCGCACCGGAGCAAAACAAAGCTCTGATTGGTATGGTGCTGTATTAAGAGATAATGCTCCGCAACAGCAACATAATTTTAACTTAAGTGGAGGTTCTGAAAATGTAAGTTACTTTGTTAACCTTGGATATGCTAACCAGGAAGGTTTTTGGAATTCAGACGACCTGAATTACAATCGTTTCAACCTTCGTGCCAATATTGAAGCCAAGGTAAGCAAGCGTTTAACTTTTGGATTAAAGTTAAATGGTATTATGGATAAACGCAGTGGTCCTAGAGAGTCTACAAGATCAGTATTTAAATCGCTATGGCGTTCTGTTCCTAATGAACCTATTTATGCAAACGATAATCCTGATTATTTGCAATTGCCTGCTTCAGATATCGAGAATCCCGTTGGACTTATGAGTGCTGATTTATCGGGTTTCAATGAAAGACAGAATAGAATCTTTCAATCAACAATGGATTTGAAGTATGATATTCCCGGAGTTAAAGGTTTAACCGCAAAAGGTTTATTCAGTTATGATACCAGGATGAGTGACAACTCAGCATTCAGAAAAACGTATCAAGAGTACAACTATAGTTTAGCTACTGAAACGTACACAGGTGTTAAGAAGGGCACTCCAACAAAAATGGAAAGGTATTATGGTATTAATCAGAATATTTTGTACCAAGTGTCTTTAAATTACGACAGAAGTTTTAATGATGTACATAACTTAAATGTTTTAGCATTGTTTGAAGGTGCACATTCTGAAGGTGATAATCTTGTAGCTGAAAGAGAGTTTTCGATTGATTTCCCCTATTTGTTTGCTGGTAATTCTTTAAATCAGGTTGGTACAGCTAACCCCAACGGAATAAACGAGTATGCTTCTAATGGTTTTGTTGGTAAATTAAACTACGATTATAAAGGTAAATATTTAGTTGAGTTCAGTTTCCGTTACGACGGTTCATCTAAATTTCAAGAAGACAATCGTTGGGGATTTTTCCCCGGGGGTTCCGTCGGTTGGCGAATTTCGGAAGAAAGTTTTATTAAAGACAATTTTGCATTTATCGATAACTTAAAGTTAAGAGCTTCCTATGGTCAAATGGGAGATGATGGAGCATTAGATTATCAGTTTCTTTCAGGTTACGACTATCCAAATACTTCCGGAGGTCGACGTAACGCTTATCCAACTGGTTATATGTTTGGAGGTACCTTCATTAATGCTTTGGGTTTTAGAGCTGCGGCTAACCCAAATATTACATGGTTTACTGTTAATACAATGGATATTGGAATTGACGGTGATTTTTGGAGAGGGAAATTAGGTTTTACTGCTGATTATTTCGAACGGGAGAGAGATGGTTTATTAGCGAACAGGCTCGTTTCTTTGCCTGGTACTTTTGGTGCAATAATGCCACAGGAAAATCTCAATAGTGATTTTACCAATGGATTTGAAATTGAATTAAGACACAGGAATCAAATCAATGATTTTCGTTACAATGTTTCCGGGAACTTTTCTTTAACACGACCAAGAATGTCGTATAAAGAACAATCACCATTTGGTAATTCGTACGATCAATGGAGAAACAGTGACAATGATAGATATAAAGATATCTGGTTTGGATATAGTGATGGTGGCAGATATACATCATACGAAGAAATTGCAAATTCAGATGTATTTACTTCAATAAGTACCTTGCCTGGAGATTATAAATATGAAGATTGGAATGGTGACGGTATTATTGATGGAAATGATAACCATCCAATTGCCAGAAAAAATAATCCTTTAATCAACTTTGGATTAAACCTGGCAGCAGACTATAAAGGATTTGATTTAAGTATGTTATTCCAAGGTGCTTCTATGTCGTACGTTGTTATGAACGAGGCCTTAAGACAACCACTAATGTGGGATGGTAATGCCTTATATTATTTTATGGATAGATGGCATACTGAAGATCCAACTTTAGATCCTTATGACCCGAATAATACGTGGAATGAAGGACTATTTGCTTATGGAGGAAAAACGTCTGATGCCGATTCTGAATATTCAATGCAGGACGGTACTTATGTAAGATTAAAAAGTATTGAACTTGGTTATACAATCCCTAAAACAGTATTGAACAAAGTAAATATTGGTAATGTTCGAGTATTTATTAATGCATATAATTTACTGACTTTCACCAAAGTATATGCTGTGGATCCAGAGAAGCCTGATGCTGAAAATGGTTATATGTATCCATTAAACAAGACCGTTAATTTAGGAGCGAAAATTACATTTTAAAACCTTAATTTTTATACGAGATGAATAAGAAATTATATATTATATGTTTGCTGATCCTGAGTATGTTCTCAGCGTGTCAAGACCTTGATATTAATCCGCCAAACATCTTAACAGATGAGGGTATCTATAACGAAGGAGGTATAGAAGCCTACATGGCAGGTTTATACGGACACCTTCCAATGGAAGATTTTAATAAAAGTGATGATAAGGATAGAGGTGGTTTTTATTACTGGTACAATGCGCGATGGGGGCAATTAAGTACCGGTGAAACAAACAACCGTACCAATTCTGGTATGCTTTATATTAAGGATGATTACTGGAAAGACGGATATCAGCTAATTAGAAATGCCAATAACTTAATTGAGAACTTACCAAATTATCTCGAAACTTTGGAAGATGCTCCGGAATGGATTGCAGAAGCTAAATTTATAAGGGCATATACTTATGCTTACTTGATTAAATGTTACGGAGGAGTTCCAATTCTTGATAAAATGCAGGAAACCGGAGCTGACGAGAGTTCGCTTTGGGTAGCACGCAGCAGCCACAAAGATAGTTACGATTTCGTATTGGCAGATTTGGATTATGCCATTGAAAATTTGCCTGAAACAAGCATTGTAGGTAGGACAAATAAATATGTGGCAGCAGCTTTTAAATCAAGAGTTGCATTAACAGCAGCATCTGTTGCCCGTTATGGTAAGTTATTCAATTACGAGGTTGAAGGTGTTATGTTGACAGGCATTCCTGAAGGCGAAGCTAAGGGGTACTACCAGCAGGCCTGGGATGCTGCTAAACTTGTGGATGAAGGAGGTTATGCATTATATAATGGCAATAGTGATCAAGAAGAAAACTTTGCTGAGATATTTCAAAATGCCGACAATTCTTCCGAAAGTATATTCATTCGTCAATACGACCTTATTAATTTTGTTCATACCTATGATGCAATGTACAGCCCCCCGCGCATGACTTCAACTTATGGCGATCGATTTAATCCGACAATTGATTGGGTTGAGCTTTTTGATGGATTGCCAATAGATCCAGCTACGGGTAAATTAACAACAACCAACGATGCTGGAGACTATATTGTTTACGATGGTTATGAAGGCCTTTTTGGTAATGCTGAGCCTCGTTTGAGAGGATCATTATTGTTGCCGGGTAAAACCTATAAAACGGTGGAGGTAGATATCCGTCGTGGTATTATCGATGAGTCAATAGACCCATCACAAAGCATTCAAAAATTTGTGGCAGACGATTATAATTCAACAGCTAGTTACACTAGTAATACATGGTTTAGTGCCAATGTTAAAACCACAACTGAAAATGTTTATACACAAAATCCTTATGTAACCACAACTGGTGAAAAATTGAATATTACAGGTTTGGATGGACCTAAAACCAGTAAAAACAATACGTATACTGGTTTACATGGTAGGAAATGGTTAAATATGGATCTTACTCCATCCACAACCTTACTACATAATTCAACACAGTCATGGATAGATATCCGTTATGCCGAAGTTTTATTAAACAGAGCAGAGGCAGCATTGGAACTAGCTCAAAGCGGCACTCCTACTTATGAAGGACTGGATATGCAAACCGATGCTTTTGAGAGCATGAATAAAATTCGTGAAAGAGCCGGAGCAACACTGTTGACTTCTAAAGATGAACTGTCTAATGCGGCTGCAAATGTCCGGGGTGGAGGCCCTGGTGGTTTTGTCCAGGCACCAACCCGGGGGTTGCAATTAATTAGAGTAGAGAGATATAAAGAATTGGCTTTCGAACATAAGATTTACTGGGACTTAAGACGTTGGTTCACTTTTGACACACAAATAAACAATTACAGAAGGCGTATGATCTCCCCGTTCTTATTTGCAAAAGATGCAACGGTAAATGCAGCAGGTAACCCTGTTGGTAAATATATTTATGATATCAGAATTTGTGAGAATGGCAATAATTCATTGACATTTGATACCAAGTATTATTATCAGGGAATACCAAGTGGTGAATTAAAAGTTAATCCACTATTGGAGCAAAACAATCAACACTAATTTTTTAAAAGGAAGATTATGAAAAATTACAATATACTATTCGTTATCATAGGCATACTTCTGCTAATGGCATCATGTGAGCTTGACAATTTTGATGAGCCGTCTGCTGCTTTATATGGTACCATTTTAGATAATAACGGAGATCCTTTGCAGACAACACAAGGAGGAGGCAATATGAAATTGAAAATGGAAGAGCTGAGTTGGGCCGGTGGCGACTCAACGATTTCTATTATCCCGAGAAACCTCAATGTAAAGCAAGACGGTACATACGAAAACAACAAATTGTTTAATGGTGAGTACCGGATTACTCCTATCGAAGGTCCCTTTTTCCCCTATTCCGAAAATGGAGAGATTGTTAATGTTTCTGGCTCAACTAAATATGATTTTAGTGTAATACCCTATTTAAATGTTGAATGGGTAATAGAGCCATACCTGAATGACAGTGCTTTTATTAGGGCATCAATCAGGTTCACAAGAAATAGTCATGACTCTATTCCAATGCCCGATCTTAATGATTGTCAGCTTTATATTTCTACTACTCAGTATAGTGGGCGAAATAATTACGATGATCAATT
This sequence comes from Mariniphaga sp., assembly GCA_024636975.1. GTDB lineage: Bacteria > Bacteroidota > Bacteroidia > Bacteroidales > Prolixibacteraceae > Mariniphaga. Next base: position 14,306 of record JAGXGA010000010.1, read on the forward strand.
AGCTGCTGCTCCAATAGAAGTTACCAATGATAAAGAAGGAACAACAATTCAGCTTATCACGGGCAGAGCTATTAAATATGTGGGGGCAACCTATTATGTACGTGCAGGGGTTAGTTGTAAAGATCAGTATAAGAAATACAATTATACAGATATTAAAAAAGTAGAAGTGGCTGACGATGTTGTTATTCCAATATTCCCGGAACGAATTGGATCTTCGCAATTGAAGTGTATTAAGCTGGATTCAGATAGTCCATTAGATGAAGGAGATGGTACACAAAGTATGTTTGATGGCGAATTTAAAAAGAAGTATGAAACTAAGAAAGCAGAGTGGCCACAAACATTTACCGTTGATTTAGGAGACACGTATAATATGGATCATTTCAAAATGTACACATTTATGCGTGAAGATTTCTTCTGGAGACGTCATACGGTTGCAACATTCGAACTTTACGGATGGAAAGGTGAAGACGAGCCTGTAGATGATATGGGTAATGCAAATTGGTTTAAAATCGGCGACTATGAAAATACGAAACCATCTGGTATGCCATCTACGCCAGAAGAGTATAACACCATTACCGATGCCGACAAGACAGCGGCAGAAGAAGGTACTGTATTTGAATTTCCAGAGGAAATGGAAAATATAAGATACTTAAGGTTTAAAATTACTGATACCTTCGATAGAACCGATAAATATGGCGGTGATGGTAGCGATGGAAACAGATTTACAATTGATGAATTACACTTTTGGCAAATGCCAACTGAATAAAATATATTAAGAGAGGGAAAATCCCTCTCTTAATACTTCGCATTTTATTTATCGCATGACTTCGAGTAAATCGATCCCAGTATTTCGTCAATAAGTACAGTTTATAATAGTCAATAGATCTAGTTAGTTTAGTTAGAAAAATGGACAGACCCTTTCATCTAATTCAGAGAGGTCCTGTTCCATTTTTTCTTTATTTCATGTGCATTTGCTGAGGAGGGTAAAAATGACTACGAGATTAGACACTTAAGTTACGATGATCACTAAAAAAATTGTGCTCAAGGACAGTATGAATCAGTAATAATTAAACTACAACAATCAATATTATGAAAAAAATAACCTTAATACTTATATTCGTTTCCATTTTAGTAGGCGCTTCATCCCATACAAAAGCACAAGCGTGGGTTGACCTTTTTGATGGAAAAACACTCACGGGATGGGTGAACCCATACGACAGGGGAGAAGCAGAAGTTGTTGAAGGAGAAATTCACCTTACATCAGATGATAAATTTTTTCTGATTACTGAAAAGGCCTATTCCGACTTTATTCTGGAGGGGGAAGTTAAACTTCCCGAAGGAAAGTCTAACTCAGGATTTATGTTTCGATGTCACGTGAAACCGAACAAAGTTTGGGGTTATCAGGCCGAGGTGGATGCATCTGATCGAGCTTGGTCGGGTGGGCTTTTTGATGAAGCACGCCGTGCCTGGCTAAACCCGCAAAAACCCAATGATTCTCCTTCGGGCAATGCGTTCCGCGAAAAAACAAAAGATTCTTTCAAACGCTACGATTGGAACAAATATCGAATTCAGGCAGAAGGCGACAGACTGCGCATTTGGGTGAACGATGTCCTGTGTACTGACTATATCGATGATATGGACGCGAAAGGATACATTGGAATCCAACACCATGGTGAAGACGGACAGGTTTATAAATTCCGCAACATTCGCATAAAAGAACTTTAGAATTCTTGCGATTTAAAGTTGATTTCCTTGAAATTAAGTATAAAAAACTAGCAAACAGGATGATGTCATCAAGAAGAAAATTTATTACAAGATCGGCAGCGGCTTTTGGTGCAATGACCATTGTGCCAAGCCATGTTTTGTTCTCCAAAGACGAAATTAAGAATGCAGCAGGCGAAATCATTCGGCCAAGAATTGTAGCTCCTAGCGATAAGGTAAATATGGCTTTTTGTGGTATCGGCAACCGCGGTGGTCAAATTCTAAACGAATTTAATAAGACTGGATTAATTAATACCTCTGTTTTATGTGATGTGGACATGGGGGCAAAACACACGCTCCAGAATATGAATGCTTATCCAAAGGCAAAGCAATATCAGGATTTTAGAGAAATGATGCACAAATCGGTTAAAGAGTTTGATGCCGTTTGTGTTGGAACACCCGATTTTTCGCATTTCCCAATTGCAATTTTAGCCATGTCCTTGGGCAAACATGTATATGTTGAAAAGCCACTAACACGTACTTTCCATGAATCTGAACTGCTGATTGAAGCGGCTAAGAAATACAAGGTCGCTACACAAATGGGTAACCAGGGACACTCCGAAGGCAACTACTTTCAATTTAAAGCCTGGGTTGAGGCCGGAATCATAAAAGGTGTCACCAAAATTACAGCTCATATGAACGGCCGTCGCCGTTGGCATGGTTGGGATGTAAACATGAATAAATACCCGGTTAATCCTGTTGTTCCTGAAACTTTAGATTGGGATACCTGGTTGATGACAGCAAATGAGCACGGCTATCACGAAGATTTTATTAACGGACAGTGGCGTTGCTGGTACGAACATGGAATGGGTGCCCTTGGTGATTGGGGAGCACATATTATGGATACCGCCCACGAATTTCTCGATTTGGGACTACCATACGAAGTAGATCCTATAAAAATTGAAGGTCATAATCAATTGTTTTTTCCTCAGGCTTCAACATTGGCATTTAAATTTCCGGAACGCAATAAAATGCCGGCCTGTACGATTACCTGGTACGACGGAATGGATAATATTCCACAGGTGCCAAAAGGATTTGGGAAACTTGATGTTGATCCAAATATTCCACCAGCCAGCAACGGTGTTATGCAACCTGCTAAATTGGGTGCCGGGAAAGAGATTTATGGCGAAGATTTAACCTTTAAAGGTGGTTCGCACGGAAGGACACTAACAATTATTCCTGAAGAAGCTGCAAAAGATATGGAATCGAAATTACCTGAAGTTCCTAAAAGTCCTTCTAATCATTTCGAGAATTTTGTAAAAGCTTCCAGAGGTGAAGAGAAAACTCGTTCTCCATTTGAAATATCAGGTCCTTTGAGTCAGGCATTTTGTTTAGGAACTATTGCCCAGCGCCTGAATACAAAGATTGAATTTGACCGCGAAAAGAAACAAATAACAAACAACAAAATTGCCAACAATTTATTGGTTGGAGCTCCTCCACGAAAAGGCTGGGAAGAGTTTTATAAGTTGTAACTGACTATTCATTTTTTTGAAAGAAAAACAGTGATTAGAATTTGAAAAATAATTCAGAGTGAAAAAATAATACGTATGTTTTTGATAAAATGGATGAAGCCATCTGCATTTTTAAATGATGATGAATATGAAATATAATTTTAATCGTTATAAGCTATCAATAGCTTTGGCCGGATTAGGTTTGCCGTTATTGGGGCATGGTTCTCCCGTTTCCGAAAAAAAGCCCAATGTTGTTGTCATATTAACCGATGACCTTGGCTACGGTGATATCTCATGTTACAACCCAAAGGCATATAAAACACCAAATATTGATCGTTTGGCAGAACAAGGAGTAAAATGCAGCGATTTTTATGTGCCGACACCTTATTGTGCGCCATCAAGAGCAACTCTGCTGACTGGAAGATTTCCGCTCCGCCATGGTTTGATTCAAAATCCAGCGCCTGATGCGGGGATCAATGATTGTGGCATTTCGCCAGATGAAATTACACTTGGTGAAGTTTTTCAGGAGGCTGGTTACAAAACCAAACTCATTGGGAAATGGCATTTAGGGCATAAAGAAGAATTTTTTCCTGTAAAACATGGTTTTGATGAGTACTTTGGAATTTTATACTCAAACGATATGCGTCCTGTTCAGATAATAGAGAACATGGACACGGTTGAGTATCCAGTTGACCAGAGACTTTTAACCAAAAGATATACAGAGAAAGCAATTGAATATATTGAACGAAACGCAAATGAACCCTTTTTTTTGAATTTGTTTTATGCTATGCCGCACAAACCTCTGGCTGCATCCGACAGATTTTATACGCCAGAAACCCCAAATGATTTATATGCCGATGTAATACGTGAGCTCGACTGGTCGGTTGGTGAAATAATGACCACGCTTAAAAGACTGAAAATACTGGAAAACACCATTGTTATTTTCATGTCGGATAATGGTCCGTGGTACGGTGGAAGCACCGCCGGATTAAAAGGTATGAAAGCCACAACCTGGGAAGGCGGTATTCGTGTGCCATTTATCATTCGCTACCCCGAAGTCTTTCCTGAAAATACCAGCATTGACGTTCCTTGCTGGTCACCCGATATTTTTCCAACATTACTGGCCCTGACAAACGTGAATCCTACAACAACCCAAATATTAGACGGACAAGATATTACTGAAATATTAAAAGGAAACCTTAAGTTCCACCCTCCTGTTTTTAGCATGCGCAATTCAGAAATTATGTCAGTAAGAAAAGGCGATTGGAAATTATTTGTGAAAGAACCCCGGTATTACAGAGAAATTGATTTAAGAAACTGGAGTGACCCTCGTGGCCCCGATGGCACAACGATTATCGCGCCAATTACCGGACAGGCAACCCCTGCCGATTATCCGGGTGTAATTCCTTTAAAACCCGAAAACGAAATTCAACTTTTTAACCTCAGGAATGACCCTGCCGAATCAAAGAATGTGGCACGGGAAAATCCGGGGCTGGTTAATGATTTAATGGAGGAATATAAGCGTTTTGAAGCTTCACTCCAGCCAACAAAATAAAACAATATGAGCCATAACATGAAGAAATATTCCCTCTATGCCCTTATTATTAGTATCTTGATTCTCCCGGCGTGTTCGCACCAGAGGAAAGAGCCTGTTGATTATGTAAATCCCTATATGGGAAATATCAGTCATTTGCTGGTTCCAACTTATCCAACCATTCACCTACCCAACAGTATGTTAAGGGTATATCCTGAGCGGTCAGATTTTACGAGTGATTTATTAAATGGCTTGCCTTTGATTGTAACCAGTCACAGAGGAAGTTCTGCTTTTAGCCTCAGCTCTTATCAGGGGAATGAAGAAGGGTTGAAGCCTGTTCTGCGATACAGTTACGATCTTGAGGAGATTACACCTTATTCTTATTACGTCTATCTCGATGAACAACAAACTGAAGTAGAATATGCGGTTTCACATCAGTCAGCTATTTATTCAATTAATTTTAATAAAAAAGAGCCTGTTTCCCTAATCCTCAATTCGGGAAATGGTGAATTAAAATGGCAAGACGGTGCTGTTTCGGGATATCAGAATTTACAAAACAATACAAAGGTTTATATTCACTTTGAAACGGATGTAGCACCTGGTTCTATTGGTATTTTAAAGGATAATAAGCTGGAAGAAAATCAGACTGTTTCAAATGGCATCAATGCAACCCTTGTTTTACGATACTCTTCGGAAATTAAGAAATTAAACATTCGATACGGAATCTCATTCATTGATGAAGATCAGGCCAGGAAAAACCTGAATCGTGAGATCCAAGATTATGATTTGAATGCTATAAAGTCTAAGGGTAGGAGTGTATGGAATGAAACTCTTGGGAAAATCAATGTTGAGGGAGGTTCTGAAGATGAAAAAACTGTTTTTTATACTTCGCTCTACCGGACATTCGAGCGTCCTGTAAGCATATCGGAAGACGGCAGGTATTTCAGTGCTTTTGACGGCAATGTTCACGAAGATGGTGGCCGGCCGTTTTTTACTGACGACTGGATTTGGGATTCTTTCAGAGCCCATCATCCATTGAATGTTCTGATAGATCCGGAGAAGGAAGAGAATATTGTTCATTCGTTTATCAAAATGGCTGAACAGATGGATAATTTTTGGATGCCCACCTTTCCCGAGATAACAGGAGATAGCAGGAGAATGAACTCGAACCATGGAGTTGCAACTGTTTTGGATGCCTGGGTGAAAGGATTACGAGGATTTGATCTTGCAAGGGCATATGAAGCCTGCAAAGGAGCGATCACGGAAAAAACCCTGGCACCTTGGTCTGGTAAGCCGGCCGGAGAACTTGACCGGTTTTACAAAAAACATGGTTTTATTCCGGCATTACGCGAAGGTGAGGAAGAAACGATTCCCGAAGTTCATTCTTTTGAAAGACGTCAACCAGTGGCTGTTACATTGGGTACAGCATATGATGAATGGTGCCTTGCAAAATTAGCTGAAGAGTTGGGGAAAACGAATGAATCAGATTACTTTTTCAAACGTTCCATAAATTATCGTAACCTATTTCATCCCGAGACACATTTTTTCCATCCCAAAGATGCTGAAGGGGAGTTCATTCAGCCTTTTGACTATGTGTTTTCGGGGGGACAGGGTGCACGTGGGTATTATGGAGAGAACAATGCATGGATATACAGATGGGACGTTCAGCACAATATTCCGGATCTGATTGAATTAATGGGGGGAGACAACGTTTTTATTAAAAATCTGGATGAAATGTTTTCACAACCACTGGGCAAATCGAAATATACTTTTTATGCGCAATTGCCTGATCATACAGGCAATGTCGGTCAGTTTTCGATGGCGAATGAACCGTCGCTCCACATCCCATATCTGTACAACTATGCCGGCCAACCCTGGAAAACGCAGAAAAGAATCAGAACTCTTATCAATCAATGGTTTCGAAACGATCTGATGGGTGTTCCCGGGGATGAGGACGGAGGTGGCATGTCGGCATTCGTCGTGTTCTCTGCCATGGGATTTTACCCGATTACTCCAGGAATTCCGGTTTATACAATTGGCAGCCCGCTGTTCTCGAAAATTACTATTAAGCTACCAAACGATAAACAATTTACTATTTCAGCACCAAATTGTAATGAGAAAAACAAGTATATCCAACGTGCAAAATTGAATGGCAAAGAACTGAATTCTCCGTGGTTTACGCACGGTGACTTAGTGAACGGTGGAATGCTGGAATTGGAAATGGGGGCGTATCCAAATAAAGAGTGGGGAACAGATCCGAATGCAATTCCTGAAACATTCAGAAATTAACAGAATTGAGGATGATTTACAGGATACTCGCAACCATCGTTTTTGTAATTAGTGTTTTTCGGATTGAAGCACAAAAGCCGCAAGAAGAAACACTTGTGGAACATTTTAAATACGAAAAAAATATCGTGTATAAAATCGTGGATGGCGACACTTTGGATTTGATTTTATTTCTTCCCAAAGAAAAAAAATACTCCAGGATGCCAATCATGATTTACACCCACGGAGGTGGTTGGGGAGGCGGAAATAAATATAATATTACCCGACCTGCCTTTTGGGGAACCTTGGAAATATTATTGGAAAATGGAATCGCCTGTGCATCAATTGAATATCGTTTAGCCCGTATAGGGAAATCAACCGTATATGACTGTGTGACGGACTGTAAAGACGCCGCCCGGTTTTTAATGAAAAATGCAGAGAAATTTTCATTGGATGTCAATCGAATGGGTGTTTGGGGAGGATCAGCAGGTGGACACCTTAGTCTGATGACTGCATTGGGTGATAATAAGGACTTTAGCGGCGATGATTCTTTGAAATTTTATAATCCTAAATTTGCGTGTGTTGCTTCTTACTATCCGCTCACTTCTTTTATCAAAACAGAATTATTAAAAGGGTCAAATTTTGAAAATGCCGAGAGATTTGTTCCTATTCTTGGTGGTTTACTCAAAGATAATGAACGCCTCGGAAAATTATTAAGCCCTGTTGAATTACTGAAAAAAGACTCTCCACCGATCTTGTTGCTCCATGGCGAGCAGGACAAAATTCTACCTATTTCTCAATCGATTTATCTGATGGAGGTTGCTAAACAGGTTGGTGCAGATGTTACGCTGCTCAAGGTGAAAAATGCCGGCCACAGTTTTGTTGGTGGAAATATTTCACCATCGATGCAAGAGATAAACCAAATTGCGTCTGAATTTATAATTGAAAAAATCACAAAGTAAGAATGGCAAAATACTTGAATATGAGAAAGCTTATAAATATTTTAGTGGGCAGCGTTATGCTCCTGAGTGGCTGCACATCCAAAGCCCAAAAGGATGCAGGAATACAAATTCAGGATAACGCCAAATATGTAAATACGCTTATTGGAACCGGAGGGCACGGTCATACATTTCCGGGAGCAACAACTCCCTATGGCATGGTACAGCTCAGCCCCGATACGCGTACACTCGGGTGGGATGCCTGTGGAGGCTACCACTATACTGACAGTTCGATTATCGGTTTTAGTCACACCCATTTAAGTGGCACTGGAATAAGTGATTTAGGCGACTTCCTGTTTATGCCTTTTACGGGTATCCCCAAAGTAATTCCTGGTACGCCCGAAAATCCTGACGAAGGTTATCGCTCGCGTTTTAGTCACGACAGTGAAAAATCTGAACCTGGTTATTATTCGGTGAAGTTGGAAGACTACAATATTCAGGCTGAGCTAACAGCCAGCACACGTGCAGGATTTCACCGTTATACTTATAATGAAGGCGAACAAACGGGAGTTATCATTGATCTGGCCCATACCATTTATCCTGATAAAAATCCGAATCACGAATTCCTGATTGTCAGCGATACCGAAATTACGGGCTACAAAGGTTCAGGAGGTTGGGCTGAAGAACAGCATACCTGGTTTCATGCCAAATTTAATAAACCATTCACCTGTGTTTTTTACGATAATGGAAAAGAAATTGAAGCAGCTAAAGCCGCAAAATCAAAACATCTGGTTGCAGTTCTTACATTCGATACAAAAGACGAAAAACAGTTATTGTCTAAGGTTGGCATTTCACATGTGGATTACCAGGGAGCAAAAAACAACCTGTACTCAGAGATTAAGGATTGGAATTTTGATAGCGTAAAAGAAGCCGCTAGTCAACGCTGGTCAAAAGAATTAAATCAAATCCAAACGGAGGGTGGAAGCGATGATGAAAAAACAATTTTCTATACTTCGCTTTATCATACTGCAATAAGTCCGTACACTTTTAGCGATGTTGACGGACGCTATCGCGGAATGGATCAGAAGATTCATCAATCAAACAGAAAGACTATTTACACGGTGTTCTCGCTTTGGGATACATTTCGGGCGAATCATCCGTTAAAAACGATTAACGATCCCGAGCGCAATAATGAGTTTATCAATACCCTGCTAACGAAATACGATCAGGGTGGGGCACTGCCCATGTGGGAATTGGTAGGAAATTACACCGGATGCATGATTGGTTACCATGCTGTTCCGGTTATTGTTGACGCTTATTTTAAAGGAAGCAGGGATTTTGATACAGAAAAAGCTTACCAGGCAATGGTTGAATCCGCCAATTACAATACAGAAGGTATTTTATTTCCATCGGAAGCAGTTCAAAATAAGTTAATGCCAAAAGCAAAACTATACAACGACCAACTCGGGTATATTCCGGCCGATATGGAAGCTCAGTCGGTTTCTAAAGCATTGGAATATGCCTACAATGATTGGTGTATAGCCCAAATGGCAAAAGAACTGGGCAAAACCGGAGATTACAATCATTTCATGGAGCGTTCGAAACGATACACCGAATACTATGACAAGGAAACTGGGTTTATGCGTGGGAAAAATCAAGATGGGAAGTGGCGTGAACCTTTCGATCCCCGTTATTCTCGTCACCGGAAAGATGATTATACCGAAGGAAATGCCTTTCAATGGTCGTGGTTTGTTCCACACGATATGGATGGATTGATTCAGTTAATGGGAGGAGAGGAACATTTAATTGCCAATCTCGATACACTGTTTTCAACCAGCTCAGAATTAACTGGTGAAGAAGTTTCAAGCGATATTACTGGTTTGATCGGACAGTATGCACATGGCAACGAGCCCAGTCACCACATTGCACATATCTACAATTTTGTTGGTCAAGCATGGAAAACACAGGAGTTGACTGACGAAATTATGAGCGAGCTGTATTTTAATGATCCAAATGGGTTGGCAGGAAACGAAGATTGCGGACAAATGTCGGCGTGGTATGTTTTAAATGCTATGGGATTCTATTCCTTCTGTCCTGGCAAACCGGTTTATTCAATTGGTCGTCCTGTTTTTGATAAAGTTGAAATCAATCTTCCAAACGGAAAGATATTTACTGTAATTGCAAAAAACAACAACGCTGAAAATTTATATATCCGATCAGCAAAATTGGATGGTGATGTTTTGGGAAAAGCCTTCTTTTCGCATGAGGATATTTTAGGAGGAGGCACGCTTGAATTTGAAATGACTGATTCGCCTAATGAAAATCTTTTTAATTAATCAATTTATGAAGTTTTTAATCCTGTCCACATTATTTTCTGTATTTTCAGTTTCGTGTATCAACCCGAAAACGAATTCAGCAAAGAAGCCAAACGTATTGTTTATTGTTGTTGATGATTTAAACACTACGCTGGGATGTTACGACCATCCGTTGGTTAATACGCCAAATATTGATAAATTGGCAGAAAGCGGAGTAAAGTTCAATCATGCTTATTGCAATTATGCAGTTTGTGGTCCCAGCCGTGGATCTTTCCTTACGGGATTGCGACCTGAGTCGATTGGAATCCTGGATAACAGGACTCCTTTACAGAATGTATTGGGCGAGAGAGTAACATTTCCTTACCTGTTCAAACAAAATGGCTATTACACCATGAGTTTAGGCAAGGTTTTTCATGGGTCAAATGATCACAACGATCTAAAAGCATGGGACGAAATATACGGATACGGCTCTACGGAGTTGGGTAAAAAGGGTGAATCCAGAAACATGACCGACGGAGTTTTAAATTGGTGTTGGTGGCAGGCCGCCGAGGGTAGCGATGAAGATCAGCCCGATGGACAGATTGCTAAAAAAGCGGTTGAATTCATTCAGGCGGAAAAGGACGAACCTTTCTTTTTAGCTGTTGGTTTTCATAAACCTCATGATCCGTTTATTGCGCCTAAGAAATACTTTGATTTATATCCGCTGGAAGAATGCAACCCTCCTGATTTACCCGAAGGCTGGGAGCCACCTTATCAGCATTCGTTGCCTAACCAAACAGCGGTATTCAATAAATTTACGGAGCAGGATAAAAGAGAATTTTTGCGTTCTTATTATGCATGTACCAGTTTTATGGATGCGCAGGTAGGCAAAATAATGGAAGCGCTGGAAGAATCAGGGCAATTGGATAATACGCTTATAGTCTTTTTTGGTGATCACGGTTATCACCTGGGAGAACATAACTGGTGGAATAAAGTAACCATTTACGAAAAGGGAACGAACGCGCCATTTATATTAGCAGGCAAAGGAATAAATGCCAAAGGGATTGAATCCAATGGCATGTTTGAGTTTATAGACATTTATCCCACAATTGCTGAACTTGTGGGCCTTGAGAATATTCCCGATCATTTGGAAGGTAAAAGTTTTGCCAAGGTTGTGGATGATCCGAATGCTATATTTCGGACTGAAGTCAGGGCAATTATAAACCGTGGACCGATGCTTGGGCGGATGGTGAAAAATGAAGATTTCAGATACATTGAATGGGGCGACGGTAACCAGGGAACAGAGTTGTACGATCAAAATAACGATCCCACAGAATACAATAACCTGGCTGATAATCCGGATTATTCAGATGTAAAATCGGAGATGAAGAAATTGATAATAGAATGAAAAGGATTATGAATTATATAGTTACACTGCTGTTAATTTTGGGCTTAAATGGTTGTAATAATGAAACCAATACTCCTCCTGAGATTATAAATGTTACTCCTGGAGTAGCAAATACCACAGTTGAAAACAAAATAAGATTTACTTGTTCCGTTGCCGACGAAGATCAATCACTTCTGACTTATAGATGGGAAAGTACCTGTGGAAGTTTTTCCGGTGGAACAGACAAGATTTTTGTTGATTGGCAGGCACCCGGTGAAGCTAGCACCTGTGATATAACTGTTGTGGTTAGCGATGGAGAATTTTCTGATGAATTTTCATTCTCAATATTGGTTGAAGACCCGAAAGAAATGCCGGGCACTACGGTTGGTGTTTACTACTACCCCTGGCATGGAGGAAATGATTTTCACGGAAAACGATATTTAAGGGAACACCTTGTGCCGGTTCAAAAACCTGAATTGGGAGAATATAACGACAGGGATGAGGCCATAATTGGAAAACACTTAGAGTGGTGCGAATATGCCGGAATTGGTTTGTGGGTAAGCAGTTGGTGGGGGCCGGGCAAAATGACTGATGTTACCCTGAAAGATTATATTTTGAAACACCCTGGTTTGAATGAGATGAAAATTGCATTATTTTATGAAACATCAAACAGGATACCCGATTTTACTGATGTTAAAAATGTGGCGTCCGATATTGATTATATGGCAGAAACTTATTTTAATCATCCAAATTATTTTAAAATTGATGGTAAGCCAGTTTTATTTATTTACCTCACACGTGTTTTATCAAGAAATGGAATATTGAAAAATACGGTCGATATTATGAGAGATGCAGCAAGTAAAGCCGGGTTTGAAATTTATTTGGTTGGAGATCAGGTTTTTGGCAACCCGCCGTCATCAACTGACCAGCTTGCCCTACTTGATGCTGTTACTAATTATGATGTTTATGGAAGTTCGGGTGGCAAAATGTATGCAACTAAGGAGAAAGTTGACAATTATTACCAGACTCAGGCAGAGTGGCGTGCAATGGCGCATCAGGTTGGCACCAGTTTTATTCCTGCCTCTGCCCCGGGTTACAACGACACTGGAGTAAGAGACGGGCATGTGCCGCTATCAAGAAAGCTTTCTGAAAATGATGAATTTGGTTCTTTGTTTCAAGCAATGGTAAATGAAGCAATAAAAATTACCGATCCTGAAACCGGGAATTTATTTTTGGTTACCTCATGGAATGAGTGGCATGAGGATACACAAATTGAACCGGTCACTATTGCTCCGGCAACTTCAACGGATGACAGCAATTCAAAAGAGGATTATACTGCAGGATTGGAATATGAAGGGTATGGAATGAGATACCTTGATATTTTAAAAGAGGCAGTTGTCAATTCATCATTAAGGGCATCTCTAAAAACTAAATGTTAATACAAACATCTGATTGTTAATATTTTAACAAGTATGATGTCGTTTAAATTGCTTAATTTAGCAGTATAAAATAAGCAACCATGAAAAACGTCAATTCACTTGGTCTGTTCGA
>JAGXGA010000011.1 GCA_024636975.1 Mariniphaga sp.
CATAAGCTGATCATTAACTCTATAAAATGTAAATTGGTCAACAGGGTGTTTGCAGTTATAAAAAGGCAAACACCATACGTGAGTATTTATCAACAAAATTTTGGTTAATAAATTTGCATATATCTTAGAATTCACAGAGCCGGGAGCCGGATGGCATCCCTTCCTGTTTTTTGCACGAACGGAACATTGAAAAGCAGGGATGCTATCCATGTAGGAGCACAGAGCAGAGGGCATGGAGCACAGAGCAGAGAGCTTAGGGCAGAGAGCAGAGGGCAAAGAGCACAGATTGATGAACTGCAATTTGCGCATAGTTTTGGAGCCAATCGGGGGTGGCAGCATTAGTGCCGGCTAACGACCGTTGAACAGGTGAATCCCTGACTTTGGGTCAGCTGGTGAACAGTGAAAATCATCTGCTGCCCGGTTTATAAAAGATATCGTTAAAACATTTGTTCTTCAGCAGTTGTTATTAACATTGAGATAACCCCTTATTAGTAACTAAAAACATACAATTATGGCAGATCTTAATATTAAAAAGAAAAATAACAAAAAACCGTTGCTTTGGACGGTGCTTGCGCTTATAGCAATTGTTGCAATTATATGGGTAATTGCTGGCGACAATGATACTGATGATGAAGTTTATGTGGATAACGAAGAAGAAGTTGTTGCCGGTTCCGAAACGTGGGGAGATGATTCCGGCACCCCGGAGGATGGTTATATTCTGGATACTGAAGCAGAGGCGGCGATTGAACAATTTGTAACATTTACCTCTGATTTGGGTGAGATTGAAATTGATCACGAGACTTCACATAAAGGAATAACCTTACTTGCCGATGCTCTGGCCTCGTTATCAGAAAACACTCAGACTGAAGTGGAGGAACTTCGGCAGCAAGCCAACCAGTTGCTTGAAAACCCGATGTCGGATGAGCATGCAGGAATTATGCATGATGCTTTTGTAACTTCGGCAAACATCATTGAAAAACAAACTGCAAATAACGATGCCATGGACGAAGAGGCCACCGAAGTTATGGAAGCTGCACAGGCTGTCGACACTGAAGTTTTGGTAACAAACCAAAAAGATGTCATCAAGAATTTCTTTGATACAGCAGCCAATACGTTGAATAGTCTGGAATAAAAACAAAACTTTTGTTTACAGGATGTTTGCCGGAGGAATGGTTTGGTTTGCTTTGTTATTATGAGAATGAAAAATTTAACACGAATGAGGTTAATTGCACTATTAATTGTATTTATAATCAGTGTACAACAATCGATAAATGCCCAAAGTAACCAATTGCAGTGGCTGGACACAGAGCTTTCCAATTATCAATACCCACATCCTGTTTCCATTTTAACACTTCATATCCAGGAACAGGTTTTAAAAATGGCTTATATGGATGTGAAACCTGACAATTATAATGGAAAGAACATTGTTCTGCTGCATGGAAAGAATTTTAATGGAGCCTATTGGAAAACTACAATTGAAAATTTAACCAAAGAAGGTTTTCGTGTAATCGTGCCTGATCAGATTGGTTTTGGAAAATCATCAAAGCCCGATTATTTCCATTACACATTTCAGCAACTTGCGCAAAACACTAAAACTTTACTTGATTCATTGCAAATAACAAAAACAGCTGTTTTAGGACATTCAATGGGCGGCATGTTGGCTACCCGTTTTGCTCTAATGTATCCTGGTACTGCTGAAAAACTAATATTGGAAAATCCTATCGGACTTGAGGACTGGAAACTTAAGGTGCCCTACAAACCTGTAGATTGGTGGTATGAAAATGAACTTAAAAAAAGCTACGAAAGCATCAAAGAATATCAGTTAAGCAATTACTATGATGACAAATGGAAGCCGGAATATGATCAGTGGGTCAACCTGCTTGCAGGATGGACATTAAACTCCGACTATGAAACCATAGCCTGGAACGCTGCTCTTACCTATGATATGATTTTCACACAACCTGTGGTTTATGAATTTAAAAACATAACTGCACCTACACTCTTAATTATTGGCACCAGAGACAGGACTGCTCTTGGCAAGCCACTTGTATCTCCTGAAACAAGAAAGACTATGGGACTTTATAATGAATTGGGTAAAAAAACTCAAAAAACAATTCCTGATGCACAATTAGTTGAGCTGGAAGATGTAGGGCATTTGCCACATATTGAAAAGTTTAATGCATTTATAAATCCATTAATAGCATTTCTTAATAAATAACGTTAAAAGAGTTTATCACTTATTCAACTGGTTCCCGATGGCCTCATCAATAACAACCTTATTGGATGCAGAAACATCGTGGGCTGTAAACAACCCCAGTACTTTACTGCCGTCGTCAGATACAAAATTGCCTTTGATATTGGCCGGGGGAACGCTGAACAATCCTCCTGTTTGCCCCTGTTCGAATACCTGGTAATAATACAGCCACCCAAATTCGGAAACGGAAGTCTGTTTCACCTGGATGGTATCGCCAAGGTTTAATAGCCGGTTTTCAGGTTTATTCAGATCATGAAAATCGGTGAAAATTTCGAACCCGTTGATGTAATTCCCGTCGACCTGTTCATCGCTGGCAATGGCCAGGTATTCTGCATTTCCCAAATGTTTATTGTTGATATAAATATCCCATTTGTAATAATTACCAATTCCCGGAGTTTCGTTTCCGTAAATAAAAATCCCCAGAAAACGGTGGTTGCCACGCAGCGAAGAATGTACCTGGATGGAATCGACAGGTTCCACTTTCGTGAGTGTATCGCTGGCAGTGAGTACTGTTTCACCGGTGGTAACCGAAACGGTGTACTTTTTATTGATTTCCCCCAGGTAGGATGCTCCTTCCCCGGTCACATAGAGTCCAGGTTTTGCAGGGTCTTCCACGAGCTGAATCGTTTTAGGTGGCTGGGAATCGTCGGAAATGATTACAACTGCATTGCTGATTCCCCTGTATGGCTCCGACGAATTCACCGGCTGCGATTTGTACAAAAAAACATAGGGATTGTCTTCGTTGGTTATTTTGGCAGTAACGGCATAGAGACCCGTATCTTCATCGCTCAGGCTGATATCGATGACGTCTTCGCAGGCATTCAGCAGGAGGGATAAAAAAACTATAATGAAAAAGTATTTTGTATTCATTGGAAAATAATTTAAAAGTTAAAATTATAGGTAACAGATGGAATAACGGTGCCGATTATTGAAAGCCGCATGGCTTCGGTAACTGATGGATTAGCTTCATTTTGCCTGAAATAGACCGAATAGGCATTTCTGCGTGCATACACATTGTAGAGTGATACATTCAGAGAACGTTTTATTTTTCTCGTTTCATTCTTTTTCGGGTTGTAGGTAAGCGAAAAATCGAGCCTGTGGTAATCGGGAATGCGGTTGCCGTTTCTGTCGGAATAGTAGAAGATCGTGTTGCCTTGTACATCGTATTTTGCCGCGGGATAGGTTACAGGGTTACCGGTTGAATAAACCCAGTTGGCAGACATCGACAACTGTTGGTTCAGATCGTAATTCAGAATAAACGAAACATCGTGTGTACGGTCGTATGTGGAAGGGTAGGCCTTACCCTCATTAATTCCCGGCACCTTTCGCATTGATTTTGCCAGCGTGTATCCCAGCCATCCTGTAATTTTGCCCTCCTGCTTTTTTACAAGGAATTCCAAGCCATAAGCATAACCGCTGCCGGTCAGCAGTTCGGTTTCCAGGTTCTCGTTCAGGAACAGTTGGGCTCCGTCCTTGTAATCCAGAATGTTTTTAGTGTCTTTAAAATAAACCTCTACCGAGGTTTCAAAGGCGTTGCCTGCTAAATTCAGGAAATATCCGGCAGCTACCTGATCCGAAATCAGGGGTTTAATGTATTTGCTTGAAGGCAGCCAGATATCGAGCGGTGTGGGAGAATTGGTATTCGAAATCAGATGAAGGTTTTGCACCATGCGGTTATAGGATGCTTTTACCGAGCTTGCGCTTCCGGTGGTTAGTTTAAATGAAAGTCGGGGTTCGAGGTGCACATAAGGCGAACCTATTTTTTCCCACTTTTCATAAACTTTTTCACTTATTATCTCACCGGCATCAGGGGCCTCCGGATTTTGATACCCCCTTACTTTTCCTTCTCCGATTTGCTGGAATACCGATAGACGCATTCCGTATTTAACTGTAAGCAGCGTTCCTATTTTCTGTTCGTTGGAGGCATAAACCGCTCCGTTGATTGCATTGTAATTGGTAAGTTTCAGCGATTCGAAGAATGAATTCTCATTGGTGCCAATGTTTCCCGGTTCGAAATGGTGCTTTATTATGTTGATTCCGAAGTTTAATTTGTTCTCGGAATTCAGGTACCAGGTAAAATCTTCCTTAAAATTAAGGTCCTCTATTTGGGAATTCCAGTCGAACTGATCGGCAGAATTTTCCGGAACCCCAAGGTTATAACGGTATTGGGAATAAATGAATGAGGTATTGGAAAAAAGCTGGTTTCCGAAGATGTGGTTCCAGCGGGCGGTAGTGGTCAGGTTCCCCCATTTCATATAAATTGATTCGCCCAGTTTGAAAAAGTCGTCGCCGGTGTATGCCGATATAAAAAGCCGGTCATTGTTCGAAAACCGAATGTTTGTTTTCATGTTCAGGTCATAGAAATACAAACGGTTTTCCTTAAGTGCTTCTATGCCAACCAGCTTTCCAAGTACATCGGCGTAAGTTCTTCTTCCCGAAACGATAAAACTCCATTTATCTTTTATTACCGGTCCCTCCAGGGTCAGACGACTCGAAATATTCCCGATTCCGCCCTGTCCGTGAAATTCGTTGATGTGGCCGTCTTTCATCCGGATATCGATAACCGATGAGGCTTTTCCGCCGTACTGTGCCGGGATCCCTCCTTTATACACTTCGATGTCCTTAATGGCGTCGGAATTAAAAACGGAGAAGAAACCCATTAGATGCGATGCATTGTATACGGGTGCTTCATCGAGGATCAGCAAATTCTCGTCGGGGCCGCCACCACGGACATACAGCCCTGAGCTGCCTTCGCCGCCGTTCTGTATTCCGGGCAGAAGGGTCATGGTTCTCAGTACATCTATTTCGCCCATAAACGACGGAAGTTTTTTGACCATTTGCATAGGGATTTTTTCCCTGCTCATTTCAACACCCTCAACATTCCGGTCTTTTGGGGTACCTGAAACGATTACTTCGATCAGGTTTTGAGTGTCTTCATTCAATTTGACATTCAGCTCCTGGTTTTTATGTAGTTCAACTTCAATGGTACGGGTTTCGTAACCCACGTAGGAAAAGGCGATTTTGTGCGAACCCCCTGGAAGTGTGAGCGAATAAAAACCATATTGGTTAGATGATCCTCCTGTTTGATTTCCGGGAACGTAACATGTGACTCCGATCAGGGTTTCTCCGCTGCCGGCATCCCTGATGTATCCGCTAACTGTGAAGGTTTGTGGGTATCCCTTCAAAAACAGAGACAAAAGCGTCAGAATTAAAAATAAGTACTTCATAAATAAAATGTTTAATTGTTTCCTGCTTTCACTGTCAGGTGACAGAATTATTGGCCGGGATTTTTACCCTGTTTATAATCTGCCGCAAAAGTGAATATTTACCTTCCCCTGGAAAAATAAAACTTAATGAAGGGGTGTTTTTTGTCGGTGAATCCCCCTTCCTGTATTTTAAGTGCTTTTGTACTATCTGATACAGTAGAGTAGGATTAAAATAAAATATGTCAGTTGTATAACTTCTATGGCAATAAAAAATGTAATTTCATCTGCCTAATTGTATAGGTGATATTTTGCAAATGATCATATAAAGGGAAGTTATATGGGAATTAATTTAAATGTCAATTCGGTAAAATCATTACAACAAAAAACAAATGAAGGAATACCTAGATGGAGATTTCTGTTAATTGTTGTTTTTTCGAGGCCCTTACTATTATTTATTGCACATTTGATTTTTGCCGTTGTATTTGCTGTACTTGGAGATAAAACGCCATTTAAGACAGCCGGTCCCTATTGGTCAGTTTATGGCACAATTGCTGATATTGGATGTTTGCTCCTTTTGAAGGTTGGGATGCAAAAGGAAGGGATGCGAATTGCCGATCTTATATCATTCGATAAAAAGAAATTGCCTAAGGATATCTTGTGGGGGTTGGGAATATGGTTTGCAGGTGGCTTAATTGTGATTTTGGGCAGCAAACTGGCAGGTATAATTACATACGGCAGTTTCACTCCGATTTTTCCGGAGGGTGCTTATATAAGGAAGCTGCCATTATGGGCTGTTTTATATAGCAGAATAATTTGGTGGATTATCTGGTCAGTCACCGAAGAGCTTACTTACAACGGATATTTGCTACCCCGCCTGCAGATAGTTTTCGGCAGCAAATGGAAAGCTTTAATTCTTGTTTGCTTTTCATGGTCGTTAATGCATTGTTTTTTACCTTTTATTAATTTACAACATGCGCTGTATATGTTTATCATGTTCATTCCTTTAACACTGTTTTTAAGTATAATGTATTTGGTTTTCAGGAGACTGACGCCTCTCATCATAGGCCATTGGTTAATGGATTTAGGGAATGTGTTTTTAATGACTACTATTTTACCTTAACTCAAAGTGATTAGCCAATATAAGATTGCAGTTTTTTCCATTCCTAATAAATCACAAAATATAAATAAATCACAGTTCAGACAATGAGTGAGTTTGGTTTCCGGCGGCTGTCTGAAAACTGTGATTCCTGTGATTTGAACTTGCCTTAAATCCTGTTTGAAGAAATGCGTTTAAAACCTTTTTATCATGCAAAGATTTTTATTTTTTGTCTAATGCTATTGGCAATAGCAGATTGAAGCCAACGGCACTGCAGAAAGAAAAAACTTCATTTAAAAATTGATTTGTAATTTATATCTTGTGGCAGAAGGTTGTTTAAAGCAGCTTTTGCTGCAACCATACCAGCTGCCTCACCCATGGCCACTGCATTTCCTGTGACCCGGTAACTGGCATGAGCAAAAAAGTCGCCGCTAATGCAGCGTCCGGCCATCATTAGTCCATTTACATCTTTTGCAATCAATGAGCGTAAAGGGATATCATAGGGTTGAGCTTTTATGCCATGGCTCCCATATCCTCCTCCAGCATTTTTTTCAAGTGAGTGAACATCAACCGTGAATGTTGCCCTGCACACAGCATCATCAAACCGCGCACCTTTTATCAGATCATTGCCGGTGAGGGTATATATCCCATGAATCCGACGCCCCTCGCGGATGCCAATTTGGCCAGCTGTGGCAGCAATCCGCACTTCCGACCACATACCTCCCAACGATCTCAATCCGTCAATAATTTTATTAACTTCAAGGCGCGCTTCGATGGTGGCTTTTGTGATTTGCGTAGCATTAACTGCTGATACACCATATTGATGGTTTGCCATCATTGCAATCATCCCCGGACGGATCCCAAACAATGTGGGCATGGTATAACTTGCTTCAACACCCCCGCGTTTAATTTCCGCATAAAATTTTCGTTTAGAGTCTTCGGTTGTACCACCTTTACCGGCCATTAAGCCATTGGAGACCAGTTTTTTTTCATCCAATCCAACTAAAATTGCCATTAGCGACATGGGCTGGACTTTTCCTGTTTCAGGGTGGCCCAATTCAAATTTACATCCGGTATGAGTAGCCAAATCTCCGTTTCCCGTTGCATCAATAAAAACTTTGGCCTTCCATGCTTCACGACCTGAAAAACTTTCGGTTACAATGTGTTCCAGTTTATTCCGACTGTTCCTGTAAGCTGCAGTTACCCTGGTGTGCAGGTGAACATCCACTAAAGATTCCAGGCACATTTGATCAAGAGTAAATTTCATTAATTCAGCATCATAAACTTTTGCAGAATACTGAGCATTACTTTTTTCAAGTCTGTCGACCAGTTCTCTCATAATACCGGATTTGTTCTCAAAATCTATGATGTTACTCAATAAACCTGAAGTCCAGACACCTCCCAGACAACCATACATTTCTATTAATGTAGTTTTTGCGCCCATCCGTGCCGAGCTTATTGCTGCTGCAATTCCAGCTGGACCTCCTCCACAAACAATAACATCAGTTTCTCTGCACACCGGCAAGATCCGTGCAGGTTCATTAAATTCAGATGTTTTTCCGGAAAAGGAATTGATATTGGGTGCAACAGTATAAAATGGAATAAATGCCCCAGCCAGGGCACCAGTCTTTAAAAATGTCCTTCTTTTAGTTTTCATATTGTGCTGTTGAGCAATAATGATAAAAGATCAAATAAAGCATTTTTTTTTGAAAAGAATTAAGGACAGGATTATTTTATAAATTACAAATCCAGACCCATGTGGAAGGCATATATGGGAGTTTTCGAATTATTTGGCAATAAGTATTATCATTTACGGAAGAATACCACCGATGTACCTTCGGGTGTAAAGGTATTCTGATTCTGATTAACCCTTTTGGAACCTAATAACTACTATAGGGTTGACTATTGTGTATGTCAGACTTTGCTTTGGTTTGTTATTGAATACGCTTTTAAAACAAAACGCGGTTCACTTTTTTCATATATGTCTGATAAGATTCACCAAAAACCTGTGCAAGCATTTTTTCTTCTTCCCCGATAAATCTTATTAATGCAATGTACATGGTTAGGGCTGCCAGCAGGAAAATCCAGTTGTTCAGGATACCTGCCAGTCCGGGTAGAATAAATACAATCCAGGCGGTGTAAATGGGATTTCGTGATATTAAATACACTCCGGTAGTAATCAATATTCCTTTTGGAAACCCTTTAGCAAACTGAACTACTGCACAGATCCAGAACAGAATGCCGGTTACGAGCAGCAACCAGCCTGTAAAGATTAGTATTTCATCATATCTAAAAGGAAAGGCAGAAACGGAAGGAAGGAAAATCTGAAATGCAATTCCTGCCAAAAGGAATGGCAACATTGTACGAAAGATTTTTGGCCCGACACCAGTTGCGCTTAATTGGTAAGGTGAATGAAATTTTGGCTTCATGATCTTCTGTTTTTTAACTTTTTAGCATTACCCTTTTTCTCGTTTTCGGCATTTGGGTTTAATTGAACCTCGCCGATATCAATTCGTGGAAGAACAGCCAGGATATTCAACCCGGCTATGTTTCTTTTTTCAAATCCCGGTTCGCTGATTTCGAGGAAGTAATTACCAGGCGTTAGCATGGAAATGACAAAACTACCATCGCTGTTTGAAATGGTGCCGGCAACCATCGATGAGTCGGTTGCCGAGAACAGGGTAACCGCAGCACATTCCAGCGGTTGATTTGAAGCGGCGTTCCGGATGCATCCGCTGATCCTTCCGGTTCCGCCCACTTCAATTTTCATAGCTCCTGAGGCATTTATCCATAAAACAGGTAATAGAAAAATCACCAGGACTTTGGATAAACTGATTCTTGTTTTCATAGTGTTAATTGTTTTCTGTTTTTCATTGCTGAACCAAATTTCGAACAATTAATACCGATATGAAATTTTATTAAGGTGAATGACGGATATTTACTGATGAACGGTTTTTTAGAGGGAACAAGTTTGTTTTACACAGGTGTTTCAGATACTAATCTTTCCTGCCATCAATCCATTTTTTGAACTCCACGACCTTGTCGAGACTTACAAATACGCCTTCCGGTACAGGTGGATTCAGTTCCAGTTTCAGCCTGCTTTTCGGGAAAATGTGAATGTTGGTAATTGCCGGCAGGCCCACCAGGAATTGGCGGTTTACCCTGAAAAACAGGCCCGGGTCAAGTTCCTCCACAAGTTTATCCAGGCTCTGGTCGAGTGAGTACTGGCTTTTGGAATGCATGGCCACAAATGTGATTCCGCTGTTCGAGAAAAAATAGGCTATATCATTTACATCAACACTTTTCAACTTCTGACCAACTACCATGGAAAACCGCTGGCGATACGTCTTTTCCTTCACGTGCATGAGTTTATACAATTCCTTAATATCTACCAGTTGATTGGTCTCGCCCCATTCGCGGTATTTTATAATTGCCTTTTCGAGCTCCTCCTGAACAATGGGCTTCAGCAGGTAGTCGATGCTCTTTAGCTTAAATGCTTTAATGGCATATTCATCGAATGCCGTTGTGAAAATTATAGGTGAATTTACCTTCACCTGGTCGAAAATCGAGAAGCTCAGGCCATCTTCGAGATGAATATCCAGAAAGATCAAATCGGGTTGCGGGTTCGACTTCAGCCACGCCACGGATTCTTCTACCGATTCGAGCATTGCCAGAATTTCAATGGAAGGATCGATGGCTTTTACCATTGATTCCAGTCGCCGGGCTGCAAGTTGTTCGTCTTCAATAATTAAGGTGTTCATATTACAGGTGTTATTTTTTATCCAGGATATCACTAAAAAAACCTTGCCCGATTGGTTTCCGGTAATTGTTTTCCGAATTCAGGTACTTGTGAAGCATTGCTTCCAGTTCATCGCCCACAATGGGCTTGTGCAAAAAGTCGATGCCTTTTGTTGTGAAGGCCTTAATTGCCATTTCATCGGTTGCGGTGGTAAACACTATGGGACTTGAAACGCTCACTTTTTCAAAAATGGCAAAACTCAGATCATCTTCCAAATGAATGTCAAGAAAGATCAGATCGGGTTCGGCATTTTTGGTAAACCATTCCACTGATTCTTCAACTGATTCCAGCCATGCTGCAATTTCAATTTCCGGATCAAATTCTTTAATCATATTTTCCAGACGTTTTGCAGCATACATTTCATCTTCAATTATCACTACTCTCATTTTTTTTATTTTAATATTTGATCCCGTGAATTAGTTTTTTAACGGAATACGGGCTATAAATTTTGTTTCTGTTTTATAGAATTGCGGAACGGGCATTTCCAAAAGATGGTAGCGGTGTTCGATGTTTTTTAAACCAACACCGGTTGAAGCCATATGCGATTCGCGTTCCTGCAGGTTGTTTTCAACGGTCAGTGTATTTTCGTTTTCAATGAAAATGTCGATTTTCAAAGGATTCTTTTTCGACATTGAATTGTGCTTGATGGCATTTTCTATCAGTAATTGCAAGGCCAATGGAAGAATTTTCAGTTCCTTTTTTTCATCGCCTATGGTCACATTCACCTCAATCTTATTCATAAACCGAATGTTTAGCAGGAATATATAGGCATCCAGGAAATCGAGTTCAGTTTGGAGGTTCACCAGTTCATTGTCCTTATTTTCGAGCACATACCGGTAGACTTTTGATAGGTGTTCGGTGAATTTCTCAGCCAGATTGGGTTCGAGCTTGATTAAGGAAGTAAGCACATTCAGGCTGTTAAACAGGAAATGCGGGTTTACCTGCTGTCGCAAAACTTCAAACTGCGACTGTAAATTTTCTTTTTGTAAGCGAATAAGTTGAGTGTTCGCCTCGGTTAGTTTGTGTGTCTTTTCGCGGATGCTGATTTCGAGGTTTTGATTCAATTCCTCGAGTTTTTCTTTTGCAATGCGTAATTCCTCTTCTATAATTAACCGCTGTGAAATATCGCGTATGATGATAAAGGCAGCTGGCTGACCATTAAATTCCGAAGTACGGGTGTTTAGCTCAATATGGAGAATTTTACCATCTTTCCGTTTTATCCTGCTTCGGTAGATAACCTGAAAATCTTCCCCCGCCATCCTGCGATGATGATATAATTGAATCAGTTCATGGTCTTCCGGCTCAACATGTTCAAGATATGATTGGTCAATCAATTCTTCTGCCCTGTACTGCATCAACTCACAAAAGGCCTGATTTACGAACTTTAATTTACTGTTCTGAATTATTATAATACCATCGACTGCTTTTTCTATCAGCAACCGGTATTTTTCCTCGCTTTGCTTCAATGCATTTTCCATGGCTATATGCGAGCTCATGTCCAGAATGATTCCCCTGGTACCTGTTACTTCGCCATTTTCGAGCATTGGTGATGCAAAAATCATTATAGGAAACTCAGTGCCGTCTTTTTTAATTGCCGTGTAATGTGTTCCCTGTGTATGATAGTTTTCGGTAATGCTTTTTGCCATGTTTTTACGCATGAGGTCGTGTTGTTCAGAAGCAATAAAATCGAATGCCGATCGTCCGTAATCGACAACAGAGATTCCAAATTTTTTATGTCCGGTTTGGTTCATATAGGTAATCCTGCCGTTTTTATCAAGTTCATACACCGATTGTGGCAACATTTCAGCCAGCTCGCGGTATTTCTTTTCGCTGATAAGCAGTGCCTGCTGCATTTTTTTACTTTCCGTAACATTGTGCAAGGTCATAAAAAAGGCCGGTTCCCCTTCGAAATCCACTGTATCTGACTGCACTTCGACCTCAATGACCTGATTGTATTTTGAAACCAACTGCATGGAATAGTTGGCCGGAATATTTCTGTCCTTCACCTGGTCACGATTGAGCTTGAGCATTTCCCGGTGCTTTTGATTCGGAACCACATCCAGTTCATTCATGCTGTAAAATTCCTCCTGAGTATATCCGAGCATCCGGCACATTGCGTTGTTTACAAATTTGAATTTACCGTTCTGGGAAATAATAATTCCATCCTGTGAATTCTCGACCAGGGTTTTGTATTTCGCTTCACTCTCGCGGATGGCTCGTTCATAGTTCATTTTATCGGTAATATCCTGCTGGATGACAAGAAATCCATCCATTTCACCCTGTTCATTTTTGAAAGGCGCTGCAATGGTATTTGCCCAGTATTTTGATCCGTTTTTATGGACAGATAGTAAATGGCCCTGCCAGCTCTTGCCTTCTCTAAGTTGACGGATTATCTCTTTTCGTGATTCAGGAATTTCATTTATTCCCAGGTAAAGGGTATCGTTTATATTTTTATGCAGCAAATCTTCCTCTGTATAACCGGAAAGCTGGGTAAAATAAGGATTGATGTATTCAAAATTGGAGTATTTATCCATAATGAAAACCGCTCCCGGTGCCTGATCCAAAACCAGCCTGAATTTACGAAGTTCCTTTTCCGATTTTACGCGTTTTGTTATATCGAGTGAAACACCCATATAACCTGTTTTGATACCATCTTCATTAAAAACAGGGGAAACACGGGAATCGTAACAAGTACCTTCCACCTCAATGATGTCACTTTGAATTTCCCCGTTCAGCACTTTCCTGAGAAATGTTTCTGCTGCTGTCCCCTTATACAACTCAAGTGCAGACTGTCCGATTCGCGGCTCCCGATTGTTTGCTTCATCATCATGATGTTTCGTATAGGTAAAGATTCCATTCAAATCAATACCCCATATTTGAATGGGGGCATTTGAGAGGATGTTATCCAGGAATTGCTTGCTCTTTAGAAGTCGCTGTTCCTTTAATTTGTGGTTTTCGATTTCAGCGACCAACTTTTTATTCTCGGCGAGGAGTTGCTGGTTTTTGTCTTCAAGTTCATTCTTGATTTTATCAGTTAAATGATCTGATTTCATACCTTTGATTTTAGTTGGCACCAATTTAAGAGTTTTCTTCATATTCTCTGATTTTTAGGGGAGCTGATTGATTGGCCCATTTAAAAGAATAACGGTCCCTGAAGGATACCCTCCATAATAAATTGAATGCAATCCTAAACCCTGAAACGATTGGCAGGAAAAAGAAAAAAGTCCACTTCAGCGTTCGGAGTAAATGTTGTTCCATCTCAAAGGATACTTCAGCAGCCGATAAAGGGTGATTGGTTTTTAAAATCATTGTGTTCATAGTTTGTATTTTTACATGCATGAATCAAGCTTCCGGGTATAAAATCCCGTAAATATTTTCTTTGAATGTTCTGTAGCCCATTTATCGACACCCATTTTTTGAATCATGCACAGATTAAAAAGCTTCAGTGCATGTGGAACACGTTCGGCACGGTCGGCTAACGGCTGCAACCTGGGACATGGAAACTCATCGCATTCGAAACAATATTCCACATTTTTTGAACGGATGCACTGATACATTTTGCAGTGCCCATCAATACCAAGAATTTCCAGGCCGGGGCAGTAACCGTTATTGTCGCGACAGCCTTTGCACCTGTACTTATCATCGGGGATGTTGTTTCGTTGCAGGAAGGCCTTTCTGTTTTCACTGTTTTCTTCGCCAATGTAGAGCGGGCAGTTGAAGCAATCTTTTCCACAGGGTGCGGTTAAATTTCGGTAATCCATAGCCTTTTATTTTGGGTTAAAAATATTTCAAAACCAGCGAATGCTAAATTTTTTCCGGATGAATGACGGAAATCCGGGGATGAATAACGCATTTAAACCAGGGACAGTGCTCCTCTGGTTTTGTTATTGGAGGCCTTCAGCTACCTGTCAAAACAATTTGCATACGATCGCTGTATTTAATAATAGATAATAAAGTTGAACCCATAGACATCCGCAATGAAAAATCGATTGATACTGTTCGTCCTGTTTGTATTGTTTTCCATTAAAGTACAATCCCAGAACAACGTTAGTGCTTCGCTGGGTGTGGGGCTGCCTGAACTCATAAATATTGGTGCCCGGTATGAGTTGCCACCAATAAAGTTTGGGATGAGTATTGGTACAGCGTTTACCGGTGATTACGCACTATCGGGTGATGTGTATTACCACTTTGGCGGGCGTTCTCAATTGAGTGAAGTGCCACCATGGTACATCAGGGCAAATCTGACGTGGTGGCAATTCAATAAAATTTTATTTATTGATCTGGGGGAGGCTGTGTTGCTTGGCATTCGGGTTGGCAGAGATTTCAATGTAACCGAAAACTTTGGCGTTAGCATCGATGGAGGAATAATCCCTGTTTCTTTTTTTTCAGGAAAGAAGATTCCTTTTTCATTTATTCCAACTGTCAGCTTCAGTGTTTATAACAGGCTTTGGAAATTACACGAAAGGCGTTAAGAAATTGAAACTGTAAAGGGAAATTTAAACAGTGAGACTGAAATTCTTAACGAATGCAGAGGCATCGTCCAAGGTGATGAAAAGTGTTGAAGTAATTGTTCTGATTGGATTAAAATGAGTTGTGTTTAAAATTGGATCGTTATATTTGCTGGTAATGGTAAAAATGTTTCGACAATGAAAGCAATCCGGTTTTTAACGGTAATCTTACTTACTGTTTTTTTTCCTCAGGTGTGTTTGGCACAAACGCCTGAGTTTGATAATCCAATTGCAGAACAACGTGCCGATCCCTGGGTACATAAGGCAGATGACGGAACTTATTATCTGATTGCCACTGTTCCTGAATACGACCGGATTGTATTGAGAAAGGCAAAGAGCATTAACGGGTTAAAACATGCCACAGAAAAAGAAATATGGCATAAACATGAAAAAGGGGTAATGGGGCACCACATCTGGGCGCCGGAGTTGCATAGGATTGAAGGGAAGTGGTATGTTTACTTTGCTGCAGGCGAAGCAGAAGATATCTGGAATATCCGGATGTGGGTATTGTTGAATCCTTCGGATGATCCAATGGAGGGCGAATGGAAAGAAGAAGGAAGGATAAAAACCAGCAGAGAGTCGTTTTCGCTTGATGCTACTACATTTGAGTATAAAGGTAAACGCTACCTTATATGGGCCCAGAATGTAAGGGGAGGGGCACATGGAACGGCATTGGTTTTGTCTGAAATGAAAGACCCTTTAACACTGACGGGGCCGGAGGTGATAATAACAGAGCCTGAATTCAGCTGGGAGCGGATGAAGTACAATGTGAATGAAGGGGCGGCAGTTATCAAACGGAATGGGAAAGTTTTTGTGACCTATTCAGCCAGCGCCACCAATCACAATTATTGTATGGGACTGTTATGGATTGATGACAAGGCTGATTTACTTCAGGCCTCGAACTGGAATAAATCGCCCGGCCCGGTTTTTTATTCCAATGATGAATTAAGGCGGTACGGACCCGGGCATAATTCATTTACTACAGCTGAAGATGGAGAAACCGTAATAATGGTTTATCATGCACGTGACTATAAGGAAATACAGGGTCATGAGCTATCCGATCCGAATCGTGCCACACGTGCTCGGGTAGTTCAATGGACAGAAAGCGGCTTTCCCGACTTCATGCAAAACCAGGGAGATTAACTCCTGTTAAGATAAAAAAAAGACCAGTAGCCTTAATATCCTATACGGTGGCAAAATCTTTCTCTGAGAGCATTTGATTACAATCGGTGCATAAGACAGATCCGATGAAGAAGGCTTCCGGATGTCGTGTTAGCATTTGTTTTGTTGTGTTGTCCATTTGTCAATATAGTGTTATCTTTAACCTAATACTTTTCAAATCAGGATCGGTCAATAAGTTGATTTCAAAGGAGGCATTGATATGAATGAAGAACTGTATTCGCAAGGGAAAGATGATGTTATAGGAGATGAACTGCAGGTATCCCGGCGCGATTTTCTTAAGCTGTCAGGCAGTGGTCTTTTTATTTGCTTTATACCTGGAACTATTGGTGCTATTGCCCAACAGCGTGACAGGACGTATCCCTCCGATTTAAATGCCTATCTGAAAATTGGTGATGACGGCAGGGTAACCTTGTTCTGCAGCAAGATTGAAATGGGGCAGGGGATTATAACTTCGATGGCACAGTTGCTGGCCGATGAACTGGATGTAGCGCTTGATTCCATCGACATGGTTATGGGCGATACGGATCTGTGCCCTTGGGACAGTGGCACAACCGGATCACGTAGCACGAAATACTACGGACCGCCACTTCGTAAAGCAGGTGCTGAGGCACGGGCCGTGTTGCTGCAAATGGCAACGGAGCTACTGGATGTCAAACAAGAGTATCTTGTTGTTGAAAAAGGTGTCATCAGCGATAAAAGGAATGCCTCCAAAGAAGTGAGCTATGCTGAACTGGTGGAAGGAAAACAAATTATCAGGAATGTTTCAGAAGTTTCCATTAAACCCTTTTCGGAGCATCGGATTACCGGTAAGCCTGTCAGGCGAACCGACGCCCTTGAAAAAGTGACAGGTGAGGCCCGGTTCACCGGAGATATAATCCTCCCGAAAATGCTGTATGCAAAAGTTTTGAGACCTCCCTCCCATGATGCTACCCTGTTGTCGGTTGATGTTTCTGCCACCCGTAAAATTTCCGGAATAACTATCATACAGGAAGAAGGCCTGATTGCTGTGCTGCATGAAAAGCCTGAGCCTGCAGAAAGGGCGCTTACCCTGATTAAAGCCAATTGGGAGGTTCGGGAAGCAAAAGTTAATAACACTTCCATATTTGACCATCTCAAAGAAGCTGCACACGAGGGGCGGATTTATGTGGAGGGCGGCAACCTTAAAGATGGGCAGACAGAAGCTCAACAAAGGGTAAAATCGGAATTTTATAACCATTATGTTGCCCATGCACCTATGGAACCCTACACCGTTGTGGCTCATGTTGAGGATGAACAGGTGAAAGTATGGGCATCGACCCAGGCTCCTTTCCGTGTAAGGGAAACTGTTGCCGATACATTGAAAGTGCCAGAGGAGAAGGTCCATGTGATGACGCCATTTGTGGGCGGTGGGTTTGGTGGAAAGAAATCGGGCCGGCAGATCAGTGAAGCTGTCAGGTTGTCGAAGCTTACCGGACGTCCTGTGCAGCTTGCCTGGTCGCGTCAGGAAGAGTTTTTCTACGATGCATTTCGTCCGGCGGCTGTGATCAAACTCAATTCAGGATTAAATGAACAGGGGAAGATTACATGGTGGGACTGTGACATTCTTTATGCGGGATCGCGGAGTTCAGAACCAATATACAGCATCCCGCATTTCCGTGTAAGAACATACAGTGGCAATGTGCATCCTTTCGCGACAGGAGCCTGGCGGGGCCCTGGCAGCAATTCCAATGTGTTTGCCATGGAATCGCATACCGATATCCTGGCACAGGCAGCTGGTATGGACCCACTGTCGTTCAGGATGAACAACCTTATTGATAAACGTATGATCAGGGTATTGAAGGCTGCTGTGGATAAATTCGGACATGAATTTGGCAAAGGACCATCAGGTAAAGGATTTGGCATTTGCTGTACCAATTACCTGAATACCTATGTGGCAACAATTGCTTATGTATCGGTGGATAAATCTACCGGGCAGGTAAAGGTGGAGCGGGTGGTTTGTGCCCAGGACATGGGGGAGATCATAAACCCGCAGGGTGCAAAACTGCAGATTGAAAGCGGCATTACCATGGGGCTTAGCGCTGCACTTTATGAGGAGGTTGAATTCAGTGGCGGAAATGTGCTTACTAAAAATTTTGGCACCTACCGGATATCACGGTTTTCAGATGTGCCTGCAATTGAAGCTGTACTGGTCGATAATCCGGAGTTGCCACCACAGGGGTGTGGCGAACCGGCCATCACCACTGTTGGTGCTGCACTGGCCAATGCAATCTTTGATGCTGCAGGCATCCGGTTGTTTACCTTGCCTATGACACCCGAACGGATATTGGCAGCGAGGGGTTAAAGAGCAAAGAGCAAAGGGTAAAGAGCATAGAGCAAAGAAATAGTTTAAAGTTTAAAGTTCAAGGTTTAAAGTTTTGCTGTTATTGAGATTATCGGGGAATCAGGTGGCACGGTTTTCGAACCGCGCATTCGAGAGTTCAAAGTTTAAGATTCAAAGTATAAAGAAGGAATCCGGAGGCGTGGTTTCCGAACCGTGCATTCATTAAAGGCGAGAGAGTTTAAAGTTTATATATTATAATCTGTACATTCTATGAAAGCATTTATAAAAACGAAGTATGGAGGGCCGGAAGTTCTTCACCTGGAGGAGACAGCAAAGCCGGTGCCGGCAGACAATCAAATCCTGGTTAAGGTTGAAGCAAATTCAGCCAATCCTGCCGACTGGCACATCATCAGGGGAAAACCGTTTTTGGCACGAATGGCTTTTGGATTGTTCAGGCCTAAGGATAAGATCGCCGGGGCCGATTTTGCCGGTACAGTGGAAAGCACCGGAATTAAGGTAACACGCGTGAAGGCTGGCGACCGGGTGTTTGGAGAGTCGCTCAAAGGAGGCGCCTTTGCCGAATACATATGTGTCTCGGAAAATGATTGCGCTACCATGCCCGATGAGGCGGGCTTTCCGGAAATGGCCTGTGTGCCCATAGCTGGTCTAACCGCATTGCAGGCACTTACCGTGCACGGACACTTAAAGGAAGGTGAATCGGTTTTAATCAACGGAGCTTCAGGAGGCGTTGGTCATTTTACTGTACAGATTGCAAAAACATTTGGAGCACGGGTAACGGCTGTCTGTTCCGATAAGAACAAAGATTTTGTGATGGCTCTCGGGGCAGATGAGGTCATACCCTACGATAAGGAAGATATTCACAATCACACAGAAAAATACGACCTTGTTATTGATACCCACGGTAACCTTACGCACAGGGACTTCAGGCGAATGGGAAAACGGGGAGTTGTTGTGGGTTTCACCAATATGGGGCACATGATCACTTTGATGACTAAGGCTGCCTTCAGTAAATTCCCCCTTGCACAGTTTACCGCAAAAGTTTCAACGGAAGATCTGGAGGTTGTGGCCTCTCTGATAAAGAACATGAAAGTTAAGGTACACATCGAAAAAACATTTCCGTATACCGAAATTTCGCAAGCTATAAGCTACATCGAATCCATGCGTACAAAAGGAAAAGTGGCCATGGTGTGGGGGGAAAAAGTAAAAAGTAAACAGTGACAGTCTCTTGACGATCGGACACTATTTTATTAAAATAACATAGGTGAAGAGTAAATGAAAACAAAAACGGCCGTATGCGACGACAACAGGCAGATTTCATAAACTTTTTACCAGCAATAGTTAATAGGGTCAGGAATGCTGCCGGACACCTTTCCCTTTCTCCATTAAGTGAACAGTGAACAGTAAATCAATTGCTTACTTTTTCAGTGCCGGAAACTAATTATTACCAGCCTTGTGAATTTCTGTTGTTTTATTATTAAATATTTTTTAGTTTTAGGATTTTAAGCCTGTAGCAAGGTTGACTGAAGAACCGATAGAAGAAAATACCTCCCTCCCACATTTATAAGCATTTTGTGCCATTTATTTAGGGGCATTTTAAACTAATACTCAGAAATGTGAAATAAAGAATTATGGAACGACGAATATTAATATATGGTGCAGGAGTAATTGGTTCAACATTTGGCGGATTAATGGCAGCCTCAGGGCAAGCTGCAACTTTATTGTCCCGGAATAATCGATTAAACGAGCTGAATAACAAGGGATTGTTGCTTCAGAGAAATGATCAGAAGAAAGCTCAAAAAATCTCAGTTAAAATCATTTCCGAATTAAAGCCAGACGATATATATGACTATGTATTTGTTACACTTAGAAAAGAACAAGTTCGGGATGCACTTCCACTTTTAAAAAAGAATAAATCGCAGAATTTCGTATTTATGGTAAATAATCCATCGGGTTATGATGACTGGACCAACGCGCTCGGACGTGAAAGAGTTATTCCCGCGTTCCCGGGTTCCGGTGGGAAAATTGAAAATGGAATTGTTTTCTATGAAATTGTATCAGGAATAATTCAACCCACTACATTAGGTGAAATTAATGGGAGTAATAGTGCACGAATAAGGAAACTGAAAACAATATTAAAAAGTGCAGGGTTTAAAGTATCTGTTTCAAATAATATGGATGCCTGGCAAAAAACTCATGTTGCAATGGTCGGCCCGTTAGGCGATGTAATATACTATGATGGCGGAAACAATTACTCAGTAGCTAAAAATTCATTGGCCATTAAGCAGATGAATTTAGCATTGAAAGAGAATTTTAATTTTTTAAAAGAATCCGGAATTGGCATTGTGCCCTGGAAACTAAATATTATTCGATTAATGCCATTGTGGATTTTAAATTTAACCATGAAATATGCTTTTAATACGAAATGGGCAGAAACAGTCATTAGTAATCATGCTTTGAATGCAAGAAATGAAATGAAAGTAATTAGTAATGAATTCATAGAATTGGCTAAATCGAAGGGATATAATCTTAAAGAGTTTGAAAAATTGGTAGAAAGAATATAAGCTGCCCTTAAAATGCAAAACAGTAAAATTGTAAAACTGTCGGATGGTTAAATTGTTGACTGATTTGTTATTAAAGAAGGTTTCCACAGATTCACAGATTATATGGATGGAGGATTGCCACAGATTCACACATTAAGTGGAAGCTTCCATCCGGTATGAGCGGGCGGGAAGCCTGTTCAGCAATTCTGCAAGCACCGGGACTATCAAAATTTTATAGCTAGCTCTATCAGGATTCTGCAAGCTGAGTGCAGGGCTACTTTACCGGCAGTTTACTTCCTTTTCCGGGGTGGAAATTTATTATAACAGCTTTGTGAGTTTATGTTGTTTTAGTTTTAAACATTTTCTAGTTTTAGGATTTTAATTCTGAAGCTATGTTGATGGAAGATTTATTAAATTATAATCCTGTTTTGTTAGCATTGTTTGCTACATTATTCACATGGTTTGTAACCGCGGCCGGTTCATCAATGGTTTTCTTTTTCAAATCAATTAAAAGGAAATTTTTTAATTCAATGCTTGGATTTGCAGCAGGTGTTATGATTGCAGCAAGTTTTTGGTCGTTGCTAAAACCTTCCATCGAAATGGCTGAAGCCAACGGAACATTACCCTGGATGCCTGCATTGGTTGGATTTTTATCAGGTGGTGCATTTTTATTAATAATTGATAATATTTTACCTCATTTACATTTGGGATTATCGGCTGATAAAGCAGAAGGTATAAAGACATCATGGCAAAGAAGTATCCTTTTGGTACTTGCAATTACACTTCATAATATTCCCGAAGGACTGGCTATAGGTGTTGCTTTCGGAGCATTAGCCAACAACCCTGATATTGGAATGCTTTCTGGGGCTGTTGCATTAGCGCTTGGGATTGGATTGCAAAATTTTCCCGAAGGAGCTGCAGTTTCAATACCATTGCGCAGGGAGGGTTTCTCGAGATTACGTGCATTTAATTATGGTCAGTTATCCGGAATAGTTGAGCCTGTTGCCGGAGTGATTGGTGCATATCTTGTTCTCACAATTGAGCCTCTGTTACCTTATGCGCTTTCTTTTGCCGCAGGTGCAATGATTTTTGTGGTAGTCGAAGAATTGATACCTGAATCTCAAGCCGGAAATGAAACAGATTTTTCTACAATTGGTGCAATGTTAGGTTTTGCAACAATGATGTTGTTAGATGTTTCGCTGGGCTAGAAGAGGGAAGAGAACGGCTGGTGAAGTGAACAGTGAAAAGTGAACAGTAAACAGTGAACAGTTGACGCCCGGCTGTACCTTGTTTCACCGGATGGAATCCCTTGCATTTATCTGCAGGAAACTGAATTAGAATAAGGATGCTATCCTTTCCTCCATAAAGGAATAAATGTTACGATGCGCCTGTCTGCCGACCAGGCAGGCTGCATCTTTTAGTTCGGGTGCCGGATTTCTTCTGCAAATTTTTTGCTGCGCTGCAGCTATAGTCAGTATGCTTCCTCAAAACTGCCTTTTAAACCGGCACGATTTCATGCTTAAACCGTTGGTGTATTATCAAAAAATATGAAACTCGATCAATTTAAAGATATAAGATATAACTTCGCAGAGAAAGTTCATGAATTGTCACTGCTTCAAAAAATGTAAACATGAAATATAAACAACTAATTCTGACGGTTATTATTTTTGGAGTATTCCAAAGTCTTTTTGCAGGAAACTACATTTTCTCGGTAAAAGGCACCAAAACTTACCTCAATAATCAGGAAATCCTGGTGGCAGGTTTACGTTGCTCAAACGCGCTGTATTCTGAAAAATCTGCAGACGATTTAATCAGGCATCTGGATGAATTAAAATCATACGGTGTAAACACAATAAGTGTTTTTGTAATGGGTTCGCGTTACGGAAATTTTAAGGGCTATTTGGAAGATGGAAGTCTTAATCCGGTTTATTCAAAACGGTTGGCTAAAATTATTAAAGCAGCCGATAAAAAAGGAATGATTGTTCTGGTGGGATGTTTGTACTGGGGCGGCTCAAGTGCCAAATGGGAATCGTGGACACAAAAGGAAGCAAATGGGGGCAGTACCCCGGCTGTATCTTAAAGAAGTTGTGAATAATCAGCGACTTGAACTTTTGCCAAAAATATTTTCTGAAAGTTATGTCTTTCACGGAATGAATGGTAAAGATGGTTACCCTGTAAAAAATAATTATCTCAAGCCATTTTTAATATCGCTTTTCAATGCTTTTCCTGATTTACACTATACTATTGATAATATAATTGCAGAAGGCGATAAAGTAGCTGTAAGTTGCACAGCAAGTGGAACTCACAAAGGTTAATTTTTAGGAGCACCTGCGAGTGGAAATAAAGTTATGTATAAGGAAATATTTATTTACAGAATTAGTAATGGAATGTTAGCTGAAGGATGGGCTGTTGTAGATGTGGCAGGTTTAAAAGAGCAGCTCATAAAAAAATAAAAATTACCAAGCACAGCATACACTTACATAATTGTAAGAAGTGAGCACCATGAACAAATTTAGCAAAACCGATGTTTTCAACTCGATATGAATAAGAAGTCACTTCATCGCGGTTCTAAATGATTAAGGGATGCCAATATTTATGGATCGCCACGATGTTTCAGAAGCTGTTACAGCCGAAGTTGTTGCCCGGATTCACCAGGAAGATCTAAAAATTCAGCACAAATACGGTTGCCGGGGATTAACATATTGGTTTGATGAAACCCGAAAAACGGCCTTTTGTTTGGTGGAAGCACCCGACAAAAATGCAATTATTGAAATGCATGCCAATGCTCACGGGGAAGTACCTCACCAGGTCATTGAAGTGGATGCAGCTATTGTTGAATCGTTTTTAGGCAGAATTGAAGATCCTGAAAAAGCACTCAACACCAGTTTAAACATCATAAACGATCCGGCTTTCAGAACAATAATGGTGGTGGATATTGAAAATTGTTACTTTAATAAGTTCGTTCCTCATTCCAATATTTTAAACAATCAGATTTTTAACAAACAGATGACTGCAATTCTGAAATCGTTCGATGGTAATGTGGTTCAGCAAAATGAAGATGGTTTTTTAATTTCTTTTGTAACAGTTGCAAAAGCAGTTTTATGTGCTTTAGTAATTCAGGAAAACTATCACGCACACAAAACTCAACATCAAGTTAATTTTACCAGATTAAGTATCGGTATGCATGCCGGAGTTCCGGTAACCGAAAGAAAATCGATATTTGAGGATACCATTAAATTAGCCAGAAGGATGCGTATAATTTCCGATGCTGAGATTGTTATTTCAACTGAAGTGCATCAATTGTACAAAAGCGGGAATTTTGGCGAAGATTTGAACCTTAACCAAATTCGCATTCTAACTCCGGCAGAAGAAAAATTCATTAATAACTTTATGGATTTCACTGAAAAAGAGTGGCAAAATGCAGAAATTAAAGTTGATGATTTCGAAAAGAATATTGGCATCAGCAAATCAAAACTTTACCGGGAAATGATTCGGTTAACCGAAAAATCACCGAATGTTTTTTTACTTCATTACAGGCTGCGAAAATCATTGCAACTGTTGCAAAAGCAAAAAGGAAACATTTCTGAAATAGCCTTTAATTCGGGTTTTAACAGTCCTTCCTATTTTGCAAAATGTTTCCGTAAAAAGTATGGAATCATGCCTTCGGAAATAGCGCTGCAATAATCCTGCAGTTTATTTACTTTGATTTTATTATTTGCCTGAACCAAAATTGCTTGCATAAGAACTGATTGTGCCATTGGATTACATTTAGTTGCCGTAGCTTTGATAATAATACCCGCCTGTTGCTTTAAATGGATGCAGCAATGGTGCTTTAAAATGTCATCCATAGTTATAAAGGAGAAATTAATATGAAAATTGCAAAAGAAAACATTGAAGTAAAAATGGAAATCCCTGGCGCTGTTGTTCGTCAAAGAACAGATTTCGGCGATGCAACTGGATTAGGTAAAATTAGCGGCGAGTATTTCAGCTTTTCAGCCGGAGTAGATACCACCCCGCTTTTCATGGGGCTCGAAGGAAACTTATGTCAGTGCCCGCACTGGGGTTACGTTTTAAGCGGCCAGATTACAACCACTGATGTCGAAGGTGTTCAGGAAACTGTAAATGCAAACG
Organism: Mariniphaga sp.; assembly: GCA_024636975.1. Lineage (GTDB taxonomy): Bacteria > Bacteroidota > Bacteroidia > Bacteroidales > Prolixibacteraceae > Mariniphaga. Next base: position 25,037 of record JAGXGA010000011.1, read on the forward strand.
ATTTGTTTTACTGGCCGGCAGGGCATAACGTTAAGGTGAATGCTGATGCGGAAATCGTTATGTTTAGCCCTCAACATGAACACAGTCAGGTAATAAATCACATGATTGACAAGATTGGGAAATAAATTTAAAATAACAACAATTCAACTCATTGGATGACATCCCTCGTTATTTATTTCAGGAACCCGGAATCAAAAAGTAGGGATGCCATCCCTTAAGCAACAGTTTATCAATTTATCAATTTTCCCAACTACTTATTTTTTGTGAGGTCATGTTTTATAAACGCCATGGGATTATAGAAAATCCGTTCTCTAAGTCTTGCCTGCCGGTTTAGCCTCCATCCTTCAATTTTATTAAGTACTTTGTGCAGTACATCAAAATACAGTGTAACCATGAGCAAAAAAGTAAATACCCAGATAACGAGTAGATTAAACAACAGCGTATCAATTTTCACATTACCAATGTATTTATAAGCACTGTAAAAATGGGCTGCTCCGTTTTTATTAACGGGACTTCGGTAAATTGGCTCGTCGCCCTGGTAAATCCGGTTGTTGGTGATGTAAATTTTTTGTGCTGAATATTTATCCCTGGTTACTTCTTCCAGCTTATCGTTTGTGTGGCGATCTTTAAAACCTTCCAGACGTTCCGGTTCATTGTTGAAAAGGGAAAGAACCTGCATGTATTTGCTCTCCCGCGCATTGTTGGCACTGTTGTACTCTGTCTTGTATTCTTCAGCTGCGTATTCCAGGTAATCTGAAAGAACTGAAATTCCATTTTGGTTAAACGTGCCTGTACCAATCCGTTCAATAGCCCAAATCACGGAATCGTTGAAAGGGGGTATTTCGGTTGCCATGTCTTCGAATGAATTTTGCAGCAGCGGTACCACTGATGCTGCGCTCTCCTGTTGGTTATTTTCTTTGAATGACCAGTAAGAAGCCAGGTGCTTTTTCAATTCGGGTACTAAATAAAAAGCTTTAAAACCGAACTCATTTTTCCAAACTTCTTCTTCAAAAAGATGTTTTCTGTAATCATTGTTTTTGTAAAGGTTCACCGCCAGTGCTTCATAAGCCCACCGGGAAGTCATTGCATCTCCTATAAGTGGGGTTTTTTCGTAACTGTTCAACGTATTGTGCATTTTATTAAAGTCGATGATTACACCACTAAGCAACAATTGCGGAATCAGTAACAAAGGAATTAAAATGTAAATGGCAACAACAGAGTTCAGTCCGGCTGACAAATTCAACCCAAGTAAATTGGCAAAACATGCTGTGGTAAAAAGAATGGCCCAGGTAGAAAAAGTAACATCTTTTATTTCGAGCATGTAATTGCTGATTAAGACAAACGAAAGCATCTGGATAGCAGAAAGTGAGAAAAGGATAATTATTTTTGACGTGAGGTAAGCTCCCCGGCTAAGGTTTAAAAATTCTTCGCGTTTTCTTATCTTCTGGTCTTTAAAGATTTCTTCTGCGCTGATGCTTAATCCAATAAAAAGGGCAACAACAATACTCATGAAAAGAAACGCAGGTATATTGTCGTTATACCTGACTAAATATTCGGCAGTGCCGCTGTATCTTGAAAAGAATCCAAGCAAAACCGCCAAAGCCGGTGCTTCCAGCAAAGCAATTGTCAGATATTGCCGATTGGCCTTTTTAGTTGCAAAATCCCGTTTTACAAATAGTTTAAGTTGTTTTAACCACTTCGGAATTTCAAAATGAACCTCGGGTAAATCCTGCCTGGTATTGGGGTTGAGTTTCATGAAATCAATTACACGGGGCTCAACTTTTTCCTTATACCTCTGGTACCAGTCTTCGGGCGTTATTTTACGGCGGCGTATGCTTTTGCCGAACGGATCGACCATCCGCGTCTGGATAATCCGCAGTGGTTGTTCTGTATGCACATTACCGCAGGCCAGGCATTCGCTTTCATCCGGATTATTGTAATTTGTCTCGTGCTTAAAATAGGTGATGGCTTCCATGGGGTTGCCAAAAAACACAACCCGGCCACCCTGTTCCATCACGATCATCCGGTCGAAAAGCTTGTAAATATCGCTGGAAGGCTGATGAATATTAGCAAAAACAAGTTTTCCCTTCAGGCATTGTCGTTTTAATAGGTACATTACTTTTTCCGAATCAGCCGATGACAGGCCGGAGGTTGGTTCATCCACAAATAAAACTGATGGTTCACGCATCAATTCAAGTGCGATGTTAAGGCGTTTTCGCTGCCCCCCGCTTAGTATTTTTTTTAACGGACTGCCAACCACCAGGTCCCTTGCTTCAATCAGGTCGAAGTCATGCAGAGTTTGTTCAATTTTCTCCCTGATTTTTTCTTCATCCATGTTTCCAAAGCAGAACCGTGCGTTGTATTTAAGGTTTTCATAAACGCTAAGTTCTTCGAGGAGTAAATCAACCTGTGGAACATAACCAATAATACCTTCCAGAACTTCTTTATTTTCGGGATTATGAATATCGTACCCATTGATAACGATTCGTCCATTGTGGGGTTTAAGCTTTCCGTTGAGAACATTTAGCAGTGTTGTTTTTCCAACTCCGCTTCCTCCGAGAATACCAACCAAATCGCCCGACCGTTCCTGGAAACTCAAGGGGTGCAACCCGTAATTCTTCCGGCTGAAGCGATATTCCACATCCTCGGCATTAAATACGATTTTGGGTTTTCCCTGTTCCTGGATGAACCTCGTCATAATGCTGCTGTAGTAAATAGGAATAATCCTGGAGGTTCTCAGTATTCCTCCGGGAGGGAATACATACAATCTGTCCTGAACCAGGCGATGCCCGTTAAGGTACATGTTCCTTGGGCCCCTGTATTTGAAAAACAGGCTGTTTATGCTGCTTATAAGAATAATCTCAAGTTCAACTTTTTGGTTTTCACGGTAAAGGTGTTTAATTTGTTTATAAGGATGCTCCTCATTCCCATTGACTACAAAAAGGTTGCTCTTTTCCTTTACGGCATGAATGGATTCAAGAAAAAACAGGGCGAGGTCGTTATACTCCCTCGATTTTATTTTCAACCCTTTTGCAACTATGTCAACGATCTGCCTGTCATGGGCACTGGTGCCTCCATCTTTATTAATGAAATTTAAAAGTTGAACGACAATCATATACCGTGTTTCCAAATCGAATTGATCAACAATTCCTTTGCAAATTTTCCTGACGTACTTTTTATTGATGAATTTTTCTCCGTTTCCTTCCTTTTCGTAAAGTATTCCTTTATTCTCAATATGATAATAATGGACAAATTCATAGTATAAATCCGTGTACTTTTCAACCTGTTCACGGCTGAAGTTTTCTTCGAGGTATGAAACCACAGAAAGTGAGGCATGCTCAGAAGTTTTGTTGTCATCGTAATCGGTTACAATGGCAAAAAATTTTAACAGGCTTTCAATAATTTCTTCGTACATAAACCAGGAATTGTAAAAACGGGCTTTTAACGCCCTTTCGGTAACGAAAAACCCGTTCGTTTATATTGGATGTATGAATACTACTCGAGGTGCTTGTTCCTTATCTCATTGATGGTTTCCGTCAGTTTTGCAACCTGCTCTTTGGTCATCGATGTCGTTCCTTCTTCAAGGGCATAAATGGCATTTATTGCTGAAATATCCTGTCGGGTTTCGCTTAGTAATTCTGAATCTCTGTATTTTTCCATCAATTGACCCAATTCACGAATATGCTTTTTTTGAAAAAGAATGGTTTCAATCAGACGCGGGTTCTGAAATGTGTTTTCAGAAATATGAGTGGTGAGATACAGGCCTTCGAATACGGTTCCTGCCAGTACCAGATAAGAAAGCTCAGTTCTCCCTTGTTTATTCAAAAATGAATAAGCATTCTGAAAAACGTTTGTAACGATATTAATCAACTCTTCCTTATTGTTGATATTTTCTGATATTTGCTCCGGTAAATCATCAGGTAAAGCTGCAGTTAAATCCAATTCGCGGGTAAGTCGTTCAATCGCCCTGAAATAGTCCTGTACTTCAGATGATTGATTGTAGGTAGTTGCGTATGCCAGGTCAGCAATATAAATGCCGAGGTTTATTGCCCTGCTCTTTTCGGTGAAATAACTTCCTGCTTTCTCCGGATCATTGGAAATATCAAAGATGTAACTTGCTTCAATTTCATTCAGCATGTTGGTTACCTCGAAAGTTGAGGGCAGCGGGTATATGTACTCTTCTACCTCCTGCTCAATCTTCTCGTTGGAAATTTCCGGGCTCTTATTTTTGTTCTCCTGACTTCTGTTGCCGCAGGAATAAAAGCCACTTGCCAGTATCCCCGATACTATGACCCATAAAACTAATTTAAAGGTTTTCATTGTTCTCATTTTGTATTTTTTTTATTGTTAGAATTTCAATTTGTAAAACGCCAACCAAAACATTATTAGTCAACCGCTTATTTTAAAAGATGCCTTTGCAAAGTTAATTCAAAATAACATAAAATCATTATCATTGTATGAATATGGGCCAGAAAAGTGTTGTATGTTACCATAGCTTAAACACTTTTAGCAAATGAATCGGCGTTTGTAAACGAAGACAGCGGGAAGGGTGGTTGGCATTCTTGCATGGGAGGCGCGATTTCTCAGCCCGGCTGAAACCGTTCGGACAGGTCCGCCCGGCTGAAATCGTTCGGACGGGCGAGTCGCGCATTTAACATTTAAAAAAAATAGAAGGTTGTCATAGATTCACAGATTATTTGGAAGAAGGTAGCCACAGATTCACAGATTAATGGGAAGGAGGGGTGGATGGCATCCTGTGTTGTTACATGCAGACATCCGGAATCAAAAAATGGGGATGCTATCCATAATTTTTTTCGTTGGCTGAACCATAATTCAAAAGATTGCACTGATGTTCATGGTTCGGTATTACCGAACCCACGGGAGTCGGATTTTCCAAATCCGACATTAAAGGGCACATGGGCAGACGCAATTCCCTGCAAGTTCAATTTCATTGTCAATGCCCTTTGATAAAAAACCTCCGGAAATTCATTTTCCAGGTTAATCAGGAAAATCATGGTTCAGATGTTATTTAACCCGAGTGCGACTAAGAAGATTCAATTTAGCTGTAAGTATTCTGCCGACAGTGATTTTCAGCATTATTGAAGGACAAAATTCCCAATCGCTGTTTTTTGGTAATTTCCTTGTTAAATATTTGCCTCGTTAATCCGGATGATTTACTTTCGACAAAATGATTTTGCTTAAACAGATGAATATATGGGAACTATGCTTTGTGAACGTACTTTGGTACGAAATTTGAAAATTCAACTTCAACACCTTAAAAACAAACCGTCTCTTTATTCAAGCTTATAATGCTAATTGACAATAAATTTTAATTACTTAAAAAAGGAGCCGTTATGTTTTACGATAAGTCAGAAAAATATTTACAAGAATCGCCCCCAATTGAAGCACTCAACCTGCAGAGTTACGAAGAGGTCATAGGCCACAAAAAGCTTGAAAAGCTGAAACAACTGGCAGCGCCCCTGGAAAATAAAGTATGGGCGCACGTGAATTCAACGTACATAGGTGGCGGAGTAGCCGAAATGTTAAAGAGCCTCGTCCCGCTGGCCAAGGGCTTTGGCATCGATGCCCAATGGCATTTATTTGAGGCCCACAGCGAAGACTTTTTCTATATCACCAAAAAGTTTCATGATTTAATACAGGGGGTTGAGCAGCCTTTCAGCGTGGAAGAACTGCATGGAGTTTACATCGACAACTCCATTAAAAATTTCGAGAATTATTCAGTGACAGCCGATCTTACCGTGGTGCACGACCCGCAGCCCTGTGCCACTTCGGTTTTTGGAAATTACGAAGGACCCAAACTGTGGCGTTGCCATATCGATACCACCTCTGCCAATAAGCTCATCTGGAATTTCCTTCTGCCATTTATCAATCATTATGACGGCGCTATTTTTACCGATGAACGATTTGTAAAACAGGGGGTAAAAAAACCGGTGTACCGTGTAGCGCCCTCCATTGATCCGCTGAGCCCGAAAAACAGACAGTTGTCGGAACAGGAGGCACGACAGATTTTGGCGCCGCTGTTTAACAAGCACAATATCGATGGTGATCGCCCGATTGTGCTGGCAGTTTCGCGGTATGATATTCACAAGAACCAGGCGACAATTATCAAAGCGTTCAAGGAAATCAAGAACGACAAGGAAGTGCAGAATAAAAAGCCCATACTTATAATTGTGGGCAATACTGCTTCCGACGACCCGGATGGCCTGGCGATGTACGGACAAATAATGGAGGACCGTGAAAACGATACCGACATCTTTTTGCTGATGAACATCGAGAACAACGATGAAAACATCGGCGCGCTGATGCGGATTGCCAACCAGTTTGTGCACATTTCCACCAAAGAAGGATTCGGACTGGTAGTTACGGAAGCGCTTTGGCAGGGAACACCGGTAATCGGCAGCAACGTGGGCGGAATACCTCAGCAGGTAATCGATAACGAAACCGGTTTTCTGGTAGAGCCGTTCGAAATTGACCAAATTAAACAAAAAATGAAATACCTTTTACTTCACCCCGATGAGAGCAAACACATTGGCAAACAAGCCATGGAACATGTACGCGAGAATTTCCTGCTGCCGTCGCTGCTGGAAAAATACTTGTTGCTGATGCGCCACTACACAGGAGTTGACAGCAATCATCCGCATTTTAAGATAGGGTAGAGGAGGGCAGAGGGCAAAGGGCAGAGGGCATGGGGCTAAGGGCGTGGGGCACAGAGCAGAGAGTGCTGTGAAGTGAACAGTAAACAGTCCATTGAACGGCTTCAGCCGTATTTCATAAGAAATCGTAGAACCGAAAAGTGCATTGCATCGTAATATAATAAGTTGGGTTAAGACAAAAGTGAGGGGTGACCTGGCGTTTTTGCGCCTTTGCGTGGAACGAAATTTATATGAATATTAACCAAATTGCAATTATACTATCAATAGCTTACCCCGAATGTCTCAGTTCATCATTTAACCTATCCTTCAAAAAAATCTTTATGAGCGATTGATACGGCACATCTCTTTTACGTGCGAGCATTTTTATCTCATCGAGGATATGTTCCGGCAGACGCAATGAAATGGTTTTTGTGGAAGGCTTCAGGTTAGGGAATACTGCTCTTTCTGCATTTTTCCAATCAATGAATTTCGACGAATCATGGGCAGCCCAAAATTCACTTTCTTCTTCTTCATTTTTAAAAACCGGTATTTTTTTAAGCTTGTTCATTGTATATGCTCCTTTCTTTTTTGTTCATATCCCTTGCAGATATTACCCTTATGCGATTTTTTCTGATCGTAAAAACAATAAATAAAAACCGGCCTGCATCTGTTTTTCCCAATAAAAACCATCTTTTTTCAATTTGTGAATGTTTAACATCAACAAAAACAATTAATGGTTCATTAAAGAAAACCTGTTCGCATTCACCTTGTGTTACATGGTGACGCATCCAATTTTTTGCGGAATTTCCTTTATCCCATTCAAAACCGGTACAATTATCAAACACTTCTTTCATGTATATTACAAATATATACAAATAATTGTTGAGAGCAAAGAGCATGAGGCAAAGAGTTGAGACCAGAGTCCTTTAAATGGCTTCAGCCGTGTTATATAAGAAATAACTTAGAAGACCTCTTGCGTGCTGAAAGCCTGCCCAGCCGAATAAATAACATAAGAAAATTTGCAGTTATAGTGACTGGAGAGACATTCAAGGGAGTTATCTCTCTGCACCGGCCATCTAGCTGTCAACGATTCCGGAGGAATCAAATGTCTATAGCAATGCAGCCCCAATCAACCACCACTGCGGCGCAACTGCCGGCCTGGATTGAAACATACTCTTTCCATGCGCCGCCTTCGCCGGCCTGGTTTTAATAGGAAGTTAAATGATAGTGAACAGTCCGCCCGGTTAAACCTTTTTTACCGGATGGCATCCCATGCAGTTACCTTGCAGGAACCTGAATTGGAAGAGGGGATGCTATCCTTGCCCCAATAGGTAGTAACTATTCCGGTGCGCCTGTCTTCCCACCAGTCAGGTTGCACCTTTTAGTTCCGGTGCCTGATTTCTTCCACAAATTTTTTGCTGCGCTGCAACTATAGCTACTGATTCACAGGATAACATCCCTTGCGAATTTTTAACAGCTTCGTGAACCAGGTTGTTTTATTGTAAATCATTTTCTAGTTTTAAGCTTTTAAACCTGAAGCTCTGATGATATGTAAAAGACCAAAAAGGATCCCACATTCGGGTGCAAAAATGCCACGTCCTTTCATTGTAATTATTCAATACTGCTTAAAATAGAAAATGAGAAAAGCTAACCAGGAGATAACCGATAAATCGATACTTGAAGAAATATTGATTCATTCCAGAATTTGTCGTATTGGAATGATGGATAACGGATTGCCCTACATATTGCCTTTTAATTACGGCTACAGGGATAACCGGATTTACATCCATAGTGCCAGTGCCGGTAAAAAGATTGACTTGTTAAAAAACAATCCCACTGTTTGTTTTGAGGTGGAGCTGAAAGCGGATATCGTTAAAAGCGACAAAGCCTGTAAATGGGCAACAGCTTACCGTTCCATTGTAGGATACGGGAATATTGAAATCCTTGACGATCTTGCACAAAAGCAACAGGCACTTGAAATTATTATGACACATAACGGAGCGCCTGGTTTGACTGAATTTGAGCCAAAACAAGTGGATGCTGTCCTGGTACTGAAGTTAACGATTGATACTTTAACGGGAAAGCAATCAGGCAACTGGGATAAAGTGCATAATCCGGAATTGTACAATATGGAGACAGAGCGGTTGCTGTTAATTGAAATTTCAATGGATGATCTGGAAAACATTCACCGGTTGCATTCAGTTCAGGAAGTTGATGAATACAATACGCTTGGAATACCAACGACAATCGGGGAAACTGAGAAACTGACTGAATCAATGATTATGGACAGATATAAATTACCCAGAAATAAATACACATGGAAAATATGTCTGAAGGAATCTGGTCAGTTTATAGGCATGGCAGGATTTACCTTATCGAACGACAAATTTAAGCTTGGTGAAATATATTACAAACTACATCCAGGTTACTGGGGAAACGGCTATGCTACTGAAACAGCAAAGCGGCTTGTAAAAGCAGGCTTTGATGATTTCGGTTTACAGAAAGTAGAGGCCGGTGTGGCATCAGAAAACATAAAATCAATAAGCGTCCTGGAAAAGATTGGCATGAAACGGGAGGGACTCAGAAGAAAAATTTTACCCATCAGGGGAGATTGGAAAGACAGTTACCACTATGCTATTGTAAGAGGAGATGGAGGTTGGTAGGGATTGGTGGAGATTTCAAATTGTAAAGTTACGGAATTGTCAAACTGCTGACTATTGCCGTTGTGCTTCAATGAGCAGAGAGCAGGAGAGTGAACAGTGTGTAGCCAGCCAGACTGCAGCTTTTAGTTTAGGCACCGGATTTCTTCTGCAAATTTTTTGCTGCGCTGCAGCTATAGCCAGATTGCTTTCTCAAGACATCCTTTTAATCCGGCACGATTTCATACTTCAACAGTTGACACTCATTGTAAAAGATATAAAACAGGCTAAACTTAAAGATATATGATATAACTTCGCAGAGAAAGTTCATGAATTGTAACTGCTTCAAAAAATGTAAACATGAGATATAAACAACTACTTCTGACGGTTATTATTTTCGGAGTATTCCAAAGTCTTTTTGCAGGAAACTACGTCTTCTCGGTAAAAGGCACCAAAACTTACCTCAATAATCAGGAAATCCTGGTGGCAGGTTTACGTTGCTCAAACGCGCTGTATTCTGAAGAATCTGCAGCAGATTTAATCAGTCATCTGGATGAATTAATATCATACGGCGTAAACACTGTAAGTGTATTTGTAATGGGTTCGCGCTACGGAAATTTTAAAGGCTATCTGGAAGATGGAAGTCTTAATCCGGTTTATTCAAATCGGTTGGCTAACATTATTAAAGCAGCCGATAAAAAAGGAATGATTGTTCTGGTTGGATGTTTGTACTGGGGTGGCTCAACTGCCAAATGGGAATCGTGGACACAAAAGGAAGCAAATACAGCAGTTGCCAACACAGTTAAATTTCTTAAAGATAATAACTTCCGAAATGTCTTTATTGATGTCGATAATGAAGGAATGGCGATGCGTGAAGCAGGTTTTGATCCGGCAGAGTTAGTTCGTTCCGCCAAAAAAGTTGATCCTACGTTTTATATAGCAACAAATTTCAAAGGGGTTCCACCTGAAGAGGCCGATTTGGGAATTCATTTCAGCAAAAAAGATCCAAATAAACCCTACATTGAATCGGAAGGTACGCCAACAAATGCACCTGGTAATTACTGGGGAGAATACAGCAAAGCACCTCCGTTGGAAAACTACATTAACATTGGAATTTATTCTGAAGAAATGAAAATCAACCAAATCCAACTCACAAAAAATCATTTTGAAAGAGGTTGGGGATATATGCTTGCATCTACCTGGTTACAGTGCGTTCCGCCCCATGGGCCAAATGCCGGCCCAGGCGGAGATGGTTCAGAACAAAATCCCGGAATTCGCTGGTGGCTGGAGGCTTTGAAGGAAATGAAAGGGGAATAGGGAAGGGAGCAAAGGGCATGGGGCACAGAGCATGGGGCAAAGTGACAGAGAGCAGAGTTGTCAGAGTGAACAGTCCTTTGAATTGCTGAAGCAATATTATATGAATAATAACATGATTTGCAGGTGTCGAACCTGCATGTCCTGAAGGCGCATCAACAGGGCTCGTTCCTCTTTGGGCACATGCCTCCATCAGAGTATTTTCAGACACTACCAAAGGCCTGTCCGACTGCGTTCAGGCGGGGGGAATTTAAAGGGGATTTTTGCAGAAAAAAAAGAAAATGTTTTGGTGAAAAAGTAGTTATATGATAGTAAACAGTCCATTTAACGACTTCAGCCGTATTATAAAAAAAATAACTTAGCAGATCTGTTGCGGGCTGAAAGCCTGCCCAGCTGCAAGCAGGGCCCAGCTTAATTCAGCCCAAGGCAGCCACCCTGGGTATTAGATAACCCCCAGCCCCTGCGGTGCCTGTTCTGCAAAAAAAAGAACGATTCCTTTTTCAATTTGACAATTTTACCATTTCTCAATTTCCCATTTCCCCCACATACATACTATCGCTCATCTCAGTTTGTCCCTGGTTGCGGAAGGCAATCCACACGTCAACAGCTCCATCAGTTAAGGCAGGCTTCCATGCGTAGCGGCCATCGGAGCGGCGGGTGTCGGTAAAGCGGAAATCGCTGTATTCTGTTTCTGCCGATTTGGCCATTACCACAAGGGTGTCGTTCGGATTGCGGCGGACAGCTTCCGGGTCGTTTTCCCATTCAATGAGCAGCCCCTCAGGCTGTGCAGTTAACGATGCGCTCACCGGCACCGGCAGTGAGCCCCTGCTCAGCAGCGCCTTGCTCTTATCCACGTAAATAGAGGGATACTCCCCTGCCAGGGCATTGCGCATGTTGTACGACTGGGCAGCCTGCATGCCCGACCGCCCCAAAGCTTCTGAAGCAAAGGTGATGCGAAGGAGCCTGCTGAACGGTTTCAGAAACTCCAGCACCATCTTCATCCGCTGCCGCTGTGCCATCTGTGCCGGCGATTTCTTGTCATTGTAACGGTCAGGCAGCGACCGGACACGTCCCTGACCGCCCACTTTATAAAACACCATTTTATCCAATTTCCCGCTACCGCTGTCGAAAAGATTATTAATTGTTGCCATTAGAATAAACTTAGGTTAATATCAAATACATATCAAATTCCTACCAAAGATAGCATAAGTTTAGATTAATCACACATCAGATTCGCATTATTTTCAGATCATAATCACAAAATCGCGAGTTTATTGCGAGTTTAATGCGAGTTTGATGTGAGTTTGATGTGAGTTTGATCAAACGATGCTACTTCTTTGGTAAAGGTATAATACTTGCCTGGATCACTCCAGGCAGGAACATGTTTTTCAGCCACCCTTTTAATTTTATGCTCACAATCACCAGGAAGCAAGAAAATGGTATGATGAAACTTTAAGGCTTGAACCTTATTTCAATGTTCCAGGTTATACCCGGGGGGTATTGAGGCTTTCTTCAAAAAGGCGATCCTGAATGTGCTTTTATTCCATTGAAGCAATCGGCTGCAGATTTTTAAACCAGGCTAACAATATAAAATCAATTCCCAGAACCAGCAGATTCCATGTAATCAGTGCCGCAAAACCGGCAGGCGAGAAAAGCCATTTCATGTCGATTGAAGTAATTAAGGCCGATGCGGCACTGCTGATCCCGTTGACTAAAAAAAGCACGCGCAGTACCCGTTCTGTTTTTTGATTCCCAAAAATGAAGGCCATAAAAATAAAGGATATACCGATTCCGCCCCAGCCCCACATTTCGAGGGCCCAGGCAAAAGATCCCGGGTTGGCCATGGAAAATGCAGCTAAAAGATAATTCGCTTCAGGAGGATTATTGCCAGCTAAATAGGGTACATAAGTGGTCTGGATAATGTAATTCAGGAACACCACTGCGGTGAAAACAACATTGATTGCAAGTGCCGATACCGCCCATATTTTCTTTTCTTTTGCAGCTAAAAAACTGAGAGTGGCAAAAGTGAGCAACGAGCCAAGAACCAGAAAGTATCCGCAAAAAAAGGTTGCGGTTTGCAGTGGGTGAAACGATGCGATAAATAAACCGGGATTTTCCCATTGCGGCTGCGGGTAATAAATTGAGGTAATAACCGGAAAGACTAATCCTGAAAATACAATGCCGAAAACATTCAGGTAAACGGCATTTCTGCCAAATTGAAGTAGGTTATTTTTCATATGGTTTATTTTTTGTTTTCAATGGTAACATATGGAACTCCTATGAAAATTATATTCATGCACCTTTGTAAACGCACTTCTTTTCATTGCACCAGCATTGCCTCAAATTCAGCACGGGCATCTGGTTTGGTACTTGTATGGCACACCATATATGCATAGCTCCTTGGAGAACGTTTTATACTGATACTGTTATTTTAAGCATATGAATGATTTTTTTTGTTTTGAATAAGAATGATTCCCAGGGCGGTTTGTATAAGCCCGGTTGTAAAGTACAGAGGTTGAAGGAAATTCTTATACCCTATAAAGGCCACCTGGCTTATAATCCAGATCATCATTCCGGCCCCAAAAAACAGGGCAACGACCGGGTAATAACGATGCTTTCTTATCGATAGCACAGCAGCCACGGTATTTCCTGCTCCGTTAAAAACGAACAGAATGATACCCGGAATGAAATAGTTATTGAACGGAGTTCCCTCAAGCCAGGCTTGTTCCATTCCAAGGCTGGCTGCCGTTGGATCAGATATTAGTCCATATCCTCCGGCCAGACCGCTCAGACCGTTAAAAAACTCAATAATGATAAGTGAAATGAAAATTGCCTTTAGTTTTTTCGATAAATTCTTCATGTCGTTTTATATTTATTGATGCATACAATTTACTTTTTCCTTTATACACGCTGATTTACATACAGCAGACAGGTTTATTTCAGAAGGCTTCCCGCTCCTCCAGTGCTTTTTGCAACCAGGATGGTCGAGAAACACGCATTGCGACGGAATACCCAGCCGCTTCATTTCAAAGCCTCCCGTTAGCAGGTTTAACACACAGGCTACCCCTATAAGACCGGTAGTCTTTTGACCGGCCCATGGTTCCAGACTTTTTGAAAAGGAGGATGAATGACGGATCAGTACCGTTCTGATTCCCTTTTGTTTCATATCAAGGGTTGTCCGGGAAACAGTGCAGTCACGATTGCAATGTGCGCAGGTCAGATCATCCTTTATGACCTTTGCCCTGCATTTTGAATTGTGTGATGACATACATGTGGGCAGGAGAAGGATCTTCTCCTCTGTGTTTTCAAACTCCTTTCTCAGTGTGCGATTCATGATCTCAGCGCCGAACATGTTTAAATGATATTCCGACTCTTTACGTCCGCAGAAAAAATAATCCTCCCTGCCTTTATATTTTTTGTGGTACTTGAGCAGGAATTCACTGACATTTTCAGTGTATTTTTCCAGGTAATTGACGGAGCTGAACTTAAACCATCCTGTAAAGTTCACAATTTTGCTCATTGCATTTTCTGCCGTGATCCTGTCGGTTTCTTCAAGGTATTGAATGATGCGGGATGCACGTTTCAGCTCCTCCCTGTACTCACAGGTGGCCTCCAGGAACAGTTTCAGCCTGTATAGCTCTTTAATGCTTATTTCCTTTTCCCTTTTTTCAGAACCGCTCAGCCAGTTTGTGGCAAGTTTTCCTCTCAGTGAGTCAACATGTTTTTTAAGTGAAGGATGTTTTCGCTTGTTATATAAAAAGATCAGAATTGCCTTTTTGATCTTCAGAAACGGGATGGACAGGCCTGCATACTCATGCCATAAAACTCCCAGGATCATCATATCAAGAAGCACTTTTTCCCGGGGGGCGGTATCTTTTGAAACTGATCTGTAATCATCGGTTATAGTACCCAGCTCTTTAATTCCTTTGTTTATAACGACTGAGGTGTAAGCTTCAAGGTCCTCATAAAAATTATCTGAATTGATGTTCCCGGCATTCAGATTATAAGGACTTATAAATCTTTCCCGGGATGGCTTTTTATTTTTTAAACTAACGTTCGTTCTTGTCATGGTTAAAAAAATTTTAGATACTGTAAGCTGAAGCAAAAAGTTCAGCGGTTTCATACATTTTTTTCAGGCTTTTTTCGGGGTGATCATTTAAGTAGGTCCGAAGCGAGTAATCGAGGTGGATGGCCCGTTGGGAGAAGCCATAAAGATGTGCATACAGAATGGGATCGCCTTCTTTCATTTTTTTCTTCTGCTGCATAAAAAGGAAGGCAGTGCTCAGCATATTCAGGATGCGTTCGGTTTCATCAAGGATTATACGTGCAGCCCTCGGATTCTTGTATTGTTCCATGCTTATCACAGCCCATACTTTTGAAGCGAACGGCTTGTTCCACTTTTCCATGAACCGGTCAATCCCCTTTTTCAGATAATTCTCGAGATCCAGTTCGTCAGTGAGCCGATCGATCTGTACCGCATTCATTTTATTCTTCCCCAGTTCTATATCCATAATCATAAAAATCTCCTCCAGGAGCGCTTCTTTTGATTTATAATGGTTGTAGAATGAACTCTCGCGTATCCCGACCTCCTTTGTCAGGTTACGGATGGAAACGGCGTCATAACCTCTTGAACCGAGCAATTCAAGCGCTTTATCCATTATTTTATCTTTTGTATTTTCCATTTAGATGTTGTTTATAGGGGCAAAGTTAACTAACGTACGTTAGTCTGCCAAATAATGAATGGATTTTTTTGATTTGTGGGAGGGAATTAACACAGATTTTATATTAAAGAGAGTTGCCACAGATTCACAGATAATTTGGAAGAAAGCCACAGATTCACAGATTAATTATAAGAAAATAGCCACAGATTCACAGATTAGTTGGAAGTACGGTGGATGGCATCCCTTGCTGTTTTATGCAGGAGCCCGGTTCAAAAAAGGGATGCTATCCTGATAAAAAAATTATTTAGGATTGATGTAGTTTTTTAAATTATTAACATAAATCTCAAATGCTTCAATTCCTCTTTTGGTAATGGATAGAGAAGTATTTGGATAGTTGTTTTTAAAAGTTTTTTTCACCTCGATGTAGCCTGCATCCTGTAGTTTTTTGATCTGTACACTTAGGTTTCCCGAGGTAGCCTGAGTTTCATCCTTTATGAAGTTGAAATTAGCTTCATCCACCGACATCAAAATGGATACAATCGATAATCGCAGTTGCGAGTGCAGTATAGGATCTAAATCTTTAAACATTTTCTTTTCTCCGGGCTATGTTAAGTAATATACCTGGTATGATTAATCCTATCAAAGCGCCCAGCATCATACTAAATCCATGATATTCCCTGTCAAGAAAGAACGTAGCAAGCGCTAATAGATTAACCATTGCACCTCCGATGGAAAGAGGTTTGAATTTTATAGCTAATCCGCAAACAATAATAAATAAGGCAAACAGAATTAAAAATACCGGGGCTATGGCTTCTCCAAGTTGACCCGAAAAGAAAAACCCCATAACCATAAGGTTTATTCCAACTATCCATCCCAGGTTTCCCAGAATATTTCCAATAATGGTTTTAGGCTTGTTTTGCTTATTTTCTTTTAGCCAGATATAGATCATATAAACGCCACCAAGTGGATAGAGATAATTCGGGTACAATGTAAATTTATAGAGTTCCAGTAGTGAAAGAATGAATTGACTTCCAATTACGATAAGCATCAGGATGCCCCAAAATACAAAAATGTGGCCATTTTCCCTGAATCGTTCTTTGGTCTCTTCTATTGTTTTTGATATCAGCAATAGACTTTGTTCTGGTGTTAATGTTGAATTTTTCATGTGTTGAATTTTTTTGTCGTGTAAGTTTATATAATAATTATGCTTCAAATATAAATAAGTTTATAATATAAACATAATAAAATATTATTTAAATTTTTCGAATGACTTTTTCATTGATGCACAGGTTTAGAAGAAGATAGCCACAGATTCACAGATTTTATTTAAAATGATAGCCACAGATTCACAGATTATTAAATGAGTTGGAGGTGGGTATGCATTCTGTCAGCTGGGCAGGGGGATGGTGAAATTATTAGTGCCATTGTACTTTAGTCAAGAATAAAAGAAATCAGCTTCCTGCTTTTTAAGTTCCGGAAACGAATTATCAACAGCATTGTGAATTTATATTGTTTTATTGTTAAGCATTTTTTAGTTTTAGGCTCTTAAATCTGGAGCTTTGCAGGCGTAGGACTGGTAATTGAAAATGTATCTTAATTTTATATGCTTATACCAACAACTATGAAATCGCTGAACTATCTTATTTTGTTTGTACTTGTGTACGGGTGCACAAAAAATGACAAGGCATTGGAAAATCCCTTTTTACAAAATATCAATGTTCCTGTTGATTATGCCGGCGTAACTGCAGGTGATATCGAAGAGTATGCTGACTATACGCTTGAAAGGACAGTATCGGATCTGAAGGAAATCAAACAAATCGAAGACTCATCCTTTGAAAACCTGTTTGGTGCCTTCGATGAAATTGAAAACAAAATGTTCAAAGCGAGCAGCAACTGCTTTATGTTGTACTGGGTATCACCCGATTCACTTTCACGGGTAAATGGCCTTGCCGGCTATCAGATGCTGGATTCGCTATCATCAACGTTTTACTCCGATAAAGAGTTGTTTGATTTGATGGTACGTTACAAATCGTCCAGCCACTATTCTCAACTGGCTGATTCTAAAAAACAACTGGTCGATGATTTGATTGCCAGGTTTGAACAATCGGGGGTTAACCTGCCAGAAGAAAAATTGCTTCAGTTTACAAAACTAAAGAACGATATCAACCAGCTCAGTTCGGAATACTCGAATAATATGAATGCATCAGCTGAAGTTTTGATTCTTGATGAGGAAGGTATTGCCGGGCTACCTGAAAACTTTAAGAACACATACAGGGTAGGGGACAACCACTATGAAGTGCCGGTAATCAATGCCACGGCAGCTCCCATATTTAACAATGCCACAGAGGAAGAAACCAGGAAAACATTTTATTACAAATACAGAAACAGGGCTTCTGATAAAAACCTTTCAATCCTTGACAGCCTTGTGCACAAACGCTATAAGATGGCCCGGCTGTCGGGTTATGATTCCTATGCAGCATTTAACCTGTTTCATAAAATGGCAAACAATCCCGAAAATGTATGGGTTTTTATTAATGACTTAGTTGACAAATCCAGAGCAAAAGCAAAGGCTGACATTGAAATCTTAAATGCTGTAAAAAGAAAGGAAACCGGAAACAACGCTGCTTCAATAAATCCGTGGGATATCGATTTCTACACCAACCAGGTATTAAAGACACAGTACCAGGTCGACCATGAAAAAATAAGACAGTACTTGCCAATGGATTCCTGTCTTGATGGAATATATTCTATTTATGGAGAATTGCTGGGTCTAGATTTCAGAAAGGTTGCTGAACCGTCGGTATGGCATAAAGATGTTCAGCTGATTGAAGTATTTGAAGAAAACAAATTGAAAGGCAGGATTTATCTGGACCTGTTTCCCCGGGCAAACAAGGAATCGTGGTTTTATGGAGTGGCACTATGTAACGGGAAAGCTACTGCAAACGGCTATGAAGTTCCTGTTAATATGCTTTTGGGGAATTTTACGCCACCCACGGAAACATTGCCGTCGTTGCTAAGCTTTGATGAGCTGGGAACCCTTTTTCATGAATTCGGACATATTGTTGATGGAATTTCCTATCATGGGGAGTATACCTTACAGGCCGATACCAAACCTGATTTTGTAGAATCCATGTCCCAGATCTTTGAAAACTGGCTATGGGATTATGAAATGCTCAGCTCATTTGCCCGGCATTATGAAACGGGAGAGGTGTTGCCCAGGGAAATTTTTGACAATATGCTGAAGGCAAAAAATGTATCTTCTGGTTTAGATGCCATTTCCTCTCTCCGGCTTTGCATTTATGATATGACACTGTACGACAGGTACAATCCGGAAACCGGCATCGATACCGATAAGTTGTGGCAACAGATAGATGAGGACCTGGGATTATTGCCCATGTATGTTGAAGGAACTCACCCACAGGCCAGCTGGATTCACATAAATACCCACCCGGTATACTACTATGGCTATTTATGGGCGGAGGTGTATGCGCAGGACATGTTTACGGAATTTAAAAAGAACGGGCTTTTGGACCGGGAAACAGGATTGCGGTTTCGTGAGTTAATCCTGGCAAACGGAACCCAACGGGATATAAAAGAGGCAGTTGAAGATTTCCTGGGGCGGCCTTCCAACAATGAAGCATATATTGAGAGCCTGGGGCTCAATGAATAGCTGAAAAAAAATCAAGTATAAGGGAAGCTGGTAATCTGAACAAGGATGGCATCCACCCTAAGCGGCATGGATGCCATCCCGGGCAGGGCACAAGATCGAAACCATACCTTCAATTAAAGGAATGCCTGGATCGGGAGACCGGGAGGCGCGATTTCCGAATCGCGCATTCTGTTTGGATTGATAGAGATTGATAGAGATTGATGGGGATGGGAAAAATTAGCCACAGATTCACAGATTAGTTGCATGAAGGGTGGATGGCATCCCTGGTTGTTTAATGCATGAACCCGGAATCAAAATAGGGATGCCATCCTGTCCTGAAAAAAAAAATCAAGTATAAGGGAAGCTGGTTATCTGATCTGAAGGATAGCATCCACCCTTAGCGGGCATGGATGCCATCCCTGGAATCAAAATAGGGATGCCATCATTAATAATAATGGCAACATTATGATCATATAATTTTAAGTAATACAATTTAAAAGCTGTTTTAGTTTTTTGATCAATAAATCCTGATTAATGGGTTTTAAAATGTAATCATTGAACCCTGCTTCCAGAATTTTGTGCTGTTCTTCTATAAGCATTAATGATGCAGTCTGCGCTATCATAGGAATATCAACATTAAATTCCCTGATTTTGCAGGCTGTCTCTATACCGTTCATTCCGGGCATTCTGATATCCATAAGAATGAGGCTGATATCGGGATTTTCCAAAAGGGCCTGAATCGTATCTTCACCATTCCAGGTGTGTATAATTTCGGCTCCGGATTCTTTAAGAATATATTCCAGGAGGTAGAAACTATTTTCGTCATCTTCAGCAACCAGTATTTTTTGGCCTGCTAAATAGTTATCTGTTTTCATATGTCCGTTCCTTTATAATAATACTGTAAAGGTATATGCAAAATAAAAACCAAAAAGGTAATTTATTTATATACAGACAATTACAGGCGTAATGAAAAGTGTTGCAGGGAGAAAGGGAGCCGGCAGTCACTTCAGACACTTTTTTATATATGTTCATTTAAATACAAGTTTCTGATTACCTTACGGTTACTCTGGTGGATCAAAAGAGGTTCTCAGGCTTTATTTTGAGTGATAAATAGAAATGCATTTTGTTTTTTACCAATAATAAAGAACCTTTTCTGCAAAAGCATCAGCGATCTAACGAATTAATTAAAAACGATTTAAGCCTTTAACAAACTTTCAATTATTGAAAATTTCCACATAAATTGTGGTTAGTTGTAGAAAACGGTATCAATGAGAATCGTTTTTGGAAGCTGCACCCGTTTTCTAAATAGTATAGATTTTTTTTTCGCCACAGATTGCACAAATTTGCACAGATTCTTTTCGTGAAATCCGTGTAATTAGTGGATAACTATCGGGTGGTGTGGTTTCCTGCCCGGCTGCTACCGTTCGGACAGGACTGCCCGGCTGATTCCGTTCGGACGGGTGAATCACGCATTCTGATAGCAGGGCAGAGAGATTGATTGAGATTGATAGAGATTGGTGGAGATTGAAAGAGATTGGAAAATCAAGGCCTTCAAATAAAGCAATTCCTGGATCGGGAGACCGGGTGGCACGAATTCCTTTCGCGCATTCTGTATTTCTGTTGTTTTACCATTCAGTTTTTCAATCCCGTGGGAAGGTAAAAGAGAAAGATTGTTGCAGTCCTTTCTTTTAATTGTCTGAACCTTGATTCACAGGATTACCTTGATTATCTTCTAATCATGGTCATCAGGTTAATCAAGAGAATCATGGTACAGACTTTCCTGGTCATCATGTTATTCAGGAAAATCGTGGTTCAGACATTTTCGTTTCGGGTAACTTGTTTTCCGAATGGCATCCCGGACCAGACCAATCAACTTTTTCTATATTTGCCCTTTAGTTAAATTTAAAATATGGATAATGATGTTCTACATTTTAGTACTCTGGACGATGGCTATGATTATTTCATAAACGACAGATGGAGAAAGAAATATCATTTCAGAATTTTTACGTTTCCTGTCCCATCGGGTATACTTTCAGAAGCTGTTGAGGTTATAGATGAATCATCAAAAAGAGTTCCCAGGAGATTTTCAGTTTTATCAGACTTTCATGCCAATACAGAACAGGCAGAATTACAGCTTAAAACTAAAATAAAAAAAAGCATTAATCAGAGGCATTTAAAACGGGGGAAGCCGGAAATTTCAGAAGAAGATGTTATAAGGGGAACGATAGGTTATACCGGCTATGCCGATACAGCATTCGATTTGCAGTTTGAAATTGATGGCAGGAGAATCACGGTGGAACAATTTGTTAAAATGCTGGATGTTTACCAGGGGTTTAATTTCAAGCTAAAGATTTATGATCCGACTGATGATATGGACTAAAACAGTGGTTTAAAAAAATTGAAGAAAAACATAACCAGTAAGCATAAATGGACTTCTTTTGAAGATCCAACAGAGGATAATGATTAAAATAATTGATTGTAATTGATGCAAAAGATTTATGTAGATTTTATAGATGGCACAAAATATTTAGTTCCGGTAAATGCGGAAGAAATAGGGCCTGAAATGTATCTGATACTGGATGACGAAGAATATAAAAATAAAGATTCAAGTGAGCTGTTCGAGTTTTATCCCGGCGATATTGTAGAAGCAGAAGATACAGATGACCTGGATTTGGAATATCAGCATGTGGCTGTTTCATTAATTTCAGCTGGTGAAAATTCACTTGAAAGAAGATATTTAAGATTTAAATTTTACAGTACCCAAAGATTAATGACTGTTAGTAAAGAAACAGCAGAAGAATATAAAGAAGTTATTGAACGTATTGTTGATGAAAAGAGAAAAGGTTTGTTCTTCTATAAAGGCATCACCGAAACTGTAGAATTCCTTTATGGCTTTGTGAAAAAATGACCTTTGTAATTATGCTGATTCGGGTGTTAAAGAGGGGAGGGGTTATCTATTGATGAAAGGAATTAGCACAACTTTTTCTGACAGCGATGAAAGACAGCATCGGATGACATTCCTTCAAACAAAGAAATGCCTGGATCGGGATACCGGGTGGTACGAATTTCTGTCACGCAAACTGATACCAGGGAAGAGGGGATATTTTCTTAATTGTCTGAACCTTGATTCATAGGACTATCTTGATTACCCTGATTCCTTAAAATCATGGACATCATGTTAATCAAGCGAATCATGGTTCAGACTTTTATGGACATCATGTGAATCAGGAAAATCAGGGTTCAGACTTTCCTTTAATCCTGTCCATCAGGTTAATCAGGAAAATCGTGTTGTCCCGCAGGGCATCGGGATTAACAACTTCCGGTTAGTGTGTTATATTACCCATGCTCATTTCATGCAATTAAAATTCTTTTCTTCAAATATACCGGGCATAACAAATGAGGCAGTGGGCTTAACTTAAATTCTCATGAAGGCATAAAATATTTCCTTCAGGATCTTTGAACCAGGCAGCTTTTTCCGATCCAATTGTGCAGATATGATTAATGGTTTTAATGTCAGGGAGATCATAATCCTCGAAGGCAATACCTTTTTCCTGAAGCTGTTCAACTACTTTGTCAATGTCTTTAATTTGGAATGTTAGCGCAGTATGCTCAGCTTTTGTCCCTTCATCTTTTTGAAGTAGGCTAATACGGGTTCCCTGTCCTCCCTCAAAAGTTTGATTACCTTCGGCGGTGACCTTTCCTGGTTTTAATCCCAGCGTTTCTTTATAAAACCGATATGCACGTTCCCGGTCCTTAACCGGAAGGATAACTGTGATCCCTGCTTTTGCCAGTGTTTCCATTTGCTGTTCCTTCTTAAATGTTTTCATTACTGTGTGATACGAACTGACAAAAGGTTTGGTTTCATAAAAACATTTTAGTTTGACGAAAGCTTGATTGAACAATTGGATAATGGAGCTTGAACTGAAATGACCTTGGAAATCGCCCGCAACCGGCAACTTTTCATATCGCAAAACGTTGACATTCATTGAAGTCATAATTGTTGATCAAATAATAATGAAAAAGCTTAATCTGTACGTATTCTCACTTTTCTTTCTTTTGTTGTTTTCTTTCACAGATCAATCCAGGCAAAATGAAAGTAGTAAAAGTGACTATGGCTCTAAGACCAGAGAATTAATAAACCTTGTTGATGCAAATCCAGAAATTAAATCATTGCTATTAGCTTCAATCGAACAGGCCAGGAAAATCAATCCGGATAAGCAAACAAACCCGGCTCAAACATTAGAGGAGTATTACGAATTTGTTGCATTGACTGAAAATGCAATGCCTTGGCAATTCTTAGAAGTTGATTATGCAAATTCCTTGTATGAAAGAATCGACCAAAGTTTGTGCTACTTCTTTTTTATAAATGACCAACCGCTTGATGCTCTGGAGGGAAAGGGATACTTTAATAATTCCTTACAATACCATGAGCCTTACAAATCGTGGTTAACCAGCTTTAATAAGTCCTATGGTGAATATATGGATTCAGAAGCCTCCTGGAACGAGGATTATTATCAAATCGCCTTGTCGGATGGGATTTTTGGTCTGCAAAATGGTTGGTACGAAGACCCTTCCAACTGGAATACCTTTAATCAATTCTTTGCGAGGCATTTAACGTCTCCTGCCGAAAGACCCATTGCAGAGCCGTGTGATAATAGCGTAGTGGTATCCCCGGCAGATGCCCAGCCTCAGGGCGTATGGGCCATTGATAGCAATTCTGTGATTATCGAGAAAGAGGGGATTGCGATTAAATCAGCAACTTTATACGATTTAAAAAATCTTATCGGAAGGGAAAGCGAATACGTTGAATCATTTGCGAATGGTACCTTCACCCATTCATTTTTGGATGTTGGTGATTACCATCGGTATCATTTTCCGCTAAGTGGAGTAGTAAAAGAAATGCGCATCATTCCCGGTGAAAGCGTTTCAGGCGGCTACACCACCTGGGATCCGAAAAATAAGCGATACCAATTTGATGCTTCCTCGGTGGCCTGGCAAGCCATTGAGACGCGAGGGTGTGTGATTTTAGAAACGGAAGAATATGGCTTAGTTGCGTTGCTCCCTGTAGGTATGTGGCCAGTTTCTTCTGTAAACTTTGAAGACAATTTGCAAGTTGGTGATCAAGTTTCAAAAGGCGATATGCTGGGCTACTTTCTTTTTGGAGGGTCGGATTTCATCATGATATTTCAAGATAAGGCACAATTCACGTTAAACGCTCCCAGGAATTTAGAAAGTGACTCATATCAACACCTATTGATGGGTGAACGACTCGGATATTTTGGTAAAGGTAACCAATAACAAATGCCAAGGCGGCGGCTAACGACCCAATCTCCCCTAAATACTGAAGGTGATTTTTACAGACTCAAATTTGTTCTCCCTGACTCTTCAGTATTATCTGACACTGTGATACTTTCTGATTTTAATGGATTTGAAAATTAT
Organism: Mariniphaga sp.; assembly: GCA_024636975.1. Classification (GTDB taxonomy): domain Bacteria; phylum Bacteroidota; class Bacteroidia; order Bacteroidales; family Prolixibacteraceae; genus Mariniphaga. The sequence continues at coordinate 49,392 of JAGXGA010000011.1, forward strand.
CTGAATTATAACTTAAACCTTGAAAAGAAAATTGAAATAGGATTTACTGACATTAACCTACTTAATAGTATGGAACTTAAAGAGATAAAGTTTGATAATCAGCAAGTATACGAGCCTATACTTTATTTACAGCCTTATCAGGTAAATGAATTTCATACGATTTACTACAATTCGACCATGCCAATCGAGGATGTAAAAAAGGTTGAGAGTACTGTTAAGAGGTTAAGTTCGTATTTTCCGATAAACCAGCAGGTTGACATTGTATTTTTGGATACAGAACCAGATTATACGATTAAATTCTTTGTGGTTAAAGATTTGTGGCAAAATGCCGGAGTAACAGAAAGACTTAAAAGCACAGTTGATTATATAAAAAGTAGCGGAGTTAACAAAAAAATTAATTTAGTATTAATAGATAATCAGACTTTTAAAGAGATACAAATATAAGCCACGTTCAACACAACACGCGGTATAAAAAATTGCCGGCATTCAGCAATAATGATTGCTTCCTTATTGGCAGTGATGTTAGAATAAAAGTTCCTCAAAATAAATTCTTGCTGAAAAGTAATTTATTATTTACCTTTGAATGTGATTTAGAAGTATACAAATGAAATGTTCTGAACTATATCGACTTTTGAAGAAAGATGGCTGGTTTCCAATTTCACAAAAAGGGTCACATGTTAAATTGAAACATGATCATAAAGATGGTATAATAATTTTTCCAAATCATGGAAGCCAGGAAGTCGGAAAAGGGCTTGAGAAAAAAATACTGAAGGATGCAGGAATAATATTGTAAAACAGGAATTATGAAAAAATATAAGAAAAAAGTAAAAATAATTGTAGAGAAAACAAAGACAGGATTTTCGGCTTATTCTGAAGAATATCCAATATTCACGACGGGAAGGACTATTCCTGAATTATTAAATAATGCACTCGAAGCTACTCAATTAAATTTTGAAAAGGATTTTGAAATTACACATGAAAATTTGAAATTTGAAATTGACTTTGCACAATTTTTTCAATACTACAAAGTGCTGAATTCAAAATTTCTTGCAGAAAAAATTGGAATGAATCCAACTTTACTGTCTCAATATGTGCAAGGACATAAAAAACCATCTGAAAGCCAAACTGAAAAGATATTAAGTGGAATTCATCAAATTGGACAAGAATTATCTGAAATGAATTTAATATATAGAAGTTAAACCACAGGCTATAACATAGTGCAAATTTCAGGGCTGGGTCTGGTGGTATTCGATCGTCGGATTCACGATTGATTTCCCTTGTCCGTTGGATTACCGTTAGCAACAGCTTTTTTGATTGTTGGAGGAAGTTTGGAAAATAAGAAATTCTCCAGGTCTGCCGAAGGTTTATTAAATGGAAAAGCGTACATTTTTAATACAAAGGGGTTTTTTAAGAAATACACTGAAATTATTGATGTTGCTGATAAAATAGTTATTGGTAAAATCGAATACAACAGCTGGAAAACAAAAGCAAAAATAGTGGTTAACGGCAAAACGGTTCATTTCAGGTATGCCAATTTCCTGAACACCAAATGGCAACTTGTTGATTCTGATGGAATCATTATGACTTTCAAGGGGTCCTTAACAAGCGGCCAAGTCACTGCCAGTAAAGATGATGCTGCATTAATATTATCGGGACTGTTTGTTGTAAATTATTTCTGGCATGTACCGGTTGTCCTATTGATTGTCGTTCTTTTAATAATCGTCCGGTAATGTAAACGTGTAAGTTAAAAAGGCTTTGGCTTGACTGGATCGCAACTATTTTCCTTGAAATAATTTAAATTTATGGTTTATTAAAAATAGATTATGGATGAGGATTGGCTGATTTATTTTGATTACAGTTTCAGATCGTGTCCGGATGCAGAAAGGCATTTGGATCCTGGTTATTTCATAAAGGACATCAGCATGAATATTTTTAAGGAAGCAGATTTGGAGGATGATGCTTCAGAAGAACTGCTGATAGGAAAAGCCGGATTTAAAGTAATATATGCTGATCAGGCAATCAATGCAGGAGTTTATCTTTCTGATGTGTTTGATTGCTATGAATACAGCTTTCGCCACGGACAGGAAATCATTGATTTTTCTGCTGGAGAGATCAAAGGTGACATTCAGGAATTCTTTGATTATGGAGTAATCAGCAGCAACATTTGTATTATCCAGGAAATTGCCATACTCCCGGAATACAGGGGGCATAAAATAGCAGTAAAAGCTGTGCGGGATATAATTTTTAATTACAGCCAGGTATGCAATTTATTTGTTATCCAGCCTTTCCCAATGCAATTTGAGAAAGGTATTGCAGAAGGGGACGAGTGGGTGAATCGTCTCAATCTTGATAAATTTACAAGTCCTAAAGAAACGGCTTTTCAGAAGCTGAGGGATTATTATTTGAAGTACATGGGATTTCAACAGATTCCAGGCTATAAGAATTTGTTATTTTACTGCAGTTCGTTTAAGAATGAAAGGTTAGATGGTGATTAAAATTTTTACGTCGGGAAACGAGTTGACACGGTTTAGTCCCTCTGCTCCTTGCCCTCTGCCCTTTGCCCTTTGCCCTTCTTCACTTTCGCTCATAAAAGTTTTCCACAAATTCCTCCCTCCTATTGTTTTGCAATGAAATGATTTATAGATTTATTCCGTCAAACTTTTAATCCTTTATTATTGCCATACATACCGAAAACCGTACATACAAAAGTTTCCCAATAACAATTTTTTACATAAAAAGGAAATCCGTACAGCCGGCAGGTGATTTTAACAGGTACAGCAGATGGAGCAACAGCTTCCCGGATGTAACAGAGTTTTTAGTGCAATGATTTGACAGGGTAAAACCGGGTGCTGGGTGTGACTGAGATGGCGGAGCTATGAAAGGGCTTAAATTTATTGCAATAAAAAAGGAGAATATATAACATGAGAGTTGTACATATCCAACGGCCATTTGTTTAGTGAGATCAATAAATACGAATTGATAAATTAGTTAGGGGCAAGGCTAAAAAAACCGATACAACAACCAAAAACAACTTATAATGGTAAAAAATTATAGACAGCTAACAGAAAGTATTCGAGGCAGAATTAATCCTGAAAATTTTGAATTAAGAAAATCCTTTTCAGATGAGCTTGCAACAATTTCCTACAGTGAGGTACTGACTTACATTCGAATTGCGATGAAAGGTGTTGAACCAGAATACACGCAAAGAAGTAAAGATGCAGGAGAAAGAGTAAAAGAGCATTTATCGAAAAGGCTATCTGACGTTGTTTTTAAATATCAAGGTTCTGTAATGACTGACACTCATATTAAGGGTTATAGCGACATTGACCTACTTACTATTTGTGATAAATTTTATACATATGATGCTCCCAAAATCAAGCAGATACTTGAATCAGTAGAGCAGAAAAATAGATATAGACAGACTTCTATTGAAAAAATGGTTAAGGAAGTTAACACAAGCTCTTATCAAGGAAATGCACTTCAAGATTTAAGAAAAATAAGAATTGATAGTGAATCAATTTTAGAAGATGTTTATGATATATGCGACACAACAAAACCAAAATCAATTAAAATTAAAAATCAAAGCCTAAATCGTGAAGTTGACGTAGTTATTGCCAATTGGTATGATGATGTAACTTCAGTTATCAATGACAAAGGTGAATATCGTGGAATTCAAGTTTATAATAAAGAAACTCATTCTAAAGGAAATGCAGATTTTCCTTTTCTAAGCATTAAACGAATTAACGAAAAAAGTGCAGATACTATTGGTAGATTAAAAAAAATGATTCGCTTTTTGAAAAACACAAAAGCTAACTCAAATCAAGAAATCGACCTAAGTAGTTTTGATATTAATGCTGTTTGTTATGACATTGAAGTTGTGAAATATCAAACACTTTCATTTTATGAACTCGTTCCTGTAATCTATAATCAGCTAAAAGAAATCTGCACCAATCAAACTAAGGCAGATAGCATCATATCGGTGGATGGAAGAGAGTATATTTTTAAATACAATTCAAGGAAACTTGAAAATCTGAAATTGTTGCTAGCTGAAGTTGAAGGAATATTTGTTGACCTTAAAAATACACTTGGCTTATGATTAAAAAGAGACTTTTTATAGGTTCATCCTCCGAAGAACTAAAATTAGCAGAGAAAGCAAAAGCAATTCTATCCGCAGACTTTGATGTAACCATATGGAATGAAAAAGTTTGGGATTCTTCGGTTTTTAAGATAAATCAAAATTTTCTGTCTGATTTACTTAAAGCAACTTTACAGTTTGATTTTGGAATTTTATTAGGCACTAATGACGACAAAGTCGAATTTAGGGGACAAGTAATGTTGCAACCAAGAGATAACGTGTTATTTGAATTAGGTTTGTTTACAGGTCGTTTAGGAACTTCAAAATGTGCGTTTCTAGTTGACAAAGAAATTAAACTTCTTTCTGATTTTGGTGGACTCTCCTTGGCAGTTTTTGATAATGGCAATGATAGCAGTTTTGAAAATGCGGTTAAGCAAGTCAAAGACCTTTTCATTTCAAGTTCAGATGATGAAATCAACTTTTTTCCTTCTGCTACATTAGCTTCAGTTTATTTGGAAAATCTTATTGTTCCAACTTGTCGCTATTTAATTGAAAATAATGGATATGAACTTGAAGGTGTGAAATACAAAAAGTGCAAACTAAATATTATTGTTCCTGACAAAATCAATGATGACGTTAATCTTCAATTCGAGAGATTAAAATCTTCTATTGACACTAAAAACGTTTCTTTCAAATATGCAGGCAGACCGAGAAATATTAGCATTGACACTCAAATTAAAGAAGAAACACTAGTCTTTATAGACTTTCCGACAATAATCACAGGAATTAATTATGCTATTTCAAACCTACTACCCAACGACTTTAATAAACTGAGTCCAGATTATGACTCAATTCTTGAAAGAGAATTAAGACGATTTATTACAACATTAAAAAAGTTATTGATAAAACACGGATTTGATGAAATGGTGGTTGTAAAAAGAGAGAAAGATTTATGACTATTCTTATACTTAACGTTGTTTGCAAGGCTAAAAAGACCGAGGTATATTAATAAATGGACTAACAATTTGAAAAAACAGACAAAAAAAATTGATTCTTTGATTGAAGGTTGGTGCAAGAAAAAATTAGTTTTTGCATACCCCCTTCTGCCCTTCAGGACAGTTGGGGAAGCCTATGTGCATTGCACACACAAATCGCACAAACCGACCCACAGACCAAAATTTGTAAATGAGTGCAATTTAGCCACCAAACAAAAACCGCCTCTCTATGGTAAATCCTGAATATATTAGTCAACTTGTTATTCGTTCAAAAACAGAACTAAAAAAGCATTATAATCTAGAAGATATTGGATTTGACGACTTTGAAATTATCAACTTCTACCTAATTAATAAAACTCTAAACCAAGACAAATATAATTTGGCAATTAATGTTCCGCAAAGAGATGATAAAAGGGACTTCTACATCCCTGCAATATTATCAGTTGCAGCGACCTTATTTTTTCAAAACTACATTGACGATAAAACAAAATACAAGAACGGTGATATTTTACAAAAAGACGGAAAAAGATACAGGTACGACAAAAAGAACATTGATGGCACTCATACTTTATCTGGAAATGGATGTACATTACCAAGTGTAAAAGATAAATCATTAAAAAAGTATATTGTAACAACAGCAAACCTTACTGACAGAAAAGTCAAAACAAAATTTAATCATTATAAAAATCTTTTCAAACTCATATTTGGAGAAGATTATGTCCCCTCAAAATTCACATATAAAACTGCAATTATTCTTGAAAAGAAAGATTTTTTAGAAACCCTTAATGACGAGAAGATACCAGAGATTGAATTGAAAAAGGCAATCCCTTTAAAATGGGTGACTAAAAAAGGGATTGAAAAAGATGAATCGGACTATATTCCAATTGAACCTATGATTTATCTTTTGCCAGATTATGAGACTTTTAAAGAGTTGGTTTTTGATGAAATAGAGAATTTAGATTCGGTAATTTTTATAGGGAAAAACAAGTACGAACCTTTTATCACTCAAATAAAGCGTGATTTACGGAAAGGCAATATCCCTAAAGCAATTTTTATCGGAAGTAATAATATTGAAAACTTTGATAATCTTAAAACTTGGAAATGGACTCAGTCAGAGACAAACTATTTTAACAACATTGAAGACAGTTCTATTGAATTGATAACCGTTAAGCCTGAAAGTTTTCTGAATAATATTGAAAAATTTGAGAAGCGGATTTTGGAAATTGATAATGAATACTGTTTCAATATTAAAAATCTTTTCAGACTTAAAAAGATACTTTATTCAACTGTTTTGCCGAGCAAATCCCTTCGCCTTGCAAGTCAGCTAGAATACATTAATCATATTTATGAAAAAGAGATTAAAAGTATCGTTTCTGAATCCTTTTTAGAAATTAATGAGAACCCAGAAAAGATTATAAATGAACTAACAGTATTAGCGAAAGAAATAATAAACAGTATTTCAACTGAAAAATTCAATCAGTTAATTCGGTTAGAAAAGACAGATATTTTAATTGTTTCAGAAAGATTTAAGGATGCTTGGCAAGAAGACCTTAATAGTAAAGAATTCGTTAGCACTTTTGGGAAGACAAAGCTGCTTAGTTTCAAAGAATTCAAGCAGCAAATCGGTAAATTCAAATCAAGAAAAAATATATCAATACTTACAATATTTGGATTCTCAGATATTCCAACTGATATTTTGCGAATTATTTCCCAAACATCCAACAATTTTTCATTAGTCTTATATCCAGAAGAAAATCAACTTGTTGAGAAGCTTTTAAATAAATGTCAGAATGAATCAAATCAGGAATTCGGGTCAACAGAACGATATATTTTGAGCAAGATAGAATACCCAATAGTTGAAAAGGATGAGGATATCTCCGGTATCATTTTAAAATTCTACGAACAAGAAAGCTTTGAAAATAAATCATATCATTATGAGTATAGTGAAAATATAGAATATGAAATCACTTCTATTGGTGGTGAAAAAACCATTTTGGAAGGTAGCAAGACAATACTACTTTCAAAAGATAATTTAAAAAGAAAAGAGAAAGTTTCAAATCTTATTATTGGAGATAATATCAGGATTTACGAGAATACTTCAAAGGAAAGATTATTTCAAATTGCAACAGAGAATGACAAGAAAGGAAAACTTATTGAAATCATTGAAACTTCCAAAATATGGAAGCAATGTCTTAAAAATTATTTTGTAAAAAAAGAATCTACAAACTTTGGTTTTGAAGAATTGTTAGCTGAACTTGTTGTTAATGGTGCTAAAATTCAAATCATTACAGTAAAAAAATGGCTCAGCCTAGAAGATAAGGATTTATTTCCATCACAAACACTGAACTTAATAGCAATTAAGAAGACCATTGACTGTGATGTCTTTAATAATAGTTTCGATGATATTAAACGTTGCAAAAAAGCATACAGAAGTATAATGATAGCCTTGGGAAGAGACCTAAGCGATGAAATAATGGATTACATAATTTCTGACAAAAAAGTTATTGGTAAAATATTAGAACAATTTAGCGAAGAACATATTGCTAAATTTATTGATGCAAGTGCGCCATTACAAACAATTGAAAAAATTCAAATACTTGAAAATTGTGAACATGAGTAATATAGATGATAATTTAGCAAGGCAAAAATTTCAGGACAGAATAACCAAAGGTATGTTAGGTCCAGGTTCTGATACTTGGGGAGTAGCCGACAATGAAGAAATCATCTCAGATTATCCCTTAATAAGATATTTTACAGGAGTTTTATTTCCAGACAAAACTAATCCTGATACACAGTTAGACAGCGATACTGCGGATGTTGAAAATGAAAGTGAAGAGAATGAAGAACTGGAAGAATCCAATATTAAAAAAGAAGTTTTAGATATTATAGAAGAGAATAGTGTTTCAACAAAGAAGGAAAATGAAGAAGATTTGACACTTAGCCAAAATAGCTTTTTCCCAACAAATATTGGTCTTACAATTTGTCTTACCGATTCAGTTGAAAACGTAAATGTTGATTTTTCATTTGGACTTTATTATCAACCAACCTTTAAAGAAAAAAAAATCAAAATTAATAAAGCTGGGTATGATTCATTTTTTGAAGATAAAATTCCTTACCAATTACCATTTAAAGATAAATTGAAATTTGATGGTGAGTTTATGTTTCTTGAAAATGATTTGGATGGTCATTCTGGAGGACGTGATAAAATCCGTAGTGGGGATTATCAAAGTTTTGACGAATTCAGAAACAGTAAAAACTTAGTCGATACTTCTGCTAAGTATTACATTGGTTATCTTGAAAAATTAATTAGCAGGGCATGGAAAAGAAAGCATTTTTTGCGAAAACTTACGATTAAAATTGAACCGACTTCTGAACCAATTACAATTGAACTTCCGGATAAATTACATAAAGAACTAAAGGTTGGCTACAATGTAAAAACATACTTTCATCAAGGTAGGAAATATGTAAAGATACAACTCGTTAATATTTCAGTTCCCCATCCTAAAAATAAGTTCTCTAATAAAAATGAGAAACTAAATTCAAAATGTTTATTTCAAGCAGATATATCTGTTACGTCAAATAATATTTTGCCATATAAAACGCAGTATGAGCGATTTCCTTTCGACAATGAAGCCGAAAGATTAAATTTCATTTACCGTAAGATTAAATCATTCGGAATAGGACATAATTGTGCCGTGGATTGGGAAGGTGAAAAACCGACCATAATTAAGACGAGCTTTTTACCTCATGCTGATATTAAAGATGTAAAAAACGATTTTGACGATGCTAATGACACAAAACTTAATGATGCTTTAAATATTAAGAATCTATCAACTTTTGGTTTACCCAAAAACAAGGTTATTGAAAGCTTGAAATATTTCATTTCACTGTATGAACAATGGATAATAAATCAAAAATTACAAACTAAAAGTCTTGATTTTAACGATACTGAAATAAGTTTAGCTATTATTTCAAAACAAACCGAAAACCTAAACAGGTTAAAAGAAAGCATCGTATTGCTTGAAGATGATAATATCTTCAAAGCCTTTCAAATGGCAAATACAGCAATGTATATCCAAATGGTAACTTCAAATGATAAAGATTTTGGGAAAGACGAAAAGGAATTATCGGAACTTACCCATAATGTTGATTACAATAGTCTTGATTTTTTTAGGAAATACAATGCAGAGCAAAGAAAAATTGAAGGCAAAATAAAGTTTATTCTAAGATATAGACCATTTCAATTAGCGTTTATGCTTCTCAGTATTGATGGAGTTGTAAATAATCAAAGTAAGTCGAGAAAAGAAATTGTTGATTTGATATGGTTTCCCACAGGTGGTGGAAAAACAGAAGCATATCTTGCCGTTACAGCTCTTGCAATTATTTGGAGACGTTTAAATAATGAAATTGGATATGAAGGAACTACTGTAATAATGCGTTATACTTTACGGTTGTTAACAGCTCAGCAATTTGAACGGGCATCTCGATTAATTTCCGCACTTGAATTTCTGAGGCAACAACCTGAATTTAATGCTGTTTTACGAACAGAACCAATTTCAATCGGCCTTTGGGTTGGAATGGCTTCAACTCCAAATAAACTTGAAGTTGCAAAAAAGAAAATTGATGAAATTGAAAAAGAATGTGACCGAAAAAATGGGAATCCGAAAGAAAAAAATATATTTCAAATAAGTGCCTGCCCTTGGTGTGGAACAAAACTTATTTCGAAAAATGAAGGTAAATGGGATTATGGTTTTGATTATACCCGAACCGATTTAAAGCTTAACTGCCTCAATAAAAATTGCGCATTTCATAAAAAGCTTCCAATACAAGTTGTTGATGAGCTTTTATACGAAAATCCACCAACTCTCCTATTTGGAACGGTCGACAAATTTGCAATGTTAGCTTGGCAAGAAAAAGCATTTATGTTTTTCAATACTCATGACGATAGTAAACTACCACCCGATTTAATTATTCAAGATGAACTTCACCTATTGAGTGGTCCTTTAGGTTCTATAACTGGCATTTACGAAAGTGTAATAGAATTACTTTCCACAAAAAATGGGCATGCTCCTAAAATAATTGCGTCAACGGCGACAACTCGAAATACAGATTCGCAAATAAAAAAATTGTATGGGAATAGAAACGTAAATGTGTTTCCACCAACAGGGATTACGCAAGAAGACAGCTTTTTCGCGAAGGAAGATAATAGTAAAAGCAAGAGAAGATATTTGGGTTTTATGCCTACTGGGAAAACTGCAATTGACACACAGTTACAAATACTTGCTCATTTATTGGTTGCTCGCTTAGAAGTTTATCTTGATAACAAAACCAAAGGCTCTGCAAATAATTATTGGAGCCTCGTTTCTTATTACAACAGCTTACGTGATGTTGGGCGTACAAATAATAAAGTTGGGGATGAAATAACAACTTATACTGGATTCTTACAAAATAGACTTTCATCTATTTTTCCTGGTTCTATCGATGACTACAGGTATAATTTCTTAGGAATTTACTCAAGAACAAAAGAACTTACAAGTAGAATTCAAAGTGAAAGAATTAAGGAAACGCTGAGTGAAATTGAAAGAGAATTTTCAGAAAAAAGCTTTTCAACCGACGAAACAGGTAGGAAATATTTGAATGATGTTGTCGATATAATTCTTGCAACAAATATGATTTCGGTTGGAATTGATATAAGTCGGTTGAATATCATGTTGTTGAATGGAATGCCAAAGAATATTGCAGAATACATTCAGGCATCAAGTCGTGTTGGTAGAAGCACAAAGGGACTTGCAATAACACTTTTTGACCCGAATAGGGCAAGAGAAAAATCTTATTTTGAACATTTTAAAACCTTCCATCAAACTTTTTACAAAGCTGTAGAGCCAATAAGTGTTACTCCATTTACTGAGAATACAATCAATAAAATGCTATCAAGTATGCTTGTTGCCTTTATACGTCAAAACTACCCGGGAGAGTTAAACCGAAAGAATCAAGCTGGCTATTTTACTAAAGATAAAATTCAACCTTTATTAGCATTTATAAAAAACCGTTTCATAAATCAAAAAGATGATTGTGAATTGTTTGAGAGAGAGATAAAAAGATTAGCAGATGAATGGGAGGAAAAGATAAGTCAAGTCAATTTACAAAAGTATGATGAGCTTTTATTGAAACCAGGTGAACATGATGGAGATATTGAAGATTGGATTTTAATGCAATCTATGCGAGAAGTTGACACAAATACCTACATCCAAATTAAAGGAAACAAATAGTTATGCCACATACAGAGATACAATCACGCAAAGTTATTAGCTCCTACGGAGGTGTTGGTTCCATTATTGAAACTCCAAATGGGGCAATGATGATAGAAAATTTTGACCAATGGTCTTTCTTTAAAGCAATAATAGAAGGTAATCTTGAAAAATTAGATTATACGATTGAAGACAATCGGCTTTTAAACAGATTAAAGAACGAAAATGGATTTCCAAGATTATCTGCTTTTTTAAGAATTCCATCAAATGTTGCAAACCCAAACAATCAAAGTGCACCCTTACACCCTTATCGGTTTATTAGTTCAAAATATTTTCCAGAATGGTTTTATTGCAATAAATGTGAGCGTTTTCACAATATCTCTGATTGGTGGGAGGGCTGGAAAAGAACTCTTTCAAAATACAAAGAGCCAAATGATAAAATTAGAGATTTATTCTATAACTCGCCAAGATGTTTTTATTGCTATGACAGTGCAAAGACCAAACAAAAGAGAGATAAAAAACGTAAGAAATTTTATTATGAATTAGAGCAAGTTCGATTTATACTAACCTCTCCGAAAGGCGATATTTATGATATTCCTTGGGATAAATGGAATATTGCAGTAAAAGTAAGTCAGGATAATGAATCAAGGCTTACAATAAGAATGGATGATGACGAACTGTGCTGTGAAAATCAACAGCTAAAATATTACAAATCAACTAAGTTCTCAGATTTGTCTGGTATTAGAATCTCATGCAACAGTTGTGGAAAATCAAATACATTGGCTGGTTTATTTAAATTAGAAATGATTGTAAATGAATCAACTAAACTAAACCGAAAGATAGTTATTAGAACCAGTAACAGTGTTTATTATCCAATTTTAGTAAGTAGTATTTATCTGCCTGCGCAATTAGAAATTAGCGGAAGTGATTCTGACAAAATAGATAAGTGGTTGGAAAAAGGAAAGTCAATAGACTTCATTGTTGAAGTTTTTGAGGACGAATATTCTGAAGCATCAATTTTAAAATACATCAATGGAAATGTTGAAAATATTTTTGAACCTGAAGAAGAATATCGTTTAAAAGAATACAATTTCATTACATTTCCTGAGCGTATTTCGTACCCAGAAAAAGATTCAGAAAAAAGAAATCTGATTTTTAAGAGACAAAAAATATCTTCTCTTGAAAAATATGGAATTTCGAATCTTACACAAATTAAAAGACTTAAATTAACGACAGTTCAAGTTGCATATACTCGTCAAGAACCACTAAGCCAAAACGAGTTTCTACAAGGTGTTGATGGAGATTCAAAAATTAAAGCAAAATATACTTCAAAATGGGCAAATCAAACCGAATATCTACCTGCTGTTGAAAGTTTTGGTGAAGGCATTTTTATTAATCTTAATAATAATAAAATCGAAACATGGTTAGATGAATCTTTTAAAAGTAAAGGGTTTGCCCAGCGAATATTAACGATTAAAGATAATATCCAAAATCACGATTATATTGATAAAGGTAAATTCAAAAGTGATAGGCATTTGGGTAAATTCATTTTAATTCATACACTATCTCATATTCTGATTAAAGAATTTGAATTTCTTGTCGGTTACCCTGCAACGTCTTTAAATGAAAGACTTTTTATTGATGAAATGGAAATGTCAGGAATGTTAATTTATACAGTTGCTGGTGCAGAGGGAAGTTTCGGTGGTCTTGTTTCACAAGGGACTGAGGAAATTTTTGAAAGAATCATAAAGTCTGCTCTTTTTAGGGCCACGGATTGTGCTTCTGACCCAATTTGTTTTCACACCATGGATGGCCAAGGAGTTGGTGGATTAAATATGGCTGCTTGTTATTCATGTTCGTTACTTCCTGAGACTTCATGCGAAGAATTTAATAGTTTTCTTGACAGAGGATTGTTGATAGATATTGATAATGGATTTTTTAAAGATGACATCGTGTAAGAAGCCAACCCGCACAGCCAAGCAAAATTGCAATTCGCACAAGCCATCGTTCAGACTCAAAATTGCAATAAAGCTTGTCTGTTTGTCAACGCTTTTTTCTCCGACCCGAAAAACAAAATAGGGATAGTACTAAATTGAAAATTAAGGAGTTTTTTTAAAAGAAAGTAAGCATTCGGCTATCCACGTCCAATAATATCCAATAATTTTTATAGTTAATTGCAGACAAAGATTGAATTTTCAATAAAATTTGAGATAAATGAAGGGATTTGTCCAAAGAACTCCAACTTTTTTTGGAATCAGTCGGACACGGGTTTGCACTGCTGTGCTTTCTTCCGGTTAATTGTCTGAACCATGAATCACAAGATTACCATGATTTACCTGATTTCTTCTAATCATGGACATCGGGTAAATGTCTGAACCACGATTCACAGGATTTTCATGATTACCAGATGCTTACTGATTATTCCGGACAAATTGTACCACCTATTCCGGGGTAAAGTGTACCACCTTTTTCAGGATGAACTTGTTTTACAAAAATGCATATTTTATTAATTGATATTTTATTTTGCTTAAAATATATTTTGACATGATGTCATGCTTTCGCAGTGACTTTTCTTTCCCCGAGGAGCAGTTGAGAACGGAAGGAGGGCGTAGCCCGACTGGAGTTCTCAACTGCTCCTCGGGCCTTTGTTTTTTCTTAATGATTCGCCTTTCAGGTCTATCCTGTGAGCATTACCGGCAAGTCTATCCATGATGGCATCTGCCAGGGTAGGTTCTGCTATGAACTCGTACCATTTGGCAATCGGAAGTTGAGAAGTAATAATTACTGATTTTTTACCGTACCTATCTTCCAGTATCTGAAGAATGGCCAACCGGGTAATCGCATCAAAAGGATGCAACCCAAAATCATCCAGTATCAGTACATGTGTTTTTTCGATTTGGTTCAGCAGTTTAATAAAAGTACCATCCAGCTTTGTCTGGGAAACTTTTTCAAGAAAGCGGTTCATTCCGAAGTATAATACCCTATATCCCAAAGAACAAGCCTGACGTCCGAGTGCACATGCAATATAACTCTTGCCGCAGCCTGTTGCTCCGGTAATAAGAATGTTTTCCGCATTTTCAATAAACCGGCAGTCAGCCAATGACATAAGTTGGTCATTGGTGAGATTACGAGCAGCATTACAATAGATCTGTTCCAGTAGAGCATTATACCGAAGTTTACTGACCTTTAAATACATTGTTGTTTTCTGGTTAACTCTGTACTGTCGTTCAGCTTCAGCAAGTCTGCCGATCAGTACATCTGATGTGAGTTGTTCATGAACAGGCATAGCCAGGGCTGCTTCATAGGCCTTTGCCATTCCATGAAGTTTTAATTGCTGTAACTGCTCCAAAGTTGATTGTACATTCATTTTAATTTAATTTTTATAGTTAATA
>JAGXGA010000012.1 GCA_024636975.1 Mariniphaga sp.
TTATTCAATTGGCTAATTGAAAAAACAGATATACAAAGAGCGTCTAAAGTACGGTCAACCAAAGGACTATTAATTTATGTCTTTGGTCGCTTGGCCGCTGCTTTTATTCATCTAATTTTTTAACTCTTAATTCGCATTAATAATATAAACCACCCTCATAGCGGCGATGAAAAGGGTGTGTTTTAAATCAGGCCGGCAGTTGCGCCGCGAGAGCTATTTTGCGTTGTTACCCGGAGCGATGCTCCGGGCTGAATTAAGCTGGGCCCTTCATGAACGCTGGGCAGGCTTTCAGCCGGCAAGTGGGTTCCATGGCTTTCCTGCTGCACTTAAGGAAGTCTCTCCGGTTGCTTTGGCTGTCAACCTCCACGTGGTACATAATATACAATATTGTTTAGCAATTCAAAGGACTGTTTACCGTTTACTGTTTACCCGACCACATGCCTATAATTCGCAAGTTATATTTTATACGATATTGCCACGCAATTCAAAGAACTGTTTACTGTTCACTGTTCACTCTTCCCTACTGCCTGCTTAACGCCCCTTTTAATTGATTCCCAAAACCTCGGCTCCCTGTTCAAAAACAATATCCACAGGAATTCCTGCTTCACCGATCCGGTCAAGGTCTTTTTGTAATTCGCTGCGAATGAACCCCTTTTCTTCAATCATTTCGCCGGCCCTTATATAATCACCGTCTCCCTGTATCTTTAAAACGAGCTCAGAAAGCCCTAACATTGCATCTTTCATTTTTTCGTAATCAACCCGGTAAGTACCTGTGTCGGCATCCCGTTCAAAAGCACCTGCTTCCTGAAAATAGTAGAAACGCATCATATTTGCCTTACCATGAGCACTGGCTGCACCAAAACGGACTGATCGAAAAATGCCTGCCATAAAGGTTACAAAATTGTCCATCATCTCCTTTTCGCCCAGTTCACCCATTTCATTGAGCTGGTATACGCACCACAATCCTAGTATATCGGCCTTGCTTTCTTCAATTGACGTATAGGCATCTTTAAGTGCCACTCTGACGGTTGTACTTTTATCAACAGTATTCCCAAGTCCCAGGCCATGGGCAACTTCATGAAACATTGTATTTTCAAAGAAAGCATCAAACTTCACATGTTTACGCTGGTCTTCGGCAATCAATAAATCGGAAATAGGTACTAGAATCTTATCGAACTTTGCCTGCATTGAATTTTTAAGCTGCAATTTACGGCTGCCTTTTTCTTCACGTACCTGCTCATCGTTGGGAAGGTTAATTGCAATGGTTTTGCTTCCTGCGTTGCAATCGCCGGCATAATAAATTGCGTCGTATACGTTCATGTCGGATTCCGTCCCCGGGGTTTCATTTTTATATTCCTGTGAAACGGGCAATTCTTTTTGTAATCCGGGGAGCAGTGAAGCATATTTTTCCAGACGGGCACTCCATTCCTTATCTTTTATTAGAATAAAAGATTCATGGGCTGTTTTATAGCCATACAACTGGTCTTCGTAATTCTCAATAGGCCCCACAATGAATTCGATGGTATTGTTTTTCATTTCCATCCAGGCCACATCACTTTCGTAGTATTCGTCGGTAAGCAATGCTTCAGCACGTTTCTTTAGGTAGTTTTTCAAACCCGGATCTTCAGCCAGTTCAGCTGCCTGCCGGATAAATTCAGCTGCTTTTTCAACCTGGGCAGCAAAGGCAACGTGGTATGGTATTGAAACCAGATTTCCGCTGTCGTCGCGCCTGATTAACGTATATTGACTTGTTTTGGTAGTATCATCCCAATTTTGAAATTGAACTTTAGTCATATCCGCAGGATAGAAATTTGCACCTGCAGGCTTCTTTCCGTATTCTTCCAAAAACGGTTCATTGTCATTCAGACGTTCCCAGGGACCGTAGTTTATTTTGGCGAATTTTAATTCAGCGTCAGTCAAATCATCAGTCAGTAATTCACTTTTATCACCGAATGCCTCCATCCAATAGATGTCGTCCATTAATTTGGCTGCTTCGAGCAACAATGGCAGCATCTGTCTTTCCTTTTCACTGAGTACACTTAAATCAGTGTTCAGTTCAAACGGAACAAATTCTTCCACTTTTTGCTGAATGGGTGTTTCTTCTTTCATATTTTCTTCTTTATTGGCAGTTGTGGTACAGCTGAAAACTACCACTGCTGCCATTATTGATGCAAGTATTTTTTTCATTTAACAGGTTTTAAGTTTAAGATCCAAAGGTACAAAATGAACGAAAACCAAAAAGAATTAAAATCATGTTTGTTTAGGTTAGTTTTCTGGTTAATGAATTCTCTTTACTTTTGAATCGTTTTTACAATGATTCATTATGGAGAAAAAACGACTTTGTTTCTTTTTACATTACTATCCGGAAGGATATTTTCCACTTTACGTTCAATACTATTTGAATGAACTTTACCAGCATTTCGATGAGGTAAGAATGATAACAAACAACAGAATAATAGATAAACAACCTGCTGTTCTGAATCAAAACGTACAGATTCAGTTTGTTGAAAATGAGGGTTACGATTTTGGCAAGTTTCATAAAGGTTTTCTTGATATAAATCCTGAAGAATACAGCCAGATTGCTTGCGTTAACGATTCAAATCTGTTGTTGAACCGACTGGATTTTTTGTTTGAGTGGGATAAAATTAAGGATGTCGATTTCTGGGGATTGGTCGATTCACACGAAGCCCCATGGTTTTCAAAGCATACAAATAATTATCATATCCAAAGCCACTTCATTGTGTTTAATGCCCGTGCGATTGCTTTGCTTTCCGAATTTTTTGAACAGGTGCAACCTGAAAAAATATTTCAGGAGAAAGATCCCAAAGAATTGCGCAGGAAAGTGATAAATGATTGGGAATTGGGAGTGAGTCAATTTTTAATGGATAAAAAGATGACCAGTGCTTCCTTTATCAATAGCCGGCAATTGCTGCAAAAGCATAAAAGCAAAGGCAAGAATGTTACCCACGTGCTTTATGAAGAATTACTGGCAGAAGGATACCCTTTGCTGAAAAAGAAGGTAGTGCTTGACAAAAGCTGGAAACTATTCAATAAAAGACCGAAAGCACAAAAGCTGATTGAAAAATACGGCTGCAGCGAATGGGATCTGGAAGAAGCATTAAATGAAATTTTGTAGAAGTTACTTTTTCTTCAAATAAAAAATGGCCTGGTCTCCCTTTTGCTGTCGGTTTAACTTACGGGCCTTTGAAGCATTAATGAGCTTTTGCACGACATTTGCCAATCGGCCCAAGCCTGAATTATAAGTGCGCTCCTTCAACGTTTTTCCTTTTTTATACCGCTCACTTATTGTAAACTGATGGTGCGTTGAATCAAAAACAATATTTACCAGCTCGAAATTTGTTTTCTCTACCAAATACCTGATGCTTTCAACCGAATGAAGAAAAATATGACGGGGTGCATCCAGCTGAAACCAGTTTACGCCATAATGTCTCCAGGCATAAGATGATGCAGTGGGAATCCGGATAATGCAATAGCCTCCCTGTATTAAAAGTTTGTTTGCTTTCTGAAGTGTTTCAAGCGGATTCTCCAAATGCTCAAATGAATGATTAAAAGTAATCACATCCCATTCATCTTCCATCTCAACCAGATCCTTTTTGTATATCAGTGGACCACCGAAATTAGTTCCCTCTTCTTCCACATAAGGATCGCATCCGGCAACATTTTTAAAGCCTGCTCTATACAACGGCATTAAAAACTTCTGGCCATTGCCACATCCCACGTCAAGAATTCGGACATTTGTATCCTCAATGGTTCCTTTTAAAAAATTTACCTTTTTTACCGGCAGCAAAATATTCAATAAGCGACCGGGCATTCCCGTATGAGGCAATACACTCAATTTAATCCGGTACTTTAATAAAAAATTGGAATACCTTTTAATACCGCTTGTTTTATTTTTTCTGAAGCTGTAGTAATCTGACGGATAATACTCCGGGATATTATCCGGATTTTTAGCAATCTGAAGGCAATTGCAGTTTGAGCATTCAAAATACAGAAACTCATCCCGAAGGCCCAGCATCATTTCCTTAGCAACATATTTCTTGTTGTTGTTGCTGTTTAAACATATACGGCAGACTAATTTATGATTCGGATTCATTGGATTGCTGAAGCTATTCTGGATAGATTGACTCTATACCGATTCTTTTTGTGAAAATAAATACTGTTCAAGCTGAGCTAAAACTTTACTGGCGGTTCCCTGCAAATGAATATCGGTAACCGAATCCGTGAACAGCGATTCCCTGGGATTGATTTCGATTATGGTAGCTCCGTTTTGTTTTGCGGCACGCGGAACATGTGAGGCAGGTGTTACTTCTCCGGTTGAACCCACAATAATGCATACCTGGCACTTTTCGGCATCGGCAAATGAATTTTCGAAAGCTGAAGGAGAGATACCCTCACCGAAAAATATAAAATCTGGCTTCAGGATTTCCTGGTCTGCTACACACCGGGGAGGTATTTTCTTTAAGTCCATTTTATTAGCATCATATACTTCCCCGCACTTACGGCAAACTAAACGTTTGGAATTACCGTGAAATTCATGCACTATCCGGCTGCCTGCTTCCTGGTGCAGGTTATCGATGTTTTGTGTTACCAGCGAATGGAGCAAGCCTTCGTGTTCCATCCGTGCCAGCACCTGGTGTGCTTTATTGGGTTTGGCATCGGCAAAAAAGTCATAAAATATTTCCCTTATGTATACCCAGCATTCCTCGGGGTTATTCATGTAATATCCCAGATCGAGTACTTCAGGGTTGTATTTATTCCACAATCCATCCTCACCACGAAAAGGCGGAATACCACTTTCAACCGATATGCCTGCACCCGTAAAGGCCAGCGTAAATTTTGATTCTTTTATAATCTCTGCGGTTTCCTTTATTAATAAATCCATATAATCGTAACAAATTGCTTTTGTATTCTGCTTAAAACTAATCAAAATAAATGGTATATCTTTGCACAAAATTAAGCGAATATGCTTGACCAGTCAACTATTTGTGCCATTTCAACCTCTCCCGGAACCGGTGCCCTTGCGGTAGTCAGGTTATCGGGAAGCGATGCCATTGCCATTGCCGGCAGCATATTTCAAAGTCCAAAAGAAGGGAAAAAACTTGAAGGGCAGGCAGCCAATACCATGCATTTTGGGAAAATTGTTTCAAACGGGCAGGTAATCGACGAAGTGGTGGTTGGATTATTTCGCGCACCCCATTCTTTTACAGGTGAAGACATCGTGGAGATTTCATGTCACGGTTCAGTTTTCATTCAGCAAAAGTTACTGGAAATTCTTGTTGGACAGGGAGCCCGGCTGGCCCGACCAGGAGAATTTACCCAACGGGCATTCCTGAACGGTAAGATGGACCTTTCGCAGGCAGAAGCGGTAGCCGATGTTATAGCTTCATCGAATGCTGCCGCCCATAAGCTTGCGTTAAACCAGATGCGGGGAGGGTTTTCTTCTGAAATAGGAGAACTGCGTGCCCGGTTGCTCCATTTTACTGCAATGGTTGAACTGGAGCTTGATTTTGCTGAAGAGGATGTAGAGTTTGCCGACCGTACCGAACTGCGAAAACTGGCCGATAAGGTAGAAAAGCTTCTCAGCAAGTTAAAGGATTCATTTCAGCTGGGCAATGCCATCAAAAACGGTATTCCGGTAGCAATCGTGGGTGAAACCAATGTGGGAAAATCAACATTGCTGAATGCACTGCTGAATGAAGATAAGGCCATTGTTTCAGAAATACACGGTACTACCCGTGATGTTATTGAAGATGTGGTTAACATTCACGGCACGGCTTTTCGCTTTTTCGATACGGCAGGCCTGCGCGAAACCATTGATCACATTGAATCACTTGGCATTGAGCGTACCTGGCATAAGCTCAGTGAAGCCACAGTGGTGCTGCTGGTGGTAGATACCCAAAACCCCTACCCTGTCGTAAAAAGCCGTATTGATATGATACGCAAACGAATGACCGAAGGCCAGCAGCTGATAATTGTGGCCAATAAAATAGATGCCGGCAACCCTGAAACCATCGGCTCACTGGAACAACTTGTACTGGAGAACAATGAAAAACGTGTTTTCATGGCAGCACGGGAAAAGCGAAACCTGAATGAGCTGATTGATTTGATGATTAGTGCCGTTAATACAGACAAGATTAGCCAGGAGGATGTTATCGTGACTAATGCCCGTCATTACGAAAACTTAAAAAACGCACATGAAGCAATAGTGCGTGTGTTGCAAGGCCTCGATACCGGTCTCACCGGTGATTTCCTTTCCCAGGATATCCGCGAATGCCTGCATTACCTCGGAAATATAACAGGAGAAGTATCAACGCATGAGGTGTTGGGGCATATATTTAAGAATTTTTGCATCGGAAAGTAACGTACTTATCACATCTTCTCTAAACAGCGTGCTCCAGGTTCAGACATTATCGCTCAGTTACCCGGCCATACCCATACCTTGTTGTTAATTCTGAAATATCCTATTCCATCATTACCAAGCTGAATTCGGTTATTATCTGCTATGGTACCATTTCCATCCAATTTAAAAATCATTAGACTAGAAAGTTCAATTTGTTTTTTCTCATTTGGCTCCAATATTTCATTATTACTACCATATGTTAAATCAATATCAACATTACCTGTATTTTCTATTTCCAGACTATCTGAATTTACGTTATAAAGTCTCATAAAACCTAATCCTCCAAGTGTGGTAGAAGACCCTTCATAGTTTCTCGTTAAGTCAATTTCAGAATTGTTGGCATATAATTTTATATCCATCACTTTTGCATTTATCGTAAATTCAAACTCTGAATTTATGTCTATTGTATCATTTCCATCTAAAGTTTTACCAGTAATTGTCAATAGTGAAGTATTTATGCCCTTTGACAACAAGTCGGTAAAACCGAATCCATTTATATGAGTTCCATGTATTATTCCTAAAGAAATAAGCGGAATAAATCCACTACCGGATGTATTGTCAAACCGGGCATTGCCTTCCAATAATGAAATTGCACCAGGTGAAATTGTAAAGGCCGGATTATCAGTATTTAAAACGATGTTAAAAATAGGTTGATCGCCTCCGTTAACTAAAATGAACGAATGAGTCATACTTGCTTTTATATCTCCCAAATCAAACTCAGTCTGTGCCGATTTTAACTGTGATTCGCTGTATGCACTTTTTACTGATGTTTGAAGTCCAGTTAAAACAAAAAAACCGGGTTCCTTCTTTTCAATGATATCATCTTTCTTTTTTTCGATAATATCATCTTCCTTGTTGCAGGAAATGAAAAATACCTGCATTACAATTACTATTATAGCTAAATGTTTCATGATTAATTGATTTTACTGGATTTCTATTTTTTTATTCTTATTAAGTTACATAATTTATCAGTATCTGCCAAACCGGTCATAAAAATCAACAAACCATTTGCTCAACTCACTGGTGGCAGACACAATTGATGCCGGTTCAATTGATACCAATAATGCCGACAGGGATGCTCATTTATTAAGTGCGGATTTTTTTGATGTTGAAAACCACAGGGAAATACATTTAAAGGAACAGAACTAATTAAGCAGGACGATTGCAATAACCGGCTAAAAGGTATTCCTGGAATGAAGGGTATAAACAAAGAAGTGGTTTTGGATGTTGAATTTGGAAGCTATCTCACAGAAACACCGAGCCGCATGTGGCGGTAGAAAGTGTAGAAATGAGTGCAGGCATCCTGGGAAAATACATACGCAGGTATCTTTTCAGGTATGAAGATCGTTCTAATAGCATTTCACAGAATGAAACAGATAAAGCGAAGTTAATTTTCAAGTTATAATTTTAAAAGTTAAATATCATGGACAATCAATGGCCGGTACTTTCATATGAAAAAGGAAAAGACACCTATGATACGGTGCATATGTGGACACAAATTGCGGGTAAAATAAAGTTAGCTGTGTTACCCTGGCGAAATCATTCATGGCACATAACCCTGCACATTACGCCCACTGGCCTTTCAACGCTTGATATGCCTTATAATAACAAGCATTTTCAAATTGATTTTGATTTTTTATCCCATAAATTAAAAATTATTACCAGCGATGGAGAGTACAGAGATTTTAACCTAACTGATATCTCTGTTTCTGAATTTTACCATAAAATATTCAGGACTTTAAGTGATTTAAAAATAGATTTAAAAATTAATCCTGTACCTAATGAAATTCAGGACCCAATTCCTTTTGATGAGGATACAATGCATGCTACCTATCAAAAAGAGCATGTGGAAGATCTCCATCAGGCACTTTTAAGAATGAAGAATGTTTTTACCCAATTTCAATGTGATTTCAATGGTAAGTGCAGCCCGGTGCATTTCTTCTGGGGAAGCTTTGACCTTGCAGTATCACGTTATTCAGGTCGAAGAGCACCAAAACATCCGGGGGGCATTCCCAATATGCCCGATTGGGTGGCACAGGAAGCATATTCCCATGAAGTGGCAAGCTGCGGTTTTTGGCCTGGAAATGAAGCAATTCCTGAAGCGGCATTTTATGCATACCTATACCCGGAACCTGTTGGTTATAAAAATGTAACTATTCAACCCAAAGAGGCTTTTTATCATGAAACACTGAGAGAATTTATCCTGCCCTATAAGGTTGTACAGCAAGCAGATAATCCTGAAGAAACATTGTCGGCATTTTTAAACAGTACCTACCGTGCAGGTGCAGAAACAGCACAGTGGGACAGGACAGCATTGGAGAATTTAGAATAAGATTATGGTTAAAGTTACAAAAGTATACAGCGACAGTAAAGGTGACAGTCATTTTAAAGACTATGAAATAAATTTAAAGGAGAAAGGGGAGATTGGTTTTCTCTCTGACAGGATACCGGCTAAAGAGGTTATTTTCAGAACGGTGGAACCTTCCTACGATTACGATTTTCATAATGCTCCCCAACGACAGTATATAATACTTTTGGATGGGGAAATTGAAATAGAAACTTCATTAGGTGAAAGAAGAATTTTCAGTGGAGGTGATATATTGCTCGTGGAGGATATAGAGGGTAAGGGGCATAAAACAAGAAACATTCAAAACATTGAAAGAAGATCGGTATTTATAACCCTTCCATAACAGAAACAACAGGAGATATGAATTCAAAAAAAAACAGGATTACAGGCTTTGCAGGCAGCAATAGTTCACAGTCAATAAACCGAAAACTGGTGCAATACGCCCTTGACAGTTTTAAAGATGATGAAACTGAACTGCTGGATCTTAATGATTTTGAAATGCCCCTGTATTCAAAAGACAGGGAAAAAGAGATTGGAATTCCCGAAAAAGCACATTTATTCAGGAGGAAAATGCATGAGGCTAATGCGGTAATTTGTTCAATGGCTGAAAATAATCGCAGCTATACGGCAGCCTTCAAAAATATTCTTGATTGGTGCAGCCGGATAGACCTTAACATATACGGGCAGAACCCGATGCTGTTGATGAGCACATCACCCGGCAAATATGGTGGGCAAAATGTGATGAATACAGCTAAGTCATTTTTTCCTAAATGCGGTGCAGAAATTATTGAAACCTTTTCATTACCCTCTTTTTATGAAAATTTTAAAGAAGGTAAAATTACTGATGAGGCCCTCAAAGATGAATTGCTTTCGAAAATTGAATCTTTTAAGAGTTCAATCCAACACGGAAAAAAAGCTAAGAACTAAAGAATGCTCTTGTTTTACTGCTCCGCCAAATAAATAGCTTACAGTTGAAAGTCCAATGTGCGAATGAGGGAGCACATCCATTTCTGAAGTACCTGATAGCATACCCGGTACAGGGCCTGCATGGTCCATAAAAATAAATGGTCCTGCCATTCTACGCTTTCTGAATGGGAGTATGCGATTTACTGCCAAATCCGGTCCAATATATGCCGGCCTCGATTCAATTAAGAATTACCCCATGTATTAATCGAAAAGTATACCACTATTTCATAACCGGACGATTTATTCGTTCCTAAAAAATTAGTATGTATACAAAACAAGAGATCATAGTCAAGAGACACCGTGAAGGGAAAAGTCAACGAACAATAGCCCGTCAGCTTCAGATCAGCCGAAAAAAGGTTAGTAAATATTTATTTGACTATGAATCCCACCTGCGTAGATCTCCATATGAGAATGCGTCTTTAATCGGGTATTTATCCAAAGCACTGGTATATCAAAGTGGTTCCCGGGGGAAAAGCTACGGCTCACGCGTGATATACAAGCAGCCATAGACAAAATGGTTAAAGAGAATAAGCATAAACTCAGGTATGGCCTCTGCAGTCAGGTACTTAAAAAGATTGATATATTACTGAACCCATGGTTATGGCAAAGAAGCAACTTCAGCAAGTGAGGTGGACAGGATAAAGGCCTTTAAAAAATTGTTTTAACACGGCCTCTAAATTTTTTTGTTATTTGAAAGTATCCCGGTCCCAGTAGCGCATAACATCGGCTAAACTTTTACCGATTTCAAATTCAAGAAACAACAGCAATTCTCTATCTGAAAGTTTTTCTTTTCTGGTTTTAAGTGCATCCCACCATTTACGATTTATCTGGTCGCCACCGGCATCATAAATTTTACCTGCAGCACTATGCCACCTGAATTGATACCAGCCATAGTTTTTCGGATACTTTTGCCCAATTTCGTAGTATAAGTTCTCAAGGTCATCAAGGTTTGTATAGGTTAATCCATTGGTACCTGCACCAAGGACCATTTTTGCAATGAGAGTGAGGGCAGGTAAAGATTCAGGTTCAATTTCGGCAACATAGGCATGGAGAAGACTATTCACATACAATTCGGACAGCCATTTACGCTGCATATTTAATTTTGCCTGAAGATGAAATGCATGGCCTAATTCATGAACTGCAAGTAAATCAAAAAAGGCCTGCATACTAAGTTCACCTGATTCAGTCCGGTAAACCGTCTGAATTTGTTCCCGTAAGTCCCCGGGCAATTGATCAAGTGGTGGCACAAAACTTTTCCAGAATGGATTATCATTGGCAGCTACAACCAGAATATTGTCTCCGGTATAGTGAGGCATACCATAAACTAAGGGTAAGCTTGAATATTTTGTCCAGTCATCATCGCTTAAAACCAGTAAAGTTATCGCTGCATTAAAATCGAGCAGTTTTTCAAAATAATCAAAGGCCTTATCAACACGGGTTGAAATTAATTTGGCTCTATCATCGCAATTATGACTGTAATACACCTGAAAATTGTAGCCATTGAGTGTTTTAAGCTGGCTGTATTGTGCCCTGACCGATTGAACTATAAAAAGGGAAACAATTGCTAAAAGGATAATTCGTGTTTTCATAACATCAAAATTTATTCTTCAAATTTCGATGTTTCGTTTGAAGGAAAATAGTATAAAAACGACAATTATATCCTTAATTCTGCCTGCAATCTAACCGGGGCCTTTTCAAGGTCTCTTTCAATAATTCCCGGGGCAACGCTTGCAAACTGTTTAAAATCGCGAATGAAATGCATCTGGTCGAAATAACCACAATTGTAGGCAATACTGGTCCAGCTCATCTCAGGAAAATTTTCCCGCATCCGGTATGCCTTTGAAAAGCGAATCAGGCGTGCAAAAAACTTTGGGGGAACACCTATCCGCTCTTTGCTGACGCGTTCAAACTGTCGGATACTTAGGCAGGCCAATGATGCCACTTCATCAATTCGCATGTTTCCGCTATTACGCATAAGTTCGAGCATGGCTTTATCAAACGGCAAAGCTTTTTTCAGGGCATTTACTTTTTTAAGCAAAAATGATTCAACTACATCTTTTATTTCGTCGATATTTTGTGCTTCCTGTAATTTGTTGTTTACTTCTTCCATTTCACTCCCGTAAACATTTACTGCATCATAATGCCCGTCAATCATTTCAGCCATTGAAAGTCCCAAAAACCGGTGGAGGCCACCAGGATGAAACCCAACCCGAACTGCTTTATGGTTTTTATTGATATCAAGCATAACCCGGGTTACCATCGGCCCGACCACCACACTTCGGGGTTGCAGGTTAAATTCCGTTTCATCTGATTTCATTACCTTAATTCGATCATTAATGTAAAAAAAAAGTGAATTTTGCGGTGCAGGAGGATAAGGGCATACCACTGCTGAACCATTGGATCTCAGTTCTGCATGAACAACCATAATGCATTGGATAAAATCCTGTAATAAAATATGTGGTGTATAGATTTTCGTCAGCATAAAATGTCAATTAAATCTATTAAAACGTATAAAATTACCCTGATAGAAAATACTTTCATATACTAAAACATCTTAATACAAAAAAGGTTAGTTATATTTTAGTCGACACATGTAAAAGGCTGTTTAATGTAGTTTATATTTGCACCAGTTTAAAAACGACATTCTGAAGATACTAATAATAAGGAAAAATAGATCATGGACATCCGAAACTCTGTAAAAATAATTCTTTCCGATAAAAAAGCCAGGCAAACAGGGCTTCATGTAAAGCATATAGCCCGCCATATCCTTAATATGAACAACAATCTCTTCTCCGAAGCAGAAACACATAGCTTCGAATCATTGAAAGTGAAGGTCAACAGAATGCTGCTTTATGATGTCCGCAAAAAGAAAGGCAGTCAGTTTGCCCGGGTAATAAATCCTAAAACAAAAAAATACAGAAAAGGTGTTTATAAAATGAACTAGCAACAGCAGGCTCTGTTCAACAACATTTATTATCCATCCCTGCCCTCACCCATACAGTTCTTCCAGCTCCAGCTTCTTAATTCTCCTTAATATGGCTCCTTTGCTTCGCCCAAAATGTTTTGCCATATCTTTTACATGAACCCCTTCACAATACATCACAGTCAATTCATCGTCAAGCTCCGTTGTCCAGCGTTGACTGGTTTCTTTAGAATAGAGTTTTGTTTCATCCAAAACATACTTATTTATATCATTTTCCTTTAAATAATAAGCCTTTACAGTTTCCGGTTTCTCTTCAGTTTTTACCCGCATAACATGTATTTGCTGCGACTTAGGAAATTTACCCGGAACAATGGTTTCAGGAATATGAATACTACATCGTGTGCGGGTTATTGCTACATACAGTAGGTTTATCTCTTCATTCAGTTGCGAAAGATTAAGGTTTTCCTTTCTTGTCGTTTCCATCTGTTTTTTAATTTCCTCTTCTGTAATGAAATCCCTGACAAGCTGTATGGCATCATATTCCATCCCCTTACTGCGATGAACTGTGGAGAATATCATGTCAGCGTTTTCTTTATTATTATCTTTAATATGTTTTTCCTTAATTTCTTTTATAATTTTTGGGATTTCATTTCCATATTCCTTTAAAATTTCCACCATCATCCCCAGCTGAACATCATCAGTTTTTTTTATATAATCCTCCAGTTCTTCAATGTTCTTCATCTCCATAATAAGCTTGTCCTTAATAAGCCAATGTTTATTGTTATACAGGTTCAGGACATCATACAACGACGCACCATCATCAGCATACGTATAGGAATTTATATTGCCTTCAAAATAAATCGAACTTACCTTTTTCTTTTCAGTAACGTATTCTATGGCTTTTATTAATAGACCAAGATTTGTACGTGCAAGCACTGCCTTCGATTTTATTTTGCCGGGTATGCCTTTCCCTTTAATTGAAAATGACAATGGAATTCCAGTTAGCTCTTTTAGTTTTAAAGCCTCCCTGGCAAGATTTGCAATATCCTGGTTAAATCGAAAACTTGTGGAAAGATAGTAATCTTTGAAATCTGCCTTTTCAAGAGAATTTACTGCATGACGCCAACCGTAAATTTGCTGGTGTGTATCCCCCACAATAACCTTAACCGCTTTTTGCTTTAAAAATACATCAAGCATAGCAGGAGACGCATCTTGTCCTTCATCAAACAATATATAATCGTATTGCAATTTCGGTTTCGAAAGCTGAAACTTCTTCAGATAAAAATCATGTGTAATATCAATTTCTCCTTTATCCATTTTATTCAAAAGTACCCGGCTTTGCTTCTCAATATATTTGTAAAATGTGTTCACAAAAGTCCTTGCTTTCGAATCATGAACCGTATCCAGGTAATTCAACTCCTGTACCCGTTCCTTGTCACTGTTACAAAAAAAGGAAATGAATTTAAGAATATGTTTTGCCAAAACATATTCAGCATGTTTCTCGCCATTTCCCTGCAGCCCCAAAAGCCTGGCTACTTCGTAAGGCTTATATTCCGATTTCTTTACTGTATAACTACTTTTACGGACAACATGCCTGTGTGCAAGCGAATGCGCTGTTTCAACCTGCACGTTGGTCATCCTTCTTTCTGCAAACTTCCTGGAAGCTTCCAGCCTCACCGACCTGTTGAAGGCAAGGTACAAAATCCTGCTCGTATTGGGCCGGGAATGGGCATATTCAATTACTGTAGTAGTCTTTCCCGAACCAGCAACTGCATTAATTTTGATATTGCCGGTTGATGCAATTATTCGCTTTTGTTCTTCCGTTAGTTCCATACGTACTAATTCCTCACCTGCTGGGATAAATCTCCTGAATTTTCATATAATATTTGAGAAGTTTTTATAAAATTAATAACTATTTAGGACATTCTCAAGAATCTTTTGAAAACTACTTCAAGCAGATAATCCATCAACAATTCGCTTATAATTATCCGGAGGCATATTCTAATGAATATCAGTAAAAATTTTATAAATCAAATTCAAAATTGTGTAACAGCTTATCCGTCATACCTTGGTAACTTTGTTAGAAAGGGAAGAGACAGAAAGCAAGGTGAATGTACCCGAACAGGTTACCAACTTCTTGTCAGGTTAATTGAGAAATAATGATTGTCGCTAGAGTATATTGCTTTAAAAGACAAGGATTTAGTTTTTATATTTTAATAATTTGTAGATATCATTAAAAATTAGAGACATGGAAAATTCACACAACCATCAGAATCATGATCACAATTCCAATTCAAATAACCGGCATTCATCGAAACCTGAAAAAAAGGAAATGGCTGAAGAAACCATGGATTCACCTCACCATGAACATGAGGAAAAAGGTAATGGACATAACGGGCATGACCAAGGCGGCCATGATCATACATCAATGATTGATGATTTCAAAAAAAGATTCTGGATTTCGCTTGTTGTTTCAATTCCTGTTGTACTGCTCTCAGAAATGATTCAGCACTGGTTTGGTTATACGATTAACTTTCCCGGCGACAGTTATGTACTTGCCGTTCTTTCCACGTTCATTTTCTTTTATGGCGGCTGGCCATTTTTGAAAGGGGTATGGGATGAAGTCCGGAAAAATGCCATTGGTATGATGACCCTTATTGGTGTTGCCATATCAGTAGCCTGGGGATACAGTACAGCTATTGTTTTTGGTTTGGAAGGTATGGATTTTTACTGGGAAATGGCAACCCTTATTGTAATTATGCTTTTTGGTCACTGGATGGAAATGAAATCTATCAGTCAGGCATCAAAGTCACTTGAATTGCTGGTTAAAATGATGCCTTCGGAGGCCAATGTAGTTAGAGGGGACGAAGTAGTAAAAGTAAGGGTGTCGGAAATATCGCCGGGAGATATAGTGTTGGTTAAACCGGGTGAAAAAATACCTGTAGACGGGAAGGTGATTGAAGGCGAAACTCATATTGATGAAAGCATGCTGACAGGCGAGAGCAAGCCTGTAAAAAAAATAAAGGGAGAAAAAGTCATTGGTGGTTCAGTTAACGGGAATGGGTCTGTTAAAATAAAAGTAACTTCAAGCGGCAATGACAGTTACTTAAATAAGGTAATTAAGCTTGTTGAGGATGCACAGAAAGAAAAATCGAAAACTCAGCACCTGGCAAATAAAGCTGCTAGAATATTGACCTTTGTTGCTTTAGGTGTTGGTTTTATTACCCTGTTTACCTGGCTTCTGCTTGGTTTTGAATTTGTCTTTGCCCTGGAAAGAATGGTTACAGTTATGGTCATATCATGTCCTCATGCACTGGGGCTGGCAGTTCCACTTGTAGTTGCTATTTCAACTTCAATTTCTGCACGAAAGGGACTGCTAATCAGAAACCGTACTGCCTTTGAAAACAGCCGTAAAATAACAGTTGTAGTATTCGATAAAACCGGCACACTTACAAAGGGGTCACATGAACTGACTTCTATAAAGTCATTGTCGGAACACTATTCCGACGATGAATTACTTCGGCTTGCGGCAGCTGTTGAACAACATTCGGAGCATTATATTGCGAAAGGAATTCTGAATAAAGCCAAAGAAATGAAGTTGAAGGTTCCCAAGGCAGAGAAATTCAATTACCTGCCTGGTGTAGGTCTGGAAGGTACTGTTGAAGGAAAGGAAATAAAAGTAACAGGTCCCAACTATTTAAAAGATAAAGGCATTAAAGCACCTTCAGTTGGAGACGATGAAGGAACTTCTACGTTGGTATATGTTATTATTGCAGGTAAAGTAGTAGGTTATTTTTCGTTTGAGGACCAGCTAAGAGAAGAATCTTTCGAAACAATCAGGATACTCAAGGAGCAGGGTATTGAAAACCTGCTGCTGACAGGCGATAATGAAAGGGTTGCCAAAAAAGTTTCTGATGCATTAAACATGGACGGTTTCATAGCGAATGTGCTTCCACACGAAAAACAGGAAAAAGTTAAGGAATTGCAGCAAAAAGGACACTTTGTTGCTATGACAGGTGACGGTATCAATGATGCCCCTGCGCTTGCACAGGCCAATGTGGGCATCGCTATCGGTTCAGGTACTGATGTTGCCGCCGAAACTGCAGATATTATTCTTGTCAACTCCAATCCAAAAGATATTGCCAATCTCATCCTTTTTGGAAAGGCCACCTACAGGAAAATGGTACAAAACCTGGCATGGGCCACAGGTTATAACCTGGTAGCTATTCCTCTTGCAGCCGGAGTTTTGTATAATCAGGGTATCGTATTAAACCCTGCAGTGGGAGCTGTTTTAATGAGTTTAAGCACCATAATAGTAGCAATAAATGCTCAGTTGTTAAAGAAAACCATTTAGCAAGGATTAATCTTAAAGGTTATTGATAAAATAATAAAAATGCAACTCTTTTCAGTAATTACATGCCCTGTATGTGGATATCAAAAACAAGAAATCATGCCGGAAAATGCATGCGTTTATTTCTACGAATGCACCCGTTGCAAATTGGTAATAAAACCAATTGAAGGTGATTGTTGTGTTTTCTGCTCCTATGGAAATGTAAAATGCCCTCCTGAACAGTTTGGTGCAAAATGCTGTTAGCATTTAATGAACTTGTTATTATTATAAAGAATTTAAATAAGAATAAAATGAAATATTTGGAGAACAGTTTTTTATTAATCGCAATTATAGGTTTATTTTCGTCGGTACCCACTGCAGTTTTTGCAGAGACCATAGAAGATAATATTATCATAGCGCAAAACGATACAACTCAAAACAAGGTAGTTGTTTATGAAGTATTCGGCATGGATTGCCCGGGTTGCCAGTCGGGGCTTGAAAAGCAGGTAAAAAAAATTGAAGGGGTTGCTGATGCAAAAGCCAGTTTTATTGCAAAAGAAGTGATTATTGAACTGAAGCCTGATGCTACTGTTTCAGATGAAGAAATTGAATCACGAATTAAGAAAGCCAATTTTACCCCCGGAAAGAAAGTTGAAGCCATCAAAAATGAAGAATAAAGTTTTCAGCATTCTTATGCTGTCCGCCTTGCTTATTTCGGTTACACTTAATTCCATAGCAGAAGGTATTAGTGTTGATGCCGGTCTGACCCCAGCCCAGGATCGAATTATTGTGCGATTACAATACAGGAATATTTTCAATCAAATGGGCAGCAATGATATTGTCATGCATATATTCCCCGTGGTGGTAGCATATGGATTAACCCCCGATATCACCTTAATGATGCGAAACATGTACCGTAACGTGGGCATAAACGAAACGATGATGGAAATGGACAGCCGGTGGATGGATCCGTTCCTGATGGGAAAAGTTAAACTATACCGGCACAATGCACCAACATACACTGTTGGAATTGCCGGTTTTGCAGGAACTACCTTTCCGGTTCTTAACAGTTCAATCTCCAAAAACTATAGTCCGGTAATTGGCCTTAATGTATCCTACCGACCCGGTCTCTGGTCGTTCGATTTAAATAATGCTTATGAATGGGTGAACTTAAATACCCGGGAAAGCCAATCGGTTGCAAAAGAAGTACAGGTGAACATGGCCATATCCCGCAATATTATCTTACCCGGAATAGACAACTGGGTGCTGGCCCCTGTGCAGGAGTTTTCATTTCTGCAATCTCATTCAAATTCAGAAGATGTTTCAAATAAATATGGATTTATCTCTCCCGGATTTCAGGTTGTATCCCCAAATGTAAAAATTGAGGGATTGTATCAGATTGCCGTAAATTCTTCCAATAATACAGGTGTCACAAATGGTAACCGGATTATCGTAGGATTAAGGTTCATGTTTTAGAAGCTGAAATTTTTGTTATGCTTATGCTAAAGAGGAAAAAGCAAGTAGCTTGGGGTTAATTAATTTGATGCTTTTGTAGTTGCATTGCAGCAGAAAAGTAAAATTTTATAGAAAGGGGCAACTAAAATCTGTATAAGTTAAGCGATTCAATCAGGCAGTATACCCTTTCCCCATATTAGTATTTCCGGGTTTCATACTCTCCTTAATGGCCTCGTTCAAAACTTCTGCTTTCACGGGCTTGTTTAAAATCATATCGCAACCGGCATCCTTCATCCTTTTCTTTTGCCTTGCAAGATTTAAAGAAGTTAATGCAATGACCGGGATGTTCTTTTTTAAAGACTTAATAATTTTGGTAGCCTCAAAGCCATCCATTACAGGCATACTCATATCCATCAAAATAACATCAATTTCATTTCCGGCCTTAACTGCCTCTACAGCCTCCAGTCCATTGTCTGCTTTTAGGATGTTAACACCCGTTTGCCTGACAATCAATTCTGCATATAACCGGCTTGTTTCATCATCATCTACTATCAAAATTGCTTTCATAATTCTATTTTTCACAACACTTCATAACACATCATACCTGTAAAAAATCATGCCAACCACATAAGTCATTAGTTATGTAAAAGTTATAATAAACACTGAACCTGAGTATTCCACTCTATGTTGGGGTATATTTCCTCAGAACTCTGCCTGATTTTCAATATTTTTTTGTTCAACCGAACCTGTACTCCGATCAGTTGTTTCTCTTTAAATTTAAGAAAGTTATATGATTATTGAAATGCATTGTCACACTTCGGAACATTCAGCCTGTAGCCAGGTTTCAGCTGTTGCTATGGTTACTAAAGCGATTCAGGTGGGAATACAGGCCATAGTTTTTACCGATCATCATTATCAATGGAGCGAGGAGGAATTGGCATCCCTGCGCAAGGAGGCGGGCGTGCCGGAGACATTTAAAATATATTCGGGACAGGAAGTTACCACATATGATTTTGGTGATGTTCTTGTGTATGGCGCAAAGAAAACATACAATAAACAGCAAATATCACTGGAGGATATCAGGGCTGAAAACCCGGATGCAGCAATTATATGGGCACACCCATACCGAAATAAGAAAATCCCGACACAGGAAAGGTTACTTAGTCCGCTTATTAACGGAGTAGAAATTTTCAATTCAAATTATACCATCCTGGAGGCCAATTATGCCTTAAATGCGTGGCATACCCACAAGTTTACGGCAATTGGCGGTACCGATACCCATGCCCTGAGCTATACAGGCTCCTACCCTACAATTTTTGACCACCCCGTTAACAGCATAAATGATCTTGCTGAGGAATTAAAGGCAGGAAGGTGCAGGCCTTTCTACAAGGAAATACCAAGATCCGGTACAACTAATACAAAGGTAACAGAGATTACAATAGGTCCTAAAAACGGGGAAGAAAGAAGGAAACTGATTGTTAAAACCTTTGATGATGTTGAAGCCTGGAAATCAGGTGAACGTTCGCACTTAATTATAGAAGAACTTATACAGCAAGGATTTGATAAAGGCCTGTACCGCATACCTAAACCTCTGGATAAGGATAAGAACAACCTTTTGCTTATAGAAGAACGAATTGGAGGCAAAAACCTCTTTGAGACTCTGGTTGAGGCAAAACCCTCTGCTGCATCAAAATATTTACAAATGACTGCAAAATGGCTGAGCAAGCTTCATAATATGAAACTGAAAATTCCTCCTTCAGATGAGTATCTGAAAATTGAGCCTGAGCGTATTGAATACTATTTGAAAAGCCTTGTAGAAACAAACAACAAACATTTGCCCCGGGTACGCGAAATAAAAGACCTGGTACTGGCAAAAGAAATAGAATTAATTACCAAACGTCCGGAAGTCCTGGTTCAGGGCCATGGGGATTATCATCCAAAAAATATATTTATCAATACGGAAGCTCATGATGCATATGTTGCAGTAATCGATTTCGACAGTTCATACCAACTGCCCCGTGCTTTTGATGTGGGAACCTTTTTGGCACAATACCTCAATATGTTTTTTAACAATTATGAGATTCAGCAAAAAGCTCCGTCAGCTATATTTCTGGAAACATATCTTGCTACAGCTACTGATCTTGAGCATGATTTTCTTAACAATGTAAATTTATATAAAGCACGTGCATGCCTAAGTATATTATATTACCTGGCAAAAGTGGATTTGGGAGAAAGCGAAAACTTTTTTCGCATAATGGTGGAGGCAGAGAAGAGCATGGTTTCGATTATATGAGGGGGGGTGAGCGAGTGAGTGAATGAGTGAATGAGTGAATGAGTGATTGAGTGATTGAGTGAATGAGTGAATGAGTGAATGAGGGAATGAGTGATTGAGTGAATGGGTGAATGGGTGATTGATAGAGAATGATAGAGAATGATAGAGAATGATGGAGATTGAGTGTTACCCTTTGTTGATTCAGATTGCCGGACTCCTGGGAGTCGGACTTTCTAAGTCCGACATTTGGTTCGTTAAGCAAATACCTGAAAAAAATGTAAAATTGTAATTGTTAAATTGTGCATTCTAATGGAATTGCTGTTCGGCTTTAGCCAACGGGTAAATATTGATTTTGTACCTCCCCTCCCCGGCTTTAGCCACATTTGATAAATGTTGTTTTAGCATGAAACATTTCCTGCTGCAGGTCAGGAAGCTAAAAGAAATGCTCTGCCCATAGTATTTAAAAAAAAACATCCTTATTCCCGGGAATAAGGATGTTTTTTTTTAAGTGTTAATATATAGTGTGTTTGTGTATTTAAACTTTTAGTTCCACATTTCTGCAGGTTCATTCTTTTCAAACTGAACTGCTTCTTCAGTGCTTTGGTTTTTTCCATAATTTGAAAAAACTTCCAGTAATATGTCGGCATGCATATCGGAATACTTGTCGTAGCAATACTTAAGTACTTCAAATATGTCGTGCTGATTTGTCCTGTTTACCAGTTTCTCCAGTTCTTTTCTGAATAAAGGTTTATCTAAACAGACTTCCCATAATTTCATTTTAGCGTATTCTTTCATCATTTCAGGAAATATTAAATTAATTAATGCTTTTTTTTATTACTTCTACAATAAGTTACTACATCTGTTACTCAACCCTTGTGCCACATGAATTCAAAAAGTTACGGTTCTGTTGATCAGTGCCTTTAGAAAACAGCCTTTGTATCTTCCAGATAGTATGTAGCACAATCTCTACAACTTATGTGGAAAAATTGCCTCGAAGGGGGCTTGTATAACATAGGACACAGGGGACAGTTGTACAATGTTCCAGAAGTCCCAAATGTCCCATGATGATATAGCTGGAATTAAATACGGCAGATAATGCTGTATTTGGGGTAGTTTTCTTTTCTAATAGCAGCAAATTATTTATCTTATGCTCTTAACTTTGAAATGATAAAAAAAACCATGCAAAAACAAGTAACGTTCTCTGTTCTGATATTTATTTCATTTTTTTTCTTAACCAATACCAATGCCCAGGAAACATCAGGGTGGCGACCCGAAAACCGCACAGGTGTTTCATCAGAAACAGGCCTTTTGAAAGTATGGCCTGAAAACGGGCCGGAATTAGTATGGGAAACCCTTGAGCTTGGAAAGGGTAACTCCTCCCCTTCCTTTGGCAACAATAAAATATATATTACCGGCACCGACAATAACAATGATATATTATATGCACTAGACATGAACGGGACTATTACCTGGCAAAAAGTGATGGGCCGTGCATGGGAAGGTTCTTACCCCCATAGCCGGGCCACACCGACGGTGGAAGGCAACCGCGTTTATACCTGCAGCGGATTGGGCGATCTGGCTTGTTTCGATGGCAATTCAGGTGAAATTATATGGTCGTACCAGGGCAGCGAAGAAAACAAGGGAACCTATGGAAAATGGGGAATTGCAGAATCGTTGGTGGTAGATGGCGAAAAAATATATTTCACCCCCGGCGGACCGGAAACCAATACAATTGCTTTAAATAAAAATACCGGCGCTATTATCTGGAAGTCGGAAAGCCTGGATGACGAACCGGGATACGTTTCTCCCATTCTCAGAGAGTATGCAGGCAAAAAAATGCTTATCAACGTATCGCTTGATCATGTTTATGGTGTGGATGTTACCAATGGCAAAATCTTGTGGAAAGTAGCCCATGCAAATGCAAGAGAAGGACGGGAGAACATTCTGTGTGTTACTCCCCTTTTCAGCGATGGGAAAGTTTATGTCACAGGTGGATACGATATCGGGGGCTACCAGGTGAAAATTGCCGGTGATGGAAACAGTGCCGAAGTGGTTTGGTCGGATGATGTTCTTGATGTTCACCATGGAGGCATTGTGCTTGTTGATGGATACATTTACGGGTCTAACTGGTTAAACAATGCCAACGGAAACTGGTGCTCCATAAACTGGGAAACCGGTAAAAAAATGTGGGAAGAGCACTGGCAGTGCAAGGGCTCAGTTATTGCAGCGGAAGGAATGCTGTATATTTATGATGAAAAACGAGGAAACATCGGACTGGCAGAAGCCACTCCTGAAAAGTTTAATCTGATCAGCAGTTTTCAGATAACACAGGGAGATGCCGGCCCCTATTGGGCACACCCGGTTATTCATAACGGAATCCTTTACCTGCGACATAACAATGCTTTTATGGCTTATGATATTAAGTCCGATTAAATTAATAGTTTTGGGACATGAGTGCTAACGGGAACATTATTGAAGTAATTATGACTGCCCCCCGATTTGGGTGCTAACTTTGAAAATTCCTTTTAAACTGTCTTGTCAAAGGAATAATATTTTACTTATGCCTTTTGCGATGCCGAATTCTTATCTTTACTGATTCATTTAATGTGAGAAATTGAAAATATTCATTAGAAATATGGTCTGTAAACGCTGCCAGATGGTGGTTAACTCCGAACTGGAAAAATTGGGCGTACACCATATTAATGTAAAAATAGGGGAAGCGGAATTTGATGAAAGCCTGTTGCCTGAACAACTGAATCAATTGAATGATGAGTTAAAAAAGGCAGGACTGGTATTGATGAACGACAAGAAAAGCATCCTGATTGAAAAAATAAAAAGTGCAATAATCGAACTTGTGTATTTTTCAGAAGAACAAATCAGAATGAACCTTTCGGATTTCCTCAGTGAAAAGCTTGATTATGATTACACCTACCTTGCTAATCTGTTTTCCGAAAGCTGTGGAATGACCATAGAAAGGTTTTATCTGACAAACAAAATAGAAAGGGTGAAAGAACTGATTATTTATGATGAACTGAATCTTTCGGAAATTGCCTACCGGATGCATTACAGCAGCGTAGCACATTTATCCAATCAGTTTAAAAAGTTCACCGGCCTTACCCCCACCGGATTCAAAATGCTTAAAAACAAATCACACAGCTCCATCGATAATGAGAAAGCACATAATTCTGCAAAAAACTAATTGGGAGTATTTATTCTAATTCATTGAATACCCACTCAGCGATCTGGCTAGCTTTTTCCTTGAAAAAAATATCCGGCTTTTAACCGTTCCAAGTGGTAATGCCATCCGTTCTGCAATTTCTTTATATTGATATCCTTCAAGGAATAAATTGAAAGGTATCCTGAAATCATCATTCAGAGCATTGATAGCTTGTTTTATTTCGCTGGTATTGTAATATGATTCGGGTGAAGGAAAAACATTGTCTTCCGAAAACAACAGGCGAAGATCATTGGGTGACTCTTCAAAGATGTTTCTTTTTATTACTTTCCTTCGGTAATTATTTATGTATGTATTCTTCATTATGGTGTATACCCAGGCTTTAAAGTTTGTGTCTGCTTTGAACTTATCCTTGAACAACAACGCTTTTAACAGGGTATCCTGTAATAGGTCGTCGGCACGGTCGGAAGCTGAGGTTAAACTAAGGGCATAAAATTGAAGATTGCTTTTTAATTCCAGAAGATTACTGGTAAACTGACACTGATTCATAGCGCTATTATATGGTTTTTATTTATTTAAAGATAATGCAGATTCCTGATCCAGGGATTACACTTTTATTAATTAATCTTATATAATTCACACTTATGAAAAGTTAAGCTGCTGGTTGATTTTCCAGAGACAAAAAAAAAATCATACCAGATCCTGGAATGATTTTCATTTGCAGAATTAATTGAATGATCACTAATATTCTAAAAATACTTTTAGTAAAAAGAATTTGTTTGTAGAATTTTTTCAGAATCGGGATACCTTACATCAATACCATTTTCGGCAGTGACAAAAAACCTGACCGGCTTGTATGAGGTTACTGTCTCCAGTGAAGCAATGTGTTGTTTCGATAAAAAACCGGTAGAACTTTTTAATTGTCCCAGGTTTTCATTATTTCCCCTGTCTGTTTCCATCCAGAGCACATAAGTATCTTTTGATGTCTGCAGGCGTTCAACTTCTGCCAGATCTTCGATCTGCACCTTTATGACATAATTCTGATTTCCGTCTTTTTTGACCTTTACATTACCTGTAGCCGACGGAACAACTGATGAATTTAAAAAAGGTTCGGTGCTTGAACATGATGCAATAAACAGCATCATCGATATAAGAATTAATCCTGAAAAGAAAATCTTTTTTATCCGGCGCAATTGTGTTTTCATAACGAAAGTTTTAAATGTTGTATAAGATTCCATCTAAGTAAAGGTAATTATGTTTTTACCCCTAAACGTTATATAATTCATGATATGATTTGCATTATTCACACATTTAATAGGGCAAAATGATAATCTGGCTGCTTATAATCAATATTTGGTATGATGTTATAAATGAACTGATTACCCGGTATGTTTTAATTTTGAAAGATTTACCACCGATAACAGGCAGTTCTGTTCATTTTCTGTAACAATGCCTTCTATATAAACCAGGCATAGTGGATTTCCTTCATAACCAAGCATTATCTTGCATGATTCTTTTGCATTGCTTGAATATGTTTTTTTTAAAAATAAATTGAACTCTGATTTTGATTCATCGGAGACAAACAGTTTAAAGTTGGTTCCTTTTAAGGTAAAGCGCCTTTCGCACAACATATCTGCACCCGTAAAATTCAATTCGCTTATTGTACCATCAGGTTCAAGCAGGAAATACCCCATTGCTGCGAGATCAAACAGTAAGGTGTATTTTTTCAATGCTATTTCTGCTGTTTCATTAGCCTGTCGCAATGCATCGTTTTGTAATTCCAGTTCTGTTTGTTTTACCTTTAACTCATAATGAAGTTTTCTATAATCAATTTCATGGATAATTGTAATTTCTTCCTTTTTTTCAACAAGCTCTTCAGCCAACTTCCGCAGAATTTGTGCATCGGTATAATCCATCTCATCTCCCGTCATAGGTATTACATTTACTGCCATTGTTTTTTAATTTTCCTGTTAAATTTATTATTCATTTCATAGCAGCAAAGTTGAGAATATGGGTGTTTAAACCCATTACATAATTTCCTGAATATTTTGTATAATTCACACATTCAGGGAAGTTGGGGGCTGGGTTAAGGCAGTGGGACAAGTGGGACACCGGGGACTAGAGACCGAGTGATGCTGTTTAGCTGTTTCCTTTCTTTCTGATTTCTGTTCTTGCTTTGGACATTCGCTCACGCAAGCCTCCTTCATGGGACTTTTGGGACACTGGGGACTACGGTTTTAAAGCTAGCATGCTGCATAAATAACGTTTGGGACACTTGTGACCATTTATTTAAGCGGCATGCATCCCAAAAGACGTTTGGGACAGCAGTGATCCCTGTCGCAGTAGTCACAGGTGTCCCAGAAATATGTTATTACAAACAGGGGAGCAGCAACAGCCACAATGCTTACTCCCCTCCCCCTTTCCTGGCACTGCCATCTCCCTGTCAAACTCAATATAAACTCAATATAAACTCATACTTAATTCAATGTAAATTCAATTATAATTGAATTTACATTGAATTATAACTGAATTAACACTGAGTTAACATTGAGTTAAATAGGGCGAAGGTAGTATGGAGGTAGCAGGAAGGTAGTATTGTTAATAGATGAATGCACTTATTGTGCAGGTGAACTCAATTCACCAGCTCAGGAAGAACGATCCGGGGAAAAGGCAATTGCTGCATTATAATGGAATGCGGCTGTATTCAGGTACAGCCGGCAAAGAGATTAGGCATGCCGGCTATGCTGAAGGGCTGCCGTAGGGGGGTTATTCCAGACGTGAAAACAATGCCGGCTGAAGGCAATTCAGACTGTGTGCACCTTTACCTTATTATTTAATTAATCCAGCGTGCAAGGTGCACCTTTTACCTGGCAACTATTCATTCGCAGGTACTTGAAAAATATGCTTTTGCAAAACACGGTACAACGTTTCTTTGGCAATGGGCTTAACCAGGTAATCATTAAATCCGAGGGTGGTAAAATTAAGTATCTCTTTTCGCATGGCATGAGCCGTTTCAGCAATTACTGGTATAGTGGGATTTTGCTGGCGGATGGATTGCAGTACTTCGTAGCCGTTTTTTTTCGGGAGCCGGATGTCAAGCAACACCAGGTCCACCTTATTTTCTGAAAATCGGGCAATGGCTTCTTCACCGTCCTCCGCAGTCAGGATGCCGGCCCCGGTTTGTTCTACCAGGTATTTAAGCATTTCGCGGCTAAAATCATCGTCTTCAACAATCAGGATGGTTTTTCCTGATAAGTTGGGAGTCGATTCATCAAGCACTGCATGATCATCATCAAGCCTTTTTCTTCCCTCCAGGTAGGGTATCGTAAAATAAACCGATGTGCCTTTATTTTTTTCCGAGTCCAGCGAGATACGTCCCCCCATATTCTCTACAATTCCTTTGCAGATTGTAAGCCCAAGACCTGTGCCTCTAATTGCATGTTCAGGGTTTAGCTCCCCTTGCTGGAACCTTTCAAACAGCAGTTTCTGATTTTCCCTGCTTATACCGCTGCCGGTATCTTTCACAAAAAACAAAACAGTTCCATCACTTATTTCATATCCAAACTCCACTTTCCCTGTATCGGTAAACTTGAAGGCATTGCTTATCAGGTTATGTAACACCTGCTGCAGGCGGTAATGATCGGTTTGTATAACATTTTCCTTTTCAGGTATAATTAACTGGAATCTAACATCGTGTTTTCCATGAGCATAAATTATCCCTTTGAACTGTCCCTCCGTACTCCTCATAAATTCATTCAGGGCAATGGCTTCTGTAACCAGTTTCAGTTCACCGGCTTCAATGCGCGAAACATCCATGATGTCGTTAATCAGGTTGAGCAACTGGCTGCCTGATTCAGAAATAGTTTCGAGGATTTGTTTATGATTCTCATCACTTGTCAAATCTTTCAATATGGTCGTGAAACCCAGGATGGAATTGAGTGGTGTACGTATTTCGTGCGACATGTTTGATAAAAAGGCCGATTTAGTGCGATCAGCCCGTTCTGTTTCGGCACGGGCTCTGATAAGTTCATCTTCCCGGAATTTTATTGTTGATATATCCTGGACAATGTTAGATATTGCTACTACTTCATCTGCTTCACTTTTTATAGCCGACATGGTAATGGCTACCGGGATGGCCTTACCCGATTTATTACGGTGAACTGTTTCAAAACTTTTTACTTTTTTACCCTCCAGCAAGGTTGTTATGAGCAGTGAAAATTCCTCTCTCTCAGGAAATGATATCAGCTTATCTGCTTTTTTGTCAATCGTTTCGCTTTTGCTGTAGCCGTATAAGGCCTCTGCTCCGTTGTTCCACCAAAGTATTTTCCCGTTGGGTGATGTGCTGAAAATGGCATCTTCCGATGCTTCCACAATGGAGGCCAGGTGCCGGCGGTATTTAATGACCTCCTTTTTGTCCTGGGTTACATCCTGAATAAGTGTTGCCACCTGGCCGGGTTCAGAAGAAAAGAAATGAATGTGAAAATATTTATTCAGCGCTTTGTAGTAATACTCCTTGTGTATGGTTTCCCCACCTAAAATCTGAGGTGCATTTTTCATAAAATCGGATACCATTTCGCTGTCAGGGAAGGTTTCCGAAATGTCTTTATTTAGAATCACGTTCAGTGTTAATCCCATCATAAGGGCAAATGCCGGGTTTGCTTCCACAAGCTGCGCCGATTTTATTTTTCCTTTGCTGTCTGTTTTCACTTCATACACAGCAAGCCCGTTATCCATATAACGAAACAGGTTTCTGAACTTTTCGTCTTTGGCTTTTATAAGCCTCTGTATCTGGTTTTTTTCAGTAATATCGGTGAAGGTAACCACCACCCCTTTAATAATATCTTCAAGCGTACGGTAAGGTCTTATCCGCAT
This sequence comes from Mariniphaga sp., assembly GCA_024636975.1. Lineage (GTDB taxonomy): Bacteria > Bacteroidota > Bacteroidia > Bacteroidales > Prolixibacteraceae > Mariniphaga. The sequence continues at coordinate 28,762 of JAGXGA010000012.1, forward strand.
CCAGTACTGTCTGCCGTTTTCGGGTTCAATCTCTTTCTGAACCGGTGAAAGATGTTCAAGCACTTCGGCAGCATCCGCTTCCAGTGCCTTTCCGTCAAACTTTATGCTGAAATCCTTTATACTCCTATCCTCGTCTGTCTTGTTCAGGTTGATGATTTCTTTTACCTGTGGCGTAAATCGCTGTATTTTTAGTTCTTTATCGAGAAACAACATGCCAATTTGCTTGTTGCGCATTAAGTTTGCCAGGTCGTTGTTTACTTCAGAGTACTCCTTTATTTTTCGTTGCAATTCAGAATTTGAAGTTTCCAGTTCTTCGTTCAGCGACTGCATTTCTTCCTTCGAGGTTTCCAGCTCTTCGTTGGCACTTTGCAGCTCTTCATTCGACGATTGTGCTTCTTCGTTTGCCGATTTCAGTTCTTCGTTCGCAACTTCAAGTTCCTCTATCAGGCTGTTCAGGTAATCGCGCGTTTCTTCCAATTCCCTTTCTATTTCAGCAATGTATTCATCGGAATCTGCTTTTACTTTCGTTTTTTGCCCGCCTTCTGTTTTATCCTGAGGACTAACCTGCGGGTAAATTACTACTGTAAAAAGGTTGTTGTATGCATCGGGCTTTTTTATAGGGCTGATACGTATTGATACTGTCCGGTCTGCCTTTCTGTCCCTGATGTTGTTTATGATGATTTCTTTTCCATCCTCTTTAATTTTCCTTAAGGCATTCGATATCGGAATCTTAATGTTCTCGCGGGCTGCATTTATTATGTTATTATCCGGATCGCCCACCTGGAATTTAAAATAGTCCTCACACCTTCCTATTGAATGCAGGATTTCACCGTTTTCCCCCATTATTAAGAATGGGAAAGGATATTCTTTCAACGCCCGCCGTTCGGCAAACTCCCTTAAAGTCAGTTTTTGTTTATGGGTAGCAGGATAATTTGTGTTATAACGGCCCTTCTCATGTGAGAAATTCACAAAATCGCGCCTGGCCTGGCGGCTTTCTATTTTTCTGAAAATTTTGTATTTTGTATCGATAACTTCAAACAAATTGGGTTTCTCGCTCACTGATTCCGAGCTTCCCAAAAACAGGAATTTATGGGGCTTAAGCCCATAGTGCAGTGTGTTGATTACTTTTTTCTGAATATCGCCGTTCAGGTAAATCAGGAAATTGCGGCAGGTAATCAGGTCGAGGTTTGAATAAGGCGGGTCTTTAATCAGGCTGTGTTCGGCAAATACAACCAGATCCCTGATATTGCTCCGGATAGTATAATTCGATTCATGTTTTTCAAAATACTCTTCCAGTAGTTCAAGCGGAAAATCTGCTTCAATATTTAGGGGATAACTGCCTTTCCGGGCTTTATTCAGGGCAACCGTATCAATATCGGTTGCAAAAATACGAATCGGGTTCCTGGCGTTTTTCTTTTTTAGATGCTCCAACAGAATAATGACAATGGAATAAGCCTCCTCACCGCTTGAGCAGGCTGCCACCCATACTCTTATTGTTTCGTTTTTAGATGTATTATCAACCAGTTCTGAAATAACTTTATTTTCCAACACCTCGTAAGCCTTTTTATCACGAAAAAAGGAAGTGACGCCAATTAACAACTCCTTTAGCAGGTTTTGCGCTTCATTCTTATCTTTTTTAATGGTTTCAAAATAACTGTTCACTGTCATCAGCGAACGAACCATCATGCGCTTTTTAATGCGGCGAAGAATCGTTGAACGTTTGTAATTCGAAAAATCATGCCGGGTATTTTCCTTCAGAATTTCCAGTATCTCCGTAATTATTTTTTCTGTTTCTTCATCTTCAGGCAATTTTTTGATACCATCGTGCATGGTAGGCAATTCAACCAGTTTTTCTGGCATAGTATCTATATCGCATACAATATCTACAACACCCGTTTCAATGGCATTTCGCGGCATCGAATCAAATTTTGCACTTTGTGGTTCCTGAGCAATTACACACCCGCTGTTTTGTTTTATCTCTTTTATGCCCTGGCTGCCATCGGAACCACTCCCGGTAAGCACCACCCCCACAGCCATCTCCTTATAGCTTTTTGCAAGCGAACGAAAGAAGAAATCAATGGGCAAGTGCAGCCTTTTTTCCCCCGACTTATACTTTGTAACCTCGAACTTATCATTTGAAATACCCAGGTAATGCCCTACCGGCGGGATGTACACACAATTGGGTTCCAGCTTTAAGTGGTGAGTAATTTTCTGCACCTGCATACCTGTCTTCCGCTGAATAATCTGATCGAGTATGCTATCATGGGTGGGCGACATATGCTGTATCACTACAAACGACATGTTCGTATTTGCCGGTAACTTCTCAAATAATTTTTCAAGTGTAGGAATACCATCCGCAGAGGCTCCTATACCAACAACAAAATTTACCTCTTTGGGAGTTTCCTTCTCTACACTCATTTGATTAGTTTGTTTTATTGTACATGATAATAAAAAATAAAATTTCCCGCCTTAAAGTTAACAGTTTACAGGAAATTTTGTTTGTGTTGTGAAATTATTGGAACGTAGGCTGGCAAAGCAGATAAGATGTGGTGTGTATTGGTGGGACTCAAGTGACAACGGGAACATGTGAGCAGATGAATTAACCCAAACCAATCAGCCCGGGCTGAAATTTTACACCGGTTATTCAGATTATAAATCCTGAAAGTTTTAAGTCTTAAAAAATTTAAATGCGATTATTCCATTTAAGCAGTTACCTTTAGAAAAATTTAAAAAAGGTGATATTAAATGCAGGTTACTGTTAACAGAAAGAACATAAAATTTCGCCCGGATGCTTCAAGGGTAATCGCCCGGTTTCTTTATACCGGCGAAGAAAGAGCACTTAATACCATACGTTCAGTCTTAAATATGACAGGGAATTCGGCATCGAAGGCATTGAATCCCATATTAAGGGATTTCTCTTGGCGGCACAGGAATATTTCACACATTTTTGAGAAACATTATAATAAAATTTCCCATTTATTAAAGTTGCTGGATGTTGATCGCGATTCACTCGATATTTCACAAAAGACACTTATAGGCTCCTATTTTACAATGGAGTATTCCATAGAATCAGCTGCTTTTTTTAATCCGTCAATTGTAGAACATCCCGATCAGTCGGAGACGGGTACCGGTGAGAAAAGGGTAATACTTAGTTTCAGGGCTACAGGCGAAGGGCATATATCGTCGATTGTTTTTCGCACCGGGGTGCTTGATAAAAACAACAACCTTTCCGTTGAACCGGTTGGTAAAATGCTTGAAGAAGCAAAACACATAAAAAAACACATATACGATAAAGCATCGTTTAAACAAAAACTTGAAGAGATGAAGGACTTTCAAAACTTAATTCCTTCAGATTTAATTCTAAATAATTTAAACGATAAATTCTCCTATGGTGAACTCAGGGATTGCATAAAAGATGCACGGAAATCTCTTCACCTGGCTGCCGATAAGGAAATTTTGTTCAATCAAATTATTTGGCTTGCCCGCTCCCATTACGAACTTGATTTTTCGCTTGATACAAATATTTCAGAAAGGGTAATTTTCCCGGTTTCAGCAAACGAACAGAACGGAATAGAAGATGCCCGTTTTGTGAAATTTACTGAAGATAACGGCGAAATAATTTATTATGCCACCTATACGGCCTATGATGGAACTACCATATTGCCAAAAATGCTCGACACCAGGGATTTTTATCATTTCAAAGTACTCCCGCTGCATGGTGAAATTGCACAAAACAAGGGCATGGCGCTTTTCCCCCGAAAAGTGAACGGAAAGTATGCCATGCTTTGCCGTTTGGATGGGTTCAACAATTACATTGCCTATTCCGATAATATCAATATCTGGCGCGAAGCAAAATTGCTGCAGCAACCTAAATTTCCCTGGGAATTTATTCAGATAGGTAATGGAGGTTCGCCAATAGAAACCCCGGAAGGCTGGCTGGTAATAACCCATGGTGTTGGTCCCATGCGTGAGTATACATTGGGAGCCTCGCTGTTCGATCTGGATAACCCGGAGAAAGAAATCGGGAGGTTAACATCTCCCCTGCTGGTACCCAATGCCGAAGAACGTGAAGGATATGTTCCCAATGTGGTTTATTCATGCGGGTCGATGATTCATAATGACGAACTGATTATGCCCTATGCCATGTCGGATTATGCTTCCACTTACGCAACCTTTAATCTAAAGGAACTATTAAACGTGCTGAAAAATTCGAAATAATCTTCAAAACAAATTTTAGATCAAACTTTTTTCTGTCTTACTAAAATCACAGTAAAATATGTGAATTGCACTAACAAAAATACACCATAAAAAACCATTCATTGATCAAACTCCACGGGTAGAAGTCCCGAAAAGAAAAATCAAAATTCATCTAAAAGAAAGTATTGGCGGTATGGAAATGCGCTTTAAATTGCCATTTGAGCCAGACCTGTATTAAAGACACACAACAAGAATCAGGCAAACGGCGCTCTGAAACTGATAATTTGAAACTTATTTATGAGCTTGAAGTGCATCCCCTTGAACTGGAAATGCAGAATAGAGGTGCAGCGCACCGGAATATTAAGGGATATTTTTTGCAATTCACCCGATTGTAAAATTTGTTGTACACCCCACAAAATTGATAATATGCGAATTATGTAACTTTTATTCAGAATTGTGTAACTATTTATTCTTTAAATAGTCCGAAAATAGAAGATTAATTCAAACACAGTGACAGTCTAAAAGTAAACCCATTTAAAAATAGATACTATGTCTCATGCAACTGATTCTCAAAATTCAGAAATGATAAAATCAACATCTTCTTTAGAGGAATCTTTAATTGCTTCGGAAATTCGCTATCGCCGCCTTTTTGAGTCGGCAAAAGACGGGATTTTAATCCTTGATGCCGAAACCGGGATGATTGATGACGTGAATCCGTTTTTAATAAAATTGCTGGGCTACTCGAAAGAAAGTTTTATTAAAAAAACAATCTGGAAAATAGGGTTCTTTAAAGATATTCTCGACAATAAAGAGAAATTTTTAGAATTACAACAAAAGGAATATTTGCGTTACGAAGATTTACCGCTGGAAACAGCCGATGGGCGAAAAATACATGTAGAATTTGTGAGCAATGTATATTTAGTGGACAGTCAAAAGGTTATTCAATGCAATATCCGTGATATTACCGAGCGTAAAAAATTGGAAACGAATTTATTAACTGCAACAGAAATTGCAAAACTGGGGTATTGGGAATTTGACGTTAAATCGGGGAATTTTATTTTTGATGACCAGTATTACAGACTAATTCACGGGTCATCGACTGAAAAGCAGGGCAGTAATATAATGAGTGCTGAAGAATTTGCCGGAAGACTTGTCCATCCCGATGATTCAAAAATGGTAGCTGAAAAATTACAGGAAGCAATAACTTCCCCTGCCCCTGAATATTTAGGGCAAGCAGAAGCAAGGGTTTTTCGTGAAAACGGAGATATTATGGATGTAATGGTTCAATTTAAAGTGATAAAAGATCAATTTGGAAATACACATACGGTTTATGGAATTAATCAAGACATTACAGAACAGAAACAATTTGAACAGGAGTTAATGCGCGCCAAAGAAAAAGCCGAAGAAAGCGACCGTCTGAAATCAGCTTTTCTGGCCAATATGAGCCACGAAATTCGTACACCAATGAATGGTATTCTGGGTTTTATAAGTCTGTTAAAAACTCCAAAGTTGCCCGGTGAAGAGCAGCAGGAATTTATTGGTGTTATAGAGAAAAGCGACGCCCGGATGCTCAACATTATTGACGATATTATTAATATCTCGCAAATTGAATCCGGAAATATTGAAATTTCCATTTCGGAAACGAATATAAATATTCAGGTTGAGGACACTTTTAATTTCTTTAAACCCGAAGCAGACAATAAAAAATTGAATCTATCTTTTAAAAATATACTGCCTTCCCATGAAGCAATTATCAAAACTGACAGGGAAAAAGTTTACGCAGTGCTTTCTAACCTTGTAAAAAATGCATTGAAGTTTACACAAACAGGATCGATTGAATTGGGTTATGAGAAAAAAGGCGAATTCCTTGAGTTTTTTGTAAAAGATACAGGTACAGGTATTACACAGGAACAAAAAAAAATCATTTTTGAACGGTTCAGGCAAGGCAGCGAATTATTAACCCGAAATTACGAAGGAGCGGGTTTGGGACTGGCAATTTCAAAAGCTTATGTTGAAATGCTTGGAGGTAAAATCTGGATTGAGAGTAATAAAAAGCAGGGTTCAACATTCCGTTTTTCTATTCCTTATCTTAATGGGAATGAAAAAAAAGAACAATTTCCTGTTATTACTGAGAAAGAAATCCTTAATCCCGGAAAGTTGAAAATACTGGTAGCAGAAGACGACGAAACATCCATGATGTTATTGGAAATTATGATTAAGCCTCTGGCCAGCATTTTTTATCAAGCCATTACAGGTAAGGAAGCTGTTGAGTTCTGCCGCATAAATCCTGATATTGATTTGGTGCTGATGGATATTCAGATGCCGGACATGGATGGATATGAAGCGACCCGGCAGATTCGTGAATTTAACAAAGAAGTTGTTATTATAGCACAAACAGCTTATGCCTTAGCAGGAGATTGTGAAAAGGCAACTGAAGCAGGATGCAACGATTATATTTCAAAGCCCTTTAAAATGAATGAATTAACAGAAATGATTGAGAGTTATGTTTTACAACTATAAAGTTTGTGAATTTAGGGCAAAGAATAGTTTTATTCCAGTGTTATTTGACTTAAACGATTAACTTTGACTATCAGAGCAATCATCGAATTAAAAAATTATGGAGCATATAATTATTCCTGAAAAGCTTTATGGACGTGAAAAAGAAATTTCAGTTCTAAAGGAATCTTTTAATCGTGCAAGTCGCGGGTATGCCGAAGTATTACTTGTTCCGGGACATTCCGGTGCAGGGAAAACTGCATTGGTTAACGAACTTCGGCAACCGGTTAAAGCGGGGAATGGTTTTTTTATTAGCGGAAAATTCGAGCAATATCAACGAAACGTGCCCTATTTTGCGTTTCGGCAGGCGCTGACCGAACTTTGCATTGAGTTACAATCGGGAGATGAACAACAATACCTTCGATTTAAAACTGAAATCCTTCAGGCTTTGGGTACCCAGGCTCAGGTACTGATTGATTTGGTCCCCGAATTCGAATCGTTTCTTGGCATGCAGCCTCCTTTAGGGCTTATTAGTCCACAGGAAGCGCGGCACCGGTTTGCCGAGGTAATGCGTAATTTTCTTGGGGTCGTGTCCCGTCCCGAACATCCCCTGGTACTATTTATTGATGACTGGCAATGGGCAGGAATTGCTTCATTCGAACTTTTGAAACAATTACAGGTAGGAAAAACATTGCATTATCTGCTTGTTATTGTTGCTTATCGCGATAACGAAATTAATGCAGGTCATCTGCTGCTTTCAACCTTAGATGAGTTAAAACGAAATGATGTTCCCATAGAAGAACTGAAAGTTAAAAACATCGCTAAAAACAATGTTGACAAAATACTTAAAGATACCTTGCTGCCAAAAGCTGAAAATTTAAGCCACCTGGCTGAAATTGTTTATAATAAAACCCGGGGAAATCCATTTTTTGTTAAGTCATTAATACTATTTCTATTCGATTCTAAACTCCTTTGGTACGATGATATCCAAAAATGCTGGACATGGAAAATTGAAAAAAAGGAAGAAAATATTTTGCCCGACAATGTTGTCGAATTATTTGGAAAAAAGCTACACCGTTTAAGTAAGAATGATAGCAATCTGTTTTCTTTGGCTGCTTGTCTCGGGAACAGGTTCAACATCGAAAATCTCAGTATTATTAGCGGGCGCAGTGTTTCTGATTGTTTAAAAATCTTTTCTAGCGACCAGGCAAAAGAAATGATAATGCCTTTACTACAGCATAAGTCAAACTCACCCAAAAAGGACCGCGGAGGATTTGAAATTTTCAAATTTCAACACGACAGTATGCAGCAGGCTTCCTTTTCATTAATTGAAACGGATGAGCGTCCTCGTATTTTATTAAAGATTGGAAGACTTTTACTTTCAAAATTAGCACCCGAGCAAATCAATGACAGACTTTTTGAAATAGCAGATAATCTAAATTCGGGAATTGAATTAATAAGCGATACAGAAGAAAGAGTCCTATTGCTTGAATTAAATATGAAAGCTGCCCGAAAAGCCTATGCTGCAACGGCATTCAGCTCCGCACTTCAATATTACCGTAAAGCTAACCTGTTACTGCAAAA